>JBMNUT010000025.1:0-10757 GCA_050946375.1 Bacteroidaceae bacterium | reverse complement strand
AAATTTGGGAAGCATCAAAAAGCAGCCGAAATGTGTTAAATCTTGGAATGTATTGACAATTAAAGGTTTATGATTGGATATTTCTGATTGGTTTTGGTTGTTGGGGCGTTCTAAATACAATCATAGAAAGCCTCCTCCCCTATTGAAATTACCGAATTAGGAATAATCACAGAGTTAAGAGACTGACAATATGCAAATGCATAACTTCCTATCGAGGTTACAGAATTAGGTATAATCACAGACTTAAGAGAGGAACAGCTATAGAAAGCATACTCCGCTATCGAAGTTAACGAATTGCCAATTACCACAGAATCAAGAGAGGAACACCCAAAGAATGCCCATTCATCTATCGAAGTAACCGAATTGGGAATGGTTATGGAATCAAGAGAAGAACAATTTTCAAATGCTCTATCACCTATTGAAGTTACTGAATTAGGAATGGGCACAGACTCAAGAGAGGAACAATCTGAGAATGCATTGGGCCCTATCGAAGTAACAAAGTTCGAGAATGATATCGAATTCTTTCCCTCGGGACAACAAACCAAAGTATCCAGTCCTTTTGTATAAAGTGCCCCATCCCAAGAAGCATATACCGGATTATCCGAAGCAACTACTATCTCCTTAAGTTTACATTCCTCCTCAAAGGATGCAGATATCGAAGTTACCGAATTAGGAATGACTATGGTCTCTAAAGGACAACCATAGAATACCCCTTTCCCTATCGAAGTAACCGAATTGGGAATGATTATGGAATCAAGAGAAGAACATCCCCAGAAAGCCCCATCCTCTATCGTAGTAACCGAATTACCAATTACCACTGACTCAAGAGAGGAACAATCTGAGAATGCATTGGGCCCTATCGAAATGAGCGAGTTAGGAAGGCTTATAGAATCAAGAGAAGTACATCCCCAAAATGCAGAGATCCCTATCGAAGTAACCGAATTACCAATTACCACTGACTCAAGAGAAGAACATCCTAAAAATGCAGAACCTCCTATCAAAGTTACCGAATTAGGAATAACCACCGCCATAAGAGAAGTACTATTTCTGAACGCTGAATCTGAAAGCCGCACGAGGATTTGATGGCATGTGCAAAAAGAAGGTGTGCTTTTTGGCACACCTTCTTTATATTTACCGCAAAACGAGAAGTTCCTATAAAGTCACCTGTGGATTGTGCGGTTGGACGTTTATCGGACAGCGATGGTGTATTTCTTAGATAAACAGGTTTATTCCCGCTTGTTCGGCACGTTCCATGTAGGTGGCTACGCCACCGATTGTCACGTTGTCCAGAAGTTCTTCTTTCTTGATACCCATCACGTCCATTGACATCTGGCAGGCTATGAATTCCACTCCGTTGTCGATGGCCTGCCGGCGGAGCGATTCCAGCGAATCGATTCCTTTCTGCTTCATCAGGTAGCGCATCATGCGCGGGCCGAGTCCCCCCATGTTCATTTTGGAAAGTTTCAGCTTCAGCGAGCTCGAAGGCAGCATCATGCCGAACATCTTGCCGAAGAAGTCTTTCTCGGTGCGGGGCTTGGCTTCTTTCTTGATGGCATTCAGTCCCCAGAAGGTAAAGAAGATGGTGACTTTCTTCCCTGTGGCTGCCGCTCCGTTGGCCAGTACGAAGGTGGCCAGGGCCTTGTCCAGGTCGTCGCTGAAGAGAATGAAAGTCTTGTTGCTGCCGCCGGTCGTGCCGGTTTGCGGGGACGTTTCGGCGGGAACGGCCTTCTCGATGAGTACGCGGAACTGCCCGTTTGCCGATTCCGAGGAGAGGAATCGTTGTCCTGTGCTTCGGCACCAGGCTTCGGCATCGCGTGGGAATCCGGGGTCTGTGGCGTGTATTTCCAGCCGTTCGCCCGGCTGGAGAGTCTCCATGTTTTGCTTCAGTTTCAGAATAGGTCCGGGGCATTGTATGCCGCAGGCATCCACTTTCAGTGTGCGGGCCGTTTCTTTTTCTGCCATAGAGGCAGCGGGGGAGGCTGTCTTGCTGTCCTCGGGCGGTGTAGAGGGGCTGTCCGGCAGACAGACGGGCGTGGTGGCTGCCTTGAAAGTCTTCAGCCCGCCGATCAGGTTGCGCACATCGGAGAAGCCGTTTTCCTTCAGTATATTCGAAGCCAGGTAGCCGCGCAGTCCTACTCCGCAGTAGAGGTAGACGGGGCGGTCGGCAGGAAGCTCCGGCAGGTGCTCGCGCAGTTCGTCGAGCGGAATGTTTTGTGCTCCTTCTATGTGTCCCAGTCCGTATTCTTCTGCGGTGCGCACGTCGATCAGCGCAATCTTCGACAAGTCGGCGGCCTGCAGTTCGCGCCAATAGAGCGGTGTCATTTTCCCGCTCAGGATGTTGCCGGCGACATATCCGGCGACGGCCACCGGATCTTTGGCCGAGGAGAATGGGGGCGCATAGGCATGTTCCGTCTCCACGAGGTCATAGACTGTCCCGCCGTGCTTGAGCACCTGGGCATATTGGTCGATGCGTTTGTCCACGCCCTCATAGCCTACGATCTGTGCCCCGTAGAGTTTTCCGTTGTCCGGTGCGAATACTGTCTTGATGCTCATCTGCAGGGCACCGGGATAGTAGCCCGCATGGGAGGAGGGGTGGATGGTGGCCGAGAGGTAGGGGATGCCCATTTGTTTCAGACGCTTGGCAGCCAGTCCGGTGGAGGCTACCGTCAGGTCGAAGACTTTGGCTATGGAGGTGCCTATGGAGCCTTCGTAGCGCACGCGGTTGCCGAAGACCATGTTGTCGGCCACAATGCGCGCCTGCCGGTTGGCGGGCCCGGCCAGGAAGTTGAGCCAAGGCTTTCCCGTCAGCGGGTGGGGATATTCGATGGCGTCGCCCACGGCGTAGACCGACGGGTCGGAGGTCCGGAGGAATTCGTCGACCCAGATGCCCCGCGCCTCGCCTATCTTCAGGCCGGCTTCGGCAGCCAGGCGGGTTTCGGCACGCACCCCGATGGAGAGAATGACCAGGTCGGTTTTTAGCCGGAGCCCGGACTTGAGGCATACGGTTGTTCTTCCTGCCGATTCCTCGAAAGCCTCCACGGCCTGGCCGAGGTAGAGTTTTACGCCTTTCTGGAGCAAATGTTCGTGTACGAGGGCGGCCATCGAATAGTCGATGGGGCCCATCACCTGGTCGGCCATCTCTACGACGGCGACTTCTGCCCCGGCGTGTTGCAGATTCTCGGCCATTTCCAGCCCGATGAAGCCTCCGCCTATGACGACGGCCTGTCTTACCTCGTGTTGCTGCAGGTAGGTCTTGATGGCGTCCGTGTCGTCTACGTTGCGCAGGGTGAAGATGCCTTTCCCGTCAATGCCCGGCAGCGGGGGACGCACCGGCGAGGCTCCTGGCGAGAGGAGCAGTTTGTCGTACGCCTCGGTGTAGGTCTTCCCCTCGGCAGTGCGTACCGTAACCTCCTTTCTCTCCGTGTCTATGGCCGTCACCTCCGAGTGGGTCCGCACGTCGATGCGGAATCTTTTCCCGAAAGCGGCAGGGGTTTGCACGAATAGCCGTTCCCGTTCTTCGATAATACCCCCTATGTAGTACGGCAGTCCGCAGTTGGCATAGGAGATGTGGGCACCTTTTTCGAACAGTATGATTTCGTCTTTTTCCGTATTCCGGCGTATGCGGGCGGCTGCGGTGGCTCCTCCGGCTACTCCGCCGACTATCAGGTATTTCATCTTCTTGCGGTTTTCTTGTTTTTTTGTTTCTCTTATGTGCCGTTTTTCAGTATTGGTCAGAGCAGGGTTTTGCTCTCGCCGGCTTTCAGGTGCAGGGACTTGGATGTGCCGTTGAAGCGGACGGTGGTTTTTCCGCCTTTCTTCGAACTTACGGTGAGCGACGTGATTTTCCCATCGGTCCAGGCCATGTCGACCTCGAATCCGCCCCGGGCGCAGAGCCCCTTGGCGCGGCCTTCGCTCCAGGCTTCGGGCAGGGCGGGCAGGAGGCTGATTTCGCTTTCGGACGACTGCAGCAGCATCTCGGCCACACCGGCGCAGCCGCCGAAGTTACCGTCGATCTGGAAGGGCGAGTGGGCATCGAGCAGGTTGGGGTATGTGCCTCCCCCGCGCCGGGCATCCTGTCCTTGGTAGCCGTCGGGGCTGACGTAGCGCAGCAGGCGGCGGTACATGCGGTAGGCTTTCTGCCCGTCGAGCAGCCGGGCGTAGAGGTTGATGCGCCATCCGGCGCTCCATCCGGTGGTCTCGTAACCTTTTATTTCGAGCGTGCGGGCGCAGGCTTTGGCCAGTTCGGGCGTGGCGGCGGGCGAAAGGTGGTGACCCGGATGGAGGCCGAACAGGTGGGACTGGTGGCGGTGGCGCGGGTCTTGGTCGCGCCAGTCGTGATACCATTCCTGCAGATTCCCGTCTTTTCCTATCTGATAGGGATGCAGGCGCTTCAGCGTGCGCTCCACTTGTTTGCGAAAGTCCTTGTCCACGCCCAGCTCTTCGGCAGCCTTGCGGGCATCGATGAGGCATTCGCGTATGAAAGCCAGGTCGCTGGTATTGCCGTAGGAGGTGGCTCCTACGTATCCGTCAGGGGTGACGTAGAGGTTTTCGGGCGAGGTTCCGGGCGAGGTCATCAGTTTGCCGTCTTTCTCCACCAGCCAGTTCAGGCAGAAGTCGGCGGCGCCCTTCAGTGCGGGGTAGTGTTTGCGGAGGAAATCTTCGTCCTGGGTGAAGAGATAGTGCTCCCAGATGTGGGTGGAGAGCCAGGCGCCGCCCATGGTCCAGCAGGCCCACGAGGGGTCGCCGTTCTGCAGGCCCACAGGATTGGTCATGGCCCAGATGTCTGTGTTCTGCCCCAGACACCATCCCTCCCCTACTCCGTAGTAAGCCTCGGCCGTGGCGCGGCCCGTGTGGGTCAGGTTGTCGATGAAGCCGAACAGCGGTTCTTGCAGTTCGCTCAGGTTGGTGGGTCCGGCGGGCCAGTAGTTTTCCTGCAGGTTGATGTTGCTCGTGTAGTTGCTGCTCCAGGGGGGGAGGAGCTGTTCGTTCCAGAGTCCTTGCAGATTGGCCGGCACTCCGGGCGTGCGGGAGCAGGAGATGAGGAGGTAGCGGCCGTATTGGAAGTAGAGTTCTTCGAGGTCGGGGTTGTGCTGGAGGCTGTCGCTGTAGAGGAGGAGCTGCCGGTCGGTGGGCAGGGCGGAGATGTCGGGATCGGTCTGCCCCAGGTCCAGTTCCACGCGGGCGAAGAGGTGGCGGTAGTCGGCCGTATGCGCCTGGAGGAGTGCGTCGTAGCCCTTGGCGGCTGCCTGCTCCATGCGCCGGGCGGCGAGCGTGCGGTAGTCGCGGCCTTCGGTGGCGGGGTCTTTGTCGAAGCCGTTGAAGCTCGTGGCGTTGGCTATGAGGATGAGCACCTCGTGGCTGCCGTCTATCTTCAGTTCGCCCGTCGGGAAACTCTTGACCCGGCCGTCGGCGGGCAGCACGCGGATGAGGGTCTTGAAGCGCACGCCGCGTTCGGGGTCGTAGAGGTGCTTCTTTTCCACTCCGCCGTAGTAGTTGGGGTAGGAATGATAGGCGGCATATCCTTCGGCGGCTATCTCGCCATTTTGCGCCGTGCAGGCGTGGGGCAGCAGCGAGGTGAAGCGCAGGCGGGCCGTGATGCCCTCGTCGGCGGCGGAGGTGAGGCGGATGACGAGTACGGAGTCGGGCGCCGAGGCAAAATAGTCGGCGGCGAAGGGTTTCCCGTCCCTGAGGTATTGTGTGCGGGCCGTGGCGTTACTGATGTCGAGCCGGCGGCTGTAGTCGGTTATGCGGGGCGTGTTTTCCCCGTCGGCATACTCTATGGCCAGCGAGCCGAGGGGCTGGTAGTTTTCGCTGTAGTGCCCTTGCACTTGCCGCTGCAGGCGGTCGGCCTCGCGGTAGTCCTCGCGGTCGAGGGCTTCGCGTATGGCGGGTATGGCCTTGTGGGCATCGGGCGTCGTGACCTCCCGGTCGGGCTCGCCGGTCCAGAGGGTGATGTCGTTCAGGGAGATGCGCTCGGTGTCGGTCCCTCCGTAGAGGATGGCTCCCTGCGTGCCGTTTCCGATGGCGAGGGCTTCCTCGAAATAGGCGGCCGGGCGGTCGTAGTGGAGCGTCAGGGCGTGGTTTTCGTTTGCATTCTGTGCCTGGAGCGCCGGGAGGCTGCAGGCGATCCCTGCGCAGGCAAGGATCAGGCTTCGTTTTAAGAGGGCAGGCATGTACATAATTTCCTATTTTTGTTTCTACGGGCAAAAATAGGAAATTATGCGCAATGCGAAGCCTGGCGGAGACTAAAAAACTCTGCAGGCGGGGCTAAAGGATGGATTTTCCTGCTGCCCTTATTTTTTTCTCCGGGCTTTGCTTTGGTGCAGGTCGAGCAGGCGGCGGAATTCGCAGTCGGCTTTTATTTTGTCCAGAATGCGCTTCACGACCATGTGGATTTCCTTCCCTGTGCGGTAGTCGGCGGGGCAGACGAAGTTGACGCGCCCTTCCTCGATGAGCCGTAGCGCTGTGGCTTTTTTACTATTGTCGGCATAGACGGCTATGGAGTGGCCGCCGTGTGCTTCCCCGATCGAAGTTACCTTATAGGTCTCTCCCTCAAAAATAAACTCTTCCGGAACTATTACCTTCATAGCATCGAAACCGGTATAATAATCATAATAAGTTACTTCTACCGTTCGGTCTTCTTCCGAAAGGATATTATAATAGAGACCCCCACATTCAAAATCATACGCCGATGCAACTCTATTCGTAGAGAGCAACAGCAACAAGAATAATACTTTTCGAATAATGTGTTTCATAAGACTTTTACTATTTATAAGATTTACATCAGAACTCCTGGGAGAAATCTGCCACATGAGCTATCAATTCTCCTTCTTTAGCAAAGAGACAAATATTCTTCATCTTCCCACCTGTTACAAACCAATAGGATTCCAGAATATAAGCTTCACTGTCTCCTACATAAACAAATTATTTTTCAACGTTTACTTAGAAATATCGTAATGGAACAAGTTCGTAATTTGATACGGTCTTACCGGCATACTCAAATTGAATCAAATAAACATTTTCATTCATAACACGAATCTCCTTTTTTGCCCCGCATCCTCCGATGGAGCGTTCATAAACGGATATAAAAAAGGTGTGAGGATTGTATCGGCTTTATCAATCAATCCAGGTCTTGGCGTACCTTTGCAATTTGATAAAGCAATAGCCCCACACCGAATATGCTCATGCTGCCCGTACGTACGGGCAGAGTATAAGCATCCAATGCAGGTGCTATTGCAAATCATCTTCATTGCATTTCAAACCGCCAAGTTTGGATTGAGAAGATAATTTCAATAACACCTTTTTTCTTATGTCCATCTTCCCCGGCGCACGACACTCGTACGTCGGCAGCGGAAGACGGGGACGAAGATAACGAAAGGCGAGCATAGAGACAAGGGGAAAACTACGTTTTCACCCGGGCTATGCCGAGCCGCATCCTATCTTCGCGTGAGCAAAGATAAAGAAAAAAGATGTTACCAATGGGGCTACTGCAAGAAAATTTATTTTCTCTTTATTAAAACGCCGAAGATGATACTTTTCTTCAACTTATTCCCTGTCGGGAAACAAAAAAAAAGTCTTGCATCCTTTTCGGAACAGATGCAAGACTTGTTCCCAACGGAGGCAAGGGAAACCGCACGCGGCGGCAAGGCGCTCCGCTCAGTCCGGGCAGACTAAATAAATGTCGTTGGTCTGGAAGTCGATTTCCCAGTTGCCATCGTCGCGGCGCTCCCATTGGTACTGCGCGGCCATGCGGTTCCACCAGTCCTGAAACTTCGTGCTGGTCTGGCCCATGTCCTTCACGACTTTTTCATACAAAGCCTCATCCGTGGGGGTGACCACCCGGGCCAGCTCCACCAATCCGTTGCGGCGTTCGAACAAGGCCTGTATCTCGCATTTTTCCGCCTCGGTCACTTTTCCTACTAACTTCTTCATCACTCTGTCTTTTGGTTTGATGCTAAAAAAATCATTGGACTATCTTGTCGAAAGGATCCAGATAGTCCAGCTCCTCAATCTCCTGCCCGTCCGGGAAAAGGCCGCCCGCCCGGAGTCCCATCCACAAGCGCCGCGCCGCCTCACGCTCCAGATGGGCCACGACGCACTGCTCATGCGAAGGCGTATTCACCTCAAGGGTTGTCTTCCGGTTCAGCCAGACACAGCGTCGACAGTGGTATGCGTCGCAGTTCCGGCATATAGGGGCATGGTCCAGCCGGTACAGCCGGGCATTCGGGAGCCGAAGCCCTTCGGCCGGACTCCCTATGCCGGCCGGCGCGTCCTGGTAATAGAAAGCGGGGCAGACATAGAAGCGTCCGTCCGGGGCGAGGGTTATGTTCTGCCAACCGGCGTTGCAGTTGTTCATTCCGTCCAGCATCATCCGGTCGGTCAGCAGGTTGAGCTGCGGGCGTTTCCCCTGCAGGAAGAGTTTCTTCAACGGGACGGAGAGGGCCTGCAAGGCCAAGGAATAGGCGGCAAAGTCGTCTGCCCCGAACGTTTCGACGTCGGTGATTACGACGTTCAGGCGCGTCACTCTGCCCAACACGTCCGCAATCCGGGCATGCTGGCGGAAGAAGTCGGCCTTGGCGGTGCGCAGGACGCAGACGGCACCCGGCGCAAAGGGATAACCGCCGAGCAGCTCCCAGCCGTCGAATACGACGACTCCGGCCTCGCTCCCGGCATGCGTGGCGGGTTGTATCTTGGTGTGGTTCACGGTACAGATGAGTGCTTCGTACTCCGGCGGAAGGGCGTAATCCGGATAGACGAACTGGACGTGCAGGTTTTCCTTCAGGGCAAACACGATGCCGGCCCGCAGAACTTCCAGACCGATGAGGCGCCGTTCTCCCGCCGGCACTTCATAAGCGCAATAAGAGGTGCTGCGTTCGTCGAGCAGTATGACAAGATGCTCTAACATGAGGCTGCCTCTCCTTCCGCTTTTTCCAGCTCCAGTTTGCGGTAAAGCCTGTTCCAATAGTAATTGTTGGCCCGCACGCGGGCCTTGTGCATGCGGCAGATGGCCGTGGCCCGCTGGTAGATGGTGTCGCTCTCCGCCGCATCGTAGTTCTCACCCTGGCACCACGCACAGCCCGAAGCGACCTCGCACTCCAGGCATTCACGCGGGCTTTGCGTACAACGGTCGAGCGTCAAGAAAGGACGCAGCCTGTTGCGGTCGATTCCTTCCCGCACGTTTCCGACGATACGGGCCTGCTTGCTCCGCAGGGAGTACTGCGCAAAACGGGTACAAGGGTAAAAGTTTCCCGCCGCATCGATGGCGAGCATACGCCCTGCCCCGCACCAGTTCTGGTTATCCCGCACGACATCCAGCGGTTTCCCGATGCGCTCGTTGAAGAAGGAGCAGGCATGGTCCCTGTAATAGCCCTTGCCGATGATTTCGTCGGCCAGCGCGGTCAGTTGTTCCTCGAAGCGGACGTCGTCGCCTTCCTGCCATACGTCTTCGAAAACGCAGTTGATGTTCACCTCGCGGATGCCGAGGCTGTAGAGGTGGAGCACGCTCTCCTTGATATAAGGTATGTCGGGGCTGCTGATGGTCACCTTGGTTGCCGCGTCGGGGAACTGCCGCAACCACAGAGGGATGTTGCGCACGACGTCTTCATACGAGCCGCGCCCCGTTGTGCGGTAGACACGGTTCAGGTCGTGCTTGCGCCTCGTCCCGTCGATGGTTATGCCGATGCTCAGGTGATGGAGGTTCTTCTCGATGAAACGCTGCACCTTCTCTTCGTGGTAGTTGATGCCGTTCGTGGAGAAACTGAAGCGGTATGAGTCAAACCAATGGTGCCCGCGCCGGAACATCTCTATCTTCAGATAGTCGCAGATGCGGTCGATCAGGTCGATTTCGAGGAAAGGTTCTCCGCCGATGAAGTCCCATACGACCGACTCCTCGCGGAACTCTTCCTCGCGGGAGAGGATGTAGTCGACGGCTTGCCGCGCCACTTCCCACGTCATCCGCTCCTTCGCATTCTTGCCTACGAGGTAGCAATACTTGCAGGCCAGCTGGCAATCTTTGGTCACGATGAACGTGATGGACTTCGCCCGCCCGGCCTGCCAGGTGGAACTCTCCTTATAAATACCTTGTGCCATCGCCCCCTCCATTACGGCCACTCAAACATGCTGGAGTTTTTGCAGGTGTACTGACACCACTGGCTGCAGCTGCCCAGGCAGGAAGTGTCGCAACTACCCAGACAAGAGCTGTCGCAGGCTCCCATGCAGGACATCTTGCAACCCGTGCGGCAGGTAGTGTCGCAATTCTGCGCACATGCCCGGTTGCAACTGTTGCCGCAGCCCGAACAGGAAGAAGAGGTGGAAGTATTGTCGCAACTACCGGAACAATTACTGCCGCAGTCGGAGCACGAGGACGCACGGGCATTGCCCCTGCACGTATCGCTGCACGTGTCGTTACACGAGTCCTTGCAGCTATCCTTACAACTGCTCAGGCATCCCGAGCCGCATCCGCCCTGCGCCGAACCGACACAACTGCTGCTGCAACTCGATCCACAACCGCCCCGCGCCGTACCGACGCAGGAATTACCGCAATCCATGGGCGGGGTATCGTCATCGCCGCAGCCCGACAACAGCGTCGGCCCCAGGGCCAACACGCCCAAGAACGGCAAGGTGCGCTTGATGCTTGCGCGGAAAAACTCCCGCCGGGTTATCTTCTTCTCTGCCATAACCTACTACTTCAGAGGATGAAACGACTGCCTTTCGGCTTACAGCGGAATGTTTCCGATGACCAGCGTGCAATAGTACTT
>JBMNUT010000024.1:0-16936 GCA_050946375.1 Bacteroidaceae bacterium | reverse complement strand
TTGTCCGTGGCTCCTTCAAGGTCACTTCCTTGTCGAAAGCGGGTGCAAAGGTAGGGACTTTACCCATTCCACGCAAGAACACCCCGCAAAAAAATCACCCAAAACAGCGAAAAAATCTAAGAAATGAAGAAAACACCTATTATATATAGGGAAAAAGTTACAGCCCCGCTGCGTTCCAGTGCACAACCGTCCCTCATCAAGGCTCCCGCCGAGTCCGCGAAAAGCAGCCTCTTCCGGCCCGTTTCCAGCCCCTGCGGGGCGTTTCCGGCCCATAACGCCGCGAATCCCCCGGCACCCCTTCCCCGCTTCCATCGGGACAGAAAAAGAAGCGCTGTGTCATAATGTACAATCAACGCCTTGCATCTTGCACATTCTTACACACCTAAAAAAGAGGGTGAGCCAAAACTGAACGTTTTGATTCACCCTCTTCCTATGCTATGTCTCTTCCGGAGGGAAGAGAACAGGCCAGTTACAGCCTACTGTTTCATCAGTCCACTATTACCTTTGCTGTGCGTCCGTCCTTGGTCTGCACAATGTAGTAACCCGGTTGCAACTGTTGATCCTTTCCATAAGCGGCTATACCCGATATGTTGTAGATGGTGTATTCCTCCGCACCCTCTACGTAGATATATCCGTCGCGGCTGTAGACTACGAGGTCATTGCCCTGGTCGGCTCCTACTTCCTCAATGCCCGTGTTGAAGCGCTTAGTGAGGTAGAGGTGGAAGTCGTCGGCCGAGAACCAGTTGCAGACGCCAAGTGAATCACGGCGTACACCGATGGTCATATTTGCACCATCATTCGTGATCCAGATATCATCAATCTCGTAAAGGTCATACGTCTTATCGTCTACATTAGGACGAGAAGTAATTGAAGCAATCTCCGTCGTACTACCTTCTACATAAGTCGTATCGTAAACCAGCGTATCGTTAGTCAATACAGGATGCGAATAAATCGGTTCAATGTACTCACGTCCTTCGGAAGTGGTTACATAGAGTTTGGAAGCGCCATTAGCCAATTTACTTTGCATATCACGAGCCAATACAGTTACACGATACGAACCAGCGGGCATACCCTTAATGGTCTGATAGTAGTTGAACGTATGCTTTGAGGGATTTTCAGCCCATCCTTCGAGTGCATATTCACCTTGTGCGCCTTCATTTCCATCCAGCGGAGTCCAGAAGTTTCCGTTACCACCTTTGGTAAAGCCTTCCCATCCTTCCGGAGCAGCCGTGCGGTTTCCACCGGCATCTACTATCTCGATGTCCGCATTGGTAATCCAAGAGGTAAGGTCGATAGAACCATCGGGCAATACAGCACCTGCAGCCGTCAGCGTCAAGCGCTTAACGAGCAAACTGATGTTGGTCGTATAAGCATCGATGTTATCCTGATCAGCAAGCATAGCCGTAGCTGCATCGCTAACCAAGCCGGAGATTACGCTCAATGTATCGGCATTGTAGACGCCTTCCACAGCCATTGTGAGCAGTGCATTGTCGTACACCTGTGCAAACTCGAGCAGGTCGGTCGCATTCTGGGCAGCCGTAGCCGAAACAAGCGGATTCTCCGTAACGGCGGCGTTCTGGGCAGTCAATACCTGCGTGATGACGTTTGCCACTTCTTCTACCGAACCCATGGTGTATTCGTTGGCAGCGATGTACGCGTTCGCATAGTCCAAGAATGCGGCAGCCTGCGGCTTGATCATTCCGTAGAACATTTCGACGGTCGTCGTCTCGGCCGCAATCATCTGGTCGCACATGCCTTTGAACAGGCCGATTGTCGTAGCCAGTTCGTCGGTCGGAGCGGTTTCAATCATAGCCACGATCGGGTCGTAGTAAGTCGTGCGGAAGTCAGCCATCGAATCCACGGCAGCCTCACACGAATCGAGCACAACGGTAAACGCGTCGAATGCCGCAGTAGCAGCCTCGTCGGTCGTGATGTCCGCAGCGCGGAGCGTCTCCATACCCGTGGTCAGGTATGCTTTCTGCACAGCCAGGAAGTCCTCTGTCAGGAGGGTATCGCCGCGTGCGAGCAGAGCGTCGCGCATCAGGTCGTTGATCGAGCCATCACCCGAGCCGTAGTAAGTCAGCTTGCAGTCCGTGATGCAGAACCAACCGGCGGAAGATGCCGAGTTCAAGTTGGAGTGCATACCTACGCGGAGGTAACCGTCGGAACCTACCAATACGGAGTCCACATAAAGCGTATCCCAACGTGTCGGATCGGTATTCCAACCGGTAGTGCCCAATTCCGTAATATTGGTCGGAAGGAGAGATTCCTTCTGGTCATAAGCCGAGTTTGCATAAGCGCATTGGTTGGTAACAGCTCCATCCGTCGTGTGAATCAAGGAGAAGGAATAATAGCCGGCGGGCAGGTTGTGCATTTCGGTATATACATCCATGTTTGCACAGTCGCTTACGTTACCCGACCAGTTGTTCCACCAGTTCTTCACGTCGCCTTCCGGTCCGAACGTATTCAAGCGGAAGTCACCCGTAGCAGCGCTACCGTCGGCTTTCGTGTTATTAGTCATCCAACCTTCGCTCGATGCATGTCCTTCTTCATTGGTAAAGTTAGCATTGGGAATGGCAAACGTTACGTCCAGTCCTTCAGCCGGTATTGCCACGCTCATGCGGTAGTTGCGGATAGCCTCTTCGAGAGCGGTTACGCACGAGTCGATGTCAGCCGCATAATAAGGAGTTCCGTCCTCTTTCTCGGCACCGTCCAGAATCGGAGCCACGCTCTCGTAGACCGCGGTCAAGTCGGCAGCACCGGGATAACCTTGCCCAATCCATTCGTTGTACTCAGCCATGGCAGCTTCCAGATTGGCACATGCTTCATTGGCAGCCTGCATCTCCTCCAGCCATTCATTCAGCTGAGCCATGTTGGCCTCCACTTCGTCCATCGTTTCGCCGTACATGTTGTCTTGCATTTCATACACGGCATCTTCAATGGCCGTACCACCGCTGAAGCTGTAGTTCATCACCAGGTTGAAGATTTCGTTTGCCACGCCGTCGGCAAGCGTCCGATAGCCATCCAGGCTCAATTCACTCTCGTAAGTCAAAGTGAAATTACCCCAGATACTCCACAAGCCACCATAAGACTCGGCAACGCCTTCGATACCCAGACGGAGTGTACCGTCAGCGCCTACATACAGGTTGTCCATCGTAACGAGGTAATCGTCCGTTGCATCAAAAACGGTACGTGCTTCTGACATGGAGTTGGCATATCCGCCGATACCTCCACTGGACAGTCTGTAATCCGTGGCATACAAGCAACAGAGATTGGCCGTCAGCTTCTGGGTCGCCGTAGAGATGAAGAAACGGGCAGGGCATACTCCCGGATCACCATTTGCATAAGCCGCACCTTCATCGTTCCATCCCGGACGATAGAAACCTTCTGCCGTCAGTTTGTACACGCCCATCGGCAGTCCGGTAACATCCTGATAAAGATACAAGCCATTGTGCTGAGTTTCATAAGCCTCGCACAAATTGGAGTTGATGTTTACACCACCTCCTTCAAGCGTCCAGCCATCATAGTTGCCATCGAAGTTCGAATTCGTCAGATAAGAAGACATATCCGTCCCCGGTTCGGGAGCGGTAGTCTCTTCCTGTGCCGCGGCCGGTAAAGCCGCAATCAGCAACCCCGCACAGAAGAGCGGAGCCGCCGCAGATAGAATAAACTTTCTCATAGTACTTAAATTAAACATGTTAAATCTCAAATGTTACGTTTACTTTCTCTCGGTATCAGTGTTATGCTTAGTTATGAAGTCAGGCTTCCTTTTTCTACGCTCCCGCCTCGGCTGAAACGCATCTCCTGCTTGCGCAGGAATCGGAGGCCCTCAAAAGTCTGCCTCAAATATAAATAGAAATAATTTACCTCCGTTCTTTTTTTAAGGCTCTTTAACTGCAAAAACTTGCACTATATAGGTGTATATTACAAAAGAGACACGGGAACGGACGATATGTGCCTCTTCAATGCCGTTAATTTTCCCCTCGAAATGATAAAAGACTTGCCACTTTCGAGGAAAAGGTGAGAGGAGTTTCTGAAAAAGCGGCAAGTCTTTCTTCAGTACGCCATAACACGCAATCTGCGGCGTTGCCTGCACGGGAACGGGGCGGTCTTTTCTTTGAAAAACTGCGTTTTCACTTGCCTCTGCACTCGCCTTTCACTATCTTTGCTCCACCAATCCTACAAAGAAAAAAGCCCTATGAAAAAAACTACTTCTTTCTACCGTATGCTGCGCAGGACGGCACTCTGTCTGGCCGCAGGGGCCGCGCTGGCCGCCTGCTCGAGCGTGGCCATCACAGGGCGCAAACAGTTGCTCTTGGTGAGCGACAGCGAAGTGCTGAGCCTGAGCCAGCAGAACTACTCGGAATACATGCGCACGGCCAAGAAGTCGACCGACGCCGCCCAGACGCAGCTGGTGCGTACCGTGGGGCAACGCATCGCCTCGGCCGTGGAGACCTATCTGCGGCAGAACGGGCAGGCCTCGGAGATACAGAACTATGCCTGGGAGTTCAACCTCGTGCAGGACGCGACGCCGAACGCCTTCTGCATGCCGGGCGGCAAAATCGTGGTGTACGAAGGCATCCTGCCCTATACGCGCGACGCGAACGGACTGGCCATCGTACTGGGGCACGAGGTGGCCCACGCGGTGGCCCGTCACTCGGCCGAACAAATCAGCCGCCAGTTGCTGCTGAACTACGGGGGCCAGGCGCTGTCGAGCGTGATGGCCTCGAAGTCGGCCACCTCGCAGGTGCTGGCGCAGCAGGTGTTCGGACTTGGGGCCAAATACGGGGTCACGCTGCCCTACTCCCGCCAGAACGAGAGCGAGGCCGACCGCATCGGGCTCATCTTTGCCGCCATGGCGGGCTACGACCCTCAGGCGGCCATACCTTTCTGGCAACGCATGTCGGCCGGGACGAGCGGCTCGACGCCGGAGTTCATGAGCACCCACCCGTCGGACGAGACGCGCATCGAGAACCTGCGCGAGCTGATGCCCGAGGCCTTGCGCTACTACAAAGGGGGCAGCCAACCGGTAACGACGCCGGCCTCGGGAGGCACGACGCGCATCGTGGGCGGCGTACCGACGAGCGGCACACGGGTCTTTACGCCCGAGGAACTGAACGGCGGGCGCTGAAACGGACCGGCTCCGACGCCCTGCGAAAACGAAACCTATACCTATATTATATATACCACACACAGCCATGAATGCAGAATACATCCGCCGCATCGAAATCACCCATCTCTGGGGGCAGCACGACATCAGCTGGACGCTGCGCCCCGACGTGAACATACTGAGCGGGGTGAACGGCATCGGGAAAAGTACGCTCATCAACCTGCTCAACGCCATCCTGAAGAATGCCTCGAAGGGGACGTTCCGCTCGGAGCTGACGGGGGCTACGGTACGCCTCTACTACGAACCGGCCGAGGCCGACTCCATACGCTACGACGTGATCCGCTCGTTCGACCGCCCGCTGGTGTCGGGCGACGCCTTAGGGCGGCTCTCGGACCACAACGTGAAGACGGAGCTGGACCTGCAGCTCTACCATCTGCAACGGCGCTACCTGGACTACCAGGTGAACGTGAGCAACCGCATCATCGACTACCTGCAGGACAACAGCGACGAGTCGCGCCAGAAGGCCCTGGAGGCGGGCACGCCGCGGCGCACGTTTCAGGACACGATAGACCGCCTGTTCCGCGAGACGGGCAAACGGCTGGACCGCACGCACAACGAGATTGCCTTCCTCCTGCCCAACGGGCAACGGCTGGCCCCCTACCAGCTCTCGTCGGGGGAGAAGCAGATACTGGTGATCCTGCTGACGGTGCTGATACAAGACTGCCAGCCGTACACGCTGCTCATGGACGAGCCGGAAATCAGCCTGCACGTGGAGTGGCAGCAGCAACTCATAGGCTGCATACGGCAGCTTAACCCGCACGCGCAAATCATACTGGCCACGCACAGCCCGGCCCTCATCATGGACGGTTGGCTCGACGCCGTGACGGAAATGAGCGACATCACGCACTCCGAACCCCAAGCGCCTGCCCAGCAGCCATGAAGAGCCTTCGCCAAAACCTGACTTCCCGCTACTGGGAGGCTGCCCAACGGCTGCAACCGCAGCGGGCGCGGCGGAAAATCATAGCCTACGTGGAGAGCTATGAGGACATCGCCTTCTGGCGGCACATCCTGTCGCGCCTGGAGGACGAGACACGCTACTTCCAGATCATGCTGCCCGACGCGCGCGCCCTGGCCAAGGGGAAGCGGCAGGCGCTGATGAGCGCCCTGCGCGACGTGGCCTTAGGGAAGAGCATCATTGCCTGTGTGGACAGCGACTACGACTACCTGCTGCAGACGGCCACGCACAACGCGCGGCAGCTGAACCAGAACCCGTACTTCTTCCAGACGTATGCCTACGCCATCGAGAGCTACCACTGCTACGCCCCCGCCCTGCACGAGAGCTGCACGGCGGCCACGCTGAACGACACGAACGCGGTGGACCTGGAAGCCTTCATGGCGTACTACTCGCGCACGATTTACCCGCTGTTCCTGTGGAACATACACTTCTACCGCCGCCGGCAGGAGGGGCGCTTCCCGATGACGGAGTTCAACCAGATCACGCGGCTGGAGCACTTCGACCCGTTTGCCCCGCCGGCCGAGGACACGCCCGCCGCCACCGCCCGCCGCGGGCAACGCCCCCTGCGGCATGCCCCGGGCACACCGCAAAAGGAGACGTTGCGCCTGCCCCGCCTGCGGCACCGCGTGGAACGTACCCTGAAGCGGCTGGAACGGAGCTACCACGGCGAGCGGGCGGCCGTGGAGCGGCTGGGCGGACAGCTGAAGGAGTTGGGCGTAGAAGCGGACACTACCTATTTATATATACAGGGACACCACCTGATGGAAAACGTGGTGCTGCCGCTGCTGACACCGCTGTGCACACGGCTGCGGTCGCAGCGGGAAGAGGAAATACGCCGCCTGGCCACGACGAAGGAACAGCTGCGCAACGAACTGAGCGCCTACCACAACGCGCTGACGCCCCTGAGCGAGGCGCTGAAAAAGAACTTCCAGTTTGCCGTGCCGCCCGAAATGCCTCAATATCTGCGACTTATAAAAGATTTGAGGGAGCGCCTGAGCGAATAGGAAGAGGACGCGGCGGGGGACTCTTTTTTATTGGGCAGGAAATCAGAAAGATAAGAAATTCTTCGAAAAAAATCTCCGAAAATGCTTGCATAAGCGACGAACTCGCATTACCTTTGTAGTGTCAATCATTCAGGACGGCTTCCCTGCGGAAGCGGCGAAGAAGGAGCGACGAGAATTAACCTTAAAAGCGCTTCCGAAAGCGGAAAGCGACGAGTACCATGACATTCTGCACCCCCCTGATCAACTGAAACGAATTTACTACTCATAAGGCGGAAACCGGATCAGATTACTCTTTTACCCCTTTACAGTTAACATACTTCTATTCCCGACACATCCGGCTTCCGCTCTTCTGCTGTTCCCGCTCCACCCCACCCCGGAAAACATGAGTGGACGGGTTGTTCGGATACTCCAATATCATACTGTTTTTACAGACGAAACTGCCTGCGCCCTTGTGCCCAGGCAGTCCCCCGTGCGGCCCGACCTGTGCCGCATGCCTGCGCCCGCTTCCCGCGGGCGATGTGCCCTGCCCCTGAACCGCCGGAACACGGAAACGGATCCGCCGTGCCCCGAAACGGAAAGACGACAGCGCATGAAAACAAACCCACTTATTCATTAACCCTTAAAATCAAATCAAAACAATGATTTACAAAGTAGCAAGACGAAATGTGCCCGAAGGTTCGGGACGTGTAGACAAGTATTATGCCGTAGCCGTAACTGCCGGACGCAGTACGATGGACATGATCGTGAGCAAAATCGAAGACCGGTGTACCGTAACGCGACCGGACATCCTGGCGGTCATCGCCGCCCTGATCGACGACATCAAGGACCGCCTGCAAAGCGGGCAAATCGTGGAACTGGGCGAACTGGGGCACCTGCAACTGAGGGTGCTCAACCGCGGCGGCGCCACCAGCGAAACGGACTGGACCACGGACCTGATCAAGAAGGCGAACATCGTGTTCCGCCCCTCGACGGCGCTGAAGCAGATAGCCGCCACCACGACTTTCTCCCGCTGGAGCCAGGGCAGCAGCTCGACTACGACGGATGACACCGAAAGCGGACAGGGCAACTAACCGCTGCGGGCTACCGGCCTGAGAGCAAGAGGGCGACGCCGGAACGTAACGGTTCCGACGCGCCGGAAGGAGAGTGTACCGGGACTCCGGTTCGGGTACACCGCTCCTTTCCCCCGCCGGGGGAACAACGGACATGCTTTGGCCGCCGTTTATCCAACCAACCATCAAAACAATAAAAAGAACCAATAACCTAATCAAAACAAAAGACATGAATACGTTTATCGAACTGCTCTCCCGCTTTCTCCGGGCACTCATCGGGGGACGCAGCAGCAAACAGCAGGAAGTGCTCGACCAGTTTACCGACTTCGTGGAAGACCGCATGACCTACCTGATGGAACAGGTGAAACGGTTTCAGGAAGACTACATACAGGTATCGCAACGCCTGAACGGGCTCTACGAGGAACTCCGCAGCCTGAACGAACGGCTGGCGCGACAAGCGACAGGCGGCGCGGCGGAAGCCTCGTAAAAGACGGGGCGCAGAGCCGGCCGAAGGCAATAGCCCGGCGGGAAAGGGAGGAAGAAAAAAAGCAGGAAAAAGGGCAACTTCTACAAAAATTCACGAATCTTTTTCTTGCATAAATTTCGTTTATTTCGTATTTTTGCAGCAGTTCATATTCCGGTTTCGAGCCGGAAGAGTTCCATAGAGACGGACCGGCTGCAGCGTATGCACCCTCCCCCGCCACACGGCCGCAGCGATGCGCCCTGAAAGTTTCAATAATACCTGATTTATGTTTTTCATAGTTTTAGAAATTTGTTTTCACGGACGTCCTGGTTTCCCTCCCGGCGTCCGTTTTTTCTTATGACTTCCTTGGAAATAAGGCGCGGGGCGCATATCTTTGCCCAAGCAATCAACGTACGGGTGACGTCGCACCGCGTCTGCCGAGGAGGCGCCGCCCCGTACCCATAACGCAGAGATATGAAAAAGACCTTATCCTTACTTCTCGGGCTGATGACTACCGGCCTGATGACCAATGCCCTGTATGCCCAGGAAGGCGACGGGGCCATGCGCGACGAAATACCAGAAATACGTATCGAAACGGAGCACACTACGCTGCTGCTCGAAGCCCCTGCGGGCGGAATGCTCCGCACGGTCTACTACGGCTCGCGGCTGGCCGAGGGCGACAACGCCCGGCTGCTGCGGCAGGGAGGCGCGGCACTGGACGCCGCGGCCTATCCGGCCTTCGGGCACGAGGCAGGCGAGGAAGAAGCCATCAGCGTGGTGCATGCCGACGGAGGGCAGACACTCGACCTGAAAGTGGAATCGGTGGAAACGGGAAGCGCCGGCGAAACGGTCGTCGTACTGAAAGACAAGGTATATCCGCTGCAGGTGCGCGTCTGCTACAAGCCCTACGCGGAAAGCGACCTGATCGAGACGTGGACGGAAATCAGCCACGAGGAGAAGGGAACGGTGCTGCTGCGCCGGTTTGCCTCGGGATGCCTCCCGATAAGGCAGGGCGACGTATGGATGGCACACCTGCACGGGGCCTGGGGCGACGAGGCCGGCCTGACGACCGAACCGCTCCTGCCGGGAATGAAAGTCATCAAGAACCGCAACGGGGTACGCAACTCGGCGGAAGACCACGCGGAAGTGCTGTTCAGCCTGGACGGCGCCCCGCAGGAGAACGCCGGGCGCGCCATAGGGGCGGCCCTCTGCTGGAGCGGAAACTACGCACTGCGCGTGGAAACGGAGCCGGCACGGTTGCACCGGTTCATTGCGGGAATCAACGAAGACAACTCGGAATATCACCTGAAGAAGGGCGAAGTATTCCGCACTCCGGCGCTGGCCCTGACGTTCAGCACGGAGGGCATGAGCGGCGTATCGCGCAACTTCCACCACTGGGCCCTGAACGACGGGAAGCTGCACGGAAGCGCGCAGACGCGCGACATACTGCTGAACTCGTGGGAGGGCGTGTACTGCTACATAAAGGAGAACGAGATGCACACGATGATACGTGACTTTGCCGACCTGGGCGGAGAACTCTTCGTAATGGACGACGGCTGGTTCGGCAACGGGAAGTACCGCCGCAACAACGACACGGACGCTCTGGGCGACTGGGACCGGGTGGACGAGGAAAAGCTGCCGAACGGCATTCAGGCACTGGCCGACACGGCCCGGCAATACGGCCTGAAATTCGGCCTCTGGATTGAGCCGGAAATGACAAACACGCGCTCTTATCTGTACGAATCCCACCCGGACTGGATTGTTTGCCCGCCCAATCGCGAGCCCCGCACGGGGCGCGGCGGGACGCAGCTCGTGCTCGACCTCTCGAACCCGGAAGTGCAGGACTTCGTAGTGGGCGTGGTCGACCGGATAGCGGAGCAGTATCCCGGAGTTTCCTACCTGAAATGGGACGCCAACATGGACCTTCAGCAGTATGGGTCGCACTACCTGACGGGTGACCGCAAGTCGCACCTCTACATCGACTACCACCGCGGGCTGGAAAGCACGCTGAAACGCATACGCGAACGGCACCCGGACCTCGTCATGCAGGCTTGTGCCAGCGGAGGAGGACGGGCAAACTACGGACTGCTGCCGTACTTCGACGAGTTCTGGACGAGCGACAACACCGACGCCCTGCAACGCATCTACATACAATGGGGCACTTCGCTCTTCTTCCCCGCACAGGCCATGGCCTGCCACGTGAGCGCTTCGCCCAACCACCAGACGGGACGCCGCCTGCCGCTGAAGTTCCGCTTCGACGTGGCCATGAGCGGACGGCTGGGCATGGAGATGCAGCCCAAGACGCTGACTGCCGAAGAAAAGGAATTTGCGCGCAAGGCCCTGGCCGACTACAAGTCGATCCGGCCGCTGGTGCAGCAAGGGGAAATCTACCGGCTCATCTCCCCCTACGACCGGAAAGGCGTAGCCTCGCTGATGTACACCAATGAAGACGGGACGGAAGCGGTGGTCTATGCCTACAAGATGGAGCATTTCGTCAACCAGACGCTGCCCGCCATCCGGCTGGAAGGGCTGGACAAGACACGCCGCTACCGCATCCGGGAACTCTCGGTGGAGGGGAAACCCTGCCGGCTGGACGGCCTCACGCTGAGCGGTGCCACGCTGATGGAAACGGGGCTGGACATCCCGCTGGAACGCGAATACGCAAGCCGCGTGCTCCTGCTGACGGCCGAGTAAAAGCGGAATCAAAAAATGAAAAGAAGGTACGGATTTTTTCGCCAAGTGCGAGATATTCCGTACCTTTGCATTATCTTTGGTTAAGAAACAAACAAGTCCCCCACAGAAAGCTGCGGGGGCTAACGACTAAAACAGAGACTAATGAGTATCAACGAGTTGAGCGAACAAGAACAAATACGCCGAAACAGTCTGAACGAATTGCGGCGAATGGGCATCGAGCCTTACCCCGCACAGGAATACCCAACCAATGCCTTCTCTACCGAAATAAAGGCCAATTTCACCGACCCGGAAGACCCCTCCGACCACAGCCAGTTGCGGCAAGTGTGCATCGCAGGGCGCATGATGAGCCGGCGCATCATGGGAAAGGCTTCATTCGTAGAGCTGCAGGACAGCAAGGGACGCATACAAGTGTACATTACACGCGATGACATCTGTCCGGGCGAAGACAAGGAACTGTACAACACGGTATTCAAAAAACTGCTCGACCTGGGCGACTTCATCGGAGTGAAGGGCTTCGTTTTCCGCACGCAGAAGGGGGAAATCAGCGTTCACGCCCAGGAACTGACCGTTTTGGCAAAGAGTATCCGTCCGCTGCCTATCGTTAAATATAAAGACGGCGTAGCCTATGACAAATTCGACGACCCTGAATTGCGCTACCGCCGCCGCTACGTAGACCTGGTCGTAAACGAAGGCGTGAAAGACATCTTCCTCAAACGGAACAAGATCTACAACACGATGCGCGACTACTTCAACGCACAAGGATATACGGAGGTGGAAACCCCGATTTTGCAGCCGATTCCCGGAGGAGCAGCCGCACGCCCGTTCATCACGCACCACAATGCGCTCGACATCCCCCTCTACCTGCGCATTGCCGACGAGCTGTATCTGAAACGGCTTATCGTGGGCGGATTCGAAGGCGTATACGAGTTTTCGAAGAACTTCCGCAACGAGGGCATGGACCGCACGCACAATCCGGAATTTACGTGCATGGAAATCTATGTAGCCTACAAGGATTACAACTGGATGATGAACTTCACCGAGCAAATGCTGGAACGCATCTGCATCGCAGTGAACGGCGGCACGGAAGTGGAAGTGGGTGGAAATACCATCAGCTTCAAGACTCCGTTCCGCAGAGTGACCATGCGCGAAGCAATCCTGGAGCACACGGGGGTAGACATTGAAGGCATGGACGAAGAACAGCTGCGCCAGGTATGCCGCGACCTGCATATCGAGACCGACCCCTCCATGGGAAAAGGCAAACTCATAGACGAGATTTTCGGCGAGAAATGCGAGGCAAACTACATACAGCCGACGTTCATCACGGATTACCCCATCGAAATGAGCCCGCTCTGCAAGCGCCACCGCAACAACCCGCAGCTGACCGAACGGTTCGAGCTGATGGTGGCCGGAAAGGAGCTGTGCAATGCCTATTCGGAGCTGAACGACCCGATCGACCAGCTCGAACGTTTCCAGGAGCAACTGCGCCTTTCGGAAAAAGGAGACGACGAAGCGATGTTCATCGACCTCGACTTCGTACGCGCCCTTGAGTACGGAATGCCTCCCACCTCGGGCATGGGCATCGGAATGGACCGCCTTGTGATGCTCATGACGGGGCAAACCACCATACAGGAGGTAATCTTCTTCCCGCAAATGCGCCCCGAGAAGAAAGCAGCCCCCCAGGAAAACAACGAAACAGAAACCGAACCGAGTACCAAAGAATGAAGCTGCCCGGAAAAATAGCCATAGTAGGAAGCGGAAGCTGGGCCACGGCTCTGGCCAAGATGATTACCGATCACGGCGAAGAAATCAACTGGTTTATCTATCGCGATGACCGAATCGCCGACTTTCGGCGGCTGAGCCACAACCCGGCCTACCTGACTTCTGTGAAATTCAATACGGCGCGCATTCATTTCAGCTCCGATCTGGACGAAATCGTACAGCACTCGGACACACTGGTTCTGGGGCTACCGTCGCCCTACATACGCCAAACGCTCGAAAAGCTCAAGACACTGCTGACCGACAAGTTCATCGTTTCGGCCGTGAAGGGCATCATTCCCGACAGCAACCTCCTCGTTACGGAATATCTGAGCCGCCAATTCAACGTTCCGGCGGAAAACATGGCCGTCATCAGCGGCCCTTGTCACGCAGAAGAAGTGGCGCTCGAACGACTCTCCTACCTGACCATTGCCAGCCCGGTAGTAGAACGCGCCTCCATCATTGCCCAAAAACTCACCAACCACTACATCCGCACCACCGCTTCGGACGATCTGGAAGGCATTGAGTACGCCGCAGTGCTGAAAAACGTCTACGCTATTGCGGCAGGCGTATGCGGCGGCATGAAATACGGCGACAACTACAAGGCAGTACTCGTGGCCAATGCCCTGCAAGAACTGGGGCGCTTTCTCGACATCGTGCCCAAAAGCAAAAGAAGCGTCCACGAATTCGTCTATTTAGGCGACCTGCTCGTCACCTGCTACTCCTACTTCAGCCGCAACTACACCTTCGGCACGATGATCGGGCGCGGCTATTCGGTCAAAACTGCGCAAATCGAGATGCAAATGGTAGCCGAAGGATACTACGGCACTAAGTGCATGTACGAAATCAACCAACGCTACGGCGTATATATGCCCATCCTGGAAGCCGTTTACCACATACTTTACGAACAGGCTTCCCCCGCAGTGGAAATCAAACTCCTCTGCGATACATTCCGATGAACCATATCTTTTCAAAAAAAGGAATTCAGGAATAACACAAAACCCTCACAAATAGGTATGAAATCAATCAGTTTACACATCGAAAAGGCACTCGGCTTCCTTCCCCAAGGAGCCCTCGACGCCTACGCTGCACAGACAGAAGCAGCCAATCAAGCACTCGAACAAGGAACCGCCCCGGGCAATGACTTCCTCGGCTGGCTCCATCTGCCCTCTTCCATTACCGCCGACGACATGGCCCGCCTCAAGGCCACGGCCGAAACGCTGCGCGAAAACTGCGAAGTAGTAGTCGTTGCCGGAATCGGCGGCAGCTATCTGGGCACCCGCGCCGTAGTAGAAGCACTCAACAACAGCTTCTCCTGGCTCCTGCCCCGCCAGAAAAACAACCCCGTGCTCGTATATGCCGGAAACAACATCAGCGAAGACTACCTCTCCGAGCTGACCGAATACCTCAAAGGCAAAGACTTCGGCGTAATCAACATCTCCAAATCCGGAACAACCACCGAGACCGCACTCGCCTTCCGCCTGCTCAAAAAACAATGCGAAGACCAGCGCGGTAAAGAGATGGCACGCAAAGTAATCGTAGCCATCACCGACGCCCACAAAGGCGCAGCCCGCACCACGGCCGACAAGGAAGGCTATGCCAGCTTCGTCATCCCCGACAACGTAGGCGGCCGCTTCTCCGTACTCACCCCCGTAGGCCTGTTACCCATTGCCGTAGCAGGATTCGACATCGAAGCCCTCGTGCGTGGCGCAGCCGACATGGAACAAGCCACCGCCCCCGGCAAGCCGATGCAGGAAAACCCCTGCGCCCTCTACGCCGCCGTGCGCAACGCACTCTACCAGAGCGGCAAGAAAATCGAAATCCTCGCCAACTATCACCCCAAACTCCACTACATCGGCGAATGGTGGAAGCAACTCTATGGCGAAAGCGAAGGCAAGCAACACAAAGGCATCTTCCCCGCAGCCGTAGACCTCACCACCGACCTCCACTCCATGGGCCAATGGATTCAGGACGGCGAGCGCACCATTTTCGAAACCGTCCTCTCCATCGAAGAGCCCAACCGCAGCCTCAGCGTACCCAGCGATGAGGAAAATCTCGACGGACTCAACTTCCTCGCCGGCAAGCGCGTAGACGAAGTGAACAAGATGGCCGAGCTCGGCACCCAACTCGCCCACGTAGACGGCGGAGTGCCCAACATCAAAGTCACGCTTCCGCAACTCAACGAGTACTACCTCGGCCAGCTTCTCTACTTCTTCGAGCGTGCCTGTGGCATCAGCGGTATCCTGCTCGGCGTGAATCCCTTCGACCAACCCGGTGTAGAGGCCTACAAGAAAAACATGTTCGCCCTGCTCAACAAGCCCGGTTACGAAGCCGAATCAGCCGCCATCCGCGCACGGTTGAAATAAGCGGTAAAAATAAAAACAAGATTTTCCCCAATATCCCCTCGATAAGAGCCATGCCCTTTTCCGGCAAACGCTCCCATCGAGGGGATTTTCTTTATCTAAATAATCCAACTATACAGAATCTTACATAGCTTAGAATAAGCCATCTCCCAATAACTCCGAATAAAAAACAAAGGAAGTCTCCTGCATTTTTGCCGAAAACTTCCATACTCTAATTTACGTCACCAAGGATCTAAATTCGAACCTTAAGTGCTTCGTTACCTACACTTATAATATAGTTCCCTGTCGGAAGCATGATCACCTGACCGTCATAAGCCGTAATTTCCCACACCATCCGGCCGTTAAAATCATAAATCTGTACAATCTGACCTTCAGCCCCGGAAAGAGAAACACCGTTAGCCTCAGAATGAACAGAAATACCACTCTGTCCATTTCTTATTTCCTCAATACCCGTGGCAGACTCCTTCATCTGATTAAGGAAATACTTCCATCCTTCAGCCTCTTTATATTGTTCCAAAGAATTATCCGGTACCACTAAAACTGCATTTTCATAAGCATCAGTTGAAAACCATGCACCCGTAGGAGGTATAGATGCCATAACTTTTACAGTTTCAAGAGCATCACAGTCATTAAACGAACTGGGTGATGAATTGATTTGTAGTTCAGAAATCTCCACTGCTTCTTTCGCTCCGAGTTCCGAGACTCCTTTCCCTATAGTCAACCGTTCCAAATAAGATAAATTAGCAAACGGTCCATCGTAGCTAGTAACGACATAAGGATCGACACCTACACCACCACTTAACGTAAAATTCTGTTTACTGGAAAGATTTCGCCCTATATATAAATCTTTTATTTTAAAATTATGAAAATATCCATAATAATATTTGAATCTATATTGTACTTTCTTCCCATCAACATACTTAGAAAATACCTGCGTCGTTCCATCTGCAGGACCTGCAGGAAACAAAAGAGGCGTATCTCCATCCTCAATAATCAGTTTCTCTATAGTCTTCGGAAAAGCATTAGAACCTATACTTTCTACACTATTCGGTATTGATAATGACAAAAGACCAGTTCCAGCAAAACAATCGTCTCCGATAGTAACCAATTGAGTCGGTAATTCAATCGTCTTCAAAGAAGAACAATTCTGAAACGCACTTCCACCAATAGAGGATAAAGCAGAATTAAACTTTATAGTAGAAAGAGAAATACAACCACTAAATGCATAGTTTCCCACCTCTGTAACCGAATTAGGGAATACTATGGATTCAAGAGAATCACAACTATAAAATGTATAATCCCCTATTTTTGCAATCGATTCGCCAAGCGTCACTGACTCAAGAGACGAACATGAATTGTATTTATAACCGATTATTACTCAATAATTTAAAAGTAATAAGTCAGAAATATGGTCATAACATTTAAGGGTACATTCTAAAGAGTGAAGATTTAACGCTTTTATTGATTTTTAATCCATTTGGGG
>JBMNUT010000023.1:0-24219 GCA_050946375.1 Bacteroidaceae bacterium | reverse complement strand
GCGCCGATGGTACTGCGCAAGTGGGAGAGTAGGTCGCCGCCGTTTATTAGATCTGAGCGCATCAGTCGAGGGATAGGACCTCTGCTGATGCGCTCATTGTTTTTGTCGGGTGTTGCATGACCGGGCTATTATTGCAGCGGCAGATGGGAAAGGAAGGAACGGGGAGAGGGATTGGGAAATAGCCGGATTATATGTAATGTGTTTCCTTAAGGCCTATTTTGTGTTATGGGTATTGGGGTATTGCTACTGACTGTAATTCTTCCTACGGGCATCGGAGAGGCTTTATTTGCGACGTTAGTTATATATGAGAATATGCTTCCCCTCTATAGCCCAATGGTTGCGGTACTGATGCTCGAGAAGCTCACCGTCCATGTTGAAGAGAAACTCCAGACGCTTGCAGCTTATTTGCCATGAACCGGGAAGTCCTGGACCGCTATCGGCTCATAATCCTCCTTGCTTTTCACTTTCATGTTCAAGTAGTATCCAGAGGAACCTCGTTTCTCTCTTCCAAGTAAATCACTATTTCCGTACTGCTTTCCTTTACATCCGGGATGAAGAAATAAACCAATGTCCCTTCCGGAAGAAGGAAGCAGTAACCGTATAACTGCAGGTAATGTTAATTCGTTGGGGACAAAGATACGAGTTTATCGGATTTGCACCTCAGTTTTTTACGTTGATCCTGTTGATCTGCTGTTTCTACGTTGAACCAAAATAAAAAAGAGAACGTATCATTTCTGACACGTTCTCTTGCGGAAGCTGGGGGATTCGAACCCCCGGTACGGGAAATCCGTACGGCAGTTTAGCAAACTGCTGGTTTCAGCCACTCACCCAAACTTCCTTTTTAATCTTGTAGGAGTAGGTCTGATCCCCTTTAACTTTTGATTTGCGGCTGCAAAGGTAGCAATAGTTTTATATTAACCAAAGCATTTGCGCTATTTTTTGCTTCAATCTTCCGGTTTTTGACTTATGGAGGAAATTCTACGGCACTATTCGTATCGAATTGCGCGTGCCGGGCTAATGCGACTTACCAGGTGGGAAGGCCCCAAAAGCATCAGTACCGCTACGATGATAGCCCCTATATTCAGCAGGAGGAATGTGGGTATATCAAGCAAAACCGGTACATGATCCGTATAGTAAGTCTCCGGATCGAGCCGGAACAACGCCCATTTCCGCTGTATGAAGTAAAGGACGAGTGCCACGGCATTGCCCCACAGCATTCCGCGTCCTGCCAGATAAAGCGCCAGGTAGAGGAAAGTAGTGCGTAAAGTGCGATTGGAGCAGCCGAGTGCCTTGAGCAGTCCTATTGTAGAGGTGCGTTCCAGAATGAGGATGAGCAGGCCGCATATCATCGTGAAGCTGGCAATGCCCGTCATCAGGATGAGAATAACCCATACGTTCGTATCCAGCAGGCTGAGCCATGCAAAGATGCCCGGATTGAGTTCTTCCACGTTTTGCACGCGCATGAAATTCCCTTGGCCGTCGTTCTGCCGGTCGTAGATTGTACGGAGCAGTTCGGTGTACGGAGCGAGCGGAGCATCGGAATCCAAGGTGATTTCCAATCCGGAGATTTGTCCGTTGTTCCAGTTGTTGAGCCGATTGGCCGTGCGCAAATCGGTCAAGACCAGTTGTTCGTCGATCGAAGAGAAATGAGTTTGGAAGATACCGGCTACTTTGAATTTTCGCGCCCGTAGTTGCTGTCCGCCTCCCAGAAAATAGGCTGCGATGCGGTCGCCCACATGTAGTTGCAGCTTGCGTGCTACGGTTTGCGAGATGAGAATCTGATTCGACGATACGCTGTCGCTGAACCGCGGGAAACTTCCTTCCTCCAGGCATTGGGCAAAGAAAGTGGTGTCGTAGTCCTGCCCGATACCTTTTAGCTGTATGCCCTGAAACGATTCGTCGTTCATCAGTACGCCGCTGCACAGCGAGTAACGCTGTACATGGCTAATGTCGGGCAATTCGTACAGCTGTTCGAGCAGCGTATCGCTGTAATGTATGGGGATGCTTTGAAATTCGGAAACCGCTTGGTAGTTGGTTATCTGTATGTGGCATCCCAAACCAGAAATCCGTTGTTTGACTTCGCTTTTAAAGCCGGCGGCCACCGACAGCGAAAGCAGCATGACTGCTATTCCGATGGCTACGCCAATGGTCGCAATGCGTATGGCCGGACGGGAAATCTGCCGTTTCCGGCCGGAGGCGTCAGCTTGTTCTCCGTGGTGGATGCGGCGTGCAAGGAATAAAGGCAGGTTGGTCATTGGGTATTCTCCGAGAAAGCCTTATGTCAGATTATTCGGTACGTCCGGGGTATGCTTCGAGGGCCTTTTTCAGGATGAACAGTGCCCTTGTCAGGTCTTCTTTCTTCAGAACGTAGGCAATGCGCACCTGGTTTTTCCCTGTTCCGGGGGTAGTATAGAAGCCGGAAGCCGGTGCCATGAAGATTGTCTCGCCTTCGTAGTTGAAGTCGGACAGACACCATGCGCAAAACTCGTCGCTGTCGTCCACCGGCAGTTTGGCCACCGTGTAGAAAGCTCCCATGGGTATGGGCGAGTATACGCCTGGTATTCGGTTAAGACCGTCGATCAGGCATTTCCGGCGTTCTACATATTCGTCGTATGTCTCGCGCAGGTATTCTTCCGGTGTGTCGATGGATGCTTCGGCAGCTATCTGCCCGATGAGGGGAGGACTGAGGCGTGCCTGGCAAAACTTCATGACGGCTTGCCGCACCTGTTCGTTCTTTGTGATGAGGGCGCCGATGCGTATGCCGCATTCCGAGTAGCGTTTCGAGACAGAGTCGATGAGTACTACGTTTTGCTCGATGCCTTCCAAGTGGCAGGCCGAGATGTAGGGCGAACCGGTGTAGATGAATTCGCGGTACACCTCGTCGGAAAAGAGGAAAAGGTCGTACTTTTTCACGATGTCGCGAATGCGGTTCATCTCCCGGCGGGTGTACAGATAGCCGGTGGGGTTGTTCGGGTTGCAGATGAGTATGGCCTTCGTGCGCTCGTTGATGAGTTCTTCGAACTGTTCCACCTTAGGCAGTGCGAAACCTTCTTCGATGGTCGTGGCGATGGTGCGTATGACGGCTCCAGCGGAAATGGCAAAAGCCATGTAGTTCGCATAGGCCGGCTCGGGAACGATGATTTCGTCGCCGGGATTCAGGCAGGCCAGAAACGAGAAAAGTACCGCTTCCGAGCCTCCTGCGGTGATGATGATATCGTCGGCATCGAGCTGGATATTGAATTTTGCATAGTATCCAGTCAGCTTCTCCCTCAGGCTCCTGTATCCGGCACTGGGGCTGTATTCCAGAATAGTACGGTCGATGTTCCGGATGGCTTCTATTGCCTGCGGAGGAGTGGGCAGGTCAGGTTGCCCGATGTTGAGATGATAGACTTTTATTCCGCGTCTTTTGGCGTCGTCTGCCAGTGGAGCCAGTTTGCGGATAGGCGATTCGGGCATTTCGTTGCCGCGTATGGAGATGTTCGGCATGGGGTAATTTTCAGTTTCTACAGTTGAATTCCTTTTTTAGTTACGCTTCTTTCTGGTAGAAGTGGCGTAAGTATTGGGGCAAAGATAGTGAAAGGCGGGAGTTGTGGCAAACGAAAACGCAGTTTTCGACTTGACTATGCCGAGTTGCATCCTATTTCTGCCTACGAGAGTGAAGCGTAATCGGTATAATAAATGCAAGTAGTCCGAAAATGTATTACGACTGTTTGCATAATCTGCACAAAGGGTTTTCCGAAAAAGTCTTGCTGCTTTTTGGAAACGGATGCAAGACTTTTCCCATTTTCCTGCAAGGGAAAAATCAGCGACCTCAGGGAGAGGCGTCAGCGGGTTGCCTTCTGCTCCCTGAGGCAATGCAGCAGGGCGCGGGCCGTATGCTGCGCTGCGCCGGGCTGCCCCAGGCGGCGTATGACTTCGTCGTAGCCTTTCAGCATCTCTTCCCTTTGCGGCTGTCCGGGGAGAAGCCGGCTGATTTCTTGGGCGATGCGCTCGGGATTTGCTTCGTCGGCTACAAGTTCGCTGACAATTTCCCGGCCGCCAATCAGATTGACCAGGGATATGTATTCCACTTTCAGCAACATTTTCCGCAGCAAGCGTACGAGCGGTCCGAGCGGTGCGTAGTAACATACGACTTGCGGACAGCGCAGGAGTGCGGCTTCGAGCGTAGCTGTTCCGGAAGTCACCATGGCTGCCGTGCTGTGGACGAGCAGGGGATAGGTTTCTCCGTAGAGTATGGTCGGGTTGACCGATGGCGTGCTGTGGCGGTTTTTGCCCAGGTAGGGGGCATAATCGGCCAGTGTCAGTCCCGGCGCGCCGGCTACGACGCATTGATAGCCGGGGAACTTGCGGGCAGCCTCCAACATGCGCGGCAGATTATCCTTTATCTCCTGCTTCCGACTGCCTGCCAGAAGGGCGATGATGGGTTGCTCTCGCAGGCCGTTTCGGGTGCAGAATGCGGTGAAATCTTCGTCGTAACGGGCCAGGAATTCAGCCGTCTCGTCGCGGGTGGGGTTGCCTGTGTAGTGGATGGGATAATCGTGTTTCCGGTAAAAGTCGGTCTCGAAGGGGAGAATGGAGAACAGCTCGTCGATGTCGCGCTTGATGTTTTTGATGCGATGTTCCTTCCAGGCCCATATTTTGGGCGATATGTAGTAGTAGACTGGTATGTCGGAGTTTGCCTTGACGTACTGCGCTATGGAGAGGTTGAAGCCGGGGTAGTCGATGAGAATCAGGCAGTCCGGCCGGTAGCGGAGCACATCTTCCTTGCACTGGCGCATGCTCTTGAGTATGACGCGGGCATGGGTCAGCACGGGAATGAATCCCATGTAGGCAATTTCCTTGTAGTGCCTGAGGCATGTTCCTCCGCAGGCGGCCATCATGTCCCCTCCTACAAATCGGAATTCGGCTTCGGGGTCTTCCGCCTTGAGTGCCTGCATCAGGCGTGAGGCGTGCAGGTCGCCTGAGGCTTCGCCTGCTATGAGGTAGTATTTCATTGTGGGTCGATGAACGTTTTGTTGAGCTGCTCCCATGCGTCGTATGCCGTGAGGTCGATGCGGATGGGCGTAATGGCTGCGTAGCCGTGCTGCAGGGCGTAGTGGTCGGTGTCGGTGTCTTCCGGGTTTTCGATGGAGAGGTTGCCCGTGAGCCAGTAGTATTTTCCGCCTTTGGGGTGCTCCCGCTCGATCCATTCGTTGATCCATTGTCCGCACGACTGGCGGCAGAGGCGTACGCCTTGCAGGGGGCCTTCGGCGGGGAAGTTCACGTTCAGGCAAACTCCCTTGGGCAGTCCTTCGGCCAGCACCTTGCCGATGAGGTCTTTTATGACTTGTTCGCAGTGGTCGAAGCGTGCTTCCGGCCGGTGGTCGTCGATGGAAAATCCGATGGACGGTATGCCGCAGATGCATCCTTCCATGACTATGCCCATCGTGCCTGAGTAGTGCACGTTGATACCCGAGTTGTCTCCGTGGTTGATGCCTCCCAGAATCAGGTCGGGCTTGTGCTGGAGCAGGGCGTATTTGGCCAGCTTGATGCAGTCGACGGGCGTTCCGGTGCAGGAATATACCTGCATCCATGGTTCGCGGTGTACGAGTTTCAGCCGTACGGGCTTGGCGGAAGTGATGCTTCCGGCTGCGCCGGAGCGTGGACGGTCGGGGGCGACAACGACAACGTCGCCAAACGAACTGGCGAAGCGCACCAGCTCGTTGATACCGCGGGCCAGCAGACTGTCGTCGTTCGATATAAGTATCAGAGGACGTCTCATATGGAGTTATTTGTATTAAGGAAAGGGCTTTGCTTGGGAGGTGCAGGCACTTTTCGGACGAAGCGGCGGGGCTTTTCGTGAAAAGCTCCTGTACTTTTCTTTGGGCAAAGATAGGGAAAAAGGGCGGCTTTGCAAAGAAAGAATGTGAAAGAGGCGCAGGCTGATTAAAAATGTTCCACGCAGATGAAACGCGTTCCGTGGAAAAAAACTATCTTTGCCCCCGTTATCCACAAAAAAGCGACTTATCAACAGATGAGGCTTTTCTGGCCTCTTGGACGAATGAGGGAAATGAAATAATCCGTTCCTTTGTGCCGGAAAAGAAAAAAACGCACAGATTATAATGGGAAAAACAATCGCATTGGCAAACCAAAAAGGCGGAGTGGGGAAAACCACTACGACCATTAACTTAGCCGCTTCGCTGGCAACGTTGGAAAAGAAGGTACTTGTCATCGATGCCGACCCGCAAGCAAACGCTTCCTCCGGGCTGGGCGTGGACATCAAAGAAGTGGAATGCAGCATTTACGAATGCATTATGGGGGAAGTGGACCCGCATGAAGCTATTTACACTACGGATATCGAGGGATTGGACATCATTGCTTCCCACATCGACCTGGTGGGGGCCGAAATCGAGCTGCTCAAGCAGGATAACCGCGAGCGCAAGATGTATAATCTGATCAAGCCCCTGAAAGATGAATACGACTATGTGCTCATCGATTGTTCCCCTTCGTTGGGCAACATCACCGTCAACGCGCTGACGGCCGCCGACTCGGTCATCATCCCCGTGCAGTGCGAATATTTCGCATTGGAAGGCATCAGCAAGTTGCTTAATACCATTAAAATCATCAAAACCCGTTTGAACCCCCTTCTCGAAATAGAAGGCTTTCTGCTGACGATGTACGACTCACGCCTCAGACTGGCCAATCAGGTCTACGACGAGGTAAAGCGCCATTTCCAGGAACTTGTATTCGAAACGGTCATTCAGCGCAACGTGAAAATCAGCGAGGCGCAGAGCCACGGTCAGCCCTCCATACTCTTCGATGCCGACTCGGCCGGCTCGCGCAATTATCTGGCTCTGGCCAAAGAAATCATCAGCCGCAACGAACGCAGTGCCCAGCAGCCTCAGAACGGCAATGCGGAAGCCTGAAACATTAACAATAGGGAGAGATAACAAACATGGCAGTACACAAGAAATTCCAACTGGGCAGAGGGCTCGACGCACTCATCAGCACCGACGAAATAAAGACGCAAGGTTCCTCCTCCATCAACGAGGTCGAACTCTCCAAGATTGTGCCCAATCCCGACCAGCCACGCCGTGAGTTCGACCCCGAGTCGCTGCAGGAACTGGCCGACAGCATACGCGAAATAGGCATCATACAGCCCATCACTTTGCGCAAAATAGATGCCGGGCAATACCAGATTATAGCCGGCGAGCGTCGCTTCCGGGCTTCCCAGCTGGCAGGGCTGAAGACCATTACCGCATACATCCGCACCGCCGACGACGAAAACGTGATGGAAATGGCGCTTATCGAGAACATTCAGCGCGAAGACCTTAACTCCTTGGAAATCGCGCTTGCCTATCAACATCTCATCGAGCAGTACGGACTCACCCAGGAGCGGCTCAGCGACCGCGTCGGCAAGAAGCGCACGACCATAGCCAACTATCTGCGTCTGCTCAAGTTGCCCGCACAAATACAGGTCGGACTCCAGAACAAAGAGATAGACATGGGGCACGCACGGGCTCTCATTGCGCTCGATGACCCCAAATTGCAGATGAAGCTCTACAATGACATACTCCACGAAAAATACTCCGTGCGTAAGGTGGAAGAACTCGTCAAGGGGCTTAATGCCGGAGAGTCGTTGGCTACGCTGAAAAAACAAACTGCGGCCAAGCCCAAAAGCACCTCTGACAAGGCACATGCCGACTTCGCCCTCTTGCGCGAACACTTGGCAAGCTATTTCCAAACTCCCGTGCAGCTCACTTGCAATGCACAGGGAAAAGGCAAAATAACCCTTGCTTTCGAAAACGAACAAGACCTCGAACGCATCATTGCACTCTTCGACAAACTGAAAGAATGAGTCGCCAGCTGAAATATACGCATCCTCTTTGCGCGCTGCTGCTCGCCTTTTTCATAGCAGCCTTGCAGCCGCTTTCCGCACGTGCCGCCGCTTTTCCCCAGGAGCCGGACACTACCGCAGCAGCGCGTGCCACCCTGAAGCGAGCTGCCACAGTTGATACGGCTACTGCCGACAGCATACCTCCCGCCAAGTCGCGTGCCGAGCGCAAACGGGAGGCGAATGCCGCTGGTGCTGCCGCCGATACTCTTGTCGCCGACAGCCTCCGGCAGCTCGATAATCCGGCAGTCGGTGACAGTATGCTCCTCTATGCGCCCAATCGTAAGGCAGAGCAAAAACTCGACTCGGCTGCACAGGCACTTGCCAAAACTATCAAACAGGCCTTCATACCTGACTCGCGGAAAGCGACCTGGCTTGCTGCCATATTCCCCGGAGCAGGACAGATATACAACCGGAAGTTCTGGAAGTTACCCATCATTTACGGCGGATTTCTCGGATGCGCCTATGCGCTTTCCTGGAATACCAAGTACTATGATGATTATTCCCAAGCCTACCTCGACATCATGGACGACGACCCCAAGACCGATAGTTACCTCGATTTTCTTCCCATCAACTATCGTACCGAGGGGCGCGAAGACTGGCTCAAGTCTGTTTTCCGCAACAAGCGCAACGCTTTCCGGCGCCAGCGGGACCTCAGTATTATAGCCTTTATTGCGGTTTACGTCGTGTCTATCATCGATGCCTATGTCGATGCCGAGCTGAGTAGCTTCGACATTACTCCCGACATATCCATGCATCTTAGTCCGACCGTCAACCTCGACAGGCACACCAACAACCGCTCCGTGAGCCTTCAGTGCAGCGTAAACTTCTGAACATACATATATACATAGAGATACATACACCAGAAATATCATCATGAAGAAGACCCTGATTATAACCCTCCTTACTCTTCTACCCGCGAGTCACGCCGTTTGGGCTACCTCCTTGCCGGCCGACACTTCTGCAGTTACTGCCGCTGTCACAGCCGACGACGACTTTCTCATACCCGACGGCATGCTTGCCGACATCGACAGTATTCTCCGCCAGTGGAGTGCGCAGAAGTTTCTTCATTTCCCCGACGAGTGTACGCCTGCAGACGCCGACCCTTATACGCCCGACTCGGTCATCGCTGAGCGTCTCGCGCTTCTTCCTACCGTCATTCCCATGCCTTACAATAGCGTAGTGCGCAAATGTATTGATGCCTACACCAAGCAGGGACGGAGACAAGTGTCGTACTTATTGGCTTCCGCCAACTTCTATATTCCTATATTCGAAGAGGCTCTTGACGCCTACGGCTTGCCCATTGAGCTCAAATATCTGCCTATCGTCGAATCGTCGCTTAATCCTACGGCCGTTTCCCGCGTGGGAGCTACCGGCCTTTGGCAGTTTATGATTACCACCGCGCAGCAGTATGGCTTGACGACCAACAGTCTTCTCGACGAACGTCGCGACCCCATCAAGTCCTCCTATGCTGCCGCGCGCTACTTGCGCGACCTATATCACATCTTCGGCGACTGGACTCTTGCGCTGGCTGCCTACAACTGTGGTCCGCAAAACGTGAATAAAGCCATTCATCGCGCCGGCGGGGCAAAAGATTATTGGCAAATCTATTCTTATCTGCCCCGTGAGACACGTGGCTATGTGCCTGCCTTCATTGCCGCAAATTACGTCATGAACTACTATTGCGAGCATGGAATAAGCCCCATGGAGGCTGATCTTAGCTTCAAAAGTGATACGCTCATGGTCGGCCGACGGCTTCATCTTGAGCAGATAGCCGGGGCATGCGGACTCGACATAGAAGCCGTGCGTGCCCTCAATCCTCAGTATAAGGCCGATGTCATACCTGATGGCAATTATAGTCTGCGCCTTCCCGAGGAGCATATAGTGCGCTTCCTGTTGCTGGGCGACTCGGTTTACAACTACATGGCTGATACTTATGCCAATCCTTCGCGCCTTTCCACCGAGGCTTCCTTGCAGGCTACCACGACTGCTACGCAGAAGAGTACGACCACCACTACTGCAACGAAGAAAAAGTCGTCCGTGCGTTATCACCGCATACGTCGTGGCGAAACGCTTTCCACCATAGCTAAACGTTACGGTGTCAGTGTCTCTCAGCTCAAGCGCTGGAATGGTTTGCGCGGAACCAGCATACGTGCCGGAAGAAGACTGAAGATTATGAAATAATTCTCCTACGAGGAAAAAATATTCGCCCCTATCGGGTAAGCGGTTAATATATCCCGTCCTTATAAAAAGGGCGGGATGTTTTTTATAAAACTACTGCATGAATTTTGTAATTGATGCAAGGGTTTTTGGAAAGGGATGAAAGGGAATTGTGGAAGGGGGAATAGGAAAAAAGCGAGAGGGGGAAGGAATGGGTTTGTGCAGGATGCTGTTTTCTTCCCCTTCTCGCTTGTGTTGGATGCGTACGGTATGGCGCAGGGCGGGTCAAATGGCTTCGTCGCGTTGGCGGCGGAGCATGCGCGCGAAGTGACTGTCGCGGCGCTTTAGGTCAGCAGGTTTGCCGGTTTCTACGACTTTGCCGTCGTTGAGTACGACAATCTGGTCGGCATTGGCTACGGTGCGCAGGCGGTGTGCTATGATGAGCACGGTTTTCTGACGTACTAAGGTACTGAGGGCAGCCTGAATGTGCGTTTCGTTTTCCACGTCGAGTGAGGCGGTTGCTTCGTCGAGGAGTACAACGGGTGCGTCCTTGAGTAGAGCCCGGGCTATGGAAATGCGCTGGCGTTCGCCGCCGGATAGCTTCTCGCCGTTTTCGCCGATGAGGGTCTGGTAGCCTTGAGGCAACTTGCGGACGAACGAATCACACTGCGCGAGGCGTGCAGCGTGCATGACTTCTTCGTCGGTAGCATCCCGGCGGCCGATGCGGATGTTATCGGCAACACTGGCGTTGAAGAGTGTGACTTCCTGAAAAACGATGGCGAAATGACGGAGAAGTGTTTCGGGGTCGATGTGACTGATGTCGTGCCCACCGAGAGTAATGTATCCTTGTTGGGGATCCCAGAAGCGTGCGGCAAGGCGTGCGGCCGTGCTCTTTCCGCTGCCCGAAGGGCCGACAAGGGCGGTGATGGTACCTTGGTGTGCGGTGAAGCTGACGTCGTTCAGGACAGGAGTGCCGTCGTGGTAAGCGAAGCTGACGTGGTGAAATTCGATGTCGTAGCTTCGCGGGGCGAACTGAGTGCTGCCTTGCTGGATGGGAAGGTTCTCGATTTGGCGCATGCGGCGGATGCGTACGTCGAGGTAAGAGAGGGCGGCCAGATTGTTGAGCACTTCGTTGATTGGAGTGTAGATGCGGGAGCCTATGATGAGATAGAGTAGGAAAGGAAGAAGCGTGAGGTTGCCGGCCTGAAGCATGTGTACCCCGGTGAGGATGAGGCTGGCAAGCCCGAGCTTGAGAAGGCTTTGGGCGCCGTTGACGAGGACGCCGGTAGTTAGTTCACCGCGGATGTTGGTGTGCTCATCGGTGCGGATGAGGCGGTCGAGTTGTGCCTGATAACTTGCTTCCTGGTGGTAGGCTTTGATTTCCTGCATGGCCTCCAATCCTTCCTGTATGTGCTCGCTGACGGCGCGGCGGCTCTCGTAATGGAGGGTGTTGTCTTGCTTCATTTTGCGGCGCGCGCCGAGTAATATCAGCAAGGCAATGGGAACTACCCAGACAAGGGCGAGGGTGAGTGGTAGATTGTAGCAGGCCATGGCAATGGCTACGAGGGTAGTGCTGAGCAGAGAGGCACAGAGCTGAGGAACGGCATGGGAGAAGGTATGTTCGAGATCTGTGCAGTCTTCCATGATTGTGGCGGTGAGGTCGGAGAGATTTTTCTCCCCGAAGAAGGAAAGAGGCAGCTTGCGCAGTTTCTCAGCCAGGGTAATGCGCCGGGTGGCACTCTCGTCGTAGACGGTAGTAAAGGTACTGCGATACTGAATCCGGGCAATGAGGAAAGTGAACAGAAGGAAGGCAAGAGCGAGCAGAAGGTAATAGACTATGCCTCGCAGGGGAGTAGCGCCGGGATTGAACAGGGGGCTCAGATAGTCGTCGAGGAAGAGGAAAAGATAGACGGCCGACAGCATGAGCGCCAGATTGAGCAGAGTGGTGAGGAGAGTACCTCTTAGGAAGTCGCGTGCCCCTCGCTCGGAGAGGGCAAAACGGTTTTGGATGATTTTAATCATTGTGGTTGGAATTTGAGGAATTGTCGTTGCTGTTATTGTTGGTTGATAGTCCAGTCGGTCGCGTGTTGGTACTCGGTCCACATGCGGGCATAGAGGCCATTTTGCTCGAGGAGTGACTGGTGAGTGCCCTGTTCGGCTATTTTTCCTTGGTCAATTACGAGGATTTGGTCGGCATCGACTACGGTGGATAGCCGGTGGGCGATGAGGAGAACGGTTTTTTCTCCGCGTGTCAGTTCTTTCAGGGCGCAGCGTATCTGATATTCGTTCTCGGGGTCGGCGAAGGCGGTAGCCTCGTCGAGGAGAATGATGGGTGCGTTTTTGAGCATGGCCCTTGCCAGTGCAATGCGTTGTTGCTCGCCTCCGGAGAGGTAGGTGCCGTCGGCTCCGATACGGGTGTTGAGGCCTTGAGGCAGTTTGTCGATGATTTCGCGGCACTGGGTACGGTCGATTGCTTGTTGCACTTGGGCTTCGGTAGCATCGGGGTTGCCGTATTTGATGTTCTCCAGTAGGGTTGTCTTGAAAAGGTGGGTGTGCTGGAAGACGAAGGATATTTGTTGCATCAGTTCGCCGGGGTCTATTTCTCTGACGTCGGTGCCGCCGATGCGAACGTGTCCGGCACCGGCTTCCCAAAACCGGGGAATGAGCCGTGCGATGGTTGTCTTTCCGCTGCCGGAGGGGCCTACGAGGGCGTAAGTTTTGCCCTGGGGCAGGGTGAAACTGATGTCGTCGATGGCTTTTTGCGATGTGCCGGGGTAGGAAAAGCTGACGTGCTCGAAGCTGATACTGAAGTTGCCGTTCAGGCGTTTGGGCTGCGCGGGGGCAGAGAGAGGCTCATAGTCGAGAAGAAGGTCGAGCCGCTTGAGGGCCTCGCCGGCTTCGTTGGCCGACTGACTCAGGTACATGGAGCGCATGATGCTCTCGGAAAATACGGGAGTGATGAGTACGAACAGGAGTAAGTCGAGCAGCACTTCGGTATAATTGCTGCCTGCGTGTCCGATGAGGAGGATGGCGGTCGGGACGAGAAAGAAGACGAATCCGTTGACGACTACGGTGTAAAGGCTCATCGGCACTTCCCACAGTCGGGTGTAGGCTTGCACCATTTTGTTGTAGGCCAGTATGCTCCGATGGAATCTCTTGAAGGTGTAGATGGTTTGCTGGAATACTTTTACGACGGGTATGCCGCGCACGTACTCAACGGCTTCCGTATTCATCTCTTCGAGGGAGGCCATGTATTTTTGGAGGAATTCTTTTCCGCTGTGCCCCATCATGTAACTCATCAATGCTACGGCACCTATGAGGGGAAGGATGCAGGCAAGCCCGAGTTGCCAGTCGAACCAGAGGATGAAGCCCAGGGCTACGAGCGGAACGAGCAGCGTGCCGGCCAGGTCGGGCAGCTGGTGGGCGAGAAAAGTGTGGGTGATGCTGGCGTTTTCGTCGATAACCTTACGGATGCGTCCGCTGGGGTGTACGTCGAAGAAGCCTAAGGGCTTTTGCAGCACGCGTGTCATGGCTTGGCGGCGGAGGTTGGACTCGACGCGGAAGGCGGCCAGGTGCGAGGCGGCCAGAGCAATGAAGTAGACGATGATACTGCCGGCGGCAGTGCCCATGGCCCACCAGGCGTAGGTGTTTACGGAGGCGGTGGCGGCTGTCGGGATGCCGCCGGGGGCAAGAAGTTGCTTGGCGATGAGCCAGATGAAGAGGTAGGGAAGCATGCCCATGGCGGCGCTCAGGGCGGAGAGGGCTGTGGCTACGGGCAGCAGTATGCGGCGGCTGCCCATGTAGGGAATCAGTTTTTGTAAAGTACTCATAGTGTTTTTTTGAAATTAGTGATTGTTGTTATTGGTTTCTTGTTCTGCTCTTCTGTGGGGGACTTGTACCGGGGAGAAGTCGTTTCCCGTTCGCTTGCTTCGGGAAGGCATTGCGCTCCTCGCAGGAAGGGAGTGGGAAAAACGAACGTTCCTCCGGAATGTTCACAAAAAAAGGAGGGAGCTACTTTTTCATTAGCTCCCTCCATCCGTAGGTTTCGAACTTCATGTATTCGGTGACGATTTGCCGTATCTGGCCTGGGGGTATGTGTCGGGCGATGATTTCTTCCATCAGGGTGAACATCCAGACGGTGTGCAAGTGAATGGAAAAGGGGGTGAAACAGAGTGAGAGTTGAGGGTGTTTCTGCTGCATGGTGCGCAGGTAGTCCTGAACGAGGCGGGTGCTTTTGTCGGTAAATTCTTCGCGGAAGCGGGCAAGCGAGGAGCCTTCGGCGCGGAAGAGGAGCAGGTGGAGCTGGCTGCGGCGGGCGAGGATGAGGCTGATGTAGGCTTCGGTCTCTTGGGCGATGTACTCTTCCCGGTACATGTTTAGTATGTCGGCGCCGTGTTTGCCGTGGTGTCGCTCGAGAATCTGGTGGAGATTGCGGGCTGCGGGGCGCACGAGGGTGCAGAATATTTCGTCTTTGCTGGAGAAGTAGTTGTAGATGTTGCTGGTGCTGACTCCGGAGCGTGTGGCTATTTCGCGCATGGTGGCACGGGCAAAGCCTTGCCGGGCGAATACAGCCTCGGCACTCTCGAGGATGCGTTGCTGTATGGGGTCTTTGGTGTGTTGCATGGTATGATGGGCGTATGTGGTTTATCGGAGGCAAAGGTAGCCTGCGGGGGTGGGGCGGGCAATACCTATAAATGGTGAAAATGGTGCGCGGGAAATGACAAAAAGCAGCAGTGCTTTCAGTCAAAAGCACTGCTGCTTTTCGCAGATTCATGAGGCGGTTTTACGGGATGGTCCACTTGCTCTTGCGCAAACGGGCTTACAAGGGAGTCATCGTTCCGCCTTCCTGCGGAGCGACTGGTCGTGATGGAAACTCAGAGTTTGGCCTCGAGTATTTTGCGTACCTCTTCGGCCGTAGGACGGATCTTGAGGATGGTGCCGTCTTTGTCCAGGAGGATTTGTCCGCCGGCCACGTATCTCCAGCCGTGACGCTGCCAGATTTCGCTCGGTGCCGCCGTGTCTATGCACTGCAACCAAGGGTATCCGTCCTGTTGCACTGCCGCACGGGTCTGTTCGGAGCTCCCGCTTTCGTGAGCGATGCCTACCACTGTGAAGCCGCGCGGGGCGAATTCTTCATAGAGGGGGATGATTTTCTTGGAATCCCTGCGGCAGGGGCTGCACCACCAGGTCCAGAGATCCACGAGTGCCACCTTGCCTCGTGTCAGGCTACTGAGGCTGTGCATTTTGCCCTGCAGGTCCGTGACCGTATAGTCGGGGTATTTTATCCCGGGGCGCATGTTTTTGCCCATCAGGTCGAGCAGGAAACGATGGGCTAACGGGTGTCGGCCGAGAGTGGGGGCAAAGGTGGAACGGTAGAGGATAGCCGTGGAGTCAATGTGGCCGTAGAGGCGTTCTTCGTAGTAGGAAAGGTCTTCGTTCAGCACGTAGAGTCCGAGAGTGGAGGGGTGTGTGGCTGTCCATTCTCTCACCCAACGGTAGAGTGATTCTGTCACAGCGGTTTTCTTTTCTTCCAGCGCATAATAAGCTGGGGAGTAGAAAGCTTTTTGCTTCTCCAGACTGTCTTTTTGGCGGAAGAAGCGCTCGTGGAAGGCGCCGAAAGCCTCGTGATCCATCTTGCCTGCAGCGTATAGTTCGTTTTTTGTATCCCATTCTTTGGCGAGAGCTTTGCCGGCGGGGCTGTAGAGGCGGCCCTGCCGTTCGAGGGCGTCTAACTTCTTTTCGATGGGGCGGTAAGCTTCCCGTTTTTCTTCGAAGGTTCGGAGGTAGGCGCGGTAAGCCTCGTTGAGCGGACCGCCGCCGCTTATGTGGCTTTTTCCATAGGCGGAATAGTCGATGTGGAGCGTTGTTCCCGCTTCGGCAAAGAACGGGGCGGGATTACCCGTCTGCCCGGGCAGGTCGGCCAGAAGGACAAGGCCTTGTTCGTAGGGCAGGCGTAGGAGAAAGTCGAAACGGTTGTTGACGACGGGCACTTCCCTCGTGCCGCCGAGGCGCAGGTCGGCCGGGCTTTCGGCCACGAGCAGACGGCCCGTTCCGCTGCCTTCGGACAGCGTGACTGTGCCCGTGAGACGCACTTCGATGCTGTCTTCCTGCGGCGGGGCCTGCCAGAAATAGGCGCTGTCGGTGGTGAGGATTCCGCCCCAGCGATAGTCGAATCCTTCGGGGGTGAGCACCACTTCGGAAGTCTTGAGGATACGTTTGAAACTCTCGGACTCGCTTTCGCTACGGACGTGGGCGGAGAGGAGGTAGAGGTTCTTGGCCATATAGTTCTCCAGGTAGTCTTCTTTGGTCTGGCGCGACTGGTGATTCCAGTTTGCGTCTTCGTTCAGGACGAGCGGGGCGCCGCTGATGAGGCGGGCACGCACCTCGCCGGGGTGGAGCAGGAGGCCGTTTTCGTCCGTCACGTAGGCTGCAAACGAGGGATCCATCCATATCCATTTGCCCAAGGTGCGGCTCCATACCATATTTATTACGTGGCAATCGCCGTCCGTGTCGTAGGCTTTCGACTGGCAGGTGAGGAAGCGCGAGGGAAAGCCCATGGCCAGATACAAGTCGTTGAGTATCATGGCGAGGAAACGGCAGTTGTATCCGCGGTTTTCCTGCTCGGCATGGCGGATGAGGGCCAGCGCATTGTATGGACAGTCCGGCCACGAGGAGGAACCGTCGTGGCGTATTTTGTCGTGCAGCCAGTACATAAGGTTCTTTATCTGCGCCACTTCGTCGTTTCCCTCTCCCGCTATGCTGTCCAGGCGCAGCTCCGTACGGATGGCGCGCAGCAGGCTGTCGGTGGGCGGGGCGTAGGTGAAGGGTTCGTGCGCCTTGTCTTCTGCGCGGTAGGGCGGGGTGTGACGGAGAATGTAGAGGTAGTCTTCCTGCATGCGTACGCTGTCGAAGTGGATTTCGATGCGGCTTATCTCCTTTGCCCCGAGCATACGGCGGATGAGGGACGAGTCGGCGTAGAATTCTTCCCAGTCGGAATAACCGGCGGCGAGGGCGAGGTCGAGATAGTCCTGCCCCTCCTGTTTATTGCCGAGGCGGAGAGCCCGGAGAGAGGCTTGGTAGAAGACGGAAGCCATGTGCTGCGAGGCGTAGTCCGGCAAGTCTTTGGAGGGCAAGTCTGCCTCTTGGAAGATGGTGCGGGCTTCCTTCAGGTTGTGCGCGTAGCGGCTGTCGGACTCCGGACCTGCGGCGGGCCGGAGAGGAATGTAGTCGGGATGGGCGGAAGCGTAGACGAGGCCTTGGGTTTCATAGCCGCGAAAGGCGGGGCAGTCTTCGGCTTTTCCGAAATTGGTGTTCCATACGACGTCGTGGAATACGGCGGTTTCCAACCGGGGGTAGCGGGCAAATACGATATCCCCACCCGTGGAGAAGACCGGGCCGCAGAAGTCTATGCGCTCCAGCCGGGGGCAGTTGGCCACGGTGTACCAGCCGTCCATGTGCCCGAGCCAGCCGCGTACTTCCCAGTGGCGGAGGTTTCCGAGATTCTGGAAGCTGTTGGCGGCTATGTAGACTACATTATTTATATGAATCTCCTGCAGTTTGGGGCATTCGACCAAGGCGTTCGGATTGATGGCGCAGGTGATTTCGGGGAAGACGACTTCTTCCAGTTCCGCGTTGCTGCGGAGGGAATGGGCCAAGAGCACGGCGTTTTCCGGCAGGCGGATGCGGCGCAGCCGGGTTCGGGCCAGGGAGTGTTCGCCCAGCGTGTCGACAGATTCGGGCAGAACTATTTCCTCTATCTCCGTGTTGCAGAAGAGATAAGGCGGCAGGGTGCCGGGGCTTTTCACGGTCAGTTCCGTGCCGATGTCCATATAGCTGCCGCCCCCGCTTGCGAGGGTAGCCTTCGAGAGGTCTATGCGCCGCAGCGTTCCTTCGGCTTTCCCGCCGTCGTATCTTCCGCCTGCCAGGGCGCGGAGGAAGCGAAGGTCGGCTCCGTTGAGCGGTCCGCTGAGGGTGAGGCGGTCGGTGGTGCGGCGGTCGTCTTCGCTTATCTGCTCGGCGAGTGTGCCGGGGGTGGTGAGTCTAATTTTCAGGTGCTTGGCCTGCAGGGCGGCCGGGGCGCACAGGAGGAGTACGGCGAGCCAGGGAAGGAGTCTTTTCATGAGTAATAAGATTGGTAATGATGCAACAAAAAATACGCAAAGGCGAGTGCAGTGGCAAAAGGGAAACAAGGACTTCACCTTGACTATGCCGAGCCGTGTCCTTTCTTCGCGAAAGCAAAGATAGAAAAAAGTTTTTTGTTTCCTTCCAAAGTAGGCGGTATTTTTTTTTGACACCTCGCTACTTTCCCTGAAAACTACCCGCGTCTTTTTCGGGAAGTGTTGCCGCTTTTTGCCTGGGAGTGCCGGGGACTCGGTCGCGAAGGCTTGCTGAAGGAGGAAAAAGGTGCGTAGGAAATGACAAAAAGCTGCAGTGCTTTCAGCAAAAAGCACTGCAGCTTTTTTCTCTTTTATCGGTCACTTTTTCCGAAAGGCAGGGGCTACGGACGCAGCTGGCGTATGGTCTCAACGAGGCGACTGAAGTCGGCGGGGTAGACATCGCCTATGTTGCCGATGCGGAAAGTGGGAGCCTGGGATATTTTTCCGGGGTAGATGACGAAGCCCTGGGCTTTGAGTTGATGGTAGAAGCCGGGGAAGTCGAAGTCGGAAGTGGGGTAGAGGAAGGAGGTGATGACGGGCGACTGGATGGCATCGGGCAGGAGGGTTTGGAATCCGGCCTGTCGCATGCCGTCGACGAGGGTGCGGTGGTTTTGGCAGTAGCGGGCGTGGCGGGCGCTGATTCCGCCTTCGGCTTCGAGCTCGTGGAGGGCCTGGAGGAAGGCGCGTACTACGTGGGTGGGCGATGTGAAGCGCCATTTTCCGTGGCCTTCTTCCATGGTGTGCCACTGGTCGTAGAGGTCGAGCGAGAGGGAGCGGGCAGTTCCCTTGCAGGCTTGGAGCAGGCTGCGGCGGGCAAGGATGAAGCCGAATCCGGGTACGCCTTGTATGCACTTGTTGGCGCTGCTGATGAGGAAGTCGATGCCGAGGGCGGAAAGGTCGATGGGTATGCCGCCGAAGCTGCTCATGGCGTCGACTATGAGGATTTTGCCGCGCTCTTTGACGATGCGGGCTATGGACTCGAGGGGGTTGAGTACGCCGGTTGTCGTCTCGCAGTGTACGACGGCAACGTGACTCACTTCGGGATGTGCGTCGAGATGGCGGGCAATGACTTCGGGGTCTACGGCGGTCGTCTCGTCGAACTGCAGCAGTTGGTATTGCAAGTGGTAGTAGTCGGCCATGGTGCCCATGCGTTTTCCGTAGGCGCCGTTGGCTGCGATGAGGAGATGGTCGTCGGGGCGTATGGCGGTGCCGAGGGTGGCTTCCACGCAGTATGTGCCGCTGCCTTGGAGGAGTACGGCGGTGTAGTCGTCGGGACGGGAGGCGCCGAGACGGACGAGCTGGCTGCGGATGGCCTGAACGATGCCCACGTTGTAGTCTTCGTCCCACGTGCACCAGTCGCTCATCATGGCTTCTTTTACGGTTTCGCTCGTGGTCAGCGGGCCGGGTGTCAGTAATAAGTAAGGTCTCATGTCGTTTTCTTTTTTTAAGTTGATACGGTGTTTTGGTTGTGCGGTGCGGAGTGAGGGATTATTGGTTTTGCATGCGTTGGTTGATGGCTTCAATCAGGTCGGGCAGCTCGCGGAGGGTATCGATTACGAAGTGTGCGCCGGCGGCATACATGCGGTAGCGTACCTCGTACATGCGTTGCTGCAGTTCCTGGGCGGGCATGGCTTTTACTTCGTCTTCGGTCAGGGCGAGTTCGTTGCTGCCCAAGATGACGCCTACGCTCCATACGCCGGCGTTGAGGCCTTCGTGTATGTCGGCTATCGTGTCGCCGCACTTCAGTACGGAATGGGGCGAGGGCACTGCCAGGTCGCACATGTTCTTGTAAATCATGTAAGGGTGGGGGCGTCCGCCGGGCAGGCCGTCGGAGGTGACGCAGTCGTCTACCCAATATCCGCGTTGTGCGGCGGCGGGGATGACGCTGTGCATCATTTCGTCCGTGTAGCCCGTGGTGGAGCCTATGGTGAGGCCCTTTTCGCGCAGAAGGTCGAGCGTCTCTACTACGCCGGCTATGGGCTGGGAGTAGCGGGGGAGGGAACTCATGAGAATGCGCTGGAACTCGCTGTAGCAAGTCTGTACGTCGTTTTCGTCGTAGGGGCGGCCGTATTGGGCACGGAATTGTGCGCTTACGTGCTCTGCGCGGAAGAGGGCTCGTATTTCCTCTACCTTGGTGAGTCCCATGTGTGCCCGTGTTTCGGCGGGTGTAACGGTGAGTCCCATCGTTTTGAAACTTTCGACGAAGGCGGCCACGGGAGCAAAACATCCGTAGTCGACGGCTGTGCCGGCCCAGTCGAGAATGACACATTCGATTTTTTTCATAGTGCTGTATTGATTACGTATAATTCTTCTTTGTTTTCGCTGTTCTCTTCCGTCTCGGATTCGGCGGGTTGCTGACCGGTTTTGCGCTTGCGGGCCTGAATGATGTAGACAATCGAGGCGGTGAAGGCCAGGCAGCAGCTGATACCGATGTACAGGCTCATGTGGTTGTAGAAGGAGGCCCAGTCTACGTGGGCGGCGCACAGTTCCTTGAAGAGCAGCAGCCCGAGTGTGCCCAGGTAGCCGACAAAGTCGATTGTAATGATGAAGAAACCGACGTTTCCTTTTACCCTGAAGCAGGCAATGAAGCGTTCGAAAAAGATGGTCTGGAAGCTCAGATAGGCGATATCGAGGCAGAAACTTTGCAGGAAGAGCCACGTCGTGGTGGGTAAAGCTGCGCTTCCTCCTTCTGCGCCCAGCAAGGCAAGGGTTCCCATTCCGCAGGTCGACAGGGCAAGCAGGCAGCAGAGTACCTTAAGATGGTTGCCCGATGTGGCCAGCAGCGAGAAGATGCCCAACAGGAGAAGCGTGGCGATGGCATCAATCCGGGCAAAGGCCCATGACGAAATCGTACTCACATCGATGATACATACGATGAAGTCTTCTTTGACATCGCGTTGTACGGTGAGCAGCAGATTGGCGCCGAACAGCAGAATCAGCAAGGGCATGAAGCGGCGGAACAGAGCCCAGCGCTGGGAACCGTCGAGGGTTACCCGTTGTGAACGTGCGGCTATATCGGCAGCCGACGGGCGCGGGAAGCGCGTCATCATCCATCCTGTCAGACAAAGCAGCGGGAATGCTGCCGCTCCCACCAAGGCGGGCATCCAGAATTCGCTGACGCCCAGATCGTGGAGCACGAACAGTCCCATCGATTTGGCTACCCCCGAGCTGAGTGCCATGCTCACGCCCATAATGCTTGCCAGTACGTCTGTCGTGCGACGGCCTTCGAGAAAGCTGAAAATCACGCCCCACATGCATCCCAACGAGAGCCCGTTGAAGTACAATGCCCCTATATTATAAGGTGCCGGGAGCAGTCCGAAAGCTATGAGGGACACCTCGGACAGCGCCGCCGAGCCTATGATGAATCGCAGGCGCCCTTCGGGTTTGAGTTCGGAGATGAACTTGATGCCCAATAATTTTGCGCTTACGTAGCCTAACAGTTGCACAATGCTGACCGCCACTTTGTAGTCCATCCCGGATACTTGCAGGCCGGCAAATTCGGCTGCCGTAAAGGGTTTGCGCAAGGCATAGACCAGGGAATAGGACAAAAGCGCCGTGCCTCCGGCCCAGAGGACAAACAGCCAATCGGGCATCGGGTAGTGTCTTTTGTGTGGCAAAAGCAATGTATTCTTCATCTCTTTGTAGGCTTAGAGTAACTTTCTTTTCGTCTTTCAAATTCTGGCGCAAAAGTAGGCCGCCCTTTTCGCCTGGGAAATGAATAAAATAAGAATCATAAACCCGTAACAATTCAGTAATCTTCATGCAACAAGTCTTTCACGTTAAAGTAATATATATTATATGAGAATGTAACATCAATGTAATGTGAACAAATATACCTTTGCATTACGAAATAAAAAGTAAGAACGAAATACACAGATATTCCCCGATGGAAGACTTCCAGGCCTTGTATGATCGGATAACTTATCTCCGGCAAAAAGGGATAAGAATGAAAGAAATAGCAGAGAAAGCGGGTATCGCTCCAAGTGTACTCTCTGCCATTTATACGACTGTATTCCCTACTTATTTTAAGAACATCGAGCAGGGTATGTCGGTCGATGAGGCGCTTAGCGCGGCTCTCGTATGGGTCAACAATGTTTCGAAGAAGAAATTTCTGGGCTCGCTTGCCGCTTTGAAAGACGTACTCTATACCACCGATTTTCATTCCCCTGCCGCCGTAGCTGACGACGATGCGGTTGCTGCCGCTTCCATGCCTCCGTTACTCCAACAGATTGAGCGTAATATGCAGCAAACTGCCGACCGTCTGTTCAACATCAGCGGTACTTATATCAGTTACAGCCGCTCGTCTGGCAGTGCGCGCCTGAAGATCGAGCCTTATCTTATAGCCCCTGCTGAAAACGGTCGTTATGCCGAAGTCGGTCACCGCAGTGCTTATGGCGCTACTCATTGGGGAATTGCGCTGATGGACAGCTTCAGCCATCTTTATCTCGTATTCAATGAAAACCAACCTCCGCAGCTTACATTGTTTCATATACTCCTCGAGCTGCCCATGTATGACCGTCCTCCTTATTTGCGCGGGCTTTACACTTGTCTCGACTATAATCATAGCCCCATAGCCCGGCGTATATTGTTGGTAAAGCACTCCGATAGCATTGCGCGTGAGGAGTTTCTTCAGATCGAAGGTGCGCTAAAACCGCTTGAAGCCTTGAGTGAAGAGGAACGAAAATACTATGATTATACTTGTTGCGCAGAAGATGTTATACGCACTTGCCGCATACCCTCGCCCCAAATGACACCGGATGACTGGGTGGTGGAGAAGAAGATTCTTGCTCTAACCCAAGCCGATTCTACTGCCCGTTGAAACGCTTCGGCGAAGATTAAGCAACTTCCTGAAAGAGAAACTACCTTATATATAATAGGTGCTGCACTTTCGAACCAGTCGTGCAGGGGGTTAGCTTTGGAAGAAGTGGGTGAATTGTTGCTGGATTTCCTCACTTTCGAGGGCAGATATCTTCATTTTGTATTTCGATACGGTTCACCAGAAAGAGAATATGGTCGTGGTCAAGCGGAAGCTGGTTGCGATGGGTGAGTGCAGCATGGCACTGAAGTTGCCTTCCATGCGGTTTTTCGGCCATTTCACGAAAGAGAACTTGCATGCTCCATTCTGCAGTTTCCAGCGTGGCCAGTATCCCGTTCAGCTTACGGCTGTATGTGGAGCAGCCTTCCCAGTCGGAACGGCATTTGTAGCGCAAGTCGTGCTCCACTTCGTGCCATCCTTCGGAGAAGACAGTGCGTATCTGTACTTCATAAGTATCGTTGATGAGCGCAGCGCAATGCGCGGGGAGCGCGGCGCGGAAGGCTTCCCGTTTCGATTCGGGGAGGCGCAGGGTCAGGTTGAGCCGTTGCGGGCGGAAAGTAGTGGCATCGAGTTCGTCGACAACTTCCTTCACAATTTCTCCACCGCTCAGATGGAAAGCAATAATGTCTACATCTTCGGGAAAATAAAGTACGATGCGTAAGCCGACAAGGTCTTGCAGTCGTTTCCCGTCCGGGCTGTATGCGTTGCCTTTTGCTTTCAATTTTTGCTCGATGGATTGCAGGGTTTTGACACGCATGAAGAGGCGGTGCATGATTCCGCTTTGCCGAAGCCGTACGGAGAGGTCGTGTCCCAAACTCTTGGGCTATGGCTTACAGGGGAGTTTCTGTGTATTTCATGTATTGTTCTTTATGTTTTCTGCTTATTGCCTTCTCGGTTTGAAGTTAGGGTGTAGCAGGAGGTTTCTTCTTTCTTTGCCTACAAAAATATGCGATTTGCAGTAGACTTCAAAAAAAGCCTCTCGCCTATTGGGCTTTTCTGCCTGTACTTTTTGGGAAAACGGCCGCCACTTTTGTCTTTTACTGCTGCGGCTTTGGAGTATATGCGATGGATTTTTGCACGATAAGCCCGTTTGCTTATCGTTCTTTTGAGGTTTGTTTATCGGTAAAACAGTGTATTTTCGGGCTTGAAATTACTCATACTATATAATAATGAGTAATCAAAAGTGCACCTATCCTATTATCTTACAGCGTTTT
>JBMNUT010000022.1:0-26130 GCA_050946375.1 Bacteroidaceae bacterium | reverse complement strand
TGATATGTCAACCTTATTTCAGGCGGTTATAGCATCGGGGTTCCACCTCTTCCCATTCCGAACAGAGCAGTTAAGCCCGTATGCGCCGATGGTACTGCGCAAGTGGGAGAGTAGGTCGCCGCCGTTTGTAATAGTTGAGCGCATCAGTCGAGGGACAGGACCTCTGCTGATGCGCTCATTGTTTTTATCGGGTGTTGCATGAGCGGGCTATTATTGCAGCGGCAGATAGGAAAAGAAGGAGTTGGGAGAGGGACTTCATTCTTATTCTTTATCTTATCAATACGAGAGCGGAAATGTGGAAGAGACATTAGGCTTCAGTTGAGAAACATGCCCTTTGTTTGGCAATAAGGCATGCGCTTATACGTTATTATATATGAATCATGAGAAAAGAGACGGGAATAAGATATGCATTTCTGGAGCCGTATTGGAAACATTAAAGTCTGGTTGGTAGTCGTTGCCTTACTGTTGGCTGTCGCTTCGTTATGGATTTCGGCAGTTATGGTATCAGACTTACGTACGGAGGAATATAAGAAAATGGAGGTGTGGGCAGAGGCCGTGCGCTCCTTGAACCATGCCGATGAGCATACTGATCTGACGCTTGTCCTGCGGGTATTGAACAACAATACGACAATTCCTACCATCGTGCGCGGGAAAGACGGCGATATTCAGGACTTCCGTAACATAAATGTTCCCCTTTCCTCGTCCGACGAATATTTGAAATCGAAGGCGGAATTGTTCGACAGCAGCGGCCGACGCATACGAATCTATTTGCAGCCGGAGGCCGGAAAGGATTCCTATTATATAGATGTACTCTACGATGATTCGGAGATATTGAAGTTGCTCCGGCTTTACCCTTATGCCCAGTTGCTGGTAGTGATGCTCTATGTAGCGGTGGCTATTGTGGCGCTGATGAGTCTGAAGCGTTCGGAGCAAAACAAGGTGTGGGTAGGTCTCTCGAAGGAGACGGCCCATCAGCTGGGGACGCCTATCTCTTCGCTGATGGCGTGGACGAACATTTTGCATTCTTCTTATCCGGAAGACGAGCTGATTAAGGAAATGGACAAAGATGTGGCGCGGTTGCAGCTGGTGGCCGACCGTTTTTCGAAAATCGGTTCGGTGGCCGAGCTTTCGCCTGCCTCGTTGCGTCGGGTATTGGACTCGGTGGTCGACTATTTGCAGCGGCGGGTTTCGAAACGGGTCAAGTTCGTACTGGCTTATCAGGACGTTGAAGATATAATATTACCTTTGAATGTATCGTTGTTCGAGTGGGTGATTGAGGTGCTCCTGAAGAATGCGGTGGATGCCATGCAGGGCGAGGGTCAGATAACGCTGCGCATGGGGCTCGCCAGTCGCGGGAAGCGCTGCTGGATAGAAGTGACGGATACCGGAAAGGGCATCATGAAGTCTAAATACAAGACCATCTTCCAACCCGGTTATACGACCAAGAAACGCGGTTGGGGACTGGGACTTTCGCTGGCCAAACGCATCGTGGAAGAATATCATCGGGGGCGTATTTTCGTCAAGCGCTCCGAACTGAACGCCGGTACCACATTCCGCATAGAATTACGCTTGTAGTCCTCCCGGAAAGAGGAAGAGCATCGGCTTGTGATTTGCCTTGCATCGGTACGGAAAAAGATGCAAGGCAAACTGCCAAAAGTCATGCCGCAAATTTTAAGCTCTTCAGCATGAAATGCGCAGCCGGCATGTGCCGCCCGCAGTTTAAATGCAGCTCTCCTCTGCGGAGAGAATCGCCTTTCCCCGTGTTTTTCAATACGAAAAATAGATAAAAGAGAGCAGAAAAAGGATAAGTAGAGAATTTATTTGTATCTTTGCAGCCCAAAATGGGAAATTTGGAAACCTATACGATTGATTTGAAGCGCATCCTCTCCGAAGCGGCAGAGTTCGACTACAGTTTGGATGACGGATTCTTCGCAGCCATCGAAGCCGGCGAGATTCTTGGCGGCAAGATTAAGGCGAAAGTCCGGGTTGAGCCGTGCACGGGGTATCACGTCTTGTCTTTTTCCCTGCAAGGCGTCGTACAGTTGACGTGCGACCGCTGCCTGGATGCGATGGACTATCCGGTTGACGTCAGTCAGGAACTGAGGGCTAAGTTTGGCCCGGAGTTTTCCGACGAGGGAGACGACCTGGTGATAGTCTCCGAGTCAGACGGGAAAATCGACGTGTCGTGGTATCTGTATGAGTTCATAGCCTTGAGCCTTCCCATGCAGCACATGCACGAAGAGGGGGCCTGCAATGAAGAAATGATGCGGACTCTGCGCTCGCACACAGTGGCCGAGCCGGACGATGCGGACAGCGACGAATAAAGCCGTGAACGGCCTTTTGCCGGAAAAGAGAAAACGATAAAGAGTAAACATAACATTAAAATAGAAAAGAACAATGGCACATCCTAAGAGAAGACAGTCAAACACTCGGACTGCAAAGAGAAGAACTCATGACAAAGCAGTTGCTCCTACGTTGGCAATTTGCCCCAATTGCGGTGAATGGTATGTGTACCATACCGTATGTGGCGCATGTGGTCAATATCGTGGAAAAGTAGCAATTGAGAAGGAAACCGCAGTTTAACCTTTCTTGCACGAAAGGAAACGGTAGCGAAATACCACAAGTATGTAGCCGGAGCTATCTCTTTGTCGAGACTGTCTCTGGCTCTTTGTGCTTTTTGAATATGTAGATTTCTATGGAAAAAATAAATGCAGTAATAACCGGCGTAGGAGGTTATGTCCCCGATTACGTGTTGACCAACGAGGAACTCTCGAACATGGTCGATACGAACGACGAGTGGATTATGACCCGCATCGGGGTGAAAGAGCGTAGAATCCTCAACGAAGAAGGACTTGGTACTTCATATATGGCCCGTAAGGCAGCCAAAGAATTGATGCGCAAGACCCATTCCAATCCGGACGATATCGACCTGATTGTGGTTGCCACTACGACTCCCGACTATCATTTCCCCTCCACCGCATCGATCCTTTGCGATAAGCTGGGATTGAAGAACGCCTTTGCGTTCGACCTCTCGGCCGCCTGCTGTGGCTTCTTGTATCTGCTGGAAGTGGGTGCCAACTTCATCCGTTCCGGGCGTTACAAGAAAATCATTTTGGTAGGTGCTGAGAAGATGTCTTCCATTACCGATTATACGGACCGTGCCACTTGTCCCATCTTTGGCGATGGTGCCGCAGCTGTAATGATGGAGCCCACGACCGAAGAGTTGGGCGTTATGGACAGCATCCTGCGCACGGATGGCAAGGGGCTTCCCTTCCTCCACATGAAAGCAGGCGGCAGCGTGTGTCCTCCCTCGTATTTTACGGTGGATAACCACATGCATTACATCTATCAGGAAGGTCGCACGGTCTTCAAGTATGCCGTCTCCAACATGTCCGACCTGACCGCAAAGATAGCCGAGAAGAATCATTTGGATAAAACCAATATCGACTGGATCATCCCCCATCAGGCCAACTTGCGCATCATCGACGCAGTAGCCCGCAGGCTCGAGGTGCCGATGGAAAAAGTGATGGTCAATATTCAGCGTTACGGCAACACCAGCGGTGCGACGCTGCCGCTTTGTCTGTGGGACTTTGAACGCAAGCTGAAGAAAGGCGATAATTTGATATTTACCGCCTTCGGTGCCGGCTTCACCTATGGCGCCCTCTACATGAAGTGGGGCTACAACGGCGACGAAGTACCCGAGGCAAAACAGATTGTTGCTGAATAAGAACCTGAAGAGGCAGCGCATCTCTTCCCGTATTCCGCGGGGAGTGACGCGCTGTCTTTCGCTATAGAAACGTATCGCTGCCCTTGAGACTTTGATGCGTTTTCTTTGTATAAATTCTACTATACCTTTTCTTATGCACAAAGCCGGATTCGTCAATATCGTGGGAAACCCCAATGTCGGTAAGTCGACGCTTATGAACCTTTTCGTAGGAGAGCGCATCTCGATTGTGACTTTCAAGGCGCAAACGACCCGACACCGCATTATGGGCATCGTAAATACGGAGGACACGCAGATCGTCTTTTCCGACACTCCCGGAGTACTTAAGCCTAATTATAAGCTGCAGGAGAGCATGTTGCACTTCTCCGAGTCGGCCCTTTCCGATGCCGATGTGCTGCTTTACGTGACCGATGTGCAGGAACAGCCGGAAAAGAACCGTGATTTTCTGGAACGCGTGCAGAAAATGGAGGTTCCGCTTCTGCTTTTAATCAACAAAATAGACAAAACCGACCAAAAGCATCTGGAGGAACTGGTAGAGAAGTGGAAGGAATTGCTGCCTCGTGCGGAGATTTTCCCGGTTTCGGCCTTGGCTAAGTTCAATGTAGATGCCGTAATGCGCCGGATACGCGAGCTTTTGCCCGATTCGCCCCCTTATTTTGACAAGAACGAGTGGACCGACCGTCCGGCGCGCTTCTTTGTGACGGAGATTATACGGGAGAAGATTCTGCTTTACTACGACAAAGAGATTCCTTATTCCGTGGAAGTCAGCGTAGAGAGCTACAAGGAAACGGAGCACAGCATAGCCATCGAGGCGGTAATCTACGTGGAACGCGATTCGCAGAAAGGCATTATCATCGGAAAAGGCGGGCGGGCGCTGAAGAAAGTGGCTACCGAAGCCCGTCTTGCGCTGGAGCGTTTCTTGGGAAAGAAAGTCTTTTTGCAGACTTTCGTAAAGGTAGACAAGGATTGGCGCAGTTCGGACAAGGAATTGCGCAACTTCGGATATAATTTAGATTGAGACAATTACGGGGAAACAACCCGCAAAACACCGGAAGATATGAGTAACTTAGTAGCTATCGTAGGGCGTCCTAATGTAGGAAAGTCCACATTGTTCAACCGTTTGACGCAGACGCGGCAGGCCATCGTGGCTGAACAAGCGGGCACGACCCGCGACCGCCAGTACGGAAAGTTGGAATGGGGCGGCATGGAATTCTCGCTGGTCGACACCGGAGGATGGGTCGTAAATTCCGACGACATATTTGAAGAGGAAATCCGCAAGCAGGTCATTTTGGCCGTGGAGGAAGCCGATGTCATTCTTTTCGTAGTCGATATGATGGGCGGGGTTACGGATTTGGACCAGGAGGTTGCCGATATTTTGCGCCGCCAGAAGAAACCCGTTCTTTTGGTCTGCAACAAGGCGGACAACAACAACCAGCTTTATTTTTCGGCCGAGTTCTATTCGCTTGGATTGGGCGACCCGATTTGCGTTTCCGCCATATCCGGTAGCGGAACGGGCGACTTGCTCGACAAGGTCATAGCTCTTCTGGCGCAGAAGACGACGGACTTGCTCGACGAAGACATTCCCCGCTTTGCAGTAGTGGGGCGTCCTAATGTCGGAAAGTCCTCGATAATAAACGCTTTCATCGGGGAAACGCGCAACATCGTGACGGAAATTGCCGGAACGACCCGCGATTCCATTTATACGCGTTACAGTAAATTCGGTTTCGACTTCTATTTGGTCGACACGGCGGGCATCCGCAAGAAAAAGAAGGTGACGGAAGATCTCGAATATTACTCCGTAATCCGCAGTATCCGCTCTATCGAAGGCAGCGACGTCTGCATTCTGATGATCGATGCCACCCGCGGTGTGGAGATGCAGGATGTCAATATCTATCAGCTCATTCAGAAAAACCGGAAAGGCCTGGTGGTCGTAGTCAACAAGTGGGACCTGGTGGAAGACAAGTCCAACAAGGTTATCGAAAGTTACGAGTCGGCCATCCGCGCCCGTTTTGCTCCTTTTGTTGATTTCCCCATCATTTTCGTGAGTGCGCTTACCAAGCAGCGCATATTCAAGGTGCTGGAGACAGCCGTGGAGGTGTATAAGCACCGCTCCCTGCGCATCCCGACCGCGCAACTCAATGCGGAAATGCTGCCCCTCATAGAGGCTTATCCGCCTCCCTCCAACAAAGGTAAGTATATCAAGATAAAGTATGTGACACAGCTGCCCAACACGCAGATTCCTTCGTTCGTCTTTTTTGCCAATCTGCCGCAGTACGTGAAAGAGCCGTACAAGCGTTTCCTGGAAAACAAGATGCGCGAAAAGTGGGAACTGGGAGGCACCCCGGTTAATATCTTTATCCGTCAGAAGTAATTGTATTGCAATCCTGCTGCCCAGCATTTGCCGGGCAGTATTTTTTTGTAGCCGGTTTATTTCCCGCTTATGCCGCAGTTGGCTTGCTAATTTATGGGGGATGTAGTAATTTTGTCGCCTTTTTATGGAATAGAGGCTTAAGCCCGTCGGGAAAAAGCCTTGCACCTCCTTTCGAAAAGCTGCAAGGCTTTTTGCGACGGGAGGCGAGGCTTTTCGGGCGATGTTGCCGGACAATCAGAAAAACGCGATACGATGAGAAATCTTTTCCGTACCTATTCGAGCCACTACCGTGCTTTGTTGAAACTGGGTCTTCCCATAGTAGTAGCCCAATTCGGTATTGTGGTTTTCGCCATTGCCGACACGTTGATGGTGGGGCATCATGCGGTGGCCGAACTGAGCTCCGCAGGTTTTGTGAACAATACGTTCAACATGGCCATCGTGGCTTCCATCGGTTTTGCCTTGGGGCTTACTCCGGTGGTGGGCGCCCTGTATGGCCGCGGCGAATACGAGGCCATCGGGCGTAAACTCCGCAACGCTCTGGCGGCCAACCTGCTCACTTCGTTCCTTTTGATGGGGTGTATGTTCATATTCTACCTCAACATCGACCGGATGGGGCAGCCCGTGGAGCTTTTGCCCATCATCAAACCTTATTTCCTGACGATTCTTTTCTCGATTCCCTTCCTGATGTTGTTCAATGCCTTTCGGCAATGCGTCGACGGGGTGCAGGATACGCGTATCAGCATGTGGATTTTGCTGGTCGGCAACCTGGCTCATATCGGAACGAACTACCTTTTTATCTACGGGCCCGGTCCTTTTCCCGAATGGGGGCTGTTTGGCGCGGGCGTCTCTACGCTGACGATGCGCATACTCATGTGCCTTACGTTTGCTTTCATCTTCTTCCACCGCAAGCGTTACGCCCCTTATTGGAAAGGTTTCAAGCAAGGGCGGGTGAACCGTGCCGACTTTGTGCAGCTCAACAAGCTGGGCTGGCCCGTTGCGCTGCAGATGTTTATGGAGACGGCTTCTTTCAGCCTGTGTGCCATCATGGTCGGCTGGCTGGGAGCCCGCGAACTGGCCACTCATCAGGTGATGCTTTCCATAAGCACTCTCTTCTTCATGATGTATCTGGGCATGGGGTCGGCCGTGGCCGTGCGGGTCAGTTACTTCCGCGGGCAGGGCGACGTGCAGAACCTGCGGCGTTCGGCCGTGGCCGGTTTCCATCTGGTCATGCTCATCGCCTTGGCTTGCTCCCTGTTCGTCGGGAGTTTGCGTAACCACATAGGCGTTTGGTTTACCGACGACGTCGCCGTGGCGCAGGCCATACCGGCCCTCGTCATTCCGCTGCTGCTCTATCAGTTGGGCGACGGTCTGCAAATTACGTTTTCCAATGCGCTGCGCGGCCTGACCGACGTGCGTGCCGTGGTGGTCTATGCCTTTATTTCCTATTTCCTCATCTCCTTGCCCATAAGTTACTGCTTTGCTTTTGTGTTCGACTGGAAACTTCCGGGCATTTGGTATTCCTTCTCGGTGGGACTGACTTGCGCCGGACTCTTGTACTCTACCCGTTTCTTCCGCCGTACCTGCATGTAGTGCCGGCGTGTGCGCGTGTTTTTTCCCGAGAGAATGATTGAAATTCATTATCCGTGCCGTTATTTCACGGATAAAACCCTATATTTGTCCCATAAAAAACTTCAAAAAAGATAGAATTGTGGCTACATCCAAACGAGCAATAATAGCCGGTGCCGGTCCGGCGGGGCTTACTGCAGCCCGCGAAATGCTGGAGCGTACGGATATACATCCGGTCGTTTTCGAGGAAACTGCGGCAATCGGCGGTATTTCGCAGACCGTGTCGTACAAAGGAAACCGTATGGACATCGGCGGACACCGCTTCTTCTCGAAAAACAAACGCGTGATGGACTGGTGGATGGGCGTGTTGCCTTTGCAGGGAAGCCCTGCGGAAGACGACCTGCTCCTGCAGCGTACGCCCGAGGGTATACAGCCCGGCGGGCCCGACCCCGAGCGCGAAGACCGGGTAATGCTGGAGCGTAACCGGGTTTCCCGCATCTTTTATTTGCGCAAGTTCTTCGACTATCCTATATCGCTCAAGCTGAAAACGTTTACCAACATGGGCCTGGGCCGCACGCTGCAGGCCGGTTTCGGCTATCTCGCCTCTACGCTGGTGAAGAAGCCCGACACTTCGCTTGAGAACTTCTACATCAACCGCTTCGGGCGTCCGCTCTATCGCATGTTTTTCGAAGACTATACGACGAAAGTGTGGGGCGTACATCCCTCGAAGTTAGGCGCCGACTGGGGCTCGCAGCGGGTAAAGGGGCTGTCGGTCTTTGCCATCTTGAAGGATATGCTGCGCAAAAGTTTTCAGCACGGTTCGGCTTCCGACCCCGACAAGGTGGAGACTTCGCTCATCGAGCGTTTCTTCTATCCCAAATATGGGCCGGGACAACTGTGGGAGACTGTGGCTTCCGACGTGCAGGCACGTGGCGGTGAAGTCGTGATGCAGACGGCGGTGGAAGAAGTGCACGTGGAGAATGGCCGGGTAGTAGCCGTAACGGTCCGCACTCCGCAGGGCGAACGGAAGCGTGAGGCATGCGATTATTTCTTTTCTTCCATGCCTTTGAAGGATTTGGTACAGGCCTTGCGGGGCATCGATGTGCCGGAAGAGGTGAAGAGGGTGGCTGCCGGTCTGCCCTACCGCGACTTCATTACCGTGGGACTGCTGGTGGACAAACTGGAAATCACCAACGAAACGCGCATCAAGACTTATGACGGGCGTGTCCCGGATACGTGGATTTACATACAGGAGCGCGACGTAAAAATCGGGCGCCTACAGGTGTTCAACAACTGGTCGCCTTATCTGGTGAAGGATTACCGCAACACGATGTGGATAGGGCTGGAGTATTTCTGTACGGAAGGCGACGAGTTGTGGACGATGGGGGACAAGGATTTCATCCGGATGGCCGTTTCCGAGCTGGAAAAGATAGGCATTGTGCGCAAAGAGTCGGTGCGCGACGCCTGCCGCATCCGCATCCGCAAGGCATATCCCTCGTACTTCGGCACGTATTACGAGCTGGATAAGGTGAAGACTTTCCTCGATTCCATCGAAAACCTCTACTGTGTGGGCCGAAACGGCCAGCACCGCTATAATAATATGGACCACTCCATGCTGACAGCCATGGAGGCTGTGGACAATATCGTGGCCGGTGTTGCTACGAAGGAGAACGTTTGGGCGGTAAATACCGAGGAAGAATATCACGAAACGAAGAGTAACTGACAAAAAACAGGGGGGTATGAAATTCCAGAAAGCCATAGCCTTTTTGACCATTGCGTGGCTGCTGGCGGTGGTTTTCCCCGCCGTGGCTCAGGAAGCGCGGGTGGTGGATTGCCCCCAGGTTACGGGGAAACGTACCCTTTCGCTCTATCTTTCGCGAGTGACATGCAGTCCGCAGTGGACCGCCCTGGAGCTGAAATCTTATGACAGCCCGGGGAATGCCGCCCAAATCAGCCCCGAGAGTTTTCTGAAGGGGCTGTCGACGGGCAGAAAGTACCGCCTGCTCCGTGCCGAAGGCATCGTGCCGGGCGAGAAAAAGACTGTGCCCGAAACGGGAATGTTGCCCTTCACGCTCTATTTCGAGCCGCTCGATGCGGCCGACGATTGCTTTGATTTTATGGAAAGTGAGGCAGACTATGCCCTGCAGTTGCGGGGCATAGTGCTCCGTCCTGCCGAACCTGTCGGCAAGATACACTGTCGTATCGAAGGAACGGTGCGGGGCGAAGGGCAGAATACGCTGCTCCATTTGCAGGAATACGGCAAGGACAGCCGCATTCAGATGCCCGTCCTGATACCGGTGGAGGAAGGGCATTTTGCCTATGACCTGTATACCGATGCCGAAAAGGTGTACTATCTGGAGGAATGGCGCACGGCCTTTTCGAGCGGTAACTTTTATCCTTTTTTTGCCGAGGCCGACACGTTGCGCATTTCCCTCGACCTTTCTCATTACGAGTCTACACGGGTGGAAGGCGGAGTGCTGAATCCCCTTTTCTGCCGCCTGAATTATTTCGAGCAAGACCGCTGGCGCGCTTTGGAAAACACGCGTGACTCTTTGGAAAAACACGGCTTGTATTTCACCGGAGCAATGGTGGATTTGCTGAAAGCACGGGAGCAAGCCTACAACGACTCTGCGCAACGGGCCCTCTACGAGCAGTACGAAGCCCTCAAAGCTGCGGGGAACGTGCTGACCCCCGCCGGGCAATCCGTCGAAGACCGCTTCAGCGCTTTCTTCGAAGACATGCGTCAAGCCCAGGCTGCCTGCATACGAAGCGGGGAGTCGCTCGTGGGCTATTTCTTTTTTCTTACGCGCTTGGAGCACGGGGGCGTGGGGAATGACGATGCATTTCCCGACAGTATTCTGCAACTGGCTGGGCGCTACGCTGACCGATACCCGGCACATCCCTATACCCGCACCGTGCGTACCCTCATCGCCGCCCGCACCATGGATATGCCGGGCAGTAAGGCTCTTGACTTTACGGCCGATGATTTGGACGGAAAGCCCCACCGCTTTTCCAAACTGAGTGCGGGGAAAATCGTATTTCTCGACCTTTGGGCTTCGTGGTGCGGCCCGTGCCGTCAGCATTCGAAGGAAATGATTCCCGTCTATGAGGCTTACAAAGACAAAGGATTCACCGTGGTAGCCGTGGCTCGCGAAGCCGGTAACACGAAAGCCATGCAGGCCGCTCAGGCACAGGACGGCTACCCTTGGCCGTCGCTTGTGGACCTCGACGACCGGCACGCCGTATGGGAACGCCTCGGGGCAGGCAACGCCGGAGGAAAAACGTGGCTCATCGGCCGCGACGGCACGGTGCTGATGGTCAATCCCACCGCCGAAGAAGTGGGGAAATACCTCTCCGAACATTTAGACTGACCGCATGCCCATGAAGCCACCCGCACGCCTCCAGCCCTTCTGCAGCGCCGTTTCCGCCGGATATGCCCGCATCTTTTCGCGCCATCGACTGGTGTGGCTCACGCTTCTGTGGGTGGGTTATGCAGTATTTACGTTCTGCGGCGTGTGGCATCATGAGCCCTGGCGCGACGAACTCCAGGCATGGCTCATTGCGCGGGAGCTAGACATTCCCGGCATATTCTACCAGATGCGCTACGAGGGGCACTTCGCTTTGTGGTCGCTCTTGCTGAAGATTTTCACCTCGCTTGGGGCAGGTTTGATATGGATGGGCGTGCTGAGTTGGGCGCTGATGCTCCTCGCCGCCTGGTTACTGCTGTTCCGCTCGCCTTTTTCCGGCTGGGTCAAGGCCTTGTTGCTGCTTTCCTTTCCTACGCTTTATTACTTCCCCGTCGTGGCCCGGTGCTACGCTCTGATTCCCCCGTTGCTTTTCCTCTTGGCGATTACCTACGAGCGGCTTTCCGCCGGGCGCGGGCATTTCCGTTACTGCATTCTTCTCGGTTTGCTGGCCCATACGCATGCCTACATGGAAGGTATGGTGGGAATTCTGTTTCTCATCTATGTCTACGACTATGTCGTGGCTCCCTGGCCGCGGCGCACTGCCGGCGAACGCTGGCGTTCGCTGCTGCCCCCGCTGGTGACGGTGCTGCTCGTTGTGGCCGCTTTCCTGCAGGTTTTGCCCGCATTGACTACCGATATGGGCGCCAAGCACCGCTACTATACACTCGACAATACGCTGGAGTACATAAGCGGTACGGTGCAATCGCGCGAAATGCCTTTCATGGAAGGACTGACCGACGTGCTCTTCATCCTGTTGCTGCTGGCCTTCATCATCCGTTACCGTAAGGGCTACAACCCCCGCATCCCGCTCCTTTTGCTGGGCGCCATAGGCTGGCAAATCTATTTCTCTACCTCCATTTATGGAATGAACCTGCAGCGTCCGTATCTCATACTGTATGTTTTGATATTTGCCTTCTGGATTTTGCGGGGCGACGACCGCATTCCGCAGTTGGCCCTGGGGTTGATTGCGTTGTTCACCATGTACCGTTTGCCCGATGCTGTGGCCGATTTTACGCAACCCTATACGAACGTCAAGGAGATTGCCGCCTGGATGGAGCGCCGCCTGCCGCCCGGCGAACGGATAGCCGTGGACAATATGGGCAAAGTCATCAGCGCCTATGCGCCCGAGTACCGTTATTTTTCAGTATCTACGGGCAAGCCCATACCGCTTTATGCGCCGCACGACCTGGACAAGCGCGAGCCTTTGGAGAAATGGTGCGACACGGTGACGTGCAAGCCCCTCTACTATGTGCGCGGCGGCATCAAGTTAGGGCCGTTCCTGGCGCGCTTTAAGAAAATGAAGCCCCGCTATCGCCTCGAGCAGGTATTGCCCCGCCCGAAGCAGCCTGCCGCATTGGCCGAAGTGTTCTACCTGTTCCGGCTGATTCCCCAGCCCGTGGCCGAAGAAGCGCAGGCGGATTCTCTGAAGCGCTGAGGCACTTTCTCCGATTTCTTCAGGCACTTTTTCCGAGTTCCCCCGCATGTTTTTCCGGTTGCCGTAAGGCCGTCGGCATGAAGCCTTTTGCCTGCTTCGGAGGGGTCGCGCTGCTATTCTCCTGGCGATGCGCCGCTTTTGTCGGGAAAAAGAGTATCTTTGCGTGGTTTTATCATGGACTAATCAGAAAGAGATATGTTAGAATTCGATTTTCAGCAGATGTTTAGCGCCTTTATCGTCTTGTTTGCCGTGATAGACATCTTGGGCGCTACACCGATTATTCTGGACCTGCGCGAGAAAGGTCGTTCGGTAAATGCCTTGAAGGCCACGTTGATTTCGTTTGCCCTTATGGTGCTGTTCTTCTATGTGGGCGACGGTATTTTGCGATTGTTCCGGGTGGACATCGAGTCTTTTGCGGTAGCCGGTGCGATTTTGCTCTTCCTTATTTCGCTGGAGATGCTGCTGGACATCGAAATATTCAAGTCGAACGCCCCGCTGCAGAGCGCAACGCTCATCCCGTTGGTCTTCCCCCTGCTGGCCGGAGCCGGTACGTTCACCACGCTTCTCTCCCTGCGGGCGGAGTACTCGGCCTGCAACATCCTGATAGCCCTTGCGCTGAACATGGTGTGCGTCTACTGCGTCATCCGTTCCACCACCCGCATCGAGCAGCTGCTGAGTAAGGCGGGAATCTACCTGATACGCAAGTTCTTTGGAATTATCCTGATGGCCATTTCCGTAAGGCTCTTCACCACCAATATAGTTCCGCTTATGTCCAGTCTCTGGAAGTAAGCACATTTGTTTCGTAACCGACACTACTATTCGATGAATCACGTAAGCAAACGTCGCGGCTTGTGGGCGCTTAGCCCGCTCGTTGTCTTCCTGTTTTTGTATTTGGGCGTCTCCCTCTGGGTGGGCGACTTCTATAAAGTGCCCATAACCGTAGCATTCCTGGCAGCTTCGGCCTATGCGGTCTGCGTCATTCGCATCGGTCCGCTGGAAGAGCGGGTTGCCGTTTTCTCCCGCGGGGCAGGGCACGAAGACCTGCTTACGATGGTGTGGATTTTCATTCTCTCCGGCGCTTTTGCCGCGGCGGCCGAGGCGATGGGTGCCGTCGATGCGGCGGTCCATCTTACGCTGAACCTGTTTCCGACGCGCCTGCTGCTGGGCGGAGTGTTTGTGGCGGCCTGCTTCGTGTCGATTTCCGTCGGTACTTCCGTGGGGACTATCGTAGCCCTCGTGCCCGTTGCGGCAGGCATTGCCGAGAGTACGGGCTGGAGTCTGCCGCTGATGGCAGGCGTCGTGGTGGGCGGGGCCTTCTTCGGCGACAATCTTTCCTTTATCTCCGATACGACAATCGCTTCCACCCGCACGCAGGGGTGCCAGATGAAAGACAAGTTTCGGGCCAATATCCTCATCGTTCTGCCTGCTGCGCTCGTGGCCTTGCTGGTGTATGTGCTGATCGGGTGGCGCATGGAGACGCCGATTGCCATACCGATGGTCGACTGGATACGGGTGATTCCTTACCTGTTGGTGCTGATTTTTGCGCTGCGGGGCTGGAATGTCATGCTGGTTTTGTGCCTGGGTATCGTTTCGTGCGGGCTGATCGGCTTGTGGAAAGGGGCTTTCGACGTGTACGAATGGATGGGCGCCATGGGCCGGGGCATTGCCGGCATGGGCGACCTGATAGCAGTGACCTTGCTGGCGGGCGGTATGTTTGAGCTGATTCGCCGCGGGGGAGGCATCGATTACATCATGCACCATCTGTCGCTCCACGTGCATGGCAAGCGGGGAGCCGAGTTGTGTATCGCCGTACTGGTCTGCATCTCGAATCTGTGCACGGCGAACAATACGATTGCCATCCTTGCCTCGGGCCGTCTGGCGCGCGACATCTCGGGTAAATATGGTGTGCCGCCGGCGCGTGCGGCCTCCTTGCTCGATACGTTTTCGTGCTTCGTGCAAGGGCTGATTCCCTATGGGGCGCAGTTGCTGATGGCAGCCAGTCTGACCGGTTTGTCGCCGCTCGGCATCATGGGTTATCTGTATTATCCTTTCCTGATGGGCGCGGCGGCTTTGTCAGCCGTCTGCTTCCGTTGGCCGAAGCGTTATATCTGAGTGAAAAAAAGTGCTGCATCTTCCGGCAAAAAGTCTTGCATCCTTTTCGGAAAAGCCTTGCCTGTTTTTTTGAAAAGCCTTGCAGGTTTTCGTCCGTCGGAGACGGGGAAAGAAAGGGAAGATGCGGCGGAATAAAAGGAGAAGAGTGATGGAAGAAAGTTGTTGGCTGTCCCGTATTGCAGGAATTGCGGGCGGAGTCTTGTGCTTTTCCTTGGCGGCACTGGCCGGAGGGAAGGGCGATTTCGTCTGTACGCAGGAAGGCAAGGTGACGCTGGCCGTAGAGCAGACTTATACGACGGCTGCCTGCGAGGAAGCGTTGGCGCAGTTGAAGTCGGATATCGTTGCCTGGCAAAAGGCGTGGCCTTCGGCGGTGACGGATGCGTTCCGGCAAGATACGGTGTGGGTTGAGGCGGCAGATTTCACCATAGAGTACGTCGGCAATGCGTTGGAGTCGGGGCGTGCGGCCTGTGTGGTAGTGGGCAATTTGGCCGACTATGCAGCGGCGGTGGCTGCAAACCAGCCACAGCTCTTGGTAAATCGGGTGGCGCAGCTCTACTTCGACCGCTATATGCCGCAGGAAAAGAAGCTGGCCGTGTATCAGGCTTATGCGCAGGGGCGCTCGGAACAGTATGGCTCGGTGTATGCTTCCAACGGGGTGAAACTGCTGCGCGACCGGGTGCCCGATGCGCAAAGGAGCGTGACGCTTTACTTCGCGGAGCTGTCCGAGGCTTACTGGGGCGAGAATGATTTCTATCCTTTCGACTATGAAGAGCTGGAGCGCTACGACCCTCGTGGCTTTGCGGCCTTGCAGTCTGTCTATGGCGCGCGGGTGCTGGAGCCGAATGTGCATGGCATTTCGCTGCCGCCCGATACGTTGACGCAGTGGCTGGCCGGCAAGGAATCGCCGCTCGACCCGTATTATCGTAAATATCTCGATGCCGGTGGCTTGCCGGTGCTTGCCTCCCGTTTTGTGAGGGATGAGGCTCTTGTGCAGGCAAGTTACATCGTGCGGACCATGCTTTCCCGCATTCCCGAAGCCAAGGCGGCAATGCAGAGGAGTCATTTCCGCGTGGGCGTGGTGGGAGTGAACGAGAACATTACGGATATGCCTGAGAACCGGATGATGAATGTCTGGTGGCCCGAGACGGATTGGGACGCGCGGGGTCGCGGATACGGAGCTACGGAAATGATTCCGCTCATGACGTGTGGCGAGGAAAACATCGTGGAGATTCCCGGTTACCGGGAGCGCTATTTGCATGAAAGCATAATGGTGCATGAATTTGCCCATAACGTCGACTATGGTTTGCGCCGCGCTTATCCCGACTTCGAGCCTAAACTGCTGGAGGCATTCCGGCAGGCTCGTGCCGAGGGGCTATGGGCGGGGACGTATTCGATGAGCAACAGTGCGGAGTATTTTGCGGAGGGCGTGCAGGCCTGGTTCAATACTTGCAACATGTACGTCCGCATCGGCGGGCAGAGAGTGCGCATCCATACGCGGGAACAGCTTCGCGAATATGATCCCCGGCTGTATGAATTGCTCGCAACGGTTATGCCGGCGGAGTATTTGACGGGCTATCATTTTGAGGATATACCGTCGTCTTCGCCGGTCGTGGTGCAGGAAGCGGAAGAGCGGGAATGGACGTTTTCCGTAGAGCGGGGACGTATTTCGTTGAAAGGGGATGCGGCCGGTTGCCATATCGTCAGCGCTTCGGGAGTGTCCGTGCGCCCGGATTCGCCGCTTTCGGCAGGGTTTTACTGGATTTCCTGCCGGGGAGAAAGCCGCGGGGTATGGGTCCCTTGAGCCGGAGCTATTCCGCGTAGTTGTGCTTGTGGCAGCGGAGTCAGAACGTATCTTCGCTGGATACGGTGGTCAGGACGTAGTCATTGGCTACGATGTAGCGCACGCTGTAGAGTTTTGCCTCGGGGGTAACCAGTTCGCGCACCTTGAGACTGCCGATAAGGTCGAAGGGAAACGGCTGAACCTGCAGGTCGCGGCTGAATTCCACGCCTTCTTTTCCGAGCATCTTGTAGATGGCTTCTTTGGCACACCAGCATATCAGCAGATGATTGGCCTCGTGTTGCGGGTCGATGAAACTCTTCTCTTCGGACGAGAGGAAGTGGTCTTTCACTTTAAGCACGCGCTTGCTGAGGTATTCCATGTCTATTCCTACCCGGCACTTGCTCGGCTCGCCCAGCATGACGGCGGCGTATCCTTTCGTGTGCGATATGCTTATCTGGTATGAGCCGTCGGCCAGATACGGTTCCCCGCTTTCCTTGTAACGGATTTCCTTGTGTTCGCCGCACAGTTCTTGCAGCAGTACGCGTGTGGCGAGCCACTCTTTTCGTCGCGAAGCGGAACTGAACTGCCGCGCGGCCTGTAACTCTTCGGGCGATGAGGGGAGGTGGTCGATGAGTTCGTTGGCGGTTTCGGTTATTTTCCAGATGCCAAACGACCAATTCGTTTCTTTGTGATAAGCAATCAGGGGCATTTTTTCGGGAATAGTGACGGGGCTTACTCCGGGCGGGTGCGGAAGGTCTCCATCAGATGTTCGAGATATTGGTGTATTTGTTGCAGGGTATCGGCTTTTTGCGGCTCGTAGGCTCCGGAATCGAAGTAGAGCGAAGCATGGAAAAAGTAGGTCGCGCTGTCGGTAAGTGCCAGTTGCCGCGGGGTTGCCACCGGGCCTTCCAGCAGGTAGAGCAGGCCGTACGTGCGGGAGGCGGGGTTGGAATAGAATTTCTCTTCGATTTTTTCGGCCCGGGCGGTATGGAAATAGACCAGTTTACGGCTCTCTTCGGCCACGACGGGCAGTTCTTCGGGCTGGATGGTGCGGTAGGTGCAGTGAAGCATGGCTTTCTCCTGCGGGAAAGCAAGGTCGAAAAATACGGCATCTTCTTCACCGCTGCCCTGAGCCAGGGTAAGCTGTGCCTCGGCCGGACGCTCGAAACGGAAGGGAAAGCTGTCGGGGGTGACTTCGTAGCGTACGGGGGTGGGAGCCGAAGTGCGGCCGTTGTTTCGGGAGTGGCAGGCGGCAATCAGGAATACCAGCAGCGGAATCAGGAAAAAGGGCAGGGCGTTTTTGTGGGAAGTGCCGGCACTTTTTTCGGTTTCCTCCGGTTCTTTTTCGTCGTGCCCCTCGGGGAGCGTTACTTTTATCTTGTTGATTCGGCGCGGGTCCATCTGCATGGCTTCGAATTGGTAGGGGCCGTAGGTGATTGTCTCGTGGAGTTTGGGAAATTCACCCTTCAATTCCAGCACAAGCCCGGCCAATGTGTCGGCTTCTCCCTGCACTTGGCTGAAAGTATCGTCGTCCAGCTTCAGCGCCTTGCAGAAGTCGGTCAGCAAAGTCTTTCCTTCGAAGATGAAGGTGTGGTCGTTCAGCTTGACGAACTTTCGTTCTTCGTCGTCATACTCGTCGCGAATCTCTCCAACTATCTCTTCTATTATATCTTCCATCGTAACAATTCCCGAAGTGCCTCCGTATTCGTCGACGACGACGGCAATGTGTACTTTATTGATTTGGAACTCTCGCAAAAGTTCGTCTATCATTTTTGTCTCCGGCACGAAGTATGCGGGCCTGACGAGCGACTGCCAGCGGAAATTGCCTCCTTTCCCCAGGTGGGGGAGCAGGTCCTTGATGTAGAGCATGCCCACGATGTTGTCCATATCGCCGCTGTAGACGGGCATGCGGGAGTAGACATTGTCGACAATGATTTGGAGCAATTCAGGAAAAGTGGTCTTGACTGAGACAGCCACCAGGTCGCTTCGGGGCGTCATGACTTCCTTTGCCGTTTCGTCGCCGAAGCGGATGATGCCTTTCAGCAGGCCGGTTTCTTCTTTCAGGCCTTTTTCGTCGGTCAGGCCCAGTGCCTTGCTGAGTTCTTCTACGGCGCGGTCTTCAGGGTCCGCATGGGTGCGGAAGCGTGCGAGTAGCTTGTTGTGTGAAAAAAGGCTGTCCCATGTGGCATATTTTATGCTGAATGCCACGTATAGCAGCAGGGAAGGTAGGAAAATGATTAGTAAGATGGCCCAGATGGGCAATGTAAGCGAATAATCTGTGTCCACGTTTTGGAGGTAATGGTGAATACTTCTTGGGTCAGAAGGGCAGCGGTTCTTCTGCTTTTCCCGTGTTTTGTGCCGCATTGCCCTGGGCAGGTGCGGCGTTTTGCGCAGGGCGGGCGGAGAGCAGTTCCATGGCTTCGGCGTAAACCTCGGTCACATATCGCTGTACGCCATTCTGGTCGGAATAGGAGCGCGTGCGTATTTTCCCTTCGATGTAGAGCTTGTCGCCTTTATGTACGTATTTTTCTGCCGTTTCAGCCAGTCCTCTCCACAGCACGATGTTGTGCCAGTCGGTCCGCTCCGGCACTTGCGTCCCGTTGGGCAGGGTGTATCCGCGTTCGCTTGTAGCCAAGGGGAAAGAGGCTACGGCTTTTCCCGGTTCATAATAGCGTACTTCGGGGTCGCGGCCCACGTTTCCTACGAGAATGACTTTGTTGATCGACATGTGGCTCTTGCGTTTTTTTATTTTTATTTTGCCTACAAAGTAAGGAGTTTCTTTCGGAATATGCAAGTCCTTTGCGCCGCTTCGCGGGGGAAATGGCGGGTAATGGGGAGTAAGTTTTGGCGTTTTTTTAGAAAAGTGCCGGGTGTTTGGCAAAAAAGTGCCGCATCTTTCCGGCAAAATACTTGGTACTTTTGCGCGAAAGATGCGGTAGTCTGTGGTATGGACGCGGGCACGTGGCTTTATTCCGTGCGGGTGGTTTCCTGCGCTTTGGCTTCGTTCCAGAGGTTATCCATCTGGGCTAAACTCATATCCTTCAGTTCTTTTCCCTGGGCCTTGGCCTGGCTTTCGACGTAGTTGAAGCGGCGTATGAATTTTTGGTTCGTATGTTCGAGGGCATTGTCGGGGTTTATGCCGTAAAGCCGTGCCGCATTGACGAGGCTGAAGAGGAGGTCGCCAAATTCGGCTTCCATCTGTGTCTTGTCCTTGCGGTCGATTTCGGCCTGAAACTCGCCGATTTCTTCCCGTACCTTGTCCCAAACCTGTTCTTTCTTTTCCCAATCGAACCCGACAGCCCGTGCTTTGTCCTGAATGCGGTAGGATTTGATGAGCGCGGGCAGGGCCGCCGGCACTCCGCTGAGTACGGTTTTGTTTCCGTCCTTCTCTTTTTGTTTGAGTTGCTCCCAGTTTTGAACGACTTGCCCGCTTGTTTCGGCTTTCATGTCGCCGCCAAATACGTGGGGGTGGCGGTAGATGAGCTTTTCGCACAGCCGGTCGCAGACGTCTTTTATGTCGAAATCGTTGGTTTCGGAGGCGATTTTGGCGTAGAAGACGACGTGCAGCAACACATCGCCCAGCTCTTTGCAGATGTCTTTATGCTCCTGCCGCAGAATAGCGTCGCAGAGTTCGTAACATTCTTCTATGGTGTTCGGGCGCAGGCTCTCGAAGGTTTGTTTCCGATCCCAGGGGCATTTCTCGCGCAGTTCGTCCATTATGTCCAACAACCGCTCGAAGGCCTGGGATTGTTCTGCTCGTGTGTGTGCCATGTAGCTGTCCCCTCTTTAGTCTTTGGCTTTCATTTCGCCTTTGACGGTGAGGCGGACCGTAGGAGTTTTGGCGTTGCTCTTTACGGTAATAATCTTGGCAAATTTGCCGGGATACCGTCCTTTTCCGTTATAAGTGATTTTGATAACTCCTTTTTCGCCGGGGTTTACCGGTTCTTTCGTGTACTCCGTGGCAGTACAGCCGCATGTTGCCCGCACTTGTACTATGACTAAGGGACGATTGCCGGTGTTGGTGAACGTAAACTGGCAGCGCACTATGGGGCTTTCTTCGGGGAAAACTCCGAAATTGTGTTCTTTTTTGTCGAAAGCGATTTCGGCTCCGTCTTCTTTTTGGTCGTTTCCTTTTTCAGTCTGTGCCCATCCTATTGCGCAGAAGATGAGGAGCAGTAAGCTGGTGAGATAAATCTTTTTCATAATTATTCCGGATGATTTTCTTGTTTGAGTATGCTATATATTTCAGCGGGCTTGTCTACGATGTATTCGGGCTCGTAGGTTTCCAGTTCGCTGCGGGGGCGGAATCCCCAAGTCACGCCGCAGGCCGTGACTTGTGCCTGCCGGGCGGTCTGCATGTCGATGGCCGAGTCGCCGACGTAGAGGGTCTCTGCCCGAGAAGTGCCGGTGTTTTCGAGTATTTCTTCCACGATTCTCGGGTCCGGCTTGCGGGGAACTCCCTCGCGTTGCCCGAATACGGGGAAAAAGGGAATGCCGGGAAACAGTTTGCGTATAATCTGCTCCGTGGCCTGCTGGTACTTGTTGGAAGCTACGGCCATCTTGTATCCGTCGCGCACCAGGGTTTCCAGCAGTTCGGGCATGCCTTCGTAGGGGCGGCTGTGGTCGGTGTTGTGCAGGTTGTAGTGCTCCAGGAAGGAAGTCCGTATCTTCTGTATGTTTTCTTCGGTGCGGGCGTCGGCGGGGAGTGCCCGTTCGAAAAGCACGCTGATGCCGCTGCCTACGAAGTAGCGGTATTCGTCGGTCTGATGCTCGGGGAATCCGCAGGTTTTCAGGGCGTAGTTGGTACTGCACGCCAAGTCGGCGATGCTGTTGACCAGCGTCCCGTCCAGGTCGAATATGATGAGTTTCTTCATTCGGATAACATTTCTTCACGACAAAATTACGTCAATTCAGCAGAAACCCCGCTACTTTTGCCCGCATGAAGGCTTATTTATATGCAATATTAACCGTTTTTCTCATCCTTTGCACCGCCTCTTGCCAGGAAAGCCTGCGTAAGAAGGCCCAGCGTCTTGCCGATTCTTTTTCGGCGACTTATGCGGACAGCACGAGCACGGTGAAGGCTTTGGCAAATGTGCGCCTCGATTCGGCACGCATCGAGTACATTCATCTCTCTTCCACGCATGAAAAGGTGGAACGCATTCAGCGCTTGGCAAAAGAGAACCAGGAAATTCTCGCTTCCCTGCAGCAACCGCAGTATAGTCCCGTAGTTTTTGAGATGCTCAAGAAGCAGCTTTGGGATACGGGTACGGCGGTGGAACGGCTGAGGGGAGAGATTACCCGCGAAGAGCGTGCCTACGACGGGCGGGTGCCGGGGTGGATGACGTTTTACCGCTTCCGCGTTTTGCGAAAGGACGGGTATATGCGTTTCTATCAGTATATGCTTTATTTTGATGAGGATGTCACTCGGATAACGGGCCTCGTGGATATGAACGATTCGCTGCCGGTCTATCGGGAGATTCCCAAGCAGTGAGCGCGAAAAACGCTTGCAGCTTCGACGGAAAAGCCCTGCATGTTTTCTGAAAAAGATGCAGGACTTTTCCCGAAAAGTCTTGCCTGAAATTTTGCCTCCACCTGCGCAATGTTTCTCCGTGCGGAAGTAGCTGACAGAAAAAAGAGGGCTCAAAAATCATACGACTTTTGAGCCCTCTTTCCTTTGGGATGTTTGTTTGTAAGTTTTCGCGGTGCGTACGGGACTCGAACCCGTGACCCCATGCGTGACAGGCATGTATTCTAACCAACTGAACTAACGCACCAATAAATTAAGAGCAAAGGAGAATCTTCAGAGGAGTCACGCTGACTTCGTTTCTCAATTGCGGGTGCAAAGGTAGAGAGTTCTTTTGAAATATGCAAGTGTTCGGCCGAAAAATGTTTCAAGTCGCTGTGAATTGCGGGCGGACAAGGGCGGTCTCTGGAGAAAACTGCCGGGGCTTGCAGCCAATAGCTCGGGCACTTTTGGGAGAAAGTAGCGGGGCTTTTCGGGAAAAGCCTTGCCTCTTTCAGACGCCTTGTGCGGCGGGCGGAAACGAATTGCCCGTTTCATGCGGTAGCCGGAGGCGCTGCAAAGCGTTAAAAAGCGGGCTTGCGCGTTTATTTTTGTAGGCTGAAATTGCATGGAAAGAAAAACTGCGTATATTTGGGGCGCAAGTAATTCTTTCCTATAAGCTATATGAAAAAAGAAATCAAATTCAGTCTTGTCTATCGGGACATGTGGCAGTCCTCAGGCAAATATCAGCCTCGTGTCGACCAGCTCGTCCGCGTTGCTCCTTTAATTATAGAAATGGGTTGTTTTGCCCGGGTAGAGACGAATGGCGGTGCCTTTGAGCAGGTGAATCTTCTCTACGGGGAAAACCCGAATAAGGCCGTACGTGCTTTTACCAAGCCTTTCAATGAAGTCGGAATTCAGACGCACATGCTCGACCGCGGCTTGAATGGTTTGCGGATGTATCCGGTGCCGGCCGATGTGCGCAAGCTGATGTATAAGGTAAAGCATGCACAAGGGGTCGACATCACGCGTATCTTTTGCGGATTGAACGAGGTGCGTAACATCATTCCTTCCATTCATTACGCAAAAGAGGCCGGGATGATTCCGCAGGCTACGCTCTGTATTACGTTTTCGCCGGTTCATACCGTGGAATACTACGCACAGATTGCGGATAAGCTGATAGAGGCTGGCGCTCCCGAGATATGCCTGAAGGATATGGCAGGCATCGGTCGGCCGGCCATGCTGGGGCGCTTGACGAAAGCCATCAAGGAGAAACATCCCGATGTCTTGATTCAATACCACGGACACAGTGGCCCCGGACTTTCGATGGCCTCTATTCTGGAAGTTTGCGAGAATGGTGCGGATATTATCGACGTGGGTATGGAGCCGATGTCGTGGGGCAAGGTGCATCCCGACGTAATCTCGGTGCAGGCAATGCTGAAGGATGCCGGATTCCAGGTGCCGGAGATTAACATGAAAGCCTACATGAAAGTGCGGGCCATGACGCAGGAGTTTATCGACGACTTCTTGGGCTACTTCATGGATCCGACCAATAAGATAATGTCTTCTCTGCTGTTGCGCTGCGGTTTGCCCGGCGGAATGATGGGCTCGATGATGGCCGATCTGAAAGGCGTTCACTCGGGTATTAACTCCATACTGAAGAGTAAGAACGAACCGACCCTGAGTATCGACGATTTGCTGGTGATGCTTTTCGATGAAGTCGAATACGTATGGCCTATGCTGGGCTATCCTCCTTTGGTTACCCCCTTCAGCCAGTATGTGAAGAATGTGGCTTTGATGAACATCATGGGGCAGGTGAAAGGCGAAGGTCGGTGGACCATGATCGACAACCATACGTGGAATATGATTTTGGGGAAGAGCGGACGGCTGCCCGGCCCCTTGGCTCCGGAAATCATTGAGCTGGCTCGCGAAAAAGGATATGAGTTTACCGACGAAGACCCGCAAAGCAATTATCCCGACCAGCTGGACGAATACCGGAAAGAGATGCAGGAAAAAGGCTGGGAGACGGGTCCCGACGACGAAGAGCTGTTCGAATTGGCCATGCACGACCGCCAGTATCGCGACTATAAGTCGGGTATTGCCAAGAAACGCTTCAACGATGAATTGCAGCGCGCCAAGGAAGCTGCGTTGGCCAAGAAGGGCTTCTCGGAAGAGGACATGAAGAAATACAAACGCGCGCAGGCCGACCCGATTATGGCGCCCGAGTCCGGACGATTGCTCTGGGAGATAGACGTCGTAGAGCACTCGAGCGCGCCTACCGTGGGTAAGAAGTATTGGCCGGAAGATACGTTCTGTTATCTGTCCACGCCTTGGAATACGCAGGATGCCGTTCCCGCAAACTTCAAGGGGCGTATCATCGAAATCTGCCATCAGCAGGGCGATTTGGTGAAGAAAGGCGACATCCTGGCCTATATTCAGAAAGAGGAATAAGCCGTTTGGGCGAGTGTATATAAGTAAATCCGGTGTGCAAAGCTGTCTTTGCGCACCGGATTTTTTTGATGGGGAGCAGGTTGCGTCGTCTGCCGGCTTTACGGTCTTTTGCCGGGCATGCATCTTTAACGTATAAAATGGGTGGGTGTCCAGGGCTCAAGTTCGGGTATTTTTTCTCCACCCTGCTTCAGGTTTTTCAGTACCCATGCCATGTTGCGCCCTAAGGTGCGCATCGTTTGCAGCCCTTCCTCGTCGCGTGCAGCCTCGCCGGGCAGCCTGCCGTGTACGCTGTTCCAGTATTGCGAGGAGACAACGGGCATGTTGCTGATGGTGAAGTACTTGTTGAGCCGGTCAAAAGTGGCGCTGGCACCTCCGCGGCGGCATACGGCGACCGCTGCGGCGGGCTTGAAGCTCAGAAGCTCGGAGGCGGAGTAAAACAGCCGGTCGAGTAGGGCGCACAACGAGCCGTTGGGGCCTGCGTAGTAAACCGGCGAACCGATGACAATGCCGTCCGTCGTCTCCAGTTCGTCTCGGATGCTGTTGTAGAGCGGGTCGCCGAAGACGCATCGGCCCCGTTCGGCACATCGGCCGCAGGCAATGCAGCCTTGTACGGCTTTAGTGCCTATGCCGATAATTTTAGTTTCTATCCCGTTTTCGTTCAGCGTTTTTGCCACTTCCGAGAGGGCGATGTGCGTGTTGCCTTCTTTGCGGGGGCTCCCGTTGATGAGTAATACTTTCATTTTCTTTTCCTTGTTTGTGGTGTTGTTTGAAATAAGATATATGTAGCGACTTTGTACTGAGGTATTTCTTTTGGGAAATGCCACTCTTTGGCTATCACTTCGGCCTTGAAAGGCTGTCCCTTTTGCGCATGTCTGGTTCAGTTTTCATTGTTCTTTGGGGATTTTCTGCGTCGAAAAACAAAGATACGGCAATAATCGGAAAAATCAAAGTCCTGTCGGTTTCGGGAAACAGATGCGTATCGTGTGGAAAATGGATGCAAGGCTTTTTCGGATTCGATGCGCATCGGATGGGAAAAAGGGACGCATCGATTTTTTTGTTTTCTTTGGGCGGGTGGTCGGTTGATGGATGGCTGCGTTTTTTATTAGGGGCTTTTCGGGGCGAAAATGCCAAATTGGGGGGCGCTTTTTCGAGCGTTCCTTGGTGAGAGTTGGAGGTGAATTTAGCAGAGGAGAAACGCTTTTGTTATATAAATATAATAGGTGTTTCGTTTTATTTTCTGTGTTTTTTGCTTTTTACCCTCAAAAAAAGGTCCGGATGTTTTGCTATAATCGAGAAAGTGTCTACTTTTGCACCCGCTTTCGACAAGGAAGCACATTGAACGATGAACGATTGAGAGCAGATTCGCGAGGGTTGCGAAAAAAAGTTGCGATAAAATTTGGATTGTAACTTTAAAGGGTATTATCTTTGCAGCCCGTTTCCTCCGGTTTTGGAGGTTGCGGATTTTCTTTTTGACTTCGCGTTCGAAGTTTGTACAATGACATAATTACATGCGAGAAGCAGTACAAAGCCGTAATGAAGATTTCGGTGTTATTAAAGAATGAACGACAGTTCAAAGCCTAGAGATTCTAAACATATTTATTACAATGGAGAGTTTGATCCTGGCTCAGGATGAACGCTAGCTACAGGCTTAACACATGCAAGTCGCGGGGTAACATGGTTTCAGCTTGCTGAGACTGATGACGACCGGCGCACGGGTGAGT
>JBMNUT010000021.1:0-34089 GCA_050946375.1 Bacteroidaceae bacterium | reverse complement strand
GAACAGAGCAGTTAAGCCCGTATGCGCCGATGGTACTGCGCAAGTGGGAGAGTAGGTCGCCGCCGTTTGTAATAGTTGAGCGCATCAGTCGAGGGACAGGACCTCTGCTGATGCGCTCATTGTTTTTGTCGGGGTTGCATGACCGGGCTCTTATTGCAGCGGCAGATGGGAAAATAAGGAGCAGGGAGAGGGACTTTATTCTTAATTCATTAACTTATAATAGCCGGATTATCCGTAATGGCTAAGCCGTCAATAACGCAGAATCGCGACCCTTTCTTAATTGAATTTACGACCCGATTGCCTCAAGGCAAATCCCTTATTTATTACTTCCCTAAGTCGCAGCCTCGTATCGCTGGATATAGATTTTAATTTAGCTGTCCTTCCCTATGGGCAAAGTTGATTGTGATTTATCGTATGCCACGCCATTTTCATCGAAAAGAGAATAAAGGCGCGGTATTTCGTCCAGCAGCATTTCTTCGAGACTATTCCATGATTTGAGTGGAGTGCTGTCGTATAGTTCACAAAAGTATATTCTGTTGTTCCTCTTGTCGATGTACAGTTTAGAACCATCCCAGTCGTAGGAGGCAAAGAAAAACATATCTTCCGATGCGTTTTGGGGTCTTTCGTATAACTGGATGTCGCTGAGATTAAATGGTTGCCGGCTGGCATCGGTTGAAGAGCGTATGTAGTTGCTTCTTTTTCCGTGCAGGCATAATGTGCTTACGAGCAACTCCATCCCATTAGAGATGTTTTGCAGGAAATGTCGGTACTCGGGTGGTATGGTTGTACCTAAGTCTTTTTCAAGTTCGACAGTTTCCTGTTCAGTAAGACAGGGGTACATGCTGTTCAGCCATGCCTCGGGGGCAATGTGAGGTGCATGACCGATAAGGACGGCGCCGGTAGCTTCTACCGTTCTTGTTCCGAGATGGCTGTAGTGCATCATCAGTTTCTCAATGGTTGCTTTGTCTATCATAATGCATTTCTTACGGGCACGTTAAATTGCTTATATTGTAACCCGTTGGCAGAATTAGATTGATAAAAGATTTATGTATAAAAAGTTGTGCATATTATTGATATTTAGCAAATTAAAGGTGACCAAACTTTTAATAGATAAATATCGTATGCACAACCTATATGCAATATTCGCAAAATTTCTGAACATATGCAAGCAAGTAGCCGGTAATTTAGTCAATGAATCAGGAAATGTACCAAGAAGAGGGGTAGTTCCCAGATTCTCAGACCTTGAAATAGTGGCATTGAATATGACATCAGAAGCTGTCGGTATTGACAGTGAGTCATTGTTGTTTGCAAAGCTACAGGAATATAAGATTGAAATTCCCAATCTTATATCACGCAGACAATACAATGACAGACGTAAAATAACTTCCTCCCTATGCAATACAATTCGGGAAAGAATGGCGGCAGAAATTGATGGAGGAGAAGATTGTTTCTGCATTGACTCGAAACCGATAGAAGTATGTCGTTTTTCCCGTTTCAAGCGTTGCTGCATGGGAAAGAAGAATTTTGAGAAAGCACCGGGGGTAGGATACTGTGCATCACAAGGAGTGTATTATTACGGATATAAACTCCATGCAGTCTGTGGATTAAGCGGAGTCATCCATTCCTTTGACCTCACAAAGGCAAGTGTACATGACATTCATTACCTGAAGGATGTGAAGGTGGACTATAGAATTGTACTGTCATAGGGGACAGAGGATATATAAGTGCTCAGGTACAATTGGATCTGTTTGAAACTGCCAATATCAGATTGGAAGTACCATACAGAACTAACCAGAAAGAATGGAAGCCGACATTTCCAGCTTTTGCCAGAGCGAGAAAAAGAATTGAAACCCTGTTCTCACAATTGTGTGACCAGTTCATGATCATAAAAATCAGCGCACTTACAATCCTGCAATATATTAACTATAAAAAAGAGAGCCCCATTGGTAGAGTTAAATATGCGCTAATTTAATTCCGCCAACGGGTATTGTACTGTTTTTTGAGAAACATGTGCCGATTTTCCGTTCAGGCTGGGGCATTTTCTGTATCTTTGCTTGCGCGAAGATAGGATGGGGCTCGGCATAGTCGAGATGAAAACCTTGTTTTCCCTTGCCTTTGCACTCGCCTTTCATATCTTTGTCACGAAGAATGACTGCTGCTGTACGATGGATATAGAACAAATCATAGCCCGTTGCTATCCGCTCCCTCCTGCGTCGATGGAGCGGCTGAAGGCCTGTCTGGCAGAGACTGCTTACCCCAAGGGGCATTGCGTTCTGCGTATGGGGCGGGTGGAACGGGACGTCTTCTATATAAAACAAGGTATTGCCCGCGCCTATACGCTGATCGATGGAAAAGACGTTACTTTCTGGATTGGCAAGGAGGGGGCTACTATCGTTTCGATGAAAGGCTACGTCAGCAACGAGGCGGGCTATGAGACGGTGGAACTGATGGAAGACTCTGTGCTTTATGCCTTGAAGCGCGACGACTTGCAGCGGTTGTTTGCCGAGGATATACATATTGCTAACTGGGGCCGCCGCTATGCGGAGATGGAGCTGCTGAATACGGAACAGCGCCTTATCCCGCTTCTGCTGGCTACGGCTTCTGACCGCTACCGGCAGTTGCTTGCTGAAAATCCTGAGTTTCTGCAGCGCTTGCCGTTGGGCAGCATCGCTTCTTATCTGGGCGTTACGCCGGTCAGTCTGAGCCGCATCCGCGCGAAGCTGAGATAGGGTTGCAGGCCAGGTGTCGGCGCGCACTACGGACGTGCGAAAAGGTGCTACGTTTCCCGCGCATTCCCTTGCCTCTTTTTCCTGCAAGTTGCGGTGCTTTTTCCGTAATGCTGCAAGGGGGCTGAAAAGGGTACGGTAGAGGGCGCTGAAATGTTTTCTTCATATTCTTTGTCCGGCGGCAGGGGAGATAATAAGGAAAAGGTCTTAAAAAAAGCAAAATGGAATATTCTCGCAGATTTTGTTTATATATTTGTTGCGACTTTACGTGGGCGTTTGCCCCGTAACCATGAAGCCAAAATCGCGCGTATAAAGCGAAATATGATTACTAACTTAAATAATAACTCGTACTAAAAAACATTTTTATGGAAACTACGCAAAAAAACGCTGCTCCTAAAGCGGCAACTCCTAACAAGAAAGCTGCTGAGAGCAAGGGATTTACTGGCATTAAATCTGCCGGAATCGTGATTCTTTGTTGCTTTGTAATCGCGGTATTGTTCTATGTGTTCTGGTTGGGTAACCCCGTACACTTCGTAAACGGTGACTTGAACAACCATCCCTCCGACATGTGGGGTACGGTTTATAAAGGTGGTCCCGTCGTTCCGTGTATCCACACGTTGCTGTTGACTGTAATCTCGTTGAGTATCGAGCGTTACTTCGCTATCAAGAACGCACACGGTAAAGGCAAAATGGTTACTTTCGTGAAGTCTATCAAGGCTGCTCTGGCTAAAGGCGACATCGCAGGTGCAGAGGCTTTGGCTGACAAGCAGAGAGGTTCTGTTGCTAACGTAGTGAAAGCTACTCTCCTGAAGTATAAGGAAATGGAAGAGAACAAGACCCTTCCGAAAGCTCAGAAGCTGATTGCTATCCAGAAAGAGCTTGAAGAGGCTACGGCTCTCGAGATGCCTATGATGCAGGAAAACCTGCCTATCCTGGCTACCATCACCACGCTGGGTACGTTGTTCGGACTGCTCGGAACGGTTATCGGTATGATTCGTTCGTTCGCCGCTCTGGCATCTGGTGGTTCTGCAGACTCTATGGCACTGTCTCAAGGTATTTCTGAGGCACTTATCAATACGGCTTTCGGTATTTTGACCGGTGCTTTGGCTGTAATTTCTTATAACTTCTTTACAAATAAGATCGACAAGCTGACTTATAGCCTTGACGAAGTAGGTTTCACAATCGTACAGACTTTTGCAGCCCACCATGCAGAGTAAGCAAGTCGGTGATTTTTAAACTTATTAAAAAGACCGATTTGGTATGGCAAAAGTAAAGATTAAGAAACAGAGTACGTTTATCGACATGACGGCGATGAGCGACGTCACCGTGCTTCTGCTTACTTTCTTTATGTTGACCTCCACGTTCGTAAAGAAAGAGCCAGTTCAGGTGTCGACGCCGGCGTCGGTTTCCGAAATCAAGATTCCGGAGACGAATATCCTCTCGATACTTGTCGATAAAACGGGCAAGGTGTTCATGAGCTTCGACAAGCAGAATGACCAGCTTGCTGCACTCCAGGCCGTAGGCGAGGAGTATGGCATGTCGTTCACTCCCAGCGAAGCTAAGAAGTTCTCTATCCAGAGTACTTTCGGTGTGAATATCAAACAGATGAAGTCCTTCCTTGCTCTGCCTGAAGAGAAGATGGACGCAATCCTGAAAGAACAGGGTATTCCTATCGACAGTACGGATAACCAGTTTAAAGTGTGGGTAAAGAAAGCCCGTGAGATCAACCCCGATCTGCGTATCGCAATCAAGGCTGACCAGGCAACGCCCTATAAGGTGATTAAAAACGTAATGAATTCGTTGCAGGACTTGAAAGAGAACAGGTACAACCTGATTACTTCTCTGAAGGCATCCTCGGATGACGAGTAAAATAACAAGGAGGAAAAATGGATACTCAGACAAAAACTGGTAAAAGTAAGCAGAAAAAGTTTTCCGTCCGCGTGGATTTTACTCCGATGGTGGATATGAACATGTTGCTGATCACTTTCTTCATGCTGTGTACTACGTTGAGTAAACCGCAGACCATGGAGATAAGCATGCCGAGTAACGACGAAAAGATTACCGACGAACAGAAGTCGAAGGTAAAGGAATCGTTGGCAGTGACATTGCTTTTGGACGGCGACAACAAACTTTATTTCTACGAAGGTATTCCTAACTGGGAGGACCCGAATGCACTGAAGATTACGACGTACGATCCGTCCGGTTTGCGTGCTTTCCTCATCCAGAAGAACGCCCGCGTAGTGAATAAGGTGCGCGAATTGAAAGTGCAAAAGCGGAATCTTCAGATTACCCCCGAGCAGTATGACGCCCAAGTCAAGGAGCTGAAAAACGGTAAGAACACTCCTACCGTCATCATTAAGGCTACGGACGAGGCTACGTATAAGAACTTGATCGACGTGCTTGACGAAATGCAGATTTGCAATATCGGTAAATATGTCATAGTGCCTATTGCCGATACTGACAAACAGCTGATTCAGGCAGCTACGGTTGGACTTTAATTATGTTCAGTGATTTAAAAGTTAAAGAAAATGGCAAACAGTGATTTATCCTCCAAAGAATGGTGCGAGCTTGTGTTCGAATCGAAGAACAAAGCTTATGGCGCCTATGACCTGCGGAAAAACTTGGCCCATCGGAATCTTGTAGCACTGATCATAACCATCGTGATTGCTGCATTAGTCGTAATACTCCCGTTGGTTGTTTCCCTGATGCCTGAAGAAGAGGTAATCGACGAAGCAAACCTGGAAGTGACCGAGCTCGCGACCTTGGAAGAGGCCGAGGTGAAAGATGAAAATCTGGTGAAAAAGGTAGACCTTGCTCCCCCTCCCCCTCCCTTGCGTAGTTCTATCAAGTTCGTACCGCCTATCATCGCAAAGGATAACGAAGTGAGCGATGCGGACGAGATGAAGAGCCAGGATGAGCTTACCAGCTCGAAAGTTGCGATTTCTATTGCCGACGTAAAAGGTAACGACGATATCCATGGCATGGATATTGCTGATGTAAAGCAGGTCGTCGTACAGGCCGCTCCCAAGAAAGTGGAAGAAGACAAGATTTACGAGACGGTAGAACAGCGCGCCGAGTTCCCGGGCGGTATGAAAGCTCTGTATAAATGGTTGAGCGAAAACATGGTTTTCCCGCAGCCTTCCATCGAAAACGGTGTACAGGGTAATGTAGTCGTTCGCTTTGTGGTTGGTAAAGACGGTAGAATCACGGACGCTACCATCATCAAGTCACTTGACCCCTTCTGCGATAAGGAAGCTATCCGATGCATCAAGGCTATGCCGCGTTGGACTCCGGGTAAAATGAATGGTGTGGCAGTACGCTCGTACTACGTGTTACCGATTCAGTTTACGTACGAATAATCTAATAGAAATTGTACTATGATTCATATTGCTTTGAACTTTAGAAGCCTGTGTGTACTACTGGCGGGAGCGCTCTTGTGCACTTCCTGCAACCGGCAGAAGGTTTCGGACGGATATACGGATACGTTGAACGAAGGCACCATTCCTGTTGCCGTCGACGAAAGTCTGCGACCCATTATCGACCAGGAAATAATGGTCTTTGAGGGATTGAACATCGCAGCAGAAATCAATCCGATTTATTGCAGTGAAGTCCGGGCAATTGAATTACTTCTTAAAGACAGTGTGCGCGTAGCTATAACTACGCGCATGCTGTCTGATAAAGAAATGAAAGTCTTCGAGGCAAAGAAGTACCGCCCGCGTCAGGAACGCTTGGCCATCGACGGTATTGCCCTTATCACAAACGAAGACAACCCCGACAGTTTGATATCTGTGCCCCAGTTGCGTAAGATATTGACCGGGGAGATTACCCAATGGAAGCAGCTTTATCCGTCGTCTCCGCTGGGTGAAATCAGTTTAGCTTTTGATAATACCAATTCGAGTACCGTGCGTTATGCCCAGGATTCCATCTGTAAAGGCGTTCCCTTTGCGAAAGAGCGGATTTATGCCCAGAAGACGAATCCCGATGTGTTCGAGTACGTATCGAAAACGCGAGGTGCCATTGGCGTAATTGGAGTAAGTTGGCTGGATAACGAGGCCGACTCTACGAATCTGTCCTTCAAGGAAGGCGTTCGGGTGATGGAAGTTTGCGCTTTCGACCCCATCGATCCTGCCGTCAGCTACAAGCCTTATCAGGCTTATCTGGCGTTGCATCATTATCCTCTGACGCGCGATTTGTTTGTCTTGTGTTCCGATCCGCGTCAGGCGCTATCCACCAATTTCTCGGCGTTCTTGACGAGCGACCGCGGACAGCGCATCATTTTGAAATCCGGTTTGGTCCCTGCGACACAACCCGTACGGTTGGTTCATGTAAAAGATGAATATTAAGACAGAATGATCCTTTTCTCTTGAGCGAGAGCTCTCTTTCAGCTTGAAAATAACGTTAAACGAACAATATAATACCTCTAATTCCCGTATCTATGTGTGTATATCTGCTTTGAAATGACGGAAGAGTCTTCTTTTCCTTTGGCTCAGGGCAGAATGCAAAAAGATGATGCAATAATTTTAAAGTGAAATATATGAAACGAACAAATCTCATTTCTTTATTTACATTACTGGTGGCCCTTTTCGTGCACACTTCGGCTGTTTCTGCCGAAGAGAAGGATTCTGAGGGCGTATTCTACTATCAAATCGGCTATTACGAGCAGGCCCATAACATGCTCATGAAGGACTTGGAGTCCGGAACGGGCGACAAAGCGCGAATCTATTACTACTTAGGTAATATAGAGTTTAAGTTGGGCAACATGGACAAAGCCGCTGAGTACTATAACCAGGGCGCTGCGCTCGACGAGAAAGACCCTTATAACCGAATCGGCCTGCTGAAACTGAAAATCAAGAGCGAGCCTGAAGTAGCAGCCGAAGGCTTTAAGGAAATTCAGAAGAAGAACAAGAAGAAACCCCGTGTGGCCGTAGAAATCGGCCGTGCGTACTTGGACAACAAAGAGCCCGATGCCGCTTCCGAGTACCAGGGAATGGCTTATGAGCGCGACAACCAGTTCGCACCTGCCCATATCCTTTGGGCCGACATCATGAACTTCCAGGGTGACGGTGGCGTAGCAGCAACCTACTATGAGCAAGCCATCATGGCCGACCCCGAGAGCTACGAAGCATACGTGAAGTACTCCCGCGTAATCAGCTATGTAAACTTCGACGCAGCCGTAGAGCGCCTGAAAGAACTGAAGACGAAGAATCCTTCGCTCTCCCTGGCCGATAAGGAATTGTCTGAGATCTATTACCGCAAGAACCGCTTCGAAGAGGCTGCTGCCGCTTACGAAGAGTACATCAAGGCCGGTAACTATACGCAGGACGACCTGAAGCAATATGCCGTGACGTTGCTGTTTGCCGGCCGTCATGAGGAATCTCTGAAGATTGCCGAAGAAGGTCTGGCCACTTCTCCCAACGATCCCGCATTCAGCCGTATGGCCATGTACAACTTGATCGACCTGGGACGTTACGATGAAGCCCAGGCTGCTGCCGAGCACTTCTTCAACGAATCCGAAAATCCGCAGTTCACTTACTACGACTACATCTACGAAGGCCGTCTTTACGACGCACAACAGCGCTTCGAAGAGGCTGCCGAAGCATACATCAAGGCTGCCGAGTCCGATTCTTCGCAGTTGGAAATGTACAAAATGGCTTCCCAGTCTTACGAAAATGCCAAGCAGATGCTCAAGAGTGTAGAGACTTATGTGAAGTATGTAGCTGCTGCCGGCCATAACGATAAGGAGGCTGACAACCTGATGGACCTTGGCCGTAAGTATTATAGCGTAGCTATCGTTGACGACTCTACGCTGACCGATTCCGTCAAGAACATCTATCTGGCAAAAGCAGTGGACGTATTCAAGAAAGTAACCACCCTCGAGCCGGACAACTACCGCGGTTATTTCTGGGAAGGCCATGCCGCTTCCCGTCTGGACCCCGAGTGTAAGGGAACCGATGCACGCGATGCTTACATGAAAGCACTGGAAATTGCTCAGGAAGCCGTGAAGGAGAACGAGCAGTTCAACTCCGTAATCGTCACTTGCTACAACTACCTCTGCGTTTACTACTACATGCAGTATGAGGCTAACAAGGTAGACGCTGACCGTCAGGAGTGCGTGAAATATGCCGAGAAGCTGCTTATTTTAGACCCGACGAACAACGTGGCTACCCAGCTGCTGACCATCTATGGCAATGCCGGACAGTCCGCTGCCGGTGGCAATGCCGCTGCAGCCGAAGCAGGAACAGCCGCTGCCGAGTAATTTATCCGGATAAATTCGTTTGGACGCGATAACTATTTAACGGGAATCGCGGGTGGAGCGTCGAAGTTCTACCCGCGATTCTTTTTTTCTCCCCTATTGCGAGTCGCCTGTTTCCCGGCCGTTGCGGCGGGAGGGGAGGGCATGTCTTGTTTTGCGGCGGCCGGCGGGTGAAGCGTATCACGTGCTATGCAGACTGCCGCATTCCCCCTTCCGGCTTCGCTCGGGAGAGGCCTCTCGGGCGGCTTGTTCCTGCTCCGCCTTCAGCGTTGTTGCATCCCTCTGCGTCCTGAAATACCTGAAAAGAGCGGTGTGTCATAATGCACAATCTGTTGCGTTGCTTTCAAGATACGGGTTCGGCCACTTACATCAGTAAGCTCCCTTCGCTCTTACTTTCAGCGCCTTGCATCTTGTACATTCTTATACGCCTTAAGAGGGTGCGCCAAAACTGAACGTTTTGACACACCCTCAGGGTCTTTCAAGCTCTATGAATAAAGGATGTCCTGTTTGTTTGCGGTTCCGGTTTTTATCCGGCGAGCACCGTTTCGCCTGCCGGGTTGAAGCGGGCAGTGGCTGCGCGGCGTTCGCTGTGTTCCTTCCGTGAGCAGTAACGCTCGCACTGCGCACAGATGTCGTATCCCAAAACGGCTCCCAATATGAAGTCCTCCTCCGGTGTCAGCCGGTTCAGCGGCCGTGTGATGATGCGCCGTATGGCGCGGAGGCATTCTTCCCGCCCGAAGAAAAGGTTGATTTGCTCCCGTCCGGTACGTTGGATGAGGTAGTCGATTTTCTCGTTCTTCAGGCGTGCCACGGCATACTCCTCATATTTCTGGTTCATCGTGTAGAGCACCATTTTCCGCACCCCTTTCTTCAGTTCGTAGATGTGGTTGAGGAAAACTTTCAGTTCGAGCGGGTTTATAGAGTGAGTTGCCATAGTGTGCGTTGTTTAGAGAGGATACGTTTTGGTTTTGTTTCTTAGCTCAGGCATTGCGCCTTGAGGGTAGCCACCCATTGGGCGACGCGTGCGTCGGTCTGGCCGCTTTCGTTGATGTCGTCGATGGCGAGGCCCACGAATTTGCCGTTTACTACGGAAATCGACGACGAGAAGTCGTAGCCGTCCGTGCTGACGTTGTTGCCGACAAACGTGCAGCCCGTGTCTTTCAGTTCTTCGTAAAGCTGTCCGATGGCATCGCAGAACGTGTCGGGATACGAACCCGAGTCGCCGCAGCCGAAGAGGCCCACTTCCTTACCGTTGAGGTCTACGCTTTTCAGTTTGTTCAGTGCGTCATACCAGTCGTCCTGCAGTTCGCCGTCGCCCCAAGTGCTGCTGCCCAGCAACAGAACGTCGTATGCGGCGACCTCGTCTGCCTTCAGGTTGGAAACATCGTGCACGTCCCCGTCGGGAACGCCCAGTGCCTTTGCGATTTTTGCGGCTATCTCCGAGCAGGTGCCCGTAGATGAGCCATAATAAATTCCGATTTTTTTCGCCATTGTCATAGGTGTTTTGGTTTTTCGGTTGCAAAGTAAGCCCATTCCCCTTGCCCGTGAAATACCTAAAAATAGGGTTTTTATTCGTCCTTTTGGCCGTTTTCCTCCCTGTTTGGGTAGTACGTGCGTCGGCCGACCGACGGGTGAAGTTCCGAATTGCTGCAAGGCTTTCGGGAAGAAGATGCAGTACTTTCTGCCAGAAGTTGCAGGGCTTTTTCCCCCCTTTTACGGCTTCTTTATTCGCCCTTTTGGCCAAAAAATCGGGTACGAGGTACAACCGTATCGAAAGATTGATTAACTTTGTCCCCGTCTCTTCCCACGCTGAGGGGATGCCGCAGGGCATCATGTGCGTAGACCGCGGAGATTGTGTTTATCAATCGTTCGACCGAAAATCCGAGTGATATTTTAGGGACGGCATATACTAACTTTACATTTAAGAACATTTCCAGATGAGGAAAGGAGGATTACCCATGATTCGAAAAAACATACTGCTGCTTGCCGTCCTCGGAGTGGCGCTTGCGGCAAACGCCCAGACGCCGGGCGCAGACTCGGCGGTGTATAGCAACGACGGCCGGCACAGTGGCCTGGACTTCAACATCAACACCGGCTACCATGTGGGCGTGGGCGACTTCAAAAACGGCGGTTCCGTTCCGATAGAAGTGGGCGTAGGCAAACAGTTCAACCGTAATCTCTATGCCGGTTTGGGTTCGGGAGTGTGGATTGGTACCAAGGGTTCCAAACCGATGGTGCCCATCATGGCCGACCTGAAAGCCATGTTCCCCAGCCGTAACGCCACGGCGGGAAGCGTCAAGCCCTTCATTTCGTTGCGCTTGGGCTACCTGCTCAATACGGAAGGCAGTACAGAAATTGAAACCGAAGGCTATGACGTGCCCGAAGGCATGGCCATTTCTTACGACCCGGCCGATTTTATCCTGATGGAAATCATGCCTGGCGTGCAGTTTCCGCTGACCGCCAAGTCCGATCTCCTGCTTTCGGCCGGCTATACGCACGGTTCCGCCACGAAAGGAGGTGGCGGAGGCGGCTACTTTACGGTGAAAGCCGGTCTGAATTTCCACCGCGACTTCAGTGGAACACGTAAGCCCAAAGTGCGCCGTCCAAAAGAGCCGACCCGCGATCGGGGCTTCTAGTTTACGCTTGAAGGCTCGGCCAATTACCTCACGTTCATAGGCGGCGGGGCCAACGTGGCCTTTACGTATAAGCTGAATCCCCACTTCAGCGTAGGTCTCGGTGGCGGTGTGGACTATGTCAGCCCCTTTGAGAGTTCTGCCTATGGCGACGTGCATGTCATAAGAAATGGGAGTGAAAATCAGTACTATTACAACAACAGTTCGGAAATGGCGTACCACGTATTTGCCCGTGGCGTGTACCGCATTTTGGACCGCCGCTGCTCGCCCTTCATCTCGTTGGATGCCGGTGTGCGCATTTATTCGTGGGATAAAGGGATTTACGACGATTCCCACCTTTATGCCTCGGGCGTGGACAAATTCAGCGACCCAAAGAAAACGTATCTTTTTGCCAGTCCGGCAATCGGCTACTCCTTCCGTACGACGAACAATTCCTATCTCGACGTGAAGATTGGCTATACGCTTTCGCCCAATCTGAAGGGGCAGAAAGAGTGGGGCTCGCAAGAGACCGGCGGCTATTACTACATAGCTTCGAAAAGCAAGCGTCTTTCCTATCCGTTCCTGTCCGTAGGCTTTACCCATACGTTCGGCAAGAAGACTCAGCGGTGACGCACGGTCCGGGCTGCGTTTTCCCTGCGCCTTTCCGGTCGGATAGGTCCGTGAGCCGTTCCCGGATTTTGCAGGTTTCGTGACGGAGGAGAGTCGCAGCTGCAGTCCGTCAGTAGCGGGGTGTGCCTGTTTCCTCAGGCATACCCCGCTTTTTCCGTCTGACCTTTTTCGCCGTTCGGCATGCATTTCTTCCCGTTTTGCTCGCTTATTACGCAGGGATTGCCTATCTTTGTCCCCATCTTTCAGGCGATATGCGCCTTTTCCCGATATCGTTTTCAGGCGGAAATTGCCTTTTCAACCTATATCTTTATAGAGACAGAACGCATGCCTTGCATACTTCATATTGACACTTCTACCTCGGCCTGTTCGGTGGCCCTCAGCCAGGATACGCAAATCATTTACGACGAAGAGGATACCCAAGGCCCCAACCACAATGTCCTTTTGGGCACTTTCGTAGACCAGGCTCTCAGCTTTGCCGACAGCCATGCCATTCCGGTCGATGCCGTAGCGGTCTGCAGCGGTCCCGGCTCCTATACCGGTCTGCGCATCGGCGTTTCCATGGCCAAAGGCGTAGCTTACGGGTTAGGCGTCCCGCTGATTGCCGTACCCACCCTGAAGTTGCTGGCTACTCCCGTGCTGCTTTATGAAGAAGACCTGCCGGACGAGGCGCTGCTCTGCCCGATGGTCGACGCGCGCCGCATGGAAGTCTATTCAGCGCTCTACGACCGTGCCCTCACGGAGCGCCGCCCCGTGGGAGCTGACGTGGTGGACGCCGGGACTTATCTGCCCTTCCTGGAGCAGGGGCCGGTCTATTTCTTCGGAAACGGGGCGGAAAAGTGCAAGTCGGTTCTCGTCCATCCGAATGCACGCTTCATCGACGGCATCATTCCCCGGGCGCGCTATATGGCTCCACTGGCAGAACGCGCTTATCACCGCGAAGAGTTTGTCGATACGGCCTACTTCGAGCCTTACTATCTGAAGGACTTTGTGGCCGGAAAACAGCGCGATATGCTGAAAGAGACCCGCTGAGAGGTCGGCCGAGTGCCGCCGGCGTGCGCTGCGACTACCCGATATACGAATATAAACCTACATAACATATCCGGCTTTCGGGCCGGGCCTGTATACATTCATGCATTATAATACCCAGCAGACTCCACTGCCTTTGCCCGAGTATGGGCGGAGCATACAAAGCATGGTGAACCATGCCTTGACGATTCCCGACCGCGCTACGCGCAACCGTTGCGCACGAACCATTATCCGCATCATGGGGACCATGTTTCCCCAGCTGCGCGATGCGTCTGACCAGAGCCACAAACTGTGGGATCACTTGACCATCATGTCCGGTTTCCAGCTCGATATTGACTATCCTTGCCCCGTTGTGCGCAAGGAGGAGCTGAGCGTCCGTCCCGAACCGTTGCCCTATCCTTCGCGCAACGTGCGTTTCCGCCACTACGGGCACTACGTGCTGAATCTGCTCAACCGTGCGGCTTCCATGCCCGACGGGCCGCAAAAGGCTTCTTACGTCTACCTGATAGCCTGCGCCATGAAGCGCGATTACCTGAACTGGAATAAGGACAGCGTGGAAGACCGTAAGATTTTTGCCGACATACGGGAGTTTACCGACGGGGCCATTACCATCATGGAGCGCGACATGCGTCTGCCCGACAATTTCAAGAACGCCACTTTGCCTTATACGCCGGGGCAGCGCAAGCAGAAAGGCTACAATCGGAACTACAACAAGCAGTACCGTTTCGGCAAACAATATAAGAACTACAATAAATAGTCCGGGGAATTCCTGCATGCGGCCTGCGCCCGCTTCGGCGCGTGAGTGCGGCTTTCTGCTGTCAGTGGCGGGCCGGACTGCCGGATCCCCTCAAAGCAATTCACCATGGGAGCATTCATCATCGAGGGTGGTCATCCCCTCCGCGGAACGATTCGCCCGCAGGGAGCGAAAAACGAAGTACTCGAAATTCTCTGTGCCACGCTGCTCACTCCGGAAGAAGTGACCGTTCATAACGTACCCGACATACTGGATGTGGACAATCTTATCCGGCTTTTGGCCGAAATGGGTGTGCAAACCACCAATATGGGCGGGGGAAGCTGGCGTTTCTGCGCCCGTTCTGTCGATATGGCCTATCTTCAGAGCCAGGAGTTCATCCAAAAATGCTCCAGCCTCCGCGGTTCGGTCATGTTGCTCGGCGCCTTGCTCGGGAGGTTCGGGCGCGCTTACATATCCAAGCCCGGCGGTGACAAAATAGGGCGGCGCCGTCTGGATACTCACTTCCTCGGAATTCAGAAACTCGGGGCGGAATTTGTCTACGACGAAGAGAAACAGGCTTATGCCATCAGCGGAGAGCGCCTGAAGGGAGCCTATATTCTGCTGGACGAGGCCTCTGTCACGGGAACTGCCAACGTGATCATGGCAGCGGTACTGGCTCCCGGCGAAACGACCCTCTACAATGCGGCGTGCGAGCCTTATTTACAGCAACTCTGCCGCATGCTCAACCGTATGGGGGCGCACATTGAGGGGATAGGCTCCAATCTGTTGACCATAAAAGGCGTGACAGCGCTGCACGGGACGACGCACACGGTGCTGCCCGACATGATTGAAATCGGCAGTTTCATAGGCATGGCGGCCATGACCGCCAGCGAATTGACCATAAAGAACGTCTCTTATCCCAATCTCGGCATCATTCCTTCCACATTTGCCCGCCTGGGCATCCGGATGGAGCTGCGCGATGACGATTTGTTCATCCCCGCTCAGGAGCATTACGAGATATCTTCGTTCATCGACGGTACGATTCTCACGTTGGCCGATGCGCCCTGGCCCGGGCTGACGCCCGATTTGCTGAGCGTCCTGCTGGTGGTTGCCACGCAGGCCAAGGGCTCGGTGCTGATCCATCAGAAGATGTTTGAGAGCCGCCTCTTCTTTGTGGACAAATTGATCGATATGGGTGCCAACATCATCCTCTGCGATCCGCACCGTGCCGTAGTCATCGGGCATGACCGCGCCTTGCAGTTGCGCGGGGGACGCATGTCTTCGCCCGATATTCGTGCGGGAATTGCCCTGCTGATTGCTGCCTTGAGCGCCAAAGGCACGAGCCGCATCGACAATATTGAGCAGATTGACCGCGGATACGAGCATATCGAAGACCGTTTGCGTGCGTTGGGTGCCCATATTACGCGGCTCTGATCCCTTTCCGCCCTTCCGCCTTTTTCCGCGGGGGCTTTCCGCTGTCGGGAGAGAGGGATAGGGCTTGGCAAGGAAAGGCGCATGGCTTTTCCGGAAAAGGGCCGGCACTTTTGAGCGTTTGTTGCAGATGTTTTTACGAAAAACCGGGAGTTAAGATATGATTTCCATCGACGATTTATACAAAATAGGGGTGTTCAACCGTCCGCACGGGGTGCAGGGCGAACTGCAATTCACCTTCACCGATGATATTTTCGACCGCATCGGAGCGGAGTATCTCATAGTGCTGCGCGACGGGATACCCGTGCCTTTCTTCATCGAGGAGTACCGTTTCCGCTCGGCTCATTCGGCCCTGGTGCGTCTGGAGGACGTCGATTCGCAGGAGAAGGCGGCGGCTTTCACCCAGGCCGATGTCTACTTTCCGCGCGAACTGGCGGAACAGCATCCGCAGGAACAGCCCGATTCGTGGCGATACTTCACGGGGTTTCGCGTGGAAGACGAGCAACTGGGCGATCTCGGCACTATCGAATACGTGGACGACTCTACGGCCAATGTCTTGTTTGAAGTGCAGCGCGGTGCGGAAAGTTTCCTGTTTCCGGCTCACGAGGAGTTCATCGTTGCCATCGACGGGGCGCAGCGCGTAGTGCATACCCGCCTGCCCGAAGGGCTGCTGGAGCTGAACGCTTCGGCTTCCGGCGAGCCGCAATAATCCTTAACCCTTGTCCTTTCTCCATGCTTGAAGCCAGCCAACTTGCTATTGGTTACCGCACCCGTCGCGGTTTCACCTGCGTGCGCCGGGATGTCGACCTGCAACTTGCCCCCGGTGAGTTCGCCTGTCTGCTCGGAGCCAACGGCAGCGGGAAGTCGACACTGCTGCGCACCTTGTCCGGTTTGCAGGCACCGCTTGCCGGCGTGATACACCTCGACGGGGAGCCGCTTGCCGGCCTTTCGCCCAAGGAGCGCGCCCGTAAGCTGGCCGTTGTCCTGACTGATCGTTTCGAAGTCCCTCATCTTTCCGTCCGCGCCTTCGTGGCCTGGAGCCGAAGTCCCTATACCGGTCTGTCGGCGCGCTTCACTGCCGACGACGAAGCGCGTGTGGACCAGAGTCTCCGCTCGGCCGGTATCGGCCATTTGGCAGCCCGTTCGCTCCATTCCCTCTCCGACGGCGAACGGCAACGGGCGCTGGTTGCCGCCGCCTTATGCCAGGATACGCCTTACATCCTGCTCGACGAACCTACGGCTCACCTCGACCTTCCCAACCGCGTGGAGCTGCTTTTGCTGCTTTCGCGCCTGGCGCACGAAGAGGGGAAGGGCATTCTTCTCTCCACCCACGAGCTGGATCTGGCACTTCAGACGGCCGATTCTTTCCGTCTCCTTGCCCCCGACGGGCATAACTATTCGGGCACGCCGGCCGAACTGGCGCGCCTTGGCCTGTTGGAGCAGGCATTCCGGAGCCCTTCCTTCCGCATCGATGCCGAAACCATGCGGATGGAAATTGTACGCGGGGCAAGGGATTAGCCCGCGTAGCTGTGCATTCCTCCTAAAAAGTAGTTCACTCCGAAGTAAGTCATCAGCAGCGACAGGAAAGCCGCGGCCATGTATATGTGGTACGTGCGGGCGTTCCTGAAGAGAGGCAGGCTGCCCCGGTGGAGCGGCAGCGCATAAAGCAGGAAAGAGATGAGCGCCCATACTTCCTTAGGGTCCCACGACCAGTAGGTTCCCCAGCTGGCATTGGCCCAGACCGCCCCCACAAAAATACCGATGCCCAGCAGAAACGTGGCCGGATAGAGCAGCAATCGGCTCACGACCGTCAGCTTTTCCACTTCGGCCATGCGCTTTTGGCGCATGAGCAGCAGAGCCGACAGCCCGCAGATGCAGGTGAAGGCATAAAGAGCGTAGGCCATCATGATGACCGATACGTGCAAACTCAGCCACGGCGAGAGCAGAACGGGCATGAGCGGCGTGATTTGCGGATTCATCTGCCCCAGCGTGCTGACAAGCAGGGCAAATCCCGAGAGCAGAAAGCCGAAGGCCGTGCCCAGCTGCGGCAGTCGTCGGCTCAGGAAGAGTGCAAACAACTGAATCGACCAGGCAAGGAAAAGCATCGTTTCGTAGCCGTTTCCCAGCGGGAGACGGCCTGAAATGTAGGAGCGCAGCGCCACGGTGGCCGTCAGGGCCAGGAAGACCAGCGGAAACGTGAGCCTCAGTATCCGGCCGGCCTTGCGGGCAAACGCCGAATTACTCGGCGCAAACAGGAAGATGAGGAAGCCGCACAGTCCCAAGGTGAGGCAGATGCGGTACAGCCAGGCAGTCGGTTCGAAGCGGTTGTAGCCTATTTCCGCCCGTAGCTTGGCCTCGCTCAGCAGCGTTGTGCCGCCCGCCTGCTGCTGATAGGCAGCGAGTTTCCCGATGAGTTGCGTCACTTCGTCGAAGTCCTTGGCCTCGATACGCTCGTAGAGCAGGCTGAAAAAACTGCGCACGAAGCGCGTTTTCTCCACATCCGTGCCCGGCGGCAGCGAATCGGTGGGCGAATACCAGCCGATGTGCCCCGCTTTGTCCGGCAGGGGAAACACTTTCAGCAAGGCGCCTCCCTGAAGCATGGCGATGAGCTGCACCTGCTCGTTCGCTTCGAGCACGGCTTTGGCCAGCGGCGTGCGGTCTTTGTCCTGCCGGGCCAGGCCGTCCCACAGAAACTGCAGCTTGTAGTCTTTCGCTTCGCCGAAGAAGTTGACGAAAGCCGCCTGCCCGTCTATCTCCAGACGGGTGCGCAGTTCGTCGTTTTTGATGCGGAAAAACGGTTCATATTGCCACACTTGCGGGAAAAAGAGCCATCCCGCGAGGAATTGCTCCGGGCGCATGCCGCGGTAACGGGCCGTGCCGGTGAGCTTGAGCGTGAAGTCGCGCGCCAGCGTATGCAGCGGTGCGATGCGGTCGTTGTAGAGCACTTGCAGTTTGCCCAGCTCCCCGGCCTGCGCGGCGGGTATGGTTTGCGTCGCCAGCCAGTCGTGTCCTAGGCGGGGGAGCTGCCGGGCCTGGAGATGAGCCGTGGGCAGCGCGGCCAGCAGGAGCAGCGCCGCGGTCGTCCGGCGCAGGGCCGGATGGTGGAGAAGCCTGCGGAACGTGCCTTTCGGGTCCAGTAGTATGAGCAGCATGGACAGCGCCAAAAGGGCGTAACCGGCATAGGTGACGGGTATGCCGTACGGGTCGTAGTTCACCATGAGCCAGCTCCCTTTCCCGTCCGGGTCGTAGGAACTCTGGTAGAGGCGGTAGCCTTTTACGCGGAGGATGCGGTTCATGGAGATAACTTGCGGCACTTCTTCCGAAAAGTGCCGGGACTTTTCGTCGAGAGTGCCTCGACTTTTTTCAAAAGTGCCGTGGGAAACGACCACCGTGCTGGCGTAGTCGGCCGGCGCCTGCGTGCCGGGGTAGCAGATGATGCGGAATTCCTGGAGCGTGATGCGGAAGGGCAGTCGGCACAGGCTGGCCGTCTCCTCCTGGCTCCAGTAGCGTTTGTGTTCGGCGCGGAACGTGTTTTCGGGAATCCCCTGCCGCAGGTGGAGCAGGCCGTAGGTAGACGTGAGATGGGTGAGCATCGCTCCGGCCAGAATCAGGACGAATGCGGCGTGAAGCAGCAGGGCCGGCAGGCGCAACATACGCCTCCCTTTGCGGCGCACGATGACCCACAGGCCGGAAAAAAGCAGGGCGGTCCACAGAAGAATGAACCACCCGCTATGGTAAACAGCCTCGGAAATGGCCTGGCTGCCCCGGTCTTTTTCCAGAAACGTAGCCGTGCCCATCACCGCGCACAGCAGCAGAAGCAGGAGAAAAGGAAGCCTCTTCATCGGGCTCAGAGGGCAGGAAATTCGGGATGTGCCTCGCCCTTGACGGCCATGCACTCCATCTCTATCAGCCATCCCGGGCGGCACACCGGAGCCAGGAGCAGCACTTTGGGCGTGGCGGGGAAGCGCTCCTCGTATAAGGCCTGCACGTGCCGGTAGTCGGCCGGGTCGCGCAGGTAGACAATCATGTGCGCCACGTCGTCAAACGTGCAGCCCGCTTCGCTCAGCAGGGCGCCCACGTTTTCCCACATGCGCTGCGTTTGCCGCCGTATGTCGCCGGGAAAGAGGATTTCCCCCCGGTTGTCTATGCTGGCCGTGCCGCTGATCAGCACGTGGCGGCGGTCGCCGTAGAGCATACTGACGCCGCGTTCGAACGTAACGTTGTACTCATACGTCGGATTCAGGTGCGTTTTGGCGTAGAGGTACTGCACCTGTTCGCGTTTCAGGCCCTTGATGGCGTAGGTGTCCATCATCACTTTCTCGTCGGCGCGGGGGCTTTGGCCCTGTATGCCGGTGCTTGCTATGAAGTGCGTCTGCGGATTCATGCCCTGGGTGAGGAAGTTTTCGCGGCGTCCCTTGACGACTCCGGCGTAGTTCACGTCCACATCGCGCACGAAGAGCCACGTCCGCAGGCAGTTCAGCTCGATGCTGCAGCCTTTTGCGGCCAGCTCCTGCTCGTATTCCTCAAAGAGTTGGTGGGTTTGTGCTTCCGAGTCGCCTCCGGACTTGCGGCGCGAGGCGGAAAAGTAGTGGGTGTATGCCTCCGAACGCGGGGTGGAAAGGTAGACCCAGAGGGCGATTTTGCTGCCGTTGAGCGGCGGTTGCCCGACGAGGGAGAGGGCCGTTTCCGCATTTCCCTCTCCTGCAAACAGTTCGTGGAGGGCCTCTTCTGCGGGCCGGGCCTGGTTGGTTATGTCGCTCATGAAGCACCGTGCGAAAAGAGCGGTGCACGATTCGGGCAGAGCGGATGCCTTATGGTGCAGATAAGCCTCGCAAACTGCGCGCAGTTGCTCCTCGAAGTTGAGTTCGGGGCTGGGATGCAGCATGATGTGCCACTCCTTCACGCCGGTTTCGGGGCAGAACGAGGCTGATTCTATGGTTGTTTTCCGTGCATCAGTAGTAGTTTTATACATCATCATAAGCAGTTGTTTTTATCCGGGCTGCAAAGGTAGACTGATTCAGCAGGCCAATAAATACCTACATGTGGGTATTTCCCGGCTTTGGGGGCCTGTTTTGGCGCTTTTTGCGGGCGTGGACGAGGAAAGCCACGAGCGGATTGTAGGCGCGCGTCAGGTGATGATAGGGTTTCTGCAGCGTTCCGAACTGGCGGTAGCTGTTCTCTACGGACTCGATCATGCTCCCTTCGAAGTCGAAGGTACGGGTCTTTTGCTGGAGTTGCCGCAGTATTTCGGCAATGATGAGGGTGCTTGCCCCGGAAGCGGCGTAGCGGGGCTGTATGAAGTAGATGAGATCGTAGGCCGAGTTGCGGTCCCATACGATGAAATGGGCGCAGTGTATGTTGCCTTCGGCGTCGCGCAGGGCGAAAATCTGCCCTTGTTTCCGCTCGGTGGCTGCCTTCCACAAGTGGAGGAAGAAGGCGTATCCGTAATTGATGGGGCCGTGTCCGGACTCTTGCAGGGAGGTTTTGTGAAGGGTGTAGAAGCGGTCGGGCGAGAGGCTCAGGTCGAGCGTGAAGTGGCCTTCGGCTTTCTTGATCTGGCGGCGCTTCGAGGCGGAGAAGCGGGCGATGCATTTCTCGGGGTTGCCTATGCGCGGGATGATATAGGTATATCTTGTGTCCTGTTTCCAGCCTCTCCAGTAGAAAGGCAGGTGGTTGGTGTAGGAATAGTGGAGGCACACTTCGAGAAAGTGGAGGCGCATGGCGTCGAGTTGGTCGATGAATTGGTAAATGATGCGCTTCTCCCGTGCCAATCGGGCTGCTTCGGGCGTATCGGTGGGGAGGCTTTTTATCCAAAGCCCCCCGTATTGTGTCTGTCGGGGCTGCAAAATGAAGCGTAGCTTCCACTTTTTGCGCAAATGATAGGCGAAGGCAGCCACGATTTGCCCGCTTTCTTCGTAGAGTAGGGCGTCCCACTGTCCGGGGCATACGGCCTCCAGCCACCAGGCTTGCATCATCAGGGGGATTTGCTCGCTGCGGCAGAGGGCGGCATACTGCTCTTGGGTAGGGGTCATTTTGCGGTTTCTCATGAACGCGGCTGTTGTTTTTGGGCAAAGGTACGCATGTTTTCCCGTATTGCGGCGGGTAAGGGCCGAAAAAGCGCAGGCACTTCGCGGGAAAAGTGGTGTGACTTTTCGGTAGAAGTGCCTGCGCTTTTGTGTGCAATGCCTGCCTCTCGGGAGCGGGGGCGGCGGCAGTTGAGGCGTGCCGGGGCTCAGAGGGTCAGCCCGTCGAGCAGGGCTTCGTAGAGGCCGAGGGCTTCTTTTATTTCGGAGAGGAGGATGAATTCGTCGGCCGTGTGGGAACGCTCGGACTGTCCCGGCCCCATCTTCAGCGAGGGGAAGCGCATGAGTGCCTGGTCGCTCAGGGTGGGCGAGCCGAAGGGGGTGCGGCCCAGGGCTTCGGCGCGCTGCACGATGGGGTGGCTGGCGGGCAGGCTGGAGGAGGAAAGGCGGAAGGAACGGGCGTGGAGCTCGCTGCCGACGTGGGCGGAGATGAGGCTGAAGAGTTCTTCGTTGCTGTACATTTCGTTGCTGCGCACGTCTACTACGAAGGTGCAGACATCGGGGATTACGTTGTGTTGCGTGCCGGCGTTGATTTGGGTCACGGTCATTTTTACGGGGCCGAGCAGGGGGCTTTCCTTGGGGAAGCGGTAGCTTTGGAGCCAGAGCAGGTCGGGCAGTGCCTGATAGATGGCGTTGATGCCTTCGTTGCGTGCGGCGTGTCCCGACTTGCCGTGCGCCGTGCCGTCGATTACCATGAGTCCCTTTTCGGCGATTGCCGGCTGCATTCCGGTGGGTTCGCCCACGAGTGCTGCGGCGGGCGTGGCGGGTAGCTCGGGGAGCATCAGCTCGATTCCGTTCTTTCCCGACACTTCTTCTTCGCACGAGGCGAGGTAGAGGAAGTTGCAGGCTTGCGGCCGCGCGGTGAGCGTGCGGTAGGTCATGAGCAGACTGACGAGGCCTCCGCCGCAGTCGTTGCTGCCCAGTCCGTAGAGGCGGTCGCCCTCGATGAGGGGACGGAAGGGGTCTTTGGTCCACCCGGCCACGGGTTTGACCGTGTCGATGTGGGCGTTGAGCAGGATGGTGGGGCGTGCGGGGTCGAAGTCGGGCGGCGTGCAGAGCAGATTGTTGCCCCGCCGCAGGGGTGCGAGGCCGTGGCTCTCCATGTATTCCTGCAGGGCGTCGGCCGCCTGGGCTTCCTGCCGGCTGACGGAGGGCAGGGCGATCAGCCGGCAGAGGAGCTGCACGGCTTCGTCGAAGAGGGTGTCTTTTTTCATGTTTTTGCTGTCTTTTTTGTCGTTTTTAGAGCGTTTGTGCGCAAAAGTAGGTATATTCAAAAAAAGTAATACTTTTGTAGGGTAATAAAGTGGAGCACGTCTATGGAAATACATCATCTGGCTGTGCTGGCAGATCGCCAGGCTTTGAAGTACGGGCGGCGGTCCGCCCTGCGTTACAAGGACTATGACTCGGGGCGCTGGCTCTCCGTAAGTTGGGAGGAGACGGCCGCCCTGGTGGAGAAAACGGCACTTGCCCTGCTGGCCAACGGCGTGGGGGTGCAGGAAAACGTGGGCATCTTCTCGCAGAACAAGCCGGAGTATCTCTACGCCGAGATGGCGACCTACGGCGTGCGGGGCGTGAGTATCCCGTTCTATGCCACCAGCTCCGGCTCGCAGGTGCAGTACATCACCAACGAGGCCGGCGTGCGTCTGCTCTTCGTGGGCGAGCAGTATCAGTACGACGTGGCGTTCAATGTGTTGCCGATATGCCCCTCTCTGGAGCGGATTATCCTCTTCGACCGCAAGATAGCGCGGCATCCGCGCGACCATGTATCCGTCTATTTCGACGAGTTCCTGCGTGAGGCCGAGGCGGGCGGCGAGGCGGCCCAGAAGGCGCGGGCCGACGAACTGGCCCGGCGTAAGCAGGAGGCTTCGGGCGAAGACCTGATGAACATTCTCTACACCTCCGGCACGACGGGCGAGCCGAAGGGCGTCTTGCTCCAGCACGGGGCGCTGCTCGACCAGGTGCGCGCCCATGCCGTCCGGCTCGACATGCTGACCGACCGCGACGTCTCCATGTGCTTCCTGCCGCTGACCCACGTGTTCGAAAAGGCATTCACCTACTTCTGTCTGGAAGTAGGGGCGGAGGTCTGCATCAATCTGAAGCCGGCCGACATCCAAACCTCCATGCGCGAAATCCATCCGACGGTCATGTGTGCCGTGCCGCGCTTCTGGGAAAAAGTATATCAGGCGGCACAGGAAATCATACAGTCCGCATCGGGCATGAAAAAGGCCCTCATGCTGCATGCCCTTGCGGTGGGCAAGTCCTACAATATAAACTATATTCGCTTGGGAAAGAAGCCGCCTCTCGGGCTGGAGTTGCAGTACAAATTCTATGAACGCACGGTCTTTTCGCTACTGAAGCGCATCGTTGGCGTGGAGCGGGGCAACTTCTTCCCCACGGCGGGGGCCGCTATTCCCGACAAGGTGAGCGAGTTTGTCCGTTCGGTGGGCATCCCCATCCTGGTGGGTTACGGGCTTACCGAGACGATGGCCACGGTTTCGTGCGATTTGCCCAACCGCTATACGATAGGTTCGGTAGGGCGCCTGATTCCCGGGCTGCAGATAAAGTTCGGGGAGAACAGCGAAATTCTCCTGAAGGGCTCCACTATTACGAAAGGGTACTACAAGAAAGATTCCATCACGCGGGACTCTTTCACCGACGACGGCTTCTTCCGCACGGGCGATGCGGGCTACATGGCAGACGGGGAGCTGTATCTGACGGAAAGAATCAAGGATTTGTTCAAAACCTCCAACGGAAAGTACATCGCCCCCCAGCAGTTGGAGTCGAAACTGGTGGTGGATCGCTACATTGACCAGATTGTTATCATCGCCGACCAGCGTAAATTCGTGTCGGCCCTTATCGTTCCGGTTTATCCCGCTGTAAAGGATTATGCGGCGCGGCATAACATTTCGTATTCTTCCTTGGAGGATTTGCTGAAGCATCCCCGCATTCTGGAGCTTTTCAAGGCCCGTATCGACACGATTCAGCAGCAGTTTGCCCACTATGAGCAGGTGAAGCGCTTCATTCTGCTGCCGCGCCCGTTCAGCATGGAGGCGGGAGAACTGACGAACACGCTGAAGATTCGTCGCGATGTGGTAGCCAAGAACTATGCCGACGAGATAGAATGCATGTATCGCGAGGCAGAAGCTGAGTACCACCCCTGACCCTTTGGGCGGCGCGGGGCGCTACAATGAGGAATAATACCCCAACTTATAGATGGAAAGCACGGTGAGCGAGGGATGCTTGCCGAGCAGATTTTTGCGTTCCATACCGCGGAAAACGGTGTGGAAGCAGCGCATCGCGCCTTTCAGCCCGAGGCTTTCCAGCCGTGCCGCCATGCGTCCCACGGCACTGCCTTGCTGAATTTCGCGATCGAGGCTGTGAAGCGTGCGCAAGGCCGTCTCCGTTTTCTCAAGGAAGCTGTGATTTTCGTCCAAGCCGGCGTGAATCAGCCAATTGTCGATGTGTTTTATGGGAATGCCGGCCTGTTTCAGGCGCAGGCCGAAGTCCACGTCTTCATAACCATAGTGCTTACACTGCTCGTTGAAGCGCAAGGATAGGAAAGTGTCGCGTGCGACGAGAAAATTGAAGGTCGAAAACTCGCTGTAAGGCTGCCGTCTGCGTACTTCGGCCACGCGTTTTTTGTCGAGCCATTGCTCGTAGCGGAAGCGGAGCGCCATCTTCGGCGAAGGGAGGCTGTGTACGTTGCGGGCGCCGCCGCAGACTACGGGGCAGGTGGGGGCATATTGCCAGTAGAGGCGCAGGTAGTCGGGGCTTTCGTCGGCCTGCGCGTCGCTGTCGATGAAGACGAGGTAGGGGAAAGCGGCCAGTTCGGCCAGCCGGTTGCGTATGGCGGCGCGCCCCAAGTTACGGGGCGATTCCCAGAGGCGGCAGCGCTCCAGTTCGTTGATGGCCCGGTTTTTCCGGACGGACTCGGCGTCGGTGGAGCAGTCGTCGGCCACGATTATCTCGAAGTCGAACTTGCCTTGGGTCTCCGCACGGAGCTGTTCGCCCTGCTGGTGCAAAGCCCGTACCAGCGAGGTGCAGTCGTAGTTGTAGGTGGGTATCAGGATGGAAAACATATTCTCGCTCTTTAGAGAAGCAAATATAAGGGATTTCTCAGAAAAGGTGCAGTGCTTTCCGCAAAAAGCAGCAAGGATTTTCCGGAAAAGATGCGGCACTTTTTTCGGAAAGCACTGCATCTTTTCTGAATTTCAATTTTATTGTTTACTTTTGTAGCCTGCATAAATTTCAGGGAAACTCTATAAGAATGGCTATTTTGGATTTGATTCAGGCGAACAAGGGCACGGCCTTTTCCTTCGAAGTGCTGCCTCCGCTCAAGGGGGCGAGTATGGATAAGCTCTTCGAGACGGTCGATTTGTTGCGCGAGTTCGACCCGAAATATATAAATATCACGACGCACCGGAGTGAATACGTCTACCGTCCGGTCGATTCCGAGCCCGGTGCTTACCGTCGCCTGCGCCTGCGTCGCCGGCCGGGTACGGTGGCTGTGGCTGCGGCCCTCAAGGCCCGCTACGGGATACCTATCGTTCCGCACATCCTGTGCAGCGGCTTTACGCGCGAAGAGACGGAGTATGTGCTCATCGACCTGCAGTTTCTCGGCATTACCGACCTGCTCGTCCTGCGCGGCGACAAGGCGCCCCACGAGGCCCGCTTCATCCCCGAGCCGGAGGGGCATGCCCATGCCACGGAACTGGAGGAGCAAATCAACCGTTTCAACCGGGGAATCTTCGAAGACGGCGAGCCTATCAAGCATCCCATGCCGCCTTTCCGCTACGGCGTAGCCTGTTATCCGGAAAAGCACGAGGAATCGCCCAATCCGGAGAGTGACCTTTACTGGCTGAAGCGCAAGGTTGAGCTGGGCGCGGAGTATGCCGTCACGCAACTCTTCTATGATAATCAGAAATACTTTGCCTTTGTCGAGCGTGCCCGCAAGGCGGGTATCACGGTGCCCATCATCCCCGGCATAAAGCCCTTCACCCGTCTGGCACAGCTCAGCATCTTGCCGAAGACCTTCCGCGTGGATTTCCCGCAAGACATGGTCGATGGCATCTTGCGCTGCAAGACCGACGCCGAGGCGGCAGCCTTCGGCGTGGAATGGGGCATACATCAGTGCAAAGAACTCATGGCCCACGGCGTGCCGAGCATCCACTTCTATTCGATGGGTGCGGCAGAAAGTATCCGCGCCATAGCAAAAGCCATCTATTAGCGGCATCAGGACGAGACGAATGTATTTCTCCGAGGTCATAGGACAGCAGGCGCTGAAAGACAAACTGCGGCGCGAAACGCTCGAAGGGCGCGTGCCGCACGCCATGCTCTTCTGCGGCGCGCCGGGCTATGGCACGCTGGCCCTTGCCCTTGCCTATGCCCACTATCTTCTTTGCCCCCAGCGCTCGGCGGAAGACGCGTGCGGCACTTGTCCCGCCTGCCGCGCGGCCGACCGGCTGGAGCATCCCGACTTACACTTCGTTTACCCCAATCAAAAGAAGAATGCCCGCACCAAGGCCGACGATTCCCTCAGCTCCCATTGGTTGCCCGAGTGGCGCGAGTTTTTGCGCGGCGGGGCGTATGTGCGCCTGAATGCCTGGCTGGATGCCATGGGGGCCAAGGGGCAGGCACAGATTTATGCAGGAGAAGCGGCCGACCTGGTGCGCAAAATGAGCATAACGAGCAGCACGGGCGGCTATAAGGTGGTTATCATCTGGTATCCGGAGCGCATGAATGCTTCGTGTGCCAATAAACTTCTGAAACTTTTGGAGGAGCCTCCCGGGCAGTCGGTCTTCCTCCTTGTGTCCGAATCGCCGGAACAGTTGCTCCCGACCATCGTGAGTCGCACGCAGCGCATCCGCGTGCCGCGGCTCGGCGAGGCGGAGATTGCGGAAGCCCTGTGCAGCCGTTTTGCCCTGGAGCCAGCCGCCGCTCAGGCGGCAGCCCGCATGTCGGGCGGAGACTTCATAGAGGCGGTGGCCCTCATCCATGCCTCGGACGAGGAAAAGTCCTACTTCGACCTTTTCGTAGAGCTGATGCGCCTGGCCTATATGCGCAACGCCCGCGGCCTGAAGGCCTGGAGCGAGAAGCTGGCCGACCTGCCGCGCGAGCGCGAAAAGGCGTTCCTTTCCTACGGGCAGCGCATGGTGCGTGAGAATTTCGTCTATAACTTTCACCGCCCGGAGATGGTCTACATGAACCCGGCGGAGCAACACTTTGCCGTGCGCTTCGCACCTTTTATCAACGAGAACAACTGCATCGGCATGATGGAAGAGCTGGATTCCGCGCAGAAGCACGTGGAACAGAACGTCAACGCAAAGATGATTTTCTTCGATCTTGCCCTGCGGATAGCAGCACTCATCAGGCATCGGTAGCGAGGGCTGCCGGGCATAAACCATATATACACCAACCTTTAAAACAAAAAGCAATGAACGATTATAAATTAGCGAACGGCAGTGGCGGGCTTTGCGCGCGCGGTTGCTCGAGAATCGACGATAAATTGCATACATTCGACTGGCTCGCCGACCTGCCGGAGAGCGACTTGGAGTGTAATCTGGTGGAGGTTCAGTTTAAAAATACCCGCAAGGGCTACTATCTGAACAGCAACAATCTGGATTTGTCCAAGGGGGACATCGTGGCCGTCGAGGCATCGCCGGGGCACGACATAGGCACCGTTACGCTGACGGGGCGGTTGGTTCCGCTCCAGATGCGCAAGAACCGCTGCAAACCGGGCATGGAAATACGCCGCATCTACCGCAAGGCCAAACCCGTAGACATGGAGAAATACGAGGAAGCCAAGGCGAAGGAGCACGAAACGATGATACGTTCCCGCCAGATAGCCCTCGACCTTGGGCTGAAAATGAAGATAGGCGACGTAGAATACCAGGGCGATGGAAACAAAGCCATCTTCTACTATATCGCCGACGACCGGGTGGATTTCCGCCAGCTTATCAAGGTTCTGGCCGAAGCCTTCCGCGTACGTATCGAAATGAAGCAGATCGGTGCGCGCCAGGAGGCAGGGCGCATTGGCGGAATAGGCCCCTGTGGCCGCGAACTGTGCTGCGCAACGTGGATGAGCACCTTCGTTTCCGTCTCGACCAACGCCGCCCGTATCCAAGACCTCTCGCTGAATCCGCTGAAACTGGCCGGGCAGTGCGCAAAACTGAAGTGCTGTCTCAACTATGAGGTGGACACATACATGGAAGCCGGTGCGCGCCTCCCCTCGCGCGAGATAACTTTGGAAACGCGCGACAGCGGAACGTATTATTTCTTCAAGGCCGATATCCTGACGGGGCAGATCACTTACTCAACGGACAAGAACTTTGCGGCCAATGCGCAGACGATTTCTGCGCGGCGCGCCTTTGAAATCATCAATATGAACCGCCGCGGCGAGAAGCCCGAGTCGCTCGTCGACCTTTCTACCGCAGAACCGCAGGCAGCCTCGCCCGTCGACCTCGTAGAACAGGAGAGCCTGACGCGCTTCGACAAGCGCAAAGGCGGCAAGCGGGGCGGCAAGTCGCGCAAGGAGAACCGCGCTGCCCGCGAAAACCGCCAGCCTGCGGCCGAAAAAGTGGAGGCCGCAGCTCCCGAGAACCCGCAGGGCGACGAGGGGGCACGCCGCAACAATCGCGACGAACGGCCGCGGAAAAACGGAAAACGCAATAAGGCTTCGCGCAAAAATGACAATTCCCGCAAACAGAAAGAGCAGGAGCGTCCTGCAGCTCAGGCCGGCAGCCGCGAATAAGAGTGGCCGCGCCTTTCGGAAAACCGCTGGCACTCTTCGGGAGAAGTGCCGGCACTTTTTCCGAAAAGCGCGGCACTTTTCGGCAATAGCCTTGCTGCTTTTGCTGCTGCCTGCTGCCGTGTCGTGCGAACGCGACACGGTGTTCCACCGTTTCCAGCGCGTCCCGGAGAAGGGTTGGGCGGCGGGCGACACGCTGTTGTTCGAGATTCCGGTGCGCGACAGCGTGCCCGACTATGTCTTTTATGCCGAAGTGCGCCACTCGGTGCGCTACCCTTTCCGCGAATTGTTTCTCGCTATCGACTGGACGTACCGCAGCGCGGCGGGCGACTCGCCCGTGCGTCACGAGATAGTGCGCTATCCCCTGGCCGATGAGCGGGGGCAATGGCTCGGAACCGGCTGGGGAAGTCTGCGCGTCTCGGCCTTTCCGCTGCGCACGTTGCGCTTCGTGCGGCGGGGGACGCTGCGCTGTAAAGTATATCACCTGATGAATGGACAGCCCCTGCAGGGGATTGAGGACGTGGGGCTGCGCCTTGCGAAGCGGTTATGAAGGAGTTGTTGATTGTATTCCTGGGAGGCGGCGCGGGAAGTTGCTGCCGTTTTCTCTGTTCGGCCTGCCTGCGCCGCTGGAGCGAGGCCCGCTGGGGCGGGCAGTGGCCCGCGTTTTTCCCTTGGGGCACGCTGCTCGTCAACGTATTGGGCTGTCTTTTAATCGGATTCTGCTACGGTCTGGCGGCGCGCTGCCGCCTCTCGGCCGACGTGTTGCTGCTGCTGACGACCGGTTTTTGCGGAGGATTTACGACGTTCTCCACCTTTTCTTCCGAAATGCTGGCTCTTTTGCGCAGTGGGCAAGGGGCGCTCTTTGCCCTTTATGCCGCCCTTTCGCTCGGGGCGGGGCTGGCCGCCGTATGGGCCGGCCATAGGGTTGCTTCGTTTTTCTGAACTCCGGTCTTACGGAATCAGCAGCGAGGAGTCGCCATAGCTGAGGAACCGGAAGTCGTGTTGCAGGGCGTAGTCGTACACTTTCCGCCAGTCGTCTCCGATGAAGGCCGACACTAACAGGAGTAAGGTGCTCTGCGGTTGATGGAAGTTGGTTATCATTTTCCGAACGATGTGGTACTTGTAGCCCGGCGCGATGATGATTTGCGTGGCGCTGTGCAAGGCTTCCATGCCGTGGCGGTCGAGATAGTCGACGATGGCCTGCAAGGCTTCGGTGGGCGGCAGCTCCTCTTGGGCGGTTCCCTCGTAGGGCATCCATTGCGGTATGTGCAGTTCTTCTTCCGACGCCTCGGGATTGCGGTGCAGGATGCAGCCTATGTAGTAAAGGCTCTCCAGCGTCCGTACCGAAGTGGTGCCTACTGCCGTGGCCTGCGCCCCGTGGTCGATGAGTTGTTGCAGCGATTTCCGGCTGACGCTCAGCCATTCGGTATGCATGTCATGCTCCCCGATGGATTCGCTCTTGACCGGGCGGAACGTTCCTGCGCCTACGTGCAGCGTAAGCTCGCAGCGCTCGACGCCTTTGCGGTCGAGTTCGGCCAGTACTTCCGGCGTAAAGTGCAGCCCTGCCGTAGGCGCGGCCACGGAGCCTTTGATGCGTGAGTAGACGGTCTGGTAGGTTTCCTTGTCGCGCTCTTCGCTTTCCCGGTTCAGATAGGGGGGGATGGGCAATTCACCCGCGCTGTCCAGCAAATCTGCCCATGAAAGGCTGGAATCATCCCACGAAAATCGTACGATGTGGCTCGTCCCGTGGCATTCGCCCCGCTCGGCGCAGAGCTCGACGCTCCGCCCGTCGCCCAAAGTGAGCGTGCGCTTGAGCACGCCGCCTTTCCATTTCTTCAGATTGCCTACCATGCAGAGCCATTCCACACTGCCTTTTTGCTGGAAGGAGAGGGCATAGTCGGCCGGGCGGTAAGGCTCCAGGCAGAAGACTTCGATGAGTGCGCCGGTTTCCTTGCGGAAGTGGAGCCGGGCAAGTATGACTTTCGTGTTGTTGTACACGAGTAATGTGCCGGAAGGCAAGAGCTCCGGGAGATTGAAGAAGTGCTTTTCTTCGATCGTCCCGGAGTTATAGATGAGGAGCTTGCTCTGGTCGCGGCGGGGCAGGGGGTATTTTGCGATGCGCGCCTCGGGAAGCTCGTATTGGAAGTCTTTGATTTGAATTTGTCGTGTGTCCATTGTGGTCTGATGTTACGGCGCAGTTGGTTTTTATTGGTAGCGTTCTCCGTCGTCTTGTGTCATGACGGCGCCTTGCAGGGCGCGCAGGCTTTGGCGGTCGTCGCGCTTGCAGACGAGGAGGATGCCGTCGGCTTCTGCGATGAGGTAGCCCTCGAGGTCTTTCAAGACGGCGAGTTTCCCTTCGGGAAGGGCTATGAGGTTGCCCGAAGCCTCGCGGCTTATGACTTTACAGCCTTTGATGGCGGCATTGCCCTGGGCGTCTTTTTCGGAAAGTTCGTAGAGTGCGGTCCAGGTGCCGATGTCGGTCCAGACGAAGTCGCTGGTGGGTAGGATGTAAGCGTTGGATATTTTCTCCATAACGCCGTACTCGAAGGATACGCGCGGCAGGTAAGAATAATATTTGTCGACGTATTCTTGCTCTTCATCCGTGCCAAATAGTTTTTTCTCCCAGGCGGGCATGAAGACGGAGGCCACTTCGGGCAGGTGGAACTTGATTTCTTCGATGAAGTTCTCGGCCTGTCCGAAGATGAGTCCTGAGTTCCAGTAGAATTCACCGCTCTCGATGAAGAGGCGTGCCTGCTCTTCTTCGGGTTTCTCGGTAAACGCTTTGATGCGGCGGAAGTTCCCTTCTTCCGGCGTGTCGGCCAGTTGGATGTAGCCGTAGGCCGTTTCGGCGTTGGTCGGGCGGATTCCCAGCGTTACGAGGCCTTCTTTTTTGCGTCCGGCGAAGTCCAGGCACTGGATTACGTGGTTGAGAAATTCGTTTTCGCCTACGATGTAATGGTCGCAGGGGGTGAAAAGTACGATGGCTTCCGGGTCTTTGGCGGCAATGTGGCAAGCCGTGCGCATGAATACGGGGGCTGTGTCGTACAGTATGGGTTCTTCCAGGATGTTTTCGGCGGGCAGGTCGGGCAGTTGCTCGTGCACGATGTCGCGATAGGCTTGGTTGGTGGCCACAAGGATGCGCTCCTTGGGGAAAATGGTGGCAAACCTGCGGTAGGTCTGTTGCAACTGTGAGGCACCGGCCTTCAGGAAGTCTTGGAATTGCTTGGGCATCGCTTCCCGACTGAGCGGCCAGAGGCGGTTGCCCCGCCCTCCGCAGAGTATGACGCAATAGGAGTGGTTCGATGAATTCGCTTCCATGATTCTGCTAAGGTCTATAATGGTTTTCTTCTTTTCTTTCTCCTTTTCCGGGCCGCGGCGGCAGTCCGTTTCGGGAAAAGTGCCGGGGCATTTTTCGGTAAGTAGCATGACTTTTTCCGAAAAGCGCAGGCCCTTTTTGGGTCGGGTGCCGTGCCCTTCAGTGGAAACCGCCATCTTCTTGCGCGAAAGCGCCTTGGCTTTGTGAAAGCGAATATAGTTATTTTCCCGAATTGCGGCTGTTTTTTTCTTTTGAAAAAGTCATAAAGGCAAGTTTTTCTCCCGTTTGTTTGGAAGTTCGGCCGATAAGCATTACCTTTGCCCCGCATTTAGAAAAAGAAATGCCCAGATGGCGGAATCGGTAGACGCGCTGGTCTCAAACACCAGTGGGGCAACCCATCCCGGTTCGACCCCGGGTCTGGGTACGCAAAATGGCTGTTAATCTTTTGATTAGCGGCCGTTTTTATTTTGCCGGGTAGCCAAAGGGTAGAAAAAGTAATATTATGGCTCAACGTAAAAACCTGAGGGATTTGTTTGCTCAGGCATAAATTTTAGCGAGTCTGAACAGAAAGAACGCCTTGTCTTTAACTCCCCTGAACTGTGCACGGAAGTTCTTTATCTTTGCATTGAAGGATTCTGATGCCGCGCTGATGCGCACTGTCGGCAGTCTGCACAACGTGATGGGTGGTTCTTTCGATTCTTCAAAGGGCGCGAATACCGCTTGTGCGGAGTAACGGCCGGAGTGGGCGGGCATTCTTACATGAACTATCTGAAAATCCCGGTCAAGGTAGAGGAACTTTGCGCCCTACTGCAGGAGAAGCAAAAGACGGCGAGCACCTTCCGGGAGCGATACGAATTGAGTTTCAACGCCCACCTTAATTTCGTAAGCATTCATCCGTGGGTAGATGGCAATGGCAGGACAGCCCGGTTGCTGATAAACTACATCCAGTTTCTTTACCGCCTCTTCCCCACCAAGATATTCAAGGACGACCGCGAAGCCTACATCCTTTCCCTGCGCCAATGCCAAGGCGAAGAAACCAACCGTCCTTTCCTCGACTTCATGGCCGGGCAACTGAAGAAATCCCTCTCCTTGGAAATCGAGCGTTCCGAAGCCTTCCAAAAGAAAGGATTTGGCTTTTTGTTTTAAAACCTTTCCAACTTGAGGTGGAACTTTTGCGCCTCAAGATTGTGCCTTCCCCCGGCTTTTTCTATATATTTGCACGCAGAAATGCAGCCGCAGAGGCGGCGGTTTCTACTTATTGGATTATTGATAGCGTTTGCTATTTGTTCAAAGCACGTTGAAACCTAGGAAATTTAATATATAACTATTTAACCATTTGTAAATGAGTAGTTTATGAATTTTGTTTCTGAAACAAGAAACAAATCAGGAACAAAAATGGTTTTTTAGGTAAATCCTCGTTTTTTTGTTTGCATTACTTTTCATTCCTTTCACTTGCTTGCAATCAAAGCACCAATCCAAGCTATTACTATGCTTTCTCATCCTGATTCAATATATGTTTTTTCATATATCCA
>JBMNUT010000020.1:0-34872 GCA_050946375.1 Bacteroidaceae bacterium | reverse complement strand
CTTTTTCCCCGAAAATGCAGGACTTCCCCGATAAATAGATGCTTATTCCGTTCTCGTATCCGTATGTTCCAACGAAGTGCAAATCAGCCTTGTCCGTTGTGCCTGCCGTTACCTGCAAAGTAACGGCTCTTTTTTTTGAGCGCATTAGGCTTGTGGAGCGGGGGAAATGCCGGGCTTCGTAGAGCAGGAACAGGCTGCTGGACGAGGAAATTTGCGTAAAAAAGGAAAAAATCGTCGGTTTTATTTCGTCAATCGAAAACAACCGATTATCTTTGCAGCCGCAAACAGAGATCGGAATGTAGCGCAGTTGGTAGCGCACTACGTTCGGGACGTAGGGGTCGGGCGTTCGAGTCGCCTCATTCCGACACAAGGCGAAGATTGAAGCAATTCTGTCTTCGCCTTTTTTGCGGGTTGACGCGAAAAAAGACGGGCTTTCGTTTGCTTTTTGATAAAAAACGGGAACCGGTACGTATAGTGCGGGGAATTATCCGTATATTTGCTTACGCGAATATAGGATGCGGCTCGGCATAGTCAAAGCGCAAACGTTGTTTTCGCTCGCCTTTTGCTATATAATATAATAAGGTGTAGCTCGGCGCAGAAAGAAGAGAAAAAGAGGATAGAATAATAAATGGAGAAAGCAGACATCCAGCAGGTAAAATTACGTTTTGGCATTATCGGCAACGATGAGGGGCTGAACCGTGCCATCGATATCGCCATGCAGGTGGCGCCTACGGATCTTTCGGTACTGGTTACGGGTGAAAGCGGTGTGGGTAAGGAGAACTTCCCGAAAATTATTCATCAGTTCAGCAACCGTAAGCATGGGGTGTATATTGCCGTCAACTGTGGTGCAATACCGGAAGGGACAATCGACTCGGAGCTTTTCGGCCATGAGAAGGGAGCCTTTACCGGCGCTATCAGTGAGCGTAAGGGTTACTTCGGTGAAGCGGACGGCGGTACGATTTTCCTGGACGAGGTGGGCGAACTGCCGCTCCCTACGCAGGCACGTCTGTTGCGCGTGCTGGAGTCGGGCGAATTCATAAAGGTGGGTTCTTCGAAAGTGGAGAAGACGAATGTGCGGATTGTGGCGGCTACGAATGTGCGCCTGCAGGAAGCCATCAGCGAGGGCCGCTTTCGGGAGGATCTTTTCTACCGCCTCAATACGGTACCCATACAGATTCCGCCTTTGCGGGTGCGGGGTGGCGACATTGTGTTGCTCTTCCGTAAGTTTGCCGCTGACTTTGCCGCAAAATACCGTATGCCTGCCATTCAGCTGACGGAAGAGGCGAAAAAGGTGTTGATGGCTTATTCCTGGCCGGGTAATATCCGGCAATTGAAGAATATCACGGAACAGATTTCCATTATCGAGCGGAATCGGGAGATAACGCCTGAGCTCTTGCGCAAGTATCTTCCTGAAACTCCGAAAGGGGTGTTGCTCCCGACGCTGACGGGCGGGCAGAACGAGAAGGGATTTGAGAGCGAACGCGAGATACTCTATCAGGTTCTGTTCGACTTGCGTAAGGATGTGAACGACTTGAAACGCCTGGTCCATGAAATCATGGGTGGGCACGAGCCTGCTTCGGGCGTGATGAATGCCGTGTCGTCTTCCCAGCATGCACATACTGACGGGACGGGTCTGACTACGCTGTCCATACATCCTCATCTGGCGCGGGAGTCGGCATCGGATGTGCGCTCCATCGAAGCGCCGGAAATACAGGATACGGAGGCGTATATGGAGGAGACTCTGACGCTGGACGAGATGGAAAAGGAGATGATACGCAAGGCCTTGGAGCGCCGTCACGGGCATCGCAAGCAGGCAGCCAAGGACTTGAACATATCAGAACGGACGCTCTATCGAAAAATAAAAGAATATGGCTTGGATTAAAACCATACTTCCCCGCTGGGCGCGGACAGCAGCCGGTGTGCTGGCCGTGTGCCTGCTTTGCCTTACGGCGTGCAAGATTTCCTACAGTTTCACGGGTGCGTCGATCGATTATACGAAAGTAAAGACGATCAGTATTGCCGACTTCCCGATACGTGCCGACTATGTGTATGCTCCGCTGGCTACGGTATTCAATACCGAGCTGCAGGACATTTTTGCCCGGCAGACGAGGCTTAAATTCGTAAACAAGGGCGGTGACCTGGAGATAGGGGGTGAAATCGTGGCTTACCGGCAGATCAACCAGTCGGTGCAGGCCGATGGATTTGCTTCTGAGGTACGTCTGGAAATCGAAGTCAATGTGCGTTTTACGAACAATACGGCGCATGAGAAGGACTTCGAACGGCGCTTCTCGGCTTATCGCACGTATGAAGCCTCGCAAGCCCTTATCGATGTGCAGGATGACCTCATCGACGAAATGGTGGGCGATATAACCGAACAGATCTTTAATGCTACCGTTGCAGACTGGTAAAACGTAGTCTTGTCGCGTACACAACTTATCCTTTTCCCATGATGAATATTGCACGCATCATACAACTCGCGAAACATCCCGAACAGCAGGACCGGGAAACGCTCTATGAGTTACGCAATCTGTTGGAGCGTTATCCTTATTTTGCAGCGGCGCGCATTGTCTATCTTACCAATTTATATAAGGTAGGTGATCCCTCTTTCCGCTCCGAAGTGGCGCGTGTGGCTTTCTCCATAAACGACCGCACGCCGCTTTTCCAGGCTGTGGAAGGGGCTCGTTATGCGCCAGCGACTGCCGCGCGTGAATTTGTGCCTGCCGTGTCGGCAGGGGATGCGGCGGGTACGGCAGTGCCTGCAGACCGTTCGGCTGAGACTGACGGCGGACGTGCTCCTGCTGTGTCGCCGGAAGCGACACCGGGTTCGAGCCGTACGATTGACCTCATCAACCGTTTCCTGGCCCAGCAGCCGGATGCGTCTTACGCTCCTTCGTTGGGTTACGAGGGTATGGTCGGGGAGTCGCCTTTGTTGCTTGAGCTGTCGGAACAGGGCGGCGGCGCTTCGGCGGCCGTATCGGCCAGTACCGGTGATGAATCAAGGGAAGAGGTTTCCCGTAACGGTGTTGCAACAGCTGGCACGACGGATGACGATGTTCAGAAAAAGGAACGTTCTCTTTCCCTAGCGAGCGGAGGAATTTCTTCTGAGGAACAGCCGCATCCGGTCGTCTCCGACGATGCAGACGGGCATTTGGACGAGAGCTATTTTACCGAGACTTTGGCCAAAATCTATGTAAAACAAGGGCGTTACGAAAAAGCTTTGGAAATAATCAAAGCTATATCCTTGAAAAATCCGAAAAAAAACGCTTACTTTGCCGACCAAATCCGCTTTTTGCGTAAATTGATTATTAACTCTTCAAAATAACAAACAGGACAATGTACATTTTTCTGATTATCCTAATCGTCTTAGTCTCCATCTTGTTAGCCTTTGTGGTACTTATTCAGAAGTCAAAAGGCGGTGGCTTGGCTTCCAACTTCTCGGCTTCTAACCAAATCATGGGTGTGCGTAAGACTACCGACTTCCTTGAGAAAAGTACGTGGACGCTTGCTGCTGCTGTCGTAGTGCTCAGCGTATTGACGGCTTATACCGTACCTTCCACCCAGGCAGCCAAGTCTGTTCTTCAGAAGGAGAACATGCAGCAGCCCGCCGCTAACCCGATGAACACGAAAGGTTTTGCCGCTCCGCAAGCTACGGACGGAAGCACTCCGGCCGCTACGGGTACCAATGCGCCCGCAGCCGAGGCACCTGCTTCTCCCGCACAGCAACCTGCAGCTGAAACTCCTGCTGCTCCTCAGGCAAAATAGGGGAGATAGACGTTACTTCCCTCTTTGTTAGATAATCTTTTGTGCAATGGAATATTTGCATTACAAAGTAGGAGGACACCGATTTACAATAGCTGCTCCCAGCCGGGAAGCGGCTATTGTTTTTTTGAGCCCCTATGAATCTTTTGAGATACGGCCGGCCGATGGAGAAGAACCACTGTTTGTGCTGACGCTGGAGCCCAATCCTTCTTTCCCACTCTTGCCGCAATATACTGAAATAGAGTGGGATGACGGGTATTGTACCGTTGGGCGTGATGCGGAAGACTACCTCTTCTCTCTGCATCCTCACGGGGATGAATGCACCTATACCCTTTATTGTTCCGCTCATTTCCGCAGGTGCGTCATGACCTTTGCCCCGCAACATCCTAATTTTACCTATGCACTGAACAGTTTTCTGATGCTGGCATACGCCTTTGCCACGGCGCCGGCCCGGACACTTTTGCTGCACGCTTCAGTGGTGGAGTGCGGAGGGAAAGCCTATCTCTTCCAGGGGAAAAGCGGAACAGGCAAGAGCACGCACAGCCGATTGTGGTTGCGTGTCGTGAAAGATGCTGTGCTGCTTAATGATGACAACCCCATCGTGCGCATCGAGGACGGGCAAGTTTTTGTCTACGGCAGTCCGTGGAGCGGGAAAACGCCCTGCTACCGGAACCGGAGGGTGCCGGCAGGAGCTTTTGTCCGCCTTGTGCAGGCGCCGGAGAACCATATACGTCTTTGTCGTCCGGCCGAAGCATTTGCCTCTCTTTTGCCCTCCTGCTCGGCTATGAAGTGGGATAAGCCTTTGTATGATGCCGTATGTGAGTCGGTGAGCGAGGTCGTACAATCTGTGCCGACCTACCGCCTTGAATGTCTGCCGGACGAGGCTGCCGCCCGCCTTTGCTACCAGGAAATCACCCATGACCGAAGCGCCTTGTTTGAAAACCGTTGCTAATGACGTGCTTCTCCCGCAGGTGGATGAATTGCTCCGTGCGGGATATTCCGTTACACTTACCGTGCGCGGCAACAGCATGAATCCCTTCCTCGTCGACCGACGCGACAAGGTACGTTTTGTTTCCTGCCCGCCCGACCGTCCAAGGGTGGGCGATTTTGTTTTGGCCTATGAGGCCGCTTTGCAGCGATATGTGCTTCACCGGATGATTGGCCGTGACGGAAATGGCGATTTCATCCTCATGGGCGACGGCAATCTGCGGGATACGGAGCGCATAATCCCCGGGCAAGTGCTCGGACTGGTGGTTGCCGTTGAGCGCAAGGGCCGTTTCCATTCCACCGATTCGCTGCTGTGGCGCATGTATTCCCTTGTGTGGCGTTGGGCTTTGCCCCTGCGCCGATGGCTTCTTGCGGCGTGGCGACGCCTGTGAAGTATTGTTCCCATATCCTCTTTTAGTGTGCGTTTTTATCAAAAGTATAGGCCGTTGTAGGTAGAATCCTGTACATTTGTATCGGTCGGCATGTAGCTCTGCCGCCTGTGCTTCTCGGGAAAATGCGAGAAGACCGTATCTTTTTATCCCTAACTTATTAGCCTTTTTTGGAAAACCTATGACAAATGAAAAGTTTAGAGCCATGCGTCGCCAGCGGCAGTTGCTGCCGAAGGAAGAGAGCGTGGCAATCCTCGAACGAGGAAGCAATGGCATTCTGGCCTTGCACGGCGATGGCGGTTATCCTTATGCCGTTCCCCTGAGTTATGCGTACGCAGACGGTAAAATCTATTTCCATAGTGCTTGCCAGGGACATAAGGTCGACGCTCTCGGACGCGATGCGCGGGTTTCGTTTTGTGTGGTAGAACAAGACGACGTGAAGCCTGCTGAGTTTACCACCTACTACCGCAGCGTGATTGTTTTCGGTACAGCCCGAATTCTGGCCGGCGAGGCTGAAAAACGCACTGCGCTGGAGTTGCTTGCCGCCAAGTACTCGCCCGGAGAACCAGGAAGGGATGCGGAAATCAACAAGAGCATAGGGAACTTGCTGATTGTGGCCATCGACATTGAGCACATGACAGGCAAGGAAGCCATAGAACTGTTTCGGGAGAGAAGTCGGACGTCTGCATCGTAGGCGTTTTCCGGCAGTCGTTTTTATCAGGAGCGCTGTTCGCCCTTTGGCAGGGTGGGCAGCGCTCTTTTTGAATTGTTGCGGGACTTTTTGAAAATTGTTGCGCTACTTTTTTCGAATTGTTGCAGTACTTTTTTTGAAAAGCCTTGTATTTTTGCCGACAGATACAAACTGCTTACATTATTTACTATGAAGAAAAAACAAGGGTTCACCCTGCGTTCCGTCGCGGGTGAGCAGGTACTCGTACCCGAAGGGCTGGCCAATATCGACTTCAGCCGCATCATTTCGTTCAACGATACGGCCGCTTTCTTGTGGCAGCGGTTGGGCAACGACGAATTTGACGTGCCGGAAATGGCCGCTTTGCTCGTAGGCGAGTACGAAGTGTCTCCCGATACTGCCCGTTCCGATGCCGCCGAATTGCTGCGTGCATGGCAGGAAGCCGGCATAATTACGGCCTGAAAAGGATGGTCTGGCTGCGTTGGTTGGGACGTAAGTGCCGCGGAAGCCGGAGTCGCTTGCTGCTCATCTGCCTGCTTGGTCTGGCGCGGGTGGGCTGCGGCCTTGCATTTGTCTGGAGTTCCAAGCGCGTCATCGATACGGCCACGGGTCAGCTTTCTTCCTCGTTGCTTGCCGAGGGCGCCGTTGCGTGCGTCATCGCCTTGTGCCAGATTCTGCTCTCTTCCGCAGAAGGGGGCTTGTATGCCCGCCTTGCGGTGCGGGTCGCCAACGGCATTCGGCGGCAGGTTTTCGACCGTTTGCTCCATGCCCGTTGGAGTGCGGTGCGCCGTTTGCACACGGCCGATGCGGTCAATCGCATCGAGCAGGATGTGACTACCGTGGTGGATATGCTCACGGCGTCGCTGCCTGCGCTGCTCGTTTCTTGCGTTCAGTTGCTGGCAGCCTTTGCTTTCTTCTGCTTTTTGGATGTTCGCCTCGCCCTGATTACGGTGTCCATCTTGCCTTTCTGCCTGCTGGGGAGTCGGTTTTACTTTCGTCGCATGCGCCGTTACACCCGCAGTGTCCGCGAGAGCGACAGCCGCATACAGGCCGTCGTGCAGGAAGGCATGCAGCACCGCACGGTTCTCGCCGCGCTGGAGGCTGCTCCGCACCGGCTCTCGTTGCTCGACGGGTTGCAGAACGTCCTGCAAAGGCAGGTGGCCCGCCGTGCCCGTTTCTCGGTCTTTTCGCACGGATTGGCGGCGTTTTGTTTCACCGCGGCTTATCTTACGGCTTTCTTGTGGGGTGCTTTCGAACTGTCGCAAGGGCTGATAACGTTCGGCACGATGGCGGCTTTCCTGCAGTTGGTGGGGCAGATACAGTCGCCGGCTTACTCGCTGGCGCAGACTCTGCCGGGCATTGTTCAGGCTTGTACTTCAGCCGAGCGGCTTTACGAGTTGGAGGCGCTTCCGGCCGAGGCGGCGGGTGAGCCGCAGCGGATAGACGGGCCGCTCGAGGTGCGCCTGGAGTCAGTCTCGTTTACCTACGATGATGCCCGTGGGCGAAAGCCTGTTTTCCACGACCGCAGCTTTGTTTTTCCTGCCGGCTCAAGTACGGCGGTGTTGGGGCCTACGGGGGCCGGGAAGACTACGCTTGTCCGCCTTTTGCTCGCCTTGCTGGAGCCTTCGTCGGGACGTATCGTTTTGTGTGGGGCGGGGCAGTGCATACTGCTTTCGCCGCGTACGCGCTGCAATTTCATCTATGTGCCTCAGGGAAATACCCTCTTCAGCGGTACGGTGCGCGATAATCTGCTTCTGGCCAATCCTGCGGCATCGGAAGAAGAGATGTGGCGAGCCTTGGAGCTGGCGGAAGCGGGTTTCGTGCGGGAACTTGCCGAGGGACTGGACACTTTTCTGGGCGAGAACGGCGGTGGACTCTCGGAGGGGCAGGCGCAGCGTCTTGCCATTGCCCGTGCCTTGCTGCGTCCCGGTCGCGTAATGCTCTTCGACGAGGCGACCTCGGCGCTGGATACGCAGACGGAAAGTCGCATCTTTCAGAATCTGACGGCTGCATATCGGGGTGAAAAGACCTTGATATTCATTACTCATCGTCCGCATCTTGCCGAGCAGTGTGACTATGTCTTTAAGGTATAGTGTCGGTTCGGGCGGGCAAGTCTCTGTACGTATCGAAAAAGAAAAACTGCCCCTTAAACACTGAAGCGTCTAAAGGGCAGCATGAAAGATGAGTGTATTGCAACTGTTGTTGCTTATTCTTTTTCCAGCTTGATGAGAATTTTTCCGTCTTTGTCGCGCAGTTCGTAGTAGTTTCCTACGGGGGTGCAGGTCGCTACTTTCTCCAGTGCGGAGAGAATCGTGCGCTCCAGTTCCAGATAGGGGCAGGCCATCATGGTGGTCATCAGCGGGCCGAAGCGGAGACTGTCGGGAGCGGCTGTCTTGTAGTTGCCGTTGACTATGTTGCAACCGCTGCAGCCGTGTATGCGGCGCGTATCGGAGTCGAAGGCAATGTAAGGCGTATTACTCTCGAGCGAGTCGGGCACTGCGTTGCCGTTGACGGCAGTGATGCGCCAGTTTCCTTTGGGCGGAATAGCAGTTGTGGCCGCGTTTTTCTTCGTGCCGCAGGCGGTTGCTGCAACTGCAACGGCAAGAGCGATAATAAAATGTTTAGGGTTCATTTTCTTTCTTCTTATTCTTGGTTTGTGATTGTTTTAGGGATGATGAAGCGGCTTTAGAGGGAATAGTCGGCTGTCCGGGCGGCTTCGTATTCGTCGATGAGGCGTTTCATGAGGTCGGCCACGCAGGGCAGGTCGGTCAGGTTACTTGCAACCTGGCCAATCTCCAGTTGTCCTTCCTCGAGGTCGCCCTCGAAAATGCCTTTTTTCGCCCGTCCTTTGCCGAGCAGTTCGCGCAGCTCGTCGGCCGATGCGCCTCGTGCTTCCGCTTCTTCCACTGCGTCGAAGAACGGATTCTTCACCATGCGTGTGGGAGAAAGCTTCTTCAAGAGTAGCTTCGTATCCCCCTCTTTTAGTTCGAGGCAACGTGCCTTGAAAGCATCGGATGCCGAACTTTCCTGCGTGAGGGCAAAGCGCGTACCGATTTGCACGCCGTCGGCTCCCAGTGCGCGCATGGCCAGTATGGCAGCGCCGCTGGCTATTCCGCCGGCTGCGAGCAGCGGCAGGTTTGTGGCGCGGCGCACGGCGGGGATGAGGCACAAGGTGGTTGTTTCTTCGCGGCCGTTGTGTCCGCCGGCTTCGAAGCCTTCCGCTACGATAGCGTCTACGCCCGCTTCCTCACACTTGCGGGCGAAAAGGCTGGAACTCACTACGTGCGCTACGAGAATGCCGTGGTCGTGGAGGTAGGAGGTCCACTTCTTCGGGCTTCCGGCGGAGGTGAAAACGATTTTTACCCCTTCGTCGACGATGATTTTCATAAGGGTTTCTATCTCGGGGTACATGAGGGGTACGTTCACTCCCCAGGGCTTCCGGGTGGCTGCGGCGCAACAGCGCAGATGGTGGCGCAGTTCGTCAGGATGCAGGCTGCCTGCCCCGATGAGGCCCAGTCCGCCTGCTTCGCTCACGGCAGCTGCCAGTCGCCAGCCGCTGCACCACACCATTCCACCGGCCACTATGGGGTAACGGATGCCGAAGAGGTTGCAAATTCGGTTGTTCATTGCGTCTTTTCTTTAAAGGTGTTGGGGGAAATGTCGGTTCAGCAGGCCTTGAAACTCATGTCGAGGCCCTTGACGGAGTGGGTCAGGGCGCCGATCGAAATGAAGTCTACGCCACATTCTGCATAGTCGCGCAGCGTTTCCATTGTGATGCCGCCGCTGGATTCGATTTCGCATTGGCCGTTAATCATTGCCACTGCCTTGCGTGTGTCGGGTACGCTGAAGTTGTCCAGCATGATACGGTCTACGCCGCCGTGGTTGAGCACTTCCAGAAGTTCGTCGAAGTTACGCACTTCGATTTCTATTTTCAGGTCCTTTCCTTTCTCTGCGCAGTAGTTGCGGGCGCGGTCGATGGCGGCAGTGATTCCTCCGGCAAAGTCTACGTGGTTATCCTTGATGAGAATCATGTCGAAAAGGCCGATGCGGTGGTTGGTTCCGCCGCCGATTTTCACGGCTTCTTTCTCCAGCATGCGCATGCCGGGCGTAGTCTTGCGCGTATCGAGGATGCGGGTTTTTGTGCCGGCTACGGCATTTACGTAGCGGCGCGTCATGGTGGCGATGCCGCTCATGCGCTGCAGTATGTTGAGCATGAGGCGCTCGGTCTGAAGCAGCGAGCGTACTTTGCCGCTTACCTGCATGGCAATATCGCCCGGTTTTACGGCCGATCCGTCGGGAATGTAGACTTCCATGCGCAGCTCGGGGTCGAATCGTTTGAAAACTTCCCGTGCTACTTCGATACCGGCGAGGATGCCGCTTTCCTTGATGAGCAGGTGTGATTTTCCTTCTGCCTCGGCAGGGATGCAAGAGAGAGTCGTATGGTCGCCGTCGCCTATGTCTTCGGAGAAAGCCAGGTCGATGAGACGGTCGGTGAGGTCTTCGGGTTTAATCAGTTGATACATAATATATAGGTATATGTTCGTGAAATATGCGTGATTAGCAGTGCACAAAAGTACGAAAAAAGCTACAGACTCTGTCTTTTGTGCCGCCACTTTTCCGGAAATGTGCCGGCACTTTCAGAAGAAAGCGCCGGGGCTTGTTGGCAGGCGGGCTGTGTTTTTTGCGAAAACATAGGGTATCTTTTTGGAAAAAGAGGTGGGAAAATTGTACCTTTGCCCTACTAAAAAGGCGCAACTGTATGGCAATACGACAACAGAACCTCTTCTTCTTCCTGCTCATGGGCGTATGGCTTGTGATGGCATCGTGTGGAGGAGATGCGAAAAAGGATTACCCCAAGGTCCAAATTGATTCGGTCGCCCTGGGCACGGCTCTGCCGGTCGGCAGTTCGGCGGGCAAGGCTTCGTGCTGTGTGGCCATACGGTTCGACTATGTGCGTGCGTGCGGCAACGATGAAGCGATGCCGCGCAAAATGAATACTGCACTTTTGGGCGAACTGCTGGGGGCAGGCTACGGGAGAAGCGGGGTGCGTCAGGCGCTCGATTCATTCAGTCTCGACTATAAGAAACGCTATCGTCAGGAGATGGACCAACTGCGGGCTTTCTCGGCCGAATATTCCACCCCGATGCCGGAGGAGCAGGCCTACAGTATTGAACTCGACAACCGATTGGTCTACAACGACTGCGGAATTGCCACGTTTCGCTGCATCCAGCACGAAAGTGCGGCAGGGGCTGAGGCCGAAACCCGTGTGCGGTTTCTGAATTTCGATGTGCCTACCGGTCGCTTGCTTACCCTCGACGACCTTTTTGTGGAGGGCTACGAAGAGCGAATCGACGCGCTTCTCCTGCAGAAGATGCTGGAGCTCAACAAGGTGAAGACCGTGCAGGAACTGGAAGAGCTGGGCTATTTTACCTCTTCCTCTCTTTATCCTTCCACCAACTTTTGCATCGAAGGCCGAAAGCTCCTTTTTGTGTACAATCCGGACGATGGCATCGGGCCGTATGATGCGGACGTTGCGACTGTCGTGCCGGTAGAACTGGACGACTTGTCCTTAATCTTTTCAGCCAATTCACCTCTGCGCCGGGTGGTGGAGTAGGGGGAATTCTGCTCCTTTATATGCCTGTTTTCTGATGGAACTCATACTCAAATATTTTCCCCATCTTACGGAGCAGCAGCAAAAGCAGTTTGCTGCGCTCGACGAATTGTACCGCGATTGGAACGCAAAGATTAACGTTATCTCCCGAAAGGACATCGAAAATCTCTACGAGCATCACGTTTTGCACAGTTTGGGGCTCGCCCGCATCGTACACTTCCGCCCCTCTACCCAAATTCTCGATGTCGGTACGGGAGGGGGCTTCCCCGGTATTCCGTTAGCCATTCTCTTTCCGGAAGTCGGCTTCCGGCTTTTGGACAGTATCGGCAAGAAGATTCGTGTGGCCACGGCCGTAGCTGAGGCCATCGGGCTGGAGAATGTCACTTTCTTCCATGGCCGTGCCGAAGAAGAACAGGGTAAATATGATTTTGTCGTAAGCCGCGGAGTGATGCCCTTGGCCGATATGGAGCGCATCGTGCGCAAGAATATAGCTCCCGAGGGGCGCAATGCGTTGCCCAACGGCATCCTTTGCCTGAAAGGCGGTGACTTGTCGGCCGAACTTCAGCCATTTCACCGTCGGGCACAGGTATTTTCGCTTTCAGATGAGTTCGAAGAAGAGTTTTTTGCTACCAAGAAAGTGCTTTATCTGCCCATTGTTCCCCAGAAGAGCGCACATAAATAAAAGAATCTTATGCAGATCAAACGTTTCGTAGTCAATCCGTTTCAGGAGAATTGCTACCTCCTTTCCGATGAAACGGGCGAGGCCGTGCTCCTCGACCCCGGTTGTTATTTCGCAGCGGAGCGCACCGCAGTGCAGAATTACATCAGCCAAAACGGCCTGCGCCTGCGTCATTTGCTCTGTACGCACCTCCATCCTGACCACATCTTTTCCTTGGGTTTCTTCGAGAAGCAATACAATCTGAAAACCGAGGCGCACGAAGGCGATTTAGACTGGCTGCAGCGGGCTCCGTGGTACAGCGCACAGCTCGGAATCGACTGGAAGGAAGAGGAACTGGGGGCTCCCGTTTCGCTGGAATGCCCGCTTTCGGACGGCGATGAACTGCATTTCGGTACCCATACCGTGCAGGTGCTTTACACGCCCGGCCACAGTCAGGGCAGTGTCTGCTTCTACTTGCCCGACGAAGCCGTCCTCTTTACCGGCGATACGCTGTTTGACGGCAGTGTGGGACGTACGGATTTTCCCGGCGGAAGCATGTCGATGCTGCAGAAGTCACTGCGTGAGAAGATATTCACCCTCCCCGATGAGGTGGAAGTATGGCCCGGTCATGGAGGTACTACCGCATTGGGCCGCGAGAAGCGTTTCAATCCCTTTGCCTGAGAGGCCGGGTCGGACGATTTTCTCCTTTCATCCTTTCGGAAAAAGCCTTGCTGCTTCAATCGAAAAGCAGCAAGGCTTTTTCTTTAATGTACCGTCCCTTTTTCGGGTAAGATGCGGGACTTGTTTCCGCGTTTTGCAAAATAAGTACGAAAAGCCTGCCTTCTTTCTCTGGCAGGGGGAAACGCTTGTAGCTCATATCGTACGGATTACGAAAAGAAAGCCTCGCCGCAAATTCGACAATAAGGTGGTAAACGGCACAAATTCAGTCTCTTGAAAAGAACGTTAAACTGCCGTTTTTCACTTGTTTCTGCACTTTCCTTTCTCTATCTTTGGCGATGTCCAAGATAGGATGCGGCTCGGCTTTGTCAAATCGAAAACGTTGTTTCCGCTTGCCACAGCACTCGCCTTTCTCTATCTTTGCTTACGAAAGAACAGTAACGCCATGAAGACAGACGCAGAAAAGAATCCCGCTTTTAATCCTTACGTATCGGTCGATTGTGTATTGTTCGGCTACGATGGCGAGAGCCTCAAGGTGCTTCTTGTACGGCAGTGCGAGGCATCGGCCGACGATGCAGACAGTGCGCCTCCGACTCCGGCGTCGGAATCGGCTGCCACCGAGCCTTCCGTCTGGAAGCTGCCCGGCAGTATCATCTATCAGGAAGAAGGACTGGACGAAGCGGCACAGCGCGTTTTGTATGAATTGACCGGCCTGAACAACATTCCCCTGCATCAGTTTCGTGCTTTCGGCGAGACCGACCGCACGTCGAATCCCCGCGATGTGCGCTGGCTGCGACGGTTTCACAAACTGAATGCCCGTTTCGAGCGGATTGTTACCGTGGCTTATTTTGCATTGGTGAAAATCAACCGGCGTTTCACGCCGCTTTCCTCCGGCTACGAAGCCTGCTGGACACCGCTCGACCGGCTTGGCTTTTTGGCTTTCGACCACAACCGCATTGTCGAGTCGGCACGGGAATTTCTCTATCGCCATGCCGAAAATCATCCCGACATACTGTTCAATATCCTGCCGCGCAAGTTCACCGTGGCTGAACTGCGCAAGCTGTTCGAGGTGTTCTACGGTCATACTTACGACGTGCGCAACTTCCATAAGAAAATAGCCCGTATGCCCTATCTCTTTCCGCTGGATGAGAAGGAAGAAGGCGTGGCCCATCGCGCGGCACGTTACTATCGTTTCGACCGCGTGCGCTACAACCAGTACCGTAAAGTCAAGTAAATTTGTTTCATCATACCCCTCTTTTTCCATGTACACCTTAGGTTACGACATAGGAAGTTCCTCCATCAAGGCCAGTCTGCTGGAGGTAGAATCGGGCAAAGTGGTTGCCTCCGCTTTCAGCCCTGCAGTGGAAATGCCCATCATCTCCCGGGCCAAAGGTTGGGCCGAGCAGCACCCCGACGACTGGTGGTGCAACCTGAAGGAAGCCACCCGCCGCCTCTTTTCCAGCATCACGGTGTCCCCTTCTGCAGTGAGTGCCATCGGCATAGCTTACCAGATGCACGGTCTTGTCTGCCTCGACGAGGCCGGACGTCCCCTGCGTCCAGCCATCATCTGGTGTGACTCCCGGGCGGTAGACATCGGGCGCAAGGCTTTTGCCGAAATCGGTTCGCAGATATGCCTGGAACATAGCCTCAACTCACCCGGAAATTTTACCGCTTCCAAACTGAAGTGGGTACGCGATAACGAGCCCGCGCTCTACAAACGTATCCGTACGGTCATGCTTCCCGGCGACTACATTGCCTACCGTCTTACGGGCGAGGCGCATACTACCCTCGGTGGTCTCTCCGAAGCCATGCTTTGGGACTTCAAGGAGGGGCAGATAGCCCGTTACCTGCTCGACTATTATGGCTTCGAGCCTTCTCTTTTTCCCAGTCTCTGTCCGACGTTTGGCGTTCAGGGGCAGCTTACCTCCGCCGTGGCTGCCGAGCTCCAGTTGCCGGCCGGCATTCCCGTAGCCTATCGGGCCGGCGACCAGCCCAACAATGCCTTTTCGCTCAATGTGCTGCGCCCCGGCGAAATAGCCTCTACGGCCGGTACTTCCGGCGTAGTCTATGGCGTGAGCGATACCTTGCGCTCCGACCCGCAGGGGCGTATCGGAACTTTTGCTCATGTCAATCATTCCGCCGATGCTCCTCGGCTGGGTCTGTTGCTCTGCATCAACGGTACCGGATGTCTCAATGCCTTTATGCGGAAAACGGTTGCCACACCCGATATGAACTACGATGCGATGAATGCTCTTGCCGCCCAAGCTCCCATCGGAAGCCGAGGCCTTATCGTCCTTCCCTTTGGCAACGGAGCCGAACGCATGCTGTGCGACCGCGACTTGGGTTGCCGCATACTTTCGCTCCGCTTCGCCCTGCACGATCGTTCTTGCCTGCTGCGCGCCGCTCAGGAGGGCATTGCTTTTGCTTTCTGCCGCGGCATCAGCTTGATGCGGCAGATGGGGATGCCCGTTAAAAGCCTCCACGCCGGTCGGGCCAACCTCTTCCTCAGTCCTCTTTTCTGCGAAGCATTGGCCAACGTAGCCCAGGCCGACATTCAGCTTTATGATACCGATGGCGCGGCAGGAGCTGCCCGCGGTGCTGCTTGGGGCGCAGGTTACTACACCACTTCCGAGCAGGCTTTTGCCACTCTCTGTCGCCAGCAACTCATTCATCCTCAGCCACAGTTTCAGGCTCCCTATGCCGAAGCCTACGAAGCCTGGAGCCAGGCCCTCGACCAAGCCCTTGCCCAGGAGGATAAATGAAAAGAGGGAGATAAATGAAGACAGCATGCGTGCGAAAGAAAATATGATTGTTAAACCCTTATAAACCCATAAACCACAATGAACAACCACCGCGAATATTTCCCCACCATCGGGAAGATCCCCTTCGAAGGCACAAGCAGCAAAAATCCCATGGCCTTTCATTATTACGAACCTGATCGCATCGTTATGGGCAAACCCATGAAAGATTGGCTCAAATTCTCCATGGCTTGGTGGCACACCCTTGGCGCCGACGGCACCGACCCCTTTGGTGCTCCCTCCAAAATCTATCCCTGGAATGCCAGTCCCGACCCCATCCAGGCTGCCAAGGATAAGGCCGATGCCGGTTTCGAAATCATGCAAAAACTGAGTATCCCTTACTTCTGTTTCCACGATGTGGACCTCTGTGCCGAAGCTGACACCATCGATGAATACGAAAGCCGCCTCCGCACTATTACTGCCTACCTGAAGGAAAAAATGGCCGCTACCGGCATCCGTCTTCTGTGGGGCACGGCCAATCTTTTCAGCCATAAGCGCTACATGAACGGCGCCGCCACCAATCCCGACTTTGACGTCGTAGCCCGCGCCGCAGTCCAGCTGAAGAATGCGCTTGATGCTACCATCGCTCTCGGTGGCGAGTGCTATGTTTTCTGGGGTGGCCGCGAGGGTTATGGTTCTTTACTCAATACCGACCAGAAGCGCGAGAAAGCCCATCTTGCCCAGATACTCCGTCTCTCCCGCGACTATGCCCGTGCTCAAGGCTTCACCGGCACTTTCCTCATCGAGCCCAAGCCTATGGAACCCACCAAACACCAGTATGACGTCGATGCCGAGACGGTCATCGGTTTCCTTCGTGCCCACGGTTTGGACAATGGAGACTTCAAGCTCAACATAGAAGCCAATCATGCAACTCTTGCCGGCCATACCTTCGAGCACGAACTGGCCGTAGCTGTCGACAACGGCATGCTCGGTTCTATCGATGCCAACCGCGGCGATTATCAGAATGGATGGGATACTGACCAATTCCCCCTTGACCCTCTTGAACTTACGCAGGCTATGCTTCAAATACTGCGCAACGGCGGTCTCGTAGGAGGCACGAACTTCGACGCCAAGACGCGCCGCAATTCTACCGATCCTGCCGATATTTTCATAGCCCACATCAGCGGTATGGACGCCATGGCCCGCGCCTTGCTTTCCGCTGCGCGCATCATTGAGGAGTCGCCCCTTCCCCAAATGCTTCGTCAGCGCTATGCCTCTTTCGATAGCGGCCTCGGCAAGGACTTTGAAGAAGGTCGTCTCACCCTTACCGACCTGCATGCCTACGCCCGTGCCCAGGGCGAGCCGGCCCAGACCAGCGGACGTCAGGAGCTCTACGAAGCCATATTGGCTCTGTACGTGCAGTAAGAGAGGATACGTTCATTGGGATTCTTTATTCCGGATCTGTGGAAGTTCTTTTCCTGACAATGTGCCCGGATATTGAATGAAAGGAAACAAAACAGAAACCGGCAGGTTCTTCTTGGAGGAGCGTCCTGCCGGTTTCTGTTTTGTTGGTTCCCGGGTGGGGGAAAAGGATGACGGATTTCTGTCTTAAATCTTAGCCGCCAACGCTTGAGCCTGCTGGCAGCCGTCAGTCCGACTGATATCGCCTTCGTTGAGAACCCCCGGAATGAGGACTTCGCCCATCATTTCCCATTTCAACAGCGCGGCGCTGCGCTCCAGCGGAATGCGTATGCCGTCCATTACGGTGAGGTCCTCTTCTTCGCAGCAACTTATCAGCGCGCAGCGTTTCCCGGCGATGTCTTTCTTCCCGACTACAAGGGAGAAGAGGCGGTCGATGACGCCTTTTATCTGTGCGGGGATGGAGTACCAGTAGGTAGGCATGCAGAATACGACTACATCCGCTTCCTCTATGGCGGGGGCTATCAGGTTAAAGTCATCGTCGAACGAGCAGGCTTTCCCGGTTTGGTAGCAAGTCATGCAGGCATGGCAGCCGCCTATCTTCATGAAGGCAGCATCGAAACGCTGTACGTTGTGCCCGCAACGCTGAGCTTCGGCAATGAATGCTTCGGCCATAGCCATGCTGTTGCCCCGCCGGCGAGGGCTTCCCGTGACGATTACTACCTTCTGGCTGTTTTTGGGTTGTGTTTCCATAATAAGAAAATAGGTTATTGTGTGAAATAAGTCGTTTATCTTGCCGCAAAGTTAGCGAATGACTGCGTAGGGAGAAAGTAGGGAAAAATTATTCGGGTGCGGATAAATTTTCCGGTATCTCTGCGGGACGGGGGCTTTCGGACGGCCGCTTTCTCGCGGGTCTGGGGCCGAGTTCCTTGCGTAGTGTGCGCCAAAGGGGCATTAGCTTGAGCTTTCGGCGCACGGGAGCATCGTAGAGCAGGAAGAGCAACAGCAGGAACAAGCAGGCATAGGCAACCCAACCGTAGAGTTGCTTGATGCTGACTTCCATCATGCGGGCAATAAATCCTTCCATGTATTCGCCCAAGGGGGCAGGCAGGCGGGGGAGCGAGACGCGATCGATAGCGGCACCGTAGCGCGCCAGGTTGTCGGCTACGTAATAGGATAGCCCGCGGGCATAGAGGGCGGCGCCCATTACGCCGCCTACTACCATGTGAAGCATGTTGAAGATGCTCAGGGCCTGGAAGAAATGCTGGAAAGTCATGATTTCTTCGAGGCACACCATGAAGGTGGCGCTGAGCACGGCGTAGGCAAAACTACGGCAGGCGACGGGCAGGTAGAGCCGGGAAATGGAAATATCGGCCGAGAGGCTGAAGTACATACCCAGCAGATAGACCAGCAGCAGGGCAGTGCCTACGGATATGAGGCGCAGGTAGCTGTAGCGGCGCCGGTGCATCCACCACCAGGCGAAGAAGCAGCCGAAAAGCGTACCGGCCAGGGCGGGCCAGTCGAGGCGCAGGCTTACCATGTCGGTATAGTGCATCACTTCCTCGTAATATACTTCTTCCAGCACATGTTCGGTAGCCAGAATGGCTTCGACCATGGTGATGAGCAGCAGTATGGGTACAAGGTGCCGGTAGGTCCACATGCGGGGTTCGTAGTAGGGATGCTTGGTGGTGTACATGCGCCACAGGCACAAGACGAGGGTGGCGACGGCAGTCAGGGCAAGCAGCCGCATGACGGGGCTGGCAAACCAGTCGTACCAGTCGCCATAGTCGAAGAAGTAAGCTATCTGCAACAGCAGCATGGCCCAGAGGGCGGCGCCTATCCAGTCGATTCCGACGAGGGGAAACTTTTTGATGATGCGGAAATGGCGCGTGCATCCCTGAATGATAAGCAGGTCGACCAGCATCAGTGCGGCAATGAGCCAGTGCATGTGTGTCCAGTGACCATGGTACATGAGGGTAGTGGCGAGCAGGTCGGAGACTTGCATGCTGCCGAGGATGACGACGTGCAGCGCAGGAAAGAAGACCGTGAAGTCGCGCTGGGGGGTCATCCACAGCTGTATGTTCGACATGCACTCGAACGTCCCTTGTATTTTACAGATGCCTTCGACGAAACACAGCAACCAAAGCAACGGGAGGAAGGTGACGTGAGGGGCTGTCAGGTTGCAGAAGAGCGCACCGCAGGCAGCTGCGGTGAGCAGAGTCTTGTTCGTAAAACGGAACTTCATGCGGAAGAGCAGGGGAAAATAGATGGCCATGCCGGCCAGGTTGGCATAGAGGCACATCAGCAAGTCTTCGCGCATGAGGGTGGTTTGGCCAATCATCTGATTCAGGGTGCCGAGGTATAGCCCGCCGGAAAGCTGGAAAGTCGTGGCGATGAAGAGATAGAGCCAGGGTTGCAGCTTGCGGGGTACGAAGCTGCGGAACATGGGCATTGTGAAAGGTTGCCCGGGTATTGGTGAACTCATGATAGACTTTTTGGGAAAAGTAGTGCGTGTTTTTTAGAATTGCCTTAGTACTTTATGCGGCATTCCACGTTGAATCCGGCACGCAGGAGGCGGAGTTTGTCGGCATCGTTGCCTTTGAGGCTGATGCGGACGGGGACGCGCTGTTCGACTTTGACGAAGTTTCCCGTCGCGTTGTCCTGAGGTATGAGGGAGAAGGCGGCGCCGGTGGCTTCGGAAATGGACTCTACTGTTCCGGTATAGGTGACGTCGGGTACGGCATCGGCCGTAATCTCGACTTTGGCGCCTTCCGCAATGTGGGGAAGTTGCGTTTCCCGATAGTTGGCGATGACCCAAAGGTCGCTTTCGTCTACGATTTCCACCATTGTCTGGCCTGCCTGCACCAGTTGCCCTTCGTGGATGTCCTTGCGGCCGGTCACGCCATCGCAGGTGGCGAGAATGACCGTATAGGAAAGGTTCAGCCGTGCCAGCTCGACGGCAGCCTCTGCCAGGCGGATTGCTGCTTCGTTCTGGGCCAGGCGTCGGGTCTGCTCGTTTTTCTGCAGCGAGGTGGAGCGCTTGGTGCGCAGGGCTTGTTGGTATCGTGCCTGGGCAGCTTCGAAAGCGGTGGCAATCTTGTCGTATTCCTGGCGGGTTACGGCGTCTTCGGCCAGCAGCTTCTGGTAGCGTTCGTATTCGCGGCGGGCATTTTCGAGCTGTGCCCCTACTTCTTCTATGCCTGCTTCATTGATTCCCAGGTTGCTTTGCGTAGTGGCTATGCCGGCTGTCGTGACCTTTTGTCCGGAAAGGGCATTGGCCAGGTCGGCTTCGGCTTGTGCCAGACGCAGGCGGTATTCGCTGTCTTCGATGACTAACAGCGTGTCGCCCCGCTTGACGGGGCGGTATTCTTCGAAATATATCTTCTTGACGAAGCCTTGTACACGGGTATCGATGGGCGTTATGTGTTGCTTCACCTGGGCGTTGTCGGTATATTCTACGCCGGGATGGATAAAGCGGGAGCATACGTAGAGCAGTGCTCCGGCCAGTACACACAGGATGAGGATATTGTAAACTTGCTTTTTAACTTTTCTGCTTGTCATAGTCTTTTGTCGAATTTATAAAGTGTGGGTCAGGTATTTCAGATAGTAATAATTGTAGATGACGTTGATGCGGGCGTTTGCCAGGTCTAATTCGGCACTGAGTTTCGTATTGCTGGCGTCCAGCATGTCGGTGAGCAGAGCCAGCTCCTGCTCGTAGCGGCGGTTGACGAGGTCGTAATTCTCATGGGCTAACTGCACGGATTTTTCTTTAGTCCTCAGTTCGGTAAGGGCTACCTGGAAGTGCGTATAGCCGGCTTGTACGGCATTTTCTACTTGTTCTTCCACGAGTTGTTTGGTTTCACGGGCCCGGCGTGCGTTGAGGCGTGCTTGCTTGAGCTTGTGCCCATTCTTGTAGAGAGACGAGAGCTTGTAGGTTACGCCTACGCCCACGTACCAATAGTTGAAATTGTTGTCCAGCACAGGAACTTCGATGGTAATCGGGCCGTCCAGATGGTCGGCGGCCATGAGTGATACTTGCGGTAAACGCTCGGAGCGTTCCGCCTTTATCCGTTGTTCGCTGAGCTCTATGGAAGTTTGGGCCTGTTGTAAGTCGAGATTCTGTTGGCTCGCCCGGTTTTGCCACGACTCTTCGGTAAGCGTTTCCACTACCTGCGTAGCCAGCGTGCTGTCGGGGACGATAACAGTTCCTTCGGGCAGATGAAGCGTTGTTGTCAGGCGGTGGTTCAGAATCTTGCATTCATCCTGCACCTGCGTTAGCTGTAACTGCAGGTCTTCTTTCTGAAGTTCGTAGCGGGTTATGTCGTTTTTCAGTACCGTGCCTTGCTCGCGGCGTGCTTTCATGCGGGCAATTACCTGGTCGGTCAGGCTGAGATTGTGTTGTAATACTTGTGCCTGGTTGTTCAGTTTGTATAGATCCAGGTAATATCCTACCAGCAGGAATCGGATTTCCTGCCGGTTCTTTTGCCAGTCCAGCTCGGCCAGCATCTGTTCCAGTTCGGCTATTTCGATGCGGCTGCTGATGGCGCCTCCGGCATAGACTACCTGTTGTGCCTCCAGGGCAAAATTATTGCCGAAGTGCGGCATGCTGATTTTGGTTCCGTTACTGAAGTCGCGGTCCCAAAGTTTGCCGTTTCCGAGATAACTGGCTGATGCCGACACGCTAATGTCGGGCATGCGTAACGAACGGGCTGCCTTCAAAGCCTCGTCGGCAGCCTCTTTCCCGGTGCGGTAGGACTGGATGCTTCGGCTGTTTTCCTCGGCCAGTTGAAACAAATCGTCGAGGCTGCTCAATGAGGATTGGGCACATAAATTTTGGCCGCATAGTGCAATGCAACTCAGCACTATGAGCCTGTTGAATTTGCTCATACGTGTAGAAAATAAATATTAAGAAAGGGGTTGGTAAATCGGAGAGAAAAAGAATGTGCAGTGGCGAAGAGAATCAAATGAGAGCAGCCACTCCCCACGTATGAAAATCGTGGATTTTGTTCTTGTGAAGAATCGGTTGAGAATAGAATAGCATCTTTTGTCGGTCTATTTCGGCTGCAAAATTAGGAAAAGGAACGTTGGGTTGTAACCTTTAAGGCGGCTTGTTTTAGTTTTTATTAAGTTATATAGGGTGCTATTTCTTCGCCTTTTTTACATTTTATGCTGTTTTTCGGACAGAGAGGCCTGTCTTTTGAGTAGCAGGGATGCAGCTCGGTGGTATTAAAACAGCAAAAATCTTGTTTTTCCATTTGCCTTTATGTTTGCCCCCTTTGCTCCTTTTTTATTAAGATGCGGACTGGTGTGCCCAAAAAGAAAACGGGCTTTCATTTGTCGCTGCGCTTGTCTTTCGCTATCTTTGCCCACAAATCGTTTTAATTTTTTATGTTTCACATACGTATATATTGATTGTTTCCTATGAATCTATTGCGAGCGGCTTGGTGGCCGGTGGCCTGCTTTGTGTTGGCAGGCATGACGTGCTCCGCCTATGGGCAGGAGTCGGTGAAGAACGAGAGTTTTATTCCTAAAGAAGTATGGCGCGACACGGAAGGGAATCCGATCAATGCCCATGGCGGCGGCCTGCTCTACCATGATGGTACGTACTATTGGTATGGTGAATATAAGGTGGGCGAAACAGTGTTGCCCTCTTGGGCTACGTGGGAGTGCTATCGCACGGACGTTACGGGCGTAGGTTGCTACTCGTCGAAGGACTTGCTGAACTGGAAGTTTGAGGGCGTTTGCCTGAAAGCGGTAAAGGATGACCCGGAGCACGACCTGCATCCTTCGAAGGTATTGGAGCGCCCGAAAGTCGTATTCAATAAGAAAACGGGTAAGTTCGTTATGTGGGCTCACGTGGAGAGTGCAGACTACGCCAAGGCTGCGGCCGGAGTTGCGGTGAGCGACAGCCCGACGGGGCCGTTTGAGTACTTGGGTTCGTTCCGTCCGAACGGGGCTATGAGCCGCGACCAGACGGTGTTCGTAGACGACGACGGGAAGGCATATCAGTTTACTTCCTCGGAACACAACCAGACGATGTACATCAATGAGCTGACCGATGACTACCTGAAGCCGACGGGACGCTACGTGCGTCGCTTTGTGGACAAGGCACGTGAGGCACCGGCCGTATTCAAGCACGAAGGTAAGTACTATATGCTTTCGAGCGGTTGCACGGGTTGGGATCCGAACCAGGCAGAGTTGGCCGTAGCCGACAGCATCTGGGGCGAATGGACGGTGCTGGGTAATCCGTGTACCGGGCCCGATGCGGACAAAACGTTCTACGGGCAGAGTACCTATGTGGTGCCGGTTGTCGGGAAGGAGGATGCCTTCATCGCTTGTTTCGACATGTGGAAGAAAAAAGATCTGGCCGACTCACGCTACATTTGGCTGCCTGTTCGCTTCGGCGCTGATGGCAAGGTGACCATTCCTTGGTATGCAAAATGGGATTTGAGCGTATTCGACCAGAAGTAAGAAGAGACGGCGTCGGGCAGAGTGGGAGATGCTTTCTGCTTTGCGGATGCGCGCTGTCAAACAAAAGAACAACATAACAAAAGGGACTGAGGCATGGATTTGAGATTCCGCCGCAGTCCCTTTTCCATAATAAACAGGGAGTTATGAATGTACGTTACCGACTCTTGGGACTGGTTTGCCTGGGCTTATTGCTGAGTTCATTGTACGCGGTGGGGCAATATCGGCCCGACATCTTGGGTGGAGGCTACGAGCAGCGTATGCTGACGTGCTGCACGGATGGAGGCGACACGGTGCGCAGTGTGCTTGTCCGCAAGCGGGCAGCACGGCCTACGGACGACGCGTTGTTTTATCTGCATGGCTACAACGACTACTTTTTTCAGTCGGCACTGGGCGATACGGCCGTGGCCCGCGGTATGGACTTCTATGCGTTGGACCTGCATGGCTATGGGCGTTCCCTGCCGATGGCGGCCGAGCCTTTCTATTGCCGCGACCTGGCGGAGTATTTTCCCGAGCTGGATTCGGCGCTGGCCGTCGTGCGCGCCGAAGGACACCGGAGGGTTGTCATCATGGGGCACTCGACAGGCGGGCTGATCATGACTTATTATTTGTATCGCACCTGCAGCCCGGAGCGTTGTGCGGACATCGTCGGACTGGTCTTGAACAGCCCTTTCCTGGACTGGAACCTGACGTCGTTTCAGGAAAACGTGCTCATGCCCGTTGTTTCGGCAGCGGGGCGTCTGTTCCCCCGCTGGAAGGTGCAGGGCGGAGGGCACAGCTTCTATTCGGATGCCTTGCTGAAGGAGCATTGGACGTTCGACACCAACTGGAAGAAGCCGGAAGGCTACGTGAAGCGTGCCGGGTGGCTGCGTGCCATACATCGGGCGCAGCGTGAGCTGCAGCACGGCGTCGAACTGTCTTGCCCCGTGCTCGTCCTTTCGTCCGACAGCTCGGCGTGGGAGAAAGGAGCGTGGCAAGAGGATTTCCGGCGGAAGGACATCGTTTTGGATGTGGCCGACATACAGCGCTATGGCCGACGGCTGGGTGAGCGGGTGGAGTGCCGGACGATTCCGGGCGGGATGCACGATCTGGTCCTTTCCGCACCCGAAGCCCGGGATGAGTTTTACCGCGTCTGCTTCCAATGGATAGAAGAAATCTTGCAATCGGCTGCGCCGTCGTGTAAATAGGCGCGGCGATAAGACAAAAAAGACAACGCGCACAGGGAAGGAATGACCTTCCTTGTGCGCGCTGTCTATATAATAATAAAAGGTAAACCTCAGCGGCCTATGCATTCGTAGCTGAAGCCGAGTGCCGCGAGTTCTGCCGCATCGTAGATGTTCCGTCCGTCCAGCACCAGCGGGTTGCGCAGGGCTTTCTTCAAGACAGCCCAGCTCGGCAATCGGAACTGGCGCCATTCGGTCACCAATATCAGCGCGTCGGCGTCGACGGCTGCCTCATACATGTCGCGGGCATACTCTACTGTGTCGCCCAACCGGCGCCGGCATTCGTCCATGGCTATCGGGTCGTAGACTTTCACACGAGCACCCGCTTCCTTGAGCAGCCGTATCAATACCAGCGAAGTGGCTTCGCGCATGTCGTCGGTCTCCGGCTTGAAGGCCAGTCCCCAGAGGGCAATCGTCTTGCCCTGCAGGTCGGGGAGGTGCTTCTTCAGTTTCTTGAAAAGGATTTCCTTCTGTGCCTCGTTTACTTCCTCCACGGCTTTCAGCACACGCATCTCGTAGCCATTCTTTTCGGCCGTCTTGATGAGCGCTTTCACATCCTTCGGGAAGCACGAGCCTCCGTAGCCGCAGCCGGGATAGAGGAATTTGCTGCCGATGCGCGTATCGGCACCGATGCCTTTGCGCACCATGTTTACGTCGGCGCCCACCCGTTCGCACAGGTTGGCGATGTCGTTCATAAACGAAATGCGCGTGGCCAGCATCGAATTGGCCGCATATTTAATCATCTCGGCGCTGGCGATGTCCGTAAACAGGAGCCGGTAGTTGCTCATCATGAACGGCTTGTACAGCCGCTCCATCAGCCCGCGGGCCCGGTCGGAGTCTACGCCTACCACCACGCGGTCGGGCTTCATGAAGTCATCGATGGCCGCGCCTTCCTTGAGGAACTCCGGATTGGAAGCCACATCGAAGGGGATGTCCACCCCGCGTTTGTCCAGTTCCTCGCGGATGGCCTGCTTCACCTTCTGCGCCGTGCCTACGGGGACGGTGCTCTTCGTAACCACCAGTACGTATTTCTTCATGTTTTGCCCGATGGTGCGTGCCACTTCCAGCACGTAGCTCAGGTCGGCGCTCCCGTCTTCGTCGGGTGGCGTGCCGACTGCGCTGAACACCACTTCGGCCTCGTCCAGCACCTCCGGGAGGGAAGTGGTAAAACGAAGGCGGCCGGCTTGGGCATTCTTCAGCACCAGCGCTTCCAGTCCCGGCTCGAAGATGGGGACGATGCCTTTCTGCAGGCTTTCTATTTTTTCGCGTGAAACGTCTACGCAAGTCACTTCCACGCCCATCTCGGCAAAACAAGTTCCTGACACAAGCCCTACGTAGCCCGTGCCGACAATTACAATCTTCATGATATTTATGTTTTACAAACTGTATTTCTTTGTGATTTTCCGAGTGCTCTCCGCCTCTTAGCGGCAGCAGTTTCTGCAGCTTCTCGTACATCTCTGTAAATCAGACTGCCGAGAGTCCTGAAAACGAATGCTCCTATTTTTCCGATTTGATGCGCATACTTTTCGGAAAACATGCGCATCAAATTGCCGGAGCATGCGCATCGGACAGTGAAAACCTGCAGCACTATTTGCGGAAGCAGACGCAACCGTCGGAAGAGAGCGTTATTTCCGTGTATAAAAATCGATACATCTCTGCCTGTATTTATCCGCATTGAGAGGGTGGGGAACCGTAGCCGGAAACGGCAGATACGGCTGCCGGCGTATTCACTGTCTCGGCAGACGCCTACAATCCGTAGTAGGAACGGAACCACTCTACGGTATTCCGTACACCCTCGGTCAGGGCGGTAGACGGCTTGAAGCCAAAGTCGCGCCGCAGGGCGGTGGTGTCGGCATTGGTCTGATAGACGTCGCCCGGTTGCATCGGCAGGAAGATTTTTTCCGCTTCCCCTCCGCAAGCCTCTTCGATGGCGGCGATGAAATCCATCAGCCGTACGGGTTGCGAATTGCCAATGTTGTAAATCCGGTACGGTGCCGGCGAAGAAGCGGGGTCGGGATGAAGCTCGTCCCATTCCGGGTTGGGCTGCGCGATGTGGTCGATGACCCGCAGGACGCCCTCTACAATATCGTCGATGTACGTGAAGTCACGCAGCATGTCGCCGTTGTTGAACACCTTGATGGGTCGCTTCCGCAGGATGGCGTCGGCAAAGAGGAACGGCGACATGTCCGGTCGCCCCCAAGGGCCGTAGACGGTGAAGAAGCGCAGTCCGGTGGACGGTATGTCGTAAAGTTTGCTGTAAGCATGGGCCATCAGCTCGTCCGACTTCTTCGATGCGGCATACAGGCTCACCGGATGGGCAATGCTACTGTGCTCGGAGAAGGGCACGTTGCCGTTCAGCCCGTAGACACTGCTGGAGCTGGCATATACCAAGTGCTCCACCCGGTTGTGGCGGCAGCCCTCGAGCAGGTTGAGGAAGCCGTCGATGTTCGACTCCACGTAGGCATACGGATTTTTGATGGAGTAACGCACTCCGGCCTGCGCAGCCAGGTTGCACACCCGTTGGAATCCCTCGTTGGCGAAGAGCATCTGCATGGCCTGCCGGTCTTCGAGGTTCATGCGGATGAAGCGGAAGTTGGGAAATCGGTTGCTGGGGGTGAACTTGTACCAGCCGACTTCTTTCTCTTCGATGCCCAGCAGTTTCAGACGTCCGTATTTCAATGCCGGGTCATAGTAGTCGTTGATGTTGTCCAGTCCGACCACCGTGTCGCCCCTTTCCAGCAGGCGCAACGCGACAAACGAACCGATGAACCCCGCGGCACCGGTTACTAAGATTTTCATATTCAGAATGTGTTTATTTAGAACGCCGCCCGACCGGGCGACGCAAGGTCAGTCTTGTGACTTAAAAGAACGACATGGCCTATTTATTTTATGATCAATAAAAAGGTATATCTAAAGAGGACTCTTTATTCCTAAAGGTTTGAAAGTTTATTTATGAAGAAACGAGTTGCTTCCAACAACTCTGGAAGTTCAGTTTTTACTGTCTCAAATATTATATCCGGATCAATCTCGAAATAGCCATGCGCGATATGGTCACGAATACCCTTCACGGCTTTCCACGGAATAGCCGGATATTGCGGCAACAATAAGCCATCCGTCCTCTTATCTATTTTCCTATATGCTTCTCCAATAGCTTCGACCAACATACAACTTGCAGCCAGATTTTTCATTCCTTCAGGAGAAGCTAAGAAATCATCAACTGATTGCAAATCCTTATTCCAATCAAGCAATAACAATATAGATTGCTCTATCTGCTGTAAGGTCTTTAAAAGTCGAGAAGTATTTTCAAAGGACATATATACCGTCTTGTTCTATTTCTTGTTTCAGAAAAGAGTTCATGTTTCGATGCATTCGTACGACATCTACCCGACAACCTAATATTTCCTCCAAGAACTGGCCTAACTCTACAAGCAGATACAATTTAGGTTCCATTTCCACGCAAATATCGACATCGCTTGAGGCTGTTTGTTCTCCACGCGCTACGGAGCCAAACAATCGAAGCGAACGAACGCGGAAGCGTTCTTTCAAGATCGATGCATTCGAACGCAACACTTGAATACATTCGTTAGTTGTCTTCATAATCTCATTTCTTTTACGCCAAGAGAAAAATTTCTTCTCTGTCGACGAGCTTCATCTTCACATATATAGAGGGGCAAAAATAATGGTTCTACTTCATAATTACAAAGTCTCTTGGAAAACTTTTCCTGCAGATCTATGCTTCAATCCACGGTTGGCTGATATTCGTTGTTCCCGTTCACGAATTGATATCGGAAGGAAAATCACTGTTTGGTAATAAGTAGACGTTTATATATCTCCATATGTTTTTCGATTACCTGTCTCAGATCGAAATCGCGTTCAGCCAGATGGCGGGAATTACGTCCCATTTCTTGTCGCAGAGAAGGATTGTCAATCAGCCTTTTTAGTCGCTCGGCCAAAACTTCGCTATTCTTAATAGGGACGAGATAGCCATTATAGCCTTCTTCTACCGTGTCCTTACACCCGATGGAATCAGTAGTTACGATCGGGCGGCCAACGGCTGCTGCTTCAATAAGAGACTTAGGTACTCCTTCCCGGTAATAGCTTGGAAAGGCAACGATATGAGATTGCATTAAAAGTTCATGTACATCTTGGCGGAAGCCGAGCCATTTGATGTATTTTCCATCGCAACATGCTCTGAGTTCCGCTTCGCTGATAGCTTTCGGATTCTTGGAGAGTCCTCCGCATAGCCAGAACTCCAATCGTCCTTGATATTCTTTTCGCAGACGTTCGGCCGCTTCTATAAGAATCATTGTGCCCTTTTCACGTACCATACGGGCTGTAAAAATGACTTTTATCACGTCGGAATCCGGTTCTGGAGTATAAGCGTATAATTGCAAATCGATACCTGAGCCTTTGATAAAAGCTGTGTGTGCTGGGTCTATTACTTTATGTTTCCAAAACAAGGCTTCATCTTCGTGATTCTGAAACAGTACGCAGAGATTCTTGCGTCGACAAGAGAATCTCAAAACACGCAGAATAGCTTTGGCAACTGTGGAAAGCGGGTCTTTGGAAAATAAAACACCCAGTCCGCTAACTGCGTTCAGAACGGCCGGGACACGGGTGAGCTTGGCTGCTAACCCACCCCAAAGTATGACTTTTAATCCGACATGGTGTACAATATCCGGGCGGTATGTTTGATAAAGGTGATGCAGAAAACGAAATGTCTGCCATTCCTCTTTCAAATTCATGCCTGTCGGATTTATCGGAAGTTCGATCATTTTCAATCCTAAGGCTTCTACCTTAGGACGCAAGCCGGTATTTTTGGCTACGATTGTAACGTCGTAGCCTGATTCTTGTGCACGAAGAGCTATCTCCTTACGATGGGAAAGGAGAAAATAGTCTTCGTTCATTACCATGAATAAACGAGGCATTATGTTGATACAAAATATATTAATATTGAGATGAAAATTCGCGTTTTTATGTATGCTTATTGAAATAATTTATATTAAATAGTCTGCCTAATTTATAGTCGAAAGAATCAGGAATAAAAGTACCATATCCACTTGCTGGATAGAAAGTCAATTCTCCAAAATATATTTTTCCCTTCACATTGTAAAGATCAACTCGGACAAAAGGAAAATCTGAGGATAAGATCTGTGCGATCTCTTTCATTTTTGTATAGTTTATAGGCTTATCAAATTCTGTAGGAGAATTTTTTGCTTGTGAATTCAAGCCTATCACTCCAACTAATCTGTTCCATTTCATATCATAAAAGTCAATTTGTTCATTGGAAGAACGATTGGATATTACTTGGCAAATGTATGGTTCCCCAGAAAAACAAAAGAACTTATAATCAATTAAGTCTAAGTGAGTTTCATCGTTGATAAGTTGCTCAATAATAATTTTGCGTGGATAATCGTTTTCGTATGCCCATTCTCGGCCAGCAGGTTTCGATTTAGGCTGAGCCATCCATCTTTTGATCTTAGAATTGAATTCTATTTGGGATAATAGTTTCTTGTTGCGACATACAAGTACTTGGTTTCCTCCTCCTCCGTCTGTAGTTTTGGCTACAAATTGCATAGGGAGAGCATTAAAATCAATAGCGCTGGGCGAATCGTAGATTCCTACTAATGGTATCAAGATATCTTGCATTCCTTTTTCAGAAATTACATAACGGACTTCATATTTATCTGTGCAGCGAAGCATTAGAGGATTGTGATAGTGAAGTTTGTATATCTGTAATTTCTCTGTAAATCGTTGAGGATTTTTTGAATGTAACCACCTTCCAGTATGAATTCTATATTGCAGAGGTATCATTATCTCGTCTGGAATCCAATGCAATAAACTTAAAATTCGAATTCTGAGACTCCGTGACTTGATAATCTTTTTATAATTCATTTGGAAAAGAATTGTGTTTATTAACGTTTGAATACTTCGTTAAGTACGGCTTCAGTGTCTTCCCCAAATACGGGTCCGTTATTTAGTTGATGAAAATCTAATTGTCCGCTATACATATTTACTTCGATTATTATTGGATGACCGCTTTCATCAATGGCAATATCCCAAGAGAGCAGTCGGAATTGAGGCAATTGCCATTGTAAAAGATTGATATCTTGTATTATATCGATGTAGTTTGGTATAGTGATATCTGAAAATTTCGTTTGAGAGTCTGGGTGTGTAAAATATCTGTTACCGTTCACATCATATGCAACATTTTTCAATCTTCCATCATTGTTGATCCCGACAGTTATTCCTCCGCTACTTGCATTATCTACATGTGCGCCATTACGCCCCATCCTGACGACTGAGGATCTTATAATAACTCTTCCATCACAAGTCAAGTGTGATAAAAAACGGATTGTATTAACAGAACTTGAATTCAGCCGATTCATGGATTCATGTTGTATAATTCCAGATTGTACAACGACATTATAATCGATTCCTGTGAGAATTTCTATCAAAGCGTCTTTTCCTTTTGAAGAGTCGAAATAGACTACCCCATGACCTCCAGCCGAATCTTCCGATTTTTTAATAAATATAGCTGGATAATTTATAGCTATATTAGCAATGTCTTTGATTGTAATAGGTTTAAAGTTATTGGAGAGCCAGTAATTGTTTATTCTATATGCAATACTGTTCGGATGCTTAGAATATCCCCCCCCTTAGCAATCTTTCATAAAGGCATTTACTGTCAAGGGATTTTGCTAATCTTCTCGGATTGTAGTATGGTTCTATAAATGCATACCATAATGCATCAGGAATATAGTTTACATGGAAATTCCCCGTAGCCCCTGTATAAAAAGAGTGAGCATCAGTACAGATATCTTTATATGGATGATAATAAGATTTTATTGCATGAACTTGTCCTTTCGTAAGATGACTAAAATGAGAAGCTTTGGATTTCATTAATTTTTCCCAAGTTTGAAAGCGATTCCATGCGGAAAGTTTATCAAAAAGGTCGATTAACTTCTCGGATAAGACTTTAGAATTCATGTTGAAATAGATTAGAATGGTTCTATAAAAACTTTATTTATATCTTTTTTCCTATGACGACAATATTCTATGATTTCATCGGTAAATTCTCCGAATGCAGGGCCGATTGTAAATTGGAATAACCAAGTAGAAAATCCTCCAATATTATATTCTACCAGGCATGGCTTTCCATCAGCTTTGATACATATATCTTGTGCTATCAATCGATGATGCAGGATTTTGTCGCCTATAGATTCAGCAAAAGAAATTACTTTGTCAAAATTTGGAATTTTGTATGAGTTGTTTTTAAAATTGATTCCATTGAATGATTCATAGCGTTTCCCAAACTGGTCGCAAGCGAATTTACCAATTTGTCCGTTTCTCTCTACGCCAACAAAAAGGCCGCCAGCATGAGCATTGTCAACTGACGTTCCAGATTTTCCGATTCTCAAGATTATGGAGCAAACATGTGATTTGTTATCTTTTATCGATTTGTAAGTCGCAACTCTTAGTGTATTGATAGATGTTGAATTGAATTGCGAAAGATATGAGCTTTGTAGTAGTCCTTTTTGGACTATAAAATCTTTATGCTGATAAGAATAGTTATTTAGGAAATTTAGATTGAAGGATTTGTCAATTTCCTTACAGAAAAGTTTATCTGAAGAATCTCGTTTAAAACAATATACGTCGTGTCCCGATGAGGAATCTACTGAAGGTTTAATAAAAATACAGTCCAAATTAGATGTTAATTCATTCAGTAGATCTTTTGATAAATCCTTTATTGGAGAATAATCCGTATGATAAAATCCGCCTTTTATCATTCTGAAAATTGTTTTAGGTAGGTCTTCTGGAGAAAGTATTTTTTCAAAACAGTTTTTGTCAGAGTAATATGGACGATATTCAATAGGATTTAATAACGGCTGGATTATGCTTGACGAAATATCTTCTGGAACAATATTCGGATTCGGACCTATGTATTGCGAAAACAGCAAAAATGAACTTCGATCAGGCCACGCGATCAACGGCTTCCATTTCTTGATATATTCTTTTATTCCAGATTTATTTTTATTAGGATGAAGCTGTAAGAGTTCTCTATAAACTCTCCGATACATTATTTGTCCTCCAGCCATCAATGCCTTTGTATATAACTTATTGAGAGATTCTGAAATTTTCTTAAAAAAATTCATGATGTAATTGCTTTTTGATGTAGTGTAAATAGTCAATACAGCCTATTGATAATTTTGTATATTACCATAGCTTTAATTGAAAGAGAACTGAAAAACTTTTGCATGTAAAGGGCAAAAGATAATGTGTTCAAGATAGAATCTTTGTACGTTGTAATCCTGCGGAATAATTCTTTTGATTCTGGAGTTAGTTTATCGTGAAGAATTTTCTTTAAGATTTGTATGTTTTCGTAGCCCAAACCTTTGTATCTATTAAATCGTCTGGAAACTCTTTTTACTTTTCCTATGATCCCCTCTTTTTTATAGCTTGTAACATTGTTGGCATGTTGTCTATACATAATATGAGGAGTAGCGTCTATAATAATATCAACACCTAAAAAAAGCGCCAATTGAATAGTCCATACATCATGTAATTCAATAAGGGTAGGGTTATGTTTTTTGTATTCTGCAAATATCTCGGTGCATAATTTGAAGAATCTTTTTGTTATAACTTGAGTACACCCTAAGGCTGGTTGACGAAAAAGTATGTATTGTGGCGTCAAATCATATTTTGGTTTTTTGACTTCTATAATATTCAAGTTAGAATCTGTAATGTATGCATTACTGTAATATAGAGCTGATTCCTTATTGGCTAGCATTTTTACTGCGATAGATAATTTGTCTTCCATCCAAAAGTCGTCTTGGTCGCAGAAAGCATAGTAGTCATAGTTTGTAAAATTTCTATATGCGTATGACATGAGAGTATGGAAACTCATGACTACCCCTATATTTTTGTCTTCATAGATGGTCATTCTGCCGTGCTTTTCCTTATATTCTTTCAGTATTTTGAGTGTATCGTCTATGGATCCATCATCCCTTACAAGGATATGCAGATTCACATCTTTTTGATTATAAAGGCTTTTTAGTTGTTCTTTGAGATATCTTTGCCCATTATAGGTAGATAGCATGACGAGAACGGATGCTTTTATTTGCTCCATTATGTGAGAGAGTTATTATGTTAATGACATCATTAGAGTAGACTCTATTTAATATTTCTTGAGAAGCACAGCGAGACGAAAGTAAAAGCATGTTTCTTTATTCGGAGTGGAGAATTGACTGCATGTCATAAATTTTAGTCTTGAAATGAATGAGTTTTTGTATCGTATGCATTTCTCTAATAGAATTAGATTATCTTTGGGAATGATGTATGAAAATCCTTTATAGAGCTCACACATAGTGAGGTAACGGATTCCTTCTTTATTACTTATAAGAGCTCTAAAACGTCTTTTTATTTTTTTGAGAAGGGAATTTTGTCCTCCAACTACATTACTTTCATGTTGTCTATAAAGAATGTAAGATTGTTTATCGTGGAAAATATATCCTTTTAGCATTATGCAAATTTTATATACCCAACCGTCATGCATATATAGATAATCAGGAATATATCCTTTGACAATATCACATAGCTTTTTATTAAAGACCATCGTACAGCCTGTTGCAGGATTTCTGAGAAAGGTTTCTCCGAAAGTGTGTGAGAAGTGTCGTCCTTTAGAGTTTATTTTATTTAGATTTTTATCTACAAGTGTCGTTTCTGATATATATAATGCAGGTTCATCTTCATGTCCGGTTAGATTATCTGTTGCAATTTTGAGTTTTTCAGGTAACCATATATCATCTTGATCGCAGAAGGCATAATAATCTGCATCAGGCGCATTGTACAGCAAATCTAAAAAACTGTATGCGGAACCTTTATTCTCTCCACTATACCATTTAAGTAATTCTTTATTTTGCCAGCTACTTAAAATGGTTTGAGTATTGTCGCTGGACCCGTCATCTCTAACTATGATATGTAATTCGACATTTTCTTGTTTCAAAAGACTATCTAACTGTGCTTCGAGATATTTCTCTCCATTATAAGTTGAAAGTAAAATACAAATCATTTTTTTGCTTAAATATATTCAACTAAATATTGGCTATTTTAGTATTTGTTCGTAACTTACATTGCAATAAAGGAATATTCCGCCAACAAAAACAATTGCAAATCGTGCAATCAGATTCTCTTTCTTGAAGGCATATATTAAGAATGGTAATAATATGATTTCTATTATCATAAACAATTCGC
>JBMNUT010000019.1:0-36973 GCA_050946375.1 Bacteroidaceae bacterium | reverse complement strand
CCCAAAAAGATGGATTTAGAAGTAAGCACAACAAATAAGGTTGGCTGTTAGAAATATCTACATTTACCAACTTCTGACCATTATAACTTAGGAATCTGCGGTAATCCTTCTGTAAATTGGTTATAACAGAATGTAATCTATGCACATTGCTATCAATAGATACCTTATAATCACCAATGGCAATACTATTGATATTATATAGGGCTGCATGATATTGGGTTAGTGGATTTTTTCTTTTAATAAGGTTGTTGCGACTTTTATCTCTGTTTATATCCCATGATTGAATTCCTTTTCTGAATTTATCCTGCATCATTTGATGAGCATAATTCAAAGCTGCTTCTTCGTCTATCTGTAATCCTTTCGTGGAATACCAATAGGAAAGATAGGGAAAATCTAAGATTGGATTATGGACAAAAAAACCTGTTTCTTTATTGTAAATTTCTTCTTGGATAGATGCAACATTATCTGTGTTTTGTCGAAATGCAGGATAGTCATACCTTACTAAAGGGGCATTTGCATATCTTTTTGTAAACCTATATCCTTTTGATTGTTTCCCTTGGATATATTGTCCCTTTGTTTCCAATACTCCTGTTAATATAAGATAATCAAGGTAGGAGAGATAGTCTTTAAAAAAGTTTCTGATTAGCTTTGAGTTGATTGATACATACCCTGTTTCTGTAATAGAATCTTTATTTCGTGCAGGCATTGAACTTATCAACCCAAGAATATAAATGAATCTAACAAGGTCAAATTTTAAAGAAGAACCAATACCACCATATTTTGATACAGACCGGATTATTCCCCTATTATCCTGTACAAACATATAATCTGTAATTGGATATTGAGCTAAATGAGCTTCTAAATCCAAATTACTTGGAATCAGAGCAAAATAGCCTGAATATTTTAAAGGAATGCCTAAAGAGCTAACAATGGAATGCTTAGGCTCTAATTTATTGAAATATTCTTGAAGTTGGATTTTCTTTTGAATCCAAATCCTATCTTCTATGTAATCAATTCTATTATTCATTATGGTAGGAAATTATTTTAATTGACAAAAATAGCAAAGAATCTCCATGGTTTGACAGACTATAGAGATTCTTTTTACCTACATTGCTGATATTTCTTCAAACACATACTCCAACACCTTCCTGTTGGCTTCATTCTCCACCTCAAAATCTCTCTCAATATAGATGTCAGTTACCTTCATAGCTTCATCAATATGGTTGAGGGCTGCATGGACTGTGTACTTGTCTATGCCTACCTTATTGACAGCCAAGGTAGCCCATGAATGGCGGGCAGCATAATATTCCCAATCCTCTATCTGTAGGATTTCTCCTATTTGCTTCAAACCATAATTGATGGCTTTGTTGAAAGCATCAGCTGTAGAGTAATGCTGATAGAAGTTGAATACCTTCTTCCCTGTCCTGTCCCTATACTTCTCCACCAAAGGCTTGATAACCTCTATGACCTTTACCTTCATCTTTGCCTTATCATTTCTTCGGGCAGAAGTTTTGGCTCTATAATAGGTAATGACATCTTCCTTTATATCTTCACAAGAATAGAGGTCTGCTGAGTTCATGCCTATCAGTCCAAATGAAAGGATAAAACAGTCTTTGGCAAGATTAAATCTGCCTGTCTTTTCTCTGCCTTTACAATCAAGGAGATAGGGCATTTCATATATCTTCAATATGTCCTTTGCAGAAATGGCTCTCTTTCTTGTTGCCTCCTGCTTAGGAATCTTGAAGTTCTCAAAGGGGGAATGGGAAATGAGTATTATGTCCCTGTCATAGTCATTATACTGCCTTTTGGCTTCATTGAATAGATGCCTGATGCTGCCAAGGTATAGAGAAACCACCCTATTGGATGGAATCCTTTTGCCTTGTTTCTTGAGCAACTTCATTTTTTCCTCCCTCTTCCTGACAAGATAGTCCATAAAGTCTTTGAGTAAAGAGGTGGTCAGTTGCTGGATAACTAATTTGTCTTTCCCAAGGAACTGCACAAAGGCATTGATGGCGGATGTATAGTTCTCTGCTCCTTTAATGGTGGTATGGGCAATCCATTCTCTGCTAAACTGAATAAAGTCAATCTCTTGGGATTTCTTTTGTTCTCCCTTCAAGAGGACTATAATATCATCCAAAGTATAGTTGTTAATATCCACCTGCAACTTGGCACAGATTTCCTGATAATGCCTTACTATGGCATCTGCTTCTTGAATGAACTTGGGATTTTTTAGTCTGAAAGACTTGGTTAAGTCCTCTTGCCTGACAAAGATGTTGGTTGCCAGTCTTTTGACCTCTCTGTTATAGGTCATTCTAATCTTTACATTATAAGTACCATCACTTTTCTGTTTGCTCTTTAGTACTTCTGCTTTGAATGTCAGCATGTTATCTCAATTAATTTGGGAACAACAATAGACCAACATTAGCTGATTTCAGGAGTATTCCTGTCAATATTCATAAACCGTGTATAAAAAGAAAACTCCCATAAGCATTTAACTTACAGGAGTTTATCAGTGGACCAGCCAGGGCTTGAACCTGGGACCTCCAGATTATGAGTCTGTTGCTCTAACCAACTGAGCTACAAGTCCTCGAATTCCTGCTCTTACCACCACCCAAGTCCTCCAAAACTGCCACATGCTTCAAAAAAGCCCTTGCAGCCATCCCGACGAACCTGAAGAGGCATTCCGCAGAAGTAGCTCACACGTTTCCTCTCCGATGGTGGTAACGGAAATCAGCTGCAAAGGTAGAGCTTTTCGCCCAAATGCACAAAGCTCTACCTGAAAAAGCACCGTTTCTTTAAGAATCTTTAAAAAGAAATCCGGAAATCACCCACCTTTCACACATTATATATACCTTTGCGCCGCATTTTCGCCAAGCCTCCTGACGGGGAAGCCCCGCCGATGGACAAAAAGGGCGTACTTTCCAAGCAAAAACACTATGGGGAACAAAGCAAGCCACAAGGCCAACATACGCGTACATCTGGGCATGCAGGGACTGACAAGCGGCATCAGCATCACGCTGGTACTCGTACTGGTAGGAATGATCGTACTCTCGCTGCTGACGGCACGCAACCTCAGCCGCTACGTACGCGAGAACATCAGCTTCACCATCTACGCCGACCCCGATGCCAAGGAAGGCGACATACTGGCCCTGCAAGCCGACTTGGAAAAACAACCCTACGTCAAGGAAACATCCTACATCTCCGCCGCGCAGGCACTGGAGGAACAGACACGCGAGTTGGGAGCCGACCCCGAAGAGTTCCTGGGCTACAACCCATACACGCCCATGATCGAGGTAAAACTCAATGCCAACTACGCAAACACCGACAGCATACGGCAAATCGAACAGCAGATCGGGCAAAGCACCCAAATAGCCGAAGTTGCCTACCAGCCTGACCTGATCGACTCCGTCAACAGGAACATACGCTTCATAGCCCTCATCCTGGCCTGCCTGGCCGCACTCTTCACGCTCATCTCCTTCGTCCTGATCAGCAACACCATGCGCCTGGCCGTCTACAGCAAACGCTTCCTCATACACACCATGCAGCTCGTAGGAGCCGGCTGGGGATTCATACGCTACCCCTTCGTAATGAGTTGCATCGGGATGGGTCTGATGGCCGGAATCATAGCCTGCCTCCTGCTGGGAGGAGCCATATTCTGGATTACGAACTACGAACCGGGCATCACCTCCATCCTCACTCCGCAGACCGCCCTGCTGAGCGCCGCCGTCGTACTTCTTTCGGGAGTAGCCATCACAGGACTGTCGGCCCTGCTCTCCATAAACCACTACCTGCGCATGCGCGACGACCGGCTCTTCCACACCTGAGCCGCCACCCGTAACCCGCAGAAAAGCGGCCAAACCCCACACCCCTGTAACCTTACCCAAGAACCTCATAGACTATGGACAGAAACAAATTAGCACTCGCGAAAAAGAACTACATCATCCTCATTGCCGGCATCCTGGCCGTCATCATAGGCTTCCTGCTGATGTCCGGCCCGGGCTCCACTCCCGAGCAGTTCAATCCCGACATATTCTCCTGGCGACGCATACGCCTCGCACCCATCGTATGCCTCCTGGGATTCATCACCATCGGCTACGGCATCATCTGCCCCGCAAAAGACAAACAGACAACCACCGAAAATAAAGGAATAGGAGAATAAGCACCATGCAAGACATGACCATCTGGCAGACCATCGTGATAGCCATCGTCGAAGGCCTTACCGAGTTCCTGCCCGTCTCCAGCACAGGACACATGATTATCACGCAGAGCCTCTTGGGCGTGGAAAGCACCGACTTCGTAAAAGCCTTTACCGTCATCATCCAGTTCGGCGCCATCCTCTCGGTGATCGTGCTCTACTACAAACGCTTCTTCCGCCTCAACCACACCCCCGCCCCCGCAGGAGCCACGCCCCTCATGCGCTTCCTCCACAAGTGGGACTTCTATTGGAAACTCCTCGTAGGCTTCATCCCCGCCGCCGTCATAGGCTTCCTCTTCAGCGACTATGTAGACATGATGCTCGGAAGCGTCACGATCGTAGCCATAATGCTCGTCATCGGCGGCATCTTCATGCTCTTCTGCGACCGCATCTTCCACAAGGGGAAAGACGACATGGACCAGCTGACCGAGCGGAAAGCAGCCTGCATCGGCCTCTTCCAGTGCATAGCCATGATACCCGGCGTCTCCCGCTCGATGGCCACCATCGTAGGAGGAATGGCTCAAAAGATGTCGCGCAAGGCAGCAGCCGAGTTCTCCTTCTTCCTGGCCGTACCCACCATGTTCGCCGCCACAGCCTACAGCATCCTCAAGTTCTTCAAGGAGGGAAAAGGCGACATCATCTGGGACAACCTCGAAATTCTCCTCTTGGGCAACGTCGTAGCCTTCGTCGTAGCCCTGCTGGCCATCAAGTTTTTCATCAACTTCCTGACCAAATACGGCTTCAAAGCCTTCGGCTGGTACAGAATAATCGTAGGACTCATCATACTGGGCATGCTCCTCAGCGGGCACGAACTCACCCTTGCTTAGCGCGACAGATGGCGGAATACATAGGCAGCGGCACACAGCCTCGGCAACTTACGAGTGAAGACGTACAGGAAGGACTCATCTTCTGCCTGGACAAACCACTGGAGTGGACCTCGTTCAACCTCGTAGCCAAAGTTAAATTCCCCCTGCAGCGCAGGCTTCGCCTGAAGAAGCTCAAAGTAGGACATGCCGGGACGCTCGACCCCTTGGCCACAGGCGTAATGCTCGTCTGCACAGGCCGCGCCACAAAACTCGTAGAAGAACTCCAGTCGGGACGGAAAGAGTACGTAGCCACCCTATGCCTGGGAGCCACCACACCCTCCTTCGACTTGGAACACGAGATAGACCGCACCTACCCCACGGAGCACATCACCCGCGAACTCATCGAGCAGGTACTCCCGCGCTTCATCGGACGCATCGACCAGATTCCACCCGCCTACTCAGCCTGCAAGATAAAAGGCAAGAAAGCCTACGACCTGGCCCGCGCCGGAAAAGAGCCACAGCTCAAGGCAAAGACCCTCGTCATCGACGAAATCGAGCTGCTCGACTGCTCCCTCCCGCAGATAACCCTGCGCATCGTCTGCAGCAAAGGCACCTACATACGCGCCCTGGCCCGCGACATCGGCCAAGCCCTCGAGAGCGGAGCACACCTGACGGCCCTCAGGCGCACACGAGTCGGAAACATAACAGCCGACCAATGCCTCAGCACCGACGAGTTCCAGCAATGGCTCGACAGCGCACTCCCCCGGAACGCCTCTGCAGAAACGGCGGAATTCCCCTGCAACAATCCGGAAGAAGCCCCGCAACTTTCCAAAGAAAGCCCTGCAGGAAACTAAAGCGACAAACAACAATAACAAACCATACCCATATACGGAGAGAAGAAAATGAAACTATCGCAATTCAAATTCAAACTGCCCGAAAAAAAAATCGCTCAGTACCCCTCTTACTACCGCGACGAGTGCAAACTCATGGTCGTACACCGCAAGACGGGCGAAATCGAGCATAAGATTTTCAAAGACCTTCTCGAGTATTTCAACGAAAAAGACCTTTTCGTCTTCAACGACACGAAGGTATTCCCCGCCCGCCTCTACGGCAACAAGGAAAAGACCGGCGCCCGCATCGAAGTCTTCCTCCTGCGCGAACTCAACGAAGAGATGCGCCTGTGGGACGTACTCGTCGACCCGGCACGGAAGATACGTATCGGCAACAAGCTCTACTTCGGGGAAGACAACTCGATGGTAGCCGAAGTAATCGACAACACCACCTCACGCGGACGAACCCTGCGCTTCCTCTACGACGGTCCCCACGACGAATTCAAGAAAGCACTCTACGCCCTGGGCGAGACCCCCATCCCCCACTCCATCATCACCCGGCCCGTGGAAGAAATCGACAAGGAACGCTTCCAAAGCATCTTCGCCCGTAACGAAGGAGCCGTCACCGCCCCCACCGCCAACCTCCACTTCAGCCGCGAGCTGATGAAGCGCATGGAGATAAAAGGCATCGACTCCGCCTTCCTCACCGTACACGCCGGACTGGGCAACTTCCGCGAAATCGACGTCGAAGACCTCACCAAACACAAGATGGACTCCGAGCAGATGAACATCCCCGAAGAGACCGTACAGAAAATCAACACGGCCAAAGACGAAGAACGCCAGGTATGCGCCGTGGGGACCACCGTGATGCGCGCCCTCGAGAGCACCGTGAGCACCGACGGACACATCAAAGTCTACGACGGATGGACCAACAAGTTCATCTTCCCCCCCTACGACTTCACCGTGGCCACGGCCATGATTTCCAACTTCCACCTCCCCCTCTCCACGCTGCTCATGATGGTAGCCGCCTTCGGCGGATACGACACCATCATGAACGCCTACGACGTAGCCCTCAAGGAAGACTACATGTTCGGAACCTACGGCGACGCCATGCTCATCGTAGACTAAAACAAAAGAGGAAAAGACGCATGGTAGAAACCTATCTTTCCCTGGGCAGCAACCTCGGATACAAGGAAGAAAACCTCGACAAGGCCGTCGAAGCCATCAAAGAATGCGTAGGGACCATCACGAAAAGCTCCGGATACTACTACACCGAGCCCTGGAAAATGGCCTCCACCAACACCTTCGTCAACGCCGTAATCGTAGTCGAGACCGAGCTCTCCCCCCTCTCCCTGCTCTTCACCCTGCAAGACATCGAGCGGGAACTCGGCCGGACCAACAAGACCCGGCAAGGCATCTACGAAGACCGCATCATCGACATCGACATACTCATCTACGGGAAACTCAAAATAGAGACCTACGAACTCACCATCCCCCACCCACTCATGTGGCAACGCCCCTTCATCATGCGTGGAATGGCCCTGATAGACCCACGGTTTATCGAAGAAGACTTCCAAAAATCCTTCTACGGAGAAACTCAAAACACTCAAACAAACTAAGCAAAATGAGCTATCTATTCACATCCGAATCGGTGTCGGAAGGACACCCCGACAAGGTGGCCGATCAAATATCGGACGCCATACTGGACGAATTGCTGGCATTTGACCCCAATTCCAAAGTAGCATGCGAAACACTGGTAACCACCGGACAGGTAGTACTGGCTGGAGAAGTGAAATCTAAAGCCTACGTCGACATGCAAGACATTGCACGCCGCACCATCGAACGTATCGGCTACACCAAAGGCGAATACATGTTCGAAGGCCACTCGTGCGGAGTCTTCAGCGCCATCCACGAGCAAAGCGCCGACATAACCCGCGGCGTAGAACGCCAAGACCCCATGGACCAGGGAGCCGGCGACCAGGGAATGATGTTCGGCTACGCCACCAACGAAACCGAAAACTACATGCCCCTCGCGCTCGACCTGGCACACCGCATCCTCATCGAGCTGGCCGCCATCCGCCGCGAAGGAAAAGAAATGACCTACCTCCGCCCCGACTCCAAGAGCCAGGTAACCATCGAATACAGCGACGAAGGCAAACCCACCCGTATCGACACCATACTCGTCTCCACACAACACGACGAATTCCTGCCCGACAACGACCAGGAAATGCTCCGCCGCATTGCCGAAGACGTACGAACCATACTCATCCCCCGCGTAAAGTCACGCATCAATCGCCCGGAAGTACTGGCACTTTTTGACGAAAGCACCCGCTATCTCGTCAACCCCACCGGCAAGTTCGTCATCGGAGGCCCCCACGGCGACACCGGACTGACCGGACGGAAAATCATCGTCGACACCTACGGCGGCCGGGGAGCCCACGGAGGCGGAGCCTTCAGCGGCAAAGACCCCTCGAAGGTAGACCGCAGCGCCGCCTACGCAGCACGCCACATCGCCAAAAACATGGTAGCCGCCGGAGTAGCCGACGAAATGCTCGTACAGATTTCCTACGCCATCGGAGTAGCAAAGCCCACAAGCATCTACGTCAACACCTACGGCCGCAGCCACGTCAACTGCTCCGACGGAGAAATAGCACGCTGGATTCAGGAAAACATCGACCTCCGGCCCAAAGCCATCGAAGAACGCCTGAAGCTCCGCCTGCCCATCTACAGCGAAACAGCCACCTACGGACACATGGGACGCACACCGCAAGTCGTCACCAAGCACTTCGAAAGCCGCTACTCCCAACCGCGCGACATCACCGTCGAGCTCTTCACCTGGGAAAAACTGGACTACGTAGATAAAATCCGCAAGGCATTCAGCCTGTAAAACCACCGGAGGAAACGCACCATGAAAGAAGTCTGTGTCTACGCAGCTTCAAGCTCCGAAGCCCCGGAAATCTACTACAATGCCGCATACCGCACCGGACAACTCCTGGCCCGGTGCGGCTTCGGCATCATAAACGGAGCCGGAAAGAGCGGACTGATGCGGGCACTCTCCGACGGAGCCCTCTCCGAAGGCGGACAAGTAACCGGCATCATACCCCGCTTCATGCTGGAGAAAAACTGGCAATACGACGCACTCACCCAAATCATCCCCACCGCAAGCATGCACGAGCGCAAGCACCTCATGGCACAACGCAGCTGCGCCGCCATCGCCCTGCCCGGCGGATACGGAACACTCGAGGAACTCGCCGAAATAATCACCTGGAAACAACTCGGCCTCTACCCCCATCCCGTCGTAATCCTCAATACGAACAACTTCTACGACCCACTGCTCCACTGGTTCCGCCAGGCAGTAGACCAACAATTCATCCGCACCTGCCACGCATCCCTCTGGCAGACGGCCACAACCCCCGAAGAAGCCGTGGCCGCCGTGCAACCGGATTGCGCCACAAGCCAGGCATGCACACAACCCAACCCACAGCAGGAATGAACGGAACACCCCTACCCTACCTACCGGTCAGCGACAGCTGGATCATGCTCCTGACGCTACTCTTCCTGCTCGTCTCCTGCCACATCCTCGCCTACGACCACGCCTCCCTCGGCGCCGAAATAAAGAAAGTCTTCGTCCCCCACCACGACAACCAGGGCATCCCCCAGGCCACCGCCTCCGAGATGCGCCACTTCCTCTTCCTCCAAGTGCAGACTGCCATACTCGCCGCCCTCCTCTTCGTATGCTACGCCTGGGGAATCCGGCCAAGGCCCGGCACTTTTTACCAAAACCTCCTGCACTTTTCCATCTTTGCGGCAATAGTTTTCGCCTGCTGCACCATGAGAACTTTACTTTACATGCTCATCGGCTGGATATTCTTCCGCAAGGAACAGGCCGCTTCCTGGATGCGCTGTTATTTTACCACCGAGAACATATTCTCCTTCTGCCTGCTCATCATCGTACTCCTCTGCATATATGCCGACATAGAGCCACAAAAATGTGTTATTGCCGGCCTGATAGTACTATTTTTGCTTAAATCTCTCCTATTTTTCAAGGGAATTCATCTATTTAGCCTCTCACCAATTAGCAGATTGTATTTTATTTTGTACCTTTGTGCCCTCGAAATTATCCCCATAATCTTCGCGGTTTCGGGATTATACGCAGCAAACAATACCTCGTCACTAAACATTTGAACTGTGAGCATCCGCAGAATTCTTATCTCTCAACCTAAACCCACGACAGAGAAATCACCGTATTTTGACATCGCGGCGAAGTATGGAGTAGAAATTGTTTTCCACCCGTTTATCAAAGTAGAAGCGGTTTCGTCCAAAGAATTCAGACAACAGAAAATTTCCATTCTGGAGCACACCGCGATCATCTTCACCTCTCGTCACGCCATCGACCACTTCTTCCACCTGTGCGAAGAGATGCGCGTCGTTATCCCCGAGACTATGAAGTATTTCTGTCTGTCGGAATCCATTTCCCTCTACATCCAGAAGTACGTACAGTATCGCAAAAGAAAAATATTCTTTGGCGAAGGCAACAAATTCGAGGACTTGAAACCCATCATTCTCAGGCATCCCAAGGAGAAATACTTCACCCCCATGAGCGACGTGCACAACAACGAAATCGCCGAATTCATGGATACGCACAAGATTGCCCACTCCGAAGGCATCATGTACCGCACGGTGAGCAACGAATTTCCCGCCGGGCAAAAGCTCGACTTCGACCTCCTTGTCTTCTTCACCCCCGCAGGAATCGCTTCACTCCTGAAGAACTTCCCCGACTACAAGCAGGGTGACCAGAAAATAGGATGCTTCGGTCCGCAGACGGCCAAAGCCGTAATCGACGAAGGATTGCGCCTCGACCTGCAAGCTCCCACGCCGGAAGCTCCCTCCATCACGGCCGCCCTCGACCAATACCTCAAGAAGGAAAACGGCGTGAAATAGCAACGCCGAATGGAAAGAGAAAGCACTTCTACCGAAAAGACTCTACGGAGCCAAGCCGAATCCCACGGCTTGGCTTCGCTTTATGCTGCCGCCCCACGGCCCTACCGCAGGCTGGGGAAGCACGAACACCTGTGCCGCAAGCGCCTCATCGACTATCTTTTCGCCCGAAACGGCAGCGACGTCCTCGCCCTCAGCCGCTTCCCCCTGCGCGCCCTGCTGCGCCCCGTGCCCGAAGCACTGCAACTCCCGGACGAAAGCCCCGTGGAAGTCCTCTTCAGCGTATCGAAACGCTCCTTCAAGCGCGCCGTCCGCCGCAACCGGGCCAAGCGCCAGATGCGCGAAGCCTACCGCCTCCAGCGCCACACCTTCATGGAAGCAGCCGAAAACAGCGGCCTCCGCTACGCACTGGCCTTCGTATGGCTGGGAAAAGCGCCCTGCTCCACCGCCCAAGTCGCCCACGCCATGAGCGAAATCCTGAACCACTTTGCCGAAAAGCTCCACGCGAACTCCGCCACACCCGCAACGCCCCCGGCACATACGCCCGACGCCCCCGCCGAACCATGCCCCCAGCCATGAAAAAACTCCTCCACCTCCTGCGCAAAGGGTGCACCCTCCTCCTCCTTCTCCCCATCTATTTCTACCGCTACGCCCTCTCCCCCATGTTTCCCCCCACATGCCGCTTCACCCCGACCTGCTCGCAGTATGCCATCGAGGCCCTCAAGAAACACGGGCCCCTCAAGGGACTTTGGCTCACCCTGCGCCGCCTTCTCCGCTGCCACCCATGGGGCGGAAGCGGATACGACCCCGTGCCCTGAGCCACGAGCGCCGCACCCCGTTCCGCAAAGCCCCGCCGCTTTCAGCGGAAAGCCTTGCCTGTTTTCCCCCGAAGTACCGCACCTTTTTCCTCACGGTAGCGCCACAATCAGCGAATAGTCTATGCCGTCGTTCTGAATGCTGCGCCCCTGCCGCGACTGCCCGCTGCCACTCTGCTCCGCACGGCGGGCAGCCACTGACCGCTTCTGCCTCGTTTTCTCCGCCAAAGGCAACGGCTCCGCAGCCGGAAGATACAGCGTATCGCGCACCACGCACCACTCCTTTACCGTATCCATGGCCAGCATCTCCAGCGACGACGGCTGCTCCCTCCAGAAAGGCATACCCGCCCCCACCAGCCAGCCCAGCACCGCAGCAGCCGGAATGGCCAGCCAGTTCATGCGCCGCACCAGCGGTCGGCGCGGATTGGGCGGCAGAGGCCGGCGGCGCGCCCCGCACGACTCGCGCAGACGGGCAGCCGAATCATGCAATTGTGTCTCAAAGTTTCTCATATTGCTTCAGTTTTTCTCGTAATTCATATACCAATGTATGCAAGCGCGACTTGGCCGTCCCCTCAGGGATGCAGAGCGCCTCGGCCACTTCGCGCACGGTCAGTTCCTCTTCGAAGCGCAAAGCGAACAAAACCCTCCGCTCCGTGCTCAAAAGTGCCAGCTCGCGCGCCAAAGCACGGTCGAAGTCGGCCGCATCAAGCCGTACTTCGGGCAGTTCCTCATAGGCTTCGTCCGAAAGGTGCAGCGCCTCTTCGGCATAGGCCAGCACTTTTCCCCGACGGCGCCACTCGTTGCGCCCCAAGTTGTAGGCCACCGTGAAAATCCACGGCCTCACCGCCCGGCCTTCGCCATAGCTTCTGCGCGCCGCCCACAGGCGGAGAAACGTTTCCTGCACCAAGTCGTCGGCAAGCGCCTCCTCCCCCGGAAACATCCGCAGGAAGAAGCGCTGCAGGCAGCCGGCGTAACGACGGTAAAGCACGCCGAAGGCACGTTCGTCCGCCCCGGCTGCGATACGCGTCATGAGGCGCTCGTCGCTAAAGTCCTTCCACCCGAAGGAAAAAGCGGGGCACTTCATCGCTACTGCTCTATGAAGTTCAGATACTCGCGCCGCACCTCTTCCGAAAGCGACGCGCCCTCCACCACCGCACGAAGAGCGCGTTCGAGCCGCCGGGCCTGCAATTCGTTGCCGTCGGCGCGGTACTCCTTCAGCAGACCACCGAGCATCACGACATAATTGAGCTGCGTACCCATGCTTCCCTGCCACTCCACTTGCGGACGGAAGGCCGGTTCCGTCAGATAGTCGAGGCGGTATTTCTCTTCGACGGCACGCTTTGCGGCCGAAACATTGTCGTACGGTTGCGGACTGTAGCGCAAGACGAGCCCTTCATTATAGAGTTTCGCACGGAAATCCTGCGCGTAATTCACATTCCAAGGGGAGATATAGACAGGACGCCCGGTCTTTTCGGCCACATACGCTGCCACTTCGCCCGGATAGACAACCTGATCTTCCGCCGTGGGCTTGCGTCCCCGCTCGGGGATGGGCTCGATTTGCAAAGCGCGGAAGAGCGCTTCGCGATAAGTGGGAAAGAACAGGAAAGAAGTGCAGACGACGAGTTTGTCGCGATGCACGCCAGAGACCTGCTGGAGGAGCATCTTGCAGAAAACATCGGTATCGCCGTTGGCAAAATAGATGGCGCCGTCGGCCATGCCCTGCAGCTGGTTGTAGGAGAAGCGCAGTATCTTCTCGGGATAGAAAGCCTCTTCCCACTGACGGTGCAGCAGGTTGCCCACAAGCTCTGCGCGGCTTCCGCCGGCAAAGGCCTCGCCCCTGACCAACAAGTAGGCCAGCACGGCGTTCAGGTCCTCGCCCCGCACGCCCGTTTGCGGCAGGGTGCTGACGAGTTGTTCCCCCTGTTCGCTGTCGGGGCTGGGGTCGTCGCGGTAGGCGCAGAGGTGGTAGGTGAACGAACCGGGTATGGCCTGCACCATTTCCGCCAGCACGCTTTTCGTTTCTTCCGTACCCATTCCCACCCAATAGCGGGTGGCTTCGTAGCGGTTGCGCCAGGCATTCTCGTTGCCGGGCTCGGCTTTTGTCACTTCGCCCCAGGCCTTCGCCTGACGGGCATACCACGCACTGTCGTGCTGCTCTACGATGACGCTCCGCACCTCCTCGGCTTCCTGCGCGGGGAGGCAGGCCGACGCGCCCAACAGCCCCGCCAGACAGGCAAGACGACCGGCCATACGGCGCACATGCGACTCCATTCTCTTCATTTTCATACGGGTTTAATGATTAAAACTACGGGCTTCTTCCGCCCTTTCCTATCCCGCTTACCCTGAAGAAAGCCTTTCGTTCGGACAAAATGCGCATGAGCCCGCTTTTTTAACATCTGTTACTTCCTGCCGGTTTCCCCGCACCGATGCGGAAAAAGCCTTGCCGGTTTTCGGAAAAAGTCCTGCATGTTTTCCCGAAAAGCCTTGCCGCTTTTCGCCGACGGAAGCAAGGGAAAGGACAAAAAAATACGGGGCTCCCCGCAGGAAGCCCCGCAATCTGTCAAGCGGCGGCACGCAACCGGCTGCAAGGACTACAGCCCTCCGTCCACATACCAACGGCCGCTCTCGTTGTCGTTGCGCAAGGCCAGCGTCAGCACGCCCTGCCGCCCGTCGGGCAAGGTGCAACGCACGGGCACGTACCAGCCGGCGTAATTGCCCGAACGGTAGGCCTTGCCCACTTCGTGTACCTGCATTCCGCCATACGTGCGCAGCAACAAAGCGGTGTCGGGATAGAAGGTCAGGGCAGCTTCCACCGGCGCCAGGCGGCCGTCGGACAGGGCCTCCACGATGCGCCGTGCGGCAGTTCGCGCCGAGCGACGGCGGGCAATGCCCTCGTTACCTGCCACTTCGGCATCCACCCACTGCCGCGCCGTACCGTCGGACATAGGGGGCAGCACCGGCAGGGCCAGCAGCGCGGCGCGGTCGACGGGCAGGTCGTAGCGGATGGCCACGCTGCGCGCCACTTCGACCTCCGTATCCCCGCGGCGGAGGACGATGGCAAAACTCTTCAGACGCCCCGTGCGGCGGTCGAAGACATAGGTACGGCGGTTCTCCGCGTTGCCCAGCGTGCGGTCGAGCCCCATGCCGTTGCGCACGACATACTGCCGCGGGGCATTGACCGTGAGGCGCGTCTCTTCCTCCGTCTCCTGCAGCTCATAGCCTGTTCCCTCGCCGCGCTCGGCCGCTTCCTGCTCGGCCGTCAGGATTTCGTCGGGGCGCAACAGCAGCGAAAGCTCCTCGACAAAGTTCGACTCCCGCGGGCCGGTGACGCAGACGGCGAAGTCCGGGCTCCACATCCACTGCCGCTCGCCGTCGCAAACCACGGTGCGCCCGCCCTCTTTCTCCATGCGCCAGAGCAGTTTGCGCCCGTCGGCGAGGGTCGTAAGCCTGTGGGTTACGAAAGCACTGTCCGCATCGATTGCGGCAAAGTTCTCGTATCGCGGCGTGCGGATGAGCATCTCTATCTGCATCGTGCGGGGCTGTGCCGCAAGAGCGCGGGCGAAGTAGGGCGCAGCCTCGGCGGGCGTCAGGCTCTGCCCGGCCGTCAGGCGCGAGGGGAGGAGCCACAGGGCCAGCAGCGCGGCGCACCCGACGAGCAGGGCCACTGCCGCAGCCATACGCCCGGGGCGGAGCAGTCGGGCAAGAGTGCCGCCGGTTTTGCCGGAAAGTGCCGCCGGTTTTGCCGAAAAGTCCCGCATCTTCCGGGCAAAAGCGGCAGGGGTCTGCGGCGTGCGGCGCGGCGTAAGCCAGTCGAGCGCCTGCTCCATCTCGCGCACATAGCGGGCACAGTCGGGACAATGCTCCAGGTGGCGGCGCATTTCCTGCGCCTCCTGCGAGTCGGGAGCCTCGCGGAGCAAGTAAAAATCGGACCTCAGTTTTTCGCAGTTCATCATAAGTTCTCCTTTCTTTCGTCTAATCGTTTTTCTTGTTTCAGCAAATCTCTCACCCGCTCCACGCCGCGCTGAAAACGGGACTTCACGGTGGAAAGCGGCAACTCCAGCATGTCGGCAATCTCGATAAAGCGCATGCCGTCGACCGTATGCAGGCAGATTACGTCGGCCTGCTCCGCAGGTATGCGCTCCAGCATGCGGCGCACGCGCTCATACTCCTGCTGCCAGCCGTTTTCCTCGGCGGGGCAGTCGGGGATTTCTTCCTCGCCGGCCTGGGGAAAGGCTTTCCGCTGCTGGCAGAAGCGGAGGCACTCGTTGGAGAGAGCGCGGTAGACGTAGGCTTTCAGGTTGCCGACGCCGTCCAGGATGCCCGCATCGTCGAGCAGGCGCAGCAGGACTTCCTGCACGAGGTCTTGTGCATCGTCTTCCGAGGCCGTGCGGAACAGGGCAAAACGGTACAGCCGGTCGTACTCGTCGTGCACCAGCCGCTCCAGTTCGCGGCGTCGGTCGGGTCGAAAATGTAGGCTTAATTTCATGTCCGTTCAGGTTGATTTCTATCCCTAAGATAGGCTTTTGCCGAAAAAGACGCACTCCAAACGCTAAAAAACGCAAACCCCGCAGCCGGCTCCCGCCGCAGCAGCCGGAAGCCGGCCCCGCAACGGGCGGCGAAAAGCGGCAGAGCTTTTCGGCAAAAGTGCCGCCTGTTTTTCCCGAAAGTGCCAGTACTTCACCGCAAAAGCCGCAGGCCCCGCCGCCAAAAGGCCTGCCGGGCTGCCCGCAACGGGGTGCCACAAAGCCGACAAAACGAGAAACAACGCAAGAAATTGCCTATATGATTTTTTTTTCGTTTCTTTGCGGAAAATTCAATAGGTACACTCGCTTTCGGCTCGAAAGCCGTACGGAAAGAAGTACAGGAACACCCCTTTTAAACCACAACACCTATCTGATTATGAGTGTAAACATAGAAAAAACAGACAAAAAACGCGTCGTTATCGTAGGAGGAGGCTTCGGCGGACTGAAACTGGCCAATAAACTCAAGAAAAGCGGCATGCAAGTCGTGCTCGTGGATAAGAACAATTACCACCAGTTCCCGCCACTTATTTACCAGATCGCCTCATCCGGCATCGAACCGAGCTCCATTTCTTTCCCCTTCCGCAAGATCTTCCGCAAACGGAAGGACTTCTATTTCCGAATGGCCGAGGTGCGCGCCATCTGCCCCCAGCGCAATATGATTCAGACCTCGATAGGCAAAATGACCTACGACTATATCGTTTTCGCCGCAGGCACCACCACCAACTTCTTCGGCAACAAGCGCATCGAGGAAGAAGCCATGCCGATGAAAACCGTTTCCGAAGCAATGGGCCTGCGAAACGCCCTGCTCGGCAACCTCGAACGCAGTGTGACGTGTGCCACGGAGCAAGAGCGTAGAGAACTGTTGAACATAGTCATCGTGGGCGGAGGCGCCACGGGCGTGGAAATTGCCGGCGTACTCTCCGAGATGAAACGCTACGTCCTGCCCGCCGACTACCCCGACCTCGACAGCTCCGAACTGCATATTTACCTCATCGAGGCCGCAGGACGCCTCCTCTCGGGCCTCTCCGAAGAGTCGAGCCACGCGGCAGAAAACTTCCTGAGGAACATGGGAGTCAACGTTTTGCTGCACCGCAAAGTCGTAGACTTCGAAGACCATAAAGTAATTCTCGAGGACGGAATGGAAATCCCCACCCGCACTTTCATCTGGGTGAGCGGCGTCCGCGCACAAAGCATCAAAGGCTTTCCCGAATCGGCCCTCGGCCGCGGCGGAAGAATCAAGGTAGATGCCTACAACCGCGTAGAGGGAATGGAAAACGTCTTCGCCATCGGCGACCAATGCCTGCAGACCTCCGACAAAAACTACCCCTACGGCCACCCACAACTGGCACAAGTAGCCATACAGCAGGGCAACCTTTTGGCCGACAACCTGCGCCGCCTCGAAAAAGGGAAAGGCAAACTCAAGCCCTTCCACTACCGCAATCTCGGCTCGATGGCTACCGTCGGCCGCAACCGCGCCGTGGCAGAATTCAAAAAGGTCAAGCTCCAAGGCTGGTTGGCCTGGTTCCTTTGGCTGGTGGTGCACCTCCGTTCCATTTTGGGCATCCGCAACAAAGTCATGGTCATGCTCAACTGGCTCTGGAACTACCTGACTTACGACCAGTCACTGCGCATGATTGTCTACGCGCGCAAGGCCAAGGAAGTGCAAGACCGCGAGTATCGCGAAGCAACGACGCACCTGGGCGAAGACCTCGTAGCCAATTGTACGGAAAACAAGTAAGACAATCCGGCCAAAGCGCCTCAACTTTTAGCAAAAAGTGCCGCATCTTTTCCCCGAAAGTGCCGGCACTTTTTCTCAAAATAACCGTCACCCCGACCGGCTCCCCCCTGCACCCGAAACCTGAAGCCCCATGCTGAAATACCTCCTCCACAGCGGCAAAAACGGGAAACTCCCCTACTACCTGCGCAACATGGCCCGCACCTACCTGCTCCCCGACGCACTCTTCCGCGCGCGGCGCAAGGCCATCATCGAAAGCCTCGACACCCGGCCCGACCGGGACTACATACTCCGGCGCGTCGACTACTACTGCCGCCTCAGCACCCCTGCATCCCTGCAGGAAGACAAAGGCCCGATCGGCCAGTTCAGCCGCCGCGGAGGACACGGGTCGGTGTACTTCTTCGACACCAACGAGTACCTTCGCTACTTTCCCCCACACCTGCGCTGGAACTACCGCTTCGGCGACGTCAACACGCTGCTCCCCTTTCCCTCCATCTGCAAGAGCCGACCCATCGGCGACGGCAACGAAAACTCCGTACTCCTCAACCTCGACAAGGTACGGCACTTCATCTTTCTCCACGACAAGAAGCCCTTTTCCCAAAAGAAGCCCATGGCCATCTTCCGCGGCGAGATAGACGGCAAGGCCCGCCGCCAGGCCTTCTGCCGCATGTGGTACGGCTCGGACGTCTGCGACGTAGGCGAAATCGTAAGCCGCCACTGCGTATGCCCCGAATGGCGCCGCCCCAAAATGACCCTCTACGAGCATCTCGACTACCAATTCGTCATCTGTCTCGAAGGAAACGACGTAGCCTCCAACCTGAAGTGGGTCATGAGCAGCAACTCACTGGCAGTGATGCCGCGCCCTACTTGCGAGACATGGTACATGGAGGGCCGCCTCATTCCCAATTACCACTACGTCGAAATCCGGCCCGACTTCTCCGATTTGGCCGAACGCATCCACTATTTCTCCACCCACCCGCAGGAAGCGGAAAAAATCCTGCAACACGCCCACCAGTGGCGCGCCCAATTTCAGGACCGCCGCCGCGAATGCCTCATCTCCCTGCTCGTCCTCGACAAATACTTCCGCATGACCGCCCAGCAGCCCTGAGCCCCTCTCCCGGCGAGCGCCGCACCGCGTCGCAAAAACCCCTGCCCCTTTCGGGAAAAAGCCCTGCATCTTTTTCCCAAAACCCTTGCACCTTTTTCCCAAAAGCCCTGCATCCTTCCACACGGTTCTCCCCATCCATCCCCGAGAAAGCCCGTCGCCACCCCGCCCCAGCCACAGCGGAAAAAACAAAAAATTACGGCGAAGCCGCCCTAAAGCCGCCTCGCCGTCGTGCAGGAACCAATCGTCCCTGCGGACACGGAGAATAGACCCTTTTCACAAAGGGACGATACCGATATTCCTTTTCTTACCATCCGTCCGACAGAAGGCGCAGGGACAAAAAACATCCCCGATGCCCCTTCCCGCACATCGATGAGCACATGCAGGAAACAAGTCGGCCGGGAAATGGCTACAAAGATATAGCATTTCTTAAAAAATTACCAAACAAACGGTAAGAAATCTTTGCGTTTGTAGACAAATTGGCCACACCTTTCGAGGCAAACTCAGGGCACAAAACCCCGAAACAGGCAGCCAAGTTGGCTGTTTCGCAGGGATTTCGTACTTTTGTGCCGCTGTTACGCCCGGAGCGATGCCACACAACCGAAAAAGACACCCGGCACACGCACGCAAAAGCGGCAGCACTTTTTCCGAAAACATGCAAGGCTTTTCCCGAAAAGCCCTGCCCCTTTTTCCCAACATCATGGCACAAAAACCCTCCATCCCCAAAGGAACCCGCGACTTCTCGCCCGCCGAGATGGCCAAGCGGAACTACATTTTCGACACAATCCGCCAAGTTTACCGACTCTACGGCTTCGAACAAATCGAAACGCCCAGCATGGAAAACCTCTCCACCCTCATGGGAAAGTACGGAGAGGAGGGCGACAAATTACTTTTCAAGATACAGAATTCCGGCGATTACTTCAAGAATCTGACCGACGAGGAGCTGCTTTCGCGCAACGCACCCAAGCTCGCCTCCAAATTCTGCGAGAAGGGATTGCGCTACGACCTGACGGTTCCCTTCGCCCGCTACGTGGTTATGCACCGCGAGGAACTCACTTTTCCCTTCAAGCGCTACCAGATTCAGCCCGTGTGGCGGGCCGACCGGCCGCAGAAGGGCCGCTATCGCGAATTCTACCAGTGCGACGCCGACATAGTGGGGAGCGATTCGCTGATGAACGAGGTGGAACTCATGCAAATCGTCGACGAAGTTTTCGCGCGCCTTGGCGTTCGTGTCCGAATCAAGCTCAATAATCGAAAAATCCTCAGCGGTATTGCCGAATTCATAGGCGCGCCCGAGCAAATCACGGACATTACGGTGGCAATCGACAAGCTCGATAAAATAGGGCTGCAGGCCGTCAACGAAGAACTGGCCGAGAAAGGGCTCAGCCCCGAAGCCATCGAGCGGCTACAGCCCCTCATCCTGCTCAAAGGGACGAATGCCGAAAAGCTCGACACGCTGCAGCAATTGCTGGCCGGATGCAGCGAAACCGGCATGAAGGGCGTGGAAGAATGCCGTTTCATCCTCGGCACGCTCGAAAAAGCGGGCCTGAAAAACGAAATGGAGCTCGACCTCACGCTGGCTCGCGGCCTGAATTACTACACGGGGGCTATCTTTGAAGTAAAAGCGCTCGATGTCGAGATAGGAAGCATTACGGGCGGCGGCCGATACGACAACCTTACCGGCATTTTCGGGCTGCCCGGCGTCAGCGGGGTGGGCATCTCTTTCGGAGCGGACCGCATCTTCGACGTGCTCAACCAGCTCGATCTCTACCCGAAGGACGCCACGCGCGGCACACAGCTGCTGTTCATCAACTTCGGCACGGAGGAGGTTTCGGCCTGTCTGCCCGCCCTCTCCCGCATACGCGCCGCCGGCATCTGCGCCGAGCTATACCCCGACGCCGCCAAGATGAAGAAGCAAATGAGCTATGCCAATACGAAAGGCATCCCCTTCGTCGCACTCGTGGGCGAAACGGAGCTGCGCGAAGGAAAAATCACCCTCAAGGACATGGAGAAAGGCGAGCAGCAGATGCTCAGCCTCGACGAGCTAATCGAAAAACTGCGCTGACGAACGCAGGAAAAAGGGCCGGCACTTTCCGCCAAAAGTACTTACACTTTGGGCGAAAAGTGCTGCCGCTTTTCCCGAAAACACCTGCCCCCTTATGGAAACCGCCCCTACTCTCCCGACGCGAAACGCACGCGTGGACGTGGCCGACGCGCTGCGCGCGCTGGCCGTGATGGCCATCATTGTGCTCCACACCATGGAGCATTATAATTTTTACTCCTATCCGTCCACCGAAAACCAACCCCTTTGGCTCAATTTCACCGACCGCGCTCTCTGGGACGGCCTCTTCTTTCTCATCGGGGGCAAGGCCTACGCCATATTTGCCCTGCTCTTCGGGTTCAGTTTCTACATACAGTACGACAACGAGCAGCGCCGCGGCCGCGACTTCCGCCTGCGCTTCTGCTGGCGCATGTGCATGCTTTTCCTCATCGGGCAGCTCGACGCCGCGTTCTTTACGGCAGAGATTCTCGTCCTTTACGCCATCGTGGGCCTCGTCTTGCCCCTCGTGGCGCGGCTCTCCGACCGCAAGGTCTTCGTCATAGCCTGCGTATGCCTGCTCCAGCCCGTATGCCTCTACCAGATTTTTGCCGCGCTCCTGGCGCCCGACTGCTGCCTGCCGCCCATCGGCGAAGGCCCCTACTGGGCGGCCACCTATGCGGCACAAAGCGGAGCAGGCTTCTGGGATATGCTGAAAACCAACCTGTGGGAAGGCCAGTTGGTCAGCCTCGCTTGGGCGTGGAACAACGGGCGCGTCTTCCAGACCGCCGCACTCTTCATGCTGGGCATGCTCGTCGGCCGGCGAAAGCTCTTCCTCGAAGCCCAACTGCCGCTGTGGGGCAAGATAGCGGGCGGCGCACTCATCGCCTTTTTCCCCCTCTACGGTCTGGCCGGCATGCTGCCCGACTTCGTGAGCGACCCGCAGCTTCGCACGCCGCTGCTGCTGCTTGTCAGCTCGCTCCACAAGTTTTCCTTCATGCTCCTGCTCGTCGCCGGCGTACTCTATGCCTACTACCGCACGTCCTGGCGCGGCGCCCTGCGCAAAACCATGCCCTACGGGCGCATGAGTCTCACGAACTACGTGACGCAGGGCATGGCCGGTTCGCTGCTTTTCTATAACTGGGGATTCGACCTCGACCAGCACCTCGGCATCACGGCCAGCGTGGGTCTCGGCATAGTGCTGCTGGCCGTTCAGTTCACCTTCTGCCACTACTGGATGAAAAGCCACCGCCACGGCCCGCTGGAGTACGTATGGAAACGCCTGACGTGGATAGGCTCCGACCGCAACCGCCCGCAACCGACAAGAGAGACCGCCGCATGAAACCGAAAAAAGTACTGCCCCTTTTCCCGAAAAGTCCTGCCGGTTTTTCCGAAAACACCCGCATCTTTTTCCCCGCCGCCCTGCGTTGCATGCTGACGGCGCTGTGCCTCCTGCTCGTGGCGGGCAGCCCCCTCCTTGCCCGCGGGCGCACCTCCTCGCCTCCGGGCTGCCTGCTCTCCACCGCACAGTTCGGCGCGCTGACGGGCATCACCTGCACCGACACGTCGACCGTGGTACACCTCCTCCTGCATTCCGCCCGCCTGCAGAGCGACAGCCTCACGGCCGCGCCCTGCCTCCTCCTGCCCTCGGGCGAACAACTGCCCCTGCGCCGCGCCGAAGGATGGAAGCCCGGCGAGGCATACCGCATAGGCCGCCAGCAGGAACGCGCGGTGGAATGGACCTTTCCCCCGCTGCCCCGCGGCACGAAGCAGTTCGACCTCTGCGGCAAAACCCACCTCTTCGGCCCGTTCGCCTTCTACGGCATCCGCCCCAAGCCCTACCGCCGCCTGCTCAAGCGCCCCGCCATCCCGCGGGAAGAAGCGCTGCCCGCCGTACGGATGGGCCGGGATACGGCCACGGTGCGCCTGCACCTGCTCGGATACCGGCAGGGCATGCCCCGCAAAGTGAGCTACGTCCGGTTCAGCACCGACAACGGTCTGGACAACTACCTGCCCGGCCAGTTCGAACTCGACGCCACGGGCTGCGCCACGCTGCGCCTCACTCTCTTCCTGCCCGAGCGGCTGAGTTTCAACCTGGGCAACGGACTTCTCTTCAACTGCCTGGCCGCGCCGGGCGAAACCACCCTCGTGGAGGTCGACATGGCTGCCTGCCACGACCGCACCAACTCGCTGCAAACTGCCGTTTGCCCCGCCCCCGACGGGAAAAAGGAAGCCCGCTTCACCCCCGTGCGCTACGGCGGCTACCTGGCCGGACTGCAGAACTTCATCCAATCGCCCGCATTTCCCCGTGCCGACACGCCCGACTCCCTGCGCAAGGCCATAGCCGCCCTCGAAATACCCGCAAGCTGGAAGCAATACATCGGCCGTGAAATCGACCTCAGCCTGGCCGACCCCGAGCTCAACCCACAAGGCTTCCTCACGCTCGACTGCCTCAACGAGGCAGAAAGCCTGCTCTCGCCTGCCTATACCGCCATCGTTGCCCGCCTGCCGGAGCAGTTCCTGGCCGACTATGCCGCAAGGCACGACACCCGCGAGGGTATACTCTTCGACCTGCACCGCCTCATCCGGTGGCAGAAACAGCTGTACTACCGCACGCCCCTCACTGCCGCCCAGTGCGACAGCCTGCGCCTCCTGCCCCCGGAAGCCGCGGCCGAAGTGGAAGCCGGGCATGACGCCCTGCTCCAGCGCATGCGGCAGAACGAACAGAAGGACGGCTACGAAATCACCACCATCGACCCCGCCCTGACCGACGCCGACGGCATCTTCCGCCTGCTCCTGCAGCCCCTCGCGGGAAAAACCGTCGTAGTGGACTTCTGGGAGACGTGGTGCCGCCCCTGCCTGATGGCGCACCAGTCGCTCCGGAGCCTCAAGACGGAGCTGGAAGAGAAGCCCGTCGTCTGGCTCTACCTCAGCAGCGCCTCCTCGCCCGAAGCGCTCTGGGCCGACATGATATGCGACATTCCCGGCCGGCACGTGCGCCTCAGCAGCGAACAGGCCGAGGCAGTCCGCAAGAAACTCGCCCTGCAAGGCGTACCCACCTACCTCATCTTCGCCCCCGACGGCACGCTGCGCTACCGCCAAACCGGCTTCCCCGGCAACGACACACTGCGCAGCGAAATACAAAAAGCATCACAGAAACTTTAAACAACCTCTGCATGAAACTCCCAAAAGTACTGCCCCTTTTCCCGAAAAGTGCCGCCACTTTTCCGCAAAAGTACCGCCACTTCCAGGCGGGTGCGACGCTCTGCGCCCTGCTCGCCCTGTGCCTCCTGCTGCAAAGCCCCGGCCTCGCAGCCCGTAACCCCGGCGCCCCCGCCCCGGCAGAACGCGACTCACTGACGGAACACACGCGCCTGCAAGCCTTCCCCACCGGCACGGTGCAACTGCTCGACGGGCCTTTTCTCCAAAGGCAGCAGCTCGACGCACAATTCCTGCTCAGCCTCGACCCCGACCGGCTGCTCTACTTCTTCCTGAAGAACGCAGGACTCAAAAACCCGCCCCGCGTGAAACCCTACGGAGGCTGGGAACAAACCGACCTGAAAGGCCACACCCTGGGCCACTACCTCAGCGCCATGAGCCGACTCTATGCGCTCACCGGTTCGGAAGAATGCAAGGAAAAACTTGACCACACCATCATGGTGCTCGACCAGTGCCAACAGGAACTGGGCGGAGGATACATAGGCGCCTCGCCCGAGACGATGCTCGACGTGGTGGAAACCACGGGACAAGGCTGGGCACCCTACTACACGCAGCACAAAATACTGCAGGGACTCATCGACGCCTACCGCATCGGCCGCAGCTACCAGGCCCTGGCTCTGGCCACCAACATGGGTGATTACTTCTGCGGCCGCGCCGAACGCATCAAGAGCGACCCCGCAAACTGGCAAAAGGTGATGGACGAAATGGAACAAGGCGGCTTCAGCGACGCACTACTCCAGCTCTATTTGCTCACGCGGCAGCCCCGCTACCTGGAATGTGCCCGACTTTTCCAGCAAACCGACAAACTTCTTCCCGCTTCACAAGGGCGCGACGTGCTGAACGACCCCGCAAAACCGCACAACTACCGCCACGCCAACGCCACAATCCCCCAGTTTACGGCAGCGGCCCGCATGTATGAGATGACAGGCGATAAGTTTTTCCGAAAAGCGGCCGTCAATTTCTGGGAAACGGTAACGCAACGGCGCACATACGCCAACGGTTCCACCGGTTACGCCGAGCATTGGAACTACGGGCCCGACACTCTTGCCAAAGAGTTAGGCATAAAAGCCGGAGAGACTTGCTGCTCTTACAATTTGATACTGCTTTCCGAGCGATTGTGCTGCATCAATCCGGAAAGCAAGTATGCCGATTACGTAGAACGGGCCCTCTTTAACCACATTCTGGGCAGCATTTACCCGGAAAACAGTAACTTTATGTACTTTCATACGCTCGAACCGGGCGGATTCAAGACGTTTGGGCGGAATAAGGACGTCTTTTGGTGCTGCACCGGCACGGGAATGGAAAATCCGGTGCGCTACACCGAGTCGATTTACCTGCACTCCGACGACGAAATATACGTCAATCAGTTCATCGCCTCCCGCCTCACCTGGCGCGAAGAGGGCATACTCCTGGAGCAAACCACCCGTTTCCCGGAAGAAGGTAGCAGCACCCTGCGCTTCGAAGGGCGGGAGAAACGCTTCACACTGGCCATACGCGTGCCCTACTGGTGCAAGACCACGATGCAAATCAGCCTCAACGGCGAGCCGCAGAAGGTGCGCCCCGGACGCGACGGATACTGCCGGATCAAACGTACCTGGAAGCCCGGCGACGAAGTGCAGCTCATCCTGCCCATGGAACTCCATGCCGAACCGCTGCCCGATGCGCCGCAAACGGCCGCCATCCTCTGCGGACCCATCGTACTGGCCGGAGACTTGGGGACAAAAGGTGTGACCGACAAGCTCATCAACGCCACCGATTATTTCTACGGCGACGTGCCCAAGGCCTACCAGGTGCAGATGAACATACCGGAAATCACGGGCAACGCGGCCGACCTCTCCTGGCTTCAGCCCGAAGCGGGCAAGCCCCTGCACTTCACCACCCGCGCCACCTCCGACGGAAGCACGCTCCGCTTCGTACCGCTCTACGGGATTTACCGCAACCGCTTCTCCGTCTACTGGCACTTGGCACCCGTCCCCGTGCCCGAAGACTGACCCCTCTCCCGCCGGAGCGGCGCAACAGTCCCCTCCGCGCGGCCATCCTTTCGCTAAAGAGCGCAGGCACTTCCCTCACAGAGTGCCTGCGCTTTTTTTAAAAAGCCCTGCCATTTTTCCCGAAAAGTGCCGCACCCTTTCTACGAGAGCCGCGCAGCCCGCCACCGTTTCCCCAAGCCCGCACCGCGACCCGCGCTTCCCCTACCGGGTAAAAACGAAGCACTTTTTTCAGAAAACGGTTGTATCTTTCGAATATATTCACTTATCTTTGCAGCTACCCCCCCCGAATTTTTATTTTTTAGTATACTTATTCAAAACAACCCTATACTCTATTCACATGAAACGCATCACCTTTTCCAGTCTCCTGCTCCTCCTGGGGCTTGCCGCGGCATCGTGCGGCAGCGAAAACTACAGCAGCAACTCCCCCGACATGAGCCTCATCCCCGCAAAGAGCGGGGGAAAATGGGGATACATCAACCGCAAAGGGCAATTTGTCATCGCCCCCCAGTTCGACCACGCCGAGGTTTTCTACGAAGGACGCGCCAAAGTCATCAGCTACGCCAACAAGAAATCCACCTCCGGCTATATCGACCAGGAGGGAAACGCAGTGACTCCCGTCCGATTCGACTACGCCACTGGATTTTCCGACGGCATAGCCTGGGTCACAACGGCAGAGGGCGCGCCCACGGCCATAGCCCCCGACGGCCGGGAGCTCTTCACCCTGCGTCAAGCCCTCTGGGCCAATCACTACTCTGAGGGCCTGGCCCGGGTGGTGGAGGCGCACGACGACACGCTCCTCCACTGCACTTTCTACGACACGCAGGGCCGCAAAGCCATCGACCTTACGGGGCTTGCGCCCGCCAACCCCGACCTGGCCGGATTCAGCTGCGGGCGTTTTCCCGTAATGGACAGCTCCGGCCGCTGCGGCTACATCGACCGTGAGGGAAAACTGGCCGTCCCCTGCCGGTTCGACAAGGCACTTCCCTTCCAAAGTGACGGCCTGGCCGCCGTGAGGACAGGCGGAAAGTGGGGAACCATCGACCATAACGGAAAATACCGCATCGCCCCCCGCTTCAGCGACATACAGGCATGGGGCGAAATCTACGCCGTGCGCCTCGACGGGGAGAAGTGGGGATATTGCGACAAGGAGGGGAACCTACTCATCGAACCGCAATTCGCAGAGGCTTACCCCTTCGTCTCCGGCGATTTGGCAGCCGCTACGGCCGACGGGAAGCTATGGGGATACGTAGACCGCAAGGGAAAATGGGTCATCGAGCCGCAATTTGAACGGGCCGACCCCTTCCTCGGTGACATCGCCCTCGTGAGCGTCAAGGGACGGAAGTATGGCTTCGTCGGAAAAGACGGCCGCTTTGTCATCGAGCCACAGTTCGAATTACTGGAAGTGGCATACGGCGGCCCGGTTCTCTACGACGCCGCGCGGAGCAACTACTTCGACGCCGAAGGAATGGCCGAGCGCATTGTCCAGAAATTCGAAGGCGGGCGGATTGAAGGCCTGGACCTCGCCACAATGACCGCCGGGCAGTTTCAGGAAAAGTTCATCCCCGACCCACTGAAAAAGGCTATCATAGCAGAGCGAAACGTCGAGACTCTTCCCTTCCCGGCCAGCGGCTACTGCTACACCTACCGCCTCGGGGGCAACCTCCTGCTGCCGGAAAATGCCGGGAAGCAAGCCACTCCCGAGCTCGACCCGCAAGCCCGGCCCGACTACGTGGCCATGCGCATCCGGCTCGACGGCCTCCAATGGGGCAAAGGCCGCCAGCTCTACGACGCCCTGCGCAAGCGCCTCGGCACGGAACGCGGCTCCTTTGGGGAAAATCTCCAAGTGGCCCTCTACGGCAACCGGGACGAAGCCATCATCTACTTGAGCACCCGTCCGCTCACGGCGGAGCAGACCGAGCCGACAGGCTTTGAGGAGACGCGCCCGTCCCCCGCCGCCGACCTGGCAGACAAGTAGCATTCTGCCCCACCGCCGCCCGGCGGGAAAACAAAACTGCGCTACTCCCGCACATCCCGTCGCAGGCACTTCCCCCACAAAGTGCCTGCGCTTTTTTTGAAAAGCCCTGCCATTTTTCCCGAAAAGTGCCGCATGTTTTCAGCCAGAGTCCCGCCACACGCGGACAGACGCGACGCATCCCCACCGGCGGAGATGCGCCGCGCTCCTTTCCGCCCCTGCCGCCGCAGCGCGAAGGACGGGCAAAAAAAGAGCCGTACCGCGGCAATCGCACGGTACGGCCCTCGGTCGAAAATGAAAAGATTAGAGGTTCTTCTGCCAATAGTCGGCCATGGTCTTGCGCAGGTGGAGCGTCGTTCCCGGCCGTTCGTTGATGGAGTGCGAACGCATGGGGTAGGAGATTTGGGAGAAAATCTTACCGTGTTTTACCAGCTCGTTCACCAGCATTTCGCAGCTCTGGTAGTGCACATTGTCGTCCCCCGTGCCGTGGATGAGCAAAAGGTTGCCCTTCAGTCCCTCCACATAGGTAATGGGTGAGCCTTTGCGGTAGCCCTCGGGATTGTTTTGCGGGGTGTTCATGTAGCGTTCTTGGTAGATGGTGTCGTAAAGCCGCTGGTCGGATACGAAAGCCACGGCAATTCCCGTAGCGAAGACCTGCGGGTAGCGGAACATGCAGTTGAGCGTCTGGCTGCCTCCGCCGCTCCATCCGGTGATTCCCACGCGGGCCGGGTCGAGCCACGTAAAGCGTTCCAGCAGGTCGAGCACGCCGTTTGCCTGGTCGCGGCTGGCCAATGTGCCAACCTCGCCGTAGATGCACTTGCGCCACTCGCGCCCGCGGGGAGCCGCTGCGCCGCGGTTGTCGATACTCACTACGACGTAGCCCAACTGCGCCAGGTATTGATGCCAAAGGTCACCCCCTCCCCAGACATCCTGCACCGTCGAACTGGCAGGCTCGCCGTAAACGTCGACAATCATGGGGTACTTTTTCGTAGAGTCGAAGTCGGCCGGACGAATCATCCAGGCATCGAGCAGCAAAGTGTCGCTCTTTACCTTCAGAAACTCCTTGGGTCGCAGGCCGAGGGCTTCGTATTCGGCCCGGGCGCGCTCGTTCGTTACCAGAGTGCGCACCGACTTATGCCCGGGGAAGGAAAGGATTTCGGCCACGGGCGGCGTCTTTGCGTTGCTGAAGCTGTGCACGGCCCATTTTCCCGTAGGCGACATCCGGTAGGAGTGCTGCCCCTCTTGTCCTTCGGGGCTGAGCCGGCGGCAATCGTTGCGCCCCTTTTTGAGCGAAACGCTGTAGAGATAGCGCTGAGTATAGTTGTCGGGCGAGGCAATGAAGTAGAGAATTTTCTTATCCAGGTCGGCGCCGACAATCTGGATGAGGTCAAAATTGCCGGAAGTGATGGGGGTTATTTCTTTTCCGTCGCGGCTTACGCGATAAAGATGGCGGAATCCGCTGCGTTCACTCATCCAAGTGAAGGAGCGCGCCCCGTCGAGCCAGAGAATCTCATCGTTGGTCTCGACCCAAGCGGCATCCTTTTCGGTAAATATGTTGCGCGGTTTTGCCCCGTCGGCCAGCTCTACGGTCCAGACGCGGTTGGTGTTTTGCTCACGGTTCATCTGCTGTATGAACAGTTCGTTGCTGCCGGGGATGAATTCCATGCGGGGAATATACATTTCGCGCGGGTCGCCGGGCAGCTCCACCCAGTGCGTCTCGCCGCCTTCGACGGGCATGTAGCCCACTTTCACGGCCGAGTTGGTCGTTCCGGCCTTGGGGTAAGGGAAGTGAAGCACGGAGGGATAGAGCGAATCCACATTATTTATTATGTCAAACACGCCCGTTCCGCGCGTGTCGCTCTGCCAGTATGCAATAAAACGCCCGTCGGGGCTGAAGCGGAAGCCGTCGCGGCAGGAGAATTCCTCCTCGTAAACCCAGTCAAACGTGCCGTTTACGATGTATTCCCCCCCGTCTTTCGTCAGTTGCACCGGCGTTCCCTCGGGAGTGGCTTCCTCCATATAGATATTGTTGCGGCTCACGTAGGCCACGCGCTTGCCGTCGGGCGAGAATTTGGCAAACATCAGGGAGCTTTCGGGCAGGCCTTTTCCCAATTGGCGCAGCGCTCCGGTGGTAAGGTCGAGCAGCCAGTAGTCACCGCGCGTGTCATAACGCCAGACGCGCCGCGTGTTGTTGTAAATAAGCACCTTCTTATTGTCGTCGCTCCATACCAGGCTGCGCACGGCGAGTGGCTTTCCGCTCTGAGGGTCGTGCAACATGGAAGAGGGAATGAGCACTTGGCGCGATTCATCGGCCACTTTGTAGGAGACCACTTCCACGCCTCCGCCGTTTCCTACCGGCTCAATGCGCGAGTAGCTCTCGCCATCGGCCATCCACACGGGCGAAGGTGCGTATTCGGTATGAATCAATCCGCCGTTCACCACCTGCTCCAGCGAGAGGGTGACGGGCTTCTGCGCGCCCAGAGGCAACGCGATGAGGGCAGCCAGCAGGGCCGCCGAGAAAAAACGTTGTACTTTCATCATTTATTTCGTCATCATTTTCGGGGGTTCAACATGCGGGCAAAGTTAAGAAATAATGGGCATGTCCGGTAACAGGAGTGTAACTTTTCCCGCAAAGTGCCGCCACTTTTGGCCCAAAGCCCCGCATCTTTTCCCGCAGAGACTCGCATCTTTTCGCCCGAAGGCCTGCAAACCAAAGTTTTTTGCGTACCTTTGCGGCCGGAATTAAAGTAGAATTCCGCCGTAGAACATACATGTGATTTATGCAAAACATCAGGAACATCGCTATCATAGCACACGTAGACCATGGCAAAACTACGCTGGTTGACAAAATGCTCCTTGCAGGACACCTCTTCAGGGAGAACCAGAACAAAGGAGAACTCATATTGGACAACAACGATTTGGAGCGTGAACGCGGAATAACCATCCTGTCGAAAAACGTTTCCATCAACTACAAAGGAACAAAGATCAACATCATCGACACCCCGGGGCACAGTGATTTCGGAGGCGAAGTAGAGCGCGTGCTCAACATGGCCGACGGTTGCATCCTTTTGGTCGACGCTTTCGAAGGCCCGATGCCGCAGACGCGGTTCGTGCTGCAGAAGGCGCTGGAAATAGGCCTTAAGCCCCTGGTCGTAGTCAATAAGGTCGACAAGCCGAACTGCAGGCCGGAGGAAGTTTACGAGATGGTCTTCGACCTCATGTTCAGCCTCAACGCCACCGAAGAGCAGCTGGACTTCCCCGTAATCTACGGCTCGGCCAAAAACGGATGGATGAGTACCGACTGGAGGAAGCCCACCGACAACATACTCCCCCTGCTGGACGCCATCGTCGAGTATATCCCCGCGCCCGAACAGCTCGAGGGAACTCCGCAAATGCTCATCACTTCGCTCGACTACTCCAGCTATACGGGCCGAATCGCAGTAGGCCGCGTACACAGAGGCACGCTCCGCGAGGGAATGAACGTAACGCTTGTCAAGCGCGACCGCAGCGAAGTCAAGTCAAAGATAAAGGAACTCCACGTTTTCGAGGGCATGGGCCGGAAAAAGACCGAGTCCGTCTCCTCAGGGGACATCTGCGCTCTGGTAGGACTGGAGCAGTTTGAGATAGGAGACACTGTGTGCGACTACGAAAACCCGGAGCCTTTGCCGCCAATTGCAGTGGATGAGCCCACAATGAGCATGCTTTTCACCATAAACGACTCGCCTTTCTACGGACAGGACGGCAAGTTTGTCACATCGCGCCACATCCAGGAGCGATTAGACCGGGAGCTGGAGAAAAATCTGGCCCTCCGCGTCCAGAAAAGAGAAGGGGAAGACGGCAAATGGCTCGTATTCGGCCGCGGCGTGCTGCACCTCTCCGTGCTGATTGAGACCATGCGTCGCGAAGGATATGAGCTCCAAGTGGGACAACCGCAGGTCATCATCAAGGAAATCGACGGCGTAAAATGCGAGCCCATCGAGGAGCTGACCGTAAATGTGCCGGAAGAATTCTCCAGCAAGATTATCGATATGGTCACAAGGCGCAAGGGCGAAATGACAAGCATGGAGAGCGTCGGCGACCGGGTGAACCTGGAATTTCTCATCCCCTCCCGCGGAATCATCGGATTGCGCAATAACGTCCTGACAGCCTCGCAAGGCGAAGCCATCATGGCCCACCGCTTTAAGGAATATCAGCCGTATAAAGGCGACATCCAGCGCCGCACAAACGGCTCAATGATAGCCATGGAGGGCGGAACGAGCTTCGCTTATGCCATAGACAAGCTGCAAGATCGCGGAAGATTCTTCATCCATCCCCAAGAGGAGGTGTACGCCGGACAAGTAGTGGGTGAACATTGCAAGGAAAACGACCTTGTTGTGAACGTAACCAAGTCGAAAAAGCTTACAAACATGCGCGCTTCCGGCTCCGACGAGAAGGCCCGTCTCGTGCCGCCCGTCGTCTTCTCACTGGAAGAAGCACTCGAATACATAAAAGAAGACGAGTACGTCGAAATAACTCCCAAGCACATGCGCCTGCGCAAGATAATCCTCGACGAAAACGAGCGCAAGCGCGCCAACAGAAACTAAAACGCCATGAACAAGAAGTTCCTCATCCCCCTGCTGCTGGGATGCCTCTTCCTGCCCGCCGAGGCAGCGAAACTGTCGGCACAAGCAGCCGCCGTCGACAACGAAGTCATCCGCACCATCATGGAGCGGCGCAGCATTCGCCAGTACAAGGACCAGGCCGTTCCCCGCGAACTGCTGAAGAAAATCGTAGAGTGCGGCATCAATGCGCCCAACGGCATGAACAAACAGCCGTGGCAGGTAAGAGTTGTGACCAACTCAAAGTACATTGCCGACGTAACCGCCCTCTACGTGAAGCAAAACCCGCGTGCCGCCGAAGACAAGTCCTTCAAGAACATGTTCCGCAATGCCCCGGCCGTCATCTTCATCGCCTCGCCCAAGGACGGAAGCGGCCAGATCGACTGCGGACTCATGGGCGGCAACATGGTACTCGCGGCGCAGTCGCTCGGACTGGGCACGTGCTGCCTGGGCGGACCCGTAGCCTTCCTCAAGTCCGAAGCCGCAGCCCCCTTCCTCGAGCAGCTCAACCTGCCGGCCGACTACCAGCTGCTGTACGCCATCGGCGTGGGCTATCCCGACGAAAGCCCGGCTGCCAAGCCGCGCGACGCACAGAAAGTACAATACATAGAATAAGGCCTATTCCCGAAAAGTCCCTACCCTTTCCAGCAAAAGTGCCATGACTTTTCGGGAAAAGTACCCATACTTTTCATGAAAAGAGGCATGCCTTCCCCGCATGCCCCTTTTGTTTTTCAACCAATTCAACCCACACTCACCCCAAAAACACGGCTTAAAGCCCCAATCATCACCGCATGAGCACTATCGAATTCTATCCGAAACTGCTGCAAACCCTCAAGCACTACAACAAGAAGACCTTCCTCTCCGACCTGATGGCAGGCGTCATTGTCGGCATCGTGGCCCTCCCCCTGGCCATAGCCTTCGGCATTGCCTCCGGAGTATCGCCCGAAGTGGGCATCACCACCGCCATCGTAGCCGGATTCATCATCTCCCTCCTGGGCGGAAGCAAAGTACAAATCGGAGGCCCCACAGGCGCCTTCATCGTCATCGTCTACGGCATCATCCAGCAGTACGGGCAGAACGGGCTCATCGTGGCCACCCTCCTGGCCGGAGTGCTGCTCATTCTGCTCGGACTCTTCAAGCTCGGCACGATTATCAAGTACATTCCCTACCCGATCATCGTGGGTTTCACCAGCGGCATTGCCGTCACCATCTTCACCACGCAGATCAAAGATCTCTTCGGCCTGCAGCTCGCGCAGGTTCCCGCCGACTTCATCGGGAAATGGGGCGCCTATTTCGGCGCATTCCCCACGCTCAACCCCTGGTCGCTCGGCATCGGTCTGGCAAGCATCCTCATCATTGCGCTCACGCCCCGCTTCTCCAAGCGGATTCCCGGCTCGCTCCTGGCCATAGTCGTTGCCACAGTGGCCGCCTGGTTGCTCCGCGAGTACGCCGGAGTGCAAAGCATCGAAACCATCGGCGACCGCTTCGTCATCAATCCCGAGCTGCCCGATGCCGAAATCCCCCCGATGAGCTGGGAGATGGTGCAGGGCCTGCTGCCGGCGGCCATGACGATTGCCGTGCTCGGCGCCATCGAATCGCTGCTTTCCGCCACCGTTGCCGACGGAGTCATCGGCGACAAACATAATTCCAACCAGGAGTTGATGGCACAGGGCATCGCCAATCTCGTAACGCCTCTCTTCGGCGGAATACCCGCCACGGGGGCAATCGCACGAACCATGACGAATATCAACAACGGCGGCCGCACGCCCGTGGCCGGACTCGTGCATGCCGGCGTATTGCTGCTCATCCTGCTCTGCCTGGGCAGCCTGACGAGCCTCATACCCATGGCCTGCCTGGCAGGAGTGCTGGTGGTTGTCTCCTACAACATGAGCGAATGGCGCACGTTCCGCCTGCTTCTGCGCAATCCCAAGAGCGACGTGACCGTGTTGCTCATCACCTTCTGCCTCACCGTGCTGTTCGATTTGACCATCGCCATAGAGGTGGGCCTCGTCATTGCCTGCCTCCTCTTCATGCGACGCGTGGCGGAAACGACCGATATACACGTCATTACCGACGAAATCGACCCGGCCGAAGACACCGATGCCCTGCTCCACGAGGAGCATCTCGCCGTGCCCGACGGCGTAGAGGTCTATGAGATCAACGGACCGTACTTCTTCGGTATCGCCAATCGCTTCGAGGAACAGATGGCACTCATGGGCGACCGGCCGAAAGTGCGCATCATACGCATGCGGAAAGTGCCCTTCATCGACTCCACCGGCCTGCACAACCTGACCAACCTGTGCCTCATGAGCCAGAAAGAGGGCATCACCATCATCCTCTCCGGCGTAAACGAAAAGGTACACGCCACGCTGGAAAAGAGCGGATTCAACAGCCTGATCGGGAAAAAGAACATCTGCAGCCACATCAACCTGGCGCTCGAACGCGCCCGGGAACTACTGGGCATGCCCAAGGAGTGAGGCACAGCCACGGAAAAAGTTGCGGGACTTTCGGCCGAAAGTCCCGCAACTTTTATCTTAAAGTACTGTATGTTTCGTCGGAAAGCGGCGGCACGCGCCGTTCAATCCAGCTCCTCCACGGAGAAAGAGGCGCGACGCAGCACATCCCAATACGAAGGGAACGATTTGCTTACGACACCGGGGTTCTCGATTTCCACCTGCGGCAGGCGCAGCGCGGCAGGCGCAAACGACATGGCCATGCGGTGGTCCTCATAAGTCGCGATGGGCGCTTCGGGCAGCTGCCGCGAGGCATCCGTCGCCTTGTCCTGCTCCGGGCTCCAGTAGAGCACCGTGCCCTGCGGCGTATCCGCCTCCTCGCCGATGACGAAGCCCAGCTTTCGCATCTCCGCGCGCAGAGCCGCTATGCGGTCCGTCTCCTTGATTTTCAGACTTTGCAACCCGCAAAATCGGAAGGGCACTCCCAGCAGCGGACAAGTGACCACCAGCGTCTGCGCCAAATCGGGGCATCGCAGGAAGTCCACCTCATAGGTCTCACCCGGCGCGAGGCTCGGCTCCGTGCGCGTCAGGCGTACGCCTTCGGCAAGATACTCCGTACGAATGCCCAGCGGGGCGAACAACTCGGCCACGCAACTGTCGCCCTGGCTGCTCTTCGGGTACAAGTGAGGCAGAAACAGGCTGCCCCCCTCGGGCGCAAGGGCCAGCATCTCGTAGGCATATGAAGCCGCACTCCAGTCGTTCTCCACCGTATATTCCGTCGGCCGGTACGGCCCCGGCTCCACGCGCAGCTGCCCGCCCTCGCCGCCGGGCACGGGCACTCCGCCGTCCACCCAGCGGGCCTTGGCGCCAAAGGCGCGCATCATGTCGAGCGTAAGGTCGATGTACGGTCGCGAAACCACCGTACCCTCCAGCTCCAGGTCGAGCCCCTCGGGCAGAAGCGGGGCTATCATCAGCAGGGCCGAGACGTACTGCGAGCTGACACTGGCCGGCAGCTTCAGGCTCTTTCCGCCCAGCCTCCGCCCGCGTATGTGCAGGGGCGGGAAGCCCTCGTTGCCGCAGTATCCGATGTCGGCGCCCAGGCTCCGGAGCGCGTCGACCAGCACCCCGATGGGTCGTTGCCGCATCCGTTCCGTGCCCGTCAGGGTGCGCTCGCCGGGCGTCACGGCATAATAGGCCGTAAGGAAGCGCATGGCCGTGCCCGCCGCCTTTATGTCTACCTCCAGGAGGTGCGGGTGTTCCAACGCGCGGAGCATGACGAACGTGTCGTCGCAGTCCGAGAGATTGCTGAGTTCGGTCAGCGCCCCCTGGGCCAGGGCCTGCAGGATGAGCGCACGATTGCTGATGCTTTTCGATGCCGGCAGGCACATCGTGCCCTCAAGCCGGCGGGGAGCTGTGATGCGGTACTTCATAACAAAAGACAAAGATACGCTTTTCTCCTAAAAAAGCGTCGCCCCCCGCCGGAAAAAGCGCCGCCGCTTTCCGAAAAAACCTGCAAGGCTTCGCGGGAAAAGTCTTGCAGTTTTTTTTGAAAATAGCCATGAGATTACTATCTTTGGTACATTATTTACCTCTCATACCCGCGTACATCCATGAAAAAGCCGTTTCTTCTCCTTTCGCTTTTCGCAGCCGCCGTATGTACGGCAGTGCTGAACTCCTGTTCCAGCGATGAGCCGGAAGCTCCTTCCGGAGGCGGGGGAGAGGGTGAAACCACAGCCGAGGCCGTCGACCTGGGGC
>JBMNUT010000018.1:0-38373 GCA_050946375.1 Bacteroidaceae bacterium | reverse complement strand
TGTTTGAATATGGCAAGAGTCGTTGCCCGGTGAATCATCCGGTGGTCATGTTCCGTAAGCGGGCGGTTGTGGAGAGTGGGGGTTATATGCATTATCCTTTGTTTGAGGACTATTATTTGTGGGCTCGTATGATGATGAACGGTTTCAAGTTCTACAATGTGCAGGAGTCTTTGCTTTTGTTTCGTACTTCTGCTGATATGTTCCGCCGTCGTGGCGGTCTTCGTTATGCGCTGACGGAGGCTCGTCTTCAGTTCTTGTTTGTGGGGATTGGCTATATTGGTTTGGGGTTGTTTTTTAAGAATTTGAGTGTTCGTTTCCTTGTCCGGTTAGTCCCCAATGGGTTACGTAGCTGGGTCTATCGTCATTTGCTACGGCGGGATTGTTGAGACTGTTTACATGTTATGTATGGTATAAAGGTTTATGAAATATTTTTGGACAGGATAATCATAAATCAGCCGGGCGACTACTTATTATGTAGCCGCCCGGTTTTGTTTATACCCGCAGAGTTGTTGTTTTTAGGTGGGGAGTGTTTCAAAAGGCAGATTGCCCACTTATTTCTCGATTCGGAAGTAGTCGATGTCTATGTAGCCACCGGAGTGGAGGGTGGCATAGTTGAAGAGGGCAAAACGATAGCCTATGAATTGGGGAATGGTATAGGTCATTTTTAAGGGTGAGCCTATTTGAGTCCATTGTTTCCCGTCCGGGCTGTAGTAGAATGTACCGACGTCTTTCAAGTTGGTGAAGTCGCATTCGATTTTCAGGTATATCTTGTTTTGCTCGTAGGGTAGGGTTTCAACGACTTGCGGAGTCCCGGTTTCAGCACTGACCATCACTACTTCCTTTTTTCCCTCCGTTATGCGCACGCCGACCTGTCCGTAGCGTTGCTGAAGGAGTGCCAATCCGGCAAAATCCCCTTCCTGCATGTGAGAAATGTCCATTGCCATGGTTCCCGCGCACGTCGGCCCGATGGTACGTTGCGTCAGTGTATTACGGGCTTCGAGGAAATCATTTTCCACACGTCCGGTCTTTAACCGCAGATAACCTTCCCGTTCCTTTACCGACCATAGAGCATTGTCCGGCTGATGATTCCATTGCCAGACAAGCGGTAAGTCGGCCTCACCTTTTTCCCGGCTGAAGTCGTCAGAAGCCACGATGCCCCCAATGAGTCCCCGGCTGGCCGGCAGATTCAGAATGTCGGGCACTTTTCCGTCTGTTCCTATTACGGGCCATCCGTCTACCCAAGCGACTGGTGCCAGATAGGGAATGCGCCCTACCGAACCATAGTCGCGGAACAAATAAGCGAACCATCGTCCGTCGGGTGTATCGACCAGTCCGCCTTGTGCGATGCCCCGGTCTTGCAGGAGTACTCTCCCTTCCCATGGCCCGTTGAGCGACGGGGCACGGTGAACGACCACCGTGCGCATGCTCTGTGGAGGCCAGGTGATGTTAAACAGGTAGTACATCCCGTTCACTTTAAACAGCTGTGAGCCTTCGGCCGGAAGCCCTCCTTCTCCCGAGGGGGCACTGGCGTTTTCTATGAGAACCCGTTCCGTTCCCTCCTTAAGGCCGGACAAATCTTCTTTCAGTTCTGCAATGTACAGCTTTCCGCTTCCCCAAATGAGATAGGCACGCCCGTTGTCCTCGTCGAAAAACAGCGAGAGGTCATGATAGGCCGGTGCGAACTCATGGGTTGTCCATTCGCCGGTTTCCATATTGTCGGTCGAGAAAATATAAGTCTTGTGCGTGGTGTGGGAGAAAGTCGCCACGTAGTATCGGCCGTTGTGGTAACGCAGGCTGCTGGCCCAGGTCCCGTTTCCGTAGTCGTTTTTGCCTTCTTCCAGGTTCAGGGCCGCCGTTTCGTCCAGACGGTCGTAGCAATACCGCACGATGCGCCAGTCGGTCAGGTTATCGGATTTCAGGACAGGCACGCCCGGCATCATGTGGTTGGTCGTGCTGCTCAGGTAGTATGTGCTGTCCACCCGTATCATGGATACGTCGGGCAGGTCGGCAAAAATCAGCGGGTTGGCCGCGTTCCCTTCCGTTTGCATGCCGGTTTGTGACGGAGCGTCTTTGCGGAATATCCCTTGCGCAGTCTGCCGGATTTTGTCGATGCTGCCATCCGCGTTGTAGCTGAAAGGCTCTACGCAGACAGACCGTGTGTCGTTTCCGCCTATCGCCCCGTTGTGGTAGAAAAAGTACCATTGCCCTTTGAATTCCGCGATGCCCGGATGAATGCTCGTACTGCTGCCCGTCTCGTCGCACAGAATGCCTTTGTATTCGTACGGGCCTTCAATCCGGTCAGCCATGGCGTAGTCTATGCGTTCGGGCATGTGGGAAGCATACGTCAGGTAGTATTTCCCGTTGTATTTGTGAATCCAGGGAGCTTCTTCAAACTCGAAACCTTCGAAGTCAATCGGTATGATTTCCCCTTCTGTCTCTATCATGTTTCTTTTCAGTCTGACGGCATAACATTTTCCATTGCCCCAAAAGAGCCAGGCCTGCCCGTCGTCGTCGATGAATACCGTAGGGTCGATGCATGCCCAATAGTGGCTCGTTCCCTTGCAGTCGGCAGCGGTGAGCAGCGGTTTGCCCAGCGCGTCCTGGTAAGGGCCTTGCGGGCGGCTGGCCACAGCGACTCCTATTCCCGAGCCGTCCGTGCTGATGTACAGATAGTATTTCCCGTCCCGTTCAATAGCCTGTGCCGCATAGGCCCGTCCGCTCTTGTCCCATTTGAAGTCGCTCAGGCGGATCGGAGTCGGATGCTCTGTCCAGTCTGTCATATCGGTTGTCGAAAACAGTCGCCAGTCTTTCAGGTGTTGTCCGGGAGTGGGGGAGTCGTGCGAGGTAAACAGCCACAATGTATCCCCAGCGACCATCGGTGCCGGGTCGGCGGTATAGCCGTTCCGGATAATGGGGTTGCCGGTAGCCCGAAAGCGAAGGGGGCGTTTTTGCAGCAGGCTGTCGCCGGGAGCGATGGCCTGCTCTGTCCTTGTGTTTTTCTCGTCCGGGTAGAGGCTTGTGCGGGATGTGGCGTTGGTTTCGTGCATCAGGGCGTTGAGAGGCTGTGCCATGCCTGCGAAGAGCAGCAGGCTGCCCAAGGCGGCTATTTTGCGTAGGGGTGTCATGGTTATAATAAGGAAGGATAAGAATTATACGTATTCTGTACAGTCGCAAAGATACGGTTTTATTCTATTTATCCTCCATCGTTTTTTGCGTTTGCCTGTCTAACTTCCGCCTTGCCACCCTGTCTGAAAAAGAAAAGCCCGCTACTCGATGTAGCAGGCTTCTGCGGAAGAAGAGGGATTCAAACCCCCGGTACGAACAAAGCCGTACAGCGGATTTCGAGTCCGCCCCATTCGATCACTCTGGCATTCTTCCTCTTTTTACGGTTGCAAAGGTAATGCTTTTTTGCTGATTGTCCCTCCTTTTGAGGGTATTTTTCGCACTTTTCTTCTTTTTCTTCCGCTTCCGATCGAAAAAAACGGGTTAAGACGCGTGTGATTTACTCGTGATGGTGTCCGTGGCATCCGCCGTGTCCGCCGCAGCACCCTTCGTGCCCTTCTTCGTGGTGGCCGTGGTGGCATTCTCCATGTTCGTGGTGGCATCCGCCCTCGTGTTCCCCACATCCGCCTCCGCAGCCGTCGCATCCGTCGTGTCCGCCGCAGCCACATCCGCAGCCGTCGCCCTTGAGCATGTTCAGGACGCCTTCCACTTCTTCATTCGTTGCCGGGCGGGCTTCGATAATTTCGCCTACGTATTGCAGGTCGCAGCCTGCCAGCGGGTAGTTCAAATCGACGGTAACGCCATTTTCGTTCACGTTCACTACCGTAGCGGGGAAGCGGTGCCCTTCGCTGTCCATGAGGGGGATGATGGCACCTTCGTATATCTGTTCCTTGTCGAAGTGTCCATTTACTTCGAATGTCTTGCGCGGCAATTCGATTACGCTCTCTTCGTCCCGCTCGCCGTACGCATCGGTCTTGGGGATGGTGAAGTCGAACTTTTCGCCCTGTCTGCGGCCTTTTATCTGGTTCTCGAAAGCCTCGAGCACGAGCCCGATGCCCGTAATGAACTGATAGGGGCGCACCAGGGTTGCTTCCTCGCGGAGGGTTTTGTCGCCGTTCGCGTCGATTGCATAGAGTTTGTATGCAACCATGAAGAACATGTTAGGGGTATTTTCCATTTTCTATAGAATAGCTGTAATCTGTTTGAGCGGGCAAAGGTACGAATTTTCCTCCTTATTTTCCGCGCGTAAAGTAGAGGTAAAAGAAAAGAAATTGCTGTTCGAAGCTGTTCTTCCAGTAGTTCCAGTCGTGTTTGCCCGGGGCTACGAGGAAAGTATGGGCTATTTTCCGTTTCATGAGCCGCTCGTGCAGGTCGTTGTTTACGCCGAAAAAGAAATCTTCGTAGCCGCAGTCGATGAAGAGCTTCAGTTCCCCGTCTTCGAGGCTGTCCACCAGATTGACGACACAGTGGGCGTCCCATCGCTCGGGGGCTTCCTCCATCGGGCCCAGCGACTGCGCAATGGCCCATGCGCCGGGCCAGGGTCGCACGTCTACCCCTCCGCTCGAGCTGCCTGCGGCGCTGAACACGTCGGGGTGGCGTATGGCATTCCAGAGCGCGCCGTGCCCGCCCATGGAGAAACCGGTAATGGCGCGTCCGCGTCGCGATGCAATGGTATTGTAGTGGCTGTCCACGTATCGGGGCAAATCCTTCGATACGAAAGTCTCATAGCGCGAGGCAGGATTGACCGGACTGTCCCAATACCAGCTGTTTTGTCCGTCGGGGCAGGCGAAAATGACCCCATACCGGTCGGCCAGTCCCTTCAGGTTCATTTGCCGGAGCCAGATGGTGCCGTCGTTGGCGTAGCCGTGCAGCAGGTAGATTACGGGGCATTTTGTCTGGCGTTTCCCTTGTGGTATAACGATGCAGGTGCGTACTTTTCCCGGCATGGCCGAGGGCGTTATCCACACGGTGTCCACATGGGCGGCCGTGCAAGGGCTGCACAAGAGAATCGTGAGCAGCAGGGAGAGGAAAAACGGTTTCATCGGTTCTGCATTTTTGGTGGGCGGGGGATTCGGTGGCGTATGCATCCGGTTGCGGCGTTGATGCGGAACAGGGCGGTGGGGCGTAAGCCGCGCGTGTCGGTGTGCCTTGAAGGGTTGCACACTCCGACTTGCGTCCTGACCGGGCCGCATCAGGCATACGCAAAGATAGGACTTTTCCCTTTCAGGGGCAAGTGGCTACCCTTTGGGGCTGAAGTGTGGAGGCTGCATTCTGTTTTTTCCGGGTGGTTTCAATGCTCGAAGGGAGTGGATCTCGTCTTAATGAAGGTTAAATAACAGCGGCTTGCTTGCGGCTTTGGAAATAGTTGCTCTATATTTGCAGTGTACTACTTGACTAATACGCAAAAGTACCTCATGAACGTAACGAAATATATGCTTGTTTTCATTCCGGCCGTCGGGAGTTTTCCGGAGCAGCCTTCTGCTTTTCGGCAAGGAGTTACGCAACGTTTGCTGCAGAGGCCCGTACCTTTTCTGAAAAAGGAGCAAGGCTTTTTCCGAACGGATGCAAGACTTTTTGCATGCGGATGCAAGGCTTTTTCGGAAGCCCCTTGCGGCCATCGGGAAAGAGCGGTGCAATGTGGAGACAGTTACTGATACCTATTATATATTATGTTTACAATCGAAAATCTGAAATTCGGCTACAAACGCAGCAGGTTGCTCTACGACAATCTCTCGTTCAGCCTTCGTCCCGGGCGCATCTGCGGCCTGCTGGGCGAAAACGGGGTGGGGAAGAGCACGCTTCTCTACCTGATTTGCGGCGCCCTGCATCCGCTGGGCGGGTCGGTGCGTTTCCGCGGCTACGAATCGTTCTGCCGGCGGCCCGACCAGTTGTCTCATCTTTTCCTGCTTCCCGAGGAGTTCGATGTGCCCGACCTGAAGCTCCATTCCTATCTGGCACTGTATGCGCCGTTTTACCCTCGCTTCTCTTACGAACAGATGCGGGCCAATCTGGCGGGTTTCGACCTCGGCGGGGAAGATTGGCGCTTGGGTACGCTCTCGATGGGGCAGCGGAAAAAGGTGCTCATCAGCTTCGCCCTGGCCACCAATACGGAACTGCTGCTGATGGACGAGCCCACCAACGGGCTGGACATACCCGGCAAGAGCGTATTCCGCCGTCTGATTGCGCAAAACATGAGCGACGAGCGCAGTTTGCTTGTCTCCACGCACCAGGTGGCCGACATAGGTCGCATGCTCGACGAGGTGTTTATTCTCGATACGCAGGGCGTCCGTCTGGATGCCACGGTGGAAGAAGTGTGCCGCGCCCTGCGTTTTGAATTCAATGCCGACAGCGATGAGGCAGAAGCTCCCGACGTGCTCTACAGGCAGCCGTCGCCCGGCGGTTACGGGCTGGTGCTTCCCAACGAGACGGGCGAGGAAAGCCGCTTCGACCTGGAACTGCTCTTCAACTCCGTGCGGAAGAATCCCGCCGTGGTGGAGTGCATACGAAAGAAACAAACCGATAAAAACGAAAACGACAACAAGGAGGAAAACGAATGAACGGAGAACTTTTTAATTTCAGGCGCTTTGCCTTGCTGCTGCGCAAGGAGTGGAACGAAACGTGGAGACCCGGTTACTATGCTCGTCTGTGGGCGCCGCTTTTGGCCATTATGGTACCGAACTGGTCCACTTTCATCTCTTCGTGTAACCACCGGATGGAGGCTTTGAAGGCAGGGGCAGCAGATACTTCTTGGGTTTTTGAATCTGCTTTTTCCGGAATGATTAGCCAAGTGTCAATCTTGTCTTTTTTTTTCCTCTTGTTTGCTGCCACGTCTTTTTCTCGCCAGCTTACCACTCCCAAACTGCGCGTGCGCTGGCTGACGACGCCGGCCTCTACGCTGGAGAAATATCTGGTGGCGCTGCTTACGTCGGTGCTCTACGTGGCGGTGCTTTTTCCGGCCTCTTTTATGGTTTCCGAGGTGCTTCGCGTGGCGGTTTGTTCGGTGTTGTACCCGCAATTGGATATTCCCTGGATGAATTACGCTGCCCTGGTGGGCCACGGCGCCTATTCGCTGGCCGGCGATTGGGAGACGTTCTGGGTTGTGGTGTCCTGCTATATTCTTTGTTTCAGCCTGTTTGTCTTCGGCAGTACGCTGTGGCCCAAGGGAGCTTTCATCAAGACCGTCGGGGCAATTTCGCTGGTTGGTGCATTGTTCCTTTGGGTCGCATGGGTGCTTATCCGCCTGCTTTTTACCAAGGGAATGGAGGGATGCGTGAATGTGCTGGGCCTGTTTACTTCGGTTGAGATAGGCGATAATATGACACCCGGCGAGGCGCAGGCCATATTCCACTGCATGTTGGGTCTCGTGAGCCTGTTCTTTTTGGTGATGTCCTATTACAGAATGAAAGAAATGGAACTGATAAATCGTTGGTAGCATGAAGTTTAAAGAACCGAAAGCCATCTATCTGCAGATAGCCGACCGCCTGTGCGACGAGATACTCCTGGGGCACTATGCTCCGGAAGCCCGGATACCTTCGGTGCGGGAGTATGCGGCTTTGGTAGAGGTGAACAACAACACGGTGATGCGCAGCTTCGAGCAGCTGCAGAACTGGGGCGTCATCTACAACAAGCGGGGACTGGGCTACTTCGTGGCCCCTACCGCGGTCGAGGCCATCCGCCGCATGCGTCAGGAGCAGTTTCTGGGCGGTGACCTGCCCGAATGCTTCCGCATGGCGCATCTGTTGGGGCTTACTCCGGCCCGTCTGGCAGAACTTTTCGAGGAATGGCTGGACAAAAAGGAAAAAACGAATATGGGTAATCTTTCAAATAATGCAGAATAATCATGAAAAAAACGTCTAAGATATTGATTGGTGCGGGCATAGCTTTGTTTGTGCCCATGGTGGTCGGCATATTGTGTTTGGCTTTTCTCGCACGCGAAGGGCAGTACTCCCGCACCTATACCATCGCCTGGAAGGACCTATCCCGCCAGAAAGTGGAGAAGGGAAAGTATCTGGAAATCTTTTCAGATACACGTGTCACCGGGTTTGAACTTACGGTCCGCCCTCTGCCGGAGGGGGAGGTGGAACCGTTTCTGGAGTATCCTGCCGAACTGAAGCCCTATGTCCATATCCAACCTGGAGGCGACACGTTGTGGCTGAGCCTGCTTCAACTGGATCCGTTGCTTGAGGCGCATCATACGACTCTCATCGAGGGAGCCGGTGCGGTGCTTTATGTGCCTGACGATATGCTGGAAGGAATCCACGGAGAGTCTGGTACGAACTGCAGGCTGAAAGGCTTGCGCGTTGACCGGACGTTGACTTGCGACGGCCATTTCTCTTGCTGGGTGGATTCTTCCCGCATAAGTCACTTGGATTATCGTTCTGCAGCCCGTATTTATATTGTAGGCAGTCGGCTCGATACGCTGACGCGCGACTTGTCGTCTACGCGAGGCGGCTGGCTGGTGTACGACGGGAGTCGCATCGATGTGCTGCAACTGCGTGCCCACAGCGAGGAGACTTGTGAGGTGGACGGTATCGATGTGGGTGAAGTACGATGGCTGCCGCAGGGCGAAGATGCACGTCTGCGAATCAAGTTCGGCAACGAACCTGTCACCATCTCTCTGCGCGATAAACAAGGCAGTGAGGAACAGAATCGGTAAGAATACGGGGAATTCTGGTTTTACCGATGAGGAAAATCTTCTAAAATCCGATACTATAAATATTGTTGAAGGAATATATAGGGTTTGAAAAAACGCGGGAAAGATGAGTAATGCTTTCCCGCGTTCTGATAAAAAGGATACTTTTGACCGCAAAAATAAACTGGGAACAACGAGATGAATACAAAAAAACTGGGAACACTGTCCCTGCTTGCAGGGATGTGTCTTTATGGCCTTTCCGCCTCGGCTAATGAGGCGTGGGCCGATTCGGTGACGGTCGCTCCGTCAGCTACGGGTTCGGCAGCGATGGATTCTTTGCTCGCCACGATGGCCGACTCGCTGACAAGTCTGGATGTCGTAACGGTGCGGGCTCAGAAACCGCTGATTAAAATGGAAGCCGACAAGGTGGCTTACGACGTGCAGAGCGACCCCGACTCCAAGACGGACAATACGCTGGAGATGTTGCGCAAGGTGCCTTACGTAACGGTGGACGGGGAAGACAACATTCAGGTGAACGGTTCTTCCAAATTCAAGGTCTACATCAACGGAAAGCCGAACAATATGGTAACCAACAACCCGAAGGAAGTTCTGCAAAGCATGCCGGCATCGAGCATCCAGAAGATAGAAGTCCTGACCAATCCCGGGGCACGCTACGACGCGGAAGGCGTGACCGGCATCTTGAACATCGTGACGGTCGGCCGGATGAGCGGGTATATGATTAACTTTAACGGCATAGTGGCCAACAATGCCCAAGGGGGAGGAGTCTATGCGACGGTGCAGAAGGGTAAGTTCACCACCACGATGCGCTACAACTACATCCACGACGAGGGATTCACCACCCGTAGCCGGCAGGAACGTACCGCCTTCGACTCCGAAGACAACTATTATCTGCTGAACGAGGGCAGCTCGAACGGGCGTACCAACATGCACATGGGCGGGATTGAGGCAAGTTATGAAATCGATACCCTGCGTTTGCTGACCGTTTCGGGCGATATGTTTTTCCTCAATAACCACAGCCTTTCGGAAAACAGTTCGAACATGTGGGGCAGGGAGATTGACCCTTTGACGGGAAGACGTCCTCATACCTATTCATATCGGAATGCAGGAATGAACCGAAGCCAGAGTACCTATATAAATGCCAGCATCGACTATCAGCGTACCTTCAAGCGGAACAAAGACGAACTTCTCACCCTTTCTTATTATTTGAGCAGTAGTCCTTCGGAAAACCGCTACGAAAACCGCTATGACACCATCCCCACCGGGCGTCCGCTGGAAGAGACAATCCTGGCTTCCTTGCAGAATCTGCGTTCTACCAACGAGAACAGCAGCTGGGAACATACCTTCCAGGCCGACTATGTGAATCCTATTACGGATATGCACGAGATAGAAACGGGCTTGAAGTACATCATCCGTCGCAACGGAAGTGACGGGCGCTATTATTCGGCCGACTTGGATAAGGATAATTATGAGTATGACGCGGAGCGCAGTTCGCAGTATGACCACAATCAGGATATTCTGGCGGCTTACCTGAGCTACCGGCTCACTTGGAATCGCTTTACGGCGACGGTGGGCGGCCGCTACGAGCATACTTTCCAGAAGATGAAGTATCATCAGGAGAACCATCCGGACTTTAGTGTCGGTTTTGACGATGTGGTGCCCAGCGTGCTGTTCACCTATAAAATAAACGACGGGAGCAATATGCGATTGGGATATAACATGCGTATCAGCCGGCCCGGCATCAGTTTCCTCGATCCTTATGTCGACCGCAATACGCCGGGGTACTTGAGTTTCGGTAACCCTGACCTTGATACGGAAAAGAGTCATTCGCTCAATCTTTCGTACAGCTATTTCTCGGCAAAAATATTTATGGGGCTTTCGGCTTATTATACTTTTGTGAATAACAGCATTGAGTCGTATTCTTATTTACAGAACGATACGCTCTGTACGACTTACGCCAATATCGGAAAGAGCCGCAGCACCGGGCTTTCGGGCTATGTCAATTACAGCCCGTTCCGCGGGACCCGTATTTTCGGAAATGCGTCGCTTACGTACAGCGACTACGAGAGTCCGGAAATGAATCTTCGCAATCACGGCTTTACCTATCAGGTTTTTGGCGGACTGCAGCAGCAGATGCCTTGGGGGCTTCGTGCCGGACTCTTCATGGGCGGCTCCGGAGGCGGCATTTCCCTGCAGGGAAAATCGGACGGTTACTTCTGGAATTCTCTGACTCTTACCAAAGAACTCCTGGAGAAGCGGCTGAATCTGACGTTGGGGCTGAATGGAATCTTCAATCCCTATCAGACTTCCGGCTCCCGGCAGGAGACGACGGAATTTCTCGCGGTTTCTTCTTCGCGCACTTACCAGTTCCGCGTCGGGCTTAGGGTAAGTTATCGTCTTGGTGAACTCAAGGCAACGGTGAAGAAAGCGCGGCGTGGCGTTTCGAACGACGATGTGAAATCTTCGGATGAAGGCGCTCAGGAAAGTAACTCAGACGCGCCTTCGAGCGGCATATAAGTATGTAAAAATGGCATATTATACGGCATGGAGGAAGATAAAAGGCAAAAATAATTGTCAATTAAGAAAAGATTTTATATATTTGCCTCCTATACCTCTAATGCCGTTGAGTTATGAATAATAGTACGTATGACCTGTTGCGCCTGATGCCGCTGCTGCAAGGTATTTCATTTGATGACTTTACCCGCATATTAGAAAAGTGTCCTTTCGACTTTCGCAAGGTAACCTCTGGCGCGACCATCGTGCGGCAGGGTGATGCGTGCCAGGAGTTGCTTTACCTCATTCGCGGAACTTTTTCCGCTACTACCGAGTTGGAACGGTTTACGATGGAAGAAGAAGTTGTCGGGCCTGCACTTATTGAACCGTACTCGCTCATGGGTTATGACGGTTGCTATACGTCGACGTATCGGGCCGAGGTGGATTCGAGTTATTTTGCTTTGCGTAAGAATGAAGTGCTTGAGCGGCTTTGCTCGTATCCCATAGTCCGGATGAACTTACTCAACATACTTTCCCGCCGGGCTCAGGTGCTGCGTCAGCGGCTCCTGCGCCCGGTGGGTGCTACTGCGGAAGAGAAGGTGAAGTATTGGCTTCTGCGTGTATGCAATACCTACGAGGGTCGCAAGGCTTTTCGCATCCGTATGGAAGATTTGGCTGATGAAGTCAACGAAACGCGGCTCTCCGTTTCTCGTGTGTTGAATGCTTGGAAAGATCGGGATCTGGCTTCTATTTCTCGTGGTAAACTGCAGATTCTGGCGGCTGAACGCTTGGGCTTAGACCTTTTGAAGCGCTGATAAGCACAAAAAGTGTCTCTCTTCGCCGCCTTTTATCCGCGTCTGTTTGCACGAATCGAAAAAAAGTTCTACTTTTGCCGCGCATTTCTCCCCGGAGAGGCACTGTCCTCGTCTAATTTTTCTATGCGGGAAAAAAGGAAAGGTGGTAGAGTGGTCGATTACAGCGGTCTTGAAAACCGCCGTACGGAGACGTACCGGGGGTTCGAATCCCTCCCTTTCCGCAACAGAATGAAGGTGTGTTTTTGGACACACCTTCATCTTTTTTGGGGGGAAAGCCTTGCTGCAATTCTTGCGGAGATCTGGGTCAGGATTCAGGGCGGAGTACTTCGACCGGCTTTTCGTTCATGGCCTTTCGTACTTGGAAGTAAACGATGAGCAGGGAGAGTATGGCTATTCCAGCAAAAATGAGTAGCATGAATCCGATGCCCGGCACGGAGCCGTAGTGAAAATGTTCCATCCATTTCTTCATGAGTATATAGCCCGGGAAGAAAGCCACGGTGCATCCTGTTGCCGTCAGTAGCAGGTAAGTACGGGCGTTCTGGCGGAAGACGGTGCGGAAGTCGGCGCCCATGATGCGGTGGATGGCCAGGCTGCGGCGGCGCAGGCGCAGGGAGTAGAGCATCATGGAAGCCACGCCGGAGAGCGTGATGAGCAGGCTGAAGACGGTCAGGGCATTGAGCAGGCGGGCGTAGTAGGCCTCCTCCTTGTAGCTCCCGGCAATGTACTGGTCGAGCGGTTCGATGAGGATTTCGTCTTCCGGCACGTCGAATTTCCGGAGCACACGGCGCATGGCCTCTTCGGCCTCCTCGCGGCGGCCGGGTTCGTGGCGCACGTAGATGGCATCGTACTCCACGAAGTTGCACTTGTGCTGCCCCTCGGGTATGCCTGCCAGCATGAGCGCGTCATCCCCCTCGTGGAAGTCCGTCAGGCGCAGCGGAGCCACGCCGCGTATATCAAGCGCCCGCTCGCTGATGTGGTCACTGCCGGTGAAAATGATGGCGTTGTTTGCCCCGTACAGGGTGGAGTAATAGGTCGGGGCCTGCGCCCGGCGTTCCCCCTTCTCGCCTATGCTTAATAGCCGGGCGGCGGCGGGGTTGACGATGACCTGTACCCGGCCCTCGCGTTCCCCCTCTTCGGACCATACGGGCGAGGCGGCGCCTCCGACGCGGATGTGGAAGAAGTCGATGGCGCGGTAGGGCACTTCGATGAGCGACAGGACGCGCAGGCCGTCTTTCTCGAATTCGTCTTTCATCCGGTCTACTAACGTTCCGGAAGTATTGTACCGCCCTACGCTCGTATCGTTCCCCTCTTCTTCGGTGTAGACGCGCATGCGCCGGCGGGTGAAGCTGTTGAATATGTCGGCGGGCATGGCCAGCACGTCCGTGATGCCCGCGCTTCGCTCCTTGCGCAGTTCGTCGGGCAAGGTGTAGAACAGCCCCATGTAGCTGAAGGGCTCGGTTTTTCCCGTGCGGTTCTCCCGTCCCGTGTGGAGGCGCAGGAGGTTTTCGCGGTCGTAGCCGAGGTCTTGGCCGATCATGCCCGAGAGTTGCCGCTGCATACCGAGGGATACGAAGAGCAGCAGCGCGCAGGCAAAGCACTGCACGGCCAGCAGCCAGGCATGGGAGCTGCCACCCCGTCCGCCGCCCTGCCCGAAGGAGGCGCGGTAGAGGCGCTGCATCTTATGGACGGGGTAGGCCATTCCGGCGAGGTAGAGCGCGGCGGCCAGGGCATAGACCCAGGCGAGCGCCGTGTAGGAGTGGTTCCGTATGCCGGGCACGCTGTCCAACCGGTCGCACCACTCCGTCCCGAGCGCGGCGAGGAAGAGGCCGGCGAGCAGGACGGGAGCGGTCTCCGTCAGCATCCATGCCGCGTTTTGCCAGCGCGTAGCCCCGAGGCAGTGGCGGAGGGCATATTCGCGCGAGCGGCTCAGGAAGATGGAGGTGTAAGTGGCCGTCAGGTTGACCAGCGCGCTGAGCAGCAGGATGAGCGATATGCAGCAAAAGGCGATCGGGTAGAAGCACACTGAGAGGAGCGGCTTGCCGCGGCCCAGGTTGTGCAGCGTGCGCAGGGGTGTGAGGTCGTAGTAGCTGCCGGCATCCATCTCGTGCATTTGCATGCGGCGCAGCGTTTCCGTCACTTCTTCCGGCCGGTCGGTATGGATGAGCACGCGGAAATTGCTGTTGTTGGGCAGCCGGTCGTCATCCGATACGGTGAGGGGGAAGATTGCCTCGAAGCCGAGGTTGGTGGCCTCCGGGTCTTTGCAGTCTTCCACTACGGCTCCCACCGTGTGGCCGTACTCCGTGAAGTAGATCGAGGGGTAGATTCTCTGGCTTACGAAGCTCCGCCCGATGGCTTCCGCCGGGCTGCAGCCGAAGAGCTTCTGCGCCACGGAGGCGGTGATGACGGCCTTGTCGGGCTGGAGGAGGGCTTGGCGGGCGTCGCCGGCCAGGGTTTTCAGGCCCGCCATGCGCAGGAAGGCGGTGTCCGCATCCGTGCTGGAGATGTAGACTTTGGCTTCCGGCCTGTCGGCGCAGGTGAGTTTCTGAGTCACCCAGGAGGGCCGATAGAGGGCGTAGGGCACTCCCGCCCCGCGCAGCAGGCTGTCGAGCTGCGGCTGGTAGTAGTAGCTGATGCGGGGGTCGTAGTTTTTCCATTGCGCGGTAGAGTCGGTGGTGCGGAAGCGCAGGTGGTGGATGTTTTCGTAGTCCGGTCGGAAGTAGTCGCGGTGGGTCTCGCTCCAGAGCCAGTTGAGGGAGAAGGCGAGGCACACGGTGGCGATGGCTATCCCGAGGGCTGATACGGAGGCTTGCGCGGCGTGTTTCTTCAGGTCGCGCAGGGCCTGCAGGAGGTTTTGTGCGAAGAGTCTCATGGTTTCTTCCTCCGTGTTTTCAAGATTCCCGGTAGGGTTTCTGCGTCTCGTCGCTCAGGACTTTCCCGTCGAAGAGGTGGATGATGCGCCCGGCGTAGTCGGCATCGCGGCGTGAGTGCGTGACCATGACGATGGTGGTGCCCTCCTCGTGGAGCTGGCAGAGGAGGTTCATCACCTCGGTGCCGTTCTTTGAGTCGAGGTTGCCCGTGGGTTCGTCGGCCAGGATGAGCTTGGGCCGTGTGACCACGGCGCGTGCGATGGCCGTGCGCTGCTGCTGTCCTCCGGAAAGCTGCTGGGGGAAGTGGCCTGCGCGGTGGAGTATGTTCATGCGGCGCATGGCTTTTTCCACGCGCTCTTGGCGTTCTTCGCGGGGGATGCCCATGTAGAGCAGGGGGAGGCCGATGTTTTCCCTGACGGTGAGCTCGTCTATGAGATTGAAGCTCTGGAATACGAATCCGAGCAGGCCTTTGCGGAGTTTGTTGCGCTCGGCTTCGCCCAGGGCGGAGACGTCGCGCCCGTCGAGGAGGAGCTTTCCGGAAGAGGGGCTGTCGAGCAGCCCGAGTATGTGGAGCAGGGTGGACTTTCCGCAGCCTGAGGGCCCCATGACGGCTACGAACTCTCCGCTCTCGATCTCGATGTTCACGCGGTTGAGCGCCCAGGTTTCGATTTCTTCGGTACGGAAGATTTTGGTAAGGTCGGTGGTTTTGATCATGATGCTTATGTGTTTTAGGATTATACTGTTTGGGGAATTCATTCGCTCCAGGTCAGGGCTTCCGCATTTTCAAAACGCGCGTAGCCCGAAGTTATTACGCGGTCGCCCTTTTTCAGTCCTTCGACCACTTCGTAGCGCTTGGGGTTTTGCCGTCCGAGGCGTATGTAGGCGCGGACGGCGCGGCGTCCGCTCTCGTCCACCTTGAAGATCCACCGTCCTCCCGTGGCGTTGTAGAAATCGCCGCGCGGCAGGGAGAGCGTCTCCTCCGGGCTGCCTATCTCGATCTGCACGCGGATCCGCTGCCCGATGCGCAGCGCCTCGGGCGGCGCGCCCGTGAAGCCGAGTTCGGCCACGAAACTCCGCTCCACGACCTCGGGCACTACGCGGCGGACGGCCATGGGATACTCCTTGCCGCGCACCACGGCCCGCGCCGGGAGGCCCGCGGCGATGCGGTCGATGTAGTACTCGCTGGGATTGATGCGCACCTTGAAGCGGTCGAGCACCTTGATTTCGCCGATTTCCCCGCCGGCCTGCAGCTGTTGCCCCGGCACTATCTGCAGGCTGCTCAGCTGTCCTGAGGCGGGAGCCCGCACGACGAGTTCGTTGCGACGCTCGCGGATGCGTCGGAACTTCTCGATTTCCTGTTTTCGGGCTGCGTTTATGAGCGATTGTCGCAGTACTGTGGCGGCCGAGTCGTGGCGGAGGCTTTGGCGCTCCAGCTCGGCGCTCTGTTTCTTGTAGTCGTATTCCTTGCGCTCCAACTCGAGTTCGGCTTTGCTCTTGATGCCCATGCGGAATTCCTCCCGGCTGAGTGCGAAGTTGTCGGCCAGTCGCTGCAGTTCATACTGGTTGGTCAGGGCCTGCTTGCGCAGGGTGATGGACTTTTGCTCCATCTCCAGCTCTTCTTGCTTGTAGGTCAGGAGCTGTTTCTGCAGGGCGTTTTCCTGTTCGCCTATCTCGGCCAGCAGGTTGGGATTGTCGAGTACGAGCAAAGTGTCGCCCTGCTTGACGAAAGTGCCTTCCTCGGCTACGATGCGGCGGACGTATCCGTCGACGCGGCTGTTTACTTTCAGGGCAATCATGGGCTCTACGAGGCCTTCGCTCTCGATGTATTCGAGAAAGTCTGCCTGCTTTACTTCGGAAATGACTATTTCGCCGGCCGATACGTGCCTCTTTTTGCTTCCGAGTGCGAGGCTGAGGGTATAGGCTGCCAGCAGGATGAAGAGAAGGCCTGCGGCCAGGTAGCCTTTGTGGCGCAGAAACCAGTTTTTTTTCTTGAGTTTTATGTCCATAGGTCTGTGAGGTATTCGGTGGTTGGCGGGTTGCTCTTTTTTAGCGGGTGCAAGGCTTTTGGCGAAAAGTATTGCAGGTTTTCGGAAAAAGTCTTGCAGTTTTTTCCGAAAGGTCCTGCCTCTTTTTCCATGCGGATGCTCAAGGCTTTCCTCCGGGACTTTCGTCGTTGTACTCGCGGAGGGCTTCGTAGTCGGCCCGCAGCGGGCGTCCGTTTTGGAAATCGTAGAGTGTCAGGCTGCGCAGGGTGTAGTAGAGGCTCCAATACGTGTGGAGGGCGTTGATGAAGTTGCGGCGTGCTTCGTCTTTCTCGCTGATGGAGGCGTTGAGGTCGAGCACGCTGGAGCGCCCGAGCAGGTAGAGGCGGCGGGCTACGTCGCTGCGCCTTTGCGCCGTGCTGTCTGTGCGTCCGGCCACGAAGACGCGGCGGCTCTGGAGGTTGAACTGCCCTACGATTTTGCGGATGTTCTGGTCGAAGTCGGTGTAGTGCTGTGCCACCTGCGTGTTCACCAGGTCGCGTTGCGACTGGGCTACGCGCACTTGTCCGCGGCCCCTTCCCCAGTCGAGAATGGGCAGGGTGAATCCGACGCTTACAATCTGCTGGTCGAGCAGGTGATGGTAGGCTTCGCCGAGAGGGCCGTCCGAGGTTTGGGTCAAGCCGAAGCGCAAGTAGAGGTCGGCCTTGAATCCGGCGTTTGCTTTGGCCTGTGCCACGTAACTCTCGGCTTCGATTTGCTGGCGTTTCAGGCTCACTATGTCGGGACTCTGGGCGTGTGCCCACAAAAGGGCATGGCCGGGGTCGACGGTCAGCTCGGGCAATTCGGTGCCGATGCGCACCTTTTGAGGGCCTTCGCCTTCGGGAAAGCCTAAATAGGAGCAGAGTGTGAGCGTAGCCTCTTCCATTTCCGTGAGGGCGTCCAGGCGGTTCGTCTCTTCGTTGAGGCGGTTTATCTCGAGTTGCAGCATTTCGTTCTCGGTGATGGTGCCGATTTCGTAGCGGCCGCGGGCGAAATGGTATAAGGTATCGGCATTGGCGTAATTCTGGCAGGCCGTTTCGTAATTGCTTTGGGCGTTTGCCAGAGCGAAGAAGTAGTCTACGGCTTGTGCGGCTACGAGTTCCATGGTTTCGAGGTAGCTTTTTTGTGCTTCCTCGTAGCGAAGCGGTTCGGTGCGCCGTTCCCATTTCATGGAGTTGTAGCCGAACAGCGACTGGCTGTAGCTGATGTTGGCCGGGATGCTCTTCCACGAGGCAGAACCGTCGCTGAAAAGGTCGAGCCGCTGAAGCGATGACTCCAGGGAGATGGTGCCTCCTGTCCAGGCCACCCGCTGGGTCAGTTGGAGCGTGAGGTCGCTCGTGAGCAGGTTTTGCTCTACAAATCGTACGCTGCCGTCGCCCATGGTCACTTCGTTGATAGCCCGGTTGAGGTTGGGGCTTGAGGTCAGCGTCAGGGCCGGCAGGTAGTTGGCTTTGTAGGCGCGCCAGTCCCAGTAGGCGGCCCTGAAGGTGTGGCGCGCAGAGAGCGCGTCGGGCGAGCAGGTGCAGGCGCGGTCTATGATTTCTTCCAGCGTCCATTCCCGCACGGCACTGCTGTCCTCCGGGACGGCGGCGTGGCCCGCGGTTGTCAGATGCAGGGCGAGCAGGAGGGAAACGGTGTGTTTGAATCGTAACATACGTGTGCTTTTTGAGAAAAGTAGGGTTCAAATTGCGTGCCAAACTTGTAGTTCTCTTAAAACCAGCGTATTGCTTCGTTTGAAGCCTATACGAAGTTGTTCGAAATTGCACGATTTTCGTGCGAAACCGCACGCTTGCGCATGTTCATTTGTTGTATCTTTGTCGCCAAGGAAATGCATGGATTATGGAAAAGTTAGGGAAGATTCTGATAATCGACGATAACCGCGACGTACTATTCGCCTTGAATCTGCTGCTTGAGCCGTATGCAGAGAAGGTGAAGGTGCTGCTTTCGCCCAAGCGCCTCGAGCATTTCATGACCGAGTTCAGGCCCGATATAATATTGTTGGATATGAATTTCAGCCGGGACACCGTGAATGGGGAAGAAGGCTTCGACTGTTTGCAGAAAATACTTCATCTTGATTCGCGGGCGGTGGTGGTTATGATGACGGCTTATGCCGATACGGAGAAGGCGGTGCGGGCCATTAAGGCTGGAGCTGTGGACTTCGTATCGAAACCGTGGGAGAAAGAGAAACTTCTGGCTACGCTTTTCTCGGCCATGCGGTTGCGGATTTCGCAAACCGAGGTGGGGCAGTTGGAAGAACGCATGGAGGCTTTGAGCACGGATGCGGGCGATATGTTGCCGCCCCTCATCGGGGAATCGGAAGCGATGCGGAAGATTGTGGAAACCATCGGCAAGTTGCGCGATACGGATGCCCCGGTTTTGCTGTTGGGCGAGAATGGAACGGGCAAGGATGTCGTGGCGCGGCATTTGTGGCGCACGTCTTCTTTGCGCGGACGGAAGCCCTTTGTGGAAATCGACTTGGGCAGTGTGCCTGAGAACTTGTTTGAAAGCGAATTGTTTGGCTATGAAAAGGGCGCTTTTACCGACGCGCATAAGGCAGGGAAGCAGGGCCGTATGGAATTGGCCAGCGGCGGGACGTTGTTTCTGGACGAGATTGGCAATCTTTCCGCTGCCTCTCAGGCCAAACTGCTCACGTGTCTCGAGAAGAAGCGCATCGTTCGTTTGGGCGGGACGCGCCCGATTCCGCTCGATGTGCGCCTGATTTGCGCCACGAACGCCGACTTGCAGGCACAAGTGCAGGCGGGAATGTTCAGAGAGGACCTCTTTTACCGGATAAATACGGTGGAAATCCGGATTCCGCCGCTCCGTGAGCGGGAAGGCGATGTGCGTTTGCTGACAGACTATTTCTTCCATCATTACGTGAAGAAGTACAATAAGAAGGAAATACGGGGCATTAGCCGGGAAGCCTACGGCAAGTTGCAGAAATATCCTTGGCCGGGTAACGTGAGGGAGCTGCAGCATGCGGTGGAGCGCGCTGTCGTTTTGTGCAACGGCTATATGCTTCATGCCGAAGACTTCCTGCCTTCTGCTTCATTTGTGCCGCCGCGCAGGTCGGCAGAGGAGGTGCTCAATCTGGAAGAGTTGGAGCGGAATGCCGTAGAACGGGCTCTGCATCTGAGCGCGATGAACGTGACTCGTGCAGCGGAGTTGCTGGGCATTACGCGCTATGCCTTGTATCGTAAAATGGAAAAGCTGGGCTTATGACGGTAAGGATGTCGTTCGGTATGCGTCTGGCGGGCAACATTCTGCTGTTGCTTGCGGCGGTTTATGGCATTTACTTCTTCGCAGTTCGTGAGATGTGGTGCTCCGCCGTGATGTGCGGGGTAGCGTTTGCTGGTATTTGCTGGGCACTGTATCGGATGCAGGTGCGGCAGTTGCGTCTGTTGCAACGGCTTGTCTATAAGATTTGCGAGGGCGATGGCGTTATGGGGAGCGATTATTTGTCGTTGGCGGGGCATAGCCGTGTCTTTCGCGAGATAGGTGATGAACTGGAATTCCTCTTCGCCCGTTTCCGGAAGCGCCAGTGGGAAGAAGCCGAGCGCCTGAAGTTTTATGAAATTCTGCTGGGGCAAGTGGAAACCGGTGTGGTCGTTACGACGGAAGAAGGGCATATTTGCTGGAAAAACCGTGCGGCATTGCGTCATTTGGGCGCCTGTATCCGTGTGTCGGAAGCCTGGTTGCGGCTGGAGCGAACGGGGGAAGCGGTGGTAGTGCCGGCCCTTGACGCGGAAAAGGGCGGGGAATGGTTGCTTTCCGTAAGTCAGTTTACGAATGAGGGGCGCCTGCAGTTGCTCTTTGCCTTGAAAGATATTCGCAATGTGCTGGAAGAAAAGCAGAATGAATCGTGGAAAAAGCTGATAACCGTATTGACTCATGAAATAATGAACAGCATCGCCCCGATTCTTTCCCTGAGCGAAACGCTGGGAACGCAGCCGCTTTCCGGGCAATACGACCCGAAAATGCAGAAGCGGCTGCATCAGGCCATGCAGACCATTTACCGCCGGAGCCGCGGGTTGCTGGACTTTACGCAAAATTACCGCAAGCTGACGCACATTCCTGCTCCGCAGATGGGGAACGTCGATGCTTCGGCACTGTTTGAGGATCTGGCAGCTTTGTTCAATGACAAGCACCTTTCTTTCGACCAGCCCTATCCGGATTTTCAGTTCCGAGCCGACCGCAGTCAGATGGAGCAGGTCTTAATCAATCTTATCAAGAACGCCCGTGAGGCTGCTGCGCCGGAACCGGTGGAAATCCATGTAGCTTTGCGCCGCAGTGCGGACGGTAGCGTACAAATCAGCGTGCGCGACCGCGGACCGGGCATGTCGCCCGAGGTACAGAAGCAAGTGTTCGTTCCGTTTTTTACGACGAAGTCCGGCGGTTCGGGCATTGGGCTGACGCTTTGCATGCAGATCATGTTGCAGCACGGGGGCTACATTTACTTGCATTCGGCGCCGGGGCGCGGCAGTTGCTTTACGCTTACCCTGCCCGGCAGCGGAAAATAAAAGACAAGGGGCTTCACCAGAGACGGTAAAGCCCCTTTGTTTTAGCCCTTTTATTGCTGTTCCTTCGTTTCTGTGTCCTCGGGCTCGTCAACAGAAAGGAAGACATACCAGAAAAATTCGGTCTCGGCTCCATTCTGGTTGTAGACAATACGATTGTTGCGATAGCGGTATTTCGATGCGTTTTTCAGCTTCTCGGTCTTGCTGAAGATGAAGCTGATTTTCTCTTTCAGCTGTACCGCCATATCCACTTTGTAGCCTTCTTTTTCTGTGAGCGCAGGCAGTTGGTTGGAAAGACACTCGGCGCCTTTTTGGTCGTTAAGCCTGAGAGAGGTGGCTTCCTCCAGACGTTCCAAGATCAGGGCAGGCGTGGAGGGGTCGGCCAAAGGCAGGTCTTTGACCGCCGGAATGCAGGTTTCGGGGACGGCGGTGCGGCGGCGGGAGAGGCAGAGGTTGCAGAGCGTGCGTACGGCATAGGCTTCCGCGTTTTCCGCCTTAGGGAGTTTGTGGCGGCATTCCCAGAACTTCAGGTAGGTTTCCTGTACGAGGTCGGCGGCTTCCTCCTTGTTTCCCGTCAGTCGAAGCGCCGCGCGGTAGAGGCGGCCTTGGCAGGGGAGGAATGTTTCCTTGAAGCTCTGTGCGTCCATGATTGTGCCTTTTGGGGAAGTTTTCTATAAACTAAGACGCAAAACGGGGACGTTTTGTAACGCGGGGGGAACACTTTTTTTCGTCTGCCTGGCGTTTCCCGGAAAAAGCCTTGTGTCTTTTCCGTAAAAGTCTTGCTTCTTTTTCGTAAAAGTACTGTATCTTTTCGGGAAAAGTGGCAAGGCTTTCTTTTCGTTTCGTAATAACTTACTAACTTTGCCCTTGTATCGGGAGGCGTACTTCCGAGGCACAAAAAGGAAATAGATGAAAAAGATATTGTTATTAGGCTCCGGCGAACTGGGAAAAGAACTGGTAATCGCCGCCAAACGGATGGGGCTTTACGTTGTAGCCTGCGACTCTTACGCAGGTGCCCCCGCTATGCAAGTGGCCGATGAGGCCGAGGTTTTTAACATGCTCGACGGGGATGCGCTCGAAAGCGTAGCCCGCAAGCATCGTCCGGACTACATCGTGCCGGAAATCGAGGCTATCCGCACCGAAAAACTCTACGAACTTGAGCGCGAAGGAATGCATGTAGTGCCCAGCGCACGGGCGGTAAACTATACGATGAACCGCAAGGCAATCCGCGAGCTGGCTGCCCAGGAGCTGAAACTGCGTACTGCCCGCTATCGCTATGTGCAGACTTTCGACGCACTGCGCGAAGCTGCCGGCGAATTGGGCTTCCCCTGCGTCGTGAAGCCGTTGATGTCTTCCTCGGGCAAGGGGCAGTCTGTCGTAAAAGACGCTTCCGAACTGGAAAAGGCATGGGACTATGCCATGCACGGCAGCCGCGGTGATATAAAAGAGTTGATAGTTGAGGAATTTATCCGCTTCGATAGCGAAATAACGCTGCTTACCGTGACGCAAACTGCCGGGCCTACGCTCTTTTGCCCGCCCATCGGTCATGTACAGAAGGGAGGCGATTTCCGCGAGAGCTTCCAGCCTGCGCCCATTGCGCCTGACTTTTTGAAAGAGGCGCAGGACATGGCCGAAAAAGTGACGCGCGCTCTGGGAGGAGCGGGTATCTGGGGCGTAGAATTCTTCCTCGTTCGCGGAAAGGGCGTGTACTTTTCCGAACTTTCCCCGCGTCCGCACGACACTGGCATGGTGACTTTGGCCGGAACACAGAATCTGAATGAATTTGAACTGCATCTGCGCGCCTTCATGGGCTGGCCTATTCCTGCAGTCCGGCAGGAGAAAACGGGAGCTTGTGCGGCACTGCTCGCATCGGTGACGGAGGAAAAAGTGCCTGAGTACCGCGGAATAGAGCAAGTCCTGCAGGTCGGCAATGCCGATTTGCGCATCTTCGGGAAGCCGGTTGCCCGTCCGGGCCGTCGGATGGGCGTAGTCTTGTGTAACGGCCGCCCGGGGGCTGACCTCAATGCCTTGCGCGACGAAGTGAAAGGTCTGGCACAGAAAGTGGAAATCGTCTGAGAAAAGGAATGAAGATCATTCACCTTACCTATACTTTGGACTACGGTGGCATTGAAACCATGCTGGTGAATATCGCCAACGAGCAGGCCAAGGCAGCGGAAGTGGCTTTATTCATTATAAATGATCGAGTAGAGTCAAGTCTCCGAGATGCTCTTGATAGAAAGAAAGTGCGTTTAATTGAAACAAGGCGCCCTATTGGTTCAAAAAATCCTTTTTATCTGTTTCGCTTGAATTTTCTGCTTCAGCGGGAAAAGGCTGATGTGATTCATGTACATCAGTCAGGGATTATACGTTTTCTTTTCCCTCCTTTATTGAAAAAGAGTTGTTTGGTCTTCACGATGCACGATATTCCTTTGGCTGAAGACTTGGCTTATTTGAGATATTATCCTCATATCTTTGCCATTTCCCGCTCTGTACAGCAGGCTTTGGAGCTGGACGGATACAAATCGACTGTGGTCTACAACGGAATTGTTCCGGAGAATTTTTCTCAGTCTGTGGCCGCAGATTCCGAAAAATGTTTCCGAATGGTGCAGGTGAGCCGTCTTTTTCATGAAAAGAAAGGGCAAGACTTGTTGCTGAAGGCCTGCGCCATGCTGGTGGAGCGGTGGGGAATACGCAATTTCAGCCTTGACTTTATTGGCGAAGGGGCCTCGAAAAACTATTTACAGGGCTTGGTTGCAGAACTTGGTCTGGATAGTTTCGTACGTTTCCTTGGGTCAAAACCGCCTTCCTACATCGCTTCTCACCTGAAGGACTATGACCTTTTCGTACAGCCTTCGCGTTGGGAAGGATTCGGGCTGACTGTTGCCGAAGCGATGGCCGCAAAAGTTCCCGTGTTGGTGTCCGACCAGGAAGGACCGATGGAGGTTATTGACAATGGCGCCTATGGTTTTCATTTTCCCTCGGGCAATGTGGAAAAATGTGCTGCCGCTATTCGGGAAATCATGCAGCGCTCTGACCGAAAAGTGCTGGCGGAAAAAGCGGCAAGTTACGTGGAAAAAATGTTTGATGTACGGCAAACTGCTCGTAATTATCTGCATGAATATAAGAAATGTATGGTAAGAAATCATTGAGAGAGCGCTGAATAAATAAAAAAGATGCTCGGCTTTTCCTGAAAACCTGCAGTGGTTTTTCGGAAAAGCCGAGCTCCTTTTTAAAGGCGGCCTATCGGCGTTGCCAGAGTTGGAAATCGTCGAAGGAGAACGAGGCCTTGTTCAGTCCGTACGTTACCTGGTACAAACCTACTTTCAGTTTGCGTCCGGCCAGGTCGCGACGCTGCACGGGCGAGCCGATCATTTCCTCCCAGTTCTTCCCGTCGGTGCTGCAACGCACGTAGAACGTATCGCCTTTCCGCTCGATTTGCAGGTAGGGTCGGTAGTCCCATGCGGCATTGTTTTGTTGTTGCATGCGGTGTCCGTTGCGTATGTTGGTCAGGATGTTCCCGACATTGTAGTGGGGGAATACGCCGATGTGCAGAGCATTCTGTGTACTGTCTTCTTTCAAGTCCAGCACCATGAGGCCTCCTTCGTCGTATCCTACGGGGCGGCGGTTGGCGCGGCCCGTAAAGTCGGACACTTTCACCTGCATCAGGAAGTCGCCTTCTACGGTCTTGTAGAGCACCGGGCCGTTGTCTTTCCCGTCGGGGTTGAAGAAGCAATTTTGCGAAGTGAGCGTCAGTTGTCCGTCGGCCGCAGTGGCTTCCATCGCGTAGTGCGGGTCGGTATTGGCAAGCAGGCCGTCCCATCCGTCGGAAGTGGGGTTGGAAAGGTAGTCGGCCGTTGCGTCAAATCCGCAGGTGAAGCCGTTGAATACGGACGGCGATGCGTCGGTTTCCACGGGTTCCTGCCCTTGGTAGACATTGCCGTAGGCATCTTTTACGGCAAAGGTGTACTTCGCCCGCGTGGTACCTGCAGGCAGGTTCATCAGTCGGTTGGGCGAGAGTTCCCAAGAGTAGCTGTTTCCGTCGCCGACGGTGGAGAAGCTGAACTTAAGAGTGCCGGGAGTTGCCGGTTTTCCGCCCTCGTAAACGGTGAGCCGCACCAGTTCGGGCGACAAGGGGAGCGCACCGACGGAGAATACCTTGCCGGCCAATTCGTTCTTTGTGGCGTTCGTCTGAAGGTCGTTCAGCTCTACTTCGGAGAGCGGGTCGGTGAAGATTTGCGCGGAGGCTGTGGCGACTGCCGGCTTCTTGCTTCCGGCATCGCCGAGGGTCAGCTGCGTCGGAACCGAGAGGGCGGCGTAGGGGAAAGTCATAACCAGCTGCCCGTCGACGAACAGCGCCCATTTTTCGTTTTGAGCGGTGAGCACGATTTGGTGCCATTCGCCCGGGGCCCAGGTCGTTTTCTTGCCGGACTCTTTGTCGGATTCCCAGGCAGAATTCCAGTTTGGCGCTTGGTAGGCGAGGCCTTTCTTCGTGAGTTTCAGCGAGAAGCCTTCCCAGGCCAGGAGCGTTGCCTCTTTCTTTATTTTCCCTTGCGCGGCAAATTGCAGGGCGAGGGCTTTCATCGGTGCTTTTGTGGCGGCGGTGGAGTTTATCGTGACGGGCTGCGTCAGGGCAATTTTTCCCGCATAGGCTTGCGGCATGCTCATGGCGCGTGTGCTGCCGCCCCAGCTGCCTTCGTTGGTGAAGAGCGAGTCGGTTATGTCTTGGGCCGCATAGAGGAAGGCGATGGGCGAGGTGCTTTTTTCAGCCGCGTCGGCGGCAATTTCCTCGGCGCTGCGCGCGATGTCGTAAATCTTCAGGGCGTGCAGATAGCCGGTGAAGGGTGATTCGCCGGTAAGTTGCTGGCCGAGGGTGATGAACTCGCTCTCTTCCGGCAGGCGAAGCACGATGTCTTTTGCCTTAACCTCCTGCCCGTCGATGTAAATGCGCTCCATGTAACCGTCGAAAGTCACGGCGATGTGTTTCCATTGTCCCGTAGGTTCGGCGGCTTCGGGCAGGCCCATGTCTTCAAAAGAGCCGTTGTGTCCGATGAGTCCCCGGTCGGGATTGGTGCCGTTGCCGAAGGAGATTTTTTCCAGTTCCCCTTGTGCGGCTACCAGATCGACGATGCATTCCGTGTCGTCTGCCTCGGGATTCAGTACCCAGGCTTCGATGGTGTAGGGCGAATTGCCGGTCATTGTGGTGGGAAGGCCGAAGTCGGAGCGGAATTGCTGGCTGCCGTTGAAGGTGAAAGCCTTGCGGTTTGCCTTCAGTTCTACGGGCAGGCTGGAGGTGCGGCTCTGGAAGTTTCCGCCCATGGGGGCTTTGTTCGGGATGGAAGATATACTGCTTCCGACGAGATAGTCATCGGCGGTGAACTCGACGATCAGTCCCTTCCGTTCTTTCGATGCCGGGGTAACGGGGACAATCGGCGTGGTGGCGTCGTATTTTATCTCGGCCGGTTCCTGCTTCCAGTTGTAGAGCCGGATGTCGGTCACTGCCACTTTTCCTTCACCGCTTTGCAGCGTCAAGCCGGGCGAGGTAGCGCGGTCGTAACGAACTTGCCGCTCGGTGCGTTTCAACTCGCCGTCTACGTAGTAGAAAATCTTGCTGCCGTCGGCCACGATGGCTACCGAATAGAGCTGTTTGTTGCCTTGCTTTTTGCTTTTGGTCGTATATTTCTTTTGCGAGGGGTGCCAGGTAAAGAGTGTATTCAGGCTCTCTTCGGGATAGCAGTACACCTTGTAGCTCAGCGTATAGGGGCGCTTCTCGTAGAAATGTGCCGGCATGTTTTCCATGACGAGTTGGGTGTTCGGCTCCAGGAATATGACCTCTTGTCCCGTAGCACCGGGCGTTTGAGCCATCGTGTAGGCAGACTTTGCCGTGCCGGACGTAAGGCGGAAGCCGCGTGCCAGCATGCCCATGTTGTTTTTCCACATGCCGTTTTCGTACGAAGAGGCGGGCAAACAGATCAGTTGCTGGGGAGGGTCTTCTTTGTAGGCCGAGAATACTTTGAAGTTCCATACGGCGCCGCTCAAACCGTTCTTCTCGTTTCCGGTCACGGTGAGCCGCACGTATCGGGCCTGAGCCGAGCCGTAGTCGACCATCGGGCTGCCGGACTGAAGATTTTCACGCCGGTCGCTAAACATGGACCATTGCTTTCCGTCGACCGAAGTCTCGATGTAATACTGATAATAGGAGGTGGCGTATTCGAATTGCGTCCAGATTCGCTCGATTTGTTCCACCTTTCCCAAGTCTACCTGCAGCCACTCCGTGCCCGTGGTGCGGGGCCGCCAGAGAGTGGCGTTGTTGTCGTCGACGGCATAGGCAGGCTTAAAATTGTCGTTGTAGTAGGAAGATGCCGTAACCTCCTTGCAGAAAGCCAGATTGGCGAAGGGGTTTGTGTTGGGTTGCAGGCATCCGATGCCGTTATGCCCGGCATTTACCTTTTCAATCGTGCCGTCCGGGCCGAAAACGAGCCTGTCTACTGCAATCTGGCGGTGCATGCCTCGCGTAGAGCCGGGCAGGTTGTGGCGGTGATATACTATATAATAGTTGTCTCCCTCCTGCAAAACGCTGTGATGCCCCGGGCCGTCGATGGTTTTGTCCGCATTGGTGGCCAGAATCGGGTTGTTTTTTCCGAATACATACGGGCCCATCGGGCCTTCGGTACTCGTAGCGTACTGCACGCGGTAGGTGTCGTCGTGGCAAGAGCCGGAGGAGTACATGAAGTAGTATATGCCGTTTTTCTTAACGACGAAGGGAGCTTCGAAAAAGTCGGTCGCTTCCGTATTAACGATGAGGCGCTTTCGCACAAAGCCTTTGAGATCGGGCGAAAGCTCGGCCACTCCGCAGCCAAAGCCGGGGTAAATTCCCCAAGTGCCGAAGTAGAGATAGGTTTTCCCGTCCTTGTCGTCGGTGAAAGTCTGGCCGTCCAGGGTGATGGCGTTCGTCACATATCGGTCGGGGACGAGCACCGCTTCTTCTTCGCCGAGGATGTTTGTCCACGGTCCGCGGGGCGTTTCGCCCACTCCGCAGTAGATTTGGCACGGTTGGCAGTAGTAAAGATAGAATTTACCGTCTTTTTCCATTACGTCCGGTGCCCAAATCCAATGGGTACGCGGCCAGTTCATGGGCATGATGGTCCAGTTTACGAAATCCTTCGAAGTCCATACTTGCGAAGGGCCGAGTCCGCCGCCGTTTCCGTCGGTGGTGGCGTAGATATAATAGGTGTCGCCTATCTTTTTCACCGTTGGGTCGGCAAAGTATCCGGGCAGGATGGGGTTTCCTGCACCGGGGGAGTTCCATTCTACCTGCTGGGCCGAGAGGGGCTGGAGCAAGGTCCCGGCGGCAATGAGGGTATAGAATAATTTTTCCTTCATGGTCTTTTAGTCGTTTTTCTTTTGTCTTTCAGGAACAGGGGCATTCCCTTTTTGGAAAAGGGGCAGCGGTTTTAGAAAAGAGTGCAGGGACTTTCGTGCAAAAGTCCCTGCACTCTTCGGGGAAAAGCATTACCGTTTTTCTTTAAACTTGAACACGGCTCCGCCGCCGGAGGCCAGCTTCAGGGTGGCGGTGCAGGAGGAGTTTACCTTGTCGAGACGGTTGATTTTGTAGTCGTTGGCCCGTTTTCCGGCATTGATGCCGTCTTCCAGGTATTCCAACTCGTAGGTTTTTCCTTCTTCCAGGAAGTCGAGAGCAATCTGGAGCGTGCGTTCGTCCCAGTTGGTGAGCGCTCCTACGTACCAGTCACTGCCTTTTCGGCGGGCGGTGACGATGGATTCGCCCATGCGTCCGGCGATGATGCGGGTTTCGTCGAAGACGGTGGGGATGGAGGCTATGAACTTCGTGTATTCCGGTTCGCGCTCATATTCGGTCGGTGCGTCGCACAGCATCGTGAAGGGCGAGTCGAATACTACGTAGCAAGCCGCTTGGTGCGCACGGGTTCCCATGCTTTGCGGCGTGTAGTACATCGGGCGCCAGTCTTTCTTGGTGGCGTTGTGCATGGCGCCGGGGGTATAGTCGACCGGGCCGCACATCATGCGCAGATAGGGGAAGGTTACGTTGTAGCGGGGCATGTCTTTGTCTACCGGCTCCCACTTCACTTCCTCCTGGCCGAAGACCGCTTCGAAATTCAGCACGTGCGGATAAGTGCGTTGCAGTCCGGTCGGGGTGAAAAGACCGTGGTAGTCTACGAAAAGATGGTGCTTGGCCGTGGCTTCGGCAATACGGTAGAGACGTTCTACTGCCGTTTGGTCGCAACGGTCGAGGAAGTCTATCTTGAAACCCTTGACGCCCATGGCGGCATACTTGGTGCATGCTTCTTCGAGTTGCCGGTCGATGACGTTGAACACCGTCCACAGTACGACGCCCACGCCCTTCGATTTGCCGTAGTCTACGACCTCTTTCAGATTCAGCTCGGGGATTACGGTCAGCATGTCGCCGCTTTTGGGGTCATACCAGCCCTCGTCGAGGATAATGTATTCCAGTCCGTAACGGGAGGCGAAGTCGATGTAGTATTTGTAGGTAGCCGTGTTGATGCCTGCCTTGAAGTCTACGCCGCTCAGGCCCCAGTCGTTCCACCAGTCCCATGCCACTTTGCCCGGTTTGACCCATGACACGTCGCCGATGCGGTTGGGCGAAGCGAGCAGATAGACGAGGTTGTTGGCGGGGAGTTCCGTGTCTTGTTCGGAGATGGCCCATGCCCGCCAGGGGAACTGGCGCGTGCCGGCGCAACGGGCTATGCAGTTTTCTTCAGTAGAGACTACATAATCTTGTACGCGCCAGGGATATACGTCCATTTCTTTCGGATATTCGGGAAAAACGCCTGCGAGTGCGTGCTTTTGGGGCTGGGGACGGAAGAAAACTCCGGGATAGGCTTCGAGGTCGGCTTCGGCAAAGACGACCTTAGTCTGCTCGCCGACTTCTACGGCAAAGGGCGGAAAGGCGAGTTGCTGCGGGTCGGTCTGCGAAAGGGTGGCTTCGGTGAAGTAGTTCTGGAAAGCCATTGCCATCGGCTTCTTCGGGTTGGTGGAGTAGGCCAGCCAGCTCTTGCAGTCTGCGGGGAAGGTGGGGGTGAGGTCTTCTGCGGCGATGACGATGGAGTCTTTCATCTGCGTGTAGAAGCGGTAGGCCACTCCGTTGTCGTAGGCACGGAAGCGCACTCCGTAGTTGCCCTTCATCTTCAGGTCTACTTCGTTGTATTGGTCTTTGATGCGGGGGTTCCGGTGGAAGGGGGCATCGATTTCTTCGTCTACCGTGCGTGTTTTCTGCTTGGCGAGTTTGGGGTTGGCTCCGAGTATGGTGCCGTCCTGCAGGTGCAGTGCGATTCCCGGGTCGGAAAAGAGGGCTTTCCCGTTCAGAAGTACGGAGTAACTGATTTTTTCGTCGAGCGTTATGGCTACGGTGATGCGCCCGTCGGGCGAGTCGAGTTTGATTTCTTTCGGTTTGGCTGCACCCGGTTGGGCCAGAAGCAGCAGGCCGAAAGCGGAAAGTAAGAGGTTTTTTCTCATCGTGTGTCGGATTAGTTATTTCGTTGATAAGTATTATTTTCGCAAATATATTTCTTTTTTGTGCGAATAGCCAAAGTCTGTCTGGGAAATATTTGCCGTGGGGGTGAGAAAAGGGTGCGATGCTTTTCGGGAAAAGGTGCAGTGCTTTTCGGGAAAAGATGCAAGGGAAATAAAGAGAAGCGCCGAATGTTCTTGTGGAAGCATTCGGCGCGAGTGGAGAAAAGAAAAGGAGTTTGTTGTGTTTTTGCAGGGCTATTTGGCTTGGAGGGTAAACTCGAAGCACAGCCCGTGCGGTGTGTTTGTGTAGGCTTCTATGGTGCCGTTGTGTAGTAATACGGCATTTTTTACGATGGCCAGTCCCAGTCCTGTTCCGCCCATCTTGCGCGAACGGCCTTTGTCTACGCGGTAGAACCGTTCGAAGATGCGGCTCAGGTGTTCTTTTCCTACGCCCGGCCCGTTGTCGGAATAGCGGAAGCGGAACATCGGGTCGTTGCTTTTCGAGAGCAGCTCGATGGTCATGGTGGCATTTTCGCCAGCGTAGGCTATGGAGTTGTCCATGAGGTTGCGGAAGATGGAGTAGATGAGCGACTGATTTCCGCGTATGAGCATGGGTCGGGTAGGGAGCTTGTTTTCGAAATGCATGCCGTGCTCTTCATAGTTGATGCGCAGTTCTTCCTGAAGGCGGGAGACTATGAGGCGTATGTCGAGCAGCTCTTTGGAAATCATGTCGGAGGCTTCGTCCATCAGTGTAAGTTGCGAGATGTCTTTCAGCAGGTTTGCGAGGCGGGTGCTCTGCGAATAGCATTGCTTGAGGAAGGTGTCCCGCTTTTCGGGGGGCAGATTGGGCGTATTCACCAGTATGTCCAGATAGCCTTGTATGCTGGCTACGGGTGTTTTCAACTCGTGGGCCACGTTTTGCGTCAGTTCTTTGCGCTGTTGCACCTGGATGGCTTTCTGTTCGAGCAGCCGTTCTCGTCCGTCGAGCAGCTGGAGCTTGGCATCGCTCAGCTTCTTATAGATATGGATGAGGTGCTGCGAGATTTCGCCCAGCTCGTTGTTGGGGAAGTCTTTCTCCTCGTCTTCGTCGATGGTAGCGCCGCTGTCCACTTTGCGTATGAAGCTGCGCAGCTTGATGATGGTGATGTCCACTTTCCGCACGATGAGCCCGATGAAAATGGCGAGCACCAGGAGCAGGAAGCAGGAGAATCCGATGAAGTGATAGTCTATCTTGAGCGAGGCAGCCAGCTGCGTGTTGTAGGGGAGCGCCGTGCGCACAAAGTAGCCCATCGGTGACCGGGTGGCGACGTAGAAGTATTCTTTTCCTATGGTAGACGAATTGCGCCGTACGTCGTAGCCGCTTCCCTTGCGCAGGGCATCTTGTATCTCCGGGCGGTTCAGATGGTTTTCCAAATCGGAGGGGGTTTCCTCGTCGGTATCGTAGAAAACGCTTCCTTCCGGCGTGATGAGCGTAACGCGGAAGTCGGTCAGATCATGTTCGGGGAGATACTTCTCCAGCCTTTCCACCAACTTTCGCTTCGTCTCCTCGTCGGTCTGGCCGTTTTTGGGGGTTATGTATTGCAGCTCGTCGATGAGAATCCGGTTGTAGTCTTCCAGTTTCTGGTAGAGCAACCCTATTTTGTAGTCTTTCTCCCGATGGTATTGGTACCAGATGGTACATGCGCAGAACACCAGAAACAGGGAAAAGACCGAAAGGAAGAGTGTTTGCGCAAAGGCAGAATGCTTGTTTCGCCGAGAGTATTTCATGTGAAAATGAGCGTGTCAGTCTTGTTCGAAGAAATATCCGTAACCGAGCCTCGTACCGATGTATTTCCCGTAGGCCCCGATCTTCTTCCGGAGCCGGGTGATGTTGACGTCGATTGTGCGGTCCACCACATACACTTCGTCCGTCCATACCTTCGAGAGGATTTCGCTACGGGAGAAGACGCGCCCCTTGTTTTGCAGCAGGAGAATCAGAATTTCGTATTCCTTCTTCGTGAGGCTCACTTCTTCGCCGTCGATGGTCACGCTCTTTCGAGCGGGGTCGATACAGAGCCCTTTGTAGATGATGGGTTCTTCGGTGCGGGTCTCTTGCGGTGCGGTGCGGCGGAGCACAGCCTTCAGGCGGGCTTGCACCTCGCGCAGGGAGAAAGGCTTCGAGATGTAGTCGTCGGCACCCAGGCTGAAGCCCGTCATCGTGTCGTCTTCCGTATCCTTGGCCGTGATGAAGATGATGGGGATTTGAGCCGTTTCCTTCTTCTTCTTGAGCATGCTGGCCAACTTGAAGCCTGAGATTTCGCCCATCATCACGTCCAGAAGCAACAAGTCGTAGACCTTCAGGTCCAGCTTGAGTGCCTCCTCGGATGAGTGGGCCGTATCTACTTCGTAACCTTCGTTCTCAAGATTGAACTTCAGTATCTCACACAAATCTTCCTCGTCGTCTACAACCAAAATCCGGTATTTCTTCATCTTTCGTCTTAGGGGTGATAAATTGTTTATTGTTCTCGTCTGCAAATATCCTCTTTTTCCGTAGTCTGTCGGAACAATGAGGGTTCTTTTTTTAGCTTTTTCCCGCGAGTTTTGGCCAAAAAGTCGCTTTTTGTTACAAAGCTGTAACGTATATTGCGCCGCAGATTCTATTTTTGCAGCGGATATGCCTGGTGAAATCTCTTGATTAGGTGCTTACTCTTCTTATTTTTTATTATAAACTTAGTGACATGAAAAGAGCAATCTTCACTATGGTTCTGGTAGGAATCCTCGGCTTGGCACAAGCCCAAAACAACTCCATAACAGATTCAAACCCCGTAAAATCGGTAACGGCCATCAGCAAAGTGCTGGGCGACGGACGCAAACTCGCCACCGTAGTGCTGGAGTACGACGCCTCCATCAGCAACCGCAGCCTCTCGGCCGACTCCTATCGGGTAGAGGGAAAAGACGTGACACGTGTCTATTCCAACACGGCCCCCTCCACCGCCGCCGAGGGGAGCGACGGACCGTATGTCATTGTCGAAGTAAAGGCCGAAGTCGACCTCTATGCCCAGCCGAAGCAGCCTACGCCGGCCGAGATGGAGCAGAAGGAAGAGCGTGCCCGCATGCAGGGCGGCCCCGGGCTGAGGGCAGGATGGAGCACGGGAAGCAGCGATGAATATCCCGGCAATGCCGTTGTCTACCAGTCGAAAGACATCAAGACAACCTCCGGGAAGACCTACGCAGCCAGCAGCGAGCCGATGGCGAGCACGGTCGAGAAGTGCCTCGTGGCCGACGACTTCCAGCAGCTCGAATTCGTAAGCCCCTATACGGGACAGACATTGCCCTACAACCTCTATCTGCCGGCCGACTACGACCCGAGCCAGAAATATCCGTTGGTGCTCTTCATCCACGATGCCGGAGTAGCCAGCGGACCGGTCAAGCAGACCCTCTACCAGGGCAACGGCGCCACCTCCTGGGCCGAACCGGCAGCACAAGCTCGGCACAAATGCATCGTCGTAGCCCCCGAATACCCCTTCATTACGGTCGACGACAACTGGAACTACAGCCACCATCTGGATGCCACCCTCGCCCTGCTGAAGGACCTGCAGACCCGCTACTCGGTCGACAGCACCCGCATCTACACCACCGGCCAGTCCATGGGCTGCATGTCATCCATCGTCCTGATGCTGAAAGAGCCCGACCTGTTTGCCGGAGCACTGCTCGTAGCCGGCAAGTGGAACCCATCGGTCATGGCCCCGCTCGACCGGCAGAACCTGTGGATTATCTCCTGCCAGGGCGACGCCTCCTCGAGCGAGCTGCAAGCCCAAGCGGTAGAAACCTGGCGTAAGCAGGGGAGCGACGTCGCCGAAGCCACGTGGGACATGACCCTCACCCCCGAGCAGTTTACCCAAGAAGCCAACAAGATGCGGGCCGAAGGAAGCCACCTGCTCTTCACCCACCTCGTCGGCGGCAACCACCGCGCCACCTGGTTCGTAGCCTACGGCATCGAAGGCATACAAGACTGGCTGTTCGAGCAGCACAAGTAATCCGCCCCTCCCTCCTTATTTTATTTATCCCCTTTTCCTCCCCAAAGCCGCAGGACGAATTTTCCCCGCCGAAACGCCCTGCGGTTTTGTTTTTTACCGTATCTTTGCTTGCACGAAGAAAAAGGGTGGGGGAGCTGTGCAGAGGGATACCCTGCACACATGCACAGCCCTCCTTACTTCACTCAACCCGTTTCACCCTCCTAAAAAAACCGAAAAAGCATGAATATACAAAAAGCCCTTCTGTTCAGCACCCTCTGCTGCATGACCATGGGCAGCCCCGCCGGCGCCCAGACCACCCACCTCACCTTCGACGACGCCATCCAAGGCACCTACGCCCCCGTCGACCCCGCCGCCGGAGCCATACCCCTGCCCGACGGAACCCACTACGCCCGCCTCTCACCCAGCGGCACCCAAGTCATCCGCTACAACTTCCAGACCGGCGAGCCAGACGGCACCCTCTTCGACATAGCCACCATCGGCGACTGCCCCTTCGAGCGCATCGACGGCTTCCAAATCTCCCCCGACGGCGGAAAAATGCTCCTCCGCACCGCCACCCAAAAACTCTACCGCCACTCCATGGTAGCCACCTACTACCTATATATAATAGGCAACTCCACCGTCGACCCCCTCAGCGACGGCGGCCCCCAGGAAAACCCCGTATTCTCCCAAGACGGCAACCTCGTAGCCTTCGTCCGCCAAGGCAACATCTTCCTCGTCAAGCTCCTCTTCAACAACAGCGAGTCGCAAGTCACCAAAGACGGCGCCCCCGGCCAAGTCCTCAACGGCAAGCCCGACTGGCTCTACGAAGAAGAATTCGCCATGCAAAACGCCCTCACCTTCAGCCCCGACGGACAAATGCTCTGCTGGGTACGCTGGGACGAGAGCGAAGTCGGCACCTACCAGTTCCCCCTCTACGCCGGCGCCGCCCCCGAGCTCACCCAGTACGCCCAATACCCCGGCATCAGCAGCCTCAAGTACCCCAAAGCCGGAACCCCCAACCCCCGCGTCAGCGTACACTCCTACGACATCAAGTCCCGCGTAACCCGCACCCTCAAGCTCCCCCTCAAGCCCACCGACTACGTACCCCGCCTCCTCTTCACCACCGAGCCCGACCGCCTCGCCCTCGTCGTGCTCGACCGCAACCAGACCACCCTCGACCTCTACGCCGCCAACCCCCGCTCCGGAGAATGCCGACTCCTCCTCCGCGACCAAGCCCAATACTACATCAACCCCGACAACCTCGACGCCATCCACTTCTACCCCGACGGATTCACCTACCTCAGCGAAAAAGACGGCTACAACAGCCTCTACTTCCACGCCCCCGGCGGCACCCTCCGCAAGAAACTCACCCCCGGCGACCAGACCGAAGTACAAGAATACTACGGCTACGACCCCGCCAAAGGCAACTTCTACTACCGCGCCACCCTCCCCGGCGACCCCCTCCACACCGCCATCTACACCACCAACCTCAAGACCGGCAAAACCACCAACCTCACCCCCACACCCGGCACCCACCGCGCCACCTGCACCACCCCCACCTGCACCTACCTCATCGCCACCCACTCCAGCCTCACCACCTATCCACAGACCACCATCCTCAACGCCAAAGGCAAAACCCTCGCCAACCTCACCGACACCCACGCCGCCACCCTCGCCCAGCAAGTAGCCGACAAGCCCACCCCCGAACTCTTCCAGTTCACCACCCCCGACGGCACCACCCTCAACGGCTGGCTCCTCAAGCCCGCCCACTTCGACCCCAGCCGCCGCTACCCCCTCATCATCTACCAATACAGCGGCCCCAAGACCCAGCAAGTCGCCGACAGCTGGCAGATCGGCTTTAGCCACCACCTCCTCGGCTTCGACGCATGGCTCACCACCCAAGGCTACCTCGTAGCCAGCGTCGACCCCCGCGGCACCGGCGGCCGCGGCGCCCACTTCAGCGGCGCCACCTACCGCCAGCCCGGCACCCTCGAAGCCGCCGACCACGCCGCCGCCGCCCGCCACCTCGCCACACTCCCCTACGTCGACCCCCGTCGCATCGGCATCTGGGGCTGGAGCTACGGAGCCACCATAGCCACCCTCGCCCTCATGCAGCCCCAAACCCCCTTCAAGGCAGTCGTAGCCGTAGCCCCCGTCGCCGACTGGCGCCTCTACGACACCGCCTACTCCGAGCGCTACCTCCGCACACCCCAGGAAAACCCCGACGGCTACGACACCACCTCCCTCCTCCGCCACGCCCCCCAGCTCCAAGGGCAATACCTCCTCATCCACGGCCTCGCCGACGACAACGTCCACTACCAGCACACCGCCCAGCTCAGCGAAGCCCTCGTCCAGGCCGGCAAACAATTCCAGATGCACGTCTACACCAACCGCGACCACAACCTCACCGGCGGCGCCACCCGCAGCCACCTCTTCCAGCTCATCGCCCGCTTCTTCCAGGCAAACCTCTGAGCCCGCCGCCCCACACATAATTATATATCCCCTCCCCCCACACACACCGTGCGAAGCGCCACCTCCCCGCGAAAGCGGAGGCCCGCGCTTCGCACCCTTTTTCTTTCCCTCCACCACCACACCCCGTGCTGTCCCCAGACAGCACATTTCGCCCCAAAATGCTGTCCCCAGACAGCACACACCCCTCCATCCACACACCAAGGCGCGAAGCGCAAACCCCTGAAACAGAGGCCCCACGCTCCGCGCCAAACTATTATACCCCTAAAAAAGACCGCGGTCGTGCGGTCTTCGGTCTTTTATGGAGTTTTAAGGATTCGAAAGCCTAATTTGTGTTTAGTTTCTCGTAACCCATGTGCACAGCGTGCCCCCCAGCCGCCCGGGGGAGGGGGGAGGGCCGATAATCTTCCCCTTTCGGGGGATTTTTCCTTTTAAGGGAGGCAAAGAAGAAGAGAAGGAAACCTGTTTCCACCGCTGTTTTCGCCCGTTTATAGGACAAAATATCTCTCCTAAGAACTGTTTCCCTCTGTTGCAGATTTTGCCGTTATAAGGGCAAAATACACCTCCTAAGAATCCGTTTTCCCGTCGTTGGTTTATCGGTTTCGGGGCAAAAACAGCTTCTCAGGATCCGTTTTCCGTCGTCATTTTATTGTTTTGAGGGGCGAAAATAGCCTCTCAGAAGCTGTTTTTCGTTGCAGTTTCGGCATTATTTCGGCATTATTTCGACGTTATTTTGTCGATTTTGGGGCAAAAACAACCCTCAAAAGAGCCATTTTCCGCACTTTTTTCGTCGCTTTTTAGGCAAAAAATAGCCTCAAAATAGGCCGGAGTGAGCCGTTTTCCGCGTTCTTTTTCGTCGTCTGAGGGCAAAAAAGAGGCTCTCAAGCGACCTTTTCAGGGCTTCATTCCTTCGGTTTTTTGCCCAATTATACTATCTCTGTGCAGGAAATCGCTGCAGATTTTGCTCGTTTATTTTTACGATGTTTTAAGTATTAAAAGGCTATATTATCTCTTTTCCTGGCTTACTGCTCCGTCAATA
>JBMNUT010000017.1:0-41475 GCA_050946375.1 Bacteroidaceae bacterium | reverse complement strand
TTGTCCGTGGCTCCTTCAAGGTCACTTCCTTGTCGAAAGCGGGTGCAAAGGTAGGGACTTTACCCATTCCACGCAAGAACACCCCGCAAAAAAATCACCCAAAACAGCGAAAAAATCTAAGAAATGAGGAAAACACCTATTTATATATAGAGAAAAACACTACATTTTCATCACAAAAAGCGGCGAGAGATGCGTATTATAACGACAAATCGCCGGTGCAGAAGCAACTTTCTGCACCGGCGATTCACCCTATTTTTCCGACCTAAAATCCGAACGCTTCCGAAACAGGACTTCAGGCATTGATTATGCGCAACCGCAACTTCTTCATAAAATAAGAGGGGAGGAAGACAAACAAGAACATCAGGGATGCGCGGATGCGCGAATATCCCAACACTTTCTCATAAACCGAAATATTGAAACGCACCAACGACATCTTGTTGCGCGATATCGAACCGCTACGGATACGATAATATGCCAACGGCTCCTTCATGCCATAAGCAATCCGGCAACGGGCCACCACACGAAGCCAAAGCCCCCAGTCCTGCCGTTTACGCAAATCGGGGGCAAAGACCCGCCCTACCTTCTCCGTATCGTAGATAGCCGTGAGACAGCCTATCCCGTCGTCGCGCTTCAGAGAAGCAAAACTGACGCGATGCGTACACACTACAATGCCGGTATTCCGATTCTGCTCGTCGCACACCATATAAGAAGTATAAGACAAAGCACAATTCCGTTCCCGCATGAAGCGCAGCTGCCGCTCCAATTTCTCCGGATACCAACGGTCGTCGCTATCGCAAAAAGCAATAAAACGCCCGCGTGCCTCCTCGATAGAACGGTTCCGGGCAGCTGCAGCACCGGAATTCTTCTCCAGACAAAACAGCCGAACACGCGCATCACGCGCCGCATAACTCTGGACGATAGCACGGGAATTATCCGTAGAGCAATCGTCCGTCACCAACAATTCCCAGTTCGAATAAGTCTGCGACAAAATAGAGTTTATCGTATCGGCGATAAACTCGGCAGAATTATACGACGGGGTGATGATGGAAACCAATCCATAATCCTCCGCCATGTGACTATAATATGATTTTCAGATAAATCCGATTTTAAAAAGAACTACCGTGGAATTACACCACTTCCTGCAGTACTTTTCACAAAAAGCTGCAGTGCTTTCCGGAAAAAGCATCCCTGCTTTTCCGGCTCCGGCCCAAGGGTACACAATTACGCCTCTGCACCCCCTCGGCCAATACACTCGTAAGTAAAGCCAAGAGACTCCAGCTCCGTTGCATCATAGATATTCCGCCCGTCCAGAACCAAGGGACGCTTCATCACCTTTTTCAGCACGGCCCAGGCCGGCAACCGGAACTGCTTCCACTCGGTCAGCAGCAACAACGCATCGGCATCCACCGCCGCTTCATACATATCCCGGGCATACTCCACCTGCTCGCCTACCCTACGGCGACATTCGTCCATAGCCACCGGGTCATAGACTTTCACCCGTGCGCCGGCCTCCGCGAGCAACCGAATCAGAACCAACGAAGTAGCTTCGCGCATATCGTCCGTCTCCGGCTTGAACGAAAGCCCCCAAAGAGCCACCATACGCCCCTTCAGATCCGGATAGAACTTACAGAGCTTGCGAAACAAGACAGACTTCTGTGCCTCGTTCACCTCTTCCACCGACTTCAAGACGCGCATTTCGTAGCCATTCTTCTCAGCCGTCTTAATCAACGCCTTCACATCCTTCGGAAAACACGAGCCACCATAGCCACAGCCCGGATAGAGAAACTTACTCCCGATGCGGCTATCCGAACCGATGCCTTTACGCACCATATTCACATCCGCGCCAACCCGTTCACAAAGGTTGGCAATATCGTTCATAAACGAGATGCGCGTGGCCAACATCGAATTGGCCGCATATTTAATCATCTCGGCGCTGGGAATATCGGTGAAAAGAACCCGGAAATTATTCAGCAGGAAAGGCCGGTAAAGTTTACTCATCAAATCCTTGGCCCGCTCCGACTCTACCCCAACCACCACGCGGTCGGGCGACATGAAGTCCTTGATGGCTGCACCCTCCTTGAGGAACTCAGGATTGGAAGCCACGTCGAAGGGCACGTCCTCGCCACGCTTTGCCAACTCTTCGCAGATGACCTGCTTCACTTTCTGCGCCGTGCCCACGGGGACGGTGCTCTTCGTGACCAACACGGTGTACTTCTTAATGTGCTGCCCGAAGGTGCGTGCCACTTGGAGCACATACTTCAGGTCGGCGCTGCCGTCCTCGTCGGGCGGCGTGCCCACGGCGCTGAACACAACCTCTACCTCGTCCAAGCATTCCCGCAAGTCGGTCGTAAAAGAAAGGCGTCCTTCCTTACAGTTCCTCAGGACCATTTCCTCCAACCCCGGTTCGTAAATGGGTATTTCCCCGTGGCGCAGCCGCTCGATCTTGGCCTCATCCACGTCCACGCACGTCACACGCACGCCCATCTCGGCAAAACAAGTGCCCGACACAAGCCCGACGTAGCCTGTGCCTACAATAGCTATATTCATAAAAGTATCTAAAGTTTAGTATTATTGAAACGACAACAATCTATCCGCTTCCCTACCCCTTGACGGATACAGATTTGCCATAAGGAGGGAAAACGATAATCTCTATTTTTACAGAAAATTGGGAATTCTAATTATAGAAATCGCATGACTCCTCGGGAAATCAACAATCAACACTAAGATTATTTTAAAGCCCCTTCAAAAACAAGTTCATCCGCTAAAGTTTTTCGTACACAGCCGAATATTCCTTTGCCATCTTTCTTATATCGAAAAGACTACTTCTTCTCTTGCATGCATCCGCCACTTGGCGGTAATACTCTGGTTTATATGCCAAACGAGTCAATTGCGAAGCCAACATCTTTTCATCGTGAGGTACAAACAACACCCCCGCCCCTGCTACCACTTCCCGTAGTCCTTCCACATCTGAAGCAACAACTGGCAATCCGGCAGCCATACCCTCCACGGCCGCCAAGCCAAACCCCTCAAAATGGGATGACATAACGAACACATCAGCTACTTTCAACACGGATGAAACATCGTTACGCACACCCAAGAAACGAACACGTTCTTGTACCGCTAAGGCAGCGGCATACTCCTCATGCTCTTGCAAGAGAGGTCCATCGCCTACAAAAACAGCATAAAACATAGAAGGCAAATCCGACAAAGCACATAACACCGTTTTCTGATCCTTTTGCGGGTAAAACCGGGCAACCTGCACCAACACAAAAGAATCCTGCGGTATCCCCAAATCTTTTCGCTCCAAGGGAGGTGCTTCTGCTATCTGTTGGAGGTTAATACCGTTATAAATGACTTCAACACGTGAAGGGGGTATCAATCTACTCAATTCTTCTTTCACGGCTCCCGATATGGCAATCACCCGGTCATACTGCCGATACATAAATTTCTCTACGTATCTCAACAAAGGTTTTCCTTGCCGATTATTTTTAGTACTGTGCTCCGTCAACACAAGTTTCAACCGCCTATGACAAAACACCTTAGCCAAAGCAACCCAATACAACGCAGGAAACAAATGCACATGGACAACATCATACTGTTTCATCTTTCGTGCCAACCGAAACAAGACCAATGGATTGTAATACCCCACCCCCAATACTTCCAGACCGCACCCAAGCGCACGGATATCCTCCGCGAACGAAGGAGACAACACCTGCCACGTAAGGACATCCACACGTTCAAACTCCTTCTTTTGGTAAGGAAGAAGATCAAACAACAACTTTGCAGCCCCATTTCCAATACGTACTTGGGGGATCACATGCAATATCTTCATGACACAATATGAAAGCGAAAAGACTTACTCACGAAAAACTACTTCCTGGAAAACTTCCAATTTCTTGCAACCATATTGCAAGTCGGGCTCCAAATAATTACCCTCTCCCCATTCATTCCACGATTTGATAAAGACAATCCGCTCTTCCTGCGGCTTCCCTTTCACCAACTCTACAATCTCTTCCACATGCTTTTTAAAGAGCTCTGGCGTAGCATGAGTTAAAATAATGCCTTTAACTCCCGATCTTGGACTATGATCCCAGTTGGGAATTATAGTCGGGATTGTGTCTGAGCATGCTGCTTCTTGGTGAACCCAATATTTCATGGCCTCTTCGTAGCGGTAAGTTATCGGATAACGCAGTAAACGGGCAATGACCTTCCGTACAAATAATACAAAAGAATTTTGCGCACTCTTCACACCAAAGACCGTAGCATCATTGAATGCATCGAATCCCAGACTGAGGATACGCTCTCGCTGAGCCATACTCCCCTGGCCCACAAAATAAATCCCTTTCAGCCCGTTTTGAACAGCCAAAGAACGCCACACCGCAATAAAATGGGTTACTTCCTTATAATCCAGCGGGGCATAAACCATGAACAAGGGACACCCGTTTACTGTTATGTACCTCTTGTCTTTAAAAGCAGGCAATACTGTGTAAAAATGGGCTTCAATATCTTCATCTCCCGGATAAGTCTGTTCCATCAACAGTTTATCCTTAAACGTAGCTTTAGGATCCCACAATTTTTTCATCCAAGAGTGATTTGCCCAAGCTAAGCAAAAGGGGAAATCGGGCTTCCCTGACTCAAGGACTTCATGGAAAGGCCGTTCAAGAAGCCTCCGTCCATTGCCAAACCAATAATGCCAATAGCAAAATCCTTCTATCCCGTACTTACGGGCTAAATCTGCCTGCGCCTCTCTCGATTCTGGCAAGCGCAAATCATAGAAACCCAAATCGGCGGGAATATGTGGCTGTTCATGTCCTCTGAACAAAGGACGGGCTTTGGCTACATTCGTCCACTCTGTGAAACCTTTTCCCCACCATTCATCATTTTCCGGAATGGGGTGAAATTGGGGTAAATAAAAAGCTATTGATCTGATTTTTGCCATCAGTTTATGAGACTTATGGTTGTTTTTATTCATCATCCACTACTTCAATTCATCTTTTTCACCACTCTTGCCGGCGCACCGGCGGCCACGCAATAAGGAGGAATGTCGTGGGTCACGACGCTGTTGGCCGCGATAATCGACCCACGGCCGATGCGCACACCCGGCATGATGGACGACTTGGTGCCAATCCACACGTTATCCTCGATTACGACCGGCCCCTTGGAACTCAAAGGCCGCAAATTGGGAGCGGTTTCCAGCAGCTCTGCCACCGAAGCCCCATGTGCATTGTCCGTAATCAGGACGTTGGGGCCTGTTCGTACCCCATTGCCTATGCGGATGCTTCGGATCGCCGTCACTTGAGAATAATCTCGGATCGACACTCCACTACCTATCACGATTTCCGGACAAAAGCATTGCCCTTTATACTTATCCCAAGCTGTTAACTCCACTTGCGTACCAATGGATGTCTTATCACCAACCGTTATGTATTTCAATCCACGCACTACCCGAAACGAGGGCTTGACGGTAGATCCGCGACCAAAAGACTTAAAGGAATACTTATAATATCCTGTGTACAAATAACATCTGACAGCATTCATCTTTTCCGCCATCCATAAAGGATAAAGCCATGACCACAAATTTCCCAAGAACAATAACAACTTTTTCATCAGCGCAAAATATCGGTATAAAAATCATAAATTTGCCTCGAATGCCGTTCCACAGAATACAACTCTCGTACCACCGTCTGCGAACGTTCTATCATAGAAAAATAGGATTCAATGCCTCGGTCTTCTACTTCACACATACGTTGTACTAATTCCTCATGATTTGTAAAACGCAGACCTATCTCTTGTCCTGTCAGTTCACGCCCATTGTCAAATTGTTCTTTGGTACCCGCCGTATCACGCCCTAAAACCAAGGCACCTCTAAACATTGCTTCGGAAGTAATACGACCAAAGCCTTCAGATACAGAAGGAACAATCATCAGATAAGCCTTGGCCATCAAATCCAAGACATCTTCCCGCATTCCCAAAAACTCTACCTCAGATGCTATCTGCAACCGTACTACCTCAAACTTCAAATAGCTATCATAAGACTTATTCTCCGTGTCTCCGGCAATCCACAATCTTTTTACCGAAGCAGGACGCAACTGTTTGAATTCTGCAAAAGCTTTTAGTAACTCAGCAATACCCTTGTTCGCCTCCAAACGTCCCGCAAATAAAAAATAAGGTTCTTTAGTCTTGTCAAGACAAACTTCTGTGTCTGACAAGATGCCATTATATATCACTTGGTGGAAATGTTTGCCCTCTTCCTGTAACCCATTATAACGGAAAATATCTTTCGTAATAGAAATAGAATAAGAACCATCTGCTTTCAAGCTACGTAGGAAGTACCGGCGAGAAGGATAATGGTACAGTTTAAAATCCAAATCCCCATATTCCCGGATATGCCACACATGAGGAATTCGCAATTTCATTGCAACCTTATAGCCAATATTTATCACACTGACGTTTGTATGAATCAGTTCCGGCTTAAACTGCCTTGCCACTGAAAGTAATCGGCTATAGGCTCTCATGTTGAGAAACCGCCGTACGCATAAACGAGGAAGAAATAGGAAACAATCTTTTATTGTTCTAAAAGGAGGCCATACATCCATACGATAAGAAAGTACTATAGTCGAAATACCCTGCTTCTGCAATACTGTATTTAGTCCATCCCGCGCAGGGAAAACCACCAAAGGTTCTATACCTCTCTGCATCAACCCTTTTAACATAATAACAAAAGACTTACTACCCCCACCAAATACAGTCGTTGAACTCTTGATATATAGAACACGCATAATCCGCTATTACTCCCAAGATAAATAATACTAAGTTCTACTTAAGCTGCCACGCCTCACCGCAATCGTTTCATAATAAAACAGGACAACCGCACACAAATACATATAAGATTCTACTTCCCATAACCAATATGGGCGCTGGACAAAAGACACTGCATAAAGAAGGAACAGCCCAAAAGCCAAGCGGGAAGGAAAAACATAAACTACAGATAAAAACAAAGCGTGCATAAGGATCAGCCCAATTAACCCATTCGTCATGATAAAATTCCGATAAGAACTGTTGGCCGTGCTACCAAAGCGGTCTTTCATGTAATCTGAACCTTTCCCCACAAGGTATTCCGATGTGCTTAATAGGTTGTAAACGCGAGTGAAATCATAGGTATTCCGATTGTTCCCCTTTAGCCCCTTTTTCTCGTCATAGGTCAAGCGGTCAAGAATCAATGTTTGGAGCACCTCACCACTTCGACTGGAAAGGTAAAGCCAACCTGCCCCCACAAAAAAAGCACCGACCAGCAACATGTTGGCCAGTTTTCTCCAACTGACTCCAAGCATTACACTATATATGAACCAACCCACTACCAGCAAGACATAAGCGGCCAAAGAAAGACTCAGGATGAGGGCTACCAGTAAAATCACATTTTGGGGCTTACGCAAGGAATATCCATTTATATACAAAAACAAAGCGCAAAACATGCCTAAATGCCCCGGCTCTGTAAAGACACTGCGAAAACGGAGGTATTCCCCTACATTCAGTTCAGTTACAAAGAAATAGTAATTAAGAAACGGAGGATACCAAGTATTGAGCGGGTGATTAAGTTGTACGTACGGCAAATGGAATCCGCACAACATCAGTATATAGGCGACAAGCGAAACTAAAATTATCAGCGAAAAGACATTGATTGTTATGGTTTTCAGACGGATATGTTCGGCCCGAGTCATCATGAAGATGAACAACAAAGGCAAAAAACGCTTGAGTAGAGAAGTCAACAAACCAAGCAAACGACTTGCTTGGTAGACCCCAATCCAAACATAAAACAAATAGAGAAACAAGAAAAAGACTACAACACGCGAGGAAATTTTCTTCATCAGCAACACACGGCAGCCTAAGAACATCAGAATTGCCATATTGTATGCCATAGTGTCTCCCCACAAGAACCAAGGTTCCGCAGAACGCAAAATGACAATAAATGCCATCAAAATGCTGAATTGCGACAAGTTCTTTCGCGAAAAGATATTTTCCATAAAACTATTTCCTCAATATCCCCAACCGGTTATTCCAATAGAGCAACTGGGCACAGCATACGATTTCCACAAAAATGGAAAGCAGGGAAATGGTGTACACATCTATCCCTCCAATGAAATAGAGCAGGGCCAAACAAACGAAATAGGAAAGGCAGTTCTGCACCATCACCCGCATGTATATCTTGGAATGCCCGAAGGGCACCAGACGGTTACCGCCCATGAAAAGGTTAAGCGAGGAGAAAATTACCGAAATACCCAGAATACGCATGACGTCCGTAGCCATCGGAAGTTCCATTCCCGTAAAGACTTTCACAATCCAAGGGCTAAGGATAAACAACAAAACATAAATGAAACTTACCGTCAAACCGAGAATTCGCATCAAACGATTGAGGAAACCAATATTCCGCTCACGGGATATTTTCGGAAAGGTGGTTTGGGAAATCATCTGCACCGGTATCTTTATCAGCCGTACTATCTTCTCCCCCAGATCATAGATTGTCACTTCGCTCATACCGAGGAAAGTTCCCACCACCAATTTGTTTACATTCGCATAAAGTTGCGTAGACAGGGTGGAGACAAAGAGGGGCAAACTGGCCGAAAAACCGCCCTTAATGTCTGAAAGACGAGGGAGGCGCAGCGGGACACGCTCCTTCCGTATCACAATATACAAGGCCATCAGCCCCCCAAAAAGGGAGCCGATACCGTTCAACAGAGGCACGTAGAGATAATCTTCCCGATGGTGAACTACCACGAAGATAGCCACGACGAAAATCAGGCGAGTCGAGACATTGACCAGCGTGATGTACTTCATCTTCTCGATGCCTTGGAAGAACCAAATTGGAAGAAGTAATTCGTTGATCGTTAGCATGTATGACAAGGCATATACCCAATAATATTCCTGAAAGAACGGGACTATGGAAATTACCGTGAAATACAACCCGGCACAAAGCAGCCACAGGAGGAATTTGCAGAAATAAGTAGTTGAAACAATACGTGATAACTCTGTTGGATTTTCCCGATGAATCGCCACTTCACGGGATGAGGACATATTGAAACCGAAGTTGATAAGCAACGAAACATATGTCATCAGCGTTTGACCGTAGAGCACAACTCCATATAGTTCCAAACCGATTACCCTAATCAGGTAAGGATAAGTCAGTAATGGGAAAACAATAATGAAAATTTGCAGAATACTCAGATAAGAGAAGTTCACAAACAGCGTTTTATTGTTCCGAAGTTTACTGCGTATATTCACTATTATGTATATATTCTTTTTTTGCCTTGCGGCAGCCGGAGATTTCCCTTGCTGCTTTTTCGATGCGGATGCAAGGGAAATCGGGAAAAGATGCGGGACTTTTTCTGTCTTTTGCTTCAGGCGGCAGGGAGGTAATGTTTGAGGACGGTCTGCAGGCGGTAACGCAAGGCGGCAGCGTCTGCGGGGAGGCTCGTTTGCAGTTCTGCGGCGCGCTCTAAGAGATTGGGCAGATGGGCGCGTTGCGCGGGGGTGCTGTACCAGTTCTCTTGCAGGGATTCCAGCAGGAGGATGCAGAGGAGGGCGTCTTCCGCGGGAGTGGCGCCCCGCAGGGGGAGCAGCGTTTCCGTCAGGCGGAAAAGGCGTTCTTCAAGCGGTTGAGGGTCGTCGAGGTCGGCAGCGCGAAGGGCTTCCAACAGGGATGACAGTTCGTTTAAGTACGAGGATAAAGACATCGTGTCTCGTTTTATGGTGGGTGCGGACGAAGGGGAAATCGTTCGTCCGGTTAGGTATTCGGTGGGGTTGGACGTCGGGCGGCTCAGGGTTCGAGTTTCTCGCAGTACCATTTGGGGATGTGCACCAACACGCCGACCGTGGCGAGGCTCACCACGACGTAGTAACGTCCTTTGTAGCGCGTCAGTTTGCCTTCCAGTCCGGTGAAAGGGCCGTGGATGACGCGCACCTTACTGCCCGGGCGGGCATCGGCTTCCGCGGAGTCCAGGTAAACAGTGCCCGTGTAGTTCGGGTCGCAGACAGCGCGGAACTCGGTCATTGCCGAGTCGGGAATTTCTGCCGGAGCACTCCCGTCGGCCTTCTTCAGCGGTTGGAAAGGAACAGGGGAAGCCGTCAGCAGGCGGTTCAGCTCGCGGGTCTGAAACGTTTTCTTCAGGAAAACAAGATTGTGCACGGCGGGAACCTGTACGCGGTGTGGTTTCCCTTCGCCGTTCGGGCGTTCGGCATAACGCATCGGGATGAAGCTGTGCAGGCCTTCGCCCGTGAGGTATTCGCCAAGGGCTTCTTCCTTACAATAGAAGGTGCGCAGGGCGTACCATGTGGCGGAGGCGGGTTGTCCCGAAGGGACGGTTGCTTCCGAGGATGGGTCGGTAGGAGTCAGGGACATACGGCGGATGACCTTGGTTATTTAAAGAAATCTTTTCAGGACAGTCTCTCTTCTCCTCTTCCAGAGCCACAAAACGACTGTGGAAAAGGCCAAAGGGAACAGGCCGGAAAGGGTCTGGCAGAGGCGGTAGAACTCTATATAATAATGAGTAATCAAAAGCATACCTATCCAGCTATATTACAGCGTTTTAATCAGAATAGAAAGGAAAGGTTTGTTATGAGTAAAATGAACTTGGAGAAGGGGAAGAAGGAATACCCGAAAGACGCAATTTTAAGGGCCAAATCCTTGTGTGTCATTATTATTTACACTACATTTGCAACCGATTTGGTACTGCGATCAGACACTCTGTGGGTTACTCACTCTTATATAGTATGAGTAATTTCAAGCCCGAAAATACACTGTTTTACCGATAAACAAACCTCAAAAGAACGATAAGCAAACGAGTTTATCGCACAGAAGAGAAGCAAGATTAGACGAAAAGAGGAAGGGAGAAAAAGAAAAAGCGATGTTGGAGGCACGAACAACTCAATAACTACCCACATTTAAAGCAAACTGAAATATTTGTTCCCCCCTATCCTATCGACAAACAAAGATTCATGGTATTCCCAACTGTCTATATACATATAATATAAAGCGACGCATCTAAACATTACTAACGAAGATATTCCCATGATTCAGGTTTCACCTATTCACAGAATAATCCTCCTTTTTCTCCTCCACTTTCAATGCACTGCTTCCCGTACATCCTAATATATAATAAAAACGGTGCATCAAAAACTTCCGTTTTGACACACCGCTTTATGTACAAACAAAATCTTCTATTTCAGATAGCCGACCATATAATCAATGGTAACTTGACTCTGAAATAATCATTAGAAGAGGTGCAAAGGATATTCGCCAGCATCCACGAGCGACTTAATCTTAGCCACTACAGCAGGACGGTCGGCTGCATAAGTAACACCAAACCACTTTGCAGTTGTATCAAGTACCTTCACCGTAGCTGTTTTCTCATTGATGAGTTTGTTCACCATCAAAGGAATAAAGAACTCAGCTTTCGGAGTATTGAGGTTCTGCTTCAGGAATTCTACGAAATAGGCTTCCGAATGCTGGAAATAGTCGGGAGTAAAGCCCCACATGTTCATGGACACCGGCGTGTTATCGTCGATAGCTACCCACGTTCCTTGCTCGTCTTTGTAGCAAACAGGCCCGTTTACACGCATAATCTCGGTGCGCTCTACCACGCTGGTGAGGTTGCCTTCCGCATCGGTGCCGCATATACCACGAGCTACTGCGCCGCTTTCGCTCAATGTATTTCCCACACGGTAACCTACCATGCAATATTTGTTCGTAGTTCCCTCGGGAAGTTCCGACAAATACTTACCGATTACAGCAAAACTGTCGCGTCCGTAGAAATCATCGGCATTGATTACTGCGAAAGGCTCTCGGATAACATCCTTACCCATAAGCACAGCGTGGTTCGTACCCCAAGGTTTCGTGCGTTCAGCAGGGCATTCAAAGCCTGCAGGCAGGTCGTGAATATCCTGGAAGACCAGTTCTACGGGAATACGAGTCTCGTACTTGCTCAAAATCTTGTCGCGGAAATCCTGCTCAAAATCTTTACGAATAACGAATACGACCTTTCCGAAACCGCCGCGAATTGCGTCGAAAATCGAATAATCCATGATGGTTTCCCCATTGGGGCCGAGACCGTCAAGCTGTTTGAGGCCTCCGTAACGGCTGCCCATACCGGCGGCCAATACAAATAAGGTAGGTTTCATTGACTATAAATGTTTAGTATTTATAATTAGATTAAAGCATATACTGTCGCAAAAATACACAATTAAACACGAATCCCGCCCAATCGTCCCGCTTTTTTATTTGCACTATCCAAAATTTCCCGAGCTTTCCCAAACGGGCAGGCAAACTACTTATTTTTTCACACATATCACTTTTGCATGCCGCTCCCTGCCGTTGTCGAGCGAAACAAGGTACAGACCTTCACCCATCGGGATGATGTTCTCCGCATCTTTACTCTCGAAACATGCCATTTGCATACCCCCGGTCGTGTACAGGCGCACAGTCCATTCCCCGTAAATCTTCACGGCCCCGTCCATACCTATTATATATTCCTCTTCCTTATCGCTGCCAAGATCGGAAATTCCTCCGACCACATCGCCTGTTTTCTCCGGTATGCACAGCATAAGCCACTGGCGATGCACACCGGTAGGGGTATCGCCGTATTCCCATATCCCGACGTTGGTTCCCGAACCGGTACTCTCGTTCTCAAGGTCAAGGCACTTTGTCCCGTCTTCGGTCATTATCTTAAAATAAGGTTCATCGATGGATTCGAACACGAACGTCTGCCCACCGGGCACATCGGCTTCCTGCGCCGTTACGAAGTAGCTATCGTCGTATGTCAATCTTACCCCGTCGCGCACTATTTTCCATCCGTTTCCTGCCTTTTCAAGCTTCCACGCCTTATCTTCCGACAGCGAAATCTGTTCCAAGTGAGCATTCTCGCCCAATCGTGCCTGGACAGACATGCCCGAAGCCATGCGGGGGACAATAGCATACGGCACTCCTTCTTCCAGACTCCCGTACTGAGGAGCAGATTTCATCTCAACCGGCAAAACAAGCGTAGTCACACTCAATCCCGGAGCCTCAAACACAAGTCGGTCGTTCTCCAGTTCAAAATCAGCGAAAGCAGCCATGTCCTCGCTTTCGCTTGTGCGCCATCCTTCGATACCGCTGCCTGCCGATTCATAAAACGAAAGGTCGATGGACTGCACCGTAGGCGAAGCGTTGCGATTCATAACCACAACCACAAGAGTGTCGCCCACATCATTGCGCGCGGCGAGCACATTGTCGTTTATTGTAGAGAGAATCGTGTAACCCTCCTTTATGAAACGGCTGAATTGTTGCCTGATATAGTAGTTTTTGACTTTCTCATAAGTCTGTGCTGCGAAGTCTCCTCTCACGGTGCACCATTGGTCGTTGCCCTCTTCCATATACTGCCAGTCGATCCACGCAGAGGGCATCATGTAGCGCACATCGTCCATAAGCCTTTGCGCCAGTTCGAGATTGCCGGAAATGCCGCTTCCTCCCAGACCAGTCTCGCTCATCCACAGCCTCATACCCGCATCGGCACAGAGCGCGCACAAACGTGTACGTGATTTGTTGTCTACCCCATAAGTGTGCGTGTTCCACTGTCCCACCAAATCCAGCACACCCGCTTCCTTATATGCCTCGAAGGTACTTACGGAACGGCTCACATCGGTCTCGTCCGATGCAGAAATAACGGTATTCAAGCCTGATTCCTGAAGAATCGGGTAGAGTATCTTCAGAAAAGCAATCTGCGACTCCACATCGAAATGGCAGCCTTCCTGCCCGCCGTTTCTGCCCCAATAGCTCGTCAAGGGCTCATTGAACGGATCGAGCGTTCTGAACTCTATGCCATATTCATCCTTGTAATGCTTACACACATCGACCAGGTAACGGGCAAATTCCTCGTAGTATTCCGGCCGCAGATTGTCTTTGCTTGCATCGTCGTTGCCGGCACAGCATCCGCTGTAAGTCATATAATAAGGACATGAGTTGCTGAATGCTTCAAATATCGCATCGGGTCTCTTCTCTTTTATCTTCAGCATAATCTTGCGCTGCGCCTCATCGCGTGTCCAGATGTAGTCGCCATCAGACGAATCCTTAAAGCCTTCCATCTCGGCGCGCAGGCCCTTTCCGTTGCCCATGTGGTGCGGCGTGCAATTCCGGTTCTCCGGGTCGTCGCCTCCGCCTATGTTGTATCTGAATATGCGGTAGTTTAGTCCGTCGGGGCTGACCAGCCAGTCTACAATCTCATCTATTTTCTCATCACTCCACTTCCCGCACATGTTCGCCCACCAGCACAGCGAGACTCCCCAGCCTTCGAACTGCTGGCGCACGGCGTCGGGATTGATCACATTCTCCATCGTGTCCACCGGTACTCCTGCATTCTTGTCGTCTGCAAGATACCAGCTATGCAGCGTATTACTTCCGTCCTTGTCGGAATACACATGGGCTCCGACTTCCGCACCGTCCGTACCCAGATACAAACCGTTCGCAAGGCATCTCAGCTTCACGAACCGCCCCTCCCCGGAAGTCTCGACGGCATATTGCGCATTGGCCGTAGAATTATCCGGACGGAAATAAGTGTTCCAACTGCCTTCGAGCTGCATATATCCCACGCCGTCGGCCGCACCTATATAATAGTAGCCATTGCCGGCAGGCGTAAGCTGCAACTTCCCGGCACGGCTGTCGGCCTTGTCCAGAAGTACGGCACGGTCGTCCGCATCTTTTCCGAGCACATTGCCACTCGAATGCATGAGATATTTATACATGGTTTCGGCATCCTGCGCCCATACCGATGCGGTGCAGGCGCACATCAATGCCAGAATGGCACGATTCAATAGTTTTTTTGGGTTCATAGTGGTAGTGAATTATGCGTAAAGCAGATATAACATTCGTTCAAATTTACAGTTTCCCGGTTGAATCACCATGCTATTTGTTGCCTTTTCTGCAGAAAAACGCCCTATCAGCACTTCCCCCGTCCCGATTTCACGAGAAGCAAGCCGCCTTCTTCCCCGCTTCTCTCTACGAATACTTCCCGCCTCAGAACGGATAACCTATGGCAAGCTGCAAGCCAATGGCATCAGAAAACTTGCGTATGTTGAAGTAACCGGAATAATTAGTCCGGTACGGAGCGTGCAATCCATAGCCCGCATCCAAACGCAGCACCAGGAAATCCAAGTCATAGCGCAAGCCGACACCCACGTCAAGTGCAAGGTCCTTCCAGAAGCGCCCAGCCTTGAGCGTAGCATCCGGGCGTGAGGGATCGTCGCGCAAGAGCCACACGTTGCCCGCATCGGCAAAGAGCGCTCCATGCAGAGAGCCGAAAAGCCGAAAACGGTATTCCACATTGGCCTCAAACTTTATGTCGCCCGCCTGGTCCATGTAGGAATATTCATTATCCGGGTCAGGCGTATAGGCACCGGGACCTATCGAACGGATAGTAAAAGCACGCAGACTGTTGGCACCGCCTATGTAGAACTGCTCGCTGTAGGGAGCCACCTGGCTGTTTCCATACGAATAGATGATGCCTCCATAAAGCCGGAACACAAGATTCTGCGCATTGTTGATTTTCAAGTTATAACGTCCTTCAGCCGAGAGCTTCAGAAATTGGGCGAAAGCTGCGCCGAGAAGTTGTTTTTCCTCATCGAAGCGCTTGCCGAAACTACGGTATATCAGAGAAGTCAGATTACCCGCCGAAGAAAAATTCACCTGCCACCACAATTTATTCCGATGGTCCGTTCCCGAATTGTCGAAAGTGATGCTGTATTTCATGGCAGGAATAAACTGGTTGCGCAAGCTCAGGTCCAACACCGGGTTTGCAGCGCGTATGGAATCGAACAAAGCCGTGCTGGCGCGAATGGCATTGAACGTCAGATTAAACGGCGTAATCGTATGTTTCAGCACAGGGGAACTCTGGTATTGGTACGATATCTCGCCGCCAAAGGAAAGCATGCGGAAATAATTTGCCCTGTTGTAACGGGTAAACGAAAGTTTCAGATCGGTAGACTGCGCAAAGCGTCTCTCCCGCTTCGACTCGCCGGGCAAAAGCAAACGCGGGAACGAAAGCGACAGCGAAGTACCCATCTCCCAGGAGTTGATGAGTGAGTGGTCGCTCACCGAAGCCGAGTTTCCGGTCTGCCACTCATAGCTGCCTTCCAGTTTCAAAGACAGCGACTCGCCGCCGCCGAATATGTTTTTCCGCGTCACCGTAAAGGCTGCTCCCGGCCCCAGCTGACTGTTGCTCTTGGAAGTGAAGTCGGCCTCGAATACGGCATCATAAGGCGCGTCATATATTCCTTCGATCGTCACGTCCAGACTGTTGTGCCCGATTGAGTCGGGACGGTAATCGATGTTCAACGACTGAAACGTATTCAGCCGGGAGAAGCGGTTGGAAACCAGCTCATCCCTCCACTCCGTATAGAGTTGCCCCGCGGGAAGACGGAAATTGGAATAAAGCACCGAAGGCCTCATCTCGAGCGATTTGGCAAAACGTATCGTCAGGTCTTCGTAGACCACCGAATCGGTCAGCTGCTCACCGGAAAAGCGGTAGAGATTTACGCTGCGCTTTCCGATGGTCCAAGGCGTACGCATCCTCCGCGAGACGCCCGGCACGGGCGATATGCGCAGGCTGATTTTCCCCGGGCCATGCACCGTGTCGGCCTCGAACTGCAGAGCCGACGACTCAAAATAGTAGTATCCCCTGTTGCGCAGCAGCGTCTGAATGCGTTTCCGCTCACGCTGCACATTTTCCACACTGAAGAGGGCATGTTGCTTCAGATAGCTCTCCGAGCGATTTTTGCGCAACAGGCTGTCGATTCCCACGCTGAAGGAATGATACATGATCGTATCGATATAATACGGCGGACCCAGGGTTATTTCGTAAGCCAGCTTCGCTTTCCGCTCTCCAGCCGGAATCGTATCGAACGTGACGTTACCTCGAAAGAAGCCATAGTCGTGCAGCAGATTGGCAGCCGCCTTGGTACGCACTTCCGGATTGACCGAAGAAAGCAGCACCGGGTCGGCACCAAACGTGCGGAAAACCCATCGGCCGACTCCTTTCTTATACTTGGCAAACGAATTGTAGACCCACAGCCCTATCGGCAACGGACTGCGCAGAGAAGAACTTCCGAACAGGGAATTATTGGGCGGGACACTGATAGCCGCCTTCGCCTCCGTGAGTGCGTCGTCGGCCACATGCAGTACTTCCTTGTCGGTATCGACTACTTTTATCTTCTTCACGCCCGTATAGAGAATTTCCCCCTCGGGCAAATTGCGCGTAGTAGAGCAACCGCTTCCGCCGAGCATGAAGAGCCACATTCCCAAGCACACCGTTCCCCAGGCAAACGAAGTCCACGGGTCACGTCCGGAATGCCGCCGGAAGATAACTCTTCTGCAAGACTTCTCGCAAAAAGCTGCAAGGCGCTTTGCGAAAACCTGCAAGGCTTCTGCCCGAAAGTAGCGAGACTTTTTCCTATTCCTGCTCTCCGTCATTTCCCGTCTCCTCCTTTTCTTTTCTGCGGAACTTGTACCAGGGCAACAGTTCGCGCAACGTATTCAATTTCTTCCGGTAGACAAAGCCCACACCGGTCTTGATGATTTCGCCCTCGAGTATGCTCTCGTAGTTCTTGTTGTAATAGATGCGTACCGACTTCGTACCTGCTTCGTCGATGTTGTACTCGATGGATATGTTGTCGATGAACGACTCGCTCCGGCTGGCCGTATTGGCTCCCTGCGTAATGGTTCCGCCGATGACGACGCGAATGCGGTTATTCCAGAAACGACGGGCGAATTTGTACGTGTACTCCGTGCTTTGTCCGCCTTCGGCCGTACCGTCGTTGGAATAAGAGCTCATTCCTATGGAAAGGTCCGTACTCTTCAGCACATTGCCCGCCAGAGAATTGATTTGGCTCTGCAGCAATGAGTTCAATGCGTCGTTCACTTTCAGCCCGCCGCTCGACGAACCGGAATAAGTGCCCATGGCCAGCGTCGTAATCGCCTGTTTGCTCCGCTCTTCCACGGTCAATGCGTTCAGTTCCTCCTGCATGGCTGCATCTTGCGGAGCCGAAATATCGAAAGAGACGCCCAGATTTTCCAGCGTGTTCGTCAGATTTATGGAAATCTCGAAGTTCACTCCGCGCGACTGGTTGTCCTCGTCCGTCACAGTGGAGCGTATTGTTTCCACCGCAGTAAGGTGCAAAGTGGGATTCATCAAGTTCCCATTCCAAGCAACGTAGCTTCCCGGCTGAAGACTGAACTCCTTGAGCGGAATCATCGAGAAGGCATATTTCATCGTGCCGTTGTTCAGCGAGTAACGCCCGTTCAGACTCAGGTCGCTCAGCGGTGTGGCCTGCAAAGTCAGGTTGTCGCCTCCCTCGAGGTCGACGTAGCTTTCTCCGTCTTTAGTCAGTTCCACCCGCATGTGCACGGTCGGGTCGATCGTCAACTGCAGCAACATGTCGAGCGAAGAAGGACGGTAAGCCGCAATTGCCGCCAGGGAATCGGATTCGGAAGAGGCAACGGAAAGCGTATCGGAGAAGTCAACGAAAGTCAATTGCTCATTGAGCTGATCTTCCACCGTCAAGGGAGAATTTTCCATTATGTAGGTCAAATCCGTAGAACCCAGTATGCGCATATTTCCGCGCATCTGCAGACGGTCGAGAGGGCCCTTCAGCGTTGTGTTCAGCCCTACAATCAGTTTACCGAGCAGCAACGTCCCCTTGTCACGCTGGCGCCGGTTAATCAACTGATAGTTATCGGCCTTCAGGGTAAGATTGGCTACCGGCATCGCCGTGAAATCCGTGGCGCTGACCGTACCCTCTATGCGGAAAGGTTCCTTGCCCGAAGCATAAATGTCGTATTCCTTAAAATGAAGCACATTGTCGCGTACATAAATCTTCTGGGTGTCCAAAGTCAGGCTCAGATTGGCAGCCGGCACCACAACACGCGAAGAGTCGAAATGCAGCTCGCCATTCAGCACCGGCTTCTCAAGCATGCCCGATGCCCGCAATTTTCCCGCAAGGGTACCGGAAAAATAGGTGTCATAAGCTGGGACAAACCCATTGAACAACTCCAGCGGAATGCCGTGTACGGTAATCAGCGAAGAGAGTAATTCGCTGCTCTCGCTCTTGAATTTTGCTCCTACGCTTACCATACGCTCCCCATTTCGCGTAAGCTGCGCCGCAACGGAGTGCGTATCAAACAAAGAATCGGGCATATATCCTCCGCGAAGGGCCAGGTCGCCCAGTTCCATGTCATTGAATGTTCCACGCTGCAAGCGGGAATCTACCAAAAAGCGAAGGCGGTCTTTCTTCCGAATGGAGACGGTTGCATCCAGAATACCGCCTATGTCGGGCAAGAAGGGGAAGGAACGGACTACATCGGCCACATCTATGTTTGCCACACTGAGGGACAAATCCTGCTCGGCCTGCACCGTATCGTTCGAAAGGATTGAGATTGCAGAGTTTCCGCCGCCCATTTCCTGCATCCGCACATCGGCAAATACACGGCCATCCTGGCGAATCCAGATTTCATTATCGTGATTGAGCTGCATCTTGCGGAAGGCTACGACCGGTTCATAGGGATAAAGCGAGACATGGTAGCCGTTTTCCTGCATCCGGCCGTACAGTCCAAGATTAACTCCCACGTCTCCATCGCTGTCGCGCATGTAGATACGCACTTTCCCTTCGTGGTCGCTCAGCAAAGTGTTGAGCTGTGCCTGGAAAGAATAAGCTGGATTCTCCGGACCATTGATGAAAGTAGTGAAAAGCCCAATCCCCAATGAATCCTGCTCCACGCGAATCAGTAAAGTATCCAGCGTGAATTCCTCCTCAGCCTGCAGGGCGTAGCAATATCCCGTGCCCGAAATGCCTGTTTCGGGGGAAGTTTTCATCATAAGGTTCAGCTTTCCGGCCGATAGTGAAGTCCTTTCTTTCAGAATATAGTTTATAATGTTGTGTTCACCGCCCCTTATCAGCAACTGCGCCTCGGGAAAATGCTCTTTCAGTTTGCTTTGTTCCGGATTTCGAGCCTCCAATTGCGTTTGCAGCAGGGATACCAGCTTCGTCACCTGCGTCTGCAACGTAGAGAAGTGTCCCTTTCCGTCGAAAAAGAAAGAGAGATCGCCAGTTTGCAGTACGAACGACGTCATTTCCTCCTCTAATCGGGCAGTAAGCGATATGCCAAACGGGAAATCTTCCGGTACTTTCTCCACAAGCCCCACCGCTTTCAGGTCAGCATCCCATATGTCAAGGGCAAGATCGGCTACAAGCGGTTTCGAACGGTACAGCTTAGCATCCAGCTGCGCCTCCATATTCAGCAAAAGATTGTCTGCCTCCAAATCAACATGAAGCTGATGTTTCGCAAGCGTTGCCTGCGAACGAATAAAACGCAGCTGCCCGTTGCGGAAGCCTATGCGCTTTAATGAAAAATCGGCCTCCATTTGCGTACGGGCACTGTAAATATCCGTGCCGCGCCCGCGCAAGTGGAAATCGGCGGTAATGTCCGTTACCGAATCCACGGGATAATAATTGTTCACCCACACGCTATCCAGCGAAAGAGTGGCTTCATAGCTCGTATTGCGTGCGTCATAAGCTGCATTCAGGCTGACTTTTCCAATCGAATCAGCCACTTCCGCCGCAAGCTGATAGCGGTTTCCCTTGCCATGCACCGCAGCCTGAAGCCGCAAGTCCGGCGGAAAATGCAAACCTTCCTGCACCGCAGTTCCTGAAGGCTGCCCCATTATCCAAGGCACCAGCCGGTTTAGATTGTTGCCTTCGGTCGAAAGGTCGGCCGAAACGGCTTCTTTTGCGAAATCATAGGTTCCTTTGGCCGACATGCGGAAAACTCCCGGCAAAAGTGCTTCCGTCTTCAGCAGGTTCAATATACGTCCTTTGCCCGCAACCCGCCCGCTTATCTGCAAGTCACGTGCCGGGAAATTACTTCCGGGCATATCCAACAGCAAAGAAGAAAGGAGCCGCATATCGCGATAGCCTACCCGGATGTTATAAGACAGCTCAGAATTTCCATCCATACCCTTGCCGTCCCACAGATAACTCCGCAACTTGCCTCGTAAATCGAAGCGGGAATTGGGCGTCTGCACAAACAAATCGGCCGTCAGGCCTTCGCCTTCCCGATAAGCGGCTTCACCGCTTACCTTATTTATATATAGCCCACTCCGTTCACGTCCCGTAAATTGAACGATACGGGCCAAGTATGTTTCCTTTTCCATGCACACCCTATCCGTCTCCAGACGAACTCCCAACAGAGAAAGATGCTCTGGATCGAACCCCTCAGCGGGAGACTTTTGGTTGGCATGATAAGCCATTTCTCCCGATTCAAAGCGCAGGCCATTCAGACAATACAATTCCTTTTCCAATCCGATCTCTACATCGTGAGCAACCAGACGGCTCCGCCGCAGCGAAAGGCTCAGGCTATCGGCACGTTCCCCCTGCTCCGCTTCGTTCTTCATAGCAAAGAACAACGCCGGAGCCGCCAGTTCTATTTCCCGAGCGCGGTAACGCTTTTCCTGCAAACCTATTGCCGCATTGCGCACAAGCAACGTATCGACATCCGTAAACATACGCATTCCTCCGTCCGGCATACGCAATGAAAAACGCACATGGTGCAAGCCACCCTTCAACAGCGTTATCCTGTTCAGGAAAGAAGTCGACGAAGTATCCGGCGGAGTCTCGGAAGTATCACGCAAAGAGAGCTGCACGTCAGCCTCATCCAGTTGCAAATCATTGACCAGCAGCGTATGACTGACCATATCCCAGCGCTTGGCCCGCACACTCAGACGAGCAACGGTTCCGTCCAACTCTACTCCTTCTATCAAACTGCCGGTCTTCATCTGTACGCCGCCCAGCGTAAACTCGTCGGCCGACAGTTCGCCTGCCAACAGACGGTCGAGCCCCACTTTCAGGGTCAGATGCTCCATCCGAAGCGAAGAATCGCCTACGGTTACGCCCTCCAGGCGCAAGTTCAGCGGGAAAACGATACGTAGCTTACGCAACTCTATCGGTATTCCGGTGGATGATTCCACGATATCGCACACTTTAGCCCCCAACCAGCTCTGCACCGGAGGAAGATAAAACAAGATTCCTGCCGTTACCAACACGACTGCCAGCGCACGTAACAAATAGCGCACGAAACGGAATATGTAGGCAAGTAGAGACATGGCGGAAACTAAAATATATGCAAATATGCCACCCCTGCAGAGCACGGCATGCAGAAAGCGGCCTTCATGATGGGCAAAGATAGTGAAAGGTGAGAGCAGAGGCAAGGGGAAACAAAGTTTTCACCTCGACTATGCCAATCCGCATCCTATCTTCTCGCAAGCAAAGATAGGAAAAAGATTAAGACTGAATGGCTTCAAATGAAAGATTTATGCCTTGCGCATCATGAATATGCTACACTCGTAAAGCAAATACAAAGGCAAAGCGACCAAAAGCAAAGTGAACGGGTCGCCCGTGGGAGTGATTATGGCAGAAAGCACCACGAGTATTACAAAAGCATGCTTGCGATGAGCCACCAGGAGCTGGCGCGACAAGACTCCGATACGCTGAAGCAGAGTCAAAAGCAAAGGAAGCTGGAAAGCGAGCCCCATGAACAGTATCAACATCAGGAAGTTGTCCATATAGGACGTAAGCGTCAGCGTATTTGGCACAAGGCTACTCAGCTCATAGCCCACAAGAAATCGCAAAGTAAGCGGGAAAACGAGCCAATATCCCAAAGCCGCTCCCAAATAGAAGAAAAGACTGCTCAAAAGGAAGGCCGAACGCATCCCCTTGCGCTCGTTCTCATACAACGCGGGGCGCACGAAACGCCAGATTTGCCACAAGATAAACGGTACCGAGCAGATAAGCGCAAACCAGAGCGCCGTCGTAAAATGCAGGAAGAACTGCGTCGTCAGCTGAATATTGATCAGCTCTACATGAAACTCCTCAAACTGCCCGGCCAACGAAGGCATTACTTTTGCCTGAATCTCCCGCAACCAGCGATACGTAACGAAGTCGTTCCGGCAAGGAGCCAGCACGAAAGCATCGAACAGCTTGGGCATCAAGAGAAAAAACACTACAAACCAGCCTGCAACCACTCCCAAGATGCGCAACAGCATCCAGCGCAAACTGTCCAAATGCTCCCAAAACGACATGGAAGCCGTTTCTTCTCCCGATTCTTTCCCTTGCATGTTCTTTTTTAAAGCCTTGCTTGTTTTCAGAAAAAGTACTGCATGTTTTCCGCAAGCGATGTGCATCGCCTTCATTCCCGATGCGCACCGCCTGCTGCTCTATTTACTCTCGGTTTCCGATTTCTCCTGCTTCTTGGTTTCAGGTTCGTCGATTGCTTTCCGCAATCCCTCTTCCGTATCTTTCATTCCGTCCCTGAAACTTTTTACGCCTTTGCCAAGCCCGCTCATCAATTCAGGAATCTTTTTCCCGCCGAAGAGCAAGAGCACCACCAGAGCAATGAGGACAATCTCCCCTGCTCCCAGATTCAAAAACAATAATTGCGTCGTCATAATCGTATTATAGCTTGTATGGTTCTTCCTTTTTTAACTCTCTTGGATATACACACGCTTTACACGTTCGGAAACAGAGGTGAGCACCTCATAGGGAATCGTATCCAACAGGTCGGACAAGACCGTTACCGGGAGTTCCGGTCCGAACAGCTCCACCGCATCGCCCTCGGCGCAGGGAATGTCCGTAACGTCTATCATTGCCACGTCCATGCATATATTCCCCACGAAGTAAGCCTTCTGCCCGTGTACCAGACAGTAGCCCCTTCCGTTCCCCAGGTGCCGGTCGAGTCCGTCGGCGTAGCCTATCGGGATATCCGCAATGCGGGAAGGACGGAGAATTTTACCCCGTCGGCTGTAGCCTACCGTATCACCGGCCGGGACGTCGCGCAACTGCAAAATCGTAGTGCGCAAGCTGCTGACCGGATGAAGCAGACGGTTTCCCACCGGGCTGATGCCATACAGTCCCAAACCCAACCGCACCATTTCCATCTGATGCTCGGGGAAACGCTCGATACCCGCAGTGTTCAAGATGTGACGGATTATCTTGTGATGGAAAAACGACTGCAACTCCTCGGCAGCCGCACGGAAGACCGTAATCTGCTGAAGCGTGAAATCGTCGAATTTCTCCTCGTCGCTCCCGGCCAGATGCGAGAACACCGAACGCGGAAGCAGCGTGCTCTGCCGGCGAAGCATATTGCCCAGACGAGCCACATCGGCAGGTGCAAATCCCATGCGGTGCATGCCCGTATCTATTTTTATATGAATCGGGAAATTGACAACGCCCTGCACGCGGGCGGCATGCAGCATGGCTTCCAGCAGACGGAAGCTGTAGACTTCCGGCTCGAGCCCATACTCGAACAGCGTGGATAGGGCAGCCATCTCGGGATTCATCACAATGATTCCCGTGCGGATACCCGCCTTGCGGAGCGCAACGCCTTCGTCGGCTACCGCCACGGCCAAGTAATCGACCCGCAGGTCTTGCAGCGTCTTCGCCACTTCTATGCTCCCGGCCCCGTATGCCGAGGCTTTCACCATGCAGACGACTTTCGTCTCCTGCTTCAGGCGGGCGCGGTATTCGTTCAGATTCGCAGCGAGCGCACTCAGATTCACCTCAAGCGTCGTTTCGTGCACCTTCAGCGAAAAAGCATCTTCTATGCGTTCAAAGCGGAAGGGACGGGCACCTTTCAGCAAAATCACCTCGTCGCGCATCGAGCCGGCCAAAGGCGAAGCCAGAAAAGCCTCGGTGGAAGGGAAGACCGATATGCCCGGCAGGTCCAGAAGACACACGTCTTTTCCGATTCCCACCACGCGCTGCACGTCGCGGTGGCGTATGAGTTCGGCCACTCGTGCATACAATGCTTCCGGCTCCTCACCCGTCTCCAACAGGTCGGAGAGAATCAACGTACGGCTCAGACCGCACTGTTCCGAACGGCGGTACAGGAAATCGAGCGCAATGTCGAGCGACGAAAGGTCCGAATTGTAGCTGTCGTTGATGAGTATACACCCGTTCTTTCCTTCTTTCACTTCCATCCGCATGGCCACAGGCTCCAGCTTCGGCGTGCGGGCCGCAATCTCCTCATCCGTAAGGCCCAGTACCCACGCCGCACAGATGCAATACATGGCGTTCTCCACCGAAGCGTCATCGGCAAAAGGTATGCGGCACACATATTCTCCCCGATGCAGCCCTTCCGGAGCGGCAGCCGTAATGCGGTAGCGAAGCTCGGTGCAATCGCCCTCCAGACGGGTACGGGAAACGAGAAAGACAGGACTGTGCTCGTCGGAAGCCGACCATCCCAGCCGCTCGGCATAAGGATTGAGCCGGTCTATGCACTGCGCCAACAGTCGATTATCGGCACAATAAATCAGCGTTTTGCAGCGGTGCATAAGTTGGAGCTTCTCTTCGCATTTCTCCTCCATGCTCTTGAAGTTCTCCTGATGTGCGCTCCCCAGATGCGTAAAGATACCGATGGTCGGCTCGACTATCGGCTCCAACCGCTGCATCTCTCCCGGCTCTGAAATGCCGGCTTCTATGATAGCCACTTCCGTGTGATGGTCTATCTGCCAAACCGACAGCGGCACGCCCACTTGGGAATTGTAGCTGCGGGGCGAACGGGTAACGCGCACGGCGGGGCGCAGCAAGGCGGCCAACCATTCCTTAACGATTGTCTTGCCGTTACTGCCGGTTATGCCCACCACCGGAATGGAGAAACGGCTCCGATGGTAGCGAGCCAGTTCCTGCAAGGCTTGCAGCGAAGACTCCACCCGCAGGTAGACTGCATCGGGACGCAGGCTGCCTTCCGCAGGAAGCGTCTCTACCACAAAAGCACGCACCCCGCGGTCGTACAGTTCCGGTATATACTTATGTCCGTCGTTACGCTGGGTCCGGATGGCAAAGAAAAGCGTGTCTTCCGGATAACACAAGGAACGGCTGTCGGTCAGCAGCCAGTTTACGGATATTTCCCGCTCCCCGATTCGTTGTGCACCCAGCACATTGGCTATTTGAGATATGCTGTATGTCATGAGTTTGCTAAAAGATTTATTTCTTATCGTTGATACTGGATTTTATAAACGTTCGCTTAAAAAAGGATATTGCACCAGAAGTTTCTTTTTTTTCTCTTGCACCTTCTGCTCAAAAGCTGCAAGACTTTTTGCAAACGGATGCAAGGGTTTATGCTCTTTCATGCGCACCCATTCGGCCACGTCCTGCATCGCTTTCCGGGTTTCAGCCGAGAAACCGGCCTCGCAGAAACGCTCGAATACGTATTCCTCAGCCTGCTCCGAAGGATGGAGCAGGTCGGAAGCGTAAAAGCGATAGTCACGCAAGTCGTCGAGCAGCAATTCATAAGCCGGGAAATAAAGCACCCGGCCGGGGAAAGCATGCTGCAGTTCCTCTACGGCCAGCAGAAGAATGCCTTTACTCAACTGGTTCTCGTGCAAACCGTCGCGCAGATGCCGGACCGGACTAACGGTCAGCACCACCCGACGCTCCCCGCTTTCGTCGGCCGCAAACCAGGACTCCAGAAATGCGGCATAGCTCTCCACTATTTCCCCGACGGTCAGTCTGCGCCGGAGAAAGAGTGCCGCAGGAAACTTATGGCAATTTGCCACAACTTCGCCACGGGACTTATGGATATAGACAAAGGAAGTGCCCCACGTCAGCAGCAGAGTCCTGCATTTCCTGAACGCCCTCACCCCGAGCCGATACTCTTCGTTTATCATACGGAGAGCCTCGTCGGGCGTCGGCGCGGCAAAACGCCCGTGATGCTGCCAGCTGAAGCAGTAACCCTCCTCTTCGTTCACCTGCAACTCACCGGCCTCGAAGAGCCGCCCCGCAGCCATACGCTCCAAAGCCTGCAGCACAGACTGCGGATTGAAGAGTATGCCGAAAGGATTGACCCGGCAGTCGAACAGCAAGCGTTGCATCCGCTGCCCGATTGCTTCGGAAAAGCAAGAGCCAAGAAGCAGAAAAGTCTCTTTGTAATCCAAAGGGGGAGTAAGAGAAGGTATCTGTATTTCCGTTCGGAATTTCATATACTCATAAAAATATTGCCCGACCTCCCGAAATCTCGCCCGTATCTTCCAGGTAGTCCAAGCGGCGGAAAAGGGGCAAAATCTTTGTGCAAAAGTAGACAATTCATAGAATTATATAGTACTTTTGCAGAAAAATATGACAAGAATGACGGATGATCCCACATACAACCTCCTACGAAAAATAGATTCCCCGGCAGATTTGCGACAATTGCCCGAAGACCAGCTGCCGGAACTATGCAAGGAACTCAGACTGGATATCATCGACGAATTATCACATAATCCCGGGCACTTTGCCTCGAGCCTCGGTGTTGTAGAGCTTACGGTAGCCCTCCACTATGTATTCAACACGCCCTACGACAAATTAGTCTGGGACGTCGGTCATCAGGCCTACGGCCATAAGATACTGACCGGACGCAGGGACTCTTTCTCCACGAACCGGAAACTCGGCGGATTATGCCCGTTTCCCAACCCGAAGGAAAGCGAATACGACACGTGCGTGTCGGGACATGCATCCAACTCCATATCCGTGGCGCTCGGCATTGCCGTAGCGGCACAAAAGGAACACCGTACGAACCAGCACGTAGTGGCCATAATAGGCGACGGCAGCATGAGCGGAGGCTTGGCATTCGAAGGGCTGAACAACACTTCAGCCATCCCCAACAACCTGCTCATCATACTGAACGATAACAACATATCCATAGACCGGAGCGTAGGCGGACTCAAGGACTATCTGGTGCAGCTTACCACCAACGCCCATTATAATAAGGTACGCTTCAAACTCTCCCGCATGTTCACCAGCTGGGGCTGGCTCAACGAAGCACGGCGCAATGCCATTATCCGCTTCAACAACAGCCTGAAATCCATGCTGGTGCATCAGCAAAACATATTTGAGGGCCTGAATATCAGATACTTCGGCCCGGTAGACGGACACGATGTGCAAGGACTCATACGCGTGCTGCGGGAAATCAAGGATATGACCGGGCCTAAAATCCTGCACGTACACACCGTGAAAGGAAAGGGCTTCGCCCCGGCCGAACAGGCAGCCACTCTCTGGCACGCACCGGGGTGCTTCGATCCCGATACGGGCGAACGTCTGGTCCAACCTTCCGAAGAAGAGAAGCAACACGTGCGCTACCAGGATGTATTCGGAGAAACACTTTTGGAATTAGCCAAGATGAATCCCCGCATTGTGGGAGTCACTCCGGCCATGCCCACCGGCAGTTCCATGAACATCCTGATGAAGGCCATGCCGGACCGGGCTTTCGATGTCGGCATTGCCGAGGGGCACGCTGTGACGTTCTCCGCAGGAATGGCATACAGCGGGCTACAGCCTTTCTGCAACATCTACTCCACGTTCATGCAACGCGCAGTGGACAACATCATACACGACGTGGCAATCAGCAATCTCCCCGTAGTTCTCTGCCTGGACCGGGCAGGCTTGGTGGGAGAAGACGGTGCCACACACCACGGCGCCTTCGACATGGCCTTGCTACGCCCCATCCCTAATCTGACAATCTCCTCCCCTTACGACGAACATGAGCTGCGCCGACTGATGTACACAGCCCAATTACCAAATAAGGGAGCATTCGTCATACGCTACCCCCGCGGGTATGGACACTTAACCGAATGGCGCTGCCCGCTGGAGGAAATACCCGTAGGAAAAGGACGCTGCCTGAAAGAAGGAAAGGACATAGCCCTCATCTCAATAGGCCCCATCGGCCAAGTCGCCGCCGAGGCCATTCGGAAAGCGGAAGCCGCAGGAAATCTCAACATAGCCCACTACGACTTGAGATTCCTGAAGCCTTTGGACCAAGAGATGCTGGAATTCATCGGAAAGAACTTCCAGAAAATCCTGACTGTTGAGGACGGTTGCATAATCGGCGGCATGGGCAGCGCCGTACTACAGCACCTCACTGCACAAGGATACAAACCTACCATACAACACATCGGCATACCGGACCACTTCGTGGAGCACGGAACAATCCCGGAACTCTACCACCTGTGCGGAATGGATGCTGACGCTATCTGCCAAAAACTCCTTCAACTATGAAAATCGTCATAGCCGGTGCCGGAGCTGTGGGCACTCATCTTGCGAAACTGCTTGCGTCAGAAAACCAAGATATCATCCTTTTGGATGAAAACCCTGCACTTCTCGGGACACTGGAAATGAACTTCGACTTAATGACCTTGTCCGTTTCGCCCACATCCGTCATCGGACTGGAAGAAGCGGGAGTATCTAATGCCGATTTATTCATCGCCGTTACCCCAAACGAGAGCCAGAACATGACAGCCTGCATGCTGGCTGCCAACCTGGGAGCCAAGAAAACCGTAGCACGCATAGACAATCAGGAATATCTCATGCCCCGCAACCGCGATTTCTTTGCACGGGTGGGCGTACACTCGCTCATCTATCCGGAAATTCTGGCTGCGCAAGAGATTATTTCCTCCGTCCGGATGAGCTGGATACGCCAGTGGTGGGAATTCAGCGACGGCGCTTTGCTCCTGCTCGGTGTCAAGATCAGGGAAGGAGCCGAGATACTCGACAAGCCGCTCCATACGCTCGGAACCGACGTACCCTACCACCTCGTAGCAATCAAACGGGACAACGACACAATCATCCCCAGCGGTAACGATATGGTCAAGCTCAATGACATCGTTTACTTCACGACTACCCGAAAATACATTCCTTATATCCGGGAAATCGCCGGAAAAGAAAACTTTCCCGACGTAAGAAACATCATTATCATGGGAGGCAGCCGCATCGCCATACGGGCCGCCCAGCTGGCTCCCGACTATATGAAAATAAAAATCATAGAACGCGACCGGGAAAAGAGCCAGTTTGTCGCCAATTCCGTAAGCGACAAGATAATGGTCATCAATGGCGACGGCCGCGACATGGAGCTGCTGGCGCGCGAAGGCATCTACGAAACCGACGCATTCGTCTCCCTTACCGACAGTTCGGAAACCAATATCCTGGCCTGCTCTGCCGTAAAACGGATGGGCGTGCAGAAGACCGTGGCCGAAGTCGAAAACATAGACTACATTTCCATGGCGGAAAGCATGGACATCGGCTCGGTAATCAACAAAAAGATAATCGCCGCCAGCCACATCTATCAGATGATGCTGGACAGCGACGTGAACAATGTGAAAAGTCTCACCTTCAGTAACGCCGATGTGGCTGAATTCACGGTGCACGAAGGAGACAAAATCACCAAAAAGCCCGTCAAAGACCTCGGTTTGCCCAAAGGCACCACCATCGGCGGACTGGTACGGAACAAAAAAGGTATCATGGTTTCCGGTGATACACGCATTCTTCCCGACGACCACGTCATCGTATTCTGTCTCGGAGGCAGCGCCCTGATTAAGAAAATAGAGCGCTTCTTCCAATAACCCCCTGCTCGTTTCCACTTAAAAATCAAATACCACTCGTCATGATAAACGGCAGATTCATTTCCCGGGTATTAGGATCAGTGCTACAGCTTACCGCGCTTTTTCTGCTGATATGCGCAGGAATCTCGTGGGGATACGGAGAAGAAGACTTAAAAGCCTTCCTCCTCTCCGCACTAATCACTGCCGCTTTTGGCGGAATCCTGCTGTGCTTCGGGCGAAAAGCGCCGCGTGTTTTCTCACCCCGCAACGGATACCTCCTCGTCACCGCCACGTGGATACTCTGGTCACTGGCAGGAACGCTTCCTTTCCTGATAGGCGGCTACGAAACCTCCTTCTCCGCAGCCTACTACGAGTGCATGTCGGCCTTCACAAGCACCGGCTTTACCATATTGGACAACATCGATTCGCTGCCGCACGGCATTTTGTTCTGGAGAGCACTGATGCAATGGATCGGAGGCTTGGGCATCGTTTTCTTCGTCATTGCCGTCCTCCCCTCCTTCGGGGGAACGGGCGTACACATTTTCGCAGCCGAAACAACAGGAATAGCGACCGACAAACTGCACCCGAGAATAGGAGTCACCTCACGGCGCATATGGGCGCTGTACATCATCCTGACCATTACTGAAACACTGCTGCTCCAATTGGGCGGAATGCCGCTCTTCGACAGTTTTTGCCACTCGCTGGCCACCACTGCCACGGGCGGTTTCTCCACACACCAGGCCGGAATTTCCTGTTACGACTCCCGATATATACAATACGTCATCGCCATTTTCATGTTCATATCGGGAATCAGCTTCGTCACGCTCTATGCCCTGTTCAGCGGCAAGAAGCGAAAACTGACCCAATGCGACGAACTCAAATGGTACATCGGCTCGACCGTCTTCTGCACGCTGTTCATTACGCTGGCACTCACCATCCTTTCCGGAAGAGACTGGGAGCCGGCTTTCCGCGCCGCCTTCTTCCAAGTCACTTCCTTCCACACTTCCACCGGATTCGTCTCCGACAATACCAACCAGTGGCCAAGCTGTACGTGGCTCATCCTGCTGTTTCTCATGTTCAGCGGAGCCTCATCGGGCTCTACCAGCGGCGGTACCAAGTGCATACGCCTTCTCGTTCTGACGCGGGCCATCCGCAATGAGTTCCGCCGCATTGTCCACCCGAATGCCGTCTTGCCCCTTCGCATAGGACGGCAGGCGATTGCTCCCCAAACGGTGCTCACCGTGGTCATCTTCCTGCTCATCCATATCATAGCCGCCCTTATTTCCACATTTATTTTCCTGGAGTGCGGATACAGCTTTATGGGCGCATTCAGCTACAGCATGAGCTGCATCGGCGACACGGGAGCGGCATTGGCCGAATTCGGCGGCAGCAGCTGCTCCTTCCTGTCGCCCACCTTGAAATGGTTCAGCTCCTTCCTCATGCTCCTCGGGCGACTCGAATTCTTTACAATCCTGTTGCTTTTCACCCCGCAATTCTGGAAACGGCAATAAATATCTGCCATTTCCCGACGTTTGTCCAAAGGCAAATTTGCCCATCTTGCAGAACTTCCCTATTTTTGCACACATAGAATAACATTCAAAAAACATTTTTTCACCAACAATCTGCAATCATGTTCTCAGGAATCATTGAAGAAACAGCACAAATCACGGCCCTCGAATCCGACCGCGACAACCTTCACCTCACACTCACCTGCTCTTTTGTTGACGAATTAAGCATAGACCAAAGCATCTCCCACAACGGAGTATGCCTTACCGTAGTACGAATAAAAGACAACACCTACACTGTCACCGCAGTCCACGAGACTTTGCAACGAAGCAACCTGGGGTTGCTGCAAATCGGGGACTTGGTCAACATAGAGCGCAGCATGAAAATGAACGGACGCCTCGACGGACACATCGTACAGGGGCACGTTGACCAGACGGCGCAGTGCATCTCCGTAGAAAGCCAGAATGGAAGCTGGACGTACACCTTCCGTTATGATTTCGACCCGGAAATGGCCCGCCGCGGATACTTCACCGTCGATAAAGGCTCCGTAACGGTCAACGGAGTAAGCCTCACGGTTTGCCAGCCGACCGACGATACCTTCCAAGTAAACATCATCCCCTACACATACGAACAGACCAATTTTCACAAAATCAAGCCCGGAAGCGTGGTCAACATCGAGTTCGACATCATAGGCAAATACCTCGCACGGCTGAGCCACTTCGAGAACTTGTAAAAAAGAAAGCGAGTGATGGAAGAAGAAAGCAACAATCCCTTTTTGAAATTAGTGCAGCGGCGGCAGAGCGACCGTGCCTACGACCCTTCACGCCCCGTAGAGGCCGATAAACTGCGCCGCATACTGGAAGCCGCCCGCCTCGCCCCCTCGGCCTGCAACGCGCAGCCGTGGCATTTCACCGTCATTACCGACCGCCAGGTAGCCCAACGCATGGGGCGCGCAGCCGCATCGCTGGGCATGAACAAGTTTGCCAAAGATGCTCCCGTACACATCCTCATCACCGAAGAGAGCGCCAACTTCACCTCCTTCCTCGGGAGCAAGATAAAAGACAAATATTTTCCGCTCATCGACATCGGAATCGCTGCAGCACACATCACCCTCTGCGCCGAAGCCGAGGGACTGGGCAGCTGCATTCTGGGCTGGTTCGACGAGAAAGCTCTCAAAGCCCTGGCAGGAATCCCCGAAAACAAGCGCATCCTGCTGGACATCGTAGTAGGCTATCCCGCAAAACCCAAGCGGAAAAAGTCGCGAAAAGACGCGAAAAAAGTGATTTCCATCAACAAATACGGAAACTGGGAAGAGTTCTAAATCCTCATACCCCTCTATGAAAGCCTCGGAGAGCACCCCTCGTCCGAGGCTTTTCTGCTTTCATGCAAAAAAGGAAATTACCTGATTGGCCGCCAAGAGCACCACGATATAGCGCACCATCTTCCCCACGAACATGGAAATGACCGTCAGATACACATTGGCCCGCATATAGCCCAGCGTAATGGCAATAAGCTCGCCAAACGTAGGCAAGAACGTAAAAAAAGCCATCAGCGCGCCCTTGCCCCGCAGAAAACGCCGCATAAGCCTGATGCGCGCCGGCTTCACCTTAAAATAGCGTACGAGCCACTCCTCCTTACCCAGATAGCCAAGGCCGAAGCAAGTCAGCGTACCCAGCGTATTCCCGACCGTAGCCCACAAGATACCCCAGACGGGATTGACACCCAGCGATACCAGCGTCACCAGCACCACTTCCGAACTGAACGGCACAATGCTACCCGCCAGCAGCGCGGCGATAAACAAGCCGAAACAGCCCCAGTCGACCAACAGCTGAAGTACCTCGCTATCCACGGCTCAAACCTCCGACGACTCTTCTTCCGCATCCGGACTCATCGCGTCGTTCATCGCGTCTTCCTTCTCGATGGACAACTGCCCCGAACGGGAAACATATACGCGCGCAGCCATATACAAGTCGGTATTCGGGTAACAGATGCTGGCCGCAAACAGGAAACGATTGCCGTCGATGCGGTCGAACACCAAGCCCTCCAAAATGCCATGCTGCAGAAAAGCCGCATCCACCACACGGGAGAAATCACTCTTCCCGAACGTATGCGAGTAGGCCACACTGCCGTCGGCACGCACGATGCGCAACGTGATGGAGTTATCATAGTAGAGCGACCCATCTTCGAGAGGCACCCGGGGCAGCTTCTCGTCCGCCTCACGCCGAATCTCATAGGTATATTTCACTCCGCCCAGGCTCATCGTATCCTTCGCCACGGAAGCCTGCATCTTCAATTCCATCGCCGGCTGCTCTTCAGCCACTGCCTCCGTCTGCTGCTCCGGCTGCTCCTTGCGCTCCTCCGACCGGCACGAGCCTAACAAAACGCCCGCCAGCATAAGGCAAAAAGCCCACTTGATCGTCTTTGTTTCCACGTAGTTGCTCTGATATAGTACAAAATTAACGCACACAAAGGAACGCAATTTGCCCCGAAACCGCAAGCATTCACCCGCAAATTATCGCCCCGCAGGAAGAAAAAGCCCCAAGACAACACCCAAAAACAAGCAAGGCAAACCGCCAAAAGCCCTAAGGCTTTTCCGCAAAACCCTTGCACCCCCTTTCCCAACCACCCCAAACCCTCCGAGCCACGGCAAAGAGCCGAATTTAATTTTAAAATAAAGACAAAACCAAAAGAAAAGAAACAAGCTACGAAAAAAATCCCTATTTTTGTGACCAGAATTTGAATGAACACACGAATTATGAGTACAAAACAGAAACGATTCATATTGCCGGAAGACGAAATCCCCACCCAGTGGTACAACATCCAGGCCGATATGATCAACAAACCGCTGCCTATCCTCAATCCGCAAACCAAGCAACCGCTCAAACCCGAAGACCTCTACCCCATCTTCAACCAAGCCTGCTCCCAGCAGGAACTGAACCAGACGGATCAGTGGATCGACATCCCCGAAGAAGTACGCGACCTCTATAAATTCTACCGCTGCACCCCCCTGGTACGCGCCTACGAACTGGAGAAAGCACTGGACACCCCCGCCCACATCTACTTCAAGAACGAAAGCGTAAGCCCCGTAGGCTCCCACAAGCTCAACTCCGCACTGGCACAAGCCTACTACTGCAAACAGGAAGGCGTAACCAACGTAACCACCGAGACCGGCGCCGGACAATGGGGCGCCGCCCTCTCCTACGCCTGCAAAGCCTTCGGACTCGAGCTCGCCGTATATATGGTAAAGATAAGCTACCAGCAAAAACCCTACCGCCGCAGCATCATGCAGACCTTCGGCGCACAAGTCACCGCCAGCCCCTCCATGTCCACCCGCGCCGGTAAAGACATACTGACCAAAGACCCCCTGTGCAACGGCTCACTCGGCACAGCCATCTCCGAAGCCATCGAGCTGGCCATGACCACCCCCAACTGCAAATACGTACTCGGCTCCGTGCTCAACCACGTAAGCCTCCACCAGACCATCATCGGCCTCGAAGCCGAAAAACAAATGGCCATGGCCGGCGAATACCCCGACATCATCATCGGCTGCTTCGGCGGCGGCTCCAACTTCAGCGGCATCGCATTCCCCTTCATGCGCCACACCATACTCGAAGGCAAATCCACCCAATACATCGCCGCCGAACCCTCCTCCTGCCCCAAGCTCACACGAGGCAAATTCGAATACGACTACGGCGACGAAAGCGGCTACACCCCCCTGCTCCCCATGTACACCCTGGGACACAACTTCCAACCCGCCAACATCCACGCCGGCGGACTCCGCTACCACGGCGCAGGCACCATCATCTCCCAGCTTAAAAAAGACGGATACATGGACGCAGTCGACATACCCCAGACCGAATCCTTCCGCGCCGGCACCCTCTTCGCCCAGCACGAAGGCATCATCCCCGCCCCCGAATCCTGCCACGCCATAGCAGCCACCATACGCGAAGCACTCAAGTGCAAAGAAAGCGGCGAACAAAAAGTAATCCTCTTCAACCTCAGCGGACACGGACTCATCGACATGGCCGCCTACGACCAATACCTCGCCGGCGACCTCGTAGACTACTCCCCCTCCGACGAAGACATCGCCGCCAACCTCAAAGACGTAGCACCCCTCCAATAAAAACAAAAAAACAAACCCTTTAAAATAAAGTAACGATATGACCATTGACAGTTTCAACTTTGCCGGCAAAAAGGCAATAGTCCGCGTTGACTTCAACGTACCCCTCAACGAAGAAGGGAAAATCACCGACGACACCCGCATTCGCGGCGCACTTCCCACCCTGAAGAAAATCCTGGCCGACGGCGGCAGCCTCATCATCATGTCACACATGGGCAAACCCAAGAAAAACCCCGACATGAAGTACTCCCTCGGCCAAATCGTCGACGCCGTATCCGAAAAACTCGGCGTAAAAGTACAATTCGCCCCCGACTGCATGAAAGCCGACGAAGCCGCCGCAGCCCTTAAACCCGGCGAAGCCCTCCTGCTCGAAAACCTCCGCTTCTACCCCGAAGAAGAAGGCAAACCCCGCGGCGAATACGCCACCGAAGAAGAAAAAGCAGCCGCCAAAGCCGAGCTCAAAACCAAGCAAAAAGAATTTGCCAAGCACCTCGCCTCCTACGCCGACTGCTACGTAAACGACGCCTTCGGCACCGCACACCGCAAACACGCCTCCACAGCCATCATCGCCGACTACTTCGACGCCGACCACAAAATGCTCGGCTACCTCATGGAAAAAGAAGTAAAAGCCGTCGACAACGTACTAAGCAACATCAAGCACCCCTTCACCGCCATCATGGGAGGCTCCAAAGTATCCACCAAAATCGGCATCATCGAAAACCTCATGAACAAAGTCGACAACCTCATCCTCTGCGGCGGCATGACCTACACCTTCGCCAAAGCACAAGGCGGTAAGATCGGCAACTCCATCTGCGAAGACGACAAACTCGACCTCGCACTCGACATCATCAAGCAAGCCAAAGAAAAAGGCGTAAACCTCGTACTCGGCACCGACTGCATCATCGCCGACGCATTCTCCAACGACGCCCACACCCAAGTATGCCCCGCCAACGACATACCCGACGGATGGGAAGGACTCGACGCCGGACCCGAAACCCAGAAAGCATTCGCCGAAGCCATCAAAGGCGCTAAAACCATCCTCTGGAACGGCCCCGCAGGCGTATTCGAATTCGACAACTTCACAGCCGGCTCACGCGCCATCGCCGAAGCCATCGCCGAAGCCACCAAAAACGGCGCATTCTCACTCATCGGAGGCGGCGACTCCGTAGCCTGCATCAACAAATTCGGCATGGCCGACCAAGTCTCCTACATCTCCACCGGCGGCGGAGCACTCCTCGAAGCCATCGAAGGAAAAACACTCCCCGGAATAGCAGCCATCAAAGGAGAATAAAAACACACACGCCCCTAAACAAGGCCACACACAAGGTGCTCTCCCCCCCCCGACAAGGACAAGAGAGCACCTTGTTTCACGCATCCCCCCCGACAAGAGAAAAGAAAAGACAAAACACACACCCCACAAAAACCAAACCACACACACCCATGAACCACCCCCACACAACCCACCGGCACACCACCCCCCTACTCACCCTCCTCATCCTCACCCTCCTCATCCTCCACCTCACACCCCAACCCACCCAAGCACAAATATTCAAAGACCCCAACACCCAGAAAATCGTCAACACCCTCCGCCAGCACATCAAACTCTCCGGCTACCTCCAGACCACCTACACCCTCACCCCCCAAGAAAACACCTTCGAACTCAAGCGCGCCATCATCATGGCCGACGGACAAATCACCCCCCACTGGCGCCTCTACTACATGTTCGACTTCAAAGGCGCCAAAACCCTCGAAGCCTACGCCGAATACAAAATCAACGACGCCCTCACCATACGCCTCGGCCAATACAAAAACCCCTTCTCCATCGAAAACCAAATCTCCCCCACCCTCGTCGAGCAAATCGAATCCTACTCCCTCGTCAGCAACTACCTCGTACTCGGCGGCGGCGACCCCCTCTACGGCTCACAAACCGGCCGCGACCAAGGCCTCATGATCCACGGCAACCTCATCAACCGCGGCACCTACCACGCCCTCACCTACAAACTCGCCCTCATGAACGGCCAAGGCATCAACGCCAAAGACCGCAACCAAAAGAAAGACCTCATCGCCACCCTCGCCTACAAACCCATCCAGCAAGCCACCCTCAGCGCCAGCATCTCCGAAGGCCGCGGCAACGCCCTCGCCGCCAGCCCCTACAACCCCACAATCACCCCCGGCACCGACTACCGACGCGCACGCTGGAGCGCAGGAGCCCAAATCCAAACCCACATCGCCGACCTACGCACCGAATACATGGCCGGACGCGACGCCAGCGTACGCAGCCAAGGATACTACCTCACCGCCAACCTCCACCTCACCACCCAGCTCGACCTCATCGCCTCCTACGACCACCTCCAGCGCAACAAAGACATGGGCGACGCCGCCACCGAAACCGACTACATCGGCGGACTCCAATACTGGTTCTACCCCCAATGCCGCCTCCAACTCGTCTACACCTACCGCCACAACCCCCACGACCCCAACCAAGAAGGCGGCAACCGCCTCCAGGCACAAATACAAGTACGCTTCTGAAAACCACCCCCCCGCACACACCCCCAAAACAACAAAAAGCACACCCCTCCCCAAGAAAAAACGCCCCAATCCTTGCGCAAACCAAAAAAACGCCCTATCTTTGCACCCGCAAAACAAAAACAAACCCGGCGTATTAGTCTAGCGGTTAGGACGTCGGCCTCTCACGCCGAAAACTCGGGTTCGAGTCCCGGATACGCTACCCTCCCCACACACCAAGTACACACACAAACCAAACTCCGTCCAGCGCCCCCACGCCAGACGGAGTTTTCTCTTTTCTCTCCCCCACACACCACCTGTCCGCCACCACACCCACACACACCACCACACACCCCGTGCTGTCCCCAGACAGCACATTTCGCCCAAAAATGCTGTCCCCAGACAGCACACCCCTCCACCCACACACCAAGGCGCGAAGCGCAAACCCCTGAAACAGAGGCCCTACGCTCCGCGCCAATCTAATATACCCCTAAAAATGTCCGCGGATATCGGATATCGGACTTTTATAGAGTTTTAAGGATTTGAAAGCCTAATTTGTATTTAGTTTCTCGTAACCCATGTGCACAGCGTGCCCCCCAGCCGCCCGGGGGAGGGGAAGGCCGATAATCTTCCCCTTTCGGGGGATTTTTCCCTTTAAGGGAGGCAAAGAAGAAGAGAAAAAGAAACTGTTTCCACCGCTGTTTTCGCCCGTTTATAGGACAAAATATCTCTCCTAAGAACCGTTTCCCCCCCCTGTTGTTGATTTCGCTGTTATAAGGGCAAAATACACCTCCTAAGAATCCGTTTTCCCGTCGCTGGTTTATCGGTTTCGGGGCAAAAACAGCTTCTCAGGATCCGTTTTCCGTCGCCATTTTATTGTTTTGAGGGGCGAAAATAGCCTCTCAGAAGCCGTTTTTCGGTGCAGTTTCGGCATTATTTCGACGTTATTTTGTCGATTTTGGGGCAAAAACAACCCTAAAAAGAGCCATTTTCCGCACTTTTTCCGTCGCTTTTTAGGCAAAAAATAGCCCCAAAATAGGCCGGAGTGAGCCGTTTTCCGCGTTCTTTTTCGTCGTCTGAGGGCAAAAAAGAGGCTCTCAAGCGACCTTTTCAGGGCTTCATTCCGTCGGTTTTTTGCCCAATAATACCATCTCTGTGCAGGAAATCGCTGCAGATTTTGCTCGTTTATTTTTACGATGTTTTAAGTATTAAAAGGCTATATTATCTCTTTTCCTGGCTTACTGCTCCGTCAATAGAGCCGTTTTTGCAGATTTTATATCTTTCATAGTGTTCTCGATTCTAAAAAATCAAAAAAGACCGAAGACCGAAGACCGCAGACCGAAAGGTGGGTATATGAGGGGTAGATTTCCAAAATCAAGTACCGGGCATCCGATGCCCAAATAATATAATAATAATAATATTATTATTATTATATTATTTGACCACCTTCGGGGTGATTATACCCCTAAAAAAGACCGCGGTCTTCGGTCTTCGGTCTTTTTTTCGATGCGGTCTTTTTTCGTGCAGCACACTTGTGCCGGTTTGTGCCGAAAAGAAGGGCGCAAGTGTGAACGTGTGTGAACGTGTTGGTCGTTTCGTGTAAAATAGGTTAAATCGACGGGAGAAGGCGGCCGTTTAAACTATTTTTGCTATCTTCGTGCATGAAACCGATATGGGAGTTCCTGCGGCATCTTCTTCCCGTGCTGCTCGAAGCCCTTCGACAGTTTTTCGCCGGAAGAGGGCAGAAGTGAGCCGCCCGAAGTGCTCACAAGCGGTGTGCCGATTCGCGGAAGGAGGGTAACAGAAACGGACGCGCACGCCCCCGCGCTCAGAGAGGCATGCCCGCGCGCACGCATCGCCTCGAAGCAGGGCATCGATGCAGTCCCTGAAGCAGCGCTCGCAGCCCGGCATCGGGGGCAGCGGGGGGCACGACGAAAATACGCGACACGAGGGGCCCCGCATCGGGCCCGGCGACCTCATGACAGGCGCATACTCCTCCACTCGCTTCCGCACGCACACGCACACACAGGGCGGACGGACCACACCGCGACACGCGAACACACAAACACACACACACGAACACAAACACTTTTCACAAGAAAGGAGAGAAGAAAGAATCATGCTGTACAAGGTATCGAAAATGAACGTCCCCGACGGACGGGGCGGACGCGTAGACAAGTACTACGCCCGCACGGTGACGGCCGGACGGTCGACGCTGGAGATGATCGTCAACAAGATTGAGGGCCGCTGCACCGTGACCCGCCCGGATATTCTGGCCGTACTGGCTGCCTTCATCGACGACGTGGAAGACCGTCTGCAGTCGGGTCAGATCGTAGAGCTGGGCGAGCTGGGCCACTTGCAGCTCCTCGTGCTCAACCGCGGCGGAGTTACCACCGCTGAGGACTGGACGCCGGACCTCATCAAGAAGGCGAAGATCATCTTCCGCCCGTCGACGTCGCTGCAGCGCATTGCGAACAACACCTCGTTCACCCGCTGGACGCTGGGTCAGACCACCGCTACGGACGACTCGGGCACCGAGGGAGGGGCTTAACCCCTTTTCTCCCCCGGCCGACCCATCGGGAAGGGAGGGGTGCAAAAAAAAGGCGCTCCCCTCCTTCCTCTTAAATCCTAAAAGCCACACAACGTCATGAAAGAACCCATCTCCCCATCCGCACCCACCGGGGCACGCAAGGACGACGCGGGCAAGCCGCGCATGGAGCTTCTGCCTCTGCCCGAGCTGGAGGAAGTGGCCCGCGTGCTGACCTTTGGCGCGGGGAAGTATGCACCCGAGGGGTGGCGGGAACTGGCAGACGGATATGCGCGCTACAAAGGCGCTCTGCTGCGCCATCTGGCAGCCATCGACCGCGGCGAGCTGCTCGACCCGGAGTCGCACTTGCCGCACGCGGCGCATGTGGCGTGTAATGCGTTGTT
>JBMNUT010000016.1:0-45159 GCA_050946375.1 Bacteroidaceae bacterium | reverse complement strand
TGGCAGACGGATATGCGCGCTACAAAGGCGCTCTGCTGCGCCATCTGGCAGCCATCGACCGCGGCGAGCTGCTCGACCCGGAGTCGCACTTGCCGCACGCGGCGCATGTGGCGTGTAATGCGTTGTTCATGCTGCATTTTGCCTCGCTGTCTGCCTCGAAGGTGGAAGATGAACCGTGAATGCTAAAAAGTCTTTCGCTGGCTGAAAACTCCATAAATGTCCGATATCCGATATCCGCGGACTTTTTTAGGGGTATTGGTGGCCATTTCTCCGGCTGCGCCGCATCGGCAAGGGAGCGGCGGTGGTAGCGAAATCGTTTTCGTTACCAAAACCGTCCGAGAATGCTAAAAAGTCTTTCGCCGGCTGAAAACTCCATAAAAGACCGAAGACCGCACGACCGCGGTCTTTTTTAGGGGTATAAGAGGAAGGGAAAGCCGCTTTTCCGCAAGGAGCGCCCCACGGGGTCGGCATACCCTCGGGGCGAGAGGGGAGAGGGAGGCAAAAAAACGATCGGGAGAAGTGGCAAGACTGAAGAAAATGGCGTAACTTCGCCACGGGCGTCGGGGGATGGCTTCTCCGTTCCGCCGCCCCCTCAAAAAAAACGGATGTGCTTATGCTACAGAATCTCTGGAAGTGGCGTCACGTGATGAGCTCCGACGAGGACCAGCCTGTCGTCGAGGACCTCTACGTGGGTTTTGACGCCGATATGCGCCTCGTGGTGACCTTGGAACATGTGGACTATGATGAGCCCGAATATTCCTGCTCGGTCTCTGCCGTAGTGGACAAGGAGGAGGCTTTCGTGCTGTCGAAGAAGTTGGGCGTGACGATGATGGAGCTGCCCGACGCGCTCGGCGACTCGGTGGACGAATATGCCGAGACGGCGAATGCCTGCTTCCGGCAGGTGCAGGAGTGCTTCAAGGCGATTGTAGACGGTCTCCTCAGCGAGAAGTGCCCCTACCGGCTCGTCCGCAAGTATGGCAAACATGGCTTCATCTGCTGCTGAGGGGTCGAAGATTGGGTGCTCAGTGACAAAATGGGGCTAAAAGATTTGGTGGATATTGACATTTTGCCGATTTAAATTTGGTGGAGACTTACGTATTCTTATATACCTTCAGAGAAGGGTGAGCCAAAACTGAACGTTTCGACACCCTCCTCTGAAGAGAGAAACGGACGGCTCTTCCTCCTCCCGGCGAGGGGCGAGGGAGGGTCAGTAGATGTATTCCACCTCCGATTTCTTGAAGCGCAGGACGCGCGTGTCGCGGTTGCCCGCGCCGTTCTTGTGGAGGTAGAAGGCGTTCAGACCGCCGGCCATGTACCACCCCTCGCCCGCGGGCGAATGGACTCCGAAGAGGATGTTGTTGCAGTGTCCGGCATGCTCGATGCCGCCGGTGTCCCACTGTGCCCCGGGGCCGTACCACACGATGGGCTCGTGGGCAGGGAAGTCGGGCGAGGTCATCGCGATGAAGATCAGCTCGCCGGCCGTTCGTCCGTCCACCTCTATGTCGGTGCGCCGCCGCTGCTCGCGCCGCACGAGGCTGTGCCCGTCCCAGGGCTGGCGCAGGGTGTGGGTGCCGTTCCACATGAGCCATACGTAGTCGGTGGCGTCGAAAATACGGTTGAAGTCGTCCATCGAGGGCAGTTCGTAGCCGTCGGGAGCGAGGGCGTCGGGCGGCAGCCGGTTGATGTGGTCGGGGATGTCGGTGCGGAAGCCGTCCATGACGAGGCGCCCCTCGCGTTCTGCCACGCGCAATCCCTGCCCGCTGCTGCCCTGGTAGGCCCACTCCCAGAGGGTGCGGTAGTCGTCGGGCGAGCAGGAGGCCAGATAGTCGTAGAGGTTCTGCCCGGCTGCCGCGGCGGGGTCGTGGGCGGAGAGAATCTGGTCGGCAAAGTGGGTCGAGCGCCCCCGGGCGTTGTACTTACACCACCAGATGCCGTGGAACCAGGTGACGGGCAGGCCGTAGTTGCGCCGCACGACGGTGTATGTCTCGCTGCCGTCCGTCCCGCCGCCGTCGCTGCCGCTCACCACGATGCGTGCTGCCTGCCTCCGGCCGTCGGCCGTAGGGTCGTTGGGGCGCCAGCCGGCCACGACGCGCCACGTGTCTGCCCCCTCGCCCGGTACGAGCTTGAGCCAGGGGTCTTCGCCGGGGTCAAATTCCAGGGCGATGCGGCTGCCGGCGGGCAGGGCGAAGAGGCCCAGCTCGTTGTCGACATAGCGGCCGAAGTCGTGTTCGTACGTATCAGTATCGAAATTCATCGGCCCTTCCAGCCGCACGGGGTTGGGCAGCAGGCGCAGCACGAGGCTGTCGTCGGGATAGGCATGGGTCAGCCCCTTGCGGCGGAAGCGCACCACGGCGTCGCGCCCTTCGACCCCGGGGGCATACAGGTCCTTGCTCAGGCGGAAGGCATTCATCGCCTCTGCCGTTCCGCCGCTGGTCAGGGGTTCCAGCCGGAGGCGGTAGGCTCCCTCTACGGACAGCAGCTCCAACTCTTCTCCGGCCGCGATGCACAGCGTGCCCTCAACCGCGCCGTGGGACAGAAGCAGGGTGCGTCCGCCGTCGGCGAGCGTGGCCCCGGGAGGCAGCGTGCTGCGCAGGGCGTCGATGGTCAGCAGTTCGCCCCGGTCGGGGAAAGCGTCGGCCGTGCCTCCGTCGCCCCAGGGTTCGACGGTGAGCGTTGCGCCCTGTGCATTGCGCCGCACGAGGAGGGCATAGCGCGTGTTGCGCCGCAGAGGGCTGGGCAAGGGGGCTTCCAGCCGCAGCTCACGGCCGTCCATGGTTACGTCGACTATCGCCCGTGTCTCAGTCAGGGGTGTCTGCTCGTGTAGGTAGGCTATCCCCTCGGTCAGCGTCACATCGCCCCGCTCTGCCCCGGGCGGCGAAGAGGGATGCTCGTAGAGCCAGCCGGCGAGCAGCACGTTGCGGACCACGGCGCTGCGCACTTCGACGGTGCCCTCCGTGGCTTCTACGCGCAGCTCCAGCCGGGCCATGCCCCGGCGCAGAGTTACCTCGAGGTTGCCCGAAGCGGCTGCGGGGGTAAGCTCGGCCGTGCCGGAGTAGAACAAGCTGCCCGAGGGGAAGGAGGCAACGGCCGTCGACAGCCATGCCTCTTCCGTCATCCCCGTCGAGGGCCAGACGAAGGGAGGAGCGTCGCTGCCCGTCCAAGCCACTACGTAGAGCCGCCCTTCCAGGCGTTCCACCTCCAGCCTCCAGCTTCCGGCCGAGGGACGGAGGGCTGCGTCGGCATAGACGGCACGCAACACACCGTCGACAAAGTGGAAACCGGCCAGGCTGTGGGGCATCTCGCCGTCTGAAGGCTGGGGCTGGCCGTCGGCATAGTCGGTGAGCACGGCGCGCACCGTAGCCAGCCCGCTGTCCGCAGTTTTCTCGGCCGGATGTTCCAGGCACGAAACCATCAGCCCGGCTGTCAGCAGGCATGCGGCCATCCGTATCCATCGGTTTGTCGTCATATCGCTTCTCTCCTCTCTCTTTTGGGATTCTACCTTACATTATATATATCACCACACCGGCTTCAGCACCGTCTCGCCACCGTCGGCCCAGTCTTCAAAGTCGAGCACCAGCCCTATCTCCAGCCCGGTGTTGCCCACGGTGATGGCGTAGATTGAATTGCGCACTAAATTGCCCTCGAGCCGTCCCTTCAGGGTCAGCGGCCGTCCGTCGAGCGTCATCCGGGCTTCCACCTCGATGTCGGCATCGGCTTGCTCGTAGACATAGGCCACGGCTGCCCGGTCGGTCGTGAGCGGCTCAGCAAAATTCACTTCCACCACCCTCTCCGCTCCGTCGGGTCGGGCTGCGAGCATTCCCCCTTCGGGAAAGAGGCGCACCGAGTCGGTCAGTTGGCGCAGTACCAGGCTGGATAGGGCTGCCTCGCCGTCGGTCTGCAGGCGCAAGTCGAAGCGAACCACGCCCCGCTTGAGCGTTACGGGGACCACCGTCTGCCCCACGGCGTTCAGCTCCACGCTGCCCGTGAAGAAGTGGGCTACGCTGTCGCCGTCGAGGCCCAGCGTCAGGTTCAACCATTCCTCTTCCGAAATGTTCCGTTCTGCCATCGAGGCAAAGTCAAGCAGCTGCCCCGCGTTGGCCACCACATACATACGGCCCTTGTAGCCGTTGGCTTTTATCTCATACCGGCCTTCCTCGGAGGGAGGTACGTCTCGGAAAGCAGCCACCATGCGCCCCTCGTCGAACACGAAGGCATGCAGATTCTCCACCTTGTTTTCACCCTCCAGGGCTTGCCCCGAGCCTTCGTAACCTGCTACAAGGGCCCGCACTACCCGGTCGGCATTGCCCGGCCCGAGGGAGGGATGATCGTCGGCATCACATGCGGTCAGCACAATGGCTGCCGCCGTTGCCGTAAGAAACAGTTTGCTTACATTTGCCAGATTCTTTTTCATTTTTCACTCTGAATTAAAAGGGTTAATAAAAATGTGAATGTTAGTAAATGTATTCCACGGGTGTCTTCACACACCGTATGGTTCGTGTCTTGATATGATTCTGCGGCATGAACTTAATCCAGTTTTGCCCCGGGCGGTCGGCTGCCTCGTAGCCCTCCATCACCCATGTCTGGTCGGGATTGCCGTGGGTGGCCAGCAGCAGCTGCATGCGGGCAATGTTTCCCGCCGTATTGTTCCACTGATGGCCCAGCCCGAAAAGCACCCATCGGCTGTCGCCGCTGTCGAAGGCATAAAAAGCCACGACTCCGTAGCGATGGCCCAGGAAGTGCACCTCCCGCTCTACGATTGTCACGCGGAGCTGATCGCCATGGCGGTTGGAGTAAGTGCGTGAGCCGATGCCGCCCAGATTCTGGTTGTCGTTGGCCGAGAGCCAGGCATAATCGTCGTAGGCCGGAATCTGGTATCCGTCGGGAGCCATCAGCGTGGGCTCCAGCAGTCCGAAGTTCTGGCCGCTCGGCCGCATCCCTTCGTGATAGAATGCCGTGCCGTCGTGGCGCAGAGGCATGCCTTGGAAGATGCCGCCCTGATACTGGTCGCCCATCATCATCAGCAAGGAATCTGCCGGCGCATGCTCCAGCAAGTCCAAGATATCCCGCTCCGCTGCCGGGTCGGTTGCCGCGGTAATCTGGTCTTCGAAACGGCGGACATCGCCCCGCAGATTATACTTGGCCCACCACGTATTACCCATCTTCACCACCGGCAATCCCCAGTTGCGGCGCCGCACCACATATTCTTCCCGGTTGCCGCCGTCGGCCTCATCGGCAATCACCAGCCGCCCTTCCTGAATACGACCGTCGGCCGTAGGGTCGTTGGGCCGCCATCCGCCCAGAATGCGGTAGGTACGCATGCCGTCGGTGCGCACACCGGCCACATCGGCACGCATCCAGACTTCGCCGGGCGCTGTCTCCACGGTCAGGGTTTTGCCCTGCGGAATCTCCACCGTGCCCAGCTCGCCATCGACGTAACGTCCCAAATCGCAGATTCCGTTTTCATCCAGCTCCAGCATGCCGCCCAGCCTGATGGGGCTGCCGTCGAAAATCAGCGTCACCCGCCCCGTGTATAGCCCGGTTTCCCGCACATTGAGCCAGAGCGTCTCGTCCGAAGTGCCCGGCATGCGCAACCGACCGTCCACCTGCAGCCGGGCTTCCGTCCCTGCTGCCGCATCGACCGCCACACCTTCCACCCTGCCCTCTACCTCCACCGTTGCTCCAGGGCGCGTATGCAAGGCAAGCTGCCAGCTGCCGCCGGTGTAAGGGAAAAACACCGTGTCGCAATGGGCACTGACACGCACCCCCTTGCCCAGCATCGAGGCCGCTACATCCACCCACGCCGCAGGACGGGGCGCAGAGCCGGATTCGTCCCCGCTCTCCCAACCGCCATAGAGCACGGAGGCTGCCAGCGAAGCACCGTTGCCACGCACTTGCACAGTATAAATCTGATTGCGGCGCAACTCCTGCGGCAGACGCACACTGAGCCGGTGAAGGGCCCCGTTGAGCAGGGCTTCTATCTCCACCACGGCACCCGCTGCGCTCCGCTGTTCGGCCACATAAAGCAGCACTTCGCGACTCACGGTCAGCGGCGCAGCTCCGTAGTCACGGCTGAAGTGCAGACTATCGGCACCGCCCTCCGCCGCTGTCCCCACCGGCTGGGGAAACACCCGGCCCCGGTCATACAGCCCCCGGATGGAGACGCGCCGCACTTCCACATTTTCCTCCGGCGTATAAAGATCGATGCGGGCCACAGCACGCTGCATTTCCACCGCCAGCACATCGGACGTCGCCTCATCAAGCTCCGCACGCCCCGTCATCAGCAGACCGCGGACGGTCATCTCCTCGGAACGGGCCATGAGCGAATCCAAATCTTCCTCACGCGTGATGCCAGGCACCACAGCTTCCGCAGCTCCCTTCCAGCCACTGCTGTTGGCCAGAAAATAGAGCGTGCCACGGCGCTCACGGGGCACAAAAGTCAGCTGCCCGTCGGCCGTTTCGCCGGTCGGATGGAGCGCTTCCTGCAGCAAGCCGCTGTCGTCGAAGCGCCAGGCCACGACGTCATACAGCTCGTCGTCGCCCTCTCCGGTGGTCAACATGCGCAGGTGCACCGTTGATTCTGCCGCATCATCGGGCAAAAAGCCGGGTGACTTTTCGTCGCAAGCGGCAAGGGAAATCGCCCCAAGTGCCGCCGCAAGCAGGGACCACTTGCCCAGGGCTTTCACCGTCGTCGGAAGGAAAGTGTGAAGGGTTGTCATCATATCGTTCGGTTTGTTTTTACGGTTTTAGTGCATATCCTTACATATAGCGGTGCGGATTGGAAGCGCTATTCAGATAGCCGGCCGACTCGACCGGCATTTTCGACAGATTCTGAACGTAGAAAATGTTCATCAGTTCCTGCGCCCAGGGGCCATAGGTGAACGAGCTGTCGTGGCTGTAGCCCATGACGTGCCCCAGCTCGTGAAACATGACTTCGCAGGCATAGGTCGAGGTGTAGTGCTCAAACCATCCGCCCTGATAGGCACCGAAGACGTCGCCGCCACCCAGCCCCATGACGAGGTTGCCCGTATAGACCAGCCCCACCCGCAGCGAGCGCGGTTGCCGCATCTGTGCCAATACCGTTTCGGCCGTCACTTTGTCGTCGGGACCGCCGTTGCCGTAGAGGCGGTCTTCGTTGGCCCGGAGGATGGCCTCATGCTCGGGCATGTCAATCATGAACGTAAAGTTGAGGAAGAAAGCCACCACCTCGCGCAGATGCACGGGCCGTATGCCCATCCAGTTGCCGCTGGGCCCACCGTCGGGGCGCGTAGGGTCGCCGCCGTAGAGCTCGAAGCGGATGTTCCACCCGTGCTCAATGCGCTGCAGCAGCTGCCAGTAAGGGTCGGCCGAGCTAATCTGGAAATCGGCTCCCTGCAGTTCCTCGGCACTGAGCCGGGGAAGCCGGACGATGCGACCCGAGGCCGTACGGTACATCGCCTCGCGCACCGTGGCCGGCAGCTGCTGGCGGAAGTCGGCAAAGGCAGGCAGCGAGTCGAGATAGGCCATGTCCACATACTCACCCTCCGTAGCCGGCAGTTTGCCCCGGATGAGCACCCCGCGCAAGGGCTTGGGCGAATAGAAACGCAGACTCAGTTCCCCCTCGTCGGTGACGCCCACCTGCAGCGGCCGGGCCGTGTTGAAGGAACGCTGCTGAGGGTCGGTATAGACCGCGTGCGGCTCGTCGTCCTGCAGGATGAGCCCGTGCCCCGCAGCCGCATAGGCCGGAGCGGTGACGAACAGCGTGCCCACCTCGTCCTCGGGATGCAGGGCCTGCACGACGGTGCGGTGTATGCGCCCCGCTTCCACAGGCGCCACAGTGGCAACATAAGCCCGGTGCAGCGTGTCGCCCAGATAAGTGCGCGTCGTCAGGCTCACCGCAGCCCGCAGCGAATCATCTGCCAGCGTAGGCAGCAGCAGGAAGCTACCGCCCGAAGACGAGAGCCCGACCCGCACGCCCGCAGCCGGACGCCACACATCGCCGGGCACGCCCGCAGCCGTAAGGGAGGTGTAGAACGCACCGCCGCGCAGCTCGGCACGAGCCCCGACCACCGCATCCCGCACCGAAGAATGGGCATAGTCCAGCGCCACATCCCAGCGCCCCACAATACGCCGCTGCTCGACGGCCGACGGCAAGTCAGACGCCACACGCAGCCCGCCGGAAGCCGATGGCTCGAGCCAGACGCGGAAGTCGGTGGCGGAATGAAAATATTCGGCCGCCAAGGCCCGCCCCGCAGTCGCCCCCTCGCCGGAGGAGACGGGGAAACGCAGCCACGGCTCGTCGACCCTCCGCACCCGTGCGAACACGACCGAGTCGGCCGCCCAGTCGCCCCGAGCCGCCGCCACCATCAGCCGGTAGTCGCCCGGCTGGAGCCCCTCGATGCGGACCGTAGCCGTAGGGGCATCGTAGTAAGCCTTCGCATACTCCACCACCGCGCCCTGCCCGTCGGCCACGAGAAACTCCACCCGGTCGTAGTCCGCCACCCTCAGGCTGCGCCCCGCGCCCCGACCGGCGTCGAACTCCGCATAACACAGCTCCGCACGCACCACGCCCTCCGCACGGTCCGCCAGATCCCAATCCTCGTCGGTCTCACACGCCGCCAGCATGCACGCCGCCAGCAGCCACCCCAGCAGAAAACGCACCCCGCGCCACCGCATTCCGAAAAAAGTCATACCTTTGCACACAGAGAGAGAGAAAGAAAAATACCCGTTGTTCGTCATCATGTTCGTTGCTGTCCCGTCGTTTGTTTCGTTTTTCGGCGGCAAAGATACGACCGGCACAACGGCACAAAGCGTCACAAATGTTACGCCACCACCGGAAAATCGCTCCGCCCGACGAACGGCATACTTATTTTTATATATAACACACATCCATTGCCATGGAATACGACCTCTACAACCACCCCTTCCTCCAAGGCTGCCCCGCGCCACTGTTAGAGAGCCTCGCCACCCGCGGCCAGGCCCGCGCCCACGTCTACGCCAAAGGGCAACCCATCGCCCTGCAAGGCCAACCCTGCCGCTCCCTCCTCCTGCTGTGTTCCGGCAGCGCTTATGCCCGCATCGTGAGCCCCGAAGGCCGCGAGCTCACCCTCTCCACCCTCCATGCGCCCGACGTGCTCGCCGCGCCGTTCCTCTTCAGCAGCCGCGCCCTCTATCCCCTCACCATCGTCTCCGCCGCCGACGGCTGCCAGCTGCGTCCCCTGGGGCGCGACGTGGTGGAACGCCTGACGCACGATGTCCCCTCCATGAGCCGACGGCTGATGAACGTCGTAGCCGACCACGGCGTGTTTCTCGCCGAGCGGCTGGCCGAACTGGCGCTGCAGACCCTGTCCGAACGCGTCTGCAGCTACGTCGCCCGTCACGGCACACTGACCCACCTCCAGCAGGCCGCCTCCACGCTGGGCGTAGCCCGTCCGTCGCTGTCGCGCGTCGTGGCGCAACTCGTGCGCGAAGGTCAGCTGCGCAAGACTCCCCAGGGATATGAGCTCGCATAAGCCCGTCGCCCCGCGCGTCGTCGTAATGTTTTTGTATGTGTATCAGAAAGAAAAGCTCATCGTGCAGCGCACGCCGCGCGACGGAACGTCCGTGCGGTCCCGATCGTTCAGACGCCAGACGTAATCGATGCGGAGAAACTTGAAAATGTTATCGATGCCCACCCCCATCTCCATGTACGGAGCGCGCCCCAACGTGCCCGAACCTTCGGGGAAGGTGTATAACCCCTCGCTGTCACCCTCGCGGAAGGGATTATTCTTGTCCGTAAGGTGCCCCCATAAGCCCCGGAAGGTGAAAACTTCCTTCCACTTCAAACGCTGAAGCAAAGGGACGCGGTTCAGCAGGAAACCGTTCAGGTAATAAGTCAGATCCCACGAGAGATACTCATCGTTGATGAACTCAAGCGCATTCATATTCGTATAAGCCTCGGGCTGAATCGTATAAGTAAGGTTGGCATTGGGCAGAATCAGCAGCGGATAAGGCACCTTGCTCCACACTTTTCCCGCCTTCACGAGTAAGTCGGCATAGCCAAACGCCGAAAACCAGAAACGTTTGCGCAATCCGACTTCCGTATGGTGGTAGTCGAAATCAGTGCCCAGCAGCCCCTTCTTCGCCATCGTATGGCTCAGATTCAGCTCGAGTGCATCGTAAGTGATGGGAATACGCTGCGTACGCGTCTGGTAGAACTTCTCATTTCGGGCATAGCGCAGATTCAGTTCCAGTTCCGCCTGGTCGTAATGCTTCTGAGGGTACGTGCACCCGTCCTGCCCGATGAGGTCGAAGGGCGCATAAGCCGTGGCATACTCCCGCCGATGGCGCAAGACCGCGCTGTACGAGAATCCGTTCCCATGCTCGCGGGTATAGGTAAGCTCCGCCCTGCGCAGATACGTAGCGCGCGTATCCTTCTTTCTCCTGATGGCCAGCATTACGTTGTCCTTGCTCGTGTAGAGATAATTCTGTCCCAGCTTGTTGAGGTCGTACATATATTCGAAGCGGAGGGAATGAATCGGGAACTCCAGCCGGAACTCATTGCGCGGGACAAACGAATACTCCACGAGGGCATCATACTTCAGCCGCCCGTCGCGCGTGCCGTATGCCGCATAACCCTCCAGAAACCAGTGCCTGCTGAAAACCGGTGTAGTGCCTCCACCCAGCCGAAAGCGTGCCCCCTCGATGGCATTGCCGTTGATTGTGCTGTTCATCGGGCCCAGGTCGAACCAGTTGCGCCGAGGGTCCTTGTGGGTAGGCACATAGCCCGAAACAAGCGTCCCGATGAATTTCTCAGCATAATAGAAGAGAGGTACCGCGCGCAACCGCCCCATCAGCTGTTCCACCGAACGGCTTCGCTCCGTTCCTCGGGCCCCTTCGGGCCGTACGGCCATCCAAAAGCTGTCCGTGCGGCAGTCCGCCCCGTCGGCCACGATGCTGGGCATCGCTTCATCGAAGAGGCCCGCGTACGTTCCGGAGGGAGGGAGAAAAGCCTGTTTCCCGTATGTATTCAACCGCCGGAGGACGTATCCCTTCGATTTCTCTATGATTTTGAACCGAGCGCGCAAGTCGTCTTTCTTTAATATGCGGGTCGTGTCAGGCGCACGGTCGAAGGTTTGCTCGATGGTCATGTGTGAAACGAAATTCAAATTGATATCCTTAGGCACGTTCATGACCAGCTTCTCCACAAAATACGTAGAATCGAGGGCCACATAAAGATGGCCGACAAATCCGAGCGACTCGGCATTGAAGGGCGCGAAGCCCAAATCGATACATTTACGACCGTTGACCCGAAGCGTATCCAGCAGATAATATTTATAGAACAGGGGACCCATCGTAGAGAGCGGACTGACGAAACGCTGCAGCAAGAGCGGAATATCGTTCTGAAACACATCGACCTCGCCCAGCGATTCGCTGATGAACTGCTGTATTCCATCGCGCGAAAAAATCTCGTCTACGCCTGCCGACCTGCTTCCTTCGACCACGCGCCGCTCCGCGCGCGGCGACCTCCGATAATATACTGACTCCACCCGCTCTTTTTCCAACACGGGGAGCACGGTCGTACCGGTCTCCAACGTATCGACAAACTCTGCCAGAAAATCGAATTTCCCAGGCTTGTTCCCTTTCCGGCCCTTCTTGCGAGGCTCAAAATCATTCAGCGCAAAAAACAACTGCTCGTAGCGTTCGTAACTGAAATAAGCATGGCGGCGACGGGGATCATAGCGGTCGCGGGCTTCGATCACCTTACGGGCAAAACGAACCGCAGGGTTATTTTTCCGGCTATACTTTTCCCGCTTGGGCTTGATGACTACGGCGTCCAAAGTAATCGGCGAGGAATCCCCCGCCAACGTATCGGGCTCCCAACCCGTTGCCGCAGTTTCCTGACCGATTGCCGGGCATGCCACTACCAGCAGGAATAGCACTGAAAGAATAACCCATTTCCTCATCGCCCCGAAAGCGGCAAATCGCCGTACTCTTCGTCACCTGCGCTCAAATATTTCGCCTGCCAGGCCTGGTAAAATCCGGACGCTCCAGCATCAGTTCCCCAGCGGCATCGATAAACAGCTGTACTGTCTCGCCCTCAGCACACAGCACCCCGTCGCTCTCGCGAAACAGACGATAACCAAAATCAAGCCTCGCTCCCGGCCTGTACACATAAGACGTATGCAGCACAGCCACCTCTCCCATCGGCAGCGGTGCAAGATACCTCACGTGCAAGTCATAGACCGGAGCACCAACCTCCGCACGCACCATGTCAGAATAGCCTATGCCCGGATAATGTCTGCCAAATGATTCGCGGCCATCCTCGAAGAAAGCGACAAACGCCCCATGCCATGCCCTGCGCAGCGCATCGACCTCGCTGAACCTGACCCTCAAGCGTAATACGTCAACCAACTCATTCATGCCGATATTCCTCCGTCAACTGTTACGACACAGCCCGTAACATATCCCGCTTCCGGCGAAGCCAGGAAAGCAACCACGGCCGCCACCTCCTCTGCTTCGCCCAACCGTCGGGCCGGAATCCGTCCCTTCAGTTCCGCCGTGTCCATCCCCTCCAGCATGTCCGTGCGGATGAATCCCGGCGCCACCGCATTGACTGTCACCTTTCTCTGGGCTACTTCACGGGAAAGAGCCTTAGTGGCTGCAATAATTCCCCCTTTGGCTGCCGCATAATTCGTCTGCCCCGGTATGCCACTCAGGCCGCTCACGCTCGCCATATTGATAATCCGTCCATAACGATGGAACATCATATTCTGCAAAAGCGGCTGCGTTACGTTAAAAAAGCCATTCAGGGAAACGTCAATTACCCTATGCCAATCTTCCGGCGGCATCAGCGCCAGAAAATTATCGCGCCGAAGCCCTGCATTGTTGACCAACACCTCAATATATTCATCCGGATGCTTCGCTTGCCAATTCTCCAATGCCAACCTCGTCTGACCGGCATCGGCCACGTCGAAACACAGCAGTTCTCCATCGTGGCCTGCCTGGCGAATCATTTCCAATGTCCGCTCGGCCTCGGCCGCATGGGCCACATAATTGATAAGAACACAGTAGCCCATATCGGCCAACCTGCAACAAACAGCCCGACCAATCCCCCGGCTTCCACCTGTCACTAATGCATATTTCATAACCAATTCTCCTTATTTCTCTAACTTTCTATGATATTTCCAATTTCATTCTTACCCAATATCTCCGCACAAGTAGCCAATGCCGTCATTGTCACTCCCTCCAGTCCGTGCATCACCAGACTCTGCCCCGTCAACAAAAGATTGGGGATAGGCGTGCATACCGGAAGCACGGTCATCAACGGCTCGCGGAAATCTTTGCGTACCCCGTAGGCCGTTCCCTCCGGTGCTGCCAGATAATCGCGATAGGTAAGCGGAGTGCTCACATAGTATTCAGCCACACAACTTCCGAGCCCCGGAAGCACTTCTTCGGCCAACGCCAGGCATTGAGCCGCCATACGCTCTTTCAGCCGGACATAATCCTCACCACGCATACCCACCGTTGTCGTTGCCCATTTACGGCACGACTCCCAACTCATCGGTGTAAGCAAATCGACTTGCCGCGCATAATGGCCGCCGTCTTCAGGTACCCGGCAGCTCACCATAACTCTGTCCACTACCCCGTCGGCAGAAGCCGAAGTCCACACTGCAGGACCACGATAAACATAAAGATTATAGTTCAAGTAAGCGAACGTACCCGGCTTTAGCAACAGCGAGACCGTACACATGCCCGATGTATTCCCAAGAGCAGCAATTCGCCTGCGAAACGCTTTCTTCAACCGGTCGCTCTGCCGCACCCAGCCATAAGTAAGCACCGGATGCACATCGCTGACAAAGACTTTTCCTTCATACGTCCGCCCATCAGAGCACACAGCCTGCAGCACTCTTCCGTTGCGCTCCACCAGTTCCTGCACCCGGGCACCGCACACAGTTTCTCCCCCAAAGGCACGGATTTCGTCGGCCAACGCACGTACGATCAGAGCACCGCTCCCCTTCAGACGCCAACTGCTCTCCACAAAGCCTGCATTACCATGCAAAAAGGTAAAAAGAGGCAACGATTCACGACGCAACTCCATCTTCAGGGAACTACCGGCAAGTACTTCTACGAGCAAAGGGTCGCTAAACGTATCCTTCAGATAAGAATAAGCCCCCGTCTCCCAGAAACGCAAAGAGGAAGCATCCTCCGTGGCTGAAGAAGAAAAAGCCCGAAACCGCTCCGCGCCAGTACGCTCCAACAAGGCACCATAAGAAGCCAATGCCTTGCGCTCGCCGGGGAAACATTCGGCCAAAGCCTGCACAAAAGGTCCGAAGCCTTGCCGGAAAGGAAAAGAACGGCCGCCTATCACGACCCGGTCAAAACAGTCATCAAGCCGCCACCAGGGCAAGTCAAGCAACCCCAAATAACGGAAAACCCGATGAAGCGCCTGTCCTTCGGCCAGACCACCCACATAGTGGAATCCCGTATCGAACTTCAATCCTCTCCGGCAGTAGCTCTGCATGCAGCCTCCCAGCTGTGCGCCCTGCTCCAGCAGGAGCACACTCCGGCCGCTGCGGGAAAGAATGTAAGCACATTCCAAGCCTCCCAAGCCACCACCTATTACAATCACATCGTACCTCATAGCTGCAATGTCTCGCAGGCAAAAGCCATTTCGCCGGCATATACCATATAAGTCCGCTCCGAGTCGTACAAACGAGCATGAACTTCAAGCCCGCGAGCCGCCTCATGCAGTTCCACCGACAACTTCAGGCAAGGACAAGACTCCGGAGTAGCCATCGCCGTCAGCCGGCACTTCTTGACAGAAGAGACAAACAAGTTCCTCTTCACAAGTTTGGCCACGCACTCCCTGAGCATACCGATGTGGCAAACCGCAGGACAGACAGGATTACCGGGGAAATGTCCCTTGTAGACTTCATAATCGGCAAGCAGCACCACGTCGAACTCGGCACTGTCCCCGTCAATCCGACAAGCAGCAATCCGGTAATATTTTCCTTCGAGCCCAAACGACATCATTCCGTCCTTTCTATAAAAATCTTCATCCGTGTGTCGGCTACGAGCGTATCTTCTACCTTCACTTCCCCGCGCACCAGTGTCACATCGCCTGCCTCGGCAAGCACAACCACCCGTGTCTGCAGCCGATGGCCCAACTGCGGACGGGCATAGCAGCGGAACTCCGTTATCTCACCGATGTATCCCAGTGGCGGATGCTTCGCATTCTGGTATAAGAGAGCCTTATATCCCGCAAAGGCCGAAGCCGACTGCGCGATATGCTCGATAAGTCCTATTTCGGAAAGAGTTCCATCTTCCTCCAGGAAGAAATTGTCTTCCCGCACTTCCAGACACGTCACCGCCTCCTCCTCCCCTACCGTCAGCAGGGAGTCGACCATCACGAGGGGCGCACGCTGGGGGATGAGCCGGGGAATGGGGGGATTCATCAGGCGGGTAGATGGGAGGCTATATAGTCATAAAGTTCGCGGAACGTCGTGATTTCCCGCAGGGCGGCGGCGGGTATCTTTATCGGGTAGGTCTGCTGGAGGAGGGCCACTAAGTCTACCAGACTGAGGCTGTCCAGCGAGAGGGTTTCCCGAACGGGGGCGTCGGGGGTGATGGAGGCGGGGGCTACTTCGAATTCTTCGGCCAACAGGCTGTTTACTTTCTCTACAATTTCTTCACGTGTCATAAAAGGGTATTCAGTGTTTTTGTATGATTTATCTGGGTCTTTTTTCGTATTGCGTCGGGGGTCATTCTCCTCTCCGGGCGGCTGCATGACTGAGGTCTTGCACGAGGAGCGTGGAGTTCGTTCCGCCGAAGCCGAATGAGTTGGAGAGGAACCGGAGGAAATGGGTCTCGCGCGTCTCGGGCTCTATGTGCAGCCGGGCGGAGTCGGGGTCGGGGTGCTCGAAATTGAGGCTGCCGGCGATGAATCCGTTCTTCATCATGAGGAGGGAATAGATGATTTCGCTTGCTCCTGCCATCCACATTTCGTGCCCGGTCTGGCTCTTGGTGGAGGTGACGGGCACGGGGGCTCCGTCCAGCAGGCGGGTTATGGCTTGTGCTTCCCGGCTGTCGCCGATGAGGGTGGAGGTGGCGTGGGCGTTGATGTAGCCTATTTCCCGGGGTGTGACGCGGGCGTTGCGCAGGCAGGCTTCCAGCGAGCGCAGGGGGCCTTCGACGTCGGGGGTGGATATGTGTCCGCCGTTGCTGGAGAAGCCCCAGCCGATGATTTCGCCCCAGAGGGGTGCGCCGCGCTTCAGGGCGTGGTCGTAGCTTTCGAGAACGAGGGTGGCCGCTCCGCCGCCGGGGACGAGGCCGTCGCGGTCGCGGTCGAAGGGGCGGCTGGCGCGCGTGGGCTCAGCTTCGCGCAGGGAGAAGGACTGGATGCCGTCGAAGGCGGCTACGCCGTAGGGGTTGGCTTCCTGGGCTCCGCCGCAGACGATGCAGTCTTGCAGGCCGTGGCGGATGAGAAGGGCGGCGAGCCCGATGGCTTGTGAGCCGGAAGCGCAGGCGGCCGAGGCGGTCAGGCTTATGCCGCGCAGGTGGAAGAGGCAGGCGAGGTTCATCGTGACCGTGGAGTTCATCGACCGGAAGACGGCTCCGCTGCCTGCGGCGGCGGTGTCGCGGAAGGTGCGGAACTTGTCGAGGGCTTCCATGGTGGCTTGTGCGGTGGAGTCGTTGCCGTAGATGATGCCTACCTCGTGCGTGGCGATGAAGTCGGCGTCGAGACGGGCGTTGTCGAGGGCGGCCTGCGTGGCCATGTAGGCGTATTGTGCCTCTTCGGGCATGAACTGCCGCTGATTGCGTGCGACAAGGGGTTTCAGGTCGGGCTGCGGAACGTCGGCACACAGCGCCGAGCGGAATCCGGCGGCCTTGCGCTCAGGGCTGAAGCGGATGCCGCTGCGTCCTTCGTAGAGGGCATCGCGCACGGCGTCGAGGCTTGTGCCCAGACAGGACCAAATGCCCATACCGGTTATTACTACTCTTCTTTCCATACCTGTAATTTATGTTTTTATGTTTGTTTCTTTTTTCTGCATGCTGCGGGAAGAAGTCTACAGCTTCTTCCGGTAGCACCTCCGCCGTTTGGTCTGGCGGGGATTGAGGGGTCGCCACTGGGTGAGCTCGCGGATGTTGGTCTCCAGCTGGGGACCGGTCTCGGCCCACTGGATGCCCAGGCGGTGGTAGAGGGGAATGAGGTGGTCGAAAAAGAGGGCGCTGACACCCATCCCCTGATGGTCGGGCCGGACGGCTATGAGGAGCAGTTCGGCCTTGGGCTCGCGGGGCCTCAGCAGGGCCTTGAGCAGGGGTACCCAGCCGAAGGGGAAGAGCCGGCCGCGGCTCCTGCGCAGAGCAGGGACGAGGCTGCGCAGGGTGACAGCTACGCCGACCAGTTCGCCGGCTTCGTTCTCGACGAGAGGCAAAAACCGGGGGTCAATCCAGGCGAGATAGCGGGAGACGTAGTCGGCTATCTGGCGGTCGGTCAACGCGGTGTAACCGAAGAGAGGGGCGTAGGCCTCGTTGAGGAGGGAAAAGACTTTCCGGTCGTAGCCCTCGCGCAGCAGCTGGCGGCGCGTCAGTGTGCGCAGGCGCAGGCCGAACTGCTCCCTCAGAAGGCTGGCCACACGGGCGTATCGGGGCGGTACGGCGGAGGGTATGTCTACGCGCAGCTGGAGCCAGTCGACTTCCTTCTCATAGCCCTGGGCTTCGAGGTGGCGGGGATAGTAGGGATAATTATAGAGGGTAGCCAGGGAGGCTTGCTGGTCGAAACCTTCTATGAGCATGCCTTCGGGGTCGAAGTCGGAGATGCCGAGGGGACCCTGTATGAGGTCCATGCCTTTCTGCCGGCCCCATTCTTCTACGGTCTGCAGCAGGGCGGCGGAGACGCGGGGGTCGTCGACAAAGTCGATGTAGCTGAAGCGTACGGCACGGGTGCCCCAGCGTTCGTTGGCGCGGTGGTTGACGATGCCGGCTATGCGGCCCACGACGCGGCCGGCGCTGTCATAGGCGACGAAGGGTTGCACGTCGGAAAATTCCAGTCCGCCGTTTTTCCGCGGGTCGAAGGTGGCGCGTACGTCGGTCTCCAGTTCGGGCACGGCGTAGGGACAGTGTCCGTAGAGCCGGGGCCAGAGCTTGACGAAGTCGTTCAGAGCCCGGCGGCCTGTGGCTTCCTTGACTACAATGGTTTGATTCATGCGGGCAAAGGTAACGGAATCATGCAGCGGTGACAAAACTTCTTAACTTAGGGAACATTTTATACGGAATTCCCGACAAACGGAGACGGCTTGCGGCCGTCGTTTCGGGGGATTTCGACGGTTGGCCCGTGGGCTTGCCTGAAGCGGAAAAAAGATGAGGGACTTCGGGAGAAAAGATGCAGTGCTTTTCGGAAAAAGGCTTGCATCCGTCGGGAGAAATGTGCGCTGCCGGCAGGGATTGGGCGGGAGTTGGATGTTTCCTCTCGCTGCCAACCGGACCTGGGGGCGGTACCTTTTTTATATATATTACCGCAGGGGGTGACGACGGAAAGAGGAGGTGCGCATTTGGCAGGGTAGCGCAAAAGGTGTATCTTTGCGCGAAAATATCGTTTCTAAACCTGACAAAAAACAGAAGAGAAAGGGCTTCGGCACGATGGGTACAGGCAAAACACGCAAGGCGATAGTGGATGCGGCGCGGCAGCTATTTGCGGCGCAAGGATTCGGCTGTGTGACGATGGGCGACATTGCGGTGGCGGCAGGAAGAGGCCGGCGCACGGTGTACAGCCATTTCCGCAACAAGGAGGAGATTTACGACGCAGTGGTGGAAAACGAGCTGGAGATTCTCTCGGAGATGCTCTCGCAGGTGGCTTCGAGGCACAGCCCGCCCGACAAGAAGCTCATTGAGCTGATTTTCGCAAGGCTGGACACGATTCGCACGGTGGTGAGCCGCAACGGGACGCTGCATGCCGACTTCTTCCGCGACATCATCAGGGTGGAAAACGTGCGCCGGACGTTCGACTCGAAGGAGATTGCGCTGATCAAGACGATCCTCATTGAGGGCGTAGAGAAAGGGGTGTTCTCCATTCAGGACATCGACATCACGGCCAAAATCATCCATTACTGCGTAAAGGGCATCGAGGTGCCCTACATCCTGGGAAAACTGACGGGCGACTTGCCGTCGGGGCAACGGAAGAAGATTGTGGAGGACCTCATCTTGGGCGCATTGGCAGGTATGAGACGATGCGACGAGTGAGCGCATGCGGCCTGCGGGAGGCATATATACGGATGCCGGCAGGCTGTAGCCCGAAGGCGAAAGGGAGCGGGAACTGCTCTTTTTCGGGGTGATAAGATTCATTGACACATAAATATTTATCTCAAAAAAAGAAGATTTTCTATGAAACTGTTAGAAGGTAAAACAGCGCTCATCACGGGTGCTGCGCGCGGTATCGGCAAGGCGATCGCGCTGAAGTTTGCGTCGGAAGGGGCCAATGTGGCATTTACCGACCTGAAGATTGACGAAGTAGCCGAAGAGACGGCCAAGGAAATTGAGGCGCTGGGCGTGAAGGTTAAGGCGTATGCCTCGAATGCGGCTGACTTTGCCGACACGGAGCGCGTCGTTGGCGAAATCGTAAAAGAGTTCGGCCGCGTGGATATCCTGGTAAACAACGCCGGCATCACGCGCGACGGACTGATGATGCGCATGACGGAGCAGCAGTGGGACATGGTAATCAACGTGAACCTCAAGTCGGCGTTCAACTTCATTCATGCCCTCACGCCGGTGATGATGCGCCAGCGCAGCGGCAGCATCATCAACATGGCCTCGGTGGTAGGCGTATCGGGCAATGCCGGACAGTGCAACTATTCGGCTTCGAAAGCCGGCCTGATAGGACTTGCCAAGTCCATCGCCAAGGAACTGGGCTCACGCGGAGTAAGAGCCAACGCCATCGCTCCGGGATTCATCATTACAGACATGACGAACCAGCTCTCGGAAGAGGTGCGCAAGGAGTGGGCCAAGCAGATTCCGCTGCGCCGGGGCGGTACGCCGGAAGATGTGGCCAACGTGGCTACGTTCCTGGCTTCCGACTTGTCGTCGTATGTAACCGGCCAGGTGATTCACTGCTGCGGCGGTATGAACATGTAAAAGAGAGACCGTAAGGAAAACAGCCGGTCGGAGGAACGACATGGAAGTCATCTACGAGGATAACCACCTGATAGCCGTCAGCAAGACATGCTCGGAAATCGTGCAGGGCGACAAGACGGGCGACACACCGCTCTCGGAGCAAGTGAAAGCATACGTCAAGGAACGCTATGCCAAGCCGGGGAACGTCTTCATCGGCATTCCCCACCGGTTGGACCGCCCGGTAAGCGGACTGGTCATCTTTGCCCGAACGAGCAAAGCGCTGGCCCGCATGAACGAGCTGTTCCGCACGGGGGGAATCAGGAAAACGTACTGGGCCATCGTGAAAAACCGTCCCCCTGCCGAAGCCGGGGAACTGACGCATTGGCTCACACGCAACGAGCAGAAAAACAAGAGCTATGCCCACACACGGGAAATGCCCGGCAGCAAAAAAGCGGTTTTACGCTATCGGCTCCTGAGCCATTCGGAGCGTTACTATCTGCTGGAGATAGAGTTGCTGACGGGCCGCCACCATCAAATTCGCTGCCAGTTGGCCAAGATAGGCTGCCCCATCAAGGGCGACTTGAAGTATGGCTATCCGCGGTCGAATCCAGACGGCGGCATCTCGCTCCATTCGCGCTCGGCAAAGTTCATACACCCCGTCAGCCAGCAGGAACTATACCTCGTGGCCCCTACCCCGGCGAACGAGAAATTGTGGAGTTTGCTGGCTCCAAAAGAGACAGACTGACCGTCTTCTCCCTCCCCACGCATCTTCACCCCTCGCTCATACGCGCAAAGCTCCATCCAGAGCCCTACGCCACCGACAAGGAAAGACGATGCACCGACACTGAAAAAATGACGTCCGGCTTCAAGGTTTGCTTGAAGCCGGACGCTTTTTATTGCTTCTCATTCAGCCGATAGCCCTGCCGCATTCTTGCAACTTCGCTATCGGCTTTGGAACGAGATGTTCGCATTTTTCAATTATTCCCACTCGATTGTGGAAGGCGGCTTGGAGGAGATATCGTATGTCACTCGGTTCACGCCTTTCACCTTGTTGATGATTTCATTGCTGACCTTGGCCAGGAAATCGTAAGGCAGACGGGCCCAGTCGGCCGTCATGGCATCCGTACTCGTCACGGCACGCAGAGCCACGGCACGCTCGTAAGTGCGCTCGTCGCCCATCACGCCGACACTCTGAACGGGCAGAAGAATGACCCCTGCCTGCCATACCTGGTCGTAGAGCCCCCAGTCGCGCAAACCTTGTATAAATATATGGTCGGCTTCCTGAAGAATCTGCACCTTCTCGCGGGTGATGTCGCCCAGGATACGCACAGCCAGTCCCGGTCCGGGGAAAGGATGGCGGGCAATCAGATTTTCCGGCATGTGGAGCGTACGGCCCACGCGGCGCACCTCATCCTTGAAGAGCCACTTCAGCGGCTCGCATATCTTCAGGTTCATCTTCTCGGGAAGCCCGCCTACGTTGTGGTGGCTCTTAATCACCATGCCCGTAATGGAGAGGCTCTCGATGCGGTCGGGGTAAATCGTTCCCTGCGCCAGCCACTTCACGTCGGTCAGTTTGCGCGCCTCCGCTTCGAACACATCGATGAATCCCTTTCCGATAATCTTACGCTTTTTCTCCGGATCGGTCACACCTTTGAGCTCGGTAAAGAATTTTTCGCTGGCATCCACCCCGATTACGTTCAGCCCCAGGCTTTCGTAGTCGCGCATCACTTCGTGGAATTCATTCTTGCGCAGCAAACCGTGGTCTACGAAGATACACGTCAGATTCTTTCCTATCGCCTTATTCAGCAGCACAGCCGCTACCGAACTGTCCACACCGCCGCTCAAGCCGAGCACCACCTTGTCGTTGCCCAGCTCGTTGCGCAGCTCCTCGACCGTCGTCTCGATAAAGGAATCCGGCGTCCAGCTCTGCGTACATCCGCAGATGTCTACCACGAAATTACGCAAAAGAGTGGTCCCCTCCGTCGTATGATATACCTCCGGATGGAACTGCACGCCCCAAATCGGCTCGCTGTCGGACTGATAAGCAGCCACCTTCACCTCGTCGGTAGAAGCAATCACGCTGAAGCCCTCGGGAAGCGACGTAATCGTATCGCCGTGGCTCATCCACACCTGCGAGTTGGGGCTCAGCCCTTTCAGCAGTTTACTGTCGGCCGATATGGTGCTCAGATTAGCCCGTCCGTACTCACGGCTACCGGCCGGCTCCACCGTCCCGCCCAGCGTATAGGCAATGAACTGCGCTCCGTAGCAAATGCCCAGAATGGGGTACTTACCTCTAATGAGGGACAAATCCGTCTTGAAAGCCCGCTCGTCATAGACAGAGAAAGGACTGCCCGACAGAATCACCCCCTTCACCTCGGGATCGCCCTGCGGAAATTTATTGTAAGGTACAATCTCACAATACACGTTCAGCTCGCGCAACCGCCGCCCGATGAGCTGCGTAGTCTGCGAACCATAATCCAAAATAATAAACTTCTCTTGCATATTTCAAATAATAGTAAATTCATTCCGAAAAAAGGCTTCCCGGGAACAGACAAAAAGCTGCAAGGGAAATCGGGAAAAGCAGCAAGACTTTTCCCAAAAAGGCTTGCAGGAAAAACGCCGTCCGTGTGCTCCCACGGAGAAAAATCCACAGCCCCGGCCGGAGCTTCCTGCCTGCAATTGAATTGCAACAAGGCAAAGGAAAAATCATTTTCGTTCCCCGCAACCTATTTTTTTCAAAGGAAAACGACGCAAATATAGATTTTATTTTCTACTTTTGCACCGACTTAGAACAATAAGTTTTTCGGAAAAACATGCCGAAAGCAGACAAAGCTAAAACACACATTATAAACCAACCCAATAAACATCTAAGTAAAATGATTAAAGTAGGTATTAACGGATTTGGCCGCATCGGACGTTTCGTTTTCCGTGCAGCTCAAAAGAGAAACGACATTCAGATTGTAGGTATTAACGACCTTTGCCCGGTTGACTACTTGGCATACATGCTGAAGTACGACACGATGCACGGCAAATTCGACGGTACGATCGAAGCTGACGTAGAAAAGAGCCAACTCATCGTAAACGGCAAATCCATCCGCGTAACCGCAGAGCGTAACCCGGCTGATTTGAAATGGAACGAAGTAGGCGCTGAATACGTTGTTGAATCTACCGGCTTGTTCCTCACGAAAGAAAAAGCTCAGGCTCACATCGACGCTGGTGCTAAATACGTAGTTATGTCCGCTCCTTCCAAGGACGACACCCCCATGTTCGTATGCGGCGTAAACGAGAAGACCTATGTTAAAGGCACTCAATTCGTTTCCAACGCTTCTTGCACGACCAACTGCTTGGCTCCGATCGCAAAAGTGCTGAACGACAAATTCGGTATCGTAAACGGTTTGATGACTACCGTACACTCTACGACCGCTACTCAGAAGACGGTTGACGGTCCTTCTATGAAAGACTGGCGCGGTGGCCGTGCTGCTTCCGGCAACATCATCCCCTCTTCTACCGGTGCTGCTAAGGCTGTAGGTAAGGTTATCCCCGAACTGAACGGCAAACTGACCGGTATCTCCATGCGTGTTCCGACTCTGGATGTATCCGTAGTAGACCTGACTGTTAACTTGGCTAAGCCCGCTACCAAAGAGGCTATCTGCGCTGCTATGAAAGAAGCATCTGAAGGCGAACTCAAAGGCGTACTCGGCTACACCGAGGATGCTGTCGTTTCTTCCGACTTCCTGGGCTGCACGCTGACTTCTATCTTCGACGCTAACGCTGGTGTATACCTCACCGATACCTTCGTTAAGGTCGTTTCTTGGTACGACAACGAAATCGGCTACTCCAACAAAGTGCTCGATCTCATCGCACACATGGCTTCTGTAAACGCCTAAGAGAAAGAAAAACAAGAAGAACTTATTCTGAAATAATTTCTTTCCATCAGGGTCGCCCGCACGGCGGCCCTGTTTTTTTATACTCCCCCATCCGCTGCATCAAGAGGGGGCAAACACATAAAAAAGCGGTGCGCCAGAACAAATCATCTGACGCACCGCTTTTCTTCTATCACTCTATACGGCCAACGGCTCAACGGAACATGCGTTCCAACTCCTCCTCGCGCAAAATGACGAAAACCGGACGGCCATCGGGCGTATAATTACAGTCCGGACACTGGAATAACGCATCGACCAGATGCGTCATCTCTTCCGCCGACAAAGCCTGCCCATAGACCAATGCCGAAGAACGGGCCAGCGTCAAGGCAAGTTCGTACTGGACCCCATGCTGAAGACTTGCGCCCCGCTCCATAGAGACATGAATCAAGTCGGGCACCAGTCGGGAAGGCGGCGCAGAAATCGCGCCATCCGTCTCAGCCGGCACGGCATGGACAGCATAGCTTCCCCCACCCATCGGAGCAATATCGAAGCCCAGTCCGCTCAAATCCGGCAAGATAGCCTTTAGCGCCGCTTCCTCTTCGGGCGAAAGCTCCACTATTTCCGGAAACAAAAGCCGCTGTCCGTTGCTCTGGCGGTTGGCTAACTGGACAATATAGCGATTGAACAATATGCGAATATGCGCCCGCCGCTGGTCGATAAGCATCAAGCCGGACTTCACCGATACCAGCACATAATGCCCTTTCAGCTGAAAGGGTTTATAACCGGGCTCCGGTGCCGAAGCATGAGTAGAGGCTGAAGCCGACGAGGCAAACAGGGAAGTCTGTGATTCGGGCTCGTCCTGAGGCAAATCGTCGGGGAAGGAAGTTGCCTCCAGCGTCATGCGGGAAGGAATAATCTGACCGCCGACAGGCAAATCTGCCCCACCTTTGGAAGATGGTGCTTCATACAGTTTCTCCCAATTCTTGGGCACACTCTTACCCGCATGCGAACCGGACGTTTGGAAAGGATTGTATGACGGGTCGAAACTGACCACCGGCTCATGAACCGGACCGCGCGAGAAATCGGGCGTCTGCAATGCGGGAATATCGGGCTTGTCGGCCGTATCGAAATCAATCGTAGGGACCAACTCGTATTTTCCCAAAGCCTCTTTCACGGCGGCCAGCAATATTTGCCAGATGGGGACTTCGTTTTCAAACTTTATCTCCGTCTTCGTCGGGTGGATATTCACGTCGATGTCGGAAGGAGGCACCATCAGATAGAGAAAATAAGGAACCTGCTCGCCCTCGGGTATCAAATGATTGTACGCCTCCATCACGGCCTTGTGAAAATAAGGATGGCGCATGAACCGGTTATTGGCGAAGAAATAGGTCTGCGCCCCCTTCTTCTTGGCAGAATCCGGCTTGCCTATGAAACCTTTGACCGACACCAAAGAAGTCTCGGCCTCTACCGGCAACAGCTGTTGGTTCAGGCGTTTGCCGAACAGCTGGAGAATGCGTTGGCGCAAATTGACGGGAGGCAGCCGAAACAGTTCCTCCTCGTTAGACAACATACGGAAAGAGATGTCCGGATGGACCAGCACGATACGTTGAAATTCGGCCAGTATATGCCCCATTTCCGTATGGTTGGATTTCAAAAACTTACGCCGGGCCGGAACATTGTAGAAAAGATTCTTCACCGAGAAATTCGCCCCTTGCGGACAAGAGACTACCTCCTGACGTACCACCTTGGAAGCGGCCAACTCAATCAGCGTACCGACTTCTTCATCGGGCGTACGGGTCTGAAGCTCGACCTGTGCTACTGCGGCAATCGAAGCCAGCGCCTCGCCACGGAAGCCCATGGTGGTAAGAGCAAACAAATCGTCGGCCTGATGAATCTTGGAAGTGGCATGCCGCTCAAAAGACAAGCGGGCGTCAGTCTGCGACATTCCTTTCCCGTTGTCGATGACCTGTATCAAGGTACGCCCGGCATCAAGCAACAAAATATCAATTTCTGTAGCGCCGGCATCGATGGAGTTTTCAACCAACTCCTTAATCACAGAAGCCGGACGCTGAATTACTTCCCCCGCAGCAATCTGATTGGCCACGGAATCGGGAAGAAGACGTATAATATCGCTCATATAGATTTACTCCGTTTTTTCCTGAGGAACCGCTTCTTCCTCAGCAGGCAAAGAAACAGAGGACGCATCTCCCGCGTCGGAAGAAACCGTTTCGGCTTCCGCCTTATCGGCATCCGGCGCTGCTTCTTCTTGCGAAGCGACCGGCTTTTCTTCTTCAGCCGAAGGCTCACTCTGCGCCGAACCAAACTGAAGCCCGCGGTTAGGCAAGGGACTGGTACGGCGGCTGCGATACTGCAACTCAGTTCCCCGTTTCTTCGGGCGCCAGTCAAATATATCTTCCGGACCCGTAGGCCGCACATAATCGAACCAACCGAAGTTCTCCAGATATAATTTGCCTGGCGGTATCATGGCCATCGGATGCAAGATGCCTTTGGAAGCACCTTCCATCTTCATCCGATGAATCTTGTTGTCATTAATCCATATATAGAACTTTGAAGTGGTCGATTCGTTCATCCCGATCATATTCATATCGCTGTCTTCGGGATAATAGCGAATCAATACATTTCCCACCACGTCTATTTTCTGCAAAGCACCCGCCACGAAATAATACCACATTTCCCGTCCGGAAACCTGATTGTAGTGGACTGAGTCTTTTCGCTCCACACTCAAAGCCTGACCTTCAATATGAATATAGTCAATCGTACTGTCATTCATATAGATATGGATATATTCTCCGAGCTGCTGTTGCTCGTTGCTCCAGAGAATCGGGTCATGATACATGTGAATGCAGCTGTCGACCGTGCTGAAAGACAGGGAATCGCAGACTGCCTGAAGGTCTTTTTTGTAAAGACGCACCTTGTAATAGGCATACGTCTCACGGTAGGCGGAATCGGTATCCACATTGAAAGTACGCACTTTCAGCGTATCGCCATGAAGATAAATAGAGTCGCCCTGCGAATAATCGATGACTTGCGCACGGTCGGTCACCAGGACTGAATCAATCCGCTCGTTATAATAGCAATACTCACCCGTTATGATATTCTTTCGAATCGAATCGGTAACCACAACATTCTTGCGCGCTATGCTGTAACCCTCTTCCCGGTTGTAATAAACCGTATCGCCTTCCAACTTCCGGCCATCGTCGGTATACAGGAAGGGGCGATTAGTTAACTGCGATTCGTCCGTATGTGAATTATACCAGCCTGCATCGGCTATGATATGATTCGAATCGCTATCAATTTTCGAAGGGCCTACGATACGTGCTATGCCATTCCTTGTATTGTAACGCAACGTGTCGGTAGCAATCGTGTATTGGGGATTTACCAACTTCACGTCGAACCGGAACTCGGAATCCTTGGTCGAAAGATTGTATTGTCCCTGCTCGGAAGTCAGCACGTTCACGTCGTCCATCATGGTTCCGCCTTCGAAATAATAAGCTAAATCGAACAGACGGTCATAATTCAGGCTATCGGTCAGAAGAGTTGTATTCCGGTTTATCAGCTTGCAGTTATAGCGCAGTTTGGCCAAAGCTAAAATACCGTTATACTGAAGGTAGTCGCCATAAATATGGAGCGTATCGCCCTGGTGCATTTCTACATTACTGAAGGCCTGGAATGTATTGGCCGCTTCGTCGACATAAGCACTGTCGCAATCCATGACCATACCTTCATGACGAAGCCGGACATTACCTTTCAATACGGTAATACCCGGCAACAGACGTTCATTGGCAAGTGTCTCGTCAGAATTCAGTATGTAAATAACCTCATTTTTCGACTTCTTCCCCTGCTTTTTTGCCTGAGCATGTACACAAGGCACAAACCCTATTTGCCCCACGACAAAAAGCAAAAGGAAAAGACAAACGCTATAAGGACGAAAAGCGACTTTCATTTACCGAATTTGCCAACCTTCATATTGGAAATCGCACTGCTTCCAATTATCACTGATATGAACAAAAGTAGTTTTCTGTTTCTCGGCAATCCATTTCTTCACGGCTTCCGCCTTGCGCCGATTCAGGACGATATTCTGCAGCAACTGGAAGTCTTCAGACATCGAAGCCCGGTGAGTGGGAATACGGTTCCTCAACTTTACGATTGCACATACGTCACGTCCCTTGGAATTCTTCATAAGGAAAGGAGCAGAGACTTCATTGACATTCATATTTTCAATAGCCCGCGCTACCTCTACCGGCAATTCATCCATTTCAAAGCGTGAAGTCTGCGTTTGAGCATTCTGCATCAAACCGTTGTTCATGTGCGTATCTTTATCATCAGACAGCAAAGCGACAGCCTGCTCAAAGGATATCTTTCCACGACGAATGTCATTGGCAAGCGTATCAAGGCGGAACAGATTGGACTGCAGCTCCTCGTCGCTGACTTTGGGAATACGCAGGATATGACGGCAGTTGATGCGGTCTCCGCGTTTTTCTATGAGCTGAATGATATGATAGCCAAACTCAGACTGCACAATCTGAGAAACTTTCTTCGTGTCCTGCAAGGCAAAAGCTACCGAAGCAAAGGCCGGATCGAGAGCTGCCCGGGGGATTAAGCCGGTTTCTCCACCCCGGCGTGCCGATTCGGGGTCTTCCGAATACAAAATTGCCAAAGAGGAAAAAGACATTCCGTTATTGATACGCTCCGTATAATCGCGAAGCTCTCCCTTTACACGCTCTATCTCTTCCAACGGAACCTCCGGCTCTTTCATCAGCAACTGTACCTCAACCCGCATCGGAACCATGGGGATACTGTCTTCCGGGAGCTGGTCCATGAAGTTACGCACCTCGGCCGGTGTCACATGAACCTTGTCTTCTATGGTAGAACGAACCGAGAGTATGCGGGAACGCATACGCTCAACTTCGCGCAACTTCTCCTTGATTTGCGTAGGTGTCTTTCCCATATATTCAGACAGCTTCTCTTCGGTTCCGAAATAATTCAGCATATCTTCATAACGGTAATTGACCTGTATGGCAATCCATTCCTCGTTTGCTTCCACGCTATCCAGCTCAGCCTGATGAAGGAACAGCTTCTGCACAGCCAAATCCTCTGCATATTTACAATAGTCATTTGCCGAAATAGCATTACCCTGAAGCCGTTCCGTACGGATATAATCCTCGATTTCTGACTTAAATATAGCCTCATCGCCCACGACCCATACCACTTCGTCAATTACGTTCTTAGCCGTCTGCCCCACACTCCCGACAAAAGGAAAAAGCAGACTGCAACATAGTATTATACAATAAGCTATCTTTTTCATTCTATCTGATATCACAAAGATTGACTCGCGATACAATCACACAAAACGTCAGTGATTATTTACTGTTTTCAATACTTCCCGATCGATTACCACCGGATACTTCTTTTGAAGTCCGGCAATCCATTCTTTTTCGAGAAAAGCCTGATAGTCGGAAGTAACTTGTCCCTTTACATCCGTATAAGCCTCCGGGGCTTTCAACTTCTCACCCATTACCAACGTGTAGGGGAAGTCCTTCAAAGGCTCAGCCTTGTCTCCTTTATAACATTCTTCGTCCACAAACTTATTCAATCCCTTCGTGAAAACACCGATTTGAGCACGAACTGCGATTGAATCGTTCGTATTAAACTGCGTTCGGATAAGCTCACTCCACTGAGAGAAATCGTTTTTCTTCAACAACTTCTTCAGCTTCTTCCGGGTAGCCTTGTCGCGCGTGTGCATTGCAGCTCCCTTAAACCGAGGCTCATCCCACGCATAATTTGCCCGGTTGGCCTCAAAATACGAAACCAACCCGGTAGTATCCTCTCCAGCCTTATCCCAAACGGTCTGCTTGCTGATTTCGAACAGCAATATTCCATCGCGGTATTCCTGCATGAGATGCGCAAAGGCCGGCTCTATCTTCTCCAGATTCTGGTCAGCCCATTCCAACACTTCGGCATCGTCCATGCCTTCCAGCGAATACTTCTCCCTCAGTTCACGAGCTTTCACAATCTTGCCTACCGGCAACAAGCCTTTCTTCGCACGCAAAGCCAATATCGCATTCCGAACATTGTCGACAGTCGCCGTATCTTGCGCATACTTCATCACAATGTGGAAGCCATTCACCGTAGTAAACGGCTCGGAGTAAGTACCCACGGGTAGTGCGAAAGCCACTTCTTCAAACTTAGGTATAGCTCTGTGCCGCTGTACCCAGCCAATCATACCGCCATTCGTAGCAGACTGACGGTCGTCCGAACAAATTCGTGCCAAATCCGCAAATTTTTCTCCCCGCTGGAGACATGCGTATATCGAGTCTATCGTATGCTCAGCCTGCGACCTTTGAGCTTCCGTTGCATTCTGAGGAACATATTTAAAGATGTGGGCCAAGCGGACACATGTCCACTCGCCCTCATCCATTAACGAATCATACTGAGCCTGAACATAAGCCTCATCAGCAGCCTCATCCGTCAGATAAGCAGATGCGACCTGCTGCCGATAGCCCAAAAATTCAGTCCGAAAAGATGATGTTGTATCCAATCCCAAGGACTCCGCCTCGGCGACCTTCAATTTAAAGTTGACGAAGAGTTGCACATAATCGTCCAAAGACAACTTCTGGCTACTGCTTGCATTTTGGTTCTTATTATAGATATATTCAAATTCGGAACGCGAAATGGGTTTATTCCCAATAGTCATTATAACCGGATCCACATCTTGTGCCCAAACATGAACGCTGCATACCGCAGAAAGACACACAAGAAACAGTTTCTTCTTCATCTTTAAATCAAAAGTTTGAGGTTTCTCATTTATTACCTTTCCATAAAACGGAAGAAAAGGCAATAAATTGTGTCCTTCCCGCCTTATTCCGGACGGCTATAGTTGGGGGCTTCGCTCGTAATCGTCACATCATGCGGATGGCTCTCCAACACACCGGCGTTGGTAATGCGGGTAAATTTGGCATCGTGCAAAGCCTCAATATCTTTTGCTCCGCAATAACCCATTCCGGCACGCAAGCCTCCACACAACTGATAGATAACTTCGTACAGATTTCCCTTGTAAGGTACACGGGCTGCAATGCCTTCGGGAACCAATTTCTTCACATTGCTTTCCTCGCTTTGGAAGTAGCGGTCCTTGGAACCATTCTCCATAGCTTCCAAAGAGCCCATTCCCCGATAAGACTTAAACTTTCGGCCATTGAAAAGAATCGTCTCACCCGGACTTTCTTCCGTGCCGGCAACCAGCGAACCGATCATCACGGAATATCCACCGGCGGCAAGGGCTTTCACCACATCGCCGGAATAGCGCAAGCCGCCGTCTGCGATAAGAGGAATACCCGAGCCTTTAATGGCCTGAGCCACATCGTACACGGCCGTCAACTGCGGAACACCGACACCGGCAACTACACGCGTCGTACAAATCGAACCCGGGCCAATTCCGACTTTCACGGCATCGGCACCTGCATCAACCAGCGCTTTTGCAGCCTCGCCGGTTGCAATATTGCCGACCACGATGTCAACCTGCGGGAATCTTTTCTTGGCTTCGCGCAACGTTTCAATCACCGACTTGGAATGTCCATGAGCCGTGTCGATAACCAAAGCATCGACGCCTGCTTCCACAAGAGCTTCCATACGGTCATACGTATCTTTCGTCACGCCGACACCACCGGCCACGCGCAGACGACCCTTGCTGTCCTTGCAAGCCATCGGTTTGTCTTTAGCCTTCGTGATATCCTTGTAAGTTACCAGGCCAATCAGTTTCCCGTCTTTATCCACAACGGGCAACTTTTCGATTTTATGCTTCTGCAAAATCCGGGCAGCAGACTCCAAGTCCGTGCTCTGGTTCGTGGTAATCAGGTTGTCCTTGGTCATGACGTTATCGATACGCTTGTTCATATCCAGCTCAAAGCGCAAGTCACGATTCGTCACGATACCGACCAGTTTTTTCTCGTCGTTCACAACCGGAATTCCACCGATTTTATATTCCGCCATGATGTCCAAAGCATCGCGGACGGTAGACCCCACCTTAATCGTAACCGGGTCATATATCATACCGTTTTCGGCACGCTTCACCATAGCCACCTGACGGGCCTGGTCGCGAATAGGCATATTTTTATGAATCACGCCAATGCCCCCTTCACGAGCTATGGCAATAGCCATCTTCGCCTCCGTAACGGTATCCATGGCGGCCGTCACAAAGGGAATTTTCAAGTCAATATTACGGGAAAACTTCGTAGACAACTCTACGGTACGAGGGAGAACCTCTGAATAGGCGGGTATCAGCAGGACGTCGTCATAGGTCAAACCGTCCATCACCACCTTATCTGCAATAAATGACATAGGAATATGCTTTAAAAATTATTGCGTGCAAATTTAAGCATTTTCTGCCGGAAATAAAAGAGCACTTCCCATTTTTGCATAATTTAGTTCGCCATCTCAGAGATGAACTTAATGCGAACCAAACGGATCTCCTCTTCCGTATAATCCTCGCCCAATTCTTCTACTGCAGTGTCCAGATCATCGGTCTCCGACTCACGGAAATATTCGTAAATATCTTCCATGTGTTCCTCATCCATTATCTCACGCAGGAAGTAATCGATATTCAGCTTGGTCCCGGAATACACAATGGCTTCTATCTCGTCCAGCAGCTCCGAGAAGTCCATCCCCTTGGAGTTTGCGATGTCGTCCAAAGCAACCTGGCGATCGATGGCCTGAATAATCGAGACCTTGAGCTTCGACTTGTTCGCCACAGTGCGTATCCGCAAATCTTCCGGACGTTCAATCTCATTTTCTTCACAATGCCGCTGAATCAGCTTGCAGAACTCCGGACCATAACGACGGGCCTTGCCCGCACCTACTCCGGGAATATTTTGCAATTCTTCCAGATTGACCGGATAAATCGTGGCCATCGCTTCCAGCGAAGGATCTTGGAATATGACATAAGGCGGCACATTCAGCTGTTTGGAGAGCTTCTTCCGCAAATCTTTCAGCATGGAGTAAAGCGTCGGGTCGACGGCGCAACTGCCACCACCCCGCAAAGGAGCTTCTTCCTCCACCGCATCAAAATCATTATCTTCCGTTATTTTGAAAGAAACCGGCTTCTTCAAGAACTTCTGTCCCTCTTTCGTCACTTTCAGAATACCGTAATTCTCTACTTCTTTATACAGATAACCAGCTATCAAGGCCTGACGGATTACTGCATTCCAGAACTTCTCGTCGTCGCCCATTCCGCTCCCGAAACAGTCAAGTTCATCATGATGATGAGCAACGACCTCGCTGGTTTCATGCCCCAACAGCACGTCTATGATATAATCTTGTTTGAAATTCTCTTTTACGGCCAATATTGTCTCAATAGCCGCGCATAACGAATCTTTAGCCTCCACTTGTTTTTTAGGATTTAAGCAGTTGTCGCAATTTCCGCAGTTACCCTCCGTATATTCTTCGCCGAAGTAGTGCAACAGTGTCTTGCGCCGACACACGGACGACTCTGCATAAGCCGCCGTCTCGAGCAACAGCTGTTTGCCTATCTCCTGCTCAGCCACGGGTTTTCCCTGCATGAATTTCTCTAATTTCTGAATATCTTTATAAGTATAAAAGGTAATGCACATTCCTTCGCCGCCGTCTCTTCCGGCACGTCCCGTTTCCTGATAGTATCCTTCCAGGCTCTTCGGGATATCATAGTGTATGACGAAACGGACATCCGGCTTATCGATTCCCATGCCGAAGGCAATCGTTGCTACGATTACGTCCACCTTCTCCATCAGAAAATCGTCCTGGTTCTGAGAGCGGGTCACCGAATCCATTCCGGCATGATACGGGCGGGCGTTGATGCCGTTTGCCTGAAGAATCTCTGCCAGTTCTTCCACTTTTTTCCGGCTCAGGCAATAAATTATACCCGATTTATTCGGATTGTTCTTGATGAACTTTATGACTTCCTTGTCTATCGACGCGGTTTTCGGCCGTACTTCATAGTAAAGGTTGGGCCGGTTAAAGGAAGACTTGAATACTTTGGCATTGTTCATATCCAAGTTCTTCTGAATGTCGTGCTGCACCTTGGGCGTAGCAGTCGCGGTCAGCGCAATCAAAGGCGCCTTCCCTATTTCGTTTATAATAGGCCGTATGCGACGATACTCCGGGCGGAAATCGTGTCCCCACTCCGAGATACAGTGTGCTTCGTCGACCGCATAGAACGAAATCTTCACTTCGCGCAGGAAATCGATATATTCCTCCTTCGTCAGCGACTCCGGTGCTACGTAGAGCAACTTTGTGCGCCCCGAAAGAATATCTTTTTTCACTTGGTCTATGGCTGACTTGTTCAGCGAAGAATTGATGAAATGGGCTATCCCGTCTTCTTCACTGAAGCTCCTCATTGCGTCTACCTGATTCTTCATCAGCGCAATCAGAGGAGAAATCACAATAGCCGTTCCCTCCATTATCAACGAGGGCAGCTGATAGCAAAGCGACTTTCCTCCGCCTGTCGGCATAAGCACAAATGTGTCGTTCCCAGCAAGCAGATTCCGGATGATAGCCTCCTGATTCCCCTTAAAAGTGTCGAAACCGAAATGTTTTTTCAGCTCGTGCACCAAATCGATATGTTCAACCATAATCTCGTTAATATCTAAAGTGATTCTATAAACACACTGCCTGTCTTACAACGAAAGGACAGATATCAGCGAACAAAGTTAAAAACAACTTCCCATATTTCATAGAGTTTCCCCAGAAAAAAACACGGGGAAAGCGAAAATGCATCTATGTTTTTTTCATACAGAAAACCGGAGAAAAGTTCCCCAAACGCAATTCGCTTTATTTTTTGCCGCTCATCACCCCATCGGGCGTCTTGCCTCCTTTTCCAAAAAGATGCAAGGGCTTTCTGAAAAAGTCTTGCATCTTCTTCGGAAAACCCTTGCACCGATAATTGCGTATCTGCAAAAGGCAATCACTCAAAATGAACGTCTTTTACATATTCATTGCAACGGAAATAGTCCGTCCCTTTCAGTTTCTTACCTCTTATCCGCACGTCCTCAAAGCGGACGCCCTGCACCATGCGGTCGGCGGCGTAGCCTTCCAGCACCGAGGGATTCGCATCTTCATCGCCCGTATAGCGGATGTTCCGAAAGACAATCTGCTCCACTCCACGGCCCGGACCGGTATTGTATTTTTCATTATACATCACCCGCAAATGAAAGAGCTGCCCTTCCTGGATGCTCTCCACGCGGATATTTTCAAAAGTGATGCGCCGCGCCAGATTATGGTCGCCGACGTTGACCGTCATGCAGCCTTGATAATTCGGGTCATCCTCGTCGTGCTCCAAGATGTCGATGTCACTGAACAGGAAGTCTTCCAGCACCTCGCCATCGCCCTGCTCCGTATTACCGTGCGTGCCTATGTTTATGGGATGGGCGATGTCTGCCCAGAGAATCGCACGCTGCACCTTTACGTTGCGCGTATCCCCATAGAAATCCCAGCGGTGCGTATAGAATGCCAAACAATCGTCGGAATTGCGCAAAAATACGTCACTTATCTCAATATCCGAGCACGACATGAAATCAAGTCCATCACTCCAGCCCTGATAACTGAAACTTTTCAGATTTTCAATGACGATATTTTTCGATTGCCCGCCCGATATCGTGTAATGCCGCGGATTGATTACCGTAATCCCTTCCACTTTTACGTTTTGCGAATAGGATATGGAGATTCCCTGCTGGGGAGTCAGCAGCATGCCCCTCCCCTTTATCGTCACATTCTCGGCCTTGTCCACCGTCAGCCGCCCTTTCAAAACGGCACCGGGAGCAAGATACACCAGCGTGTTCGAGGGGATGATGAAACTTTGTGTGGCCGAATCCGTCGGTTCGTAGACACCGGTATCGAAATACATCACCCCCGGAGCACCCTTCTCGGGAACGTCTTCTTCCAGCGCATTGGCAAAGAGATGCAGATTGTGCAGGCGGTCGCCGTCGAATTCTATGGACAGCTTCTGCGGACGGTCGAGCGAGAAATAGACATTGCGCCCCTCCTGCTCATATTTTATGCCCCGGGCATGCGGACGAATCTCCACCTCTTTCGGATTCCCGTTGTTCTTATGCACCCAGACTTCCACCTCGCCCGAGAAATCGAACTGCACCATCGAAGCCACCGAGCGGGTATCCATATCCACATTCACCTTATACTCGTACAGATCCTGCCATTCGGCCGTACCTTTCTCCCGCACCCGGACCGTAAAGTCATCGCAATGCCAGGCATAATAGATGCCTTGCGGCACAGGATAGGTCACAATTTTCGACTGTGCGCTCCAGCACGTGCTGCAAAAAGCGGCACAGAAAATCAAAATTTCTTCATGTTCATCGTCTATCTTGTTCCATTTGATTATACAATATCCATTCACTCTCCCTGCTCAATCCGCAACCACCGGCCGCGGCTCCATCGCTGCTTCCAGCCGGAACTCATGCCCATCCAGCTGCGCCAGGCAGGGCTTCGACGCGGAATAATACCACTTCCCGTTCCGGCGCTCCAGCAAGACATCGCACAGCTCCGCTGCTTCCACCCGAACTCCCGGCACTTCCAGCCACGTACCCGAGCCTAAGAACAGAATGCAGCCATCCTGTTCCGCAGGGCCTACCCACAGGGCATAAGCAGCCTTGGCCTTCATGCCCTCCATCGTACAGAGACTGGCCGGATTGTCGGTCGACAGAATCCGGTCCACACGCCCCTTCTTGTGGGTTACGCGGATACCTACCGCACTTTCTGCCCCGTCGCTTTCCACCGCAGGGAAGTCCACCGAGCGAATCGACCCCGGCATCTGTACGGAAGAGGGCTCGAACAGGGCTACGAACGGCCGGGTCCAGGCCTCTCCCTTCTGCCGTGCGACAAAGGTGAGCGTCGGTTGTTCCTTTATATTATAGGGCATTTCCCGAATCCGGCTCAATCCTTCCGTCATCGGGCTGAGCGCTGAGAAAACACTCCTCGACTCGTAGCCTTTCATCCACAGGGTCATCGTGATGTCGTCCGCATCGGGCATCCGGATGGTGAAGTCCGAGCGTACATCGGCCGAGGTGTCGGCTTTCTTTTTATCGAATAAATAGGAATAAGCATACAAGTGCGCCCCGGCAAAGGCCAGCTCCTCGGTCGGCGCCAGCCCCAAGTCCGAGCCGTCGGAGGCAGTCAACGTCATCGTCTGCCCCAGATTGTGGTAAAAATAGTCGTGCATCTTGTCCTTCCCATCCGTGCGGCGGCTCCGGAAGATATCCACATAGTAGCCCAAGCTGTCCGGCGCAGCAACAATGCTCAGCAGCCGCCGCTGGTCGGACTGCGTTTCCGGCTCACGGAAATCGACCTCCGAATAACTGACCGCCGCATAGTTTGCCCGACGGCTGCCCGGCTCCGGGAAGCAACCCGACAGCCGGAAGGCATGGTTGCTCTTCATAATCGGATAAGAAGACACGCCGTCGACGCACACGGTATTATGCGCCGGAAACTGGCTGTAATACTCCAGATAGTCAAGCCCCGAATAGAGCGTCAGCCCGATGCCGGCATCGGGGGCCAGAACGTAGCCCCGCCCATACAATTCCATGCCGATCCCGTTGGCATGCATGTGGTTTCCGTCGCTGCCACTGAGCGAAACCATCAGGCTGCGCTGCGGGTCCATACCGTTGCGCTGCACGACCCAGCTCACATTGGGGGCATAAAACGTAGGGGTCACGCAGCTGTCGATGCTCGCTGCCGGTATCGTTCCGTCGAGCTGCAGCGGCTTTTCCGTAAAGAAGGAAGTTACGGCCACGGGCATGCGCAGGTTTTCTCCCTGAGTCCCGCCGCTTTTCTCCGAGAGCGCCGCCACTTTTTCCGGGTCGAAGAGGCGCCACAGAGCCGTGAAGCGCCGTTCCTGCTCTTTCTTGCCGTAGCGCTGGGCATTTTCCACCATGCGGCTGAAGATATCGGTGCGCAGATAGCCGGGATGTGTATCGCCGAAGCCCACCATCATGCGGTTGGGAAACAGATACTGCGGCATGGCCTCCACCGCACGGGGCACGACGGGCAGCAAGCCGAGCAGGTCGTAGTCCAGATTGCGGGCCATCAGAGAGGCGAAGTCGGCAAAGTCGCCCACCACCACACTTGCATAGCCCGGAGCTTCGGCCCATATCCCCGTCTGCCCGTCGAAGCCGTAAGCTGCCAAATCGCGCAGCGACCACTGCCGGATGGAGGAGCGGTTGAGGACACAATCGGTATAGAATCCGCGCCCTTTCCCGTCGGGATAGTCTGCATCGTCTTCCAGAATCAGGGCTATGTCCAGCAGGAAGCGGGCCTCAATCAGGTTCCAGTTGTTGTGGGGCACGCCGTTTGCCACAATGTTGTCCGCCCATTTCTTGAACGCACCGGCATAGATGTCCATCTTCTCCGGCTTCGTCTGCTGCAGATAGCCGTAGAGAAAATCGTAGAGCGGCACGAGCGCTTTCAGGGCGTCTTCGTGAATCACCTCAAACGTGGTCATCCCCACCAGCGTCTGCTGATGGCCGTGGTTCAGGTCCTGCGGCACATTGCGGTAGTAGATACCCGTCATGTAGGTGTCGAACACGCTGCCCGCCAGCTGCGCATAGCCCTCCTCGCCGGTCATCCACCAGAGGAAAGCCGCATCGCGGGCTATCCCTAAGATTTCCACATTGATGCTCTGAATCATCGTCCCCGTCTTGTCGATGCGCACCCATTCCCGCTTTTCCGGGTCGCGCTTGGGGGCCAGCCAGAGGCCGCGCTCGTCCTCGGCATAAGGGGTGAGTTCATCCAACCGGGGCCGCACATAGTCGGTGGCATTGCTGCGCGCACCGGTGTACATGACCGTAGGGCAAGGGGCTTTCTCCCCGCCGGCATGGTCGAAATATTCACCGCGGATGTACACCTCCGTAGCATGCGTCTTCCAGTACATCTGCAACCGCGACGTGAGCCACTCCGGCCCGCGGGCCACATAGGCATCCGTCCGCTCCTGCAACTGGCGGAACACGTCGGCCGCCCAGGGCTGCTCGTGGATGAGGGTCCAGGTGGCTTCCTTGCCCGAGGCATCGGTCAGATAGCGGGGATGCCCGTCGCGAAAACGCAAACCGCCCTCGCCCAGCGAAGCGGTGAAGGCAGGCAACAGAAAGAGGAGAGTCAAAAGACAAGTCTTGAATTTCATCAGTAAGGATATATAAGAATCGTGTGAAACATAGGAAGGGAACGCCCTCTCTATATACATATATATAATAGGAAAGCAACCAAGCCTCCCCCCTATCGGAAAAGGAAGCGGGCCTGCCCCGGGGGAAACATATCGCCACAAGAGCAAGCCCGCCACACTCCGTACAATATATGTGTGCGTGTGAGGAGCCTCGTCCGCGTCGCTCTTAGCTACTTCTTCTGGTAGACGCGCACGTAGTCTATCTCGTAGCGCATGGGGAACGCTCCATCGTCGATGGGCCCGCCGTTGATGCCGCCCAGAGCCAGGTTGAGCAAGATATAGTGCGGCTGCCGAAAGGGCTGTATGTCGCGCCCCAGCGAACCGTTGACCGCCTCGGAGAGGAGAATCTCGTTCAGCAGCTCATCGTCGAGGTAAAGCCGTATCGCCTCCTCGTCCCAGTCCATCCGCCATACGTGAAACTTCTCGGCCCACTGCGGGTCCTTGTCCGTAAAGTGACTGAAGGGCACGGCCTTGCTGTCCCACTTGGCCACGTAGCGACGGTCGGTGCCCCACGCCGCATTGGCCAGAATGTGCGGCACGCCATTGATCTGGTAGTATTCCATGATGTCTATCTCGCCGTTCGACGGCCACTCCCCGTCGCGCCCCAGCGTCCAGATGGCCGGCCATGCCCCGGAAGCCACCGGGATGCGCGCCCGTATCTCAAACCGCCCGTAAAGGAACTCCTTCTTCCCCGCCGTAATCACGCACGACGACGTATAGCCAATGTGCTCCCGCTTCGTGCGCCAGTCCTTGCTGCCCGGCTTGTAGAGCGGATTGGGCCGGCTGCCCGCTGCCTCCTTGCGCGCCTCGATCAGCAGATAGCCCCCGCTGCACACGGCGTTCTGAGGCTGATACCACTGGTCCTCCTCGTTGCGGCAAAAGCCATTCTCGTAACTCCAGACCGTCGAGTCGAGACGGCCCTCCTGGTTGAACTCATCGCTCCATACCAGCTTCCACTCCGGCTCCTGCGCCGGGAGCGCCCCCGCAGCGAGGAAAGAAGCGGCAAGAATCAGTTGCAAACTCTTCTTCATTCTTCTGTTTTTAAGTAAAGGGGTTAAAATAAAAAAGTAAAGTCACAGGGGGAGAGACACCGCCAGACGCCGCGCGCTCAGGGGCGATACTCCTTGCCCACGACCAGCTTGTCGCCCGAGAGGTCCACCTCGAAGAAGCGCGGATGGCGCACGTAGCGCCCCTTCACGCTGCGGTGGCTGTGTACCGACATGAGCCACTTCCCCTCCAGCGTGCGAAACAGCATGCCATGCCCGAAGTTGGGCGGCGTAATCGGCTCCGGCTCCTGCACCCACGGCCCCTCCAGCGTGCCGCTCTCCGAGTAAGCCACGCCCTGCGTATAGACGTCGTAGATCCAGCTCGTCCAGATCATGCCCAGCCGTCCCGTGCCCGTGCGAAACAGGTAAGGGCCGTCAGTCACCCGGTTAGGCCCCACCACTCCGTCGGCAAACCGCTCCCGGCTCCAGGGCGAATCGCTGGCGCGAAACAGCACCTTCGCCTCGCCCACGCTGCCGCTCAGGTCGGGCTTCAGCCTGATGCGCTCCACCGTCCCGTTGTTGTTCTGCAGCCACTCGTAGCAGTAGACCATGTAGGGCGTCCCGTCGGGCTCCACCCACAGCGTCCCGTCGAGCGTAGGGCGGTCGGCCGGCAGATACGTCGCTTCGCCCATCGGCACATACGGCCCCTCCGGACGGTCGCTCACCAGCACATGGCAGGCGCGCCGCTCAATGGGCGTGCCGCCCACCGTGTCGATCCGCACCGCCTGGTTCGTAAACGTAGCAAAATAGTAATACTTCCCGCCGTAGGCATGCAGCTCGGCCGCCCATATCATCGGCTTGGGGCCCATCCACGACTCCGGGTCGGTGTGTGCCACCCTCCGGGGCCCGTCCCACGAGCGCAGGTCGCGGCTCGTCCAGAGCATCCCGCCCGTGCCCGTCATGTAGTACAGGCCCGTCAGCGAGTCGGCCAGCACACAAGGGTCACTCAACACAATCGAATCCAGCGGCACCCCCTTGCGCACCGGGGCGCGCCCCGGCACCTGTGCCACGACAGCCCCCGCGAGGGCCAAAAGGGCTACCAGCAGCCCACTCCATTTCTTCATATAGCTCACTGATTATCAAGTTTCCGCCCCTTCGTCGCCGGTCGTCCTCCCCACGGCAGGAATCCCGTTCGCCCGAAAGCCGGTTTCCAAAGATACATTGTTTTCCCCGAAAGCGCCCCCTTTTGCGGGAAAAACTTCCCTTATACCCCTAAAAAAGACCGCGGTCGTGCGGTCTTCGGTCTTTTATAGAGTTTTCAGCCCGTGAAAGACTTTTTAGCATTATTCGCTTATCCTGCCGCTTGTCGGACGAACCCATCACTGTCTCATCTCACTTTTTTAGGGTTAAGACTTATAACGCATCACAATAAGCCAAATCACTTATTTTTCCGCTTTATAAGTCAATTAGCTTATAATATTTTGGTTGGTAGAGATACTATTCATACCTTTGCATTTAATAATAAATGAACAGATTCAGTATATGTATGCAGCTATTTCTGCCGATATAGTTTCTTCCACATCTTTATATCTCAAAGAAACCATCGCTTTGAAGCAAAGGATAGAAGATCTATTTTCTATCCTCGAAAAGAGATTTCCCGGATTTTGGGGCAGGCTAATAAAGGGAGATTACATAGAGTGCCTGTTGCCTTCAGCTAAGGACAGCTTCAGAGTTGCGCTCATTATTAAGAGTTGCATTAAGTCTTTTCCGATTACAGAATCAAAAAAGAAAAAAATGTTCCAAACATACGGAATCCGTATAGCTATGGGAATAGGAAATATGCGTATTGTAGATAAGGAACACGGCATCATGGACGGAGAGGCGATTTATTTATCAGGCCGGGCATTGAGCGGAATGGGGACTCCAAACAAAAAGGGTACATTCCTTATTGAACCTGCTGACAAGCAACTTAAACCGGCATTACAAACCGTTGGCATGCTGACCGATGCCTTGCTCAATAATACAACAAAACGGCAGAGTGAAGTCATTTATTATAAACTTTTATCAAAAAGCGAGCAAGAAATAGCAGATATATTAGGTGTAAAGCAATCTGGAATAAATCAGCATTCGACTTCAGCCAAATGGTACTGCATAGAAGAGGCATTGAATTATTTTGAACAACTAAATTTTGAAAACGCATGAATAGCTGGTTATTGTTAAGCCTGTTGACGGCTCATGTGATTGGAGATTTCTATCTGCAAAGCAGCAAATACTGTAAGAGGAAAGAAGAATCAAAACTTAAAAGTTCCTTTTTATATATTCATGCAATACTCATAGGGCTGCTTTCATGGGCATTTGTTCCGACAGTCGATTTTTGGCTTTATGCATTACTCATAGCTGTAACCCATTTTTTGATTGATGCGGTGAAATCATATATGCACAAAGGGCTGTGGCAATTTCTGATAGACCAGATTGCCCATATCGTAATTTTGTGTTTTATTGCACATCAACAGGTATTGCAATGCCACTTGCCAATTCAAAGTTTAAATTTCCATAGCAATATATCCATTCCGATATTTATGTTTGCCCTATTATGCTGCCTGAAACCTACTAACATCCTTATAAAACTGATATTGGAACGATACAAAATAGGAGAAGCTGAATCCTGCGAAAGTATGAAGAATGCAGGGGCACTCATCGGAAATTTAGAAAGAATCCTGACATTGGTATTTGTTTTAATCGGCCAATATGAAGCTGTGGGATTCATCATAGCCGCAAAATCTGTACTTCGATTTAAGGACACAGATACAGCCAAGACAGAATATGTGTTAGCCGGGACATTATTGAGTTTCGGTATAGCCACATTATTGGGCTTAATGGTAAAACAATTATCATCAGTATTCTAATAATCCCAGCCAACAGTTACAACGGCGCAGGGGCGGCTTTCGCGTATGTATGCCTACGGACCGGACCGCTCACGTGTCTCCACCTTTTTTTTATCGGCCCAAATGCCCGTATCCACCCAATCTTTTCAGCTTTGTCCGGACATTTTCATCATATCCGCCAGCCGAACAAAATAATCGTTCGACCAGATTTCGAGCTCTCCGGGGTTTCTGACAAAAGGGAGCACATCGCTCTTCACCTGATTGATGTTCGCTGAAGCCAATCTGTCTTTCAGTCGAGCGATGAACGCTTCCTGCCCGATCTCTTCATTGTTAAACTGGCGGACACGCTCTGCGAGATGGGCAAAATCAAACGGCACATTATGACGAACATACCATTCGAAATCATACCAGTCGCGACCCTTCACCCTGTTTTTCCATGCCCTGTACACCAATGCGTGCATCTTCCCGGCAAACAGATCCGGCAAAGTGAAACAGCGTGTCATAAACGAATGGGGCTGCAAAAGCAGTTTTTGCTCCGTCCTGAAATTTAACGGCGGTTGCGTATCAACCTCAAAAATCCATATCCTCACTGAAACGTTGAAGACCATGAAAAATACGGAGGCAAGTACCACCATAGAAAGCAGCCACATCGAAGAAACCACCATTGTAGAGCCCGGCAAGTATCACCTGCTGGTTTACTTCGAAAACCGCATTCCGTCTTTGCTGTTCCGTGCTCAAGTCGTATGCAGAAAGCATATTGTCATAAATCTCATTCTTCATTTCTTCAGCAGTTTTAGGAGAGTGCGGATCGAATCGGCCTTCTTCCCTACCATGATATATTCCTCAAAAACACCGGCATCCATTTGCATGAAATCTTCACGCTCCATCCGGATGTCCTCTTCCAGATAACATTCGGCTTCCTTCAGATAACGCAGGGTCACTTTCGGAGAATTGGCAATCAAATCACACAGAGCCTTCTCCGGCGTAGCCGTCACAAATGCATAACCATCTTTCTTGATGCTTGTCAGTCCTACGGAAAATGCAGCCTTCGAGATATGCGTATATTCAAACCTGCCCAACGGCGTGTCAAAAGTCTTGGCATACTTCAGAGTCATGGACTGCTTGGTGTAAACCTCTTCCGGTATCAGTCCATAATAGCGCAGAGCCGACGACATGGAAACATACGAGGGAGCATACAGATGATTGGCGATCAACTCGGTCGAGAGCGTTTTCCCCGTTATTTCAGGACTGCACACGTAAAGCCCCTCTTGAGACGTATGATCTGTTTGTCCCGCTCAAGCAACCTGAGCTTCTGGCTTCCGCCCCTGATATGAGGAAACAGGGACTCCAAGACGGAAGCTGTAACGGGGATGTTCCCTAATTGTCGCAATGGATTGTTCATGACGCTAAAGATAGCGCCTCCTATATTCACGAAGCAAATATAGCGATTATTTTAGCATCAAAGTGTATTGAACATGTTTTCCTGCTCAAAATATTACTGTGTGCGGGGGCGTGGTTTTTGTGAATCACACATTCCACCACCCCATCTTCTCGGACGGTTTTGGTAACAAAACGATTTTGCTACCACCGCTGCTCTCTCGCCGATGCGGCGCAGCCGGAGAAATGGCCACCTATACCCCTAAAAAAGTCCGCGGATATCGGATATCGGACATTTATAGAGTTTTCAGTCAGCGAAAGACTTTTTAGCATTCACGGTTCATCTTCTACCTTCGGGCGGGCAAGCGGAAGGGTGAGGTTTGTTCAGAATGCGTGAGATGCAAGGCCGCCCAAGGTAAGGGTGAAGGGAGCTTACTTGCGTAAGTGACCGAGCCCGAATCCTGCAGGCAACGCCGCAGATTACGCGTTATGACAAGCCGAAATGAGGTTTGTTCAGAACGTGTGAGATGCAAGGCCGCCCAAGGTAAGGGTGAAGGGAGCTTACTTGCGTAAGTGACCGAACCCGCATCCTGCAGGCAACGCCGCAGATTACGCGTTATGACAAACCGAACAGAAGTGTAATAGAAACAACGCATTACACGCCACATGCGCCGCGTGCGGCAAGTGCGACTCCGGGTCGAGCAGCTCGCCGCGGTCGATGGCTGCCAGATGGCGCAGCAGAGCGCCTTTGTAGCGCGCATATCCGTCTGCCA
>JBMNUT010000015.1:0-75627 GCA_050946375.1 Bacteroidaceae bacterium | reverse complement strand
AGACATAAATCGCCAAAGACCCCCATAACAAAGTGGTCATCTTACGAATCGCCCACAATTTCAAAGCAATACTGATAGCTGCAAAAAAGAAAAAGAAAAAAGTCAGTCCAGCTCCTAAACGTTTTATCAATGTAGTTAAAAACCTAAAGCCTAACTCGAATCGTTTTCCAAAGTTATTAGGGAAACGAAAGAAAAGCTCATAACCTTCTTTGTCTGCCATATCAGGCCGAAATGCCGCAATCAAACTCAATCCTACCCAAGTAAATAACAATATTACACATATTTTCTTAGACCGGCGTATACTATTCTCTGAAGTAAACAGAAATAACAATGAAAATAGAGTAAAAAGTAAGCAAACAGGAACTATCATGAAACTCTTAATCCTTTCTCAATTTCCTCACGTAAAATAGAATAGGAAGAATCCCAAGTGAAACGAAGAATATTTTTATTTCCCTCATAAGCAATGCGTACACGCAAAGCATCATCCTTCATTAGGCGCAAAATATTATTCGCTAAAGCCACATAGTCCGCAACCGGAGCTACAAGAGCAGTCTTTCCATCTTCCGCCATCTCCAAATAACCAGGATTATCCGTACAGACTACCGCACAACCGCAAGCCATGGCTTCACCAACCGTTAATCCCCAACCCTCGGAATGACTCGTGCCTAAGAATATAGCCGCCTCATTATAAAGCCGGGTATGTACTTCCCGAGAAGGACGCTGATAATACTCATACCACTCAGGAAGCCCTTCGGGACGTGAAGGCACACCAAAAAGAGTTACACGTAAATCTGAACATCGTCTCTTGACTATTTCTAATGCCTTAAACCCATCAGCACAGCCTTTCCCCTGAGATTTATGATAAAGCATACAAACTTTGTAGCGTTTCCGCTTCTCTAAAGGTATTGTAATATGGAATTGGGAGAAATCAAATCCGTTAGGAATTAGAGTACAACTTTCATTCTCTTTTTCTATGATTTTTCGGAGCCAATTGGCTATTACAAATTTATGTAAAGGGAAATGATATGAATTTAGAAGATACTCTCGGTTCGAATTACCCCAATCTTCAAAACCTTGAATAAGATAAAACTTTAAATTCGAGGATACTTTCTTATATCGAGTCAAATAATAAGCAGTTTGTACCGCAGTTGCAACATAAACATCAGCTTTGGGTACCCAACGTTCATCCAAAGACCAGACCCAATACTCTTTCACCCTCGCATCCAAAGGGAACCAAGTCCGGCAGCTATAACGCTTAATTAAGAAATATGCCAAAAACCTGATAACAGCTTTACAATACAAAAAGATACCAATCCAATGCAGCCCACGACAATATGACGGATAAACGACACCAACCTCATATCCGTCGGCAACCAAACGGTTGGCATATTCAAGCACAACCTTCACTCCACCGACCGGAGCACCAGCCCCGCCCGGCAGTAAGAACAAAATCTTCATCTAATTCTAAACACAAAACAGTCTTATTAAAGACAGTTCTCCTTATTATTTCACCATAGCATGATTACCAACAGAATGCGTCTGTCTATCGTCAAGCATTTTGCAAAATAGATAGAAGACATCATAAAGGCCAGAACCAACCACCAAATAGTCATAAAGGCAACTTAATATCATTCCTGTAATTATTAAGTTTAGCTTTAGACATAACACCTAATGCGCCCAAGAAGACTCTTACTTTTCTTTTTATAATTGGTTTTACATCACACTTCAACAAAGGCCTATTTCTCCATTTTGTTAACTGGCGGTATTTAAAAAAATCTGATTTAAAAGGATGGGTACATCCTTTTGTCCAAGGCTTTTTTCCACCACAATAGTGAATAATCCATGGATCCCTAATAGCCTCTTCTAATTCTTCCTCATACTCCCATGAGAGATCCAATTTTTCTCTCAAAAATCCATCCTGTACATTGTATTTGAAGGGCAAGGCTTTTTTCTTTTCTCGCAAAACATAATTTAGTACATCTTGATCATGAAATTGAATCCTTTCTGGATATTTCTTCAAGAAATCCAAAGACTCATCCTGTACCTTGTACCTTCGCCAATATGCTAAGTTTATAAGCAAAACTCCGGAATTAAAATATCCCAAAAATTGAGGGTATCTTAATCTATTATAATAAGATATTAAACCATCTGATCCATCTGTCACACATCCCACAGCATAATCTGTGATATCTGTATTCCACAGCTCGTTTAAATTATGACGAACTATTATATCACAATCTAAATACAACACTTTATCTATATTGGCGGGCAGTATACTTGCCAAGAATAACCGATAATAAGCAGCAACCGTAATATGTTTCGGTTGTCTTTCTTTTCCAACTGGCAATAAGGAGTTCAGACTGTCATCAGCACAATAGAAATGTATCTCTTGATGATAAGATCCTGAGATTTCAGACAAAGATTGCTTACTCTCATCGGACAATGTTTCATTGCCTACAATGTGAAATCTGATTTTCTCCGTCTTGTTATTCTCGCAAATGGAGCAAATCAACACCCCTGAAGGCATTACATAATTATTATCCGTACAAATTACTATATCCATTGTACTACTTGATTTTGAATATTTGAAATATCATCTTCAATTCTCGAAATCGGAATAAATAAGCGCCACCTACATAGGTAATACAACCTATCACAAGCCCGCCCAACAACTCAAGCCACAGATTTGTCATAAAATGGAGAAATCCAGACACCACACAGCCCATCAGACCGGACAGCAAAAGAATAGGTACAAGTTCTCTGATAATACTGGAAAGGGTAACTGACGGAAGTACTTTCTTGACAAACCTGGTAATGATAAACAAGTCGGCCAATGCATAGAGAATCAACCCCATGCACATTACTTTTACGCCAAATGGTATCGTGACAAACAGAATACAGAAAGCTGTTATTTTCTTGATTATCTCCGACTTCAAGGAATAGTCGCTCCGATGCTTGACATTCAGTAAATCCCAGGTCATCCGCATAATCGGATCCCACATATAAGCGGCACACAGAATTTGAGCATAAGGCACCGCACCCAGCCATTTATCCGTCAAGACTATTCGAATGAACGGCTCACATAAAACGGCCAACCCTGCCATCATGGGAAATACTATAAAGGAAACGCAACGGATGAAAGAAAAATACTTCTGCTGCAACAAGTCATTGTCATGCTGTAACTGACACTCCACCGGATAAGTCACTCGAGTAACAATGTTAGTGATATTGGTAGAAGGATATTGCGTTATGGAAGATGCCCGGCTGAAATAGCCTAAATCCACGGCATTGAAGAACTTTCCTATAACCAACGTATACATATTGGTATATATCGTATGTAGAAGTCCTCCAGCCAACAGCTTCGAACCAAAACCGAACAGTTCCTTAAAGGATTTCCAGGAAAACACCCGCAAGGGAATCCAATGGGCGGTCAGCCACAACAAAAGTACAGTGACTGCATTACTCACCAATCCTTGATAGACAAGCGTCCAAACGCCATAACCGTTATAGGCCATCCACACTGCCATGCTACCGCTTACCACTACCGCAACAATGGAGATATAGGCCTGAAGTTTGAAATTCAATTCTATCGTCAGCTTGGCTCTTTGCACAGTGGCCAGCGATGAAATTATGAAGTTCAAGCCTACCCAGGTTATAATGGAGGTGAGCAGCGGAGCATTATAAAAGGCAGAAATCCAAGGTGCACTGAAGAGGAACAGAAGATACATCACGACTGCCACCACCACATTAAAATAGAAAACGGTGGAATAATCTATATTTGTTCGGTCCTGCTTTTGAATCAGTGCATTGGAAAACCCCGAATCAATAAAACTTTGTGCTATGGCCATAAATATGCTCAGCATGGCAATAAGGCCATAATCGGAAGGTAGCAGCTGCCGTGCAATGACGAATGACAGTATGAAATGTATCCCCTGCACGGAAAAGCGTTCGATTCCACTCCAGACAACGCCTCGAGCTACTGGACTTTTATTTTCTTTTGCCATCTAAACAGAGCATTCAGATTATCAAGACACAAATAGTCAACACAAGAAATGACTTTCTCCTTAATCAAAGTCATACAGCAAGAACGTATTCTTTGCGCTTGTTGTCCTGCGAATAGGAAAGCATGCTATTATTTATGTGCTAACTCTTGTATTATTTTCCCTTGCCAGTTTTTCGATGTGGATGCAAGGGAAATCGGGAAAAGGTGCGGTGTATCAATATTCTATTTGTGCTTATATTGATTCCGCTGATAATAGAGTTCTTTAGATATAGTAAAGGCTTGAAATACCTTATACCAAAAATATTTTTTCTTCCGTATGTAAATTTTCACAAGTACGGGAGGAAAACTATTTTCTTACGTATGTATTTCTCTGAGGATTATTCGATAGGCGTGGCGATGCGCTGTACGAGGGAGGGATGGATGAAGGCGGTGGCGACGGCCATGAGGCCGGGAATGCGGACTACGAGGCGGCGGTCACCGCGAAGACGTAGTATCTCGCCTTCGACACCTTCAAATATGCCGCCGATGATACGTACCCGATCGCCTTTTTTCATCGCGACTTCGGACGGCGGCAGGTAGAGAAGCTGCTCATCCTGTGTGCCTGCCACGGCTATAAAGTTGCGCATTTCCTGTTCGGGCACGGTGAGTGGTAGGGAGGTCTCGCGGTCCATGTAGAAACGTACCGGAATACGACCTTCCAATTCCTGCTTGAAATCGTCGATTATTTGCCGCGAGGTATGGGTAAATAGCAAATTGTGTACCACCGGGAGCAGACGTTTTACCCGTTTACCGTTGCGGTCGAGCACGAGCATCTGCTGCATGGGCAAAAAATTGCTAATGCCTTTCGTGTCAAGATACTCTTTGAGCTGAAGCTCGCGGCTATACGTAACACGCAAGACATACCACTTTTCTTCTGTTCGGGAGGGAAGCGGCGCCACAGTTTGCAAAAGATTATATTCGGGGGACACCGGATTTTGATTTTCCGGGGGTATCCGGCTTTTCAGGAGCCGAATCGGAAGAGCCTCACCGGGAGGCACCTTGGGGACTGATTCCTATCTCAGGATCGGTCCCGAAAGCGCTGCAAAGATACGGAGTATTCGAATAACGCGCAAAGATTATTCTCTCTTTTTTACAAAGGCTTTTAGGGATTTCCTCTTTATAATATTTATGTTCCGGAAGAATGATACATGCATCCCTTATTTTCATGCTTGTTGAAAACAACTAAAAAGTTACGGCCGTAATTTCTACGGCCGTAACTTTTGGGACTATGACTCTCTTGGTCGGGGGAGATTCTGCCTCGGATTTCGGTCAATTAGCGATAGTGCAGGTAATCAACGTCTACCCAACCACGGTCGGCGAGGTCGTTGAAGGTGTAGATGCCGATGCGGTCGCCGCGATAGTTGCCCCAAGCGAGTTGGTAAGGGTCGCCGAAAGGCGTGAATACATCACCATTCAGGCTGTAAGAGAAACGGGAGAGTCCATCCAGACCCCATTCGGATTTGAGCCAAATGTAAGTGCTTTCTATACGCATGCCTTTGTGTATTTGGTCGTTCTGGCGGTATTCGAGGTAGCAAGTGCCGCCTTCCCGAGCCACTCCAAGTGCTGCGTGGGAGGAGGAGAAATGGCACAATCCGGCTTTTTGTCCATCGGCCATGTGGGAAATGTCCAGCTTGATTATCACTTCGTTTTCCGCTTTTCGGAAACAACGCTGCGTCAGCGTATTGCCGGCCTTCAGCAAACGGTTGGCTTCCAGTGGCTGAAAGGCCTTCAACCGTAGCCATCCCGGCCGTTCCGACAGGGAGAACATTTCCCGACGCGGCTGGTAATTCCACTGCCATTGTGCCCCCAGTCTGCTGTCGTCGAAGTCGTCGCTCCGTTTTATGTACAGCTTTTTCTCAGCCCGATAGGGCATTGCCCCTGTCCACTTCATCGTTCCGATTTTGTCCGGCAAGACTTCGCCTATAATCGGCCAGTCGTCTATCCATGTGACCGGCAGCAGACTTACGATGCGCCCGCTCCAGTCTCCCGAACCGTGGTGGGTGAGGAAATACCAGTTGCCGTCTTTTCCCAAAACGATGCCTCCCTGATTGGGCTCCATCGCCTCTACCGAGGGCAGGGCCAGTTGTTTCTCTTCCGTATAAGGTCCCGTTATTTTCCTGGCCCGCTTGGCCATGACGTAGCGTCCGATGCCCGGTTTGTGCTCGCTGAAGACGAGGTAGTACCAGGCGCCTTTCCGAATCAGTTTGTTCGCCTCGCGTCCGTTGCCCGAGTTGATGAGTACGGCCTTCGAGCGGTCGATGTTTTTTCCGTCGGGTGCCATGGGGAACAGGTACGTCTTGTAGCTGTCGGCAAAATGCGTACCGACAAAGTATGCTTTCCCGTCCTCGTCCCAGAATGCGGTGCAGTCGTCCCATCCCGATTCGGAGAGTAACGGAGTGAGCGGTTCCCACGGTCCTTCGGGGTGAGGCGAGGAAGTCATGAAGTAGCCTTCGTCGGGCGTCCCGAAGAAGAGGTAAAAACGTCCGTCGTGGTGGCGCAATGTGCCGGCCCATACGCCCCGTCCGTAGCGATCCATGTGGCGCCAGTCGAGGGCGTTGCCGATTTGTGTCAGATCGTCTATGATGTTGGTGCAAATCTCCCAGTTGACCAGGTCGACGGAGTGGAGCAAAGTCATGCCCGGCGAGAACTGGAAGGTAGAAGAGATGGCGTAGTAGTCATCGCCCACGCGGATGCAGTCGATGTCGCTGTAGTCGGACGGGATGACGGGGTTGCGGTAGGTGCCGTCGCCCTGGTCGCCCCACGTGGTCCATGAGCCCCATTCGACTGCCGGCGTTTGCGCAAGAGCCATTCCGCACAGGGCCAGCAGGCAGAAAGAGGAGATTTTTCGTTTCATACTCATGCCGTTTTATTCATACAGATTCCATTCCCATACTCCGGCGATGCCTTCCAATATGCGTACTCTCAGGTAGCGGAATGCGCTCCCGATACGGTCGGTGTGCGGTGACTTGCACTGTACGTCGGGATGTCCGCCGCAGGGTTTCCACGTTTGCCCGTCAGCCGAGCCTTCGAGCACATAGGCGTGTCCCGCCGTAGGCCGCACGAAGGCTATTTCGCTGCGGCCTATTTTCCGCACTGTGCCGAGGTCGATGGTCAGTGTCGGCTGTCCGTCGTCCGGTGCCGCCATCCATCGGGAGCCGTTGGCTGCGTCGATGGCAAAAGCGGGCACGAAGTATTCCGTGCGGCGGCAGAGCGTGTCCTGATTAGGCTTTATGAACATCGGTTCGGCCACGGAAGAAGCCCAGATGCTGTCGGGCGGAATCGGCATTCCGTAATCCACCTTTTTCAAGGCGCCGACTCCTTCCATCGACAGGGATACGGGGCGGATGGTGCCGTCGGCATTGAATTCCATCCGGTTCACGTAGGTCTGCCGGTTTGTACTGCGGCGTCCGAATTCCAGATAGACAAAGTAATAGTCGTCCGAGCCTTCCGGATGGAATACCGAGCCATGCCCCGGGCCGAAAACTCCGCGGGCGTGGTCGGTGGTGGATACGAGGTCTTGCTCCGGGAACTCGAAAGGTCCTAAGGGCGAGACGCGGCTCACTATATAATAGTATTGGTAGCGTTCGTCGCCGCCTATGGTGTAGAGGTAGTAATAGATGCCCTTCCGTTTGAAAAAGATGGGCCCTTCGGAGTAGGCCTTTTGGGGCGTTTCGATGGTGCGTATCGAGTCGAGCGTCACCATGTCGGGTTTCAGTCGGGCTACGTGGCGCCGTCCCCAGAAGAGGTATGCCTGTCCGTCATCGTCGATGAAGACTTCGGCGTCGATGCCTCCGGGGTCATCGGACTGAATCAGGGTGGAAGCCGGCGAGTAGGGCAGGACAAACTTGTCTTCTCCCCGCGCCAGGCGAAAGGGGCCTTCGGGGCTGTCGGACACGGCGGGATACATGTAGCCGTTGATGGTGGGGTAAATGTAGTATTTACCGTTTGCCTGCACCACTTTGCTGGGCGCCCAGTATTTTTGTTTCTCGGCCGAGGGGAAACAGGTACCGTCGAAACTCCAGTGTACGAAGTCGGGTGATTTCCAGACGACGGGCGGTCCGGAAGTTTTCAGCCCTTGTCCGTAGCCGTCGGTCGTGGCGTAGCAGTAAAAGATGCCGTCAATTTCCTGTACGCTTGCATCGGCTATCATGTCGGGCACGAGCGCATTGCCGAAAGGGTTGGTGACTTGTGCTACGGCAGCTGCGGAGAAGCAGACTCCAAGCAGGAGGGAGAGTGTATTCCGTCGTTTCATTTTTATAGAATTTAGGGTGTGGTGGTTGCGGAAGTCTATCGGCGGTTTTGGATTGGGGCATAGTTTTGATTATGCCGACGTACAAATTCCTTTTTTTCGTAGACAATCCGTTTCAATTTATCTCTGTTGAATTGTCCCAAAGATAGCGTTCGGAAGGGAAAAGGCAAAAGGCTTGCTCCATTCTTCGCTCATTTAATCCTATTTTTTGCTTATTTAATCCTATCTTTGTCCCCGTTTCCCGGGAAAAAGTACTGCATGAAATTACTGAAAGTGCTGCCACTTTTTCCAAAAAGTACTGCATCGAAAAACAAAAACACTTGCATCCATGATTTCATTTACCTTATGCCTTTTGGCACTCGTGACAGGATATTTCCTGTACGGGCGCGTCGTAGAACGTATTTTCAAGCCCGATTTCAATCGTACTACTCCCGCTTTGCGCAAAGAGGACGGCGTAGACTTCGTCGTGTTGCCGGGCTGGAAAATTTTCACCATCCAGTTTCTGAATATTGCGGGGCTCGGTCCTATTTTCGGGGCTATCATGGGTGCAAAATTCGGTACGGCTTCCTATATTTGGATTGTGTTCGGCTGTATTTTCGCCGGCGCTGTCCACGATTACCTCTCGGGTATGCTCTCTTTGCGCCGCGACGGCGTGGGACTCCCCGAACTGATTGGCGAATTTCTGGGGCTGACTACGAAGCAGGTCATGCGCGTTTTCTCCATTCTGCTGCTCATTTTGGTAGGAGCGGTGTTCATTTCCGGGCCTGCCGGCCTGCTTGCCAACTTAACGCCTGGGGTTTTGGATACGACATTCTGGATTATCGTCATTTTCCTCTATTATATTCTGGCTACGATGCTGCCCATCGACAAGATCATCGGCCGTATTTATCCGGTATTTGCTGTGGCGTTGCTGTTTATGGCTGCCGGAATACTGACGATGCTTTTCGTTAAGTTTCCTGCGTTGCCGGAGTTTTGGGACGAGGGAGGCTTGAAAAATCTGGTTCCCGAGCAGCCTGTCTTCCCGTTGATGTTCATTTCCATTGCTTGCGGCGCCATTAGCGGTTTCCACGCTACGCAGTCTCCGCTGATGGCCCGGTGCATGAAGAACGAACGGCAGGGGCGTCCCATTTTTTACGGGGCGATGATTACGGAAGGCGTCGTGGCGCTCATCTGGGCGGCTGCCGCTACTTACTTCTTTCATTCCTCCCCGGAGAATCTGGCGGTGACGAACGCGGCCATCGTGGTGAATGATATTTCGTATTCGTGGCTGGGCACGGCTGGTGGAGTGCTGGCCATATTGGGCGTTATCGCAGCACCCATTACGTCGGGCGATACGGCTTTGCGCTCGGCGCGGCTCATCGTGGCCGACATGCTGCGCATTCCCCAAAAGAGTATCTTGAAGCGTATTTATATTTGCATTCCCATCTTCGGTGTATGCCTTGCGATTTTGCTGTTCAGCACCAGCAATCCGGAAGGTTTCAACATCATCTGGCGTTATTTCGCATGGGCCAACCAGGCGCTTTCCGTGTTTACTTTGTGGGCCGTTACGGTGTGGATGTTCCGTTCGCGCAGGGCTTTCATCATAACGCTTGTGCCTGCGCTGTTCATGACTTGGATCTGTTCCACTTATCTCTTCTTCGCTCCGGAATGTCTCGATATGGATTATTCGATAAGTCTGGTGCTGGGCACGGCGTGCATGCTGATCGGGGCCGTATGGTTCGGCATCAAAGCCGCCAGACTGCCTCGTGATTTGTCGGAATGAGGGAGGGGAAAGAAACCGTTTGCCTATAAGCGTGCGTCGACCTGACCGCGGGGAAGGAGACCTTTCACGTCGTAGATGACTCCTTTGGGGCCCTTGAGTGCCGGATAGTCGAGCGTCGAGAAGACAGAATGAGCGACGGCGAGTACGATAGCGTCGAAGGGACCGGCCGGAACTTCCTGGGTTATTGTGATTCCATATACGGTTTTTACGTCGGCGGCGTCGACCCACGGGTCATAGACGGTAATGTCTGAGGTAAACTCCTTGAGGTTGCTGTACACATCGGCTACCTTCGTATTGCGTGTGTCGGGACAATTTTCCTTGAACGCAAAGCCCAGGATGAGAATGCGTGAGCCTTTTACCCGTATGTTGCGCTTGTTCATCAGACGGACTACCTGGTTGGCCACGTATTCGCCCATTCCGTCGTTCAAACGCCTTGCCTCGCTGATGACGCGCGGCATGACTCCGTAGACTTGCGCCTTCTGAATGAGATAATAGGGGTCGATACCGATGCAATGTCCGCCCACTAATCCCGGTTGCATGGGAATGAAATTCCATTTGGTGGAAGCCGCTGCAATCACTTCGCGGGTGTCGATGCCCATAGCGTTGAAGATTTTGGCCAATTCATTCATGAATGCGATGTTGACGTCCCGCTGGGTATTTTCGATTATCTTGGCCGCTTCGGCAACCCGTATGGAGGAAACGGGGAAAGTGCCTCCTTCTTTCAGCACCGAGCGATAGAGTTCGTCGACACGGCGGGCCGCTTCGGGCGTAGAGCCGGAAGTCAGTTTGCAAATTGTCTCTACCGTATGGAGCCGGTCGCCGGGATTAACGCGTTCGGGCGAGTAGCCTACGCAAAAATCAGTATTGTAACGCAGTCCGGAGGAGCGCACCAGGCAGGGCACGCACTCTTCTTCGGTCACGCCCGGGTAGACGGTTGATTCGTAAATGACCAGGTCGCCCGGTTTCAGCACCGTGCCTACCAGCACACTGGCCTGGCGCAAGGGTTGCAGATCGGCGCGGTTGTCTACGTCGACCGGCGTGGGAACCGCCACGATGTAGACCGTACAAGAAGAAAGTTCCTCAATATCTGTCGACAAAGCAAAGTGCGGGTTTTGCAGGAGTGCTGCCATTTCTTCCGAAGTCAGCTCGCCCGTCCAGTCTGTCCCGCCCTTCAATTTCTCTACTCGCACCGGGTTGATGTCAAAACCGACCGTCGGGTAACGTTGCGCCATGAGGCGTGCCAACGGAAGGCCCACGTAGCCCAGCCCTATAATGCCCACTTTCAATTCATTCTTTATCGACATTTCCTTTCTTGTACTTTCGCGTTCAGATTAGAAACGGTTGAGTTTCCGCTTTATTGCCTGCTTTCTCCCATAATAAGTTGCGGGGGCGCAGTTTTATGCTGCCAGTTTCTTCCCGGCATGTGCCCAATAAGCCCACATGCCGATGCCGCGCAGGGAGAGGTAAGTGAGGAAAGAAATCCACAAGGCATTGTTGCCCCAGAACGGATAGAGCAGATAAAACATCAGGAAGAAAGCCGCGCACGCCACGAGCATGGCTATCAGCATCTGGCGGGTGGCGGTCATTCCCGTAAAAATGCCGTCCCAAAGGAAAGCCGAGAAGCCGCAAACGGGAATCAGAAGCACCCAATAGAAGTAGTCGCGGGCTGCCTCCAGGACGGAAGTCTCGTTGGTCAGCAGCGAAAGGAAAGCGTTTCCGCCCGTAGCGTAGAGGATGGTGAAGAGAACGGTAAGCCCCCAGCCCCAGCGGAATACCAGATGTACCGCCTGGCGCAGCCCCTCCCGGTTTTTAGCCCCTAAGTAGCGGCCCGAAAGTGCCTCGCCGGCGTAGGCAAAGCCGTCCATTATGTAGGAAAAGAGGGTGAAAAGCTGCATTAACAGCGTGTTTACCGCCAATACCGTATCGCCTTGTTCCGCTCCGGAGGAAGTGAAAAAGACAGTGACGGCTATCAGGCAGACGGTACGGCCGAAGATTTCCCGATTGACTGCAAAGAAGCGTTTCATTTCCTTCGGCTGCCAGATATTCCGGAACGTCGTGATTTTGCGCCACAGGCGGCGATAATAGTGAAAACACAGCCAGAAAGAGAGCAGAAATCCGCTCCACTGGGCCAGCAGTGTGCCGCTTGCCACGCCATGTACGCCCCAATCCAGTGCATAGACGAAGAACAGACTGAAAACGATGTTCACCACGTTCTGGAAAATGGCTACGAACATGGGGAAACGTGAGTTCTGCATGCCGATGAACCAGCCGGTCAGGGCATAAAGTCCCAGCACGGCGGGCGCGCCCCATATGCAGATGCGGAAATAGACTCCCGCCCAATGCCGGACTTCGGGGCTGGCATCGACAAAGCGGAAGATGATGGTCTCTAAAGGTACTTGCAGAAGCAACAGCAGCAGGGCTATTCCCTGCGCCACGCCTTGCGCCCGGAGGAACTGGGTCATCACTTCCGAGAGGTCGCGGCGCCCCAACGCCTGCGAGGTCAGTCCGCTCGTGCCCATGCGCAGGAAGCCGAAGCCCCAGTAGATCATGCTGAACAGCATGCCTCCCACGGCGATTGCCCCGATATAGGAGGTGCGCCCCAGGTGTCCCACGATGGCCACGTCCATCAGGCCCAGCAGCGGTACGGTAATATTAGATACTATGGAAGGAATCGCCAGCGCCAGAATGCGGCGGTTCATATCGTTCATTTTCATTTGTCCCACACAAGTTTTATCGGAAAGCGCAGGCATTTTTCCCGAAAACCGCCGGGGCTTTTTCTGCAAAGTCCCGCCTCTTTCCGTCCGGAGCCCCTGCGCCGAAAGGGCGTGCAAAGGTAACACTTTTCCGGCGGTGGCGTATGGTCTGCCTGCGAGAAACGCCCGTTTCCCACCTCTTTGAGGGGAGAAACGGGCGTTTCCTGTGGCTTTGCCCCAAGGATAGAGGCGGAAATTGCAACGTCCTTATGCCAGGAAAGCCAGCAATACACCGGCTGCTACGGCCGAACCGATTACGCCGGCTACGTTCGGGCCCATGGCGTGCATGAGCAGGTAGTTGTCCGGGTCGTACTTCCGGCCCATGTCGTGCGAAATGCGGGCTGCCATCGGCACAGCCGATACGCCGGCATTGCCGATGAGCGGGTTGAGCTTTTTGTCTTTCGGCAGTACCAGATTGAAAATCTTCACGAAGAATACACCGGAGAATGTGGCGATGCAGAACGCCATGAAGCCGAGGAAGAATATTTTCAGTGTGGCGGGCGTGAGGAATGTGCTCGCTTGTGTGGAAGCGCCTACGGAGAAGCCCAGCACGATGGTCACGATGTCCGTCATTGCGCCGCTTGCCGTTTTCGAAAGACGGTTTGTTACGCCGCATTCCTTCAGCAGGTTACCGAAGAAGAGCATGCCCAGCAGCGGAAGAGCGGAAGGCACTACGAAGCAAGTCAGTACCAATCCGATGATGGGGAAAAGGATTTTTTCGGTTTGCCGTACCCGACGTGCCGGTTTCATGCGGATCAGGCGTTCTTTCTTGGTGGTGAGCAAGCGCATGATGGGCGGCTGGATGACGGGAACCAGCGCCATATATGAGTAAGCCGATACCGCTATCGCGCCTAACATGCTGGGTGCCAACTTCGAAGTCAGGAAGATGGCCGTGGGGCCGTCGGCACCGCCGATAATAGCGATGGAGGCGGCTTCGTGCGGCGCGAAGCCTAAGGCGAGTGCCACCATGTAGGCTCCGAAGATACCGAACTGTGCCGCGGCGCCTACCAGCATCATTTTGGGATTGGCAATGAGTGCCGAAAAGTCGGTCATGGCGCCGATTCCCAGGAAGATGAGTGGCGGATACCATCCGGACTTTACTCCCTGATACAAAGTGTTGAGCACCGAGCCTTCTTCGTATATGCCTATTTCCATGCCCATCTGGAACGGAATGTTACCCACCAATATACCGAATCCTATCGGTACGAGCAGCATTGGTTCGAAGCCCCGCTTGATTGCCAGGAAGAGGAACAACAAACCGACTAAAATCATGGCGATATTGCCGATCGTGGCATTAGCAAATCCGCTGTACGACCAGAATTCTGCCAAATTCTCCTGTATAAAACTCAAAAACTCATTCATATCGCGCTACACTTATTTATTGATTGTTGGGCATTAAGGTTCATTGAGAGGGGTATAGTTCTTTATGTTCCAGGCCGAAGCGTGCGGCTTCAGTGTGATGATACCCGATTCTTCGTCGTGCAGATACAATGCCTGCTGTATGGCCAGGGCTATGGCTGCTGCCACTTCATCGCTTTGCTGCTGCGGGGCGGTGGCTGCTGCCGGTGTTGTCTCTGCTTCGGAAAGTCCGTTTTCTGGCGCAGTTGCCGGTACTTCGCGTTCCCGGCCCATCGATTTGCCGATTGCCCGGAAAAGCACGTAAAGCACCAGTAGCGATACGAATACAATAGACATGGCCAGCAGGGACATGCTTACCCCGTAAGGGTCTTTCTCACCCCAGGTTTTTACTTTCTCAGGGTCACTCTGTGACACGGGCATCGAGGCTTCTTCCGAAGCCTCCGAAGCTGCTACAGCCATGCTTGCTCCGACGAACGGTGCGGAAGTCAGCAACAGCAGAGCTACGACAATGCGCGTAAAGGCTTTCTTCTTCATAAGACAGAACGTTTTTTGCAGATTAAGAATATCCGCAAATCTAATGAAACTCCTACGGGAATCCAAAATGAATTGCACACTTTTTCGCAGAAAATGCCGTTTTCTCCTGGATTTTTCCGAGTCCTGACGGTTATCAGCCGGCTTGCGGTTTTAGGCAAATCATGCGTGGGAATACGGCAAAACCTGCAAGGCTTCTGGAAAAAAGTCCTGCAGGTTTTTCTGCCTTGGCTTGCCTGAAAAGAAAAAGGCATGGAAAAGAAAAAGGCAAGAAGCTGCCTTCTTGCCTTTTTCGCCCTTTCTCCTGGGTATGTTTTAGAGGGGCATGTTCCCGTGTTTCTTGGGTGGGTTGGTCTGCATTTTGTTCCCGGCCATTTCGAGTGCCTGTATGAGTTTTACGCGGGTCTGGCGGGGAAGTATGATTTCGTCGATGTATCCGAGTTCGGCTACACGGTAGGGATTGGCAAACTGCTCGCGGTAGTCTTGTGCGGCTTGTGCCTTGGTGGCGTCGTCAGCCTTGCGGTAGAGTATGTTGACCGCTCCTTCGGCTCCCATGACGGCTATTTCGGCTGTGGGGTAGGCAAGGTTGATGTCGGCGCCGGTCTGCTTGGAGTTCATTACGATGTATGCTCCGCCGTATGCCTTGCGGGTAATGAGGGTAATCTTGGGCACGGTGGCTTCCGCATAGGCGTAGACGATTTTAGCTCCGTGGCGAATGATTCCGTTGTGTTCCTGGGTAGTGCCGGGCAGGAATCCGGGTACGTCTTCGAAAGTGATGATGGGGATATTGAAGCAGTCGCAGAAGCGAATGAAGCGTGCTATCTTGTCGGAGGCGTCAATGTCGAGTACTCCGGCGAGGTAAGCGGGCTGGTTGGCAACGATTCCGACGCTCTTTCCGTTGAGACGTGCGAATCCGATGAGCGCATTCTTGGCGAAATGGGGCATAACCTCAAAGAAATAGTGGTCGTCGACTACGGGCTCGATGATATCCTTCATGTCGTAAGGGACGTTGGGGTCGGTAGGTACGACGCTTTGGAGCTCTTCTATTTCGCGTTGGGCACTGTCTGTGGTGGATTGGGGTTGCGCTTCGTCCATGTTATTGGAGGGGAGGAAGCTGAGCAGCTCGCGGATGCTGAGGAGAAGTTCGTCTTCGTCGTTGCAGAGGAAGTGGGTAACGCCGCTTTTACTGCTGTGGGTATATGCTCCTCCGAGTTCTTCTTTTGTGACGTCTTCATGGGTGACGGTCTTCACTACGTTGGGTCCCGTGACAAACATGTGACTGTTTTCCTTTACCATGAAGATGAAGTCCGTGAGTGCCGGAGAGTAGCAGGCGCCGCCGGCACACGGCCCCATGATGGCGGAGATTTGGGGAATTACGCCGGAAGCGATGGTGTTCTGATAGAAGATGGATGCGTATCCGCTGAGGCTTTCTACGCCTTCCTGGATGCGGGCACCGCCGGAGTCGTTGAGGGCGATGATGGGGGCGCCGTTTTTGAGGGCCAGAGTTTGTACTTTGACTATCTTTTGCGAGTTGGCCGCGCTGAGGGTACCGCCGTAGACGGTAAAGTCGTATGCGTAAACGAATACTTGGCGTCCGTTGATTTTGCCGTATCCGCTGACTACACCGTCGCCGGGGATGTGGTTGCGGTCCATGCCGAAGTTGGTACAACGGTGCTGGACGAACTTGTCAAGCTCTACGAAAGTGCCTTTGTCGAGCAGTTTTTCGATTCGTTCGCGGGCTGTATATTTGCCTTCTGCGTGTTGGCGTTCGATTCGTTCGAGTCCGCCTCCGAGCTGAGCCTGCTGGTTGCGTTGCTCGAATTGCTGGTATTGGTCTTGGGATTCCATTGGGGATATTTTTTTGCTTTCTGTTAGTTATTGCTGCTGTCCGCAAGGTCGAGCAGAATAAGGGTTTGGTTACTGTTTACGGTGTCGCCTTCGGCCACGAGAATTTCCTTGACGGTACAGTCGGTGCTTACCTTGTAGTTGCTTTGCATCTTCATCGCCTCTATCACGATAGCCGTATCGCCGGCGTGCAGATGGTCGCCTACCTGAACGGGAATGCTGACTATTTTTCCGGGCATGGGGGAGATAATCTTGTTGTCCTGTATCTCGTTATCGCCGTTTCGCAGCCGCAAATATTTGGCGGTGGAGTCGATAATGTCTACATTATAGGAGGAAAAATGCGTGTTGACTTTGTATTTTTTCCCATTCTCCATGCGGATGAGCTCAGCGGTGTAGGAGTGTCCCTGGTGGAGTATGGAACAAAGTCCGTTTTCTACCATGGTTACATCTATTTCGTATATTTCGCCGTCTATGGAGAGGCTTACATTATTGCCTTCTTTGCTGATCAGTTCGATCTCTGCAGTGCGGTTTCCTATTTTTACTTCCATTCTTTTTTGTGTGTCGGTCAGTTTGTTTGTGGATTAAATTCTCAGTACTCCTTTGTGCAGGCCGAACTCTTTCCATCGGCTGATGGAGCGGTTGTCGGTGCTGTGCTCGGGGGTATTTTCTTCGAGGTTCATCAAATAGTCGATATATGCGGCAATCATGGCGATGTTCTCTGTCTCCTTGTCGGTAGAGGTAATGCCGTTTTGCAGCCGTTCGGCATTCTTGTTGATGAAACCGGTATCGTACTGACCTTTAACGAAGTCGGGAGTATCCATGATGCAGCGCAAGTAACTGATGTTGGTCTTGACTCCGGTAATTTTATATTCGTGCAGTACGCGGCGCATGCGTTCGATGGCGTATTTGCGAGTTACGGCCCAAACGATGAGTTTCCCAATCATCGGGTCGTAATGGACGGGAATCTCATAGCCTTCATAGACGTAGCTGTCGATGCGTACCCCAATGCCGTTGGGTTCCGTTATCTGGCGGATGATGCCGGGAGAGGGCATGAAATTGAATTCCGTGTCTTCGGCGCAGATGCGGCATTCGATGGCATGGCCCCGTTGTTGTATATCGCTTTGCTTCAAGCGCAGGGGAAGCCCGTTGGCAATATTGATCTGTTCTTTCACCAGGTCTACGCCGAGTACTTCTTCCGTAATCGGGTGTTCTACCTGGAGGCGGGTGTTCATCTCGAGGAAGTAGAAGTTCCGGTTTTTATCGACGAGGAATTCGATGGTGCCGGCGCCGATGTAGTGCACAGCTTTGGCTGCGGCTACGGCTTTTGCTCCCATCTCTTGCCGTAATTGAGGCGTCATGAAGGGCGAGGGACTCTCTTCTACGATTTTCTGGTTGCGGCGCTGTACGCTGCACTCGCGTTCGCAGAGGTGAATAACGTTGCCCTGCGTATCGCCTAATATCTGGAATTCTATGTGATGAGGCTCTTCAATGAATTTTTCAATATAGACCGTGTCGTCACCGAATGAAGAGAGCGATTCGCTTTTGGCGTTGTTGTACGCTTCTTCTACCTCGCTTTCGTTATGTATCAGTCGGATGCCTTTTCCGCCGCCGCCCATCGAAGCCTTCATCATGACGGGGAATCCGATTTTGGCACAAATCTGTTTGGCCTCTTCTGCACTCTGCAATCCTTGTTCCGTTCCGGGGACAACGGGAATACCGGCAGCGATCATCTTTTTCCGGGCTGCTATTTTGTCGCCCATCTCTTCCATGGTTTCAGGAAGCGGGCCTATGAAGATGATGCCTTCTTCCTGGCAACGGCGTGCAAAGAGTGCATTTTCGCTCAGGAAACCATATCCGGGGTGGATAGCATCCACGTCGTGGTCTTTGGCTACTTTGATTATCTTTTCGATATTAAGATAACTGTCTTTGGAGGCCGCCGGGCCGATGCAATAGGCTTCGTCGGCAAAGAGGACGTGTTTAGCGGTTCGGTCTGCTTCGGAATAGATGGCGACGGAAGTAATCTCCATTTCTTTACAAGAACGCATCACGCGTACAGCAATTTCTCCACGATTCGCTACTAAGATTTTCTTTATCATTATCTATTTATATGTCTATGTGCACTCGCACGATGAATAGTATCAGTTTGCCTGTTTTATAATGAGGAACTTTCTACTTCTTTTTTAGAATTTGGACAAAGGTAAGGAGTCTTGTTAACGAAAGCTATCGGGTTGACCCTAAAAAACGTTATATCTGCACAGAATTGCCCTAGTGTGCCTTAAATAAAGTCCTTGAACTCGGAAAAGAAGCTCATTCATTTATTGTGGAATTGCTACCTTTGCAACCTCATGCAGTGCCGTAGGATGATAAGATTCTCTGCCTCTGAGCGAAAAGCAGTACGCTTTTCCCGCTGGAGTCGTAAGCCGTATGCCATCTTTCTTTCCCTTAAGATTTGTGTGGTTATAGGGCGTTTGCGCAAAGAAGTGGCTGATTCTTCTTTGAGCAAGACCGGCAAATTGGGCTTTATCCTCTATGGCGCCGGGCAGTCGCCTTATCGGGCGAACGAAGAGGAGGAAAGGGATTCCGGCCCTCCGCTGCTCGCTTTCTTGGAGCAACCCTCTGTTTGCAATACATTGTGCATGTCTCCTTTTTCCCTGCAGGCTGTGGCTTGTGCGGAAACGGGACGGGCGTTTTTTGCCAATCAACCAGCCAGAAACAGTCATCATCAGAGAAGGAACGAACGGGAGCATATTCTCCCCTTTGTTCCTTCTCTTGCTTATATTATATAATAATGTGTATAGAAGAACTTGAACGAAAGGTATGCGCCGGTTACGAAATAACGGTTTCTGAGGCTTTGGAGCTGGTGTCGTACCAGGATAAGGAGGCGCTTTATGAAGCAGCTGCGCGTATTACGCAGCAATGTGCTTCCGATTGTTTTGATTTGTGCGCTATTGTGAATGCCAAGTCCGGGCGTTGTCCGGAAAACTGCAAGTGGTGTGCCCAGTCGCTGCATCATAATACCCATGTAGATTGCTATCCCTTGCTTCCGGCGCAGCAGCTGTTGAAAGAAGCGCAGTACTACGAGTCGAAAGAGGTCAATCGTTTTTCTCTGGTGACCAGTGGACGCAAGCTGTCGCCTGCCGAGTTGCGCGAATTGTGTGCAGCCGTTCGGCAAATGCGCCGCGAAAGTTCCATTCCTTTGTGCGCTTCTTTAGGGTTGCTCACAGAGGATGAACTGAGAGCTCTGCATGAAGCCGGCGTTACCCGTTACCATTGTAATCTGGAGACGGCTCCTTCTTATTTTTCCCATTTATGTACGACCCATACGCCGGAGCAGAAGTTGGAAACTCTGGCTTCGGCCCGCAAAGTAGGGCTGGAAGTTTGCAGCGGCGGTATCATCGGAATGGGCGAAAGTTGGGAACAACGTATCGAATTGGCTTTTGCCCTTCGGAAAACAGGCGTGCAGTCCATTCCCCTCAACTTGCTGAATCCGATTCCGGGTACCCCCCTGGAGCACCAGCCTCTGCTGCCTTTGGAAGATATCTATACGACTATTGCCTTGTTTCGTTTCATCCATCCGAAAGCATATCTGCGTTTTGCCGGAGGACGGGCGCGCCTCACTCCCGAAGAGACGGAGAAAGCCATGCATATCGGCATCAATTCGGCCATAACCGGCGATATGCTGACGACGACCGGCAATACCGTAGATTCCGACAAGCAGCGGGTTCGCGCGGCAGGCTACCAGCTTTCGCCGGTGGAGTTCGACCGCATTCATCTCTGGCACCCCTATACGTCTACGAATTCGCCGCTTCCCGTCTATCCCGTACGCGCTTGTCGGGGGGCGGAGATCGAGTTGGAAGACGGACGAGTACTGCTGGATGGCATGTCATCCTGGTGGTGTGCCGTTCACGGCTATAATCATCCGGTCTTGAATGAGGCTATCCAGCAGCAAACCGCGCAGATGGCCCATGTCATGTTTGGCGGGCTTACCCATCGTCCTGCCGTAGAGTTGGGCAAACTGCTGCTGCGTGTCCTGCCTCGTCCCCTGCAGAAAATCTTTTATGCCGATTCGGGTTCTGTTGCCGTGGAGGTAGCCATGAAAATGGCTGTTCAGTATTGGTTTGCCAAAGGCCGTGCCGGAAAATCGAATTTTGTGACCATCCGCCGCGGATATCATGGGGATACCTGGAATGCGATGTCCGTATGCGACCCGGTGACCGGCATGCACAGTTTGTTCGGCCCGGCGCTGCCCGTGCGTCATTTCCTGCCGTCTCCTGCGTCGCGCTTCGACGGGGAATGGAACGAAGCAGACATACTTCCGTTGAAAAAATGCCTGGAGGAACACGGCTCGGAGCTGGCCGCTCTTATTCTGGAACCGATAGTGCAGGGCGCCGGTGGCATGTGGTTTTATCATCCCGAGTACCTGCGTCGTGCGGAAGCCTTGTGCCGCGAACACGAAGTCTTGCTGATTTTCGACGAAATCGCTACCGGTTTTGGCCGGACGGGGCGCATGTTTGCGTGCGAACATGCAGGTGTCGTTCCGGATATCATGTGTATCGGTAAAGCCCTGACCGGCGGTTATATGACTTTGAGTGCCGTGGCTGCCACCAACGAAGTGGCCGATACGATTTCTTCCCACGAGCCGGGTGTCTTCATGCACGGCCCCACCTTTATGGGTAATCCGTTGGCTTGTGCCGTAGCCTGTGCTTCGCTTCGGCTGTTGCTGGGCGGGGCATGGCGCGAACAGGTGCAATCCATTGAGCAAGGCCTTAGGGCAGGGCTCGAGCCGGCACGCCGTCTGCCGCAGGTTGCCGATGTGCGTGTGCTGGGGGCCATAGGCGTGGTAGAGACAAAAGCCCCGGTGGACATGGCGTTCGTGCAGCGGCGTTTCGTGGAAGAAGGCGTATGGATCCGGCCTTTTGGGCGGCTGGTTTATGTGATGCCTCCGTACATCGTGTCTCCGGAGCAGGTGCGGAAGTTGACAGCTGCTTTGGTGAAAGTCGTTTCTGAACTGTGAGTAAGGCATCGGCAATGAGCAACATTTCCTTGTTTGAACAGCGCCTGCGCGACGAACTGTGCCGTCTGCAGGCGAACGGCAATTACCGTTTTCTTTCCGAGACCCGGCAGGAAGGCCCGTTTGTGGTGGCGGACGGACGGAAGATGTACAACCTTTCGTCCAACGACTACCTGGGATTGGCCGCCGACCGGGGCTTGCGCGCGGAGTTCCTGCGCATGCTTACTCCCGATTCGGCAGTTTTTTCCTCTTCTTCCTCCCGCCTTTTGTCGGGCACTTTCCCGTCCCATCTCCGCCTGGAGCATAGGTTGGCTGAACTATACGGGCGGGAATCCGCTCTGGTTGCCTCGTGCGGCTATCATATCAACGCTGGTATTCTTCCGGCCATCGGGCACGAGCGCATGCTGGTGCTGGCAGATAAGTGGGTACATGCCTCGCTAATCGACGGAATACGCCTCTCTTCGGCCCGCTGCATACGCTTCCGCCACAATGATTATGCCCATCTTGAGCGATTGCTTGCCCGTTATTCCGGCGAGTATGAAAGCATCTTGATTGCCACGGAGAGCATCTTCAGCATGGATGGCGATGAGGCTGACTTGCCGCGCCTTGCAGGGCTCAAGAAAAAGTATCCCAACGTGTTGCTCTATGTGGATGAGGCGCATGCTTTCGGCCTGCGGGGTGCGCACGGGCTGGGCTGTGCCGAGGAGCAGGGCTGCGTGGGAGATATTGATTTTCTCGTAGGCACTTTGGGCAAGGCATTGGCTTCAGCCGGGGCTTTCGTGGTGTGCAACCGGCTCGTTTACGAATATCTTGTAAACAAAATGCGAACGTTTATTTTCACGACCGCCCTGCCTCCGTTGCAGATGGACTGGACTTTCTTTCTGCTGGAGCGGCTTCCTTCATGGGACGGACGCCGGGCACGGCTTCGGTCGATGAGCGATTTTTTGCGGAGCGTGTTGCAGCAAAAAGGGTATGAATGCCCTTCGTCGAGCCATATCCTTCCCGTTATTACGGGCGAGAGCCGCAAAGCAGTGGAACTGGCGGCGCATCTGCGGGAGAAAGGCTTTTATGTCTTACCCGTGCGGCCGCCTTCCGTGCCGGAAGGTACTGCGCGGGTGCGCATTTCCCTCACGGCCGCGTTGCCGGATGAGGCTGTGGAAAAACTGGCAGAATTACTATGAAACAGGAATTTATCAAGCGGCAAGGTGCTCGTCGGCTGTTGCTGTTTTTTGCAGGGTGGGGCATGGATTCCCGTCCTTTCCGTGCTTTTCGTCCGGAAGACGACGAGGACTATCTGATTTGTTACGACTATCGTTCTGCCGATTTCCGGCGGGAACTGTTGGAAGGCTATGCGGAACTGCGGATTGCTGCCTGGTCTATGGGCGTATGGATGGCCGACAACGTGTGGCGTCGCTACCGGGATTTTTTTCCCCGTCTGTCGGGAGCGGTGGCTTTGAACGGTACGCTTTTTCCCATCGATGCGCAGCAAGGAATTCCACCTCGCGTGTATGACCTGACCCTGCGCGGCATGAAGACGGAGGCGGACGTGCAGAATTTCTATCGCCGCATGTGCAGCAATGAGGAAGAGTACCGGCGTTTTGCGGAACATTGCCCCCGCCGGCCGGTGGAGGAACTGCGGCAGGAGCTGGCAGCGCTCAGGACTTTGACCGCTCTCCCGGAAGGCAGTTGCCCGGACAAGGCGGCCGGTCTGCCCTGGAGCAAGGTATATATTGGCCGCGCCGACCGTATTTTTCCGCCACAGGCACAGCAACTGGCCTGGCAGACGATAGGGGCGGTAGAAGAGCTTGCTTGCGGGCATTGGCCGTTTTCGGTAGGGCGTTTTCTGAATGCGGCAGGCGAAACGGAGTGGAGACTTTTATTTGCGGAGCAAAATGGATAAGAAACGTATCGCGCAGCGCTTTTCCCGTGCGTTGAAGACGTACGACCGTGAGGCATTTGTGCAGCGTGCGATAGCAGAACGCATGGCGCACTTGCTGACCGCATATACGGTTTTGCCCGATAGGGCGCGCATCTTTGAGTTCGGATGTGGCACGGGGATTTACTCCCGCCTTCTCTTTCGCCGTTTCCGGCCGGACCGTTTTTTGCTGAACGATTTGTGTCCGGAGGCAGAGGCGCCGTGCTTCCAACGGTTGGTGCAAGACTTTTCGGAAACGGATGCAAGACTTTTTCCAGAAAGTACAAAGGGAATTTTGGAAAAGTGCCTGCACTTTCAGGCCGGCGATGTGGAGGACATGGACTTCTCTGCAGGCTGGGATTTGATAACCTCCTGCTCCGCGCTTCAATGGCTGGAGCAGCCGGAGCGTTTTCTGGCGCGTTGCCGCCGCGCACTGCGGCAGGGAGGGGCGCTGGCGGTGAGTACCTTTGGCCCGGAGACGTTGCGGGAAATACGTGTTTTGTCGGGCAGCGGGCTGAAATACCATTCCCTTCCGGAGTGGAAGGAACGGTTTGAATCGGCAGGGTTCCGCATGCTTTATGCGGAAGAACGGCAGTTTTCCCACGTTTTCCCTTCGCCCAAAGCCGTGCTCCGGCATTTGAAAGATACGGGCGTGACGGGTGTTTCCGAAAGCACCCGCCCCTGGACGCCGGAGCGTCTGCGCCGTTTTTCGGAAGAATACCGTCGTCGCTTTCCGGCAGCTGCCACGAAAACAGGCGGAGAACAACCGGTTACTTTGACCTATCAGCCGCTGTATTTTGTGGCAGGACGGGCCGATTAAAAACAATATGCAATGATGAAAAAAGGAAAAGTTTATTTCGTAAGCGGCATCGATACGGATGCCGGAAAGAGTTATGCTACGGGTTTTCTGGCGCGGACCTGGAACGAGCGCGGAGTGCGCACCATCACTCAGAAGTTTATTCAGACGGGTAATGTGGGCCGCTCGGAGGATATCGAGCTGCATCGCCGCATCATGGGGACGGGACCGCTGGCGGAAGACCGTGAGATGCTTACCATGCCCGAGATTTTCTCCTTCCCCGCTTCTCCGCTTCTGGCGTCGAAGATTGACGGGCGTCCGGTGGATTTCGACAAGATTGAGCGTGCCACGGACGAACTGGCTTCGCGCTACGACCGGGTTCTGCTGGAAGGGGCGGGCGGACTGATGGTGCCTTTGACGGAAGACCTGCTGACGATTGACTACATTGTGCGGCGGAATCTTCCGCTGATTTTCGTGACTTCCGGCAAGTTGGGAAGCGTCAATCATACGTTACTCAGTCTGGAAGCCGTGAAGAGGCGGGGCATTGTCTTGCACTCGGTTTGCTACAATACTTTCCCGGCCGAGGGAGATGCGACGATTCGGGAGGATACTTTTGATTATTTGAAGCGCTATCTGGCCCGTGAGTTTCCCCAGGCTTCGCTCGAAGTTTTGCCGGTTTTGGAGCTTTGATTGTGCAGATTCTGTGCAAATGTAGGTGGTAAGAGGTAAAATCAGGGCTTTATTTATTGTCTTTCCCGAAAAGAATTTCTACCTTTGCGGCCTGAAAATGAGAAACTGATGGTTCCGTAGCTCAGCTGGATAGAGCAACAGCCTTCTAAGCTGTGGGTCATGCGTTCGAATCGCATCGGAATCACGCTCGAAAAAATAAGGAGTTACGCCGAAAGGCGCGACTCCTTATTGTATTTTGCAGCTTGTCCGATTGGCATTACCGGGGCAGTTCGGCGCGCAAATAGGGGGCGGTGACGGACTGGGGCGCTTCCAGCATTTCGGCAGGGGTGCCGCTGAAGAGGAGCCGTCCGCCTTGGGTTCCGCCTTTCGGCCCTAACTCTATTACGTAATCGGACGCCTTCAGCACCTCGAGGTTATGCTCGATGAGGAAAATACTGTCTCCCTGGCTGACCATATTGTCAAGCAGGGAAATGAGATTCTGTATGTCCTTGGCGTGCAAACCGTCGGTAGGTTCGTCCAAAACGAATATTCTTTTCTTCTTTTCTTCGGTATCGTTTCCGCCGTTTCCCGCAGGGTAAGCCGAGGGGAGGTAGGAAGCCAGCTTCATGCGTTGCAGCTCTCCGCCGGAAAGGGTAGAGAGGGCTTGGTTCAAGTGCAGGTAGGGAAGTCCGACTTGCATGAGCGGGCGCAATTTTTCCTCTATGATGGTTCCGGCAAAGCGGCGCGACGCCTGCCGGACGGTGAGGTTCATTGTTTCGGCAATGTTCAGCCCGTCGACCCGATATCCCAGCACTTCGGGCGAATAGCGCAGTCCGCCGCAGGCTTCGCAGGTCGTCTCTATGGAATCCATGAAGGCCATTTCGGAAACAATCACGCCTCTTCCTTTGCAGACCGGACAGGCTCCCCGGCCATTGAAGGTAAACAAGTCGGCTTTTACCTTGCATGCTTTGGCAAAAAGTTTTCTTAAATCGTCGGCGATGCCTATGTAAGTTGCCGGAGTGGAGCGGAGATTGGCTCCGATGTTGCGCTGGCTGATGTAGGTAACCTCGCCGTAATCGGCAAATTTCCCGGCATCGCTGACCTGTTCGTCCACTGCATTTCGGAAACACTCCATAAGCGATGACTTTCCGGACCCGGCCACTCCGGCTATTACGCAGAATACGCCCAGCGGAAGTTCTATGGATAAATCTTGCAAGTTGTGCATCGTGGCGTGCTGCACGGGGAACCATTCGGTGGGGCGCCGGGGCTTTTCTTTCAAAGGCAGCCTGATTGACAGAAACTGCCCCGTCTGTGTGTCGCTTTGCAGGAGGCCTTCGGGTGTTCCCTCGTATAAAATGTTGCCTCCTTCAGCCCCGGAGCCGGGACCCATATCGACAATATGGTCCGCGATGCTGATCATTTCTTTGTGATGCTCTACGAGAAGTACGGTATTCCCCCCGTCTCTGAGCCGGCGGACAGACTGTTTCAGCAAAAGTATATCGTGGCTGTGCAGGCCGACGCTGGGCTCGTCCAAAACGTAGAGTATGTCTGACAAGCCGGAGTTTATGTATTTGGCAATCTTGCAGCGCTGTGCCTCTCCTCCCGAGAGGGTTCCCATCCCGCGGTCCAGCGTAAGGTAGCCCAAGCCTATGTCTTCCAATGCTCCGAGCCGCACGTCAATGGCGTGGCGCAAGTCGACGGCTTTGGGATCGGCAATGCTTTTCAGCCATTCCCTGATTTGGGGAATCGGAAGTGCGGTGACTTCGGCTATGTTGAGGCCGGATATTCGGCACGAGCGTACCGTTTCGTTCAGGCGGGTGCCGTGGCAGTCGGGGCAAACGCCGGTGGTTGTCATCGGAGCCAGCTGCTTCTGGTGCAGTTTCCCTTCCTCGCTGCGGATGATGCTGCGGTACATACGCGTCATGAGGCCTTCGTATTTTGCCGTTTTCGGCCAGCCGGCCGGTGGATTCTTCAGGCGGATTTGCGGAGAGTAGAGGAAGAGTTGGAGCTCTTCGGGGGTGTAGTCGCGGATTTTCTTGTTCAAGTCAAACAATCCGCTGCGGGCATAACGTATCCAGCGCCATTGTCCGGGCTCGAAAGCTACGTAGTTGATGACGCCCGGGTCGTTGAGGCATTTGTCGAAGTCTACGAGTTTATGTACGTCCAGTTCGGTGATTTCACCCAACCCGTCGCATCGGGGGCAGCGTCCCTGGGGGTGGTTGAATGAAAAGGTATCGGAGTAGCCCACAAACGGCTGGCCGACTCTCGAGAAGAGAAGGCGCAGGAGGGAGTAGATGTCGGTATAAGTCCCTACGGTCGAGCGCGCATTGGGAGCCGGCTTATGCTGGTCGATGACGATGGCCACGGGCAGGCTGTCGATTTGCCCTACGTGCGGGCGGCCATACTTGGGCAGGTATTGCTGCACGAAGGAAGGGAACGTGTCGTTCAGCTCCCTGCGTGAGCGGGCAGCTATGGTGTCCAACACGAGCGAAGACTTGCCCGAACCGCTGACTCCCGTAAAGATTGTGATTTTTTTCTTCGGGATATCCAGTGAAATGTGTTTCAAGTTGTTTTCGTACGCATCCCTGACCCGGATGCAATCGTCTGCTGTTTGGGTTGTATCTGTTTCCATTTTCCAGTTAATTCACCTGCAAAGGTATATAAAAAAGGTAAGTTCCCTGTTCGTAATCCCTATCCTTTGCGCGAAAAGGCAGAGCCGCCCGGCGCAGGAAGCCTTGCCTCCGAGGTGGATTTCCCTTGCATCAAATTGGAAAAAGTCCAAAGGCTTTTCCGCAAAAGTAGCAAGGGAAAAAATCGGTTTGCTTCCTGCTCTTCCCGGGTGGAACATGGGGGAATGTTCGATTTTTCCTATTTTTAGTAGAAAAGTCGCATTTTCTCATTAAACTTTCTCAAGCATTTTACATCATATTAGCATAAACCAAACAGCAGAGATATACTATGAAAAAATACATTCGATGGGGTATTATAGGCGTAGTCGCAGTGGGACTGGCAGGATTGGGTATCTACAACCTTACCCCTCATGAGAATGAAGAACTGGAAAACAGCAGTGCGGAGCTGGGCGAGAAGAAAAGCGACGTGTTGAACGTGCGGGCCGTTACGGTAAAGCAGCAGAACTTGAGCGACGAGCTCTTGGTGAGCGGTTCTCTTCTGCCCGATGAAGAAGTGCAACTGTCGTTTGAAACCTCCGGAAAGATTACCGCTATTCATTTTAACGAAGGCGCTACGGTACGCAAGGGGCAGTTGCTGGCCAAGGTGAACGACGCTCCTTTGCAGGCGGAGCTGCGCAAATTGGAATCGCAGCTGCGTCTGGCGAACGACCGCGTGTACCGTCAGAATGCTTTGCTGGAGAAAGAAGCCGTGAGCCGCGAGGCTTTTCAGGAAGCGCAGACCAATCTGGCCACGCTGCATGCGGAGATTGACATGATAAAGGCCAATATCGACCAGACGGAACTGCGTGCTCCCTTCGATGGTATTATCGGTTTGCGGCAAGTGAGCCAGGGCGCCTATGCGTCGCCTACCACCGTTGTGGCTACGCTTACGAAGATTACTCCGCTGAAAGTGGAGTTTGCCGTTCCGGAGCGTTATGCCGGCTTGCTGAAGCCGGGGGCCAAACTCTCTTTTTCCGTAGAAGGCGAAATGAATGATTTCTCGGCAGAGGTGTACGCTACCGACTCGAAAGTCGACGTCGAGACCCATACGTACACCATTCGTGCCTATTATCCCAACAAAAACGGCAAATTGATGCCGGGACGCTACGTGAATGTCCGTCTCGAAGCGCAGGAGTATAAGAATACGCTCGCAGTGCCGAGCGAGGCGATTATCTCGGAGATGGGAATCGATAAAGTATTCCTCTACAAGAGCGGTGTGGCGCAGCCGGTGGAGATAACCAAAGGCTTGCGTACGGAATCCAAGGTTCAAGTCCTGAGAGGCATAAGTGCAGGCGATACGGTCATCGTAAGCGGAACGATGCAGCTCCGCACCGGACAGCGTGTTACCTTGGACAGCGTCGAATAATCTCTAACAAGCTCTCCGACTTATGAACATATCAGAACTAAGTATTCGCCGCCCGGTGTTGGCCACTGTGCTGACACTTGTCATTCTGCTCTTTGGCGGCATTGGCTATTTGAGCTTGGGAGTCAGGGAATATCCTTCGGTCGACAATCCAATCATATCCGTGAGCTGCTCGTATCCGGGTGCCAATGCGGACGTAATCGAGAATCAGATTACCGAACCGCTGGAGCAGAACATCAACGGAATACCAGGCATCCGCTCGCTGACGAGCGTCAGTCAGCAGGGACAGAGCCGCATTACGGTGGAATTTGAACTGTCGGTCGATCTTGAAACGGCTGCCAATGACGTGCGCGACAAGGTGTCGCGTGCGCAACGCTATTTGCCGCGCGACTGCGATCCGCCTACGGTGTCGAAAGCTGATGCCGACGCGCAACCGATATTGATGGTGGCCATTCAGAGCGAGAAGCGCTCGTTGCTCGAATTGAGTGAGATTGCCGACTTGACCGTGAAGGAGCAGTTGCAGACAATCCCCGAGGTGAGCAGCGTTTCCATCTGGGGTGAAAAGCGTTATTGCATGCGCCTCTGGCTCGATCCGGTAAAGATGTCGGGTTATGGCATTACCCCGCTTGATATCAAGAATGCCCTCGACCGCGAAAATGTGGAGCTCCCTTCGGGAAGTATCGAAGGAAATACGGTGGAACTGACCATACGGACGATGGGGCAGATGCATACCACGGAGGAATTCAACAATCTGGTCGTAAAGGAATCGGACGGGCGTATTGTCCGCTTCAGCGATATTGGCCGGGCCGAATTGAGTGCGCGCGACCTGAAGAGCTACATGAAGATGAACGGAGTGCCGATGGTGGGCGTCGTAGTCGTTCCTCAGCCCGGTGCAAACCATATCAACATTGCCGAAGCCGTGTATAAGCGCATGGAGCAGATGGAGAAAGATCTTCCGGACGATGTGCACTACAGCTATGGATTCGACAATACCCGCTTCATCAGGGCTTCTATCAACGAAGTGAAAGACACGGTGTACGAAGCCTTTATCCTTGTAATTATCATCATTTTTCTCTTCCTGCGCGACTGGCGGGTGACGCTCGTCCCGTGTATTGTGATTCCGGTTTCGCTGATTGGTGCCTTCTTTGTCATGTATGTGGCGGGCTTCTCCATCAATGTGCTTTCCATGTTGGCCATCGTATTGGCCGTGGGGCTTGTGGTGGACGATGCCATCGTGATGACGGAGAATATCTATATCCGCATCGAACGGGGAATGGAACCGAAGGAAGCGGGCATAGAAGGCGCGAAGGAGATATTCTTTGCCGTAGTTTCGACGACTATCACTCTGGTTTCCGTGTTCTTCCCGATTGTCTTCATGGAAGGAACGACCGGGCGTCTGTTCCGTGAGTTCAGTTTTGTGGTGGCAGGTTCGGTCATTATTTCGGCTTTTGCCGCTTTGACCTTTACGCCTATGTTGGCTACGAAGCTGTTGGTTCATCGGGAAAAACAGAGTTGGTTTTATAACAAAACCGAGCCGTTCTTCGCGGGAATGAACTATTGGTATGCACGTGGGCTTGACCTGTTTCTCAAACACCGTAACTGGTCTATCGTGATTATGGTCCTGGCCTTCATCACGATTGGCTGGCTGTGGACGACGATTCCGAGCGAGATGGCTCCGCTGGAAGACCGGTCGAGCATAACGATTCGCACGACAGGTCCGGAAGGTGCTACCTATGAATATATGCGGGACTATACGGAGGACATAAACCGATTGGCAGACTCCATAATGCCGGATGCCGAGTTTATCACAGCGCGTGTATCGAGTGGTTCCGGAAATATCCAGATTACCCTGAAAGACATCAAGGACCGCGACTATACGCAGATGGAGGTGGCGGAAAAACTGTCGCAGGCAATCAAGCATAAGACCGATGCCCGTTCGTTCGTACAGCAGCAGTCCACTTTCGGCGGGCGCAAGGGTTCGATGCCGGTGCAGTATGTGTTGCAGGCTGCGAATATTGAGAAGCTGCAAGAAGTGCTGCCGAAGTTTATGGCTCAGGTGTACGATAATCCGACGTTCCAGATGGCCGATGTGGACTTGAAGTTCAGTAATCCGGAAATCCGCATCAACATCAACCGCGAAAAGGCCAATCTGATGGGTGTCAGTACGCAGGACATTGCCCAAACTTTGCAGTATGGCTTGAGCGGACAGCGCATGGGTTATTTGTATATGAACGGCAAGCAATATGAGATTGTCGGCGAAATCAACCGTCAGCAACGTAATGAGCCGACCCATTTGAAGTCGCTGTATGTTCGTAGTGAAAAGGGTGAAATGGTGCAGATGGATAATCTTGTGGAACTGGTGGAGGGCATTGCGCCGCCGAAACTTTACCGTTACAATCGCTTCGTGTCGGCTACGGTTTCTGCCGGTCTGGCCGAAGGAAAAACCATCGGGCAGGGTATTGAAGAAATGGACAAGATAGCCGAGAATACGCTCGACGATACGTTCCGCACGGCATTGGCCGGCGACTCGAAGGAGTTTAGCGAAAGTTCGTCCAGCTTGCTGTTTGCGTTTACGCTGGCCCTGATTCTGATTTATTTGATTTTGGCCGCCCAGTTCGAGAGCTTCAAGGATCCTTTCATTATCATGCTTACCGTGCCGTTAGCCATCAGTGGGGCGTTGATCTTCATGGCTCTTTCCGACCAGACCATGAATATTTTCAGCCAGATCGGTATCATTATGTTGATAGGCTTGGTAGCAAAGAACGGAATTCTGATTGTTGAATTTGCCAATCAAAAGCAGAAAGCGGGCGAACCGAAGGCACAAGCCATACGGGATGCGGCCGCTCAGCGTCTGCGCCCGATTCTGATGACCAGTGCGGCTACGATTCTCGGCTTGATTCCCCTGGTCTATGCCAACGGGGAAGGTGCCAACGGACGTAACGCCATGGGTATCGCGGTGGTAGGAGGAATGCTTATTTCTACATTCCTTACGCTTTTCATTGTACCGGCCATCTATTCGTATCTGTCGACCGATTTGGCCAAAGAATCAGTTAAAACCAAGAAGGAATGAAAAAACTCAGCTTTCTCACAGCCCTTGTGCTCATCACTTCGCTACCGTCCGTGGCGCAGGAAAACACGTTGCGGGAATTCCTGCAGGAGGGTTTGCAAAATAATTATTCGCTTAAAATAGTACGCAACGAAGAGCAGATAGCAGCCAATAACAATACGCTGGCCAATGCCGGCGCTTTGCCTACGGTGGACTTCTCGCTCGGTTATGCCGGCAATCTGGCTACTACGGAAGACGTGGAGCGGGGTACGGGTACTTCCAGCCGTAACCGCAATGCGCTCGATCATACCTTGACGGCCGGTATTACTGCGGACTGGACGATATTCGACGGTTTCAAGATTCAAACGGAAAAAAGCCGCTTGCAGGAATTGCAGAGGCAGGGCGAAACGCTTACGCGCATTGCGATTGAAGACTATATTGCGAACCTGACCAGTGAGTATTTTAATCTTGTGCAGCAGGAAATCCGTTTCAAGAACCTGCTTTATGCGGTAAAGCTCTCGAAAGAGCGGCTTCGCATAGCTGAAGAGCGTTATATTATCGGTTCCAATTCGCGGCTCGACTATCGGCAGGCGGGTGTGGACTTCAACGCGGACAGTGCGGAATGTCTGAAACAGATTGAGGTATTGGCTACTTCCCGCATACGGATCAATGAATTGATTGCCTCGCAAGACAGCAACCGGCGAATCATTGCGGCGGATACGGCAATTACGATTGATATGAATTTGAATTATGATACGTTGTTGGCCGGTATGCTTCGCAGCAACAGTGAGTTGCTTAATATGAACCATAACCAGCAGTTGGCCGAAATAGAGCTGAAGGCGGTTCGCTCGCGTGATTATCCGTATGTTAGGCTGAATGCGGGGTATGGCTACAGTCATAACCGCTATGCGGTGGGGACGACGGCTAAGCGCAATAATTTTGGGCTTGACTTTGGAGCTACCGTAGGCTTTAAGATATTCGACGGAAACCGGCGCCGCGAGCGGGTTAATGCCCGGTTGGCTGCGGAGAATGCCGAGTGGGAGCGCAATAACCTGGAGTTGTCGTTGCGCGCGCAGCTGGCAGACTTGTGGCAGGCTTATTGCAACAACAGACGTTTGCTCAATCTGGAACGTGAGAATCTGGTTGTCGCGCGGGAGAATTATGCCATAGCCTATGAGCGGTTCCTGCTCGGCGACCTTGCCGGTATTGAGATGCGTGAGGCGCAAAATAGCCTTCTGGATGCGGAAGACCGCTTGCTTACGGCTGAATATGACACGAAAATGTGTGAAGTTTCGCTGCTTCAGATCAGCGGGATGATTACACATTATCTTATAGATTAGAGGCGCGAATCGGTGCGGATTATGCTGGAAAACAAGAATCTTGTGCGCTAATAAAGATAAAAAAGAGCGTTTCTTTTGTCGGGAAATAGAAAAGTTGTACCTTTGCAGGCCGATTATTATCTGATAAAGTTTAGTTTTTTAGTAGTTTAAACAAACAACAAAAAAGAATTAGCGAAGTGGATACTTTAAGTTACAAGACCATCTCTGCCAACAAAGCTACAGTGCAGAAAGAATGGGTCATCGTAGATGCTACCGACCAAGTTCTGGGTCGTTTGGGCACTAAGGTCGCCAAATTACTCCGCGGGAAGTATAAACCGAATTTTACCCCGCACGTTGACTGTGGCGACAATGTGATTATTATTAACGCGGATAAGGTAAAACTTACCGGTAATAAATGGACTGACCGTATTTATTTGAACTATACGGGTTATCCTGGTGGACAACGGAAGTTAACCCCTGCTGCTTTGAAAGCACGTCCTAATGGTACGGAGAAATTGTTGCGTCGTGTTGTGAAAGGCATGCTCCCCAAGAACAAACTGGGCGCCAAGCTGCTGAACAATATGTATGTATATGAAGGTGCTGAGCACAAGCAGGTGGCTCAAAATCCGAAGATGATTGATATAAATATTCTTAAATAAGGGTAACATCAATGGAAATAATAAACGCATTAGGCCGTCGTAAAAGTGCTGTAGCGCGTGTCTTCGTGAAAGAAGGTACGGGCAAAATCACAATCAACAAACGGGATCTTACCGAATATTTCCCCTCGACAATACTTCAGTATGTGGTAAAACAGCCGTTGAACGCTTTGAATGTAGCTGAGAAGTATGACATCAAGGTGAATTTGTGCGGTGGCGGTTTTACCGGACAGTCTCAGGCTCTTCGCCTTGCTATTGCCCGTGCGCTGGTTAAGATCAACGAAGAGGATAAGAAACTTTTGCGCAGTGAAGGTTTCATGACGCGTGATTCGCGTGTTGTGGAGCGTAAAAAACCGGGACGTCCCAAAGCAAGAAAGAGATTCCAGTTCAGCAAGCGTTAAGATCTTATATGTACCATCTTTATTTGGTATGTGTATTGCTTGAAGAACGGGAAAGGGAAAATCCCGAAAAGCACGTTTAGTATCTAAATTCATGAGACTCGCTTTCGGTTTACGGCTACTCATGGATTGGTTTTTAAACTGTGAGAGTTAACAAGAACAACAAAGAAAGTAAACGAAAAACGAATTATTTAATTTATGGCACGTACAACATTTGATACCCTCCTGGAGGCCGGTTGTCATTTCGGACATCTGAAACGTAAATGGAATCCTGCTATGGCTCCTTATATCTTTATGGAGCGTAATGGAATCCACATCATAGATTTGCATAAGACAGTTGCTAAGATTGATGAAGCTGCTGATGCTTTGAAGCAAATAGCAAAATCTGGTAAGAAGATTCTTTTTGTCGCTACTAAAAAACAAGCAAAGGAAATTGTTGCTGAGAAGGCTGCTTCAGTCAATATGCCGTATGTTATTGAACGTTGGCCGGGCGGTATGCTGACTAACTTCCCCACAATCCGTAAGGCTGTGAAGAAGATGGCTAATATCGACAAGCTGACTAACGATGGAACGTATGCTAATCTGTCGAAACGCGAAATCCTTCAGATCTCCCGTCAACGCGCTAAGTTGGAAAAGAACCTCGGTTCTATTGCCGACTTGACCCGCCTTCCGTCAGCTCTTTTCGTGGTTGACGTATTGAAGGAGAACATTGCAGTACGCGAGGCTAATCGTTTGGGTATTCCCGTATTCGGTATTGTGGATACGAACTCCAATCCGAACGAGGTAGACTTCGTGATTCCTGCAAATGACGATGCTACAAAATCTATAGAAGTAATTCTCGACGCTTGTTGCGCTGCCATAGCTGAAGGCTTGGAAGAGCGTAAAGCTGAAAAAGTGGATGCTGAAGCTGCCGGTGAGGCTGCTCCGAAGAAAAAACGGGTGAGCAAAGCACGGGTAGAAAAAGATAATGAAGAGGCAGCAAGTGAGGCTCCTGCCGAGCAAAGTGCTCCTGCTTCGGAAGAATCTGCAGCAGAATAATTTGAGAATATAGGATTGTCGAATAGTTTAATCTCGAAAAAGGAAAGATATAAAATATGGCAGTAACAATGGCTGATATCCAGCACTTGCGCAAGATGACCGGTGCTGGTATGATGGATTGCAAGAATGCTTTGACCGAAGCTGACAATGATTTCGAAAAAGCAATGGAGATCATTCGTAAGAAAGGTCAGGCTGTTGCAGCAAAACGCTCGGATCGTGACGCTTCTGAAGGCTGTGTTCTTGCAAAATGCAATGACGGATTTGCTGTGATAATCGCATTGAAGTGTGAAACTGACTTCGTTGCTAAGAATGCTGACTTCGTGGCTTTGACGAATGAGATAATCGATGCTGCATTGGCTGCAAAGTGCAAAACTCTGGATGAAGTGAAAGCGCTTCCTTTGGGCAAAGGTACTGTACAGGATGCAGTAGTTGACCGCAGCGGTGTTACGGGTGAAAAGATGGAGTTGGACGGTTATTCTATCGTAGAAGGCCCGACAACGGCTGTATACATCCATCCGGGAAATCGCTTGGCTACCAGCGTCGCTTTCAACCAGGCTGATGTTCCTGCCGAAATAACCCATGAGGTAGCTATGCAGATTGCGGCTATGGCTCCTGTGGCTGTTGACGAGGCTGGTGTTCCGGCTGACCTCATTGCCCGCGAGAAGGAAATCGCTGCTGACAAGGCTCGTGAGGAAGGAAAACCGGAGAACCTGATTGAGCGGATTGCACAAGGCCGCATCAGCAAGTTCTATAAGGAAGTTTGCCTGCTCAACCAAGAGTATGTAAAAGATCCGAAGAAGACGGTTGCTGAATACTTGAAGAGCATCGACAAGGATCTGACCGTAATTGCTTTCAACCGTTTCACTCTTAACCAAGAGTAATCAGTCTTTCTCATAGAAGATTGAAGTCAAACATAGAAAACCCGCCGGGATACTCTTTTAGAGCCTTCCGGCGGGTTTCTTATTTTGTCCTTATTTGCTGTTTTTGTATCCGGCTTCTTTCAGGACGTTCAGCACTTTTTCTTTCAAATCGCCTTGTATGATGATTTGTCCGTCCTTTGCGCTTCCACCTACTCCGCAGCGATTTTTGATGTGGCGTGCCAATTCCTTTAGGTCTTCTTCCTGTCCGATAAATCCGTTGATAATCGTGGCCGTTTTTCCATTTCGGCCTTTTTTCTCAATTTGAACCCTGAGTTTTTGTTGGTCCGGGCTAAGGGTTTCGGCTTCCGCCTCTTCATCGTATTCGTACTGGAAATCGGGATTGGTTGAATAGAGTATATTCAAGCGCTTCTTCCAATCGTTATCTTTCATTGCGGATTAAGGTATTACAAGGATAAACTTATGTTGTTTTATCTTTCAAAGGTAGCAAACTTTTTTCAGATACCTTCCCATTCAGGAAAAAAGCTGTATATTTGTCTCGATAACCTCGTTTATTCCAGTAGTTTCAAGAGGAAAAAAGATGGCAACCAAGAGTGATATTCCCGGGAACAAGGTGCCCGAACCTTCTTTGCGCAGGCTTCCGTGGTACCTCTCTTGCATTAAACTGTTGAGAAACGAAGGGGAGCGTTATGTTTCCTCCACTCAAATTTCCAATGCGACAGGCATTGATGCTTCGCAAATAGCCAAAGACTTGTCGTACATGCAGATCAGTGGCCGCACACGTGTGGGCTATGAGATAAAAGCGCTGGAAGAGGTGCTGGAGCGTTTCTTGGGCTTTCGTCAGATGCATAAGGCCTTTCTTTTTGGGGTTGGTAATCTGGGAGGCGCTCTCCTGCGGGATGGCGGTCTGGCCCAGTTCGGGATGGAAATCGTTGCTGCCTTCGATGTCAATCCTGCTTTAGTCGGTCGTGAGTTGAACCAAATTCCTATTTATCACATGGATTCCTTTGAAAAGTACTTTTCCTGCAAGGAAGTACGTATCGGAATCCTGACGGTTCCTATCGAAGTGTCTCAAAATATAACCGAGCGTATTGCCCGGAGTGGCATTCGCGCTATCTGGAATTTTACCCCGGTACGGATTCGTGCTCCGAAAAGAGTGGTCGTTCAAAACACTTCCCTCTATGCTCACCTGGCCGTGATGTTCAACCGAATGCAATCTATTCAAGAATTGAGCGATGAAGATATTCGTATGGGGAAACAATTGTCCCTTAGGCAATAAACACCAGTTGACTCCGTTTTCTAATCAAGCCCCTTTCTTTTATACAAAGCCCGATTCGGCTTTGTTGAAAGATGGCAAACCTTTCTTTCTGCCGGATTTCCTGACCGAAGTATGTGCCTCGGTTGAGTTTGTGGTCCGGATAGGGCGCTTGGGCAAGTCGATTCCCGCCCGTTTTGCTTTCCGCTATTATGAGGAGGCGACAGTGGGCGTCAATCTTTTTGCGAAGGGTGATGTCGAAAGGCTCTCTTCCGAGGGTCTTCCGTGGGACGAAGCGGTAGGTTTCGACGGTTCGGCTGTCGTTGGAACTTTTATCCCTGTCCTACCGGAGGCGAAGAGTTGGGGCATAGAGTTAAAAATAAACGGGCAATCAGTCCAGACAGGCCGTACAGATGCAATGACTATGGGGGTAAGTGAAGAAATCTCTCTCTTGAGCCGTTATTATACCCTGAAGACGGGTGATTTGGTGTATACCGGTGCTGTCGGTATGCCGGCCGCCCTGCAGATTGGCGACCATCTGGAAGGATATTTGAATGAGGAGAAATTGCTCGATTTCTATATTCGTTGACAGGAAGTTTAGAGAAGTATGAATAGATTGCGCTTCTGCTTTTTTTTGACCGCTTTTTTATGTTCTGTATTTTCGTGGGCATCGGATTTTACAACGCTGGTCTGGCGTACTGATACGACTGCCCTCGGAGTGACGTTTGTCGGCGCTTCGTACGACGGGAGCGGTTCTTTACCCGTATATTACAGCGAGTTTGAGCTGGGGGCAGACTACAATGGGAAGCAATATACCGTATCGGTCGATTATCCGGAGTATCAGGTTGTGAAATATCCGAAGGCTATGCAGGACCTGGTGGAGCAGTTGCCTTCCGAGCCGATAGCGCAGACTTCATTGTCCGTATCGCGCCACGAAGGAGTTTTGCTGGTTCGTCTCGTTCCCTTTGTCTATCGGAACGGAAAGTTGATGCGTCTGAATTCATTTCGTCTTACGTTGCAGGAGGGGAGTGCCGTAAAGCGTAGCGCACGCAGTATCTCGTTGCAGGCCGTTGCGCCGCAGTCTTCTTCGTCTGCTTATGCGGAACATTCTCTTCTTGCCGAAGGCCGGTGGGTAAAAATCAGTGTTCCCTCGACCGGAGTCTACAAACTTACAAACAGCCGTCTTCGTGAATTGGGCTTTTCCGACCCTTCGCGGGTGCGTTTGTACGGCTATGGCGGCTATTTACTGTCGGAGGGTTTGAACGAACTGCCGCCGGACGATTTATGTGAAGTGCCCCTTTGGCAGGTGTCCGACGGCGTCCTGTTCTATGGGCAGGGCACTGTGAAGTGGATTCCTTCATCCGATGGTACTTACTTCAATCGGCAACAGAATTTTTATGCCCGTGCCGGATATTATTTCCTTACGGAAGGGAGCGAAACGACTTCGTTCCCGGAACAGGAGGCTTCCCTGCCTCAGGCAACGGATACCGTTTCTGTCTTTAACGACTATGCGCTTTACGAGGTAGATGCCTATAACTGGGCTTCATCGGGGCGTGAAATGTACGACAGTTACGACTTTGTAAACGGGAATTCCCGTTCTTATTCTTTTTCTTGCCTCGGTGTGCGGAGCGATATGCCCGCCTATTGTACGGTCGATTTCTCGACTCGCCATACGGCCTATACGTATTTGCAAGTAGACGCTAATGGCAACACGATTGGCAGGCTGACCATGCCGCGACTCAATGCGAACGATTCTTATTACACCTATTATCGGGCAGTAACCGCTTCGGCTACTTATGAATGCACCGGGCTTTTGGAGGAAAACACCCTGACCTTGACGCACGAAAGGCCTTCTTCGGTAAGCGGACGGCTGAATTATCTGGCGCTGAATTATACGCGTGATTTACGTCTTTATGGGGCTTACACGGCTTTCCGCAGTCTTGCTTCTGTCGGAAGCTCTTCTGTTGCCTATTCTCTGTCGGGGGCTTCTTCCTCTACGGTAATCTGGGATGTGACTACCCCCGGCGCTTATGTCCGTGTGCCTGCTTCGTTGACGGGCGATGTGCTGACCTTCAGGGGCGACAATTCTTCCTTGCGGGAATATGTGGCCGTAAATCCTGCAGGAAGCTTCCCCAGTCCTACCGTTGTCGGGGTTCTTGAAAATCAAGACCTCCATGCCTTGGAACAACCGGACCTGGTGATTATTACGCCCGCCTCGGGACTTTTTTCAGAAAGTGCGGCACTTTTGGCCGAAACCCACCGCGAAAAAGACGGAATGGTGGTGCACGTTGTACGGGCCGACCAGGTTTATAATGAATTTTCCTCGGGTACTCCGGATATTACGGCTTATCGCCGCTTTATGAAAATGTTCTACGACCGTGGAGCGGACGGAGGCAAATTACCTTCTTATCTTCTGCTGATGGGCGATTGTGCTTACGATAACCGGATGCTTTCTACCGACTGGGCGCAATACAATCCGAATGATTTTCTGCTTTGCTACGAGTCGAAGAACAGTGTGTCCGAAATCAATTCGTACGTGACCGATGACTATCTGGGAATGATGGACGAAGGCGAAGGGGTAAACCTGCGTGCTGACCGTATGGATATCGGTGTAGGCCGTTTCCCCGTGCGTACGGAGCAGGAGGCTGCCGATGTCGTAAGGAAGACGTTGGCTTACATCAATAAAGAGCAAACCGGTTCGTGGAAAAATAAAATCTGCTATGCTGCCGACGATGAGGAGAACCGCCTTTCCAACTTGTTTATGGAGGCTGCCGAAGAATTGTCCACCTCTGTCGAAGAAGAATATCCGGAAATTATAGTCAACCGGCTCTATCAGGATGCTTTTCCACGTACTTCTACCGCTTCGGGCTATACTTATCCGCAGGCTACGAGCCGTCTGCTCGAACTCATAGACGAGGGTCTCATGATGTTGAACTATACGGGTCATGGAGGCACGACGGGGTGGAGTGCGGAATTCCTGCTGACAAGTGATTTGATTCGTAATATGCGTAACGCGCGCCAAGGGCTGTGGGTTACGGCAACGTGCGACTTTTGCCGTTACGACGACGTAGGGACCACGGCTGGAGAATATGCCTTCCTTAACTCCGCAGGTGGGGCAGTGGCTTTGTTCACTACTTCCCGCACGGTTTTCTCTTCCAATAATGACATGTTGAACCGTGCCTTCAATACGCATCTGTTCTATCGCGACGCGGAAGGTAACGCTCCCCGCTTGGGCGACATAATGCGTTTGGCTAAAAATGAGAGCTACCTGAGCAACGATTCCAATAAACTGAATTTCTCATTGATAGGCGATCCGGCTTTGCGCCTTACCTTCCCCAATTACCGTGTGGTACTCGATTCTATCGACGGGCAGAGCAGTGATGCATCTGACCTGTGGATGAGAGCCGGAGGACTGGTGACCATGAAAGGGCATGTGGAGACGTACGACGGTGAATTGCTGCCCGGTTTTTCCGGTTTGCTTTCCTCCACAGTCTACGATTCCAAGGAGCATGTCGTTTGTTACAACAACGCTCATCAGGATACCGACCTGGAACCTTTCGAATACGACCAGTACAATAACAGGCTTTTTGTAGGTTCCGATTCCATACGGAATGGCGCTTTTTCGGTTACCTTCCCGATGCCGCTCGATATCAGCTACAGCGATGCTGCCGGAATGGTTAACTTCTATGCGCTTTCGTCAGACGGACAGTTGGAAGGGCAGGGGGCATTTTCCAATTTCCGCATCGGCGGTACGGCAGAAGGTGCTTTGGAAACCGATTCCTTAGGCCCTCAAATTGATCTGTACCTCAACGCTTTCGACCGCGACCCCTGGCGTGCTGTCGGTCCGAACCCCGTGCTTTACGCAACGCTCTTCGACGAAGAGGGAATCAATGTGGCCGGAAACGGAATAGGGCATGACCTTTCGGTCAGCATCGACAATGATCCGGCTTATACCTATGTGCTGAATGACTATTTCCAGCTCTTCCCCGGTAATTACATGCAGGGCACCGTGCAGTATCAGTTCTCCTCTTTGCCCGACGGGGAGCACACGCTGTATCTGACGGCATGGGATACGAAGAACAACTCTTCCACGGCGTCGTGTACCTTTACCGTCTCTTCCTCCGAAGCCCCGGCTGTTGGCCAGCTTACCTGCTATCCTGTGCCGGCAACCGACCATATTACGTTCAGTTTTACCCACGACCGTCCGTCGTCTGACCTGACCCTGCGTTTCGAAGTCTTCGATCTTACGGGCCGTCCCGTATGGGAAACCGAGTTTGTCGACCGCTCTTCATCGACCGTTTATACGTACACTTGGGATCTGACCACTGCCAATGGCGCACGTTTGCCGCAGGGTGTCTACCTCTATCGGGCTAACATCTCGGAAAATGGCAGTTCTGAAACATCGGAAGTCTCAAAATTCATTGTAACCGCACAATAAACTATTTAGTTTTTCGCTTAATAGAAATAGAAAAAACCATTGCACATAAAATGAAAACCATCAGCACCTTTTTCCGTTTTCCTCTGCTGGGCTTTTCCCTGTTATTCTTTTGTTCTCTTCCTTCGCACAGTCAAGACAAGGCAAGTACGTTTAACCCCGTACAGTACGGAGTAAGCTCTTTGAACATAGCCCCCGATGCCCGTGCCGGTGCCATGGGTGACGTGGGCGCCGCTACCGACCCGGATGTCAATTCGCAGTATTGGAATCCTGCCAAATATCCTTTCACCATCAGCCGGGCCGGCTTTGCCTTTTCCTATACCCCGTGGCTGCGCAAGCTCGTCAACGATATCGCTCTGATGAACGCCGTGGGCTACTATCGGATAGGCGACTATCAGGCACTCAGTGCTTCCATCAACTATTTTTCTTTGGGTGACGTGTCCGTCAACCAGGCAGGCGAGGTGGGTTATACCGTGCGCCCGTATGAAATGAGTGTCGACCTTGCCTATTCGCGCATGCTCTCCGAGAACTTCTCGGCAGCCGTTGCCTTGCGTTTCATTCATTCCGATATGGGTAATCTGGGCGATGAGTCGGACGTTCATCCCGGTTCTGCCTTTGCTGCCGACCTGGCCATGTATTGGAATAAATATATCATGATGGGCCAGCGCGAATGTAACCTGGCCATCGGTATGAATATCTCTAATATCGGTAGTAAAATCTCCTATTCCGGCGACCGGAGCGTCTTCATTCCTACCAATCTCCGCCTGGGCGCTTCCCTGCTTTATCCTATCAACGACTACAATGTCATAGGCATAAGCGCTGACCTCAACAAACTTCTTGTGCCGACCATGCCCAAGAAAGAGGATGGAGAGTCGGATGAAGACTACCAACAGCGCCTTGATGATGATTACTACAACATATCTTCCATCTCGGGTATCTTCAAGTCTTTCGGCGATGCACCGGGTGGATTTAAGGAAGAGCTGGAAGAAATCCAGTGGGCTATTGGTCTGGAATACATTTACCACAGCCAGTTTTCCTTGCGTGCCGGTTATCACCACGAGAGCGAGAGCAAGGGAAACCGCAAGTACTATACCTTCGGTGCCGGTTTTCGTATGAGTGTCTTTGCACTCGATGCCGGATATTTACTTTCGGCCTCGCAGAGCAATCCGCTCGACCAGACGCTTCGTTTCACGCTTTCCTTCGACATGGATGGCATACGCGACCTCTTCGGTCGTCGTTAACCCTTTCGGCTGATTTCTGTTTCCCTAACGACTAACCGCAATATCCCTATGATGAAAATCCGCACCGGACTCGGTTATGATGTCCACGCCCTTGTGCCCGGTCGCCCTCTCTGGCTGGGCGGCATTCAGATTCCCCATACCAGCGGCCTGCTGGGGCATAGCGATGCCGACGTGCTCATCCATGCCCTTTGCGATGCACTGCTGGGGGCTGCCAATCTGCGCGACATCGGTTTTCATTTCCCCGACACGGCCAACGAGTATGAAGGTATAGACAGCAAAATACTTCTGCAGCGCACCATGGAGCTGATTCGCGCGCAGGGTTATGAATTGGGCAATGCGGATGTTACGGTATGTGCCGAGCGTCCGAAGCTGAATCCTCATATCCCGCAGATGAAAGCGGTATTGGCCCGTACGATGGGCGTATCGGAAGAAGATATTTCCCTGAAGGCTACGACTACCGAGCGCCTTGGTTTCACCGGGCGCGAAGAAGGCATCTCGGCTTATGCCGTTGTGCTGATCGTGAAAGAATAGTGAGATTATAAGCGAAAAGGACGGCCGCTTTCCGGTATTACCTCTGGATGAGGTGCCGGGAAGCGGCCGTCTTTTTTGTCGATGCCGGGCATGTGCTTCCACAATGTCCGGCGTTGTGCTTACGTTAGTCTTGCAGAATTCCCGCTCCCTGGCGCAGGATTTCCGGTTCGTCGCCCGTACAGTCCACGATTGTGCTGGGGATGCCCGGGGCAATTCCGCCATCGATTACGAGGTCTACCTCATCCTCCCAACGCTCGTGTATCAGCTCCGGGTCGGTGCGCAGTGCGGGGTCGTCGTCGGGATCTGCGGGCACGCTCATGGAGAGCAGCGGTGTATCGGCCAGATTGAGCAGTTCGTTCAGGACGGGGCATGCGGGGATGCGTATGCCGACCTCCTTGCGTAGGCGGAAGATTCGCGGCAGTTTTGAGCCGGTGGGCAGGATGAACGTAAACGGCCCCGGCAGATTTCGCTTCAAGAGCCGGAAGGCCTGGTTGTCGATGCGGGCATATTCTGCAGCCTGACTGAGGTCGCGGCAGAGCACGGCAAGGTTGTTTTTCTTCGGATCTACTCCCTTCAGGGCACAAATGCGCTCTACGGCCCGTACGGCCAGTGCAGAGCAACCGATGGCATAGAGCGTGTCGGTGGGGTAGATGATGAGCGCCCCGTCGCGGAGCATGGAGCAGATTTGCTCCAGCTCTGCGGGACGGTTTCCTTTTTCATACAATCGTTTTATCATAGAGTGTCTCTCGTTTGAATGAATAGAAGCAGTATGTCGAAACGGACCTATTGCTTGGATTTTGCCTTCTCTATGAGGGCATCGCCCTGTTTCTCTGCTTCTTCGACGAGTTTGTCGGCCTGCTCCTGAGCAGCTTTTACGAGGGCTTCGCCCGACTTCTTGGCGGCTACGAGCTGCAAGGGCTTGCCGGCTGCTTTCTCGGTCAGCTTGTCGGCCTGCTCCTGTGCGGCGGAAACGAGTTTTTCGCCCGCTTTCTTGGCTTCATTGACGAGCGTTTCCTTTTGCTTTTCTGCATTGGAGATGTCTATTCCGAGCTTCTCTCCTACGGCATTGAGCGCGCTTTCGGCGGCATTGCCTAAGGCTTCTTGCGCCATACTCTTGGTGTCGATGGAGATTTTCGGCGAGCTGAATGTGCCGCCTATTTTCAGCCCGATGGACGAAAGCAATGCATTGCTCGATCCGGGGAGGGCTATTGTTCCGGTGTAGTCAATCGACTTGTCGAGCGAAGTGCTGCCCGAAAGTTCCAGCGCATACTGGCTTCCCAACTTGATGGTGAAAGGCTCGGTAATCAGTTTGCCGTTGACCAGGTTGAAATGTATGTCGAGGTCTTTCACGTTCTGCGCGAGCAAATCGGTCTTGTTGCAGGCCGTGGCCACTTTTTTCAGTATCTCGATGTTGGAGAGGTTTACGTCTTTGGTCGAGAGAGTGCCTCCGCCGTTCATGGTTTCGGTAATGGGCGAGAGGGTTTCGTCGAGCGTCATGTCCAGATTCATGCTGCCCGAGAAGTTTCCTTGCAGGTTCTCGAAGATAGGAGCGAGGGAGCGTATGGCGTCGAGTTCCTTGTATGTCTGGGCAAACGACAGGTTGTTCAGCTGGAAGGCACCGCTCATTTCTGGCTTTTTCACATTGGCTGCGGTGGAATAGCTGCCGTTGATTTTTACGGTTCCGCCCATGGTCTTGAGCGACAGTCCCTGCATGTCGACTGTTCCGTCCTTGACGACCAGTTTGCCTTGTACGTCTTCGAAAGTCATTTTATCGAAGAGTATTTTCTGCAGGTTGGTAGTCAGTTGGAAATCGATGTTGCGCGGTACTTCGATAACTCCCGCCGTACTTTCTCCTTCGCCTTGCGCCTTTTCGTCAGAAGTGCCGTCGCTTTTTTCCGAATCTGCCTGCGCTTTTTCGTCAGCGCTTGCCGTCTCTGCCGAGCTGCTGCCCATGAAGTCGTTTAAGTTCAGGTAGCTTGAAGTCAGCCCGAGCGAGCCTTTCAGGGTCTGTGACTTCAGGATGTAGCCCAGATAGTTGCTCAAGGCGCCTTCTACCGCCAGGTCGTTTTTGCCGATGAGCAGCTCCGTCTGGCTGAGGCGTACGTTCTGGGGCGAGAAGGTGAGCAGCGAGTTGTTGACTTTCACTTCGTCCATTCCTTCGCTATGCAGCAGCAGGTTTTTGAGCGCCAGCGAGCCTTTTGCCTGGAACTTGTCGTACTGTTCTTTCTCGACGTAGGAGAGTTTGCCTTGCATCTGCACGTCGGCTGTCAGTACGCCGGTGAGCTTTGTGTCAGCTTCCAAGGGGTAAACCTTCTGTATGTTCTCCAGATTGATGGAGCCGGTGGCCTGCATTTGGAAGTCCGGGTCGCTGACGGGAGTCTTGACCGTTGCATTCAGGGCAAAGGGGATGCCGGCCATTTGCAGGCTGAGCGGTTTGATTTCAATAACAGTGCCGTCGGGATTTCCTCCGGGGTTGCTCACCTTGGCGTTGATTTGTATGTGGTCGACTCCGGCAGGCAGCGAGGGATAGCGGAAAGAGGCATCCTTCACGGCGAGGGCGACTTGGAAGGTCGGCAGGATAGAGTCGGCTATCATCGAGCCTTTGGCCTCGGCCGTGAGCGTGGCGGTGCCGCTGGTTTGCAGTTCGGCGAACTCCTTTTGGTAGATGGCCGGGACGAGTGAGAGCAGCTCCTTGAAGCCTATGTCGTTGGTGTTCAGCTTCAGGTCCATATCGATGCGGTTGCTGTCGGGCATCGATAGCCATCCGTCGAGCGAAGTCTCTATGGCATTGATGCGGATGCGGTTGTCGTTGAGGGTGAACTTGCTGTTCTTCAGGTCGGCGGTGAGGTCGATTTTTGTCTCGAGTTCCGCGTCGGCGATGTAGGGGATGAGGCCCATGCGCAGGGATAATGCGTCGATGGCGGCAGAAAGCTGCACGTCGGTCAGGTCAGCGCCGAAGTCTCCCGAACAGCTTGCGGTGAAGCCTTTGACGGAAGCATGTGTCCCGGACTGGTAATCGTCGTAGGTGACATTCAGGTTTTCTACGGAGAGTTTTTTCAGTTGGAAGCCTATGCTGCCGGAGTCCGCAGCCTGTTCGGTCGGTTCTTCAGCCGCGGTGCTGTCGGGCTTCATGATGTCCCAGTTGGCGCGCCCGTCCTGCAGTACGATTGCGTGTACGGTTGCATCTTCGAGCGATACTCTTCCTATCTGGAAGTTGTCGGACAAGAGCGAAAGGATGTCGACCGAAACGGCAGCTCGCCCGGCAGAAACGAGGGTATCTTGCTCGAAGTCGCCGATGCCGACCATGTAGAAGTTGTCCAAAGCGATGGATGCTCTGGGAAAATCGCGGAACAGACTGATGTCAAGCGTCTCGAAGTCGAACCGGGCGTTCAGCATCTTGTTGCCTTCCCGCTTGATGATTTCTTGCACTTTCCCCCCGAGAAACAGGGGAACTATGGCCATCAGCAGCAGAATACATGCTACGATACAGCCGGTAATGATCAGGCCTTTCTTCTTTTTCATATGGCTTATTGTTTTTAAAGGTATTCGTTTTTCCGTTATTCGGCTTCTGCCGTTTATTCGGCGCCTTTCCGCTTTATTTTGCGCAGCTCTTCGGCAATGCGCCGGTGTAGCTCGGCTTGTTCCTCATTGCCCATGGCGTCGTAGACTTCGGCCAGGCGGTCGTGGACGGCAGCGTGTGTCTTTTTCAGTTCGGCAGCCCGCAGCAGGTCGCTCAGTGCCTCGTCGAGCATGGAAAAGTGGAGGCGTATTCGTCCGCGGTTGTAGAGCGCTTTGAAATTGAGCGGGCTGAGCCGGACGGCCTGGTTGAGGCATTTCAGGGCTTCGTGCGCGTCTTGTTGTGGAGCGTCGAAGAGGGTGATGCCTTTTCTTATCCAGCTTTCCGTGTGAGAGGGGTCGAGTTCCAGCGCTTTGTTGTAGTTGGCTAAAGCGGCCCGCACGTCCTTTGCCAGCGTAATGCAGTCGTTTCCCATCTGGCAGTACTCGTCGGCCAGATGCCGGAGCTGCCTCTTTCGCTCGGCTTCCTTGCTGCGCAGGGCGGAATTCTCCGCCTTGAGGCGGCGTATGATGCCCAACTTGTGGCTGAGGAAGCGGCGTATGAGCGGGCGTTCCAGGTCGTATCGTTCGTGCATGGCGCAGAACAAATGGTCCAGACAGCTGCTGAAGTCGTCGCTTTCGAACGCATCCAGTGCGGCACGGTACTCCATGTCGGCTTTGGCGCCCTTGAGTGCTTTGCGTATGGCCTGCGGGTTGTTGAACTGCGAGGCGAAGGCCCGTACGTCGCGGCTTACGAAGATGTCGGACGGGGATACGGGGGTACTCAGACTAAGCCCCTCCAGCGATGTGCAACGGCTCAGGGCCACATACGTCTGACCTGCGGCGAATACGCCTCCGCTCAGGTCCACATTTACCCGATTGAAGGTAAGCCCCTGGCTTTTATGTATGGTGATGGCCCAAGCGAGTTTCAGGGGATATTGCTCGAAGCTGCCGATGATTTCTTCGTCGATGCGGCGTTCTTCTTCATTGTAGCAGTAGCGGATGTTGTTCCATTGCGCCTGTCGCACGGAGCAGATACGCCCCTCGTCGGTACGGACGGTGATGAGTCCGTCGTTGCCCAGCTCGGTTATGATGCCTACCGTGCCGTTGACGAACTGTTTCTCGGTGTCGTTTTTCACGAAGATGACCTGCGCTCCCGGTTTTAAGGTAAGTTCCATCGAGGTCGGGAGCGCTGTTTCGGGAAATTCCCCGCTGACCGTTCCGCGGAAAACGACGCACTCGCCGGGTAATTGTTGCAGGCGGTGTTCGTTGATGTAGTCCACCGTGCCGCGCTTGCTGGCCAAGGTGATGCGCACCTGTTCGGAGTCTTTTTCTGCCGATGCCGCATCCCGGTGGCAAAGGTTGAGCAACTGTAATTCTGCCGTGCCGGCTTCGCCCGAGCGGATGCGGTCGAGAAGCCGGACAAAGACGGGGTCTTTTTGCCGGTAGACTTTCTTCAGCTCGATGGAAACCAGCGGGAATTCGCGGAAAACACGTGCGTGGAAGAAGAACGGGGAGGGGTAGAAGCGGTTCAGAATCTCGCGTTCGTCGCTCTTGACCACCGGCTCCAGCTGAAAAATGTCGCCTACCAAAAGGATTTGTTTCCCGCCGAACGGTTCGCGGAGGTTACGCGAATAAACGCGCAGGATGCGGTCGATGAGATCGATAAGGTCGGCGCGGACCATGGAAATCTCGTCGATTATGACGAGTTCTATCTTGCGGATCAGTTCGCGGTGCTCGGCCGTGTAGCGGAGTGTGCGGTAGATTTTGTTTTCCCGCAGGCTGTAGTCCGGGTCGTCCGGCAGCACCGGGCGAAAGGGGAGGCGGAAGAAGCTGTGGAGCGTGGTGCCTCCCGCGTTGATGGCCGCTATGCCGGTGGGGGCGAGTACGACGTATTTTTTCTTGGTATGGGCGCAGATGTAGCGCAAAAAGGTAGACTTTCCCGTCCCGGCCTTGCCCGTGAGGAACAGGGAAGTGCGGGTGTACTGCGTCAAGTGCAGCGCATCCTGAAATTCCTTGTTGTCGGTGTCGATTTCTGTTGAGGCTACCTTTTGCTGCATTTTGCTGGCTGTTTCAGGTAGCAAACGTACATAAAAAATGCGGAATACGCGAATAAATAGGGCGCTAATGATGTGCCTTCTTTCCTTTGGTGGCGCAACTTTCCGGAGAAAGTGCTTCCGCTTTCAGACGAAAGTGCAGGCACTTTTATTCGGAAGTGCCTGCACTCTGCTGATATTCGTAGCATCCGGCGTCGGGAGCCCCGTCTTGTATGCGTGAATTCCCGTCGAGGTCTTGGGGTACGCCTTGGGCCGTTTCCTGAGCTTCTGGGCTGGTCAGTGCGTTGACGCCCAGGTTTTCGGCCGTGGGGTGGAAGTCGTATTGGTAATCGCCTCGCTCGTTCAGGTTGACGTAGTGCTCGTTGTCGGAGATGGCGGTAGCGTGTTCGATGAATACGGTTGCCTCGTCGCCTGCGATATACAGTCCTTTTTCTTCTGCGGTGAGGGCACTGTGGTCGGGAGTGGAGTTCTCTTTACCCGAAAGCAGGCAGTTCAGGAGCCATACCCGCGTCGTGTCGGCGGTAGAAGCCGGGTCGTTGTTCCCGTTTCCCTCTTCGGCCTGGTCGGAATAGGCACGGAGCAGGGCGTCGTCGTGTGCGGCAAACGGGTAGAAATTAAGCAGGGAACAGTGCACAAAGCGCGCTTCCGTTCCGGTAAGGCTGACGAGTTCCTGGCCGGAGTTGCTGAACAGGCAGTTTGTGGCCTCTACGTTGCATTGCCATAGTTGCAGGGCATTGTAGGCAGAGTTGTGGATGCGTGTGGAGTACAGCACGAGCTTTTGCTGCGAACGGTCGGCTGAAGGGCTGCACAGCACGGCGGTGTTGGCTGAGTGGATGTCGGCAAAGGCAAGTACGTTGCCTTCGCTTTCGGGATGGAAGTGTATGCCTTCCCACAATCCGGGCGTATTGTCGTAGGGTAAGTAGCTGAAGAGCCGGTCCATTCGGTCGCTGCGGAAGACGACCGGTTGCGTGGCGGTGCCTTCGGTGATGAGGGTGCCGTGCACGCTAAGCCCGGCTCCATTGTGAAACATGAGCCGCGCTCCGGCCTGACAGGTGAGGGTGACTCCTGCGGGAACGACGAGGCTGTCGTACACAACCAGCGGCTTTCCGGCGGAAAGCACGGTATCCTGGCTGATAGTATGTCCGTGCAGGATGAGCGCGTCTTGCGCATAGGCTGAAAGTACGATGCTGCGCGTTTCGCCGTTGGTCTGCACGATTATCTCGTCGGTCACGTGCTGTGGCGTGGAAGCGCCTTGCTCGGGCAGACGGGCTTCTACCAGAATGTACAGACTGTCTTGCCGCCATATTTCCACATCGCTAATCTCCTGATAGTTTCCTTCCGCATCGTTTCCGGGTTGCCCGTCGACGTTGATCATGAATCCCGAGCTGCCTTGGCTGCGAAGGGCTATGCGTTCGATGCGGAGGTCTTTGTCGTTCGGGTTGTAGAGCACTATCTGCCGGGTAGAACTGGGTACGGTGCTGATCAAAGTATCGAAGAAAAGCGTGTCGGCCATGAAGAACGGCTGGTCAGCCGGCGAGGTGGAAAAGTCTTCATCGCTGCATGCTCCGGCAAAAAGCAGCAGGCCGAGGGGAAAAAGCGCGGCGCTTTTCCGGAAAAGTGCCGGCAGTTTTTGGAAAAAGTTCAGGCGGTTCATGAGCAAAACGTATGGGGTTTGTGGAGAGACTCCTGCTGCTCAGCTCTTGTGGAGCCGTATGGAGTTTATTTTTCGGCGTATGGCCCAACAGTTGATGAGCGAGACTATGGCGAAGATGGCGATGCCGATTGCCACGGAACCCAGCAGGGAAACGGTCTCCATCTGCGGGAATAACTGGTTGAGCACCTGCATGTATTGCCCGCGGGCGAGGCACAGAATGAGGCAAGCCAGCAGCAGTACGACCAGATTCAGCCCCGTGGTGAGCAGCTGGTAGGGCAGGGCCACGGCCGAAGGCCGGTAGCCGATGAGCAGGAGGTTCTCCAGTTTGTAGGTGTTCTTCTGCAGGAGCAGGTAGACGGAGAGCATGAGCATGTAGAAAGACAAGATGCTGATGACGCCGCCCACGAGCAGAACGATGCCGGTGACGAGCTTCAGGAAGTAAGTGATGCGCCCCGCTTCGAGCTTGTCGTCTTCGGTTTCGTAGCCTTTCGACTGCACGAAGCGCGCAATGCGGTCGTCTGCCGGATTGTTCACTTCCACAATCAGGCGGACCGGGGCAGCACTCTTCTCGCCGAATTCCGCATTGGCCCAGTTGTTGAAGGCCTCGGGTACGAGAATGGTATTGAGCCGTGTGGAGAAACCTACGATGCGCCCGCGGAAGTGTTGCGACTTGCCGTTGCCGGAGATACGTATGTCGAGCTGGATGAGGCTCATCAGTCCTTCGGAAATCTTGGGCAGGCTCCGGCTTTGGGCAAAACCGAAGTTGTAGAGGTTCAGGTAGCTTTTGGGAAGGATGATGGGGATTTCCGGCGTTCCGGGCCTGTATCGCCACGAATCGGCCTGCACGTCGACGAAAGCGTCGGGCACGGATTCGAAAAACATGTCGGTGGAGAAGCGGATTCCGTCGGCGCCGCTTCCGCCCAGGTCGAGCGCGGCGTTCACTTCGTAGGTAGCGGGTTGGAAAGCTCCTACGCCGGTTGCGAAGGGCTGTCGGGCCACTTCTTCAATTTCCTTGCTGCGGAAAGCATTGGCAGTGCCCGACAGGGAGCCGAGGGTGCTTATGCGTTTGGTCAGGACGATGAAGTCGTTTTTGATAAAACTGTCGCCGCTGCTGAATACGGGGGCTACGTCTTTGTAGAATTGGATGCCGAGCAAAATGATGGCCATGCCGAACAGGTTGGCGAAAAAGAAGCCGATAAGTTGGCCCGGGCTTATGTGTTGTTGGAGAAGTTTCCAGATGAGTTTCATAGTTTAAGCAGTGTATCGTAGTGAAGCTCCATGTGTTTTCCGATGGAAGTGGCGACGATTCCGGCGCCTTGCTTGCGGGCTTCTTCGAGGAGGAGCTGCGCCATTGTCTGGCTGTTCTGCTCGTCTAAGTGAGAGATGGGCTCGTCGAGGAAAATAAAGTCGAAGGGTTGGCAAAGAGCGCGTATCATGGCTACTCTTTGCTGCTGTCCGAAGGAGAGTTTGCCGCAGAGCTGCTGTTTCTTGTCGCCTATGCCGAGTGCGTCGAACCATGCGTCTATTTCCGACTCGGCCTTGTGGTGCGTCAGATTGTTCTTGATGAGAATGTTTTCCCATGCGGTGAGCTCGGGAAAGAGGCGCAGGTCCTGAAACAGGATGGAGAGGGAGTTCTGTCGGATGTGTGCCCAGTCGTTGGCTTTCAGGCTGCGGACGTCTTGGCCGTCGAAGGTGATTTTTCCGGCAAAGTCGCATCGGTATCCGTAGATGAAGCTCAGGAGCGACGATTTGCCGGTGCCCGAAGCGGCTTCCACAAGGTAGACTTTTCCTTTTTGGAACTCGGTCTTCGTGTTCCAGATGTCGCTCTTTATGGGGCGTCCGTCGCGGAAAACCTCCGGAAGCGCTTGTTCTATGTTGATTTGTTCCATGTCTTTCTGTTTTTTGCTGCAAGGCTTTTTCCGAAAAGGCGCAGTGCTTTTTGAAAAAAGGTGCAGTGCTTTTTATCGGAAGTTACGGGGCTATTCGGGGAAATATACGTTGAGTTCTATTTCCTGGCCCGGCCGTGCGGCAAATTCTATGGCACAGATTCCGGAAAAGAGTCCGGCGTTTTCGCCCATATACTCTCCGATGAAGTCGTTTCCTGCCTGCAGTTTGCCCGGACAGAACAGTGCGTATGCAATGAGTTTGCCGTGGCTCAGGGCGGAATAGCCTGCTTTGCGGAGCGGGTGCTTGGGAGACTCGAAAGGCTTTCCGGCGGTGGTCGTGAAGTAGAAATCGTTGTCTTTCACGCCCAGATGGATGGGAAATTCGGGCGCGAGGCGCATCATGTAGTTGTCCGGCGATACGGTTTGGAGCATCGGGCCGAGGAGTCCGCCGCTTTTCTGCATGGCTTCTTTCAGCATTTCCTTTGTTCCTTTTCCTGCGCATTCCGCATAACAGCTGATTCCCGGCATCGGGTTTTGCATGTCGGCCGAGTGGATTGCGAAAAGGAAGTCGCCGCTAAAGGAGTCGAGGAACGGCTCTGCATCGATGCCGGACAGCTCCGCGAGGGTAGAAAGTGAGGAGCCGATGTCGGGAATCGCATTGATTTTGGAGTATCCGTCTCCGTCCAGTTTCAGAGCGATGCAGGCCATCAAATCGTCGGGCAGGTAGGAAAAATATTTTCCCGAGACGGCGTGCATGTCGAGCGACTGCCTTACCAGGAATTCCTGCACTTCGGTGTTGTCCGAGTACAGCTTGGCTTTCAGCGAAGCCTGCTTCGGCGTGAGGGAAATGCTGCCGTAGAGCCGCAGGTCTTCGGCCGATAATTGGAAAGGCATGCCGAGCGCGGTGGCAATAAGGTCGGTGTTGGGGAGCGTTTCGAGCGAGAGATAGAAGCGGGTGCTGCCCTTCAGCGATTCGAGATGCTGGTATCCTGCCTGGGTGATGAACATGTCTTTTTCTTCCAGGTTTTGCAGTTCCTGCAGTCGGGACAGGATGCTTTCCGGCGGAGTGATGGGGGCATAGACCCAGGCCGCGAAGTCGTCGGTGTAGGCACACAGCCCCTTGCCGGGAAAAGCGACCCAGCGGAAGGGATTGCCTTGCTGGATTTCGCCGCAGAGGCCTTGCGTATTCAGCTCTTTCAGCTTGGCCTCGAACTTGCTTTGGTCGGCAAGGGCGAACAGAAGGGTAGGTTCGTCGCGGTTGAGGGAGGCGTAGAGGTAGGCGTCTTCCTCGAAGGCTATTCCGCACTCTTCGGCATCTTGGGAGAGGGCGGTGAGCAGCGGGTTGTTACTGCTGGAGGCTCTTTTTTTCAGTTGCTCCATGCCGCCGGCTTCTTCGGCCATCGCTTTCAGGTTGGAGCGTACGACCAATGCGGCGTCGGCGGGAATCATTTTGGAATACTCCTTCTTTTCGCAGGAAAAAAGCCCTGCGCAAATCAGAAAAAGGAGCAGCACTTTCGGTAAAAAGTGCCGTGACTTTTTGGAAAAAAGGTAAGTCATTTGTATCCGAGTGATAAAGGGTTATTGTTTCTGGTGTTGCAGGTTGAGGAGCGCGACGGCGGCGAGTGCGGCGGTTTCCGTGCGCAGGCGGGAACGGCCGATGCTGATGGGCTCGTAGCCGCATGCGGTGGCCGTCTTTACTTCTTCCTCGCTGAAGTCGCCTTCGGGGCCGATGAGCAGGGTGCAGGCTGTACCCTGTGGAAGGATTGCCTCGGCGAGGGAGTGCTTTTCCCCTTCGTGGCAGTGGGCAATAAACTTGCGTCCCGGCCGCTCGAGGCGTACGAACTGTTCGAAAGGCATCATTTCTTCCAGCACGGGGAGGCTGCCCTTAAGGCTTTGCTTCATGGCGGAAATCAGAATCTTGCGCAGGCGGTCGGTCTTGAGGGAGCGTCGCTCGGAATAGCGGCACTCCAGAAAGGTCAGTTTGTCGAGGCCGATTTCGCAGGCTTTCTCGCAGAGCCATTCCATGCGGTCGGCATTTTTGGTGGGAGCCACTGCCAGGTGGATGTCGATGCCCCACGTCTTTTCCCAAGGGGTGCGGCTCTCGAGGTCGACTCGTACGGACCGTTTCCCGACTTCGGCTATGATGCTGCGGAAGAAGTTGCCCTTCCCGTCGGTAATGTCGATGGCGTCGCCTTCGCGCAGTCGCAGGACGCGCAGGCAGTGGGTTGCCTCTTCGTCGGGGAGGAGGCCGGTGGTTTCGATGTCGGGTGCGTAAAACAGGTGCATGTCCAGATAGGGTTTACGCCGGTTTATTGCGGTTGTTCCGCTTCGCCCTTCATGCGTCGCAGCTCAGAGATGCGGTCGCGCAGGCGGGCGGCGCGTTCGTAGTCTTCTTCTTCGGTAGCCTTTTTCATCTCTTCTTCCAGCTCTTCTTCGCTTTGCTCGCAAGAGACGCCGCGGCGGAAGGCACTTTCCAGATTGCCGCGTTCTACGTCTTCGCGGGTAACGCCCAGGCGGTCTAAGATTTCTTCTTTGACGAAAATCGGTTTTTGTGCCTTGAGAGCGATGGCAATCGCGTCGGAAGTGCGGGCGTCCATGTGGTAGAAATCTTCGGAATCCGCGCCTTGCCGGAGTGCCAGATAGGCATAGAAGACGCCTTCGTTCTCCTTGTATATCTCTACATATTCGAGGCTCCAGCCTACGGCCGACAGTACTTTCAGGAATAAGTCGTGAGTCAGTGGCCGGGGGGTGAAGATTTGTTGCCGGGCGATGAGTATGTATTGCGCTTCAGCCTTGCCGATGATGACAGGAAGATGGCGTGTTCCTTCCTTTTCTCCTAATATGAGGGCGTAGGCATTGGAGGACTTGTTGCTCTCTACGACGCCCCAGACTTGTATTTCTACACAATGCTCGTGTTGTTCCATCTCGTTAGTTTCGGAAAAACTGTCGCAAACATAGATAAAAAAAGTGGTTCTTTTTGGTGAAACCTCTTATAAAAAACATCTTTTAAATATAGGTGAATGCCTGAAAGCTGAGGGGAAAGTGGAGGAAATGGCAGGCGGAACAAGTGAGAAATGCCGTAAGGACGGGTGAAACAGCCTGCATGTATGTAAAGGCAAGAGGAATGCTTTTCAGTAATAGGAAGTCTATAAAAAAAGAATAGGTTGTCTCCCGACAACCCAATCTCCATTAACCTTAAAATCTAATACCATGAAAAACATGCTGCAAAGGTAGGCACTTTCTGGAAACCTGCAAGCATTCCCCTTGATTATTATCTTTCGGTTAACTCTTTTTATGAGATTGAATTCAGAATAAGTCTTGATTTTACATTTCTAAAGGGTATAACCTTTCTGCTATTTCCGTGATAAGTCTGATTTTCTTTTCTGGGGAGATTTCCGGAAAAGAATAATGGGATTGGGAAAAAAGTACTGCGGTTTTTGGGAAAAGTGCAGCCGCTTTTGTCTGAAACTGCCGGCGCTTTTGGGAAAAAGGTGCTTTGAATAGGACGAAAGTGGGTGACTTTTCTGTAAAAATGTTCCTTTGGGATACATGAGATGCAAGGCAAATGTGGAAAAAAGGAAACGAAAACACCCTCTTTTGTGCATGTTTTCGACGCGATAGCTAAATAAATCGTAATTTACGCCATAAGTTTCCTTACAATTCCGCAGCGAATCGCCTTTTTCTCTATGGTTTATTTGGCTATGCAGGAAAACCTATGTATCTTTGCGCCCCGAATATAGAAATAAAGTATTAAGGTATAATAGAAATGAAGCATCCGTTACGTAGCAGTATTTGCACAGAAGGAAGACGAATGGCCGGCGCGCGCGCGCTTTGGGCGGCAAATGGAATGAAAAAAGAGATGCAGGGAAAGCCTGTCATTGCCGTGGTCAATTCTTTCACTCAGTTCGTGCCTGGGCATGTACACCTGCACGAAATCGGTCAATTGGTAAAGGCTGAAATTGAAAAGCTGGGCTGTTTTGCCGCCGAGTTCAATACGATTGCCATCGACGATGGCATCGCCATGGGACACGACGGAATGCTTTATTCGCTCCCAAGCCGTGATATCATTGCGGACAGCGTGGAATATATGTGTAACGCCCACAAGGTGGACGCAATGGTCTGCATCAGTAACTGCGATAAGATTACTCCGGGCATGTTAATGGCTGCGATGCGCCTGAATATCCCGGCGGTTTTTGTCAGCGGCGGCCCGATGGAGGCAGGCGAGCTGGGTGAAAAAAGATTAGACCTTATAGATGCAATGGTTCAGGCTGCCGATCCTACGGTAAGCGACGAGGAAGTGGAACGGATCGAGCAGTGCGCTTGTCCGGGATGCGGCTGCTGTTCGGGAATGTTCACGGCCAATTCCATGAATTGCCTGACGGAAGCCATCGGTCTCTCCTTGCCGGGTAACGGAACGATTGTGGCTACGCACGAAAACCGTGTGGAGCTCTTCAAGGCGGCTGCCCGCTTGATAGTGGAAAATGCCTATAAATATTACGAACAAGGGGATGATTCGGTCTTGCCCCGCAGCATTGCGACGCGTTCGGCTTTCCTGAATGCCATGACGATGGATATCGCCATGGGAGGTTCTACCAACACTGTGCTGCATCTGCTGGCGGTTGCGCAAGAGGCCGGGGCGGATTTTACGATGGACGACATCGATATGCTTTCGCGCCGTACGCCCTGCTTGTGTAAAGTGGCTCCCACGACTCAGAAATACCATATTCAGGACGTCAACCGCGCCGGTGGTATTATCGCGATATTGGGCGAACTTAACAAAGGGGGCTTGCTCGACACGACCACGCGCCGCGTAGATGGAATGACCCTGAAGGAGGCTATCGAAAAATACGATATACTCAGCCCGCAAGTCTGCCCGGAGGCTAAGAAGAAGTATGCCAGCGCTCCGGGAAGGCGCTTCAACCAGGTAATGGGTTCGCAGGCCAATTATTATGAGAGCTTTGACACGGACCGTGCAAACGGCTGCATCCGCGATATGGAACATGCCTACTCGAAAGATGGCGGCCTGGCGGTCTTGAAAGGAAATATCGCACAAGACGGTTGTGTCGTGAAGACCGCCGGTGTGGACGAGAGCATCTGGAAGTTTACCGGCACGGCCAAAGTGTTCGACTCACAGGAGGCGGCGTGCGAAGGTATCTTGGGCGGAAAGGTCAAGAGTGGCGATGTTGTAGTCATTATATACGAAGGTCCGAAGGGTGGCCCCGGCATGCAGGAGATGCTTTATCCTACCTCTTACATAAAGAGCATGCACCTGGGCAAGGAATGTGCCCTGATTACGGACGGCCGGTTCAGCGGCGGAACGTCGGGACTGAGTATCGGCCATATTTCGCCCGAAGCCGCTTCCGGTGGAAACGTAGGCAAACTGCAGGATGGAGATGTGATAGAAATCGATATCCCCAACCGTACGATCAATGTGAAACTGACCGACGAGGAACTGGCTGCAAGGCCGTTTGTTCCCCTGACTCGCGACCGGGTTGTGCCGAAGAGCCTCAAGGCTTATGCAAATCTGGTAAGTTCGGCCGATAAGGGTGCGGTGAGAATCATAAAATGAGGCAGTAGAAATAAGAAAAACATGCAGTACTTTTTCCGGTTTCCTCAAAGGCTTTCCGGAAAAAGTACCGCACCGGAGAAAGGATACAGTTATATATGAAAGAAAAAATAACAGGTGCGGAAGCGTTGATGCGCTCATTGGAGCACGAAGGTGTGCATACGCTCTTCGGTTATCCCGGAGGTTCGATCATGCCGGTCTACGACGCTTTGTATGACCACCGCAGCACATTGAATCACATCTTGGTGCGCCATGAGCAATGTGCGGCGCACGCTGCCCAAGGTTATGCGCGGGTAAGCGGAAAAGTAGGGGTCTGCCTCGTGACGAGCGGGCCGGGCGCTACGAATACCATTACCGGAGTGGCTGACGCCATGATGGACAGTACGCCGATTGTGGTGATAGCCGGACAGGTAGGAGTAGGCTTCTTGGGAAGCGATGCCTTCCAGGAAGTCGACTTGGTAGGCATTACCCAGCCTATCAGCAAGTGGAGCTATCAGATTCGCCGGGCAGAAGATGTGGCATGGGCCGTGTCACGTGCTTTTTACATTGCACGTAGCGGACGTCCGGGCCCGGTGGTGCTGGATTTTGCGAAGAATGCGCAGACGGACATGGTAGACTATGAGCCGAAAGACGTAGACTTCATACGGAGTTATGTGCCCGAACCTGAGACAGCGCCCGAGGCTTTGGAGGAGGCGGCGCGCCTGATTGACGCAGCCAAGCGCCCCTTGGCTCTGGTAGGGCAGGGCGTGGAGTTGGGAAATGCCCAACAGGAGCTGAAAGCGTTCCTGGAAAAGGCAGATATACCCTGCGGTTGCACGCTGTTGGGGCTGTCGGCGATTCCTTCGGCTCACCCTTTGAACCAAGGGATGCTGGGAATGCACGGAAACTTGGCCCCAAATATAAAAACCAACGAGTGCGATGTGCTGATTGCCATAGGAATGCGGTTCGATGACCGCGTGACTGGGCGATTGGATGCGTATGCCCGTCAGGCAAAGATTATACATTTGGATATTGACCCTGCGGAAATCAATAAAAACGTGGCGGTTGACGTCGCAGTATTGGGCGATTGCAAGAAAACCCTTTCGGCGCTCACCGAAAAGATAAGCCCCGCGAAGCACACGGAGTGGATTGAAAGTTTCAAACCGCATGCGGAAAAAGAAATGGCCCGCGTGATAGAACCGGAAATCCATCCCGGAAACGGTCCGTTGAACATGGGCGAAGTGGTACGGGCGGTGAGCGAAGCGACCGACGACGAGGCGGTACTCGTGACCGACGTTGGGCAGAACCAGATGATGGCGGCCCGTTATTTCCGTTACCGCAAGCCGCGCAGCATCGTGACTTCGGGCGGATTGGGCACAATGGGCTTCGGTTTGCCCGCAGCCATAGGGGCTACCTTCGCCAAGCCCGGGCGTCCGGTTTGTCTGTTCGTAGGCGACGGCGGCATTCAGATGGTGCTTCAGGAATTAGGCACGATCATGGAGCAGAAAGCACCGGTGAAGATTATCCTCATGAACAACAACTTCCTCGGCAATGTGCGTCAGTGGCAGGCCATGTTCTTCGGGCATCGCTATTCGTTTACGCCAATGATGAATCCCGACTATATGCAGATTGCCGCAGCCTACGGCATACCTTCGCGCCGCATCATGAAGCGCGAGGAGCTGGACGAGGCTATCAAGGAAATGCTTTCGACCGAGGGCGCTTTCCTGTTGGAGGCATGTGTCATTGAAGAAGGTAATGTGATGCCGATGAGTCCTCCGGGCAATTCGGTGGACGATATGCTGTTGGAATGTTGAATCGATAAAGGAAGGTAAGCACATTATGGACAAGATATTTTATACGTTGCTGGTCTATTCCGAGAATATTGCGGGATTGCTCAACCAGATAACGGCCGTCTTTACCCGGCGGCAATTGAACATCGAGAGCTTGAACGTATCGGCTTCTTCTATCCCCGGCGTGCATAAGTACACGATAACCACGTGGAGCGACCGGGATACGATAGAGAAAGTCGTGAAGCAGATTGAGCGGAAAATCGATGTGCTTCAGGCTCATTTCTTTACGGACGATGAGATTTTCCTGCATGAAATAGCGCTTTATAAACTTTCTACGCCCGAGGTACAGGAAAACCCGGAGGTTTCCAAGATTGTGCGCCGGCACAGTGCAATCATAGTGGAGGTCAATTCTACTTATTGTATTGTGGAAAAGGCGGGAATGACCGAGGAAATCATCAGTCTTTACAACGAATTGCAAAAAACGGGCTGCATGTTGCAGTACGTACGCTCGGGGCGAATCGCCATTACGAAGAGCTGTGTGGAGCGTGTGAACGGTTTCCTGGAAGCCCGCGAAGCACGCTATCGCGAAGAGAAAGCCCGTTTGGCCGAAAAGCAGCAATAGTTTTGGAGAAAAGTCCCGTTGGATTTAGGAAAAAGTTCAGTAGGTATTGGTGAAAAGTGCCGAGGAAAGAAAGGAGCGTATCAGCATGGAAAATAAAAAAGTAGGGCGTTATTCTTTTATGGCCGAGCCGTTTCAGGTCGATTTCAGCGGTCGGCTGCCCGTTTCCATATTGGGAAATCAGCTGCTGAATGCCGCCGATTTCCACAGTAAGGAGCGCGGCTTTGGAATTCCTACTCTCCGAAAGGAAAACCGCACGTGGGTGCTCTCCCGTCTGGCAGTGGAAATGTTTGAAATGCCCTGCCAATATGAAGAATACGTTATCGAAACGTGGATAGAGAGCGTGTTCCGTTTCTTTACGGGCCGCAATTTCTGTGTGCGTAGCAGCAACGATGGGCGCGTGTTGGCTTATGCCCGTTCGGTATGGGCCATGATTGATTTGACGACTCGCAAGCCCATCGATCTGGTTTCTCTTTACGGAACGGATTTTTCAGGCTTCCTTTCTCCGGAACTCCCTTGTCCGATAGGTGAGCCGGCGCGCATTCGCGTGAAGGAAGGAAAGGAAGTCTTGAAGTTGGCGCCTGTCTATTCGGATATCGACATCAACGGTCATTTCAACAGCATCAAGTATATGGAGCATGTGTTGAACCTGTTCCCGTTGGAACGCTTTCGGGATTATGCCGTGCGCCGCTTTGAAGTGGCTTATGTCGCAGAGAGTTATGCCAATGATACTCTTTCCTTTTATTTGGAAAACCCGTCGGAAAATCTTTTCTGTGCAGAGATCCGGAAAAATGCCTCAGAGTCGGTTTGCCGTTGCCGGGTGGAATTTGAACAAAAGAAGTAAAACAGAAATACATTTATTTATCAACGCAACAGTAAAAGTTGCACAAGTAAAAACAAAAACAAAATGGCACAAATGAATTTTGGCGGCGTGATCGAGAATGTAGTCACCCGCGAAGAATTTCCTTTGGAGAAAGCGCGTGAAGTCCTCAAGGACGAAGTAATTGCAGTGATTGGCTACGGCGTGCAAGGTCCGGGCCAGTCTTTGAACTTGCGGGATAACGGTTTTAATGTAATCGTAGGACAGCGTCCCGGAAAGACGTACGAAAAAGCCGTAGCCGACGGTTGGGTACCGGGCGAGACGCTTTTCGGTATCGAAGAGGCTTGCGAGAAAGCTACCATTATTCAGGTACTTCTTTCCGATGCCGCACAGATTAGCTGCTGGCCGATGATTAAGAAACACCTGACCAAGGGCAAGGCTTTGTATTTCTCCCATGGCTTTGCGATCACTTATAAAGAGCGTACCGGCATTGTTCCGCCTGAAGATGTAGATGTCATTATGATTGCTCCGAAGGGTTCGGGTACTTCTTTGCGTACCATGTTCCTCGAAGGACGTGGACTGAACTCCTCGTATGCTATTTTCCAGGATGCAACCGGAAAAGCATGGGATCGTGTAATTGCATTGGGTATCGGCGTTGGTTCCGGCTACTTGTTCGAAACGACGTTCAAGCGTGAGGTTTATTCCGATCTTACGGGTGAGCGCGGTACTCTGATGGGTGCTATCCAGGGATTGTTGCTGGCTCAGTACGAGACGCTGCGTGAGCATGGTCATACTCCTTCCGAGGCTTTCAATGAGACCGTCGAGGAATTGACTCAATCTCTTATGCCTTTGTTTGCAAAGAACGGCATGGACTGGATGTATGCGAATTGTTCTACGACGGCTCAGCGTGGCGCACTCGATTGGATGGGCCCGTTCCACGATGCAACGAAGCCTGTTTTCGAGAAGTTGTACCATGAGGTAGAGGTTGGAAATGAGGCACAACGTGCCATCGACGCTAACTCTCAGCCTGATTACCGCGAGAAGCTGAATGCAGAGCTGAAAGCATTGCACGATAGCGAAATGTGGCAGACGGGTGCTGTTGTACGCAAATTGCGTCCGGAGAATAACTAAAAGAACGTTTCGTCTCTCTTTTTTTAGGGGAGATTGTAGCTTATAGAAATAGGCTGGGCTGGAATTTTATCCGGCTCAGCCTATTTTATTGTGGTATAGTGTATCTGCATTTTGCGCTAAGTGTGGCAGCGAAGAAATGTAAGGTATCGGTCTTAATCTTTTCAGGCGCTTGTGCTTTTAAGGGAAGCAGCGGCTTCTTTTCGTAAAACTATTGTAGCAGCGTCTTTAATATAGCTCATGAGGGAAGCGTGTGCTTTACCTTTCTGTGCGATAAGTTCGTTTGCTTATCGTTCTTTTGAGGTTTGTTTATCGGTAAAACAGTGTATTTTTTGGTTTGAAATTACTCATACTATATAAGAGTGAGTAACCCACAGAGTGTCTGATCGCAGTACCAAATCGGTTGCAAATGTAGTGTAAATAATAATGACACACAAGGATTTGGCCCTTAAAATTGCGCCTTTCGGGTATTCCTTCTTCCCTTTCTCCAAGTTCATTTTACTCATAACAAACCTTTCCTTTCTATTCTGATTAAAACGCTGTAATATAGCTAGATAGGTACGCTTTTGATTACTCATTATTATATAGAGTTCTACCGCCTCTGCCAGACCCTTTCCGGCCTGTTTCCTTTGGCCTTTTCCACAGTCGTTTTGTGGCTCTGGAAGAGGAGAAGAGAGACTGTCCTGAAAAGATTTCTTTAAATAACCAAGGTCATCCGCCGTATGTCCCTGACTCCTACCGACCCATCCTCGGAAGCTACCGTCCCTTCGGGACAACCCGCCTCCGCCACATGGTACGCCCTGCGCACCTTCTACTGCAAGGAAGAAGCCCTTGGCGAATACCTCACGGGTGAAGGGCTGCACAGCTTCATCCCGATGCGCTATGCCGAACGCCCGAACGGCGAAGGGAAACCGCACCGCGTACAAGTTCCCGCCGTGCACAATTTAGTTTTCCTGAAGAAAACGTTTCAGACCCGCGAGCTGAACCGCCTGCTGACGGCTTCCCCCGTTCCTTTCCAACCGCTGAAAAAGGCCGACGGGAGTGCTCCGGCAGAAATCCCCGACTCGGCAATGACCGAATTCCGCGCCGTGTGCGACCCGAACTACACGGGCACTGTTTACCTGGACTCCGCGGAAGCCGATGCCCGCCCGGGCAGTAAGGTGCGCGTCATCCACGGCCCTTTCACCGGACTGGAAGGCAAACTGACGCGCTACAAGGGACGTTATTACGTCGTGGTGAGCCTCGCCACGGTCGGCGTGTTGGTGCACATCCCCAAATGGTACTGCGAGAAACTCGACCCCTGAGCCGCCCGCCGACTCAACCACTCCGCCCGACGTCCAACCCCAACGAATACCTAACCGGACGAACGATACCCCTTTCGTCCGTATCCACTATAAAACGAGACACGATGTCTTTATCCCCGTATTTAAACGAACTGTCGTCCCTGTTGGAAGCCCTTCGGGCTGCTGACCTCGACGACCCTCAGATGCTTGAAGAACGCCTTTTCCGCCTGACGGAAACGCTGCTCCCCCTGCGGGGCACGACCCCCGCGGAAGACGCCCTCCTCTGCATCCTCCTGCTGGAATCCCTGCAAGAGAGCTGGTACAGCACCCCCGCGCAACGCGCCCGGCTGCCTCGCCTCTTAGAGCGCGCCGCAGAACTGCAAACGAGCCTCTCTGCAGACGATGCCGCCCTTCGTCATCGCTTGCAGACCATCCTCAAGCATTACCTCCCTGCCGCCTGAAGCGGAAAAAAGAAAAGTCCCGCACCTTTTCCCGATTTCCCTTGCATCCGCATCGAAAAAGTGGCAAGGGGCTGGCAAGAATAACTATTGGCAGAATCCCTACAATTTACTTTCACTATAAAGCGCTATGGCCGCTTATTCGCAAAATAACAAACGCATAGCTAAAAATACATTGTTGCTTTATGTCCGCATGTTGATGATGATGGCGGTAAGCCTATACACATCGCGCATAGTGTTGGATGCATTGGGGGTGGTAGATTACGGTATTTACAACGTGGTAGGTGGCGTGGTGACTCTATTTTCTTTCTTGAACGGGACCATGTCGGCCGCCACACAACGTTTCTTATCGTATGCCATAGGAAAGGGGGACGAGAAGCTGCTCCAAGATACGTTCAGCCAGACTTTAGTTGTACATGTACTCATTGCATTGGTAATCATTTTCTTGGCCGAGGCTTTAGGCTATAAGTTTGTTGTGGGTGGGCTAACAATCCCGGAGCAACGCTTAAGCAGTGCAGTTTGGGTGTTCCATTTTTCCCTGCTCTCCTTGGCTTTCACCATCGTCCAAATGCCTTACACGGCCATGATTATTGCTCAAGAACGGATGAGTGCCTTTGCTTACTTCAGCATAATTGAAGCATTGATGAAATTGAGCGTGGCCTTCTCTTTACAGTGGCTTGCGGTAGATAAATTGAGACTTTATGGCCTGTTGCTTTGTGCCGTTTCTGTTTCAACCATGCTGCTGTATTCGTTTTATTGCAGGTTCCGCTTCAAGGCCAAGAGCCGGTGGATTTGGAATTCCGTCTTGTTGAAAAACCTGTTGGGTTTTGCCGGGTGGAACCTCTCAGCGCATATTGCATTAGTCGCCCGCACGCAAGGGGTCAATATCCTGCTTAATTTGTTTTTCGGCCCTGCCTTGAATGCCGCCCGTGGCATAGCTGTCCAAGTCAGCGGTGCTTTGAGTTCCTTTGTGAACAACTTCCAGCTTGCGGTGGGGCCGCAACTCGTGAAATCATATGCGCAAGGGGATATGGATGGCATGCGCCAGCTGGCGTACAGCAGTACAAAGATGTCTTTCCTTTTAGTGTCGATGCTTGTGCTTCCCGTATATCTTGAATGTGGTACGGTATTGGCGTTGTGGTTGAAAGATGTCCCCGGATATGCGTTGCTTTTCACTCGGCTTGTTTTAGTATCCATGTTGGTGGACGCATTGTCCGGCACGTTAGGATACAGTGCAATTGCGACAGGTAATATCAAGGGTTATCAGCTTTCCCTTTCTTCCCTTTTCCTGTTGAACCCGTTGCTCGTGTACCTGTTGTTCAAGTTTGGGTTTCAGCCTGAAGTAGCCTATTGGGTAGAGATTGTATTTAACATGATGGCCCTTTGTGACAGGCTTCTCTTTTTGCGGCATTTGATCGGCCTGTCCGTTAGACGGTATTTGAAGAGCGTATTTGTGCCCTGCGTATTGCTCCTTCTCATGTCGGTTTTCGTGCTTTATTCTATTAGGCAAGCGATGGAAACTTCATTGCTGAGGTTGCTGGCCCTTGTCTTGTCATCAATCGTGAGCGTGACAGGTTTGGGGTATTTGATAGTGCTTGATAAAAGTGAGCGTTTGCATGTTAATAATCTCGTAAAAAGGATTTTATATAAATAAGAATGGGATATATATCGATTTTGAAGCCTAATGTGCAAGAGGGGCATCTTACAATTCCCTTTGAGTGCTCGGATGAATTAAAAAAGTATTTTACCTCTTTCCACTTCTCGGTGGAATACAGTGAAACAGTGGCCGGTGTCCCTGACAGCATATTGGTTATACCACTTGTCTGCAACTTGCTTCCGTTGGTTTGGCTGACGAATTGTTCCTTGAACATTGAGACGCTTGATAAGGATTTTTACGACGGGATAGAAAAAATCAAGGCAGGATATGTGAAGATGTATCCGATGCTTGAGTTTAAAGGATATCTCCAGGTAAAAAGGCTGGCAAGCACTCCTTCCCCGTCAGGGGCACGCAGGAATGCGGCCTTTTTCAGCGGTGGTGTGGATGCCTTTGCTACCCTGATAGCGCATGCGCAGGAGCATCCGGTATTGTTGACCGTGCGTGGGGCGGACATTGCCTTGGACGACGAGGAAGGGTGGGGTAATGTGTCCAAACATGTGGAGGTGACACGGAAAACGTTTGGCTGTGACGCAATATCCATAATTTCCAATTTCAGACTTTTTCTGGACTATAGAGCTTTTCAGAACTTGATTTTCAAGTCGGGGGAAAATTGGTGGCATGGTTTCCAGCATGGCATCGGCCTTTTGGGCTTGGCCGCCCCATTGGCCTGCGCAAAAGTTTTTTCTACCATTTATATAGCATCTTCTCATACGGAAAAAGACCAAGTAACTTGTGCAAGCCATCCGAGCATAGACAACCACGTGTCCTATTGCGGTTGTCGTGTCAAGCATGACCAATATGAATTTACGCGGCAGGAAAAAATCACCCATATTTGCGAATACGTCGATAAGACGGGGCAAAAGTTATTCCTGCGCGTATGCTGGATAAGTCGTGGGGGGAAGAACTGTGGGGTTTGCGAAAAATGCCTGCGTACCATTTACGGGATTTTGGCCGAAGGGCACGACCCGGAAAATTTTGGCTTCCCCGGTATTGCATCCCGGTATAACGAATTGGGAAAGATTCTCCAGGAAAAGGTGATTATTTCCCCGACTGCCCTGCCATTATGGAAAGATATCCAAGAGCGTTTCCTTGAGAATCGGGAGAAAGTCAAATACGGAGCAGGACAGGATTGGATATTCACGTATGACTTCGACAAGGTCAACGCTACATTTGGGAAAAGGCTCCGGATTTTCTATATGAAAAAAAAAGCAGCCTTGGGACGGGTGGTAAGAAAATTATTCCGCTGATAAATAGAGGAAAGAGGCATCGTTATTAGTTATATTGCTCCATGACATTGAAAGAAATACTGCAAGAGAAAATATCTAATGCATTGACTCCGCTTATTGATCAAGACTATATTCTTCTTGATTTGCCTTATCATTCAAATTTGGGTGATTTATTGATTTGGGAAGGAGAGAAAGATTATTTGGCTCGACTGCCTCACAAATGCTTAAGATATTCGGATTTAAATACGTTCTCATTTCCTGAACTTTCCCCGCATACTATTATCTTATTACACGGGGGAGGAAACTTTGGAGATTTATGGCCAACTCATCAATGTTTTCGTCAGGAAGTAATAAAGAGGTATCCGGCTAATCGTATAGTATTGTTCCCTCAGTCTGTATGGTATAATGACAAGTCTCTTATTAAAAGAGATGTAGAAATTATGTCTCGTCATAAGAATTTATATTTATGTGCCCGTGACAGATGGAGTTATGATTTTATGAAGGAGCATTTTAATTCTAACGAGGTATTGCTCCTTCCTGATATGGCTTTTTGTATAGACAACAATAAATTAGTTCCTTATATCGGTAAGGAAATACATGGTCGTAGACTTTATGTGAAAAGATTGGATAAAGAATTAGACACGGTAACACTGCTTAATGTCGCAAAAGATGTGGAGATTAGAGATTGGCCTACTATAGAAAAGAATTCGTCCTACTTTGCAATTCTGTCAAAGATGATAGGGGCGCATAGATTGTCGGGTAAAATCAGATTCCCTTCATTAACAGGTAAAATGATAAACTTATATGCGGATAAAATAATTCGTCCTTATGCATTAAAAACGGCATGCGAGTTTTTGGCGCCTTATGAACAGATCGTTACCACTCGTTTACATGTATTGATTCTGTCCGTATTACTTCATAAGCCTTGTAGTTACATAGATAATACTTCAGGGAAACTTTCAGCATTTGCATCTACATGGCTTTCAACTTTAGAAGATGTTAAGCAGATGAATGATGAACGATATTCATTATTCGCTAATGGTAAAGAATAAGTGACTTCTACTTAATGAGAACTTACATAATCAATCTGCCGCAGTCTGTGGAACGGAGGGTGGCAATGGAAAGGCAGTTGTCCCGTTTTCCGGAGTTGGAGGCGGAATTCATTCCGGCGGTCGAGGGGCGCAAGATGAGTGAGGAGGAACTGTCGCAGGCATTCGACCGGGAGACGTCGAGAGCTTACTATGGCCGTGATCTTACGCGCGGGGAAGTGGGCTGCACGCTGAGCCATGTCCGATGTTATAACCACATAGCAGCAGCGGGGGACGAGGTGGCTTTGATTTTGGAGGACGATGCGGATCTGGGGACAGAGTTGCCGGACTTTTCTCCTTTGGAACGCTTGTTGTCCGGGACAGAGCGTCCGATGGTCGTTTTGCTTTCCGGACATTATTGGTATTGGCCGGGGTTCCGTCGTTCGCTTAAGCGTGTGTTTTGTGCTTACTATACTCATTCTTATCTTATTAACCGCTCTGCTGCTCGTTTGTTGGCCGCTCGTTTCCGGCGTCCGTTCCATTTGGCGGACAATTGGCTTCATATCCATCGTCAAGGTGTGCAGGTATTGGCAGTCCGTCCGCATTGGATCAATCAGATTTCGACGGATGAGACGAGTACGGTAGGGGTGAACCTTTCTCTTGTTGGTTCGCGTGGTTTGGTGAAACGCAATCTTTCTGTTTTCCGTAGGATGGAAAGTTATTACGAAGGCGCTGTCCGAAAAATACTGAAGTGTATCGGCTGCTATGAAAATGATTAGAGGGTCTATTCTTTCTGGTCTGGATTATTGGGATTGGATAGGGATAGTGAGTGTATTTCTTTTTATCTTTTCTTTTTATTTGGTGGGGCCAATAACAAGTTCAATGTTAGTAGGGCTTCTCTTTCTGCCATATTTGTTTCGTTGTAAACGAATCTTCTTGAGGTCAAAATACATTGTAGGTTTATTTGCTCTACTTCTTCTGATATTGTTTTTATGTATAGTTTATAGTAACATTATCCATTTTACAGGTGAATTGGAATATGCAAAGACAATGTTGGGACAGTTCGTACAATTTGTATTAGCTCTTACATTATTAAGTTTCTTGATAAAAAAGAAAAAGATTCAGTATGTAGAAAAATATATAATAATCTCTTATTTCATCCAATCCGTTATTGAAATTGTAGCTTTAATGTTTCCTTCTTTTGCTCAAATCCTATTGATATTCAATCGTTCGGAGAATTTGTATGAAGGATACGGTGGAGTGCGTGGGTTGTCATTATCTTCTGCTCCCGGGTGGAGTTTGGCGTTATCTTTTGGACTTGTTTATATTCTAATGGCTAAGCGTTTTTTGAGTACGGAGTTTAATGCTGTAGACTGTTTTATTTATCTGGTATGCATTGTGGGAACGCTTTTTGCCGGTCGTACAGGTTTTGTCGGATTATTATATGCGGGGATAATGGTTGTCATTTATAAGCATCTGAATATTGCATATATTTTAAAAGTGATTTTTCTCCTATTGCTTTTTGTGACAGCAATTTATTATGTCGCGCTTTCTATACCTTCTTTATATAATGTTTTTGCTGAACAAGTATTTCCATTTGCTTTTGAGTGGTATTATTCTATGGAAGAGACAGGAGAAGCATCTACGGCTTCTACCGATGTATTGATGAAAATGTGGGAGGTTCTTCCTTCTTTTTCTCAATTTTGGTTAGGGGATGGCTGGTTTCTTTCTCCTACGGGTGATAGTTATTATAAAAAAGTAGATGTAGGTATTTTGCGTAACTTATTTTATTGGGGAATTGGAGGCTATATAGTAGTAATATATTATCAGGTAAAGCAACTTAAACCTTTATGGAATGATAAAAGGGATGGGCTTTATCGCTTGATGGGAATAATAATTCTATTGTATTTCTTTACTATGGAGTTAAAAGCAATGACAGTTGGATTTAATAAAATGACATTTTCAATAGTGATATTAGTTGCTTTTTCATACCTCTATAGAACCTCTTATTTACAAAGTTATTTAAGAAAGTGAGTATAATAAATAGTTTATGAAACTCTCCCTCATCATTCCTTGTTATAATGTGGCTCCTTATGTGGAGCGGGCGGTGCAGTCGGTGTTGGATCAGGAGTTTTCGGACTGGGAATTGTTGCTGGTGGACGACGGGTCGACGGACGAAACTTTATCTATCCTGCAGTCTTTGTCAGAAAAGGACTGCCGCATTCGCGTCATAGCGCAGGCGAATCGGGGCGTTTCCGCCGCACGAAATGCCGGATTGCGCCAAGCGCGTGGGGAATATGTGCAGTTTATCGATGCCGATGATTATATTTCCCAATATGGTGATGTGGAGCGGTGGAATGGAAATGACGTGGTGGTTTATGGCTTTGCCATGCATACCGGTAAGAAAATCCGCCGTTTTTTTCCTCCCCGTAAAGGTTCTTCTTTGCTTGTTCGTTATTTGCAGGGTAGTCGTTTACACTTGGGTGGTCTTTTATTTCGCCGTACTCTTTTGGAAAATGAAGGAATCTGTTTTGATGAGCAGACTTATTATTCCGAAGACAAGGAGGTGATGATTAAAGCTTTGCTGTGTGCTTGTAAAATATGTCCTATCCAATCTATCGGGTATCATTACATCCGTCGTGCTGATTCGGCAATGGGAGCGTTTACATTTACGAGTCGTCGCTTGACTTCCATCTATGCCATGGAGCGTGTGGAGCAATTTGCTTGTAATCATTCTAAATCGTATCAGGTGATAGGAAATATTCATCTAAATCAAGGTGTATCTTTGTTGATTATTTATCGTCTGTTTCTAAGGACTGCTATCGAAGATCTTTCTAAAAAGGAAAAAATTACTTTGCTACTTGATGATAAGTTGAAAGCTATAATGCGTTTGCATTATTCGTTCGTAATCTCTCGTTATTCCTTGCTATTTCATTTATTTAAGGTACTATACAGTTTACGTCCTTCTTTGATAAAGGGTGTATTAAGTAAATTCTAATATCACTTTTTCTTTGTGCGTAGTTCGTCAATAATTTGTCCTCATGCTTCTTGCACGGGGTGCATGGCTTGTGTGAATGTGTGTCCCCGGGATGCGATAAGTGTGAGGGAGGACGCGTGTGGGTATGAATACCCGGAGATTGATTTGTCCTGCTGTGTAGATTGTGGTCTCTGCGAACGTGTCTGTCCGGTTCTGCATCCGGCAGAGTTCCATGAGGCTTTTTGCGCATATGCAGCGGCTAGTTTCGAGAGTGAGGAGCGGGCAAGCTGTTCTTCAGGCGGCATGGCCACCGTAGCCGGTCGGTATATTTTGGAACAGAGCGGCGTGGTGTATGGTTGTGCGCAGTTGTCGTATCGCGTAATTCGACATGTGCGAGTAGAAAATCTTTCTGACCTTGAACAGTTGAAGGGCAGCAAGTATGTGCAGAGTGAAATCGGGCTGACGTATCGCTTGGTGAAAAAGGATTTGGAAAGCGGACGTTCTGTTCTCTTCAGCGGTACACCTTGCCAGGTGGCCGGATTGAAGAATTATCTGCGTAAGGACTATTCGAACCTGTATACCATCGATTTGGTCTGTCATGGCGTGCCTCCCCGGCGGATGCTTCGTGAGGATGTGGAGTCGTACCAGGTATCTGACTTTCCAGCGGACGGGCGGGTGGATACGTCCGTCCAGTTTCGCTGGAAAACCCAGTACGGGATCCAGTACGGGATCCAGTTCGGTGTCCGGTTCGGGGACAGGTTCGACGCAAGTGGTACGTCCTCTTCTTGGGGAAAGCGTGTTCGTTTGCCTCACGACCCTTATATCTTGACCTTTTTTACAGGATTGTCATTTCGTGAAAATTGCCACCGTTGTCCTTACAGTCGCTTGTCCCGTGTGGGTGACCTGACGGTGGGTGACTTTTGGGGGTTGGGGGCCCATCGGCCTACGCACTTCCGCATTTGCGAAGGAGTCTCCTTGGTTCTTGCCAATACGCCACGGGGTACTTGGCTATGGGAACAGTTGCGTTCCCAGCTCGACGTAGAGGAGCGGACGGTGTCGGAAGCTGTCGCGGGTAACTGGAACCTGCGCCGTCCTTCGCCCCGCCCAAAGGGTAAAGATCGCTTTCTCTCGGAATACGCTCGGGGTGCGGGGTTGACCCGCGCATGCCGTATGGGTGTTTCCCGCCTGCAATACTTGCGTATTGATCTGATGGAGCGTCTGAAACAGTTCCGTCCCTTGGTCTCTTCTTTCAAGCGAGTGCGCTTGCTTGTCAATTATATCAGGAAATAAGTCTCTTATTTATGGGAAAAGGAAAGAAAAAGGTCTGTATTGTAACGATACTTGATGTGGCCAATTTCGGCACGATGCTGCAGGCTTATGCCTTGGGCACAGTGGTAGAACGTATGGGTTACGATGTGGAGTTCGTCGATTATTGGCGGCGTGATTACACCACCGGGCACAAAGTCCGTACCTTTTTACGGGATTCTTCGCTGGGCAGCTTGCCGCGGCGTGTGGCGTTTGCTTTGTCGGCCTTGTTGATGTACGCACCGATTCGCCGACGGGTGCGGCGTTTTGTGACGAGGCGTTTCCGTATGAGTCGTCCGTACCATTCGTTTGACCGGCTTCGGCAGCGGCCTCCTTATGCCGACTTCTTCATTTGTGGCAGCGACCAGATCTGGAATAGCACGTACAACGGCGGTCTCGACCGAACGTTTTTTCTCGACTTCACCACTGCTCCCCGCATAGCCTATGCGGCTTCGTCGGGTCTGGATGCTTTTTCGGAGGAGGAACTGCCCGAGATACGGGCCTTGTTGGAAAAATTTGCGGCGCTTTCCGTGCGCGAATACCAGACTTGCGATTATTTGCGCCGCATTGGATTTCCGAAAGTGCAGCATGTTTTAGACCCCTCTCTGCTACTCAATGCAGAAGAGTGGCGCCGTGTGGCCGGTTGTGCGGGGATGGAAGACTGTAAAGAAGAGCCCTCTCCTTACTTGTTGGTCTATTCAGTGGAGCGTTTCAATAATGATTTCATTTTCTCCCAGGCTCGTCGCATAGCTCGCGACCGCGGTCTTAGGATGTACGTGGTATGTACGACTTATCCGGTTAAGGCCAGGGATTATGGCTTTGACAAGGTGTATGCCATGGCCGATGTTCCTACGTTTCTGCGTTTGATGGCTGGCGCGTCCTTTGTGGTGGCCAGTTCGTTCCATGGGACGGCTTTTGCTCTGAATTTCAACAAAGACTTCATTACCATTTCGGCCGGGAAATACAATATCCGTATGGAGAGCCTTGTCCGCCAGTTCGGTATTGCCCATCGGATAGTGGAGAAGGAGGAGGTGTCTGCCGCTTCCCTTCGCCCGATAGATTACGAAGTGATTAACCAGAAGCTCGCTCGGGAGCGGGAGGCTTCTTTTTCTTTTCTTTGTGAAGCTTTGACGGCTAATTCTCCTAAGGACATAATTGGGGGATAATTATGGGTTTGTTTTTTGAAAAAAGAGAGAGCGGGCCGATAATTTGCAGTATTTCATATTTCTCCTTATCTTTGGAAAGCATATAATAATTTCTGTCGATTATGTTAGTTTATCATGGGAGTTATATGGTAATTCCGGAACCTGAAATTATAAAGGGGCAGTTTACAAAGGATTTTGGGGAGGTATTTTATTGTACGGAGTTGAGGAAGCAGGCCATAAAATGGGCTAAGCGATATGATACTCCTGTGGTGAATAACTATGATTATCAGCCTGATAGAGACTTACGGATTCTTTATTTTAAAGAAATGACCGATGAATGGTTGGATTTCATTGTAGCTTGTCGCAGTGGAGAATCGCATGAATATGATGTGGTTATAGGTGCAATGGCGGACGATCAGATATATAATTATGTGGCAGATTACATCAATAGTGTGTTGACAAGGGAACAATTTTGGGCTTTGGCTAAATTTAAATACCCCACACATCAGATTTGTTTTTGTACGCCTGCAGCATTGGAGTGTGCTAAATTTAAAGGATTTGAGGAGATTAAGTGATGAAGGGAAGAGAAAGTGTTGCGCTGAATGATTTGTTTTTTGTTTGCAGTTTGATAGAATATATCGGACGGAAAACTAAGAATGAGCGCAAATTGATTGTTAATGCTTTGGGTCGTGATGGATTGCTACACTATTATAAATTGGCCGATGTGTATCATTGTGAGAATATCGATAAGGTCACTGATGAAATTGTGTGCAAGTATGGGATTACTGTGGGTACGTACGATAATGTGGCTCAAGCCCAGGGGCATGTGCCTACGTATTGGGATATTGGAAAAGTTATGTACCGTTTGGTATATGGGGAGGCGCGACGTTCGCACAAGTCTGTAATTGATACGTTGATAAAGGTCTATAATTCATGGATTGTCCCTAAGATTGACAATTATAATAGCTCGATGTACTATGAGAATACGAGCTATCAATTAGCTTCGTATCGGGCAAAAAGGGCTTTGTAATGAAGTTGTAGCTTAAATTTTCGTTGTTATATAAAAGGAAGCAATACTCAGAGTATGGCTTCTTTATTATTTCTCCTTGGGCGGAGTGCTTGAGGAGAGAGTCTTTTTAAGTATTTCTACCGAGTATTACTAATTAAAAGATGCCCAAATTTTCGGTACTTCTTTCCGTGTATGGCGGGGAGAAGGGTGACTTTTTGCGCTCAAGTTTGGAGAGCGTGTTCTCGCAGACGGTTCGTGCAGCAGAGGTTGTGCTGGTGGAGGATGGCCCGCTGACGGAGGAGTTGTATCGTGTGGTGGATGAGTTCTGTGCGGGTTATCCGGAGTTGAAAGTGGTTCCGCTGGCGGAGAATGGCGGGCTGGGGCGTGCTTTGAATGAGGGGCTCAAGCATTGTTCTTATGACATCGTGGCACGGATGGATACGGATGATATTTGTCGCCCATACCGTTTCGAGAGACAGCTTGCTGTGCTCCGGGAGCATCCGGACGTAGCGGTGGTGAGTGCCTGGATTGATGAATTTGTAGATACTCCTGAGCATATTGTTTCGACGCGCAAGTTGCCAGAAACGCCTGAAGAGTTGTTTGAATATGGCAAGAGTCGTTGCCCGGTGAATCATCCGGTGGTCATGTTCCGTAAGCGGGCGGTTGTGGAGAGTGGGGGTTATATGCATTATCCTTTGTTTGAGGACTATTATTTGTGGGCTCG
>JBMNUT010000014.1:0-81091 GCA_050946375.1 Bacteroidaceae bacterium | reverse complement strand
CTTTAAAAAATACCCCCCCCCGAATAAAATATTCATAATCAGCTATTTACAAAATAACCCTGTTAAAATAGGAAGAATATACTAACTTTCGAGATAAATATGAGATTCTGAGCGGGATTTGCTTATCAACAGAAAAAACAAAGTCAGAACACACAAAAGACAAAGTTGCGGCACTTTCTCCATAAAGCCATGCCCCTCGCCTGAAAAAGTGCCTGCACTTTCCGCTAATCGACCCGTATGAAATCCTCCATCACGGCATTGGAGACAAACATGCCCGACTCAGAAAGGCAGAAACGCCCCTCCGCATCGCGCAGCAAATGCCCCGACGCCAACCACGGCGCGGCCGCACGAAGCAGAAAGTCGCAGGCTTCGCGGCCAAAGCGCGCCTCGACCTCGGCCAGAGAGAAGCCCCAACTGGTACGCAAACGGGTGATGACAAAATCATTATAGGCCGTGAATCGCTCCGGCTCCTCGCATGTACCCGGAGGAAGTTCGCCACGGCCGAGCGCCTCCATATAGGGAAACAGCGCGGGGGCATTCCACCGACGCCGCCCGCCATAATAGGAATGAGCCGAAGGACCGCATCCCAGATAAGGAACGTCGCGCCAATAACTGCTGTTATGCCGGGAAACAAAACCGGGGCGGGCGAAATTGGAAATTTCATAGTGCTCATAACCGGCCGCGCGCAGCATCTCCGTCAGCAGCCCATAGCAGGCAAGCGCCAAGTCCTCGCCTGCCTCGGTCACTTTGCCCTGCCGGCGAAGCACTTCAAGCGGCGTACCCGTCTCATAGGTCAGCAGATAGGCCGACAAGTGCTCCGGCTTCAACTCCAAAGCCCGGTCGATGTTTTCCCGCCAATCGGGAAGTTCCTCGCCCGGGAGGCCGTAAATCAAGTCGAGACTCAGGTTTCCGAAACCGGCACGGCGGGCATTCTCCACAGCCTCCACAGCCTGCCGGGCCGTATGCCTGCGCCGCAAAAAGCAAAGAGTGCGGTCGTGGAAACTTTGCACCCCGATGCTCAACCGGTTCACCCCGGCCTCCCGGAGCGAAGCCAGATAGGGGAAAGTCAAATCATCGGGATTTCCTTCCAGAGTGACCTCCGCCCCGGGCGCAATCCCAAAGCATTCTTCAGCCGCGACGAGCAACCGTTCCACCAACTGCGGGGACAAAAGCGAAGGAGTTCCTCCACCTATATATATAGTATGCAACGGACCGTCCAGCGCACTGCTGCGCATCTTCATTTCCTCCACCAGGCAGTCCACATAGCGCGACGCTTGTTCGCCATGGACCGTAGAGTAAAAATCACAATAAATGCAACGGCTGTTGCAGAAAGGGACATGCAAATACAAACCTGCCATTATCAGTCTCCTAAAAATCGGGAGCAAATATAGGTCATTCAGGGCAGAATTTTCATCAAAATGCTCCAGAACATAATTTAGAAACAACCTTCCAAAACTTGCACCGCTGATGAAGATTCCCTAATTTGCCGACCGTTTTACCAAAAAACACACAGAAACCTATGAAAACATACCAAACAAACGAAATCAAAAACATTGCCCTCTTAGGCAGTTCAGGCTCCGGAAAAACCACTCTCGTAGAAGCCATGCTCTACGAAAGTGGGGTTATAAAACGACGGGGCAGCGTGGAACAGAAAAACACGGTAAGCGATTACTTCCCCGTGGAGCAGGAATACGGCTATTCCGTCTTCTCCACAGTCGTACACACCGAATGGAATAATAAAAAGCTGAACATCATCGACTGCCCGGGCAGCGATGACTTCATCGGGAGTGCCGTCACCGCGCTCAACGTGACCGACACAACCATCATTTTGCTCAATGGCCAATACGGAATGGAAGTAGGGACACAAAACCACTTCCGCTACACCGAAAAGCTGAAGAAACCCGTTATTTTCTTAGTCAACCAGCTCGACCAGGAAAAGTGCGACTACGACGACATCCTCAACCAGCTGCGCGACGCATACGGCGCCTCGAAAATCGTCCCCATCCAGTACCCCATCAGCACAGGACCCGGCTTCAATGCCGTAATCGACGTGCTGCTCATGAAGAAATACTCCTGGAAACCTGAGGGAGGAGCCCCCATCATTGAAGACATACCGGCAGAAGAAATGGAAAAAGCCAAAGCCTGGAACAAAGCGTTGGTAGAAGCCGCAGCCGAGAACGACGAAGGCCTGATGGAACTTTTCTTCGAGAAAGACACTCTGACCGAAGACGAAATGCGCGAAGGCATCCGCAAGGGACTGGCCACACGAGGCATGTTCCCCGTATTTTGCGTATGCGCGGGCCGCGACATGGGCGTGCGCAGATTGATGGAATTCCTGGGCAACGTCGTGCCTTTCGTAGCCGATATGCCGAAAGTGATAAATACCGACGGACAGGAAATAGCCCCGGACAGCAACGCTCCCACTTCGCTTTATTTCTTCAAGACAGGCATCGAACCTCACATCGGCGCCGTTTCTTACTTCAAAGTGATGAGCGGAAAAATACACGAAGGGGATGACTTGACCAACGCCGACCGCGGTTCCAAAGAGCGCATCGCACAGATTTACGTAGCAGCAGGAGCCAACCGCATCAAAGTGGAAGAACTCTGCGCCGGCGACATAGGCGTTACGCTGAAACTGAAAGACGTAAAGACCGGAAACACCCTCAACGCCAAAGATTGCAACAACCGTTTCAACTTCATCGAGTATCCCAATTCCAAATATACGCGGGCCATTCGTCCCGAAAACGAGGCCGATATGGAGAAACTCATGACGCTTCTGACGCGAATCCACGAGGAAGATCCGACATGGGTCATCGAACAATCCAAAGAATTGCGGCAGACTCTCGTACACGGCCAAGGCGAATTCCATTTGCGCACGCTGAAGTGGCGACTGGCCAATAATGAAAAGATGAATATCATCTTCGATGAGCCGCGAATCCCCTACCGCGAAACCATAACCAAAGCCGCCCGCGCCGATTACCGCCACAAGAAACAGTCGGGCGGTGCAGGGCAGTTCGGAGAAGTGCACCTCATTGTCGAGCCGTACAAGGCCGGACAGCCCGTACCGGAGAGCTACAAATTCGGAGGGCAGGAAATCAAAATCAACGTCAAGGGGCAGGAAGAGCACGATCTGCCATGGGGCGGAAAATTAGTCTTCGTCAACAGCATCGTCGGCGGCTCCATCGATGCCCGATTCATGCCCGCTATTCTGAAAGGAATCATGGCCAAAATGGAACGGGGCCCGCTCACCGGCTCATACGCGCGGGATGTTCGCGTGATAGTCTACGACGGAAAGATGCACCCCGTAGACTCCAACGAACTTTCCTTCATGCTGGCTGGCCGAAACGCCTTCAGCATCGCTTTCAAAGCTGCCGGCCCCAAGATATTGGAACCCATCTACGAAGTAGAAGTCTTCGTCCCGAGCGACAAAATGGGCGACGTAATGAGCGACCTGCAAGGCCGTCGCGCCCTCATCATGGGCATGAGCAGCGAAAAAGGCTATGAGAAACTCTCGGCCAACGTGCCCCTTAAGGAAATGTCCTCCTACTCCACCGCACTGAGCTCCCTCACCGGAGGCCGGGCTTCCTTCATCATGAAGTTCAAAGACTACGAGCTCGTACCCAGCGACGTGCAGGAGAAACTGATAAAAGACTTCGAGGCCACACAAAAGGAAGAAGAATAATAGAACAACATCTCCTGCCTTTAGGCTATTTATCACGGGAAGCCCCGCTTGGCAATCTGCAACTTTTGCCGGGCGGGGCTTCCTGCTTCCTGAAAACGCTTGGCCACCTCGGCAAATAATTGTACTTTTGCGTACTAAAAACTACCGCAACTTTATCGTGAAAGTACTGCATCTTTTTTCAAAAAGTGCCCTTCTTTTTGTCTTTTGCCTTGCGCTCTTTCCCATCCGCGCCGCCGAAGTAACGGAAACCCGTTCCGATACTCTCCTGCTCCGCTACTTGAACGAGCACGGAGTGCAAGCCACCGACAGCAACCGCGTACAACTCATTTTCAGCGGACACGAGAAATTCGAAATGCTCTTCGAAGACATTCGCCAGGCACGCCACTACATACATCTCGAATACTTCAACTTCCGAAACGATTCCATTGCCGGACTCCTCTTCGAGCTGCTCAAGGAGAAAGTAAAAGAAGGAGTGGCCGTACGCGCCATGTTCGACGATTTCGGAAACAAGTCCAACAACCGCCCGCTCAAAAAGCATCACCTGGAAGAACTTCGTGCCGCAGGCATCGACATCATACGCTTCGATCCCATCCGTTTCCCCTACGTCAATCACATATTCCACCGCGACCATCGGAAAATCGTAGTCATCGACGGACGCGTTGCCTACACGGGCGGCATGAACATAGCCGACTATTACATCGAAGGCCTGCCCGAAATCGGCCCATGGCGCGACATGCACCTACGGTTGGAGGGCAAGTCGGTACAAGACCTGCACCAAATTCTGATAGATACCTGGGAGGGAGAGACCAAAGAGCGCATCCCCGACGAAGAACGGCAGCACTACGCGCCATCCGTACCCGAAGAGGAACCCGTCGGGATAGGCCCGGCACGCGTAGCAATCGTAGACCGGAAAGCCAAAGACAAACGACTGAAAAAACTGCTCCGCCGCACGTTTGTAGAGACCATCAACGGCGCACAAGACTCACTCACCCTCATCAACCCCTACTTCACGCCTACACGGAAAGTGCGCTCCGCCCTGAAAAAAGCGGCCGAGCGCGGGCTGAAACTCAAAATCATGGTCTCCCCCAACGGCGATATCCCGGTGACGCCCAACGCTTCCCTCTACACCGCCAAACAACTCATGAAGCGCGGTGCGGAAGTGTGGCTGTTCTACGGAGGATTCCACCACTCCAAAACGATGACCGTCGACGGGACTCACTGCACCGTAGGCTCGGCCAACCTCAACAGCCGCAGCCTCCGTTGCGATTACGAGGTGAACACTTTCATTTTCAACCAAGAGGCCACAGCCGAAATCGACTCGCTCTTCCGCGACGACTGCAAGCAGTCGAAACTGATGACCCGCGAAGTCTGGAAAAAAGACTTCTCACCCTGGAAACGATTCCGCTGCTGGCTGGCCAATCTGCTCACGCCATTCCTCTAAGGCACGGCAAGACATTCCCGAAAAATGACGAGGCTTCCCGCACCATAACGGGAAGCCTCGTTGCTTTTTGAAACAGCACGATGCCTGTCTACCGCTCCAGGTTCTTCAGCCGGAGCAAGGCCTCGATATAATAATAGTCCGCATAGATTATCGAAGCGTCTATCTCGCTTCCGGCCGGATAGTTGCCGGTCGAGTGCATCAGGAACGAAGGATTCCGCTTGCCGCTGCGGTACTCCGGTCCGGCCAGGCTGCGCAACATGCGACAGGCGGCCGCATGATACTCTTCCGCCTTGGCACTGTCCACATACGTCTCCAGCTCCAACAGCGCCGAGGCCACCACGCAAGCTGCCGAAGCATCGCGGGGAACCGGCCGTCCCGCCGGCTCGGTAGCCTGAAAGTCCCAAGGCGGAATGCCATCGGCAGGCAATTCTTTCAGATAAGCGTCGGCTACTTTCTGAACGAAGTCAAGGTATTTCCGGTCGCCCGTCTCGCGATATACCATAGTGAAGCCGTAAATTGCCCAAGCCTGCCCGCGCGCCCACATCGAAGAGTCGGCATATCCCTGATGCGTGCAGGTGCGCAGCAGTTTTCCCGAGAGCGTATCGTAGACAGCCACGTGGCACGACGTAAAATCAGGCCGGAAAAAGTCGCGCATCGTATGGTCGGCATGCGAGACGGCTATCTCCTTCAGTCGGGAACTGCCCCCGTTTTCGGCAGCCCAGAAGAGCATTTCCAGATTCATCATGTTGTCCATGATGGTATTGTAGCCGCCAAAGAGCGAAACATTGCGCGGCCACGAGAGAATCGTCCCCACTTTGGGCACAAAGAGCTGCGCCAGCGAGTCGGCGGCCGAGAGTATGGCCCGCCGGTACTCCTCCTTTCCGGTCAGACGGTAGGCATTTCCGTAGCTGCAATAGATGAGAAAACCCAAATCATGGTCGTAGGCCGGCGCATAGGCCAGCGGCTCGAGCGCACGGGTAAAGCGCTCCGCCTCGCGAAGCACCGCGCTGTCGCCCGTAGCCTCGTAGTCATACCACAAAACGCCCGGCCAGAAACCGGAGCACCACTCCTCCTTCACCGCCGGACGGCAGTGCCACGAAGAGGAGCCGGCCTCCACGTTGCGCGGCATGAGGCTGTAGTTGATGGCCGAGTCTCCCTTCAATTCGGAAAGGGTGCGCAACACCTGCTGATGACAGTAGGCCAAATCCTGGTCGACATCCGGTTCTTCCACCGAATCCGCCTGCGAGCAGGCTCCGCACAGCAGGGCGATACACAGCGCCAGGGGCTGCAAAAATTTCAGTCGCATCGCGTCTATATAATATAAGGTATGCAACGAATCATTCCGGCAGGAAGCCCTGCTTGCGCAACAGGTCGAGCAAATCGGCCGAAACAGCCTCGTTGGACGCCTTGGGGTAGCGCACGTCGGTAAAGACCTGCGCCAGGGTTTCTTTCCCGTTCTCTACGATAAACTGGTGATTCTCGGGCAATGCCTCTTTCGGAACATAGTAGCGGTCGATATCTTCGGCCGTATAGTCGTGATAATACTCCTCGTGCAGGAAAGCCGGAACGGAGAGGCGGTCGGTCATAGGCGGCTGCTCGTCGGGATAGCCCACGCTGAGCGTCGTAATCGGGAATACAAGCCTCGGCAGGCGAAGCTGCTCGATAATCTTCCCCGCCGTATAGAGCGTAGTGCCCAGATAGCATATCCCCAAGCCTTTTTCCTCGGCGGCGGTGGCAAAACGCTCCGTCAGGACGAGCGTGTCGATAGCCGCATTCAGGAAAGAAAGCAGGTTGTCGTACCCGGGCACGGCGCGCCTCTGCTCGCACCAGAGCGTAAAACGGCGGTAATCGATGCAGAAAGTCAGCAACAGCGGTGCGCCCTCGACCATCGGTTGCCCCATGTGGAGCGGCGAAAGCGCCCGTTTTCCTTCGGCCGACACTGTCTTCACCACGCTGTAGAGCTGCATGTTGCCACACGTGGAGCCGCGCGACGCGGTCGTAAGCAGTTCGTTCAGGAGCGAGTCCTCTATGGGTTGCTGGGTATAGCGCCGTATGCTCCGGCGCGAATTCATGGAGTCCATCATAAGAAATCGGGTATTTAGTCAAAATAAGAACGAGGGACAAAGATAGTGAAAGGCGAGGGCAAAGGCAAGGGGAAACAAGGTTTTCACTTGACTATACCGAGCCGCATCCTATCTTCGCGCAAGCAAAGATAACGAAAGGCGAGTGCAGAGGCAAGGAGGAAACAAGGTTTTCACTTGACTCTGCCGAGCCGCATCCTATCTTCGCGCAAGCAAAGATAATGAAAGACCGGGAGTTTCAGAAAAAAGATGCATGCCTTTTCCCAAAAACATGCAAGACTTTTCCGAAAATGTACTGCATCTTTTCCCGAACGGATGCAAGACGCTCCGCCGCGAGCCATGCAACAAAAACGAAACAGCCGGGCATCGAAGATTTCCGGCATGCGCAACGCCACACAGACCGATACAGGAGAAAATTTCGCAAAGCGGAAAACTTTTCAATAGACAGGAAACGATATTCAACTGATTATCTGCGTAAAAAGAAGTAAAAATCGAAAACTTTCTCCAAACTGTGGATAACTTTTCCGTCAATTCCTTGCCCATACGAAAAAAGCTGTATAGCTTTGCGACTACAACCTGAAGAAGAATTCAACTCAATAAAGCCTCCAAAAAAGTGGAACCGAAAACCTATTCTTACGAAGAAGCCTATGAAGCTTCACTCAACTACTTCGACGGCGACGAACTGGCAGCCCGCGTGTGGGTAAACAAGTACGCGCTGAAAGATTCCTACGGGCACATCTACGAAAAGTCGCCCGAAGACATGCATTGGCGCATAGCCAACGAAATCGCCCGCATTGAACAAAAATATCCCAACCCCCTGAGTTCCGAAGAACTCTTCCGGCTGATGGATCATTTCCGCTACATCGTTCCCCAAGGAAGCCCGATGACCGGCATCGGAAACAACTTCCAAATTGCTTCATTGTCCAACTGTTTCGTCATTGGCGTAGACGGTCCGGCCGATTCCTACGGGGCTATCATAAAAATCGACGAGGAGCAGGTGCAACTCATGAAGCGCCGCGGAGGCGTAGGCCACGACCTCTCGCACATCCGCCCCAAAGGTTCGCCCGTGAAGAACTCGGCTCTTACCTCGACGGGGCTGGTGCCTTTCATGGAACGCTACTCCAACTCCACCCGCGAGGTGGCACAAGACGGACGACGCGGCGCACTCATGCTGAGCGTCTCCATCAAGCACCCCGACTCCGAGGCTTTCATTGACGCAAAAATGACGGAGGGCAAGATTACCGGAGCCAATGTCTCGGTGAAACTCGACGACGAATTCATGCAGTGCGCCATCGAAGAAAAGCCCTACACGCAGCAGTACCCCATCGATGCGGCAGAACCGCTCGTAAAAAAAGAGATAGATGCCTCGGCTTTATGGAAGAAAATCGTGCACAACGCCTGGAAGTCTGCCGAGCCGGGCGTACTCTTCTGGGATACCATCCTGCGCGAATCCGTACCCGACTGCTATGCCGACCTCGGATTCCGCACCGTTTCCACCAATCCCTGCGGCGAAATTCCCCTTTGCCCCTACGATTCCTGCCGGCTGCTGGCCATCAATCTGTATTCCTACGTAGTGAATCCCTTCACGGCCGAGGCCTATTTTGATTTCGACCTGTTCCGTCAGCACGTGCGCCTCGCACAACGCATCATGGACGACATCATCGATCTGGAATTGGAGAAGATCGACAAGATACTGGCCAAGATAGAATCCGACCCGGAGAGCGAGGAAGTGAAAGCAACGGAGCACAACCTCTGGCTGAAAATCAAGCGCCGCAGCGCACAAGGCCGCCGTACCGGCGTCGGAATCACCGCCGAAGGCGACATGCTGGCCGCACTCGGTCTGCGCTATGGTACGCAGGAAGCTACCGACTTCGCCGTAGAAGTACACAAGACGATTGCCCTGGCTGCCTACAACTCGTCGGTGGAAATGGCCAAAGAGCGCGGAGCTTTCGAAATATTCGACATCGAACGCGAGAAAAACAACCCCTTTATCAACCGTTTGCGCGAGGCCGATCCGCAACTGTACGAGAACATGCAGAAATACGGCCGCCGCAACATCGCATGCCTCACGATTGCTCCCACCGGAACAACCAGCCTCATGACGCAAACCACCTCGGGTATCGAGCCGGTCTTCCTCCCCGTTTATACACGGCGGCGCAAGGTCAACCCCAATGATACCTCCGTACACATCGACTACGTAGACGAAACCGGCGACGCATTTGAGGAATACACCGTTTTCCACCCCAAGTTCCTGAAATGGATGCAAGTCAACGGAATCGATACGAACCAGCGCCTCACGCAAAGCGAAATCAATGAGCTCGTGGCGCGCTCGCCCTATTACAAGGCGACTTCCAACGATGTGGACTGGCTCATGAAGGTTCGCATGCAAGGCGCCATACAAAAGTGGGTAGACCACTCCATCAGCGTCACCATCAACCTGCCCTCCGACGTAGACGAGGCCCTGGTCAACCGGCTTTACATAGAGGCCTGGAAGTCGGGATGCAAGGGTTGCACCGTATACCGCGACGGTTGCCGCTCAGGGGTACTCATCGCTGCCAAAAACGACAAGGACAAAAACGAACCGCCTATCTGCAAACCGCCCCAGGTTACGGAGGTTCGGCCGAAAGTGCTGGAGTGCGACGTAATCCGCTTCCAGAATAAAAAAGAAAAGTGGGTCGCTTTTGTAGGATTGCTCGACGATCATCCGTACGAGATATTCACCGGATTGGAAGACGACGAGGAAGGCATCATGTTGCCTAAGAGCATTACAAAAGGGCGCATCGTGAAAAACTACGATGAGGACGGCACTAAGCACTATGACTTCCAGTTTGAGAACAAACGGGGGTATAAAACCACCGTTGAGGGCCTCTCTGAGAAATTTAACAAGGAATATTGGAACTATGCGAAACTCATTTCCGGCGTCTTGCGCTGGCGCATGCCCATAGCCAGCGTCATCAAACTCGTCGACTCCCTGCAACTTGACAGCGAAAGCATCAACACCTGGAAGAACGGCGTAGTACGCGCACTGAAGAAATACGTGCAGGACGGTACGGAAGTGAAAGGAAAGAAATGTCCGAACTGCGGCAACGAGAGCCTCATCTATCAGGAAGGTTGCCTCATTTGCACCAGCTGCGGTGCTTCCCGCTGCGGATAAGTTCCACCCATCCAACGACTGAACCATGCGACTCCATCTCACCATAGAGTACATAACCCGCTGGGGCGAAGAGGTACGCGTCTGCGGTTCCATTCCCGAGCTGGGCGGGGGGACAGAAGAAAAGGCTGTCCCCCTGCACACGGCCGACGGGAAAACATGGACTTTGCAGCTGGAATTCGCCGCACCCAACGAGACTTTTATCGAATACCGCTACCTCATTTTCCGAAGCAACGAGCTTCTTCCCAAAAAGTCCCGGCACTCTTCGGAAAAAGCGGAGGCACTTTCCCCGAAAAGAGGCAGGCGAAAAAACGGAAGCTACGTATTCCGCCGCGAATGGGGCCCTTATCTGCGGCGCATCCACCTGCGGTACAGCCCAAACCGCACGTACAGCTGCCTCGACCGCTGGCGCGACGTGCCCGAAGACAAGCTCTTCTTCAGCGGACTGTTTACCGCCGGCCCGACCAAGCATGTACCTTCGTTTACCGTCATGCGCACGTACAGCAAAAGCCTCCTGCTGAAAGCCTTTGCCCCGCGCGTGAAAGAAGAACTCTTCGTAGGCATACTCGGCAACTCGCCGGCCCTGGGCGAATGGGACCCGCGAAAGGTTTTACCGATGAACGATGCCGACTTCCCCGAATGGCGCATCGAGCTCGACGCCTCCCGCTTCAAGTATCCCATAGAGTACAAGTTCGTCATCTGCGACCCGCGTAGCCGGCGCGTCATTGCCTGGGAGGAAGGGCCCAACCGCAGGCTCGACGACCCGAAAATCCAGGCAGGCGAAAGCGCCATTATCGACGACGTCATCCCCCGCTTCCCCCTGCCCCAGTGGAAAGGCGCGGGAGTAGCCATCCCGGTTTTCTCCCTGCGTTCGAACGACAGCTTCGGCATCGGCGACTTCACCGACCTACACCTGCTCATCGAGTGGGCCGCCAAAACCCGGCAAAAGGTCGTACAGCTGCTACCCGTTGCCGACACGACCATGACGCACTCCTGGCTCGATTCCTATCCGTACAACAGCATTTCCATCTATGCGCTGCACCCCATCTATCTCGCCCCCTTCCGCATGGGCGTACTCGACGACGGGGAAAAGCAAACCCACTACGAGGAACTCCAGAAAAAGCTGAACGCGCTCCCGCAAATCGACTACGAATCGGTGGAACACGCCAAGTGGGAATACTTCCGACTGCTCTACCAGCAGGACAAAACCAAGACGCTGGAGAGCAAAGAGTTCAAGCACTTCTATGCCGAAAACAAGGTCTGGCTCGTTCCTTATGCCACGTTTTGCTACTTCCGCGACCTCTATTCCACCGCCGACTTCAGGACCTGGCCGCGCATGAGCCGCTACGACCGGCAAGAAGCCGAAAGGCTCTGCCAGCCCGACTCGCCCGAATACGACGGAATCGCACTCCACTTCTACCTACAGTACCACCTGCAAAAGCAACTGGCCGAGGCCACCCAGCACGCCCGCCACAAGGGTATTGCCCTGAAGGGCGACATTCCCATCGGAATCAGCCGCTGCAGCGTGGAAGCGTGGAAAGAGCCTGAATATTTCCACATGGACTCCCAGACCGGAGCGCCGCCCGACGACTTCTCAATCTACGGGCAAAACTGGGGATTCCCCACCTACGACTGGGAGCGAATGGCAGAAGACGGCTACCGATGGTGGAAGCAACGGTTCCAAAAGATGGCCGAGTTTTTCGATCTCTACCGCATCGACCATATTCTCGGCTTCTTCCGCATCTGGGAAATACCGCTCCATTCCGTGCGGGGCCTGCTCGGACAATTCTCGCCCGCCCTGCCTTTCACCAAAGAGGAAATAGAAACCTACGGATTGACCTTCGACAACGAGCGGTTTCTGCAGCCCTTCATCCCCGAAGACTTCCTCCTCGAACTGTTCGGGCCAAACGCGGAATTCGTAAAGAGCCACTTCCTGCAGCCGTCTGCCCAGCCCGGTTTCTACCGGATACGGCCCGAATTCGATACGCAGCAGAAGGTACGCGCCTACTTCGACGAGCAAAATGGCGAAACCGTCCAGCGTTTGCGCGAAGGACTATACACAATACTGGAAAACGTACTCTTCCTTGAAGACCGCCGCCAGCCCGGCCGCTACCACCCGCGTGTCTATGCCCAAAAGAGCTGCACCTACCGCTACCTCGACGCAGGGGAACGGGCCGCTTTCGACCGACTTCACGACGATTTCTTCTACCATCGCCACAACGACTTCTGGCACAAAAGCGGAATGGAGAAGCTCCCCAGCCTCGTAGACGCAACGAAAATGCTGCCCTGCGGGGAGGATCTCGGCATGATTCCCGCCTGCGTGCCCCAAACCATGAAGGAGCTGAAAATTTTGAGCCTCGAGATTCAGCGCATGCCCAAAGGGTGGGAAGAATTCGGCCGCCCCGAGCACTATCCCTACCAAAGCGTATCGAGCATCGGCACGCACGATATGTCGACCCTGCGCGGCTGGTGGAAAGAAAACCCCGAGCAGACGCAACACTACTACCACAACATCCTCGGCCATCCCGGCAATGCCCCGGCCGACATACCCTGCAACCTGTGCGAAGAAGTCATACGCCAGCACCTGCAAGGCAGCTCCATGTTGTGCATACTCAGCCTGCAAGACTGGCTCTCCATGAGCGACCTACGCGCAAAAGACATCGATGCCGAACGCATCAACATACCTGCCAATCCGCATCACTACTGGCGCTACCGCATGCATCTCACGCTGGAAGACCTGCTTGCGGCCGACGATTTCAATCTGCACACGCGCGAGCTCATCAGCGTAGCCGGCAGGAATCCGCAATTATAGCATACGCCCGCCGCCGTCCGGCGGCAGGCCGTCATCCGTTTTCAGAGGGTGTACCAAAACAAAAGTTTTGGCGCACCCTTTTTCAAGTGCCTCCACTTTTTCCGTAAAGTGGCGGCACTTTTTCCATAAAGCGCCGCCACTTCTCCGCCAAAACGACGCCGCTCCCCCATCCGCCTTGCAATAGAAACGAAACAACTATGTAGCGGAATTGTCGTTTCCCCTACACCTCTACGTAACACGCGATGCAGACCTTTGCACCCGGAAAAACAAGAATAGACACAAAGCGAAATGAAAATGGTAAAAAGATGCGCAAGTTTAATCTTGCTGTTAGTAATGGTCACAAGCGTGATGGCCATGACCGACGACAAAGTTAACGTGAAAGGATACGTTAAGGACAAGAAAACAATGGAACCCCTCATCGGGGCAACGGTCCAATTGGTAGGGACCACGATTGGAACCATTACCGATGAAGACGGTAACTTCATGCTGAAAAACGTAGCCGACGGCACCTACGACATAGAAGTCAAATACATCGGTTATCAAACCGCAGTACGTAAAGCCATACATATAAATAAGGATAGCGTAGTGGTGCTGAACACCGAAATGGAAGAAGACGAGGTTCAGCTGCACGACGTAGTCATCGTGGCAAAAGTCAGTAAGGAAACGGAGACCGCCACGCTGCAAAATCAGAAGCGCTCCGTAACTGCCGTGCAGACTATCGGCTCCAAAGAGCTCTCACGCAAGGGCGTAAGCGACGCCCAGGGCGCCGTAACCAAAGTTTCGGGCATAGCCCAGCAGGAAGGCGTGAAGAACGTATTCGTCCGCGGCCTGGGCGACCGCTACAACAGCACTACGCTGAACGGATTTCCCATCCCCTCGGAAGACCCTGAGTACAAGAACATCGCGCTCGACTTCTTCGCCACCGACATGATTCAGGCCATCGACGTGAACAAAGCCTTCCGTGGAAACGGAGTTTCCGACGTAGGCGGCGCGCAAATCGACATCCTCTCCAAGGAACTTTCCAAGAAACAGGAACTCAGCCTCGGCGTATCGGGCGGACTCAACACCAAGACCGTCGGCGCAGACTTCCTGAAGCTCGACGGAGTGAGTGCTTTCGGATTTGCAAACGACACGCGTCCTTCCGACGATCTGAGCCTCTACAGCTTCCGAAACAAGCTCGATCCGTCGAAAAGTCATGCACAAATCGACCAAAGCTACAACCTCTCCGCAGGACGGAAGTTCGACATTGCCGGAAATCCTCTCTCCATCTACCTGATAGCCACGCACAGCAAGGACTATTCCTACTACGAGGAAGAAGTGCGCAACTCCACCACTTCCGGACAACTCTCGCAAGACCAGATCGGAAAGAAATCCTCCATCACGACAAGCCAACTGGCTTTGGCCAACGTGACCTACAAGTTGCTGGGAAAACACGACCTCTCCTACAATTTCATGATGGTGCACGCCAGCAATCAGTCCGTCGGTGACTACGTAGGCATGCACTCCCGCTACGAAACCTCCGACGATTACAACGGATTCATGCGCCGCCAACAGACAAACGACAACCTCCTGTTCGTAAACCAGCTCTCCACCAACTGGAAACTGACCGACAAACTGAAGTTCTCCGCCGGCGCCGCCTACAATACGATTAAGGGACTTGAGCCGGACCGCCGCATCAACAACCTCGTAGAGGAAAACGGAATTTACATTCCCATGAAGGGAACCGGTATTCAGCAGCGCTACTTCTCGAAATTGAAGGAGAAGGACTGGAACGTACGCGCTCACTTCCAGTATCTCCTGCCCGACCGAATCGGAAAAGGAAACTCGCAAATTGAAATAGGCTACCGCGGCCGCTTCGTAGACGACAGCTTCAATGCTACGGAATACGATATGTCAGTCAGACAACAGCCCGAGTTCGACATCCAGAACATACAGTTCGACCAGTTCTTCAACCAGGCCAACTTGGACAACAACTACTTCAGTCTGGACAAGAACATAGATGAATACGGCGTAGACAAGACCATCCACACGGCATACCTGGAAGGCACTTACCAGCTGACCAATAACTTTATCGCCAACATCGGCCTCAAATACGACGATGTGCTCATGAAAGTGGACTACAACGTAAACCGCGGCGGCACACGAGGCAGTGAAGAAATCGACAAGTCCTACTTCCTGCCCAGCATCAACCTGCGCTACAACCTGAACGACGAGCACAGTATCCGATTGGCTGCCAGCAAAACCTACACACTCCCGCAGGCAAAGGAAATATCCCCCTTCCGTTACGTCGGAGTGAGCTTCAACAGCCAAGGTAACCAGAACCTCCAGCCGTCAGACAACTACAATGTTGACCTGAAATGGGACTACTATATGTCGCCCAGCGAGCTTATTTCCGTAACCGGATTCTACAAATACATCAAAGACCCTATCTCCCGCATCGAAATCGCCAGCGCCGGCGGATTCCTCTCCTATGAGAACATCTCAGACCACGCCACGGTAGCCGGAGTAGAGGTAGAGGTGCGCAAAAATATCTTCGTGCTCCCGGTAGCAAAGGGCGGACTGAACAAACTTTCCTTCGGCCTGAACGGTTCATACATCTACACGCATGCCAAAGTTCCCTTGGCCACCCACAAAGACGGCTCGCAACTCGAAGGCGCCGCACCTTGGATTTTCAACATAGACCTCTCCCACAATCTGACCATCGGCCAGAAGACTTTCATCAACACGCTGGTCTTCAACTACGTCAGCGAGCGGGTCTACACCATCGGTACCGAGGGATACGAAGACATCATGGAGAACGGAGTTCCGACACTCGACTTCGTTTCCTCTGCAAAGCTCAACAAATACTTCACTTTGAGCCTGAAGGCCCGCAACCTGCTCAACTCGGTTCATAAACTGACCCGCGACCCGAGCAGCGAAAGAAGCGAGATAGTCCTGAGCAAGTACCGCAAGGGCATAGATTTCAGCCTGGGACTCAGCTGCACGTTCTGATACGATACTTCCGGAAAGCCCCAGACCTTTTCCCGAAAAGTCACGGGGCTTTTCTCCAAAAGTGCAGCCACTTTTCAGACAAACAACAAGAACAAAAACAACAAATCACTTTTTAATCACTAACTAATCTCTATTGGTAATGAAAAAACTGTTTCAAACCATGCTGACATGCGCAGCCCTGACTTCGGTTATGACCTTCAGCGCATGTAGTGACGACGACGAACCGACCCAGACTCCCCCTCCTGCTCCTACGACAGCAGAGGACCTGATCGGAACAATCACAGGTACAAAGACACTGAACGCAAACACGGCTTACACTCTGACGGGAAGCCTCATCATCAGCGACGGAGCTACTTTGGAAATACCGGCAGGAACCACCATCAAAGCCAGACCCGGCTTTGCAAGCTATATCCTCGTAGACCGCGGCGGTAAGATACTGGCCAACGGTACAGCCGAGAACCCCATTACCTTCTGCGCCGATGCTGACAACGCCGGTTCCGGCTACTGGGGCGGTATCATCATCAACGGCCGTGCTCCCATCTCCGGTCCCAACGCCAGCGGAAACGAAGGCTCTACCGAAATCAACAACGACTACAAATACGGTGGAACCGATGCTGCCGACAACTCGGGCGTACTCTCTTACGTGCAAATCTTCAACAGCGGTGCCCGCTCGAGCGGCGACATCGAGCACAATGGACTGACGCTGAACGGCGTGGGTAACGGCACTCAGATCAACAATATCTACATTGCCGACGGTGCAGACGATGCCATCGAATTCTTCGGAGGTAGCGTAAACGTAAGCAACCTACTCGCCGTTAACTGCGAAGACGACATGTTCGACTTCACTCAGGGCTACTGCGGTACGCTCTCCAACTGCTACGGCGTTTGGGAAGGCGGCTTCACCAGCGACGAGAGCGACCCCCGCGGCGTAGAAGCTGACGGTAACCTCGACGGCGACGGCTCGAATCACACGCCCCAGTCTAACTTCCGCATCGAAAACATGACGATCGAAACGCTGAGCACGGACGCTACCATGCAAGACGTCATCAAGATTCGCCGCAAAGCCATGGCTACTATCGTAAATGCAGTAGTTAAAGGCAACGGAAACGTAGAAGACCTCGTAGACCTGACCGACAGCAAAGATCCTGCAAACCCCAACACAAGCATCCAGCTCACCAACCTGCTGAGCACTCCGTTCAGCGGCGACGAAGTGAACGGAACGGGTAACGTAACCGTAACTGCAGGCAACACCGGTGCCAACACCGCAGCACTCAGCTGGACGGGCTACGAATTCTCCGGAAACACCAGCAGCGAGGCTGAATCCCTCCACGGCATTATCAACAGCGACATGACGCTCGACGCCAACAAGGAATACATCATCGACGGAAGCGTTATCGTTGCTGACGGCGCTACCCTCACGATTCCGGCCGGCATGACCATCAACGTACGCCAAGGCTTCGCCAACTACCTCCTCGTTGAGCGTGGCGGTAAACTGATTGCAGAAGGTACGGCAGAACAGCCCATCACCTTCAAAGGCGATGCCGACAATGCAGGCTCCGGATACTGGGGCGGTATCATCCTTAACGGCCGTGCCCCCATCTCCGGCCCCAACGCCAGCGGAAACGAAGGCTCTACCGAAATCAACAACGACTACAAATACGGTGGAACCGATGCTGCTGACAACTCGGGTGTACTCACCTACGTGAAGATCCTTAACAGCGGTGCCCGCTCGAGCGGCGAAATCGAGCACAACGGATTGACGCTGAACGGCGTGGGTAACGGTACTACGATCAGCAACATCTACATTGCCGACGGTGCAGACGATGCCATCGAGTTCTTCGGAGGTAGCGTAAATGTAAGCAACCTACTCGCTGTGAATTGCGAAGACGACATGTTCGACTTCACCCAAGGTTACTGCGGAACTCTCTCCAACTGCTACGGCATTTGGGAAGCAGGCTTTACCAGTGACGAGAGCGACCCCCGCGGCGTAGAAGCTGACGGTAACCTCGACGGCGACGGCTCGAATCACACTCCTCAGTCTAACTTCCGCATCGAGAACATGACAATCGAGACACGCAGCACGGATGCCGCCCTGCAAGACGCCATCAAGATTCGTCGCAAAGCTAAGGCTACCATCGTGAATGCAGTAGTTAAAGGCAACGGAAACGTAGAAGACCTCGTAGACCTGACCGACAGCAAAGACCCTGCAGATCCCAGCACGAGCATCCAGCTCAGCAATCAGTTGAGCACTCCGTTCAGCGACAACGAAGTAAACGGAACGGGTAACGTTACCGTAGCTGACGGAAACACGGGCGCAGACAGCAGCGTATTCGGCTGGAGCGGATATACCAACTTCTAAACTAAACGCTAACCTTACAGCCTGGGGCTGCACCGAAACTACGGTTTCGATGCAGCCCCTTTTCTGTTCCTACCAATTCACCCGGAGCGGAAAGACCAATTCCACGGTACATCGGGAATGCCGATGCAACGCATACAAAAATTTGATGCGCATCCTTTTGAAAAAGGGTGCGCATCAAATTCTAAACAGTTCCGGGGAAAAAGACAACGCGTTCAGACACTTTGCAAGCGGGCTGCATTCGCTTTCTCAACTCGGTTGCGGGCATAGTCGAGCGTAATCCTAATCTCCTTCGTATCGCTGCCCGGCGCATCGAACATAAGGTCCGACATGACCGTCTCCACAATCGAGCGCAAACCACGCGCACCGAGCTTGAATTCGATAGCCTTATCGACGATATATTCCAAAGCCTCCTCGTCGAACGAAAGACTGATGCCGTCCATCGCCAGCAACTTGACGTACTGCTTGATAATCGAGTTCTTCGGCTCGGTCAGAATAGCACGCAACGCAGCGCGGTCGAGCGGCTGCAAATAAGTAAGCAGCGGCAGACGGCCGATAATCTCCGGTATCAATCCATACGCCTTCAAGTCCTGCGGAGCAATGTACTGCATGAGATTCTTGCGGTCCACCTGGTCTACGGCTTTAGCCGCAGCGTAACCTACGACGCGCGTATTGAGACGCTGCGCAATCTTACGCTCAATGCCATCGAAAGCGCCCCCGCAAATGAACAGGATGTTCTTCGTATTCACCGGAATCATCTTCTGTTCCGGATGTTTCCGCCCTCCCTGAGGGGGTACATTCACCACCGAACCTTCCAACAGCTTCAGCAAACCCTGCTGAACGCCCTCGCCGCTCACGTCACGCGTAATGGAAGGATTGTCACTCTTGCGGGCTATCTTGTCAATTTCGTCAATGAAAACGATGCCTTGCTCAGCCTTGGGCACATCGTAATCGGCCACTTGCAGCAGCCGGGTGAGGATGCTTTCGATATCCTCGCCCACGTAGCCGGCCTCGGTAAGCACCGTAGCGTCCACAATGGTGAAAGGCACATTGAGCAACTTGGCTATCGTACGCGCCAGAAGGGTCTTACCCGTACCGGTACTGCCCACCATTATGATGTTCGACTTCTCGATTTCTACGTCATCCTTACTGTCTTCCTGAAGAAGGCGCTTATAATGATTATAGACCGCTACGGAGAGATGGCGTTTGGCCTCGTCCTGACCAATGACAAACTGGTCGAGGAAAGCCTTTATCTCATAGGGCCGGGGCAAATCTTCGAAGCGCAGATTGTTGGCATTGCGGTTACTCGACGCCAAATGCAGGTGCTCTTTCACCATTTCTCCGGCCCGCAGAGCGCAATCGTCGCAGATAAATCCGTTCAAGCCGGTAATCAGCATGTTCACTTCTGTCTCCGGACGGCCGCAAAAGCTGCACTGGTTCATCTTAGCCCGCCCGCCTTTATGATTATCCATGATTATATGATTATAAAAAAGAGAGATGCACTCTCAATCCCCCACGACGGGGAAAAAGGAAAGCATCTCTCGTGTTATTACTTCAAATGATAGGTTATTGCACCGTTTGATTCACTTCGTTTTATCCGTTCACGACCGTCTCACTTCCCGAAGGAGCGTCGGTCTGCGCCGGTTTGCGAACCAGAATTTCGTCAATCATACCATATTCCTTAGCCTCTGCCGCCGTCATCCAATAGTCACGGTCGGAGTCTGCATAGACTTTCTCATAGGGAGTATGCGAATGCTGGGAGATGATCGTGTACAGTTCTTCCTGCAATTTCTTGATTTGCCGGGCTGTAATCTCAATATCACTTGCCTGACCCTGCACGCCGCCCATCGGCTGATGGATCATAACGCGCGAGTGAGGCAACGCAAAACGCTTCCCTTCGGTTCCGGCCACCAGCAGCACTGAAGCCATAGAGGCGGCAATGCTGGTGCAAATGGTCGACACCGGACTGGAAATGAACTGCATCGTATCGTATATACCTAACCCGGCATATACCGACCCGCCGGGGGAATTGATATAAATCGATATGTCCTTGCCCGGATCTACAGAGTCCAGATAAAGCATCTGTGCCTGCAACGTGTTGGCCGTATAGTCATTTATCTCCGTTCCGAGAAAGATAATACGGTCCATCATCAGCCGGGAAAAGACATCCATCTGGGTCACATTGAGCTGCCGTTCCTCCAGAATATACGGATTCAGGTAGCCGGCCTGCGCACGGACTACGTCGTCCAGCACATGCCCGTTCATGCCCAAATGCTTTGTGGCAAATTTCCTAAAATCGTCCATTGTGCAATTTTATGCTTCGTCTTGAATCATCTTGTTGAACTCATCGACGCTTACCGTCTTTTCATCCAATGTAACCAAGCCTTTCAGTGCAACAGTCAGTTTCACTTCTACGGCACGGTTGAGAACGCGCTCAGCGCTCTCCTGCTTTGTCATCATCTCGGCTGCGTATTTGTCCAGGATTTCGTCAGGAGCGTTGAGCATTCCATATTGTGCGAACTGCATCTTCACCATGTCACGAGCGGTATTTTTCAGGTCCGCATCGTCCACTTTCACGCCGGTCTGCTTCACCAGTTCTTCCTTGATCAGGTGCCAGGTGAGTTCTTTTGTGCTCTTCTCGTAGTTGGCATCAATAGCTTTTTCGTCTTTGTCTTTGCTGTTGATCAACATGATGCGCTTGAGCAGCTTGTCGGCGAAAGCGACTTTGCCCACTTTCACCTCCATGGCGGAACGCACGTCCAAGAGGAACTTATAATCGCTGTCCATAGCGTATTGCTCTGCTACGAGGCTCTTTACCTTAGCGCGGAAATCAGCTTCGGTCGTAACGGTTCCTTTTTCGAAAACAGAATCGTAAAGGTTCTGATCGAAGTCGGCCATTTTGAAACGGGAAATCTCCTTTATCTCAAAACTGAAGTCGCCCGTATGGTTTGCCAGTTCTGTTTTTTCCACTTTCAGCAGGGCTGCGATTTCAGCCTCCGAGCTGTTGTATGCTTTTGTGGGATTAAATACGACCGTTTCCCCTACCTTTTTCCCGTCGAACAGAGCCTTTTGTGCATCGTCCTTCATATAAGTAGGCATAAGCAGGGTATTCTCCAGGAGCAGACCGCCTTCTTTGGCGTTTCCGTCTTCGCCGAGTTCTACAAGGGTACCTTTCAGCATGTCCTTGTCTTCGTAGCTTTCAGCGCTCTCATAGGAACCGCCACGCTGGCGATACATGTTTATCTGATTGTCGACCATCTCGTCGGTGACGTCGATGTGGTAGTAAGGCAAGGTATCGTCTTTGCCGATTTCCACTTTCACCGCGGGAGCCAAAGCAAGGTCGAAAAGGAATTCAAATTCGTCCTGGTTATCAAAATCGATTTGGGGCTGCTTGTCTTCGTTGGGCAAAGGCTCACCCAAAATAGCCACTTTATTCTCTCTGATATATCCATACACTTTTTCGCCCAACACCTTATTAACTTCTTCAGCTTTCAGGGCTTTTCCATACATCTTCTTGATGAGGTTCATCGGCACCATGCCCGGACGGAAACCCGGGATACGGGCCTGCTGGCGGTACTTCTTCAACGCTTTCTCATATTGAGCCTCATAGTCGGCTTTCTCCATCTTGACGGTAAGCAGAGCGCTTACGTTGTCGTCATTGTTTTGCAATGAAATGTTCATTCTGCAAGTCTGAATTTGTGGATTTTATTTTCGTGAATTCTTCATTATCTGCTCGTAAAGGGCACTTTGAGCGTGCAAAAATACGGAATTTCTTCCAATCGGCAAAAAACCGCCGTCGCATATTTCCTTTATAAAAACGGAAGATAGTATCTTTGCCCCTGCTATGCTATACCAAGGAATGTACGAACAACGCAGCCGCCGCTGCCAGGCCGGCGTCTTGCTGCTACTCATCGTTGCGGGATTTTTCTTAAGTCTTTTCCCGCTTCTCATGTTGCAAATTGTGGCTCCCGACCCGACGTTGGCCCCCGTGGCCCGTGCTTCGGTCGTCATACAAGACGTGTGTCTCTTCATTCTGCCGCCTGCCATGGGCGTATTGCTGCTCTTCCGCCAGCCGGCGCTGCAGGTTCTCTCCATACGACGCCCCCGAATCGACCTGCTCCTTTGCGCAATAGCGGTAATAGGGCTGCTCAATCCGCTCATCGACCTCACTGCACAATGGAACATGAACCTGAAACTTCCGCAGTTGCTTCAAGGTCTGGAACAGTGGTTGACAGAAATGGAGCAAAGCGCCAATCTCCTAATTGAAAGCATGCTGCACGACGAACGGATTTCTGTTCTGCTGCTCAACATCTTGATTATTGCCATCCTGGCCGGAATCAGCGAAGAACTGCTTTTCCGCGGGCTACTCATGAAACTCATCTACCGCTGGCTCTTCCCAAAAGCCTCTGCAGAAACGACAAAAAGCGTAAGCACTTTTCCGCAAGATCCCCTGCGCTTTCACGCAGCAGTATGGATTACGGCATTTCTTTTTTCCGCCATCCATTTGCAATTCTATGGATTCTTACCCCGACTCTTGCTGGGAGCTGCATTGGGATACATCTGTGCATACGGCGGATTATGGGCAGCCATATTGGCCCACAGCGCCAATAACACATTGGCCATATTGGTCTACCCCAATCAACCGTATAACTCAAACTGGCAATGGGTCAATGTACTCAGCGAAACTGGCGACGAAACCGTCTCACTCCCGCTGGTCATCCTCTGCACGGCCTTAACCATCGGCATACTTTGGTACATGAGTTATCGGTACGCACGGCTTGCCCACCGATAAACAAGCACTCTCTTTCGATTACAAATCAGGCCGCATCACAATCTTCCCCACAGGCTAATCCACCCGGCAAACGAAGGAAACGCTGCCGCAGTCGAAAGGAAACGTAGCTTTTCCCCAGCCTGAAATCCTCAAAAGGGATAAAGGAAGAACACGCTACACCATAAAAAAACTTCTCCCGGAAGTATGCACCTCCGGGAGAAGTCCTATAAATCAACTATTTCTGCTCAAGCAGAGAGCACTTCGATTTACGCAGCCTTTACTTTTGCGACAATAGCTTTAAATGCTTCGGGATGGTTCATGGCCAAATCGGCGAGCACCTTACGGTTGATTTCGATACCGGCCTTGTGCAGAGCACCCATCAGAGTGGAATAGCTCATGCCCTCCAACCGAGCGGCAGCATTGATACGCTGAATCCACAGTGCGCGGAAATTACGCTTTTTGTTCTTACGGTCGCGATAGGCATAGGTAAGACCTTTTTCCCAAGTATTCTTGGCAACGGTCCAAACATTCTTGCGCGCGCCGAAATAGCCGCGGGTAAGACGTAAGATTTTCTTTCTTTTTGCTCTTGAAGCAACGTGATTTACTGATCTTGGCATAGTTTTTTTCTCTTTTTGAACGTCAGCGTCACTGATTTACTTACTCATCAGAGAACTTTCTGGTATTCTATTCTGTAGCTGAACATTCGGTTAATAACTAAATTACTGAAAAACTTTTTTGCTTATCTCCTGCAACTTTGGATTACTTCAAGCAAAGGAGCTCTTTAACCTGCTGCATGTCAGCACGTGCAACAAGGCCCATTTTACAAAGATTCTTCTTCTGCTTTTTGGTTTTCTTAGTCAGGATGTGACTATGATAAGCATGCTTCCTTTTAATTTTACCCGTTCCGGTAAGAGCGAATCTCTTTTTTGAACCGGAGTTAGTCTTAACTTTTGGCATTTTGGTTTTGTTTTTATTTAGTAATTGAATATGGCCGCGCAACTATACCTCAGAGCGTCGGCGCATTTTTTTCTTTTTGTTTTTCTTCTTCAGTTTCCGCCTGCTTTTGAGCGGCAGCGGCCTGCTGTTTCTCAGCCTTGGCGGCTTTCGAAAGGCCACCCTTCTTCGGAGCGATAAAGATGGTCATTCGTTTTCCTTCCAGCAAAGGCATTTGTTCGACCTTGCCACAATCTTCCAAATCGTTGGCAAAGCGCAACAGCAAAACCTCGCCCTGCTCTTTGAAGAGAATGGAGCGTCCACGGAAGAAAACATAAGCCTTTACTTTGTCTCCTCCTTCCAAGAAACCGCGCGCATGCTTCAATTTAAAGTTATAGTCATGGTCGTCCGTTTGCGGTCCGAACCGTATTTCCTTTACATTGATTTTTACCTGCTTGGCCTTCTGTTCCTTGGCTTTCTTCTTCAATTGATAAAGAAACTTGGAATAATCAATCAGGCGACATACAGGCGGTTGCGCCGTCGGAGAGATTTCCACGAGATCTACGCCATGCTCTTCCGCTATTCGTAAAGCCTGAGCGATAGGATATACTTTCGATTCGATATTATCGCCTACGATTCGCACTTCCTTTACACGGATTTCGTCGTTAATGCGATACTCAGGAGCTTTACTCTTGTGTCTGTTATCGTTTTTCATTCTGTCTTTTTCGATTATCCCTTTCTTCTAAGTCATTGATATGGGCCGCAAAGTTAGTACTTATTCAGCATAGTTTGTACTTCCTCTTGCACTTTTTTTGCAAAATCGGCGATTTTCATCGACCCTTGGTCGCCTTCTCCCTGCTTACGCACGGAAACGGTTCCCTCCTCCTGTTCTTTTTCGCCGACGACAAGCAAATAAGGAATCCGACGCAACTCATTATCACGAATCTTACGTCCGATCTTCTCATTCCGCTCGTCTACCAGAGCACGGATATCCTCAGCATCCAGAGCGGCACGCACCTTCTGGGCATAGTCGTTATACTTTTCACTGATAGGAAGTACAACTACCTGATCCGGGGTAAGCCAAAGCGGGAATTTACCTCCGGTATGCTCGATAAGCACAGCCACAAAACGTTCCATCGAGCCGAAGGGAGCACGGTGAATCATAACCGGACGATGCTTCATATTGTCCGCACCAGTATATTCCAACTGGAAGCGCTCGGGAAGATTATAGTCTACCTGAATGGTACCCAACTGCCATTTGCGGCCGATGGCATCGCGCACCATGAAGTCCAGCTTAGGCCCGTAGAAAGCAGCCTCGCCGTATTCTACTTTAGCCTTCAGCCCTTTTTCTTCACAAGCCTCAACAATGGCCCGTTCAGCCTTCTCCCAGTTTTCATCACTACCGATGTATTTATCGCGGTTATTCTTATCGCGCAAAGAGATTTGAGCCTCAAAATTTTCGAAGTCCAAAGCCTTGAAAATAATCATGATGATATCCATCACTTTCAAGAACTCTTCCTTCACCTGGTCCGGGCGACAGAAAATATGGGCATCGTCCTGCGTAAAGCTGCGCACACGGGTCAATCCGTGCAACTCGCCACTTTGCTCATAACGATATACCGTTCCAAACTCAGCATAACGCAGAGGAAGGTCTTTATAGGAGTGCGGTTGCCATTTATAAATCTCGCAGTGGTGCGGGCAGTTCATCGGTTTCAGCAAATATTCCTCACCTTCTTCCGGAGTATGGATAGGCTGGAAAGAATCTTTCCCGTACTTGGCATAATGGCCGGAAGTCACATACAGCTGTTTATTACCTATATGCGGCGTCATTACCTGCAAATAGCCGAAACGACGCTGAATCTTCTTGAGAAAATCTTCCAGGCGCAGACGAAGAGCCGTACCACGAGGCAACCACATGGGTAGACCTTTTCCGACCATCTCGCTGAACATGAACAGCTCCATCTCCTTACCTATCTTACGGTGGTCACGCTTCTTAGCCTCTTCCAGCAGGACTAAATACTCGTCCAACAGTTTCTTTTTCGGGAAACTGATGCCGTAAATACGGGTAAGCATGGGGCGATTTTCCTGTCCGCGCCAATAAGCGCCGGCCACAGCCGTCAGCTTCACGGCCTTGATGGGAGCCGTACTTACCAAATGCGGGCCACGACACAAGTCGGTAAAGTTGCCCTGCGTATAAGTCGTAATGTGTCCGTCTTCCAAGTCTTCGATCAATTCGCACTTATACGTCTGCCCTGCAGCACGAAATTCCTCAAGAGCTTGCGCTTTCGAGACGTCTTTCCGAATTAGCGCCTCGCCTTTTGCCGCCAACTCTTGCATCTTTTCTTCAATAGCCTTAAGGTCTCCTTCCTTGATGACCGTATCGCCGGCATCAACGTCGTAGTAGAAACCATTTTCGATGGCCGGGCCGATTCCAAACTGGATACCGGGATAAAGCTCCTGCAGAGCCTCAGCCATCAAGTGAGCACTCGTGTGCCAGAAAGCATGCTTACCCTCTTCGTCCTCCCACTTGTAGAGCACTACGGAAGCATCTTCCTGTATCGGGCGGTTCAGTTCAACGGTTTCACCGTTTACACCGCATGCCAAAACTTCTTTTGCAAGGCGGGGCGAAATGCTCTCCGCAATTTGCATGCCAGTAACTCCTGCTTCATATTCACGCACGGAGCCATCAGGAAAAGTTATCTTTATCATAATCCTACTTTTTTATTCTTCTTTTTGGCGGCAAATTTACTTATTTCTTTCAGTTTAGCATCACTTGTCTTACGAATAAAAGTCACCTTTCTCAAATCGGCTGGCAACGGTCGCGCAGCCATTCGCGTTCTTCTTCCGAAAGATAAGGAGACAACTTCTGATATACCCGGTCGTGATATTCGTTGAGCCATGTGATTTCCCGCGGAGTCATCATGGAACGGATAATAGGCTCTGTATCAATCGGGCAAAGCGTTATCGTATCAAATTTATAGAAATCGCCGAATTCCGTAGTCTGGTCAAGAGCAATGAGCAACATATTCTCCGTACGACAACCGTGACTTCCTTCTTTGTACAAAGCAGGCTCGTCGGTAATCGTAGAATTCAGCATCAACGGATGGGGCATGCTGTCCATACGGAACTGATACAAGTCCGTTGCTTCATGAACATTCAGGTATTGACCGACGCCGTGCCCCGTTCCATGCAAATACTGCATACCGCGCTCCCACATCGGCGCACGGGCAAACGCATCCAACTGAGTGCCGCACGTCCCTTTGGGGAACTTGACAGAAGCCAAATCTATATTTCCGCGCAGAACACACGTATAATCGATTTTCTCATCCTCAGTCATCGGTCCCAGAACGATGGTACGCGTGATATCCGTTGTTCCGTCGAGATATTGTCCACCACTGTCCAGCAACAGATACCCCCGTGCCTCCAGTTTGGCATCGGTCTCCGGCGTTGCACAATAATGAGGCGAAGCAGCATTAGCACCGTAGCCGGCAATCGTGGCAAAACTCTCTCCGCGGAACAAATCCTGTTGAGAGCGAAATTCACAAAGTTTCTTCGACAAACTTATCTCAGTAACAGTCTCTCCACGCTGTACGGCATCGACCAGCCACTTTTGGAACTTAACAAGCGCTACGCCATCGCGTATCAGACAACGGCGCAAGCCCTCTATTTCCGTAGAAGTGCGGATTGCTTTCATCCAAGACAGCGGAGAACAAGTTGCGACAATCTCATTCTGTGTCGGATCTACCGACGTGTATGCAGCCATACTGGTCTTCGAAGGCTGCAAAAGGATATGTCTGCCTTTCAAGCGGGCCAAGGCTTCAAAAGCCTTATCATAGGGCGCAATGCCTACTCCCTCGCCCTGCAGGTAAGCAACCACCTCCTGAGAGCATTTCTCGGGATGTACGAACAAAGTAGCCCCTTCCGGCTCTACCAACAGATAGCTGATGAGTACCGGATTGTAGACAACGTCCGTTCCCCGAATATTCAGCAACCAGGCAATATCATCCAGCGGTGTGACAAATATGGAATCTGCACCTAATTTTTCCAACTCCTTGCGCAAACGGACCAAACGTTCCGATGCTTTCTCGCCCGTATACTTGGAATCGTAGATTTCTGCCATTCCCATCGGGATAGAAGGACGGTCTTTCCACAATTCAGCCATCGGATCCGGACAAGCCACCAGCTCGATATCCTTTTTAGCGAACAGCCTGCGCAAACAGTCTGCTTCTGCCTGAGTGAAAATCTGCGCATCGATGCCGACACGGCTCCGCTCCGGCAATTCTTCAAGCAGCCATGCTGGAATTTCTACCATCGTCTCATGCTGGAAACTGCGGTACAAATCCAGCCCGCTGCCTTTCAGTTGACGTTCGGCCTGTATGAAATACCGGGAATCAGTCCATAACCCTCCTTTGTCTTGCGTCACCACTACGGTTCCCGCCGAGCCCGTAAAACCGGAAATCCACTCGCGCGATTTCCAAAGCGGTGCTATATACTCTCCCATATGCGGATCCGCGCTGGGAATAACAAAAGCGTCCAAATTCTTACGCTTCATCCAGTCTCTAAGTAGAGCAATGCGTTCCTTTATCATAAACTATCAGATTAAAAGAAGCCCCGCTTCCAATCAAGCAGGGCACACTTATACATTTTTATATTATATAGAGAGAAACTCTCATTTCAAGTTGCCCACCTTCAGCAAATACTCTGCTATCTGTACGGCATTCAGTGCAGCGCCCTTCTTGATCTGGTCGCCCACAATCCAGAAAGCAAGACCGTTTTCGTCGGTCAGGTCTTTCCTGATTCGCCCTACATATACAGGATCTTTTCCCGCAAGGAAAAGCGGCATGGGATATTCCTTCTTCTCCGGATTATCCATCAGTACCAAGCCTTCGCCTTCGGCAAATGCCTTCCGCGCCTCTTCCACCGAAACCGGACGTTCTGTCTCTATCCAGATTCCTTCAGAATGGGAGCGCAAAGCCGGAACACGCACGCATATCGCACTTACCTTAATATCCGAATGCATGATTTTGCGCGTCTCGTTATACATTTTCATTTCCTCTTTCGTATAGCCGTTCTCCATGAACACATCCACCTGCGGAATTACGTTATAGGCCAACTGATAGGGGAATTTCTCTACCTTTACCGGTTCTTCATTATTGATAATCTGCCGATATTGTTCGTGCAGCTCCGCCATTGCAGCGGCTCCTGCTCCGCTCGCAGCCTGATAGGTGGCTACGTGCACCCGACGAATATGAGAAATATTTTCGATTGCTTTCAACGCCACCACCATCTGTATGGTCGTACAGTTCGGATTGGCAATAATTCCCCGAGGGCGTTGAAGCGCATCTTCCGGATTTACCTCCGGAACGACCAAAGGTACATCCTCATCCATACGGAAAGCGCTGGAGTTATCAATCATCACCGCACCGTACTTCGTAATGTCGGCAGCAAACTCTTTCGACGTCCCGGCACCCGCCGAAGCAAATACCACATCCACTCCCTTAAAGTCATCGTTATGCTGCAACAGCTTAACCACGACGTCTTTTCCGCGGAAAGAATAAGTACGTCCCTCACTGCGTTTGGAGCCAAACAATAAAAGTTCGTCAATCGGGAAATTTCTCTCTTCAAGAACCTTTAGGAACTCCTGTCCTACTGCGCCGCTGGCGCCGACAATGGCTACCTTCATCTTTTTACCTTTTTTCTTTTCTTTAAATTCGTCTTGTACATGCAGTCAAGAACAAGTACCTTTGGGCACAATCTTGAAAGCGGACGCAAAAATACAACAAACAAGCCACATGAAAAACAATTCTATCATATTATTTTCCTTGAAGATGAGCTTCATGCTCGCACTCACGCTGTGTGCATGTACCCACAACGACGAGCCCCAACTTCCCGACACGCCGGAAACCGGCCAACCCGACACCCCCGGAACTTCGATTATCACCTATGGCGACCCGACAGTCTGGAGCGGCGATACCGCCCGATTCGAGCAGCGGTTCTATTATGGAGGCTACTCACTTTTCGCCCTCAACGACCACGAAGCAGGCAGTACCTACATCTCCGCGCCCTCCACAGCCCTGCGGGGGGCGCAATGGGACTTCCGTTTCCAACTGAACGGAAAGGAACCTACCCCCACAACCCGGGCACGCGTCTACCTCTCGTCCAATCAGTCCGACCTGAGCAACTCGCTACAAGGCTACTTCTTAGCCCTCGGAATCAGCAATGCCACACTGACCGGCGACCCCGAAGGGCAATACCTCGCCCTCTGCCGGCAAAACGGACTTCCGAACGACACGGCCATCATCTTCGACTGCCACTCCGAACTGCTTCTTGCCGCCTACACCATGCTCCGGCTACGCGTATGCTGCGACGAGCAAGGAAAATGGGAACTTTTTGCCAACCTCGAAGGGCAACCGACGCTTTCGCTCTGGGGAAGTGGAACCGACACTACCTACACCCACTCCAGCCATCTCGGTTTCTTCTGCACCTATAGCCGCTCCCGTTCCCAGAACTATGCGTTCGGAGACCTCAAGGTTGAAGTGCCTTCCGCTTCACAATAAAGCAAAACGCGTTTTTAACGCTTCATTCCAGCCTGAATAAACAGCAATCCGTTCCTCAGCCCCGTTTGCCAATATTCCCAATTATGAGCACCGTTACGAATACGGAACTCATGAGGTATGCCCTTGTCGCGCATCAAGATATGAAGCATGGAGTTACCTTTATACAGAAAGTCGTCGTCTCCACAGTCAATATAAAAGCGAACCTGCTTTTTCTGCTCGTTCGGCATGCGGGAAACCAAGTTCAGAATGCTGTAATTCTCCGCATAATAAGGCGACACATGCGATTCTCCCTCGACATGGGGCCCCAGCGCGATGCGGTAACGCGAATTATAATCCTTCTCACTGAGCGCCTCCATTTCCTCATCAGTACGTACTCCCGCACTCAAGGCTACACAGCTTTGGAACAAATCCGGCCGGTGAAGCGCATAAAGCAGCGCCCCGTAGCCACCCATCGAGAAGCCCGCTACCGAAGTAAAGCGCTTTCCCTTCTCAACCCGATAGAAGCTCTCGATATAGGGCTTGAACTCACGGAAAAAATAGTCCTCATAAGGTGAATCACCCGAACGGCTATTCATATAATAACTCATCCCCGCATCAGGCATCACCACAATAATCGGGTCAATCGCGCGGGTTTCTATCAGCCGGTCTATAATCTCTTTCAGTTTTCCCTTGCGCAACCAGGCCAAATGGTTCTCCCCTGCTCCATGAAACAGATACAGAACAGGATAAGACTTCTTGGAGAAATGGTAACCGGGAGGAAGATACAGCGCATACCGCATCTTCTTTTTCATCAGAACACTTTCAAAAGCCAGATTTTCATAAGTCCTGCCGCCCTGAGCCTGCACAGGCCCCGATAAGAAGAACAGCAGAATGCAAAAAAACATTCCTAACCTTTTCATAACCGTCCAATGTCTTTTGTCTAATTACCTCACTTTATTTCTGCAAAAAGCCTCCACCCGAAAGGGGAGAGGCCTCGTGTTGTCATAGTCTTAATTCCCGGTATTCTTTTCTTCCGTTTTGCCCCGGTTCCGTCTGCGCCCGTGCGAACGGCGGGAAGAACGCGAAGCCTCGCCGGAGGCAGGAGCCTGCGGGCGCGGATTCTGCCGGGAGCGGTTCTGCGAATGTGCCGAAGCACCCGCATTACCGCCCTTGCCCCGATTGCCCGGTCTGCCCCCTCTTCCCTTGCGATTACCGCTGCGAGGATTATATTCCGGCGTCTCACCAAATTCGGCGGGGACTGCATTCCGCTCTACTTCACGCCCTAAAAAACGCTCGATGGCAGCCCATTTCTGCTGTTCGTCCTCGCCGACAAACGTTATCGAAGCTCCATCGCGGTCGGCCCGAGCAGTGCGCCCGATGCGGTGTACGTAGTCTTCAGCGTCGTGGGGCACGTCATAATTGACCACCAGTTCAATATCGTCGATGTCAATACCGCGCGATACAATATCCGTGGCAACCAAAATATCCAAATGACCGTTCTTGTACTGCCGCATCACCTCGTCGCGCTGCGATTGTTCCAGGTCTGAGTGCATCTCGCCTACCCGGAATCCTTTTTTCAGGAGCATCCGTGCAATTTCTTTCACCTTCTGTTTGGAAGAAGAGAAAAGCACGGTTTTCGGGCATTCGCCGTTTCCGAATATTTGCTGCAGCATCGGGAGCTTCTGACGCTCGTAGCAAATCGTAACGCTTTGCTTGATTTTATCGGCAGGCCGGGATATGGCAAGTTTCACCTCCACCGGATCTTTCAGGATGGTCTCGGTCAATTTCTTTATATTGGCCGGCATCGTAGCTGAAAAGAGGATAGTCTGCCGCGTTTCCGGCAAGAGACGCACCACTTGCATGATGTCGTCGTAAAAGCCCATGTCGAGCATCCGGTCCGCTTCGTCCAGCACAAAATAAGAAACCCTTGACAAATCGACGTATCCCAGCGCAATATGCGCCAGCAAGCGCCCCGGCGTAGCGATGACAATGTCGGCACCCAGCGTCAATCCACGCTTTTCCTGTTCGAAACGGGTACCGTCATTTCCGCCATACACAGCCACGCTGGAGAAAGGGAGAAAATAAGAGAAGCCTTCCATCTGCTGGTCGATCTGCTGAGCCAGCTCCCGGGTAGGCGCCATGATGATACAATTGATAGCATCTTCCGGATGTCCGTCCGAAAGCATGCGGTTCAATATCGGGAGCGTATAAGCCGCCGTCTTACCCGTGCCGGTCTGGGCAATGCCGATCAGGTCGCGTCCTTCCAAAATGGGCGGTATCGTATGTTCCTGAACCGGAGTACATTCCTCGAAACGCATCGCCTCCAACGCATCCAGCACAGGGTCTTCCAAATCAAGTTCTGTAAATTTCATGAAAGTCCCGAATGTGTTTGTTCTACTTTTCGAGCGCAAAGGTACATTTTTATTTGGATTTTTTTTCGCTTTTCCTATCTTTGCCGCCCTAACATATACCACAACTTGTTTTAAACTCATGAAAAGAATTCTTTTTTATTGCACATTGCTTCTTCTTTTCGGCTGCATTTCTTCTGCACAGGCCGGCAAGAAAGAAGAAAAGAAAACCTACGTTACCATAAAAACCAACCAGGGAAACTTCACGCTCTGGCTGTATGACGAGACTCCGCTGCACCGCGACAATTTCATCCGTCTGTGCAAGGACAAAGCCTACGAAGGCGTTATTTTCCACCGGGTCATCAAGGATTTCCTGATTCAGGGAGGCGATCCCACCAGCAAGAACCCGGTTCCGGGGAAAACCTACGGCGATGGCGACGGCGGATACTGCGTATATTCCGAAATCAAGCCCGAATTTTTCTGCAAGCAAGGCGCACTGATCGACGCCAAGCTGGGCGATGAGGTAAACCCCACGCGCAGTTCGGCAGGGACCCAGTTCTGTGTAGTACAGGGGCGCACCTTTACCGATGAAGAGCTGGACAATACCGAAAAACGCATGGGCGAATGGCGGCAAAACTACCTTTATCATCGCGCACGCTACGACCTTTTGCTCGAAGAACCCGAGCTCGCCTCGCCGGGCAATGCAGGACTTCTCTCGGCACGCGCGCTCCAACGGGCCGAAGAGCAATATAAAAAGGAGGGACCGGTCACGATTCCCGAAGAGCACCGCAAGGTTTATCGTGAAACAGGCGGCACGCCCCACCTGGACGGTACGGTCACCGTATTCGGCGAGCTGGTAGAAGGACAGGACGTCGTAGAGAAAATCACGCTCATGCCTACCGACGCTCACGACCGTCCCCTGGAAGATGTCATCATCCTCTCCACCAAAGTTTTCCGCAAGTAAACTGAAAAACGGGAAAAAGATGAAAGCAATATACTGCCTGCTACTGGCACTCATGCCCCTGCTTTCAGTAAGGGCCCAGACTTTCCCGCTACCCATACTGCCCGGCGACTACCCCGACCCCAGCATCGTACGCGACGGCAAGGATTTCTACATGACCCACTCTCCCTTCTACTATGCCCCCGGATTTCTCATCTGGCACTCGCAAGACCTCCAGAACTGGGAACCCGTCTGCCGCGCCGTGCCGGAATATGAAGGCTCGGCCATGGCCCCCGACCTTGTTAAGTACAAAGACCGGTTCTATCTCTACTTCCCCTCGGCCGGAACCAACTGGGTAATCTGGGCCGACGACATACGCGGTCCCTGGAGCGAGCCCGTCGACTTGAAAGTAGGAGGCATCGACCCCGGACACATTGCCGACAGCGCAGGAAACCGCTATCTGTACGTCAACAACGGAGAAATCATCCGGCTCACCGACGACGGCCTGGCTACCATAGGACAGAAACGGAGAGTCTATGACGGATGGGCCTACCCCAAAGAGTGGGAAACCGAGGGCATGTACCTCGAGTCGCCCAAACTCATCTACCACAACGGCTACTACTATCTCACCTCGGCCGAAGGCGGCACGGCAGGACCGGCCACCAGCCACATGGCAGTGGCCGCACGCTCGAAAAACGTAGACGGCCCGTGGGAAAACTCGCCCTACAACCCCATCGTACACACCTACAGCGCCAGCGAAGAATGGTGGTCGAAAGGACACGGAACCCTTATCGACGATGCCGAAGGCAACTGGTGGATTGTCTACCACGCCTACCGCAACGGTTACCACACGCTGGGTCGCTCGACGCTTATCGAGCCGGTGGAGTGGACAGACGACGGATGGTACCGCACTTCAGCCTAAGGCACTTTCCCGAAAGCTGAAACGGAAATCAAGCACGGGCTCCCCCTCTCCGACGATTTCAGCGGAGAAAAACTGGGACTGCAGTGGACCTTCTGGAAAGAATATGCCCCCGATTCCCTGAAGTTCGGCAACCATTCACTTTACGTAAAAGGGAAAGGCACGACTCCTGCCGAGGGAAGGCTCCTTCTGGTCACGCCCACCGACAGCTGCTACACCGTAGAAGTCGAAATTGCGCTCGACAAGCACAACAGCGCCGGCCTGCTCCTGTTCTACAACGAACAGGCTTTTGCCGGAATCACCACCTGCGGCCACACATTCAAGCTCCACACCGCGGCCGACAAAGAGCAGACAATCCCCATAGAGCACGACGGACCTTTCACCGTACGCCTCATCAATCAGCGCAACCAGGTGCAGATTCAAGTCCGTACCCACGGAAGCAGTCAATGGACGACCGTAGCCGAACACATCGACGTAGCCCACATGCACCACAACCGCTACCACGGTTTCTACGCCCTGCGCCCCGCATTGGTCTCCTTCAAGGGCGGCGAAGCCCGCTTCCGCAACTTCCGCTATACAGCCGGTACACAAGAATAGCAAAAAGGCACCGCATGGCTTTCGGGAAAGCCTTGCATGTTTTCCGAAAAAGTCCTGCAACTTTTACTTTAAGGTTGCAGGACTTTTCGTACAGCCCCCAGCAATACCCGCCACACACCCATGCCGAACGAAAGCAAAGAAAAGCCCAAAAAAGTCCCTCCATGCTTTTTTTTTCAGTGAAAATTGGTTTCCTTTGCAAAGTCCTTGAAGGAGTGTTTCCCAAGAGAAACAGCGCATCCCAAAAGCATCTCCAGAGGAAAAACCTAAAACCTTTACGAAAAATGAAAATTTCCCACATCGAACATCTGGGCATTGCCGTCAAGAGCATCGAAGAAGCCTTGCCCTACTATGAAAAAGTCCTCGGACTGAAGTGCTACAACATAGAAGTCGTAGAAGACCAGAAGGTACGTACCGCATTCCTGAAAGTAGGCGACGTAAAATTAGAGCTGCTTGAGCCGACCAGCGAAGACAGCACTATTGCCAAATTCATCGAAAAGCGCGGCGAAGGCATCCACCACTTGGCATTCGCCATAGAAGACGGCGTGGCCAATGCCCTCCAGGAAGTAGAAAGCGCAGGCGTGCGCCTCATCGACAAAGCCCTGCGCCCCGGTGCCGAAAAGCTCAACATCGCATTCCTGCACCCCAAGTCCACACAAGGAATCCTTACCGAACTCTGCGAACCCGGGCAATAAAAGACAGCGCCCTGCCCACGCTCCTTATCGTAAAAACAAACTCTTCAATCTAAATAAACTCAATGAGCACTCAAACGGAAAAAATCAGGGAACTCATCGAACTCCGCGCTAAAGCACGCATCGGCGGAGGAGAAAAAGCGATCGAGAAACAGCACCAACGCGGGAAATACACCGCCCGCGAACGAATAGCCATGCTGCTCGACGAAGGTAGCTTCGAAGAATTGGACATGTTCCAACTGCATCGTTGCACCAACTTCGGCATGGAAAAGAAACAGTACCTGGGCGACGGCGTAGTCACGGGATACGGTACGATAGACGGACGCCTCATTTACGTTTTTGCACAAGACTTTACCGTAGCCGGCGGCTCACTTTCGGAAACCATGGCTCAGAAAATCTGCAAAGTCATGGACCTCGCCATGAAAATGGGCGCCCCCTGCATCGGAATCAACGACTCGGGCGGCGCACGCATACAGGAAGGCATCAACGCCCTTGCCGGTTTTGCCGAAATCTTCCAAAGAAATATCCTGGCCTCCGGCGTTATTCCCCAAATCTCGGGCATTTTTGGCCCGTGCGCTGGCGGTGCTGTCTATTCGCCAGCCTTAACTGACTTCACCCTCATGATGGAAGGCACATCTTACATGTTCCTTACCGGACCGAAGGTAGTGAAAACCGTTACGGGCGAAGACGTCGATCAGGAAACCCTCGGCGGAGCCAGCGTACACTCCACCAAGTCCGGCGTATGCCACTTCACCGCTGCGACAGAAGAAGAAGCCTTTGCGCTCATCCGCAAGCTCATCAGCTACATTCCGCAGAACAACATGGAAGAAGCCCCGCGAGTAGAATGCACCGACCCCGTGGATCGCATGGAAGACCGCCTGAACGAAATCGTACCGGAGAACCCCAATAAACCCTACGACATGTATGAAGTCGTAGCAGCGATAGTGGACAACGGTGAATTCCTCGAAGTTCAACCGGATTACGCCAAGAATATCATCATCGGCTTTGCCCATATGAACGGCCGCTCCGTGGGAATCGTCGCCAACCAGCCCAAGTATATGGCCGGAGTGCTCGACTGCAACGCTTCGCGCAAGGCCGCCCGCTTCGTCCGCTTCTGCGATGCATTCAACATTCCCCTCGTCTCGCTGGTAGACGTGCCGGGCTTCCTCCCCGGAACAGGCCAGGAATACAACGCAGTCATCCTGCACGGCGCAAAACTGCTCTACGCTTACGGCGAAGCAACTGTGCCCAAAGTGACAGTCACCCTGCGAAAAAGCTACGGAGGCAGCCACATTGTGATGAGCTGTAAGCAACTGCGCGGCGATATGAACTATGCTTGGCCGACAGCCGAAATCGCCGTTATGGGAGGCGCAGGCGCCGTAGAAGTATTGTACGCCAAAGAAGCAAAAGCACAGGAAGACCCTGCCGCATTCCTTGCCGAGAAAGAGGCAGAATACACCAAGCTCTTTGCCAATCCCTACAACGCTGCCAAGTACGGCTATATCGACGATGTGATCGAACCGCGTAATACCCGCTTCCGTGTAATCCGCGCTTTGGAACAACTGCAGACGAAGAAAGTGGTCAATCCGGCAAAGAAACACGGGAACATTCCTTTGTAAACCGATTATACGCACTGGATATTCCGATTAGAAAAGACTCATGAATACAGAAAACCAATCCAATCAACCCGGACGCGCAAGCGAGGAATATGCAGCTATCGCAATGGCTTTGTACGAAACGCTCCTGTCGCCGCACGACATCGAGTCGAATCGCCTCACCATCCGCAGCATCTCTACCGCCTGGGCCTTCAAGCCCTGCCTGATGCCCGGCCGTCCCGTCCGGAAATAAAATCCATCATTTTCATTTCAAACATCACAGAACAATATGAAAGAATACAAGTATAAAATCAACGGAAACCCCTATACCGTTACCGTCGGCGAGCCTGAAGAAGGGAAAGTAACGGTAGAAGTCAACGGTGTGGCCTATTCCGTAGAGTTGGAAGAGGAGCTCCAGGCTGCCGCAGCCCCCGTGCGCCCGGCCGTAACTCCCAGACCTGCCGCCAAAGCTGCCGCTCCGGCACAGCCGACTGCTACGAAGAAAAGCGAGAAATCGCCTCTCCCCGGAATCATCGTAGCCATCAAAGTGAAACCCGGCGATACCGTAAAGAAGGGCGACACCCTGATCATTCTGGAAGCCATGAAGATGGAAAACAACATTCCTGCCACGACTGCCGGAGTTATCAAGGAAGTATGTGTCAATACCGGCGACTCTGTCTTGGACGGCGCAGACCTCGTGACCTACGAATAAGGCAACAGCCGCCCCATACCCAAGAGCAGCCCCGTACTCCCCACCATATACCGGAGAGGAAGGGCTGCTCTCTTTTTCCATCCACACACAACCCATGCACCAACTACCCCCGCTCATCCGACTGCTCCGACCGGCCCAATGGGTCAAAAACCTCATACTCTTCCTGCCACTCTTCTTCGGCCGGGAAATCACCGATTGCACCAAACTGGCGGCAACCGCCTGGGCAGCGGGTGCATTCTGCCTCATATCCAGCGGCATCTATATCCTCAACGACCTGAAAGACGCTCCCCAAGACCGACAACACCCGCTCAAACGCTACCGACCGATTGCAGAAGGCAGCGTTTCACCTGCCACAGCCATCCTGCTCCTCTGCCTGCTTCTGGCCGCCGGCACGGGCATCCTCCTGGCCCACCCTGCCGCTGGACGCCCGCAAACGCTGCCCCTGCTGGCCGCCGCCTACGTCGTCCTCAACCTGGGCTACACGCTCTGGCTGAAGCGATACCCGCTGCTCGACATCACCCTCATAGCCGCCGGATTCATCCTCCGCCTGCTTGCCGGAGGAGCCGCCTCAGACATCCGCATTTCCCACTGGCTCGTCATCATGACGTTCCTCATTGCACTCTTCCTGGCCCTTGCCAAACGCTCCGACGACCTGCGCAATTTCCGCCAGACGGGGCGCATCTCGCGCCCAAACGCCCAAGCCTATACCGAGGAATACCTGCAAGTAACGCTCACTTTCCTCTCCGCCCTCATCGCCGTGGTCTACATCCTCTATACCCTCTCGCCCGAGGTCATGCTCAGAAGCAACCAGCAAATGTACTACACCATACCTTTCGTTTTGCTCGGCATACTGCGCTACCTGCAAATCATACTGGTAGAAAAACAAAACTGCAACCCCACCGATATCCTCCTGCGCGACCGCTTTCTGCAAATCACCGTGGCAGGATGGCTCCTGACCTTCGCACTCATCCTCTATTAAAGCTCCGCAAAATGACCCATTCCCCCGCATCCCGACCCCAGGAAATAGCCGTATTCGACTTCGACGGTACCCTCATCCGGTGCGATTCCCTGCCCGATTTCCTCATACACGCCTGCGGGTGGCGCGCCTTCCTCTGCCGCATGCCGCTGATGCTCCTTATGAAAGCAGCCGCAGTACTGCGTCTCTTGCCCGCCGGACGGGCCAAGGAACGCATCTTCAGCTCCTTTTTCTGCGGGATGGACTACTCCGAATTCCTCCACCGCTGCCGCCGCTATGCCCTACGCATACCGCAACTGCTGCGCCCCGGAGCCGCCGAAGCCATCGAGCGCCACCGCCAGAGGGGAGCACGCCTGCTGATCGTCAGCGCCTCCCTGCCGCAATGGATCAGGCCCTGGGCCGAAACGGCCGGCTTCACAGAGGTCATCGGCACCGAACCGGAAGTGCAGAACGGACGGCTCACCGGGCGTTTTGCCACCCCTAACTGCAAGGGCCCGGAAAAGGTGCGGCGCTTTTTGGAAAAAGTGCCGCACTTTTCTGAATTTGCCTTGCATGTTTACGGCGACAGCGCCAGCGATAAACCACTGTTGGCACTGGCCCGATTCCCGCACTACAAACCTTTCCGACAAAAAACACCCAACCCATGAAGCAATACTTACTCCGCTCCTTGCGCAACCTGCGCGCCACGCTTCACGAGGCGCGTACCCTTCTGTTCCCGCCCGACAAGGCCGAAGCCATCCTGTGCGCCGCCCTTTTCCTGGCCTATGCCTGGCTGGGCGCACAAGTGCTGTATCATACTCCGTTTATCGACATGGAAGAAGGCACAATAGGCAGCTATTTAGGATACGACAACATATTCCATTTATATACACGAGGCGGCACGTTCGACATTTCCCATCCGTTCTTCAACGTATTCCACATACTGAAAACCTTTTTCCTCCTCCCCTTCTCGGCCATGGGGCATGCCCGCGCAGGCATTCTCGGCCTGGTGCTCGGCACGAGCCTGCTGACTTCCTCCGCCGTCACGCTCGTTTTCCGCTACCTGCGCCGCATCGTCGGGCTGCCCACGAGGCGCGCTTTGCTGCTGTCGCTGTGCTGCGCGGCGTTTTTCACCACCACCGTGCTGTCGTTCACCATCGAAACGTACACATTCTCCCTGCCCGCACTCGTGTTCAGCCTCTACTTTCTGGCAGAAGAATGGAAGAAATGCGGATATGTGCGGGGCCGCAGCGTATTTCTGCTTACCTTTTTGTGCGGAGGCATTACCGTTACCAACGCAGCCAAGCCACTCTTGCTCTTGCTGCTCAACCGGCGGATAACGACGTGGCGCCGCATTTTCCGCACGATGTGGCGGTGTGCCTGGCCATTTGCCGCCTGCGTGTGTCTCGTATTTGCGCTCTATTCCGTAAAAATCAAGCTACTCGCACCCGAGGAGCCTACGCCCGTCGAGACAACCATCCGGCTCAAAAAATATTTCATCTTCGGCGATTCCGAATTCATGCAGCGCGCCTTCACCGACTTCTGGGGCAGCACGATGCTCACCGCACCGCTCACGCCGCAAACCGTAGGCACCGAGACGGTACTCCGCCCGGCCTCGACCTACGGCGATGCGCACTGGAAAACAGTATGCGTAGGGATTGTTCTGCTGCTCTGCACAGCCGCAGCGTGGAAAGCCCGCCGCAACAAATATGTGCAACAGCTGCTTTTGTTCCTGAGCATCGACGTCCTGGCCCATTTCGTCCTGCGCTATGGCATGAATGAGGCCGTCATCTTCGGAGGGCACTGGCTCTTTGCCGTACCGCTGCTGCTGGGCTGGGGATACGGGCAGCTACCTTCCCGCCTCCGCCCTGCCGCCGACGTACTGTTGCTCGCACTCTTATGTGCGTTGCTCATAGGGAACGGCACGGAACTCCTCCGCATCTGTTCCCACTTGTCCTGACCGCCGGTTCAGAAGCCGAAGCGGCGGTCGATGAAGGAGCAAAGGAACTTGACCGTTTCCTCTACGCCCAGGACAGAAGAGTTGATGCAAAGGTCGTAAGAGGCTGCAGCTCCCCACGTTTTGAGGCTGTAAAAGTTGTAATACTCCGACCTTTTTCGGTCAGCCTTCTCCATCAAATTTTCAGCCTTGCGCAAGTCTACGCCATAAAGGGCCGAGATTCGCCGCAAACGGTCCTCCTTATGAGCAGAAATGAAGATACTTACGGCGCGGGGATGGTCGCGCAGGACATAATCGGCGCAGCGCCCGACGAAAAGTCCCGACCCTTTTTCCGCAGCCTTGCGGATGACGTCGCTCTGTACCTTGAACAACTGATCGCCATCCAGCGGCGTTCCGTGTCCGACGTTACCGTCAACGGTAAAGGGGAAGCGCATCCCGAAAATTCCGCCCATGATGCGGCGTTTGTTCCGCTCGTCGTTTTGCTTGAAAAAGCGCACGTCCAGTCCGCTTTCTTCTGCCGCAAGGGTTATCAACTCCTTGTCGTAGAAAGCAATTCCATAGTGGGTTGCCAACGCACGCCCTATCTCGCGGCCGCCACTGCCAAGCTCCCGGCCCAAATTGATTACAAAGTTTTCCATACTTATTTACTACATTTTTTTCGTTTCTGACGCGATTTGTTTCTTAAACGTGCGCAGCTGGGAGAACAGCATCGTAGCCGAAATCAGAATAGCTGCCGCATCGGCCACGGGAATGCTATACCAGATGCCTTCTTTTCCCACGAACATGGGCAGGAAAAGCAGACAGGGAATCAGGAAAATCAGCTGTCGCGTAAGCGAAAGGAATATGGCCTTTTGCGCCATACCTATGCTCTGGAAGAAGTTGGAGGCCACCATCTGGAAACCGACAAGCGGGAAGAAAAGCATTACGATGTGCATACCTTCGACCGAAAGTGCTATAAGATCGGCGTCGTCGGTAAAGGCCGAAGCAATCGTTGCGGGGAAGAACTGCCCAAGCAGGAAGCCGACAGTCGTAACAATCACCGCATAAAATACCGTTTTCTTCAGCACTTCTATCAGACGCCCGTACTGCTGCGCTCCGTAGTTATAGCCCGCAATAGGCTGCATGCCCTGGTTCAGGCCCATGACTATCATGACAAAAATGAAAACCACCCGGTTCACGATGCCGTAGGCGCCGATGGCCATATCACCCGACTCGCCGTAGCCTTGCTTAAGTCCCTGATTGATGAGAATAACGATGACGCATGCGGCGGCATTCATGAAGAACGGTGCCAGACCGATGCTGATGGCCTCGCGCACGAGCCGCCCACGAAGCCGCATTTTCTCACGCGAAATACGCAAGAAGTTGTCCTTCCTCGTGAAAAAGCGGAACTGCCACTGGAGCATTATCACCTGGGAAATGATGGTAGCCAACGCACTTCCCTTGATGCCCCACCCCAGGAGAAAAATGAAAATAGGGTTCAGAACAATCGTAAAGAGCACCGTGCCGATGGTAGCCTTCATGGCCTTCTGCGGGAAACCGGAGGAGCGGAGCATGTTATTCAAGCCCAAATACATGTGCGTCACTACATTTCCCAGCAAGATGATGCGCATGAAGTCGCGCGCATAAGGCAGGGTTTCGTCGCTCGCCCCGAAGAATATGAGCAGCGGGTCGAGCAATAAAAGGAATATTACGGTAAAGGAAAGACCTATTATCAGGTTCAGAGTCAATACATTGCCCAGTATGACATTGGCACTTTCGTAGTCCTTCTGTCCCAAACGCACGGACAAGAGCGTAGAACCGCCTACGCCTACCAGCGAACCGAAGGCGGCCGCCAGGTTCATCAGCGGGAAGGCCAGCGCCAAAGCCGAAAGCGCCAGAGGACCCACACCATGACCGATGAAAATACTGTCTACGATGTTGTACAGAGAAGAGGCTGTCATAGCCACAATAGCCGGGCCGGCATACTTCAGGAGGAGTTTGCCAATCGGTGCAGTGCCCAGCTCTAAGGGTGTTCCTTTTGCGTTCATTTCTATTTTGAGTTCTGCGTATTGTGTTTCATCCAAAGGGCGGAAAGCGACAGATGCCCTGCCGGTTTCCGTACAAAGTGCCGGCACTTTCCGGGAAAAGTGCCGGGGGAAAATGAGAAAAGCGCGGGCGCTTTTCCCCTATATGCAGGCCGCCGGATAGGCCGGCACTTGGGCCAGCCGTCCGGCAGCATGGATAATACGTCTGCACGCCCTGCCCTGCAAGGGGCAAAGGCAGGTACGCCGTCAGGCGTCGATGTTGGCATATACGGCGTTTTGCTCGATGAACTCGCGCCGCGGGCCTACGTCTTCGCCCATCAACATGGAAAAGATCTGGTCGGCTTCGGCTGCATTCTCCAGAACGACCTGCTTGAGAATACGGGTTTCGGGATTCATGGTTGTCTCCCAAAGCTGGTCGGGATTCATCTCGCCCAAGCCTTTATACCGCTGAGTGATGACACCCTTTTCCGTGCCACCCTCGCCATAGGTCTTGATAAACCGCTCGCGCTCGGCATCGGTGTAGCAATAGGCCTTGGTCTTACCCTTGGTGCAGCGGTAGAGAGGCGGCGTGGCGATATAGAGATAGCCGTCGCGAATCAGTTCGGGCATATAGCGGAAGAAGAGCGTCATGATGAGGGTATCGATGTGAGAACCGTCCACATCGGCATCGGTCATGATGATGATCTTATGATAACGCAGCTTCTCCAGATTGGCCGCCTTGGAGTCTTCCTCGTCGAGACCGAAGCGAACGCCCAGAGCTTGTATGATATTGTTCACCGTGTCGCTCTCGAATGCTTTGTGCCACATGGACTTTTCTACATTAAGTATCTTGCCTCGGATGGGAAGTATGGCCTGGAACATACGGTCGCGCCCGCTCTTGGCCGAACCGCCTGCGGAGTCTCCCTCGACAATGAACAGCTCGCACTTCGAAGGGTCCTTCAGCGTACAGTCGGCCAGCTTGCCGGGAAGTCCGCCGCCACCCATCGGAGTCTTGCGCACGGTCTCGCGCGCCCGGCGGGCTGCCACGCGGGCCTGCGCTGCAAGTATTACCTTATCGACGATGAGCTTGGCCTCCTTCGGATGCTCTTCCAGGTAGTAAGAAAGCGCTTCCCCTACGGCTTGGTCCACAGCGCCCATCACCTCGTTGTTGCCCAACTTGGTCTTTGTCTGACCTTCAAACTGAGGTTCGGCCACTTTGATGGAGATGACGGCCGTCAGACCCTCGCGGAAGTCGTCGCCGGCAATCTCCACTTTCACCTTGTCCAGCATCTTGTTGTCCTCGGCGTACTTCTTCAGTGTGCGGGTCAATGCGCGGCGGAAACCGGCCAGATGCGTACCGCCCTCGATGGTGTTGATGTTGTTTACGTAAGAATAAAGGCTCTCGTTGTAGGAAGTATTGTACATGATGGCCACTTCCACCGGCGTACCCTGCTTTTCGGTATTGATGTAAATCACATCGTCGAAGAGGTGTTCGCGCGAAGAGTCGATGTAACGGACAAACTCACGCAGGCCTTGTTCCGAATAGAACACCTCCTGCTTGGGAGAGCCATCCTCGTTTTTCTCACGGTAGTCAGTCAGCGTGATGCGCACGCCGGCGTTCAGATAAGCGAGCTCGCGCATACGGCTGGCCAGCGTGGCATATTGGTATTCCGTCACCGTGAAGATTTCCGGATCGGGCCAGAACTGCTGGCGCGTTCCGGTCTGCTCAATGGGGCACTCGCCTACCACTTTCACGGGGTAGAGCGGATGGCCCTTCTCGTATTCCTGCTGATAGATTTTCCCGTCGCGGTAAACCTGCGTCGTCATGTGCGTAGAGAGTGCGTTCACACACGATACGCCTACGCCGTGAAGTCCACCGGAAACCTTATAACTTCCCTTGTCGAACTTACCGCCGGCATGCAGCACGGTCATGACCACCTCCAGTGCCGAGCGCTTTTCCTTCTCGTGGTAATCTACCGGGATACCGCGCCCGTTGTCCTGCACGCTGATGGAACCGTCGGGATATATGCCTACTTCGATGTGTGAGCAGTAGCCTGCCAGAGCTTCGTCTATGGAGTTGTCCACAACCTCGTACACCAAATGGTGCAAACCCTTCAGGCTTATGTCGCCGATATACATGGCAGGCCGTTTGCGCACGGCTTCCAATCCTTCCAACACTTGAATGTTGCTGGCCGAATAGGCATGTTCGGCGTTGAGTTTCTCTTCTTCCGTCATTTATATGTTAGCTTATTGTTTTACAGATACCTACGCGGCACTTCGAAAAAGGGCTTCCGCCCCTGCCGCACGAACAGGGCAAAGGTACGATTTTCTTTTCATTTGGCAATAAAAAGCAGCGCCCCTTTCGCCGAAAAGCTGCAGTACTTTTGCAAAAAAGCTGCAGTACTTTTCAACAAAAGCACCGCAGCTTTTCGAGGGAAGCCATGCGGCACGCCCCGATGAAATGCAACCGGGCGGACTTCACGAGGAAGCCCGCCCGGCCGATATGGTTGCTACTTCAGAAAAGCACCGGCTTACCAAACCACTACTTTCTTACCTGCAATGATGTAGAACCCTGCGGGAAGATTGATGGTCTGCACGCCCTCTTGTACGGTATAGATGCCTACCAGGCGCGCATCAAGCGTATAAACCGTCACAGTGGTCGTCTGCTCTGCCGTAAGCTCTACGCCGCCGGAAATGTTGCGCACCGTCACGCCGGAAGCAGCTGCGGCACTTACGTTGGAAATGCCCGTAGTCGTTTGGAAATTCACCGTATAAACAGTGTAATTCTCGCTGTTTTCCGCATAGTCGTTGCCGCGTACCGTCACCGCATACGAGTCGGTACGGCCGTCAATGCCTGCGGCTTCCACCGTAGCCCCTACGCCGTTTGCCACAAAGCGCACGTCGCTCGAATAAGGAACGGGAACGTTGAACTCGGTAGCCCCGGCAGGAACTGCATATTGCTCCCCACCTACTTCCACATAGGCCAGCTCCGAATTGTAAACCATCTGCACGTCGTCCACAAACAAGCTGTCGGCATCGCCGCCTTTACCCGGGTTTCTGTTCGTAGTAATGGAGAGCAAAAGATATTTCTGCCCGTCGTAATCCATGTTAGCGGCATCGTAAATATAGGGAACCGATACCCGTTGCCACTCGCGGCCTACATACTCTATGCAGGAATAAGCGCCACCGATGCGGTATTCAGCCTGCTCTTCGTCGGTTGCATGCGGCTCCTTGTAATTGTAAGCCTTGTGCAAAATACTGTTTACGGAAGCGGAATCGCCCGGATTCTGCGGCAGGAATTTCACCCACAGCACAATCGAATCGGGCAGACCGGCAAAGGTCTGGTTGTATTGTTCGTCCTCGAGGTCCGTAAAGTTGTAGTTCTCCGCGCCGGCAGCAGTAGTCTCTCCCATGTTAATGCGTCCGGTTGTCAAGTTTCCGTTAGAGACGCTCCCCAACAGGTTCTGCTTCGATACGATGAGCATGCTGTAACTTCCTTCCACGGCATCCCCGCTTCTCCAGGAAGTACCTGCCTGCGGCTTAATAAACATACCTATACCGAAAGCCATGTCCGTCATGCTATTCGTCTGAGCCGTAAGGAATGAATTCCAATTCGCAGCGGCGTCCGACGTGTAGCCTGACGTTCCGCGCGTCTGCTCCAGCTGCCATTCTCCCTCAAAGCCTGCATTCGGGAGTTGATACTGCGCCTGTACACCGCCGCACATGCAAGCCGCTGCGGCAAGGGCTAAAGTACTTTTTGTAAAAAACTTCATTTGTGTGTCTGATTTTTATCTTGAGTTTGACAATAGTGACCAAGGGGAAAAGAGGAAATATGTACAAAGGTTTTGTTTTTACCCATTCCGCAATTGCCAGGCAAAGGTAGTACATCTTTCGGAAATAGCAGAGGAAACGACGAATTTATTAAGCATTCGCCTGCCTTTTCTCACACTTTTTCAGCAAATAAGGAGGGGATTCTCTTTTTCTGAAGCGACGAATCGCAAACCGTTCAGCCCGCCGGTTTGCCTCATGTGCCTCATCGCCGGAAAGACAGAATCGATAAATTTGTACATACCCCATCCGCTTTTCTCCGGAAGCGGCAGACACCATCGGGCCAAGCACCGCAGCGAACACAAAAAAAGCCGTACCATGTTGTGTGGTACGGCTTCCTATATATCTGTTATAATACCTAAGAGAAAGACGCGCTCACCGCGCCTTTTGTCTATTCAAGCTAATTACTTACGCAATCTTGTTTACGTGAATAGCCAGTTTCGACTTCAAGTTAGCTGCTTTGTTCTTATGGATTACGTTCTTCTTTGCCAGTTTATCCAGCATTTTCGTAACCTTCGGCAGAAGCACTACAGCCTCCTCTTTGTTGCTTGTAGCACGCAATTTACGTACGGCATTACGCATAGTCTTTGCATAGTACCGGTTGCGCAATCTGCGGGCTGCAGTCTGGCGGATTCTTTTCAAGGATGATTTATGATTTGCCATCTCGACTAATCTTTATTTCGTTTACTCTTTTCTTTTAATTTCGTAGCCGGTGGGGGAATCGAACCCCCCTTTCAAGAATGAAAATCTTGCGTCCTAACCGATAGACGAACTGGCCATCTTTTTGTTTTGTGGCTGCAAAGGTAGGGCTTTTTCTTCATCTACCAAACATTTGCCCCTCTTTTTTTATCAAAAACATAGTTTTTCTCCGTCAAGACTGCCAAACTAAGCAGTTTTTCTATCTTTGCATGCCGGAAAAAGCGCCTGCGCTTTTTGAAAAAAGTGCGGCCACTCTCCGCGAAAAGCGGCGCCACTTTTCCCGAAAAGTACCGCCACATGCAATCCTGAAGCCATGCTGCTGACCACACAAGCCGTCGTACTCCAGACCACACGCCACGAGGAATCGTCGCTCATCGTGCACCTCTTCACCGAAGAAGCGGGCATGGTGCACGCCGTGGCACGCAACCCGCGCACCCGCGCCGGGCGCAACCGGGCGGGAACACGCCTGCTCCAGCCGCTGGCTCTCGTAGAAGTTTCGCTCAACCGCCAGGCATCGCGCCCGCTTTCCTATATAAAGGAAGTGCACACGGCCGAGCCGTTTTTCCGCATTCCATCCGACCCGATACGGGGCAGCATCGCTTTCTTTCTGGCCGAGTTCCTCAACTATGCCTTGGCACAGGAGGGCGAAAACCGTCCGCTCTTTGCCTTCCTGCGCGAATCGTTTCGCCGGCTCGACCGGGCGGAGCGGGGGATTCCGAATTTCCACATCGCCTTTCTCTTCCGGCTATCGCTGTTTCTGGGCATCCGCCCCCTGACGGAGAGCTATACGCGCGGCGCTTTCTTCGACCTGCGCGAGGCTGCTTTCGTAGCAACCCGCCCCTATCACCCCGATGTGCTGCAACCGGAGGAAGCAACCCAGTTCGCACTCATGCTGCGCATGAGCTACGACACGATGCACCTCTTCGCCCTTTCCCGCCAGCAGCGCAACCGTTGCCTGGAACTGCTGCTCCGCTACTACAAACTGCACATCCCTTCGCTGCCGGAGCTGAAGTCGTATGACGTACTGAAGGAGCTGTTCGTCTGAACGACGCCGCCCGTCTCCCCTGCCGCCTTTCCGCCTTTCGCCCGAACTTCCCCTCCGGGCCGGGAAAAGAGGTGCTCTTCCTTTTATATATACAGGCACAAAAAAAGAAGCGCCTTCCCCCTTGCGGAGAAAGGCGCTTCCCGTTATTTCATTTAGCAGCGGGGCTTCAGCTGCTTGAAGAAGTCGTTTCCTTTGTCGTCTACCAGGATAAATGCCGGGAAGTCTTGCACCTCAATCTTCCAAATGGCTTCCATACCCAACTCGGGATACTCCACACATTCAATGCTCTTGATGTTGTTTTGAGCCAAGATTGCGGCCGGACCGCCAATTGAGCCGAGGTAGAATCCGCCATGCTTCTGGCAAGCGTCCGTAACGGCCTGGCTCCGGTTGCCTTTGGCCAGCATGATCATGCTGCCTCCGTGGCTCTGGAAGAGGTCGACATACGGGTCCATCCGGCCGGCCGTAGTGGGTCCCATCGAACCGCACGGCATCCCTGCAGGAGTTTTGGCAGGGCCGGCATAGTAAATAGGATGGTCTTTCATGTACTGCGGCAGGTCTTCGCCCCGGTCGAGGCGCTCCTTCAGCTTGGCATGGGCAATGTCTCGCCCTACGATAATCGTGCCGTTCAGCGAAAGACGCGTAGCTACGGGATATTTGCTCAGTTCCTTCAGCACTTCCGACATGGGCTGGTTCAGGTCAATGCGTACGGCATCTCCCTCGCCGGCTTGCCGCAATTCTTCCGGAATCAAGGAACCGGGATTGTCATCGAGCTTCTCAATCCAGATACCGTCCTTGTTGATTTTACATTTGATATTGCGGTCGGCCGAGCAACTTACGCCCAATCCTACGGGACAGCTTGCGCCGTGGCGCGGAAGACGGATGATACGCACGTCGTGGGCCAGATACTTGCCGCCGAACTGTGCGCCGAGGCCTATCTTCTGTGCCTCTTCCAATACTTGTTTCTCCAGTTCTACGTCGCGGAAAGCACGGCCGTATTCGTTGCCGGTGGTAGGCAAACTGTCGTAATAGCGGGCGGAAGCCAGCTTTACGGTAAGCAAATTCTTCTCGGCCGACGTGCCGCCGATGACAATCGCTATGTGATAAGGCGGACAAGCTGCCGTTCCCAGCGTTTTGATCTTCGACACGAGGAAAGGAACGAGAGTCTCCGGATTCAAAAGGGCCTTGGTTTCCTGATAAAGGTAAGTTTTATTGGCCGAACCGCCGCCCTTCGTGATGCAAAGGAAGCGGTATTCCATGCCTTCCGTAGCCTCTATGTCGATTTGGGCAGGCAGATTGCAACGGGTGTTTACCTCGTTGTACATATCCAGGGGGGCGTTTTGCGAATAGCGCAAGTTCTCTTCCGTATAGGTCTTGTAGACGCCGAGCGAGAGTGCTTCCTCGTCGCAGCAGTTGCCTACCGTCCAGACCTGCTGGCCCTTCTCGCCGTGTACGATTGCGGTGCCGGTATCCTGGCAAAGGGGAAGTTTCCCCTTGCAAGCCACCTCTGCATTGCGCAGGAAGGTAAGGGCTACGTATTTATCGTTCTCGCTGGCTTCCGGATCGGTGAGTATCTTTGCGACTTGTTCGTTGTGGGAACGGCGCAAAAGGAAAGAGACATCGCGGAAAGCAGCATTGGCCATAGCCGTGAGGCCTTCGGCCTGTACTTTGAGGACGGGCGTCCCCTCGAAATCTCCTACGGACACGTAGTCCTTTGTGAGCAAATAATATTCAGTTTCATCCTTTCCGAGTTCGAAAGGCTTCTGGTACTTAAACGGAGGTGTTGCCATAGTTTTTTGTATTCTTATTGCGTGATTGTCTTTTTCCGGAAGTCGATTACCGCACAAAGCCCGCTCTGAAGGCTTCGAAGGCCTGCGGATAACCTCTGCAAAAGTAATCATTTTCTCAGAAAGCCCCAATATCTTTACTTTATTTTGTACGGGCGCGCGTGCCGGTAGTTGCAGCACCGGATCGAAAAAGTTGCGGCACTTTACGAAAAAAGCCTTGCATCTTTTCGTCGGAAGATGCAAGGCTTTTTCCTGAATGTTCAAGTGCTAAAAAGCGGAATCACTCGCGCCAACGGTTCTGGCATGCGGTGGACTTGCGACGAATCTCGCTGCGCTTCTGCCGGAGGGCGGCCATGATGGGATAATGTTCCGGGGTGCTTCCGGAGGCGGCAAAGTCCTTTTCCAAATCTTCCGTATTGCGGCAGTCGATACCCGAGGCGATTCGCATGAGCGGAGCAAACTCCTTTTCGCCGTCGGCCAGCACTTCGTCGATTAAGGCCTCGCCCGCTTCGGCCCATGCCTCCAGGGCTTTAAAGAAGTCCTGCGCCGAATTGATGCGCTCGCCCGTCAGGACGGACTGCAGCGAAGAGAGGGAAGGACGGGACAGTTCGGCAGCCTGCGCGTCGATGGCCCGGAAGGCTTCGGAAAGGGACTGCATGTCGGGAACTGACCCGCAGCGCAAACGGGAAAGAATCTCTTCGAGAGCCGCCTCGGTGGTCTGCATTCCGGCGACGTCCACCCAGTAGAATTGCCCGAGGAGCTTGCCGAAACCGGTCCAACCGGCGGCACTCCCGGCAAACGAGCTCTTTTCCGGAGCGAAAAGCGGGTTGTCGCTCGTGAAGAAGTAGCCTACGATGTACTTGGCCGCCAGGCTGTAAAGGTGCAATCCACGCTCCAGCGAGGAGCGACGGATGACAGCCCCCTGATAGGTGTACTCGGCACAATCGAGCCCCTGCGACGTGCGTATTTCTTCCAAGACATGGATGCCTGCCACCAGACGCGTGGCAGTATAGATGGAAAATACTTCCGGATTGATTACGTCGGCGGGCACGGAAAACGCCTTCCGCCCGTCGCGGCGAGGCCACTTCTCCGCATCGCGCCAAGTGCCGATGCTGCGCAACGTGGCGCCCGGGGCAAGGAAACACTTTCCGCCCTCACCTATTATATAGGAAAAGGGCAGATTCCTCGTGTCGAGATGCAGCTTGATTTCGCCAATGAGCGTGCTGAACATTCCGATTCGCGAAGGCCAAAGCAGATAAGAGTTGCTGCCGGTGCGGCATCCCCGCTCCAGTATTCCGTAGTGCACCGGCCCTAATTTGTAAGCGTGGTTGCTCTGATTCGTACCGGAGCCCGCATTCAGGAAAGAGGCCATGCCCCCTATCAAAAGGGTGCTCTTGTGATGGCTCACAGTGAAAGGCCCTGCAAAAAAAGCGCAAGCCTCTCCGTTCTCAAGCTGGCAGTTTGCAAAGAAAAGGCAGTCGGTAGCGCGGAATCCATGCGCCACCACGGAGCATTCGCCCACAAGACAGCGGGTAATCTGGGCCCCGCTTTCCAATTTCGCCCCGCGCAACAGCACAAAGCCTTCGGCCGATACGCCACGACCTACGCAAGCGGGCGCATCTTGCGAGCCTGCCAGCGTGCCGTCCGCCAGCACTTCCGCGCCGTCGGCCCGGCTTCCGTCGGAAAAGCGCACGTTGCGGATGCGGCCGCAGTGCGTGATGCGCACGTCGGCGCCCAGGCTTCCCCGATTGGAGGTATGCTTTTTCACGACGTCGGCAGCCAGTTTCTCCAGAGCGGCCTGCACTTCCGCATCGTGGCGGTAGCAGCATTGGAGATAAGCGGCCTGTGCCGTCAGTTCTTCATGCAGGGTCACTTCCCGTCCGCCATCCTCTTTCAGGACCGCCACGCGGATGCCGTTGCCGAACGACGTGGGGCCTTCGGTATAGAGTTGCTCCACATGCTCCACCAGGCAGCCGCGCCCGATGTCGTAATTGCCTATGAAATCCGCAATATCGGCTACGCGGCAGTCGTCGCCCACTGCCGTATTGAGCAACGTGGCCCGGTAAACGCCCGAAGGGCGGCGCATCCCGCAGGGATATTCGTGCTGCTTTCGGAAAACGCCCAGGCGTATATCGCCATGGAAGTGGGCGTCTTCTACGGTCGCCGTGCTGAACTCCCGGGCCACAAGCACCCGGTTCCAGTCATCGGCGGTACATCTTTTCCGCTCCAGTTCCGCAATTTCTTCGGCAGAGAGCAGGCGGTAATCAAAGGGTGTCATCATCTTTCGGGGAATTGTTCGGGGCCGCTTCGTCCAAAGCCTCATCGGCACACATCTGCGCCACCTCCTCTTCGGTCGGATAGAGGAAGTCGTTGTACGGGAACCGCTGCACGTGCAGTTCCTTAACGCGGGTATAAAGCGCTTGTTTCAGCCCGTCGATATTCTGGCGCGTACGAGCCGAGATGAAGATGCACTGCCGGTCGCTCATCTTGGCGGGCCAGGTTTGCATGAGTTCCTCAAGGGTTATGTTTTCTTTCGTTGCGGGAGTCAAATCGTCGGGGTCCTTGGTTTTGCACGTATAAGCATCGATTTTGTTGAAAACCACCAGCTGCGGTTTCTCTCCGCCGCCTATGTCGGCCAACGTGCGGTTGACTATTTCGATTTGCTCCTCGAAGTTCGGATGAGAAATATCGACGACATGCACCAAAAGGTCTGCCTCTCTCACCTCGTCGAGCGTCGATTTGAACGATTCCACCAGGTCAGTCGGCAATTTGCGTATGAACCCTACCGTATCGCTCAGCAGGAAAGGCAGATTGGCGATGGTCACTTTCCGCACCGTGGTGTCCAGCGTGGCGAAAAGTTTGTTCTCCGCAAAAACTTCACTCTTGGCCAGCAGGTTCATCAGCGTAGACTTTCCGACATTGGTGTAGCCCACGAGGGCAACCCGTATGAGGCGCCCCCGGTTTTTACGCTGCGTGGCTTTCTGGCGGTCTATATCCGCCAGCTGCGACTTGAGCAGCGCCATGCGGTTCAATATGATACGCCGGTCCATTTCAAGCTGCGTTTCACCCGGACCACGCAGGCCTACCGAGCCGCCCTTGCCGCTGCCCGAGCCACCGCCTTGCCGCTCCAGGTGTGTCCACAGGCGCGTCAGGCGAGGCAGCATGTACTTATACTGCGCAAGCTCTACCTGAACTTTGGCGTGCGCCGTGCGTGCGCGCATGGCGAAGATGTCCAATATTAAAGAGGTACGGTCGAGTATCTTGATCTTCAGCGCCCCTTCGATGACGCGTATCTGCTTGGCCGAGAGTTCATCGTCGAAGATGGCCATTCCCACTTCGTGTTCCTCCACATAGCTGCGCAGTTCTTCGAGTTTTCCCTTGCCCACATAGGTAACGGAGTTGGGCTGTTCGAGCCGCTGGGTGAAGCGCTCCACGACTTGCGCCCCGGCAGTCTCGGCCAGAAAGGCCAGCTCGTCGAGGTATTCCTGCGTCTTGCGCTCGTCCTGCATTTGCGTGATAAGCCCCACCAGCACGGCGGTTTCTTGCTGTGCTTCCGAGAGTATGAAATCTTTCATCTACTGTTTTTTCGTTCTTGAACAGGTGCAAATATACGTTTTTCGCCGCATTCCTTGCCGGAAGAGGCCCTTTTCTTGAAAAAAGACACGACATTTTTCCTCAGAAGTGCCTCGCCTTTTTCCCGAAAGCGGCGACACTTTCCGCCCAAAGTGTCGCCGCTTTTTTCCATCCCATAAAGGGATTTTTCCCTTATTCGCTTGCGCGATAACTGCAAAGCAGCTCACAAATCCGGTCCTGGAACTTGCGCGCCTGCGCGGAGCGCCGGGCGTTCTGGTTGAGAATGGCGAAAGCGATGAGATGACCGTCGGGGGCCGTAAGATAGCCCGCCAGCGTGCTGACGCCGCTCATGCTGCCCGTCTTCCCGCGCACATTGCCCTCGGCGGGCGTCCCCTTCATGCGGCGGCGCAGAGTGCCGTCGTTTCCGGCCACGGAGAGGGCATTATAAATAGGATAGAACAGCTCCGGCCGGGAAGCGGCATAGCGCAAAACGGTAACCACCGCATCGGCCGAGGTGCGATTATAGGGCGAAAGCCCGCAACCGTCGCTGATGCCATACTCCGAAGCATCCATGCCGATGTCCGAAAGCAGGGCGCGCACGGCCGAAGCCCCGTCGGCTGCCGTACAGGGGACGTAGTCTTCGCGCGCTTTCCCGGCATTGGCACGACAGTAAGCGGCCTGGAAAAAGAGCGATTCGGCCGAGAGGTTGTCGCTGTTGTTCAAGGCCCGGCGCAAAATGGGCTGCAGGGCGCGCACCACCCCGACGAGCGTATCGGCCGAAAGGGGCGTACAGGAGCGACCGCCGTAGCCGCCCGTCTGGATGCCGGCGGCAGCCAGACGCGAAAGGAACACGTCGGCAAACAGTTCATAGGGACGGGGCACGGTGATGTACTCCGTACACTTGCGGCGGACACGGCCCTGGATAATAATCTCATTGCTGCCCGTCGACAGGTTGCGGTACAGCCGGAAAGCACCCGAACCGCCGGTGCGGTTCACAAACTTGTACAGTTCCGTAGGCGGATTGACGCTAATCCGCGAACGACGCCGCGAGGTGGAAGGAGTCAGGCGCAGGGTGAGGTAATTCTTATGGTATATAAGCGGTGTCAGCTCGGGCTGGTAGTAGTAATAGGCATCGTCCCAGCTCCAGCCGGGATTGTAGGGCACCGAGTCCTTCATGCTTACGTCGGCATAGACTTTTCCGGCTATGCGGCGGATGCCGAGTTCCTTGATTTGCTCCACCAGTAGCTCCATGTCCGACTCGGAAAACTCCGAATCAAACCCGCCGACCAGGTAGAGATTGCCCGTCAGCACGCTGTCCTCCTGCACACTGTCGGCCATCACCAGCGTCTGCACCGCATGGTCCGCCCCCAAAAGGTCGAGCGCCGTGACGGCCGTGAAGAGCTTCTGCACGGAAGCCGGCCGGTACAACTTGCCGGAATGGTAGGCATAGAGCATGCTGTCGGCCGTCAGGTCGTAGACCGCGACGCCCACGTCGCTGGTCATCAGGAAGGGGCTTGCCAGCAGTTCCTTCATGCAAAGGGACAGATTGATGCAGGAGTCCGGCCCGTCCGCCCCGGAGTCTTCGGAAAAAGCCCCGGCACTTTCGTCGGAAAGTGCCTCATCTTTTTCGGAAAAGTCCCCGGGCAAAACCGAATCGGCGGCAAGGCTGTCGGGAATCCACACGAGGGTATCGGGAAAATGGGCATCGATCGGCTCGTCGATGGCCCGGTAAATCGAATCGTTTGACAAGGGGGCAGACTGCAGACAGGCGGGCGAAACGCACCACGCACCATAGGCAAACAGCACGCCCCACAGCAATTTTTTCATACTTTCGAAGCTGAGTTTTGCAAAATCTATGCAGCAAAGATACCAATCTCTGCGCAATTTCGTACCTTTGTACCCAATAAATCCGATTAAACTATGGTAAGGAAGTTCGACTTTCTCGTCATCGGTTCCGGCATAGCGGGCATGAGTTTTGCCCTGAAAGTAGCCGAGAAGGGACGAGTGGCACTCATCTGCAAGACAGAACTGGAAGAGGCCAACACCTATTTCGCCCAGGGAGGCGTGGCTTCGGTGACGAACACTTTGGTAGATAACTTCGAGAAACACATCGAAGACACAATGATTGCCGGCGACTGGATAAGCGATCGCCGCGCAGTGGAGAAGGTAGTCCGGGAAGCGCCGGGGCAGATTAAGGAACTCATCAAGTGGGGTGTAGATTTCGACCGTAATGAAAAAGGCGATTTCGACCTGCATCGCGAAGGAGGGCACTCCGAATTCCGCATACTCCACCACAAGGACAACACGGGAGCGGAGATACAAGACAGCCTGATACGCGCCCTGAAAGGACATCCGAACATCACCGTATTCGAAAAGCACTTCGCCGTTGAAATCATTACCCAGCACCACTTGGGAATAACGGTAACGCGCCACACGCCCGACATAGAGTGTTACGGCGCATATATACTCGATTTGGAGACGGGGAAGGTCGACACTTTCCTATCCAAGGTCACTCTTATGGCAACGGGCGGCATCGGCGCCGTATATCAGAATACCACTAACCCATTAGTGGCAACGGGCGACGGAATAGCCATGGTCTACCGCGCAAAAGGCACGGTGAAAGATATGGAATTCGTGCAGTTTCACCCCACGGCCCTCTACCATCCCGGCGACCGCCCCGCATTCCTCATCACCGAGGCCATGCGCGGCTACGGAGGCGTGCTGCGCACGCTGGACGGAAAGGAGTTCATGCAGAAATACGACCCGAAGCGCCTCTCGCTCGCACCCAGGGATATCGTAGCGCGGGCCATAGACAGCGAGATGAAAAACAGAGGCGAAGACCACGTCTACCTCGACGTTACGCACAAAGACCCGGAGGAAACGAAAAAACACTTCCCCAATATCTACGAAAAATGCCTTTCTCTGGGCATTGACATAACGAAAGACTACATTCCCGTAGCCCCCGCTGCCCACTACCTCTGCGGCGGCATCAAAGTGGACCTCAACGCCGAGAGCAGCATCCACCGCCTTTATGCCGTAGGCGAATGCTCCTGCACCGGATTGCACGGCGGAAACCGTCTGGCCTCCAACTCGCTGATCGAAGCGGTAGTCTACGCCGACGCAGCCGCCAAGCATACGCTGTCGGTAATCGACGGATATACGTACAACGAGGCCATACCCGAATGGAACGACGCCGGCACCTCCCTGCCCGAAGAGATGGTGCTCATCACGCAAAGCGCCAAGGAAGTCGGGCAAATCATGAGCACCTACGTCGGCATAGTCCGTTCCAACCTGCGACTGAAGCGCGCATGGGACCGCCTCGACATCCTCTACGAAGAGACGGAAAGCCTCTTCAAGCGTTCCGTCGTGTCGCGCGAAATCTGCGAACTGCGCAACATCATCAACGTAGGCTACCTCATCATGCGCCAGGCCATGGAGCGCAAAGAGAGCCGGGGACTGCACTATACCATCGACTACCCGTATCACGACGACGCTAAATACAGGCCATGAGGGAAAAAAAGAGGACGAGAATTCTGGTTGCGGTCAACGACGACCTGGTGACCGACGCGCGGGTACACCGCGTGTGCTCCTCCCTCTTTCGCCAGGGCTACGAGCCCCTGCTCATCGGGCGTCTGCTGCACGGCAAAAACCTGCCCGTGCAGCGTGACTACCCCACCCGCCGTTTCCCCATGTGGACGCGGGGAGGCATCTTTTTCTACGCAGAGTTCAACCTGCGTCTCCTCTGCACGCTGCTGAAGACGAGGGGCAACGCCATCCTCTGCAACGATACGGATGCACTCATTGCCTGCCGCCTGGCCGCCTGGTGGAAGCACCTCCCCCTCATCTTCGACGCGCACGAACTTTTTCCCGAGCTGCCCGAAGTCGTAGGACGCCGCTGGGTGCGCACCTTTTGGACGAAGACGGAAGACCTGATCTTCCCGCACCTCAAATATACTTATACCGTATGCCGCAGCATCGCCGACTACTACTTGAAGCGATACGGGCTGCACATGGGCGTAGTGCGCAACATCCCCCCGCGCGAAGTGGCGGCTGAACCCGCTCAAAGTGCCGCACCTTTTCCCGAAAGCGCTGCCGCTTTTCCCGAAAAGTCCCGCATGAAAATCCTCCTTTACCAGGGGGCCATCAACGTAGGCCGCGGGCTGGAGTGGATAATCGACGCAATGCCCTACCTCGACGACTGCATGCTCTACATCTGCGGCGATGGAGACTGCATGGACGCCATGCGCCGCCGCGCCGAAGCATCACCCGCCCGCGGGCGCATCGTCTTCACCGGACGCGTACCCCACGCGCAACTCTACCGCTACACCCGGCAGGCCGACCTCGGCTTCGTACTCCTCGAACAGCTCGGACTGAGCTACTACTACGCACTTCCCAACCGCATCTTCGACTATATGCGCTGCGGAGTACCCATCCTGGCCTCCGACTTTCCCGAAATACGGCGCATCGTGCAGGAATGCGGCAGCGGACGCCTCACCGACCGCCACGACCCGCAGCATCTCTCCACGCTCATCCGCGCCATGCTCCGCGAGTGGACGCCCGAAAAGCGGGAAGCCCTGCGCCGGAAAGCCAAGGCCTATTGCTGGGAAAACGAAGCAGGCATCATGCTCGACACCGTAGCCCGCGCCCTCGGGACGCAGCCCCGCAAAGCCACCGGACGGGCACGCCTGAGCCACGCCTGAAGCGCGCCGCAACCCAACCCGAAACAAAAACAAAAAAAGACACATAAACCCTTATGGAAAAGAAATTCAAGCGAACCACCGTTACCTCGGCACTTCCTTACGCCAACGGGCCTGTTCACATCGGGCACCTTGCCGGAGTCTACGTGCCGGCCGACATCTACGTGCGCTACCTGCGCCTGAAGAAAGAAGACGTCCTCTTCATCGGAGGATCCGACGAGCACGGAGTACCCATCACCCTGCGTGCCCGCAAGGAAGGATGCAGCCCGCAGGACATCGTGGACCGCTACCACAACCTGATCAAGAAGTCGTTTGAAGAATTCGGCATATCGTTCGATATCTATTCCCGCACCACCTCGCCCGTCCACACCGAGGTCGCTTCCCAATTCTTCCGCACCCTCTACGACAAAGGCGAATTCATCGAGAAAGTCACCGAGCAATACTACGACGAAGAAGCCCACCAGTTCCTCGCCGACCGCTACATCACCGGCGAATGCCCCCACTGCCACTATCCCAACGCCTATGGCGACCAGTGCGAAAAGTGCGGCACTTCGCTCAGCCCCACGGAGTTGATCAACCCGAAGAGCACCATCAGCGGCAGCAAACCGGTCATGAAACAGACCAAACACTGGTACCTCCCCCTCGACAAGCACGAGCAATGGCTACGCCACTGGATACTCGACGAGCACAAGGAGTGGCGCCCCAACGTATATGGCCAGTGCAAAAGCTGGCTCGACATGCACCTCCAGCCCCGCGCCGTAAGCCGCGACCTCGACTGGGGCATACCCGTGCCCCTGAAGGAAGGCGCAGAGGGCAAAGTGCTCTACGTCTGGTTCGACGCGCCCATAGGCTACATCTCCAATACCAAGGAACTCCTGCCCGACAGCTGGGAGAAATGGTGGAAAAGCCCCGACACCCGGCTCATACACTTCATCGGAAAAGACAACATCGTCTTCCACTGCATCGTATTTCCCGCCATGCTCAAGGCAGAAGGGAGCTTCATTCTGCCCGATAACGTCCCCGCAAACGAATTTCTCAACCTCGAAGGCGACAAAATCTCCACGAGCCGCAACTGGGCGGTATGGCTCCACGAATACCTGGCCGACTTCCCCGGCAAGCAAGACGTGCTGCGCTACGTGCTGACCGCCAACGCTCCCGAGACGAAGGACAACGACTTCACCTGGAAAGACTTCCAGGCCCGCAACAATAACGAGCTGGTGGCCATCTTCGGCAACTTCGTCAACCGCGCCCTTGTGCTGACCCAAAAATACTTCGGCGGCAAGGTGCCCGAAGTAGCTCCGCAGGGCTTTACGGAATACGACCGGGCCACCCTGGCCGAATTTGCCGGCGTAAAAGACGAAGTGGAGCGCTATCTCGACCACTTCCGCTTCCGCGACGCGCAAAAGGAGGCCATGAATCTGGCACGCATCGGCAACAAATACCTGGCCGACACCGAGCCTTGGAAAATTGCCAAGACCGACATGGCCCGAGTGGGGACGATTCTGAACATCGCCCTGCAGCTCTCCGCCAACCTCGCCATCGCATTCGAGCCGTTCCTGCCCTTCAGCGCAGCCAAACTGCGGCACATGCTCCAGATGGACAGCTGCGACTGGAGCCAGCTCGGCAGCACTTCGATTCTGGAGCCCGGACACCAGACGGAGAAACCCGAACTGCTCTTCGAAAAAATCGAAGACAGCGTCATCGAAGCGCAGGTGCAAAAACTCCTCGACACGAAGAAAGCCAACGAAGCCCGCGAGCAAAAGGCCAAGCCCATAGCCCCCACCATCGAGTTCCCCGACTTCGAAAAACTCGACATACGCGTCGGCACCGTACTGGAGTGCACCAAAGTGCCCAAAGCCGACAAGCTCCTCCAGTTCCTCATCGACGACGGCCTCCAGAAGCGCACCATCGTCAGCGGAATTGCCAAGCACTACCAGCCCGAAGAGCTCGTGGGCAAGCAAATATGCTTCATTGCCAACCTCGCTCCCCGCAAGCTGAAAGGCATCGTCAGCGAAGGCATGATCCTCTCGGCCGAGAACTTCGACGGCAGTCTGTCCGTCATTTCCCCGCAACGCGAGGTGAAGCCCGGCAGCGAAGTAAAATAACCCTCTCTCAGGCGGCAGCACTTTTGTCCGGAAGCCACGGCGCTTTTCGGGAAAAGTCCTGCCGCTTTTTTCCTTTTTCCCAAGCACTATTCACCTTTACACCCATCCCCATGCCCAGAACTCAGTACCCCGTCCTCCTCGGCTACAACATCCCGAGCGAAAAAGTCAGCACCCTCCAGATCCTTTGTGCCCGCGAAGGCGCAGTCTACTGTGCCATCTCGCCCCGCCACTACCTGCTCCCCCTCACCGCGCTCCCCGTAGCCGGAACCCCGACGCAGCCCGCCGATTCCGACGTGCCCTCCGTCTTTTCCGAGGAAATGCTTCTCTTCAAGGGATTCAGCGACGACTCCCTCATGCGTTTCCTCCAGGCCTACCGCGACGCCGGCCTGCCGAAAGTCGAGTTGAAAGCCACCATCACGCCCCACAATGCCCTGTGGAATTCCATAGAACTGCACGAAGAACTCGTCCAGGAGCGCGACGCCCTGCGCTGACCGCGCCGTGCCCCCTTCCCCAATCCACTCCGACTCTTCCCCGATGGGCGACAACGACTCTCTGAAACAAAAGACCGCGCGCGGCATACTCTGGAGCATACTCGGCAACGGCATGATGCAGGGACTGAATCTTCTCTTCGGCATCGTGCTGGCCCGCCTGCTCTCCACCTCCGACTACGGCATGGTCGGCGTGCTCACCGTCTTCACCGCCTTGGCCGGCTCGCTGCAGGAAGGCGGGCTCATCGCAGCCATGGCCAACAAGAAGGAAGCCCGTCCCGAGGACTACAACGCCGTCTTCTGGTTCAGCTTCCTCGTGAGTCTCGCCCTTTATGCCGTCCTTTTCTGCTGCGCCCCGCTCATTGCCGCCTACTACCACGAGCCGCGCCTCACAAGCCTGGCGCGTTACGTCTTTCTCGGCTTCGTCGTCAGCTCGCTCTCCTGCGCCCCGCTGGCCTACCTCTACCGCAATCTCCAGGTCAAGCAGCGCTCTTTGGGCACGGCCCTCGCCCTTCTCTTCTCCGGCAGCCTCGGCATCGTGATGGCCTGGCAGGGTTTCGCCTATTGGGGCATGGCAACGCAGAATTTAGCCTACATTTCCTTCACCTGCCTCTACTATTGGAGCAAAACCCCCTGGCGTCCTTCCTGGCGGCAGGGCATCGACTTCCGACCCCTGCGGGGCATGCTCGCCTTCGGGAGCAAGCTGATGCTCACCAACCTGCTCAGCACGCTCAACAACAACTTCTTCCCTCTGCTCCTGGGGCGCCTCTACCGCATGTCCGACGTAGGGCTTTTCACCCAGGCCTTCAAGTGGAACACCATGGGCTACGCCACTCTCTCCGGAATGGTGAACAACGTGGCCCAGCCCGTCCTCGTCAAAGTCAAGGAAGACCCGGCGCGCAGCCTGCGCGTCTTCCGCAAAATGCTCCGTTTCGCCGCCTTCGTCTCCTTTCCCTGCATGCTGGGGCTCGCATTGGCCGCCCCCGAATTTATTTTCCTCACCGTCGGCGCCAAATGGATGGGCAGCGTTCCCATGCTGCGCCTGCTCTGTCTGGGCGGAGCCTTTACGCCGCTCTCCATACTCTACGGCAACCTGGCCAACAGCGAAGGCCACTCCGAGCTCTACATGCGCAACACCGTAGGCCTGGCCGCCCTCCAGATAGCCGCCGCCCTGCTCCTCTGCACTTTTGGCATAGAAGCCATGCTCTGCGGCTATGCCGGTCTGACAGTAGCCTGGTTCTTCGTCTGGCACTTCAGTGCGGGCCGCCTCATCCGGCTGCGCCTGGCCGATGCCCTCCGCGACGTCGGTTCCTACCTGCTGCTCAGCCTCATCGCCCTCGGCGCGGCGGCCCTTGCCGCATACGGATGCTCCCAATGGCATCCGTTGCCCCGCCTCCTGCTGAAAGTGGTCGTAGCCGCAGCCGTCTACTGCCTGCTCCTCTGGAAAGCCCAGTCGGCCATCTTCCGTGAAAGCCTGCAAATGTTGTTCCAAAAGAAGCACAAGTCATGAAAACCCGCATACTCGCCGTCGTCACCCTCTACTACCCCACGCCCGAAACCGAAGCCAACATACGCTCCTACGCCGACGCCGTCGACGGCCTGTTCCTCTGGGACAACACGCCCCCCGGCGCGGCCGCCGCGCCCCTGCCCGGCATCGCCGACGGGGAAAAGATAGTCCGCCTGCGCCGCGGACCCAACACCGGAATCGGCCCGGCCCTCAACGCCGCAGCCCGCTTCATGCTCGACAACGGCTACACCCACCTGCTCACCATGGACCAGGACAGCCGCTTCGCACCCGGCACCTTCGCCCCCTACGCCGAGGCCGCAGCCCGCTGCACGCCCGACAGCGGCTTCCTCCTCTTCACCCCCCGCCGCATCCACGCCGCCCCGCCGGCCCAAGCCGCCGAAAGCCCCGCCGCCCCCGGCGACGCGCCGGGCAGCGACCGCCCGCACGAAGTGCCCGACACCATCGTTTCCGGCAGCCTCATTCCCGCCACCACCCTGCGCAGCCTCGGACTGTTCCGCGCCGATTTCGTAATGGACGCCATCGATACCGAATACTGCCTCCGCATCCACCGCCACGGCGGCCGGATAGGCCTCATCGAGGCCGGCCGCCTCTACCACCGCCTCGGCAGCCCCTACCGCAAGCGCTTCCTCTTCTGGACGCTCACCGGCTACGACTACGCCCCCACGCGCACCTACTACATAGCCCGCAACTTCCTTTGCCTCAAGCGCCTCTACCCCGAGTACGACGTCCGCTACATCGCCAAGCTCTTCATCCTGCGCCGCGCCGTGCGCATCCTCTGCGTAGAGCGACGGAAGGGCGCCAAGCTGCGCGCCCTCGCCCTCGGCCTCTGGCAGGGACTGCGGGGCAAGACCGCGCCCGACCTCTACCAACAAGCAATGAACCACCCCCGATGAACCCAAACCAAGCCCCCAAAGTGAGCGTACTCATGCTCACCTACAACCACGAGCCCTACATCGACGACGCCATCTGCGGCGTACTCCGCCAGAAGTGCCCCTTCCCCTACGAACTCGTCATAGCCGACGACCACAGCACCGACGGCACCGAAGCCCGCTGCCGCGCCTGGGCTGCACGATACCCCGACCGCATACGCTATCTGCGCAACGACACCAACCAGGGACTGGCGCTCAACTTCATGAAAAGCTACGCCACCCTGCGCGGACAGTACGTAGCCATCTGCGAAGGCGACGACTGGTGGTGCTCCCGCCACAAGCTCCGCCGCCAGGTGCGCTGGCTCGACGCCCATCCCGACTACGTACTCTGCTTCCACCGCGTCATCAACTACTACTCCGACACCGGCGTGAAAAGCCTCAGCAACGGCGGCAAATTCGCACGCCGCGACCTCACCCTCCTCGATCTGGCCGCACACTGCTCCGTCACCAACGTATCCGCCGTCTGGAGGCGCGGCCTCTTCGGCCCCCTGCCCGAGTGGTTTGCCCAGGTGCCTACCTACGACTACGCCATGCACCTGCTCAACGCCCAGTACGGCAAAGCCCGCTTCATGCCCCGCCCCATGGCCGTCTACCGCCAACACAGCGGAGCCATCTGGAGCACGGCAGGCATCGAGAAAAGCACCCGCATAGCCTGCGGCATACGCCGGCTGCTCATAGCCCACTTCGCCGCACGGCAGAACTACGCCGTATGCGACCGCCTGCTCGAAGTCTACCTCAACGGACTGGCGCGCCTCGAGCGTCTGGCCCAAAAGGGGCAAGGCTTTTCGGAAAAAGGGGCAAGGGAAACGGCCGAAATACGCAAGGCAATTACGTCGCTGCCCTACCCCGCTCCCGCCGAAGCGCAACGCCGCTATGCAGAAACCCTCCGCCGCGCCGAGGCACAGGCCACCCGCCCCGCCTCCCTCGCGCAGCGCATCGGCCGCCTGCTCACCGCCCTGCGCGCCACCCTCTCGCGCGCCATCCCCCTGCCCCGCCCGCACCTCTGAGCCCCGCACGTTGCCACACACCTCCAATCCGGCCGCACCCAAACAAGAGAGCCGCCCGAGGGAAACTCATCTCCCCGGGCGGCTCTCCGCATGCAAGGCTGCAGGAACAGGCTACTTCTTGATGTTCGCCTCCTCCAGGCCGTAGCCCTTCTTGCGGTCTTCCGCCTTCAGCATCAGCGCCACGATGAGCGCCAGCACGCCGAAGCAGGCAAAGATGACCATCGGCAGCGTATAGTCATACGCCGGCTGCCCCTCGCCGCCCAGCTTGCAGTAGCGGTCGAGCACCCAGCCGATGAGGGCCGGCACACCCATCAGGCCCCAGTTCTGCACCCAGAAGATGAGCGAATAGGCCGTACCCAGCTGCTTCTCGGGAATAATCTTGGGCACCGAAGGCCACATGGCCGAAGGCACGAGCGAAAAGGCAATGCCCAGAATAATCATAATGACCGTAGCAAACCACCAATAGTTGAGCAACGGCAGCGCGAAAAGCGTGTGCACCACGATGAGCATCACCGCCCCGATGAGCATGATGGTAGCCCCCTTGCCCCGGCGGTCGTAGAGGTTGCCGAAGAACGGGGTGAGGAACAGCGTGCCCAGCGGCAGCAGGCTCGGGATGAGGCCCGCCAGTTCCGGGTCGAGCGAGTACTTGTTGACCATCAGGTCAGTGGCATACTTCAGGAAGGGGAACACGGCCGAATAGAAGAGCACGCACAGCAGGGCAATCAGCCAGAAGCCCCGGTTGCGCACGATGAGCACGATGTCGCTCAGGCGGAACTGGTCGTCGGCCGATTTCTCCTCCTTGCCGATGGAAGCCTCCAGCTTGCGGTCCATGAAAGTATAGACGATGAAGGCAATCAGGCCGATGCACAGCATGATGAGGCAGAGCAGGATGGGCGCCGAAACATCGCCGCAGTACTTGGCAAAGGGCGCACTGACCGACATGGCGAGCATCGTGCCCAGGCGCGCCGTGGCCATCTCCAAACCCATGGCCAGCGCCATTTCGTAGCCCTTGAACCACTTGACGATAACCTTGTTGACCGTGATTCCGGCCACTTCCACGCCCACACCGAAGAGCGCATAGCCCAGGGCGGCCACAGCCACCTGGCCCTTCATGCCGGCAATCTCCACCCCTTCGAGCGGAATGAGCCCCGAAACCGCGCCATACTTGATGGCACAACCGATCAACATGAAGAAGCAGGCGCCCACTCCCGTAAAGCGGACACCCATCTTGTCCAGAATAATACCGCCGAAGATGAGCATCAACAGGAAAACGTTGAACCACCCGTAGGCACTCGTAAAGATACCATAGTCCGTACTCGTCCAGAGAAGTTCCTCCTCCAGCATCGGTTTGAGCGGAGCCATGACGTCGGTCAGGAAATAACCGCACAGCATCGTAAAGGCAACTACTGCCAGCGCCGTCCAGCGGGCGGCTTTCGAATCACGCAGCGTTTGATGGATTTTTTCAGTCATTCGTAAGTCATTGAATTATTTAGGTGAGTACAAAAAAAAGACTGTGCCCCGCGGGGGGACACAGCCTTTCAGGGAAAAAAGGTCAGTCGACCAGGACTTTCACGGTCTGCGAACCGGCTTTGACGATATATACGCCGGGCACGAACTGGGTATCGGGGTTCATGGCCGCGCCTCCGCTTACGGAGTAAATCTCATACGGTTCGTCGGTCTCTACCACGATGTATCCGTTCTTCGCATAAGCCTTCAGCGTCGTAGCGTCAGCGCCTACTTCCTCGATGGCATCGGGATAGGGTTCGTATTCAACGGGCGCCAGATATTCGAGCGTGAAGCCGTAGATACGGGCGGTAGTCACGTTCATCGGGCCGATGGTCTTCATACCGAACTTGAATTCGCCGTGGTTGACGAGGATGCTGTCGAGCACGTATTGATACGGTTCGTTGCTGTAGAGGAGCAGTGAGTCATACTGTCCGGTCGTATTGGAGTACGTCAGCGTGTCGCCGTTCTCGTATGCTGCATGGTGGATAGGCACCTGAACTTCGTGGTCCTTATCGCCCACTGCGTAGAACACTACGTTGCCGTTCGAGAAAGCGGTATCCTGACTTCCAACTCCGGAAGCACCCGCGAGAGCCATAGCCGTCATGCGGTAGTAACCGCTCGGGATGTTTCCGACAATCTGGTACATGTCGAAGCCTATACTATCGGCGGGGAGACGATCACTCCAGAAGCAAAGATGCGCATGACTGTCGGGGAAGAAGTCAGCAGCTGCCACAATATAGGCATTGTTGTAGCTCTCCATGTGGTAACCGGTAGTACCGTCTACGCAATCCGGGTTAACCAGGATATGAGTAGCATCGCCTACTTGCAGGTTCTCTTTCTCCCAAACGAGCAAATCATCGTCGGCAAGAGCCACAAGGCTGTCCAAATTAGCAATCATAACGGGAGCTTCAGCAGAAAGCGAGTAGTCATCCTGCAACCACACATTGGTGATTTCGATCTGCTCGGTAATAGCAGTTGACGTTTCAGCCGAAAGTTTTTCACCTTCCGTATCCATAAATGCCTCAACCTCGGCCACTTTATCCGTAACCTCAAAGTAAGCTCCAACAGTAGCATCTACCTCATTGAACAAATTGGCAATTTGCGTCAAAGAAGCGCTGATGGCTGCCAGCTCTTGCGGAGTCTCTTTTACTTCGGCAAAGGAAGCATCGATAGTAGACTTATCACCCTTTAATATATAAGGTGCTATCGTATCTGCTGCAACATAAGACTCAAACTCAGCAATCCGCTCAGTCAAGACAGTATAAAGTTCGTCTGCATCTGCACCCATGTATGACAATTTGAAATTGTCGGCAGCGTAATACCAGCCCGCAAAGGCAGCTCCACCCCACAGGGCATCGCCATTGGAGGTAACGCCAATCGTCAAATCACCATCTTCGGGGAGTAAAACATCTACGGTAACCGGGCTGAATACAGTACCTGCAGAAGGTCCTTCCGTATAGGTATAATTGCTTTCGCCTACACGGCCAAAGAGATACGTACCCGTGCCGTCGGAAGCCATCAAAGCCTCTACGCGGTACAAACCTGCGGGCAAGTCTTCAATCGTTTGGGTAGCCGTATATTTCGCACCACCTTGTGCAGGATCCCACGTATTAAAGTAGGTGCCGGTGGATTCACCTTCATAAAGAGTCTGATCTTGATAGATGTATTGCTGACCGGTGCCGGTAGCTTCAATGTACCAGCCTTCGGCTACATAAGGATCTTGAATACCGGTAGAAGCATTTACTTCCGGATTTACAAGGATAGACGTAATATCCATCGGGCTCTCATACGAGCCACCGAGCAAAGCGTCGCTGATGAGATAGTTACGAATGCCTAACAAAGTCTTATCAACCGTAGCAGCCAACTCGTAAGCAGTAGGCGTTCCTGACAATGCAGCCTGCAACGCAGTCTGAACTTCCTGCAAAGCCGGCAAACCGACTGCATGTTCGCCTGCTGCAACCAAATCGGAAATCGAATCATTCAAAGTCGTCAATTCACTCCGATAGTTCAGCATAGAATCTACACGCGCTACCCACGTTTGAATTTCAGCCTGGAACTCGTAAGCAGCCGCCAATGTGGTAATATCACTGGACGTAGCTTCTGCCAGATCCAAAACTGCATCTTCGTATCCTTCCGGCCAATTTTCAAACGGGAAGACATTATACAAATTACTCAGAGTTAACTGATCTTCTTGACACGAAGCAAGGACTTCTTCTACCAAATCCATCTCTGTTACATCACCCGTGCGATATAGATGGAAATTATCCAAGTAAAGTTGCTGTTCCAAAGAAGATTGCATTGCATAATACAGCCCGAAAGAAACATCGGTATTTGCGTCGACTACAGCAAAAGATACGCTTCCTGCTGTCCATTCAGGAATAGCATCTACTTCATATACCTGAATAGGAGACTCAAAAGTCTGCGATTCTGTCTGTACACGAATCATGGGTGCTGCATCCATTTCCACGCGCTTCAAGAAAGCAGCCTGATAAGTCAACACGTAACGGCCAGCAGGCAGATTCGAAACCGTCTGTGTCATAGTATAGGTGGGAGGCGCCTCACCGCCAGTCATAGCATGGAAGAAGAAGCCATCGTCATTATCCTGTGGAGTCAATACAGGAGTCTGAAAAGGATCACAGGAAGAAGCAACAGCTTCATAGTCTGTCCAACTTAAGAACTCACGATCCCAAGCGACCGTATAATAGCTCATTTTCCAGCCTTCCGGAGCTACGATAATACCACGGCCATTGGTCGTACTTGCCGTATCGCCTACTTCCGTGCTCGCTCCCTCGGTAAAACTCGGGTTCACCAGATACGAGGTATAATCCTCGCCCGGTGCTTCATCTTGTCCCCATGCCGGAGACAGACCGACGGCTACCACTGCAGCAGCCATCAAAGAGGTAATTCGTTTCATCATAGATGTTGAAGTTTGATGTTAATTGATAGTTGGTTTAAAAAAGATATATTCAGGTTTAGGGAAACTATTTTAGGGAAAAAAGGGAAAATTCATGCAATCGGCCTCTCAAAGCGCTTCTGCCCGCGAAAGGAAACGGGGCGTGCGGCTTAAACGGGGCACAATGCGAAACAGTCTTTCGCTGCCTTGCACTGCCCGCCGGACCGGCTGCCGCTCCCAAAGGGAAGAGTGTTGTGCATTTTTCATAGGCTTTAGGTTTTAGTTTATAATAAAGACTATTTCGATTATACATAAGCGGTGCAATAATACTGTTTTTCCGTTAAATACAAAAAGCGTGAGGACCTCTTTTCTGTTTGTTTTAACAAAAAAAAACAGCAGACCGGCACTTTTGAACAGAGGGCCTGCCTTTTGAACCTGCGGATTGACAAGGGGAGTGGACAACGGACGGCGGGGGAGCGGAAAAAGCCTTGCGCCTTTTCGCTAAAAGACGCAAGGGAAACGGGAAAGGGATGCAAGGGAAACGACCGGGCGCGGCAAGGGAAGGGAATCGGCGAGGCGGGAGGGGAACGATGCCGCGGCGGGGGAAGAACGACGGCGCAGCAGGAGGAGAGCGGCGGCACGCCCCACCCAAAAAAGACTCCCGGCTGCCGAATGGCTACCGGGAGTCGCTGAAGAAACGGGTTTGTCCTTATGTGGGCATGCGCGCTTGTGGAGGCGTTTTCAGCCCAACAGGAGCAGCACAATCATCTGTCCGGAAAGGATGCGCAGGAACATGGAGAGGGGATAGACGGTGGAGTAGCCCACGGAGGGGCCGCCGTTGCCTGCGGACTGGTTGGAGAAGGCCAGTGCGGGGGGGTCGGTGTTGGCGCCGGCTATGAGTCCCATGAGGGTGAAGTAGTTGATCTTGAATACGTAGCGGGCGATGATTCCGGCCACGAGGATGGGAATGACGGTGACGAGGAATCCGCACCATACGTAGGTGAGGCCGTTGCCATGGACTACGGTATGGAAGAACTCGGGGCCTGCCTTGATTCCGACGCTGGCCAGGAAGAGGGTGATGCCTATTTCGCGCACCATGAGATTGGCACTGGCGGTGGTGTAGGTGACGAGCTTGAGCTTGTAGCCGAAGGCTCCGATGAGAATAGCTACGATGAGGGGTCCGCCGGCGATACCGAGCTTGAGGGGTGTGGCCATTCCGGAGGGGAAGGGCACGCTGCCGAGGAGCACGCCGAGGAGTATGCCGACGAAGATGGTGACGATGTTGGGGTGGTTGAGGCGCACCATGGAGTTGCCCAGGGCGCTGGCCACGCGGTTGACGGCGTCGGCATAGCCTACGACGGTGACGCGGTCGCCGACCTGAAGGACGAGGTTGGGCCGCGCGAAGAGGTCGATGCCGGAACGGTTGACGCGGGTGACGGAGACGCCGAAGAGGCTGCGGAAGTGCATGTCGGCCACGCGCTTGCCGTTGATTTCGGACTTGGTGACGATGATGCGGCGGGAGATCATGGGTTGTTCCTGCTTCTGGTGTTCCCAGTCGACTTCGACGCGGACGCCGATGAAGGCGGTGATGGCGTCGACGTCTTCCTCGGAGGAGGTGACGAAGAGCTGGTCGCCCAGTTCGAGGACGGTGCTGTTGTCGGGGATGCTGACTTCGCCGTCTTTCTTGCGGATGCGGGAGCACACGAAGGGGCGGTTGAGGAAGGCGCGCACCTGGCCGAGGGTTTTGCCGACGAGTGACTCGTTGTGTACCTCGAGGTGGAAGATGAAGGGCTTGGCGTGCTGTATATCGGCATCGCTGTCGAGGTCTTCTTCTTCTTTCTTAAGGTCTACGCGGCAGATGTAGCGCAGGGCGATGGTGGAGAGGATGATGCCTACTACGCCGAGGGGGTAGGCGCAGGCGTAGGCCAGCGAGATGGGATTTCCGGTGTCGGACTTCCCGACCATGTGGAGGGCTTCGGTGGCTGCACCGAGACCGGGGGTGTTGGTCGTCGCACCGAAGAGCATGCCGACGAACATGCGCACGTCGCCTCCGCCTGCGGTGTAGCAGAGGATGAGGGCGACTACGACGTTGAGTACGACAAGGATGGTGGCGACGATGTTCATCGAAATGCCGTCTTTCTTAAAGGATGAGAAGAAAGAGGGGCCAACTTGCAGGCCGATGCAGTAGACAAAGAGTATCAATCCGAAGTCGCGGATGAAGTCTAAGATATTGCTGCTGGCCGTCAATCCGAAATGGCCTACGAAGATTCCCATGAAGAGCACGAAGGTCACGCCGAGGGATACGCCGAAGACTTTGATCTTGCCCAGCAATACGCCCGAGGCGATGACGAACGAGTAGAGGAAGACGACGTGGGCCACACTGTTCGAATCGCTCAATAGAGTTTGTAACCAGTCCATTTTTTATGTTTTACTTTTAAAATCGACGGCAAATGTAATGAAAGAGTCGCGGGTTGTCAAACTTATCCTGAAGAAAAGAGCCGCATGATTTGATTTTTCCGCTTCGGGTTCGGGCATGGGATGCTTTGGAAATGCGCCGGTTGGGAAGCGGGAGGGGAAAAGGGCGGCGGGGTGGTTTGTGTACGGATTGTTGCACACGGGGCGGGGAAGGCGGCGGGAAAATGAAAAGTTTGAGGTTTCGTTTGTCTCTACTCTCGCCTTTCCGTATATTTGCTTCGCGAATACAGGATGCGGCTCGGCCGTGTCAAATTGAAAACTCACGTTTTCATTTGCCACTGCACTCGCCTTTCACTATATTTGCGTCATATTTTGCCGATTCACGGAATCAAACAAAAGAAACCTAAGACGTATGGAAGAGAAAAAGGAAAAACTCTTTGCCGAGTTCCCTCCTGTGAGCACGCAGGAGTGGTTGGACAAAATCCAGGTGGACCTGAAAGGTGCGGATTTTGAGAAGCGACTGGTATGGAAGACGAGCGAAGGATTTAAGGTGCAGCCTTTCTACCGGAGAGAAAATACGGAGCCGCTAGCTACTACGAATGCCCTGCCGGGGCAGTACCCGTATCTGCGGGGCACGAAGGCGGACGGCAACTCGTGGTTCGTAAGACAGGCGATACGGGTGGACGACCCGAAGGCGGCGCGGGAGAAGGCGCTGGACGTGCTGAACAAGGGGGTGGACTCGCTGGAGTTCCACCTGAATAAGAATATAATAAATAAGGTGTCGGTGGAGACGCTGCTCGAGGGTATCTGCCTGGAGGCGGTGGAGGTGTACTTCGACACGTGCCCGCGCCACACGGTGGAGCTGGCCGAAATTCTGGCGGAGTACTTCCGCGAGAAGGGTTATGCGCCGGAGCAGATACGGGGCGGCATGGGCTTCGACCCGGTGAGCAAGATGCTGAAGAAGGGGGTGCAGGCTCCCGACTTTGCGCCGATTGCCACGAAGCTGGTGGAGCTGTTTGCGGGGTATCCGCACTTCCGCCCGGTCACGGTGCACTCGTCGCTGCTGAACCACTCGGGGGCGTACATCTATCAGGAATTAGGCTACGCGCTGAGCTGGGGCAACGAGTATCTGAAGCAGCTGACGGCTGCGGGTCTGCCCGTGGGGACGGCGGCTTCGGCCATCGGCTTCAGCATGGGTATCTGCTCCAACTACTTCATGGAGCTGGCGAAGTTCCGGGCTTTCCGGATGTTGTGGGCGCAGGTGGTACACGCTTATCAGGCGGATGCTGACTGCCACGACGGGGAGCAGGCGTACATACATGCGGAGACGTCGCACTTCAACATGACGCTTTACGATGCGTACGTGAACTTGCTGCGGACGCAGACGGAGGCGATGAGCGCGGCCCTTGCGGGCGTGGACGCCCTGACGGTGACGCCGTTCGACTATGCGTATGCGGAACCGGGCGACTTCTCGGAGCGTCTGGCGCGCAACCAGCAGCTGCTGCTGAAGGAGGAGTCGCACTTCGACAAGGTGGTGGACCCGGCTGCGGGCTCGTACTACATAGAGAACCTGACGGTATCGCTGGCCGAAGAGGGCTGGAAGCTGTTCCTCGCCACGGAGGAGAAGGGCGGATTTCTGAGCCAGGTGCAGAGCGGTGCGGTGCAGGATGCGGTGAACGCTACGCACCGGGCGCGTCTGGAGGCGATATCGAAGCGGAAGGAATCGCTGCTGGGCACGAACCAGTTTCCGAACTTCAACGAGCAGTCGGACGGCAAGGAGCCGCGCTCGTGCAAGTGTTCGTGCGGCTGCGGCGGGGATACGCCCTACAAAACGCTGGACGGCAGCCGGGGGGCTTCGGAATTCGAGGCGCTGCGCCTGGCTACGGAGCGGAGCGGAAAGGTGCCTACGGCCTTCATGCTGACCATCGGCAACCTGGCCATGCGGCAGGCACGGGCGCAGTTCTCGTGCAACTTCCTGGCTTGCGCGGGCTACAAGGTCATCGACAATCTGGGATTCGACTCCGTGGAAGCGGGCGTGGAGGCTGCGCTGAAGGCGAAGGCCGACATCGTGGTGCTCTGCTCGAGCGACGACGAATATGCGGAATATGCCCTGCCGGCCTACAAGGCACTGGACGGACGGGCGCTGTTCATCGTGGCCGGTAATCCGCCGTGTGCGGAGGAACTGAAAGCGGCCGGCATACAGCACTTCATACATGTACGCGTCAACGTGCTGGAGACTCTGAAAGAACTGAACGAAGAACTCAAGAAATAACGACACCATGCAAAACCCTGATTTCAAAAACATCAATATATTTGCCGGTCTGCAGCCGGAAGACGGGAAAAAATGGCAGGAAACCCACGGAATCGCTCCGAATTGGGAGACGCCGGAGCACATCGGCGTGAAACCGGCCTATACCAAAGAAGACCTGGAAGGTATGGAACATCTGGACTACGCTGCCGGATTGCCTCCGTTCCTGCGGGGCCCTTACTCGATGATGTACACTTTCCGCCCGTGGACGATACGCCAATATGCGGGATTCTCCACCGCGGAGGAGTCGAATGCATTCTATCGCCGCAATCTGGCTTCCGGTCAGAAAGGTTTGTCGGTGGCTTTTGACCTGGCCACGCACCGCGGCTACGACCCGGACCACGAACGAGTGGTGGGCGACGTGGGCAAAGCCGGCGTTTCCATCTGCTCGCTGGACAACATGAAGACGCTTTTCGACGGAATCCCCCTGAACAAAATGTCCGTCTCCATGACGATGAACGGAGCCGTGCTGCCCATTATGGCGTTTTACATCAACGCGGGACTGGAGCAGGGCGCCAAACTGGAGGAAATGGCGGGCACTATACAGAACGACATCCTGAAGGAATTCATGGTGCGCAATACCTATATATATCCGCCTGCCTTCTCCATGCGGATTATCTCGGACATTTTCGAGTACACCTCCAAGTATATGCCCAAATTCAACTCCATTTCCATCTCGGGCTACCACATGCAGGAAGCGGGAGCTACGGCCGACATCGAGCTGGCCTATACGCTGGCCGACGGACTGGAGTACCTGCGGGCCGGAGTGAATGCGGGCATCGACATCGACGCCTTCGCACCGCGGCTCTCCTTCTTCTGGGCCATCGGCATGAACCACTTCATGGAAATTGCCAAGATGCGCGCCGCCCGCATGCTTTGGGCCAAGATTGTAAAACAGTTCAACCCGAAGAATCCGAAATCGCTGACGCTGCGCACCCACTGCCAGACGTCGGGCTGGTCGCTCACGGAGCAGGATCCGTTCAACAACGTAGGCCGTACGTGCATCGAGGCCATGGCTGCGGCGCTGGGCCATACGCAGTCGCTCCACACCAATGCCCTCGACGAGGCAATCGCACTGCCTACCGACTTCTCGGCACGCATCGCCCGCAATACGCAGATATACATCCAGGAGGAAACCTACATCTGCAAGAACATCGACCCCTGGGCCGGTTCGTACTATGTGGAGAGTCTCACCAACGAGATTGCCCACAAGGCTTGGGAACACATACAAGAGATCGAGAAACTGGGCGGAATGGCTAAAGCAATCGAGACCGGCATTCCCAAAATGCGCATCGAAGAGGCCGCAGCCCGCACGCAAGCCCGAATCGACAGCGGACTCCAGACTATTGTCGGCGTCAACAAGTACCGACTCGAAAAAGAGGACCCGATCGACATTCTCGAAATCGACAATACGGCAGTACGCGAGCAGCAGATCGAACGGCTCAAGGCCCTGAAAGCACGTCGGAACCAGAAGGACGTGGACGCTGCGCTCGATGCACTGACTCATTGCGTAGAGACCAAGGAAGGCAACCTGCTCGACCTGTCGGTGAAAGCCGCTGCAGTGGGCGCTACCCTGGGCGAGATTTCTTATGCCTGCGAGAAGGTCGTAGGCCGGTATAAAGCAACCATCAGAACTATTTCAGGCGTGTATTCATCAGAAACGAAACAAGACGCATCGTTTGTCAAAGCATGCGAACTGTGCGAAGAATTTGCCAAACTCGAAGGCCGCCAGCCCCGCGTTATGATTGCCAAGATGGGACAAGACGGACACGACCGCGGCGCAAAAGTAGTAGCGACCGGCTTCGCCGACGTAGGATTCGACGTGGATATGGGACCGTTGTTCCAGACTCCGGCCGAAGCTGCCCGCGAGGCCGTGGAAAACGACGTGCATGCCGTGGGAGTCTCTTCCCTGGCAGCCGGACACAAGACGCTCATACCGCAAATCATCGAAGAGCTGAAAAAGCTCGGACGTGAGGATATCATGGTATTTGCCGGAGGCGTAATTCCCGTACAAGACTACGACTTCCTCTACAAAGCCGGGGTAGCCGCAATCTTCGGGCCGGGAACTTCGGTGGCCAAGTGTGCCTGCGACATCCTGAACCTTCTGCTGGAAGAAATCAAAGGTTGAACCGACACACCCCAAATTCCTGACCACGACAGACATCAACACCCAATACAACAAACACATGAAAAGACTTTTCCAATCACTTCTCTTGCTCCTACTCCTGGGAGCAGGAGAAGTTTTGTGTGCCAACACCCCGCAAACGACGGGGACAGCCCTGCCCCGCCCCAAGCTGGTGGTAGGCATTGTGATCGACCAGATGCGGTGGGATTACCTCTACCGCTACTATGACCGCTACGGCGAAGGAGGCTTCCGCCGGATGCTGAGCGAAGGCGTCTCGTGCGAGAACACGCTCATCACCCACATTCCTACGTCGACCGGCGTAGGACACGCCACCATCTACACCGGAACGACACCCGCCATTCACGGAATCGCCGGCAACAACTTCACCATACAAAAGACCGGTGAGGAAATGTACTGCCTGGACGACCGCAACGTACGCCCGATCGGAACGACTTCCGACGCCGGATACATGTCGCCGCGCAACCTGATGGCTACGACCCTGACCGACGAACTGCGCATCAGCAGCAACTTCCACTCGAAAGTCATCAGCGTATCCCTCAAAGACCGCGCCGCCATTCTCCCCGCCGGGCACGCTTCCAACGCAGCCTACTGGTTCGACTCCTCAATCGGGCGCTTCATTTCCTGCTCCTGGTACATCGACGAGATTCCGCAATGGCTGGAATCGTTCAACGACCAAGACCGGGCACGCGCACTGCTGAAGGGAAAATGGGAAACCCTCTACGACCCCGAGAGCTACACGGCCAGCACGGCTGACGACTCCCCCTATGAAAAGCCTTACATACAGGGCGAAAAGCCGACGCTGCCCGTCGATATGGAACGACTCTTCAAGGAAAAAGGCTACGACATCATCAAGTCCCTGCCGGCCGGCAATACACTTACCCTTGAACTGGCCCGCGCCGCCATCGAAGGCGAACAGCTCGGACAACGGGGCATTACGGACTTCCTGGCCATCAGCTGCTCCTCGACCGACTACGTAGGCCACCAGTTCGGGCCGAATGCCGTAGAAACGGAAGACACCTACCTGCGCCTGGACCGCGACCTGGCCAGCTTCTTCAGCTACCTCGACGAGACCATTGGAAAAGGACAGTACACCGTATTCCTGACAGCCGACCACGCAGCAACCAACAACCTCAGCTTCCAGCAAGACCACAAGCTCCCGGCTGACGGACTCAACACCGCCCAAGCCACCAAGATGCTGCGCGACAGCCTTCAGGCATACTACAATACCGGCGATCTGATACGCGGAATCAGTAACTACCAGGTCGTACTCAACTACGACGCCATCCGCACCCACAAAGTACGCAAAGAAGTGCTCAAAAGGCAGATCATCAACTGGCTCAGCGACTTCCCCAACGTAGCATACGTCGTAGACCAGACTCGCGTAGAAAGCACCACCCTGCCGCAATCCCTCCGCGAGAAAATCCGCAACGGCTACTACCCGGAGAGAAGCGGAGAGATACAAATCCTCGTCGACCCCGGCTGCTACGAGAGCAACGAAGGAGGCAACTACAGAGGCACCGAGCACGGAACCTGGGGCGTACAGGACAGTCATATCCCTCTCCTCTTCATGGGCTGGGGCATTGAGCCTGCCGGACGCGTATTCCGCGAGGTACACATGACGGACATCGCTCCCACCATTGCCACCCTGCTCCGCATCCAGATGCCCAACGGCTGCATCGGAACGGCAATTCCCGAAGTGCTGAAAAAATAAAACAGAAGTCCACAGCGGGCATTCTGCTCCGCTCCAATAAGAAACCGGCAAGTCCCCGAACCCGAGGGCTTGCCGGTTTTTCGTTTACCAGACCGGGCGGCAGGCTATTTCCGCTACCTCATCATGTTATGAAAAGGCCCTCCGGACTTCCCGTCCGGAGCGTGCAACAAGGAACTTGCCCAAATTTCTCATCGGAACTTTTAGCCTGTTTGCCACTTGTCGCCACAGCGTACGGCCAGGCGGTCTTTCCCACCCACCACATGGAGTGCCTATGCCGTCATAATTTTCTCCCATCGGCGTACCGTCGGCCTTGCGGAAAACATATTTACCGGCTGTTTGTTGACTACGACCCTTCCCCGACTGCTTGTATCCAAGGGGACGAACGTTTTCCATTGACATACATCTCTTTTTCATTCCCTTACATCATATATATTACCTCCAACAAAGGTCTGTGCTTTTCCCCAAAAAGCATTTTTTACAAAGCAACACCCGCCCCCAAAAACGCCCTGCGCTCTCCTCCAAAAGTGCAGACACTTGTCACTCATAGCAGCATGACTTTCCCGACAAAGGGCCATGCTACAGTTTTGTTATCCCAACACCTTCATTTCTGTCCATTTGCCCCGGAGAAAAGATTTTTCTAAAAGAAAAACAAAAAAGAATTATTGTTTCTCTACAAAAAAACATATATTTGCCTCCGAATCAGCCAGCCCTGTGGGGTGAAGCGGTTCAACATGTGGTTATGGACGTTTACGAGCGTTTCTCTCGCATTCAAACTTCGCAACTTTGAATACCATTCCGAGAGAATACAGCAACGGACGTCTACGTAGGATGTTTTTATCCTAATGCCGACAGCAGTCTCTGCGCGTCGGCATTGCGTATAATATCATCTCGACGTGGGCTGGCTGCGTTGCTCATCTTGGAATGGAGGTAATGCGAAGACCTGAATGCAAGATGAAGCGGTAAGTACAGGCTTCCCACGTCTTTCTCTTATATCGAATGTTCAACAGCCGAATCAGGGGAAGTTCTATAGGCTACCGCGCGGTAGGGAGTGTTCTGCGCGGATAATACAAACTTACATTTGTTATGCAGAAAAAGGACTTTCTGGTCGGGCTGTTGGTAACCCTATGCCTCTGCCCGCCGGTTTTCGCCGAGAAATTCACCGGTAAGTGCGGCGAAAACACAACCTACAGTTTCGACACCGAAACGAAAACCCTGACCATCAGCGGTACGGGAAGTATCAGCCTCCAAGAAGGCGAAAACGTAGCTCCGTGGACCAACTACCGCGACAGTATCCGAACCATCGTTGTGGAAGACGGAGTAGGTCTTCCGGAATACGACTGCTTTAACTGGTGCTATCAAGTTGAAAAACCAGTGTACAACAGCACCACATTTTATTATGTAGCGCCTGACTACATCAGAAACCATCCCGACTTCCTCCCCGAGGGACGCAAGTACATTGCGCCCTATGCAGTTTACTCTTTCACCAATGTTAATCTAAACACACTTTCTATCCCTGAAGGCTACGAAGAGATTGGCGATTACGCCTTTCAATTTACAGAAATCCGACAGGTTTCTCTACCGGAAAGCATGAAACGACTTGGTATGAGCGCATTTAATAATTGTTCAATACAAACAATCAACATTCCCGAAGCTTTGGAATACGCAGGCAGCTACAGTTTTTTTTGCAATAATATTAACATAGCATTATATAATGAGAAGACTTTCTTCTATCTTCCCAGCAATACCGAAACCGAACGTTACACGATTCCCGGCAATCCGGAGCGTATAGCCAGCACTGCTTTCGCTAACAATTATCAACTTATTGAAGTAAATATTCCCGCCAGCGTGAAAGAAATCGGCGACGGGGCTTTCCAAAACTGCGAAGCACTTACAAACATCATCTTGCCCGATGGACTCGAATCCATAGGAAATGAAGCATTCTACCGCTGCGAAGCACTCACAAGCATCATCTTACCCGATGGGCTCGAATCCATAGGAAATGAAGCATTCTACCGCTGCGAAGCACTTGCAAGCATCACTCTTCCCGACAATATTTCTTTCATCGGTAAAGGAGTTTTCAATTTTTGTGAAAATCTCCAAGAAGCAATCTTGCCAACCAACTTGAAAACGGTTCCGGAGAATATGTTCAATTCCTGTAGAAATCTACAAAAAATAGTACTCCCGGAAAGCTTGGACAGCATCGGTGCATACGCATTCGAAAATTGTAACAAACTCACAGATTTAAACATCCCTAAATCCATCGTCTACATTGGCCCTTATGCAATCAACGCAGCCAATCTCACCCCGTCCGAGCCTCTCTACACTTCCAAAGTATTCATCAGAATGCCTACCGATTATGCCGGGGAATACACTGTTCCTGAAGGCATAGACTGTATTTACAACGAAGCATTTTATAATTGTGATCATCTGACCGCTGTACATCTCCCCAACAGCATCAAACAAATCAACCCAACTGCTTTTTATAATTGCTCCATCACAGATATCGAACTGCCTCAAGGAGTAGAAATTTGTGAAAACGCTTTCACCAACAGTTCACTTACCAGTATCGAAATTCCGGAAGGGACATCCACCATAAACGGGTGGGCTTTCTCCAACAGTCCCTTGAAGGAAGTTATCTTACCGGAAGGACTTGTTTCCATAGGAATGGGGGCATTCTATAACTGCGACTCGCTGACTTCCATCATCTTCCCCAGCACATTAACCCAAATAGGTGATTTGAAATCTGAAGCAGGTGCATTTGAGAATTGCGACAAATTGCAGTCTATCACGATTCCCGCCAGCATTTCCATTTTAGGCAACCGGGCATTCAGTGGTTGTATTTAGAACGCCCCAACAACCAAAACCAATCAGAAATATCCAATCATAAACCTTTAATTGTCAATACATTCCAAGATTTAACACATTTCGGCTGCTTTTTGATGCTTCCCAAATTTCCACAT
>JBMNUT010000013.1:0-89004 GCA_050946375.1 Bacteroidaceae bacterium | reverse complement strand
ACAAAAACGTGGGGGGACTCGTCCGTTGGGGCCGGGCGGGGCGCCCGGCACCACTCCAGATAGTCCTGTCCGTTCTCGCCCTCCAGCACGAAGCGGAGATAACCTATTTTGCCTTCCTGAAGGAGTTCAACCAGCTCCTCGTGATTCATTGGTGTTGACATATTCCTGTTCTTTTGATGTTTATACTGTTTGGTTCTGATTCTAAATAGTCTGCATTACATTTTCATGGAGTTTGATTTTTCCATCTTGGCGGTCTGTGCCGAAAGCAACCCGTTGATTTCCGGGGTAAGGTACTTGGCGGCAATCTGCTCGCGCGTGGCGGTACGGGTCTTGAAAAGCGAATAGCCGTCGTCAAAAGAGATTTCATGTTTGGCGGTCTTGCCCTTGTCGCCCATGTCCACGTACACCTTCCACTTGTTGTCGGTATGGTCTTTCGCCACACGGATCCCCTTAGGGTCAACGCCTTCGGGAAGCCGGTACTTCTCGTAGGCGGATTTCAGGTGCAGCCGTTCGCCGAAGTTTTTCTCGATAAGCTGGTTGGGTGTCATCACCCTGTCGAAGTAAGCGTTCAGGTCCTGGCGCGAGGCCACGGCGGACATCCTTGCGTCACCCACTTGGGCATAGAACTTGTACCTGCCGAAGTCGGGACGCTGCTCGTCCTTCTCCTTGTAGACATTGAACTTTTCGATGGCGACCGCACCTTCCGCGCCCTCCATCTGCCGGGGGAACCTGTAGGTGTCCTCCGGCACTTTCGGCATCAGCTTCGTCGGGTAGTAGCGTTCCATCAGCTGCGGCACGGTCAGCTCCTTCTTCTGGTAGGCGGCGAGGTCGGCGGCATCCATCTTCTGCGGTTTGAGCTGCTGGCCGTCAATCTTGGCGGTGAAGTACCAGTCCTCCGGGTTGTCCTTGCCCTGGTAGGCATGGCCGTGGGTCACCTTGCCGCCGTCGGCCGTCACCATCTGCGGCTCACGTGGCTTGCGTTCCTTCTTCGCTTCGGACTGTTGCTCTACTTTGGTGTCCGCCTTTGCTTCGGCTTTCTGTTCAGTACCGGCCTTTTGCTCCATGTTTTTCTGACGGACTGGTTTCTCCTGTACCTCATTCGTGGCCGCCCGGACAGGCTTGTCCTGCACGGCCTGGTCTTTCTTTTTCTTTGCCATATCGGTATTGTTGGGTATGATTTCTTCTTTTACCTTTGATTTTTCTCCGGCTTCTTGTATGGGCCGCTCATCCTTTTTCTGCTTGGGAGTTTCGAGCTGGTCACAGATGGCCACCCTCTGCCCGGAGCGTATCAGTTTGGGAAGATATACATCCAAGGCATGGTAGGGAAACAGGGTGTACTTGACAGGTTCTTTTTCTCCGGGAAAGGCTCTGCTTGTCAACGTGATGGCCAGGATGGTGGCGGCCTTGACCGCATCCTCCCGGTACATCTCGTAGAAGTCCCCCTTGCGGAAGAGGAGCATCGCGTCGGGATGCTTCTGTTTCAGCGAGTCGAACTGCCGCAACACGTCTGCGGCATTTTCCTGCTCTTGTTTCTTTGCCATAAGCGGATGGATTTAGCGTTTGAGACCTTGGCTGACGTTCTCCTTGGGAGAATGCAGCTTCATGGCGCGTTCCTGCGACTGTCTGTCCACGACTTTCTGGTACTCCCAACGGTTGCTGTCGGTCTGCACCAGTCCGAGGTATTCCGGGTGAAGCTCGTCGTAGCGTAGCTTCTGCTGGCGTTCCCATTCCTTCAGGTCGCCCTTGATGACCTTGAAGCCCTGCGGCTCCCTCAGGTCAACGCCGACCGATACCTTCTCGCCGCCGACATTGAGTTCCACGGGCTTGCCGTCGCGTATCTGCTGCTTCTGCTGGGTGCCCAGCTCGATGTCATTCACCTTCTCCATGTCCTTCAGCTTTTGTTCCAGCCGAATTTCAGTCACACGGCGGTGGATAATGGATTTGGTCTCAGGGTCGAGCTGTAGGTACTGCCGTTTTTTTTCGCCGTCCACATCCACGGCCTTCTGGATGACCTCTCCTTTTTTGAGGCGTTCCGCTTCCTGTTCAGTCAGGGCGAGAGCCTGGTTGCGTTCCGTTTCAAGGGCAGCCCTGACGGGATAGGCCATCAGGGCCGGGTTGCCCAGCCTGTCTGACACCAGCTGGAGTTTGAGCGGCAGCGTGACGGCGTTGCCGTTCTGCGCACGGATGGAAACCTGCATGAGGGGCGTGACCTCGCCGGAGAGCAGCTTTTCCTTCACCTCCTGCGGCAGAAGGTCGGCCTTCTCCTTGTCGATGCCCAGCATCGCCAGCTTCCCGTAGGGCAGCGTTTCGGATAAATTTCTGTTGTCCATTTCGTTATATTTGTTTTTACGGGTTAATTTTGCGGACGAAACCGCTTGAACACCCTGCAAAAGTATTTTCACCCAAACAAGAAAAAGAAATGCACAACACTATTCTGCCATTCCTACTGCTGTTGCTGATGCCTCTTGGCACATCGGCACAGTTCTATACAATCACCAAAAAGTCGGAGTTAATACCCGGTTCCGGATACAAAATGACAAAAGCAACTGAAAAAGAGAATGATACAATCAGAAGTGATGTACAAAGTGTCAGAAATGACACCTTGCATAACAATGTGACGACAAAAGAAAAAAAGAAGGGAATAGGCCAAAAAAGTGACAATAGGACATCCCAAAATTCCATGCCTCTCGAACTGACCATTCCTAATCTCTATACTGAAATCATACGGAACGGAATACGCCATCCGAAAATCGTATTGGCACAGGCCATCCTTGAAACCGGGTGGTTCACCTCCCCGGTATGCCGGAACAAACATAACCTGTTCGGCCTGACCGACCCACGGACGGGAAAATACTTCGAGTTCGACCATTGGACGGAGAGTGTCCGGGCTTATTATACCAAGGTACAGTACAGGTATAAGGGCGGCAACTATCTGCTTTGGCTGAGGGAAATCGGTTATGCGGAAGACCCAAGGTATGTCCGTTCGCTAAGCCGGATATTGAAGCTATACCTCTAAATCCGTCTGAAAACTTTCAACAGGACAGGTGACAACATTGTCGTCACCAATACAAGCACCCACAGATTGCCCGTCGATGGATTGTAGGCGGCAAGAATTTCCGTGACGGTACTGCCTCCTGCAATTCCGGCGGCAGACTCGAAGGCTATGGTCAATGACGCCCAGCAAAAGCCTATAGCCACGCAGTCTTTCATGTCACAGCCTTTTGCCAGACGGGGAAACACAAGCCATGTCACCAGAAAGATGAACATGCTCAGCAATATCCCGCTCACGGGCAGTGCCGTCTCTTCTCCGACAAACCTAGTCAGCACATATTCCCTCAATCCGCCGTTGAGTATTGCCACGGGGATGAAGCATATCCAAACGATAAACGATTTCAATAGCCGCATAATTTCCGGTATGAGGATGAACTGCCACAAAATTAGCATTTATCAGGCTGGATTTGTGATTTTTCATCCTGTTTTTCTTGAATTTATGCAGAATATGGCGAAAAACGGGCTGTAAATTGCTGAATTGCCCGAAAACCAATAACTTTGTTTCAGTCAACCCATTATATGACGGAATCATGGAAACGAACAAAGTATATCAGATGCCTTTGGCCAAGGTCTATCCCTTGCTGGTCGCCAAGGCCGGACGGAAGGGACGGACGGAAAACGAGGTGCGGCAGATAGTGCAATGGCTCACGGGCTACACGTCCGGACAGCTTACGGCGATGCTTGCCACCGACATTACATACGGCGATTTCTTTCGGAACGCCCCACAACCGAATCCCGACCGCCTGCTTATCAAGGGAACGGTCTGCGGCATCCGGGTCGAGGACATTGCAGAACCCCTGATGCGTGAGATAAGGTATCTTGACAAGCTCGTTGACGAACTTGCCAAAGGGAAGAGCATGGATAAGATTCTAAGGAACTCCAGTCCGAACACATAAGGAAGTTGCCATGAAGATAAACGAGATACATAATTGCAGCGGGCTGATTGAGTATATCAACGGAATCGGCTTCCTGCCGCTGCTGCGCATGGGACTGAACGGATGGTCGGCGGAAGAAGCGGTTGACGAGGAATGCCGCTACGTCACGTTGCCCGACGGCGGATGGGAATGGCCGCTATGGGAATGGAAAGGCGACATCATCCGTGAGAGCGGATGCGCATACGGCAAGTTCTTCGACAGGAAAGCCGCCTTCATAAGCCGTGAGTGGTGGCCGGACTTCTGCAACTGGCGCCGGAGCGTGTTTCCACATCCGGAGGAAGGCAGCATCGAGGACATGATACTCCAGACCTTGCGGGAAAACGGCAGCATGATAACCCGTGACCTGCGCAAAGCCTGCGGATTTACAGGGACGAAGATGCGCGGCAGGTTCGACACCTACATCTCACGCCTTGAAATGGGCTGTTATATCGTCACGGAAGATTTTGTCTATCCGAAAGACCGCCACGGGCGCGACTACGGCTGGGGCTGGTCGTTGCTCACCACGCCCGAAGCCTTGTTGGGAAGGGACAGCTGCCATCCTGACCGCACTCCCGAAGAGTCGCGCCGACGGATGGAACGGCATTTTCAAAGATTGTTCCCGGATGCGGACGGACGCTTGTTTGACTTCCTGTTGAAGTGAAGAATATTCAACAGAGCCATAAAAGGAACTGATGTGCTGGATTGTTTTCTAATAAATGGGTAAAGCGTAACCAGTCTGCGTCTTATGGTCTGTAATCATCCCGAATAAAAGGTGCTTCAATACGTTCTTCTACTAACAGGCCGTATTTGTCCGGATGACGGTAAGCGTTGCCAAGAACCTCTGTACTCCTGTACTCTCTCAACTTGTCAATAGGCAAATCCGCCATGAAGATGCCCTCGTGCTCTCCGGCTTGGATGACAAGCATATCCCTTTCCCCGGTTTCCGACGGATTGTAGGCTATCCCGTCAAACGCGCATGAACTCCCGTTGCAGTCTGACAGTCCTCTCGGATAATTGGCCATCGCAACGGCAACCATATTTTCATATGCGCGTGACCTTAGTTGGGCAAACCTGTTGATTCCAATATAACAGGCATTGGGCACCAGTATGATTTCAGCCCCTTTGAGCATAAGTATTCTTGCACTTTCGGGAAATTCACGGTCAAAACAAATCATTGCACCAACCTTGACGCTTCCTTTCGATGTTTTCAGCTCAACCACATGAAAGTCATCCCCGGCTGTCAGATTATGTTCGTCACCAAAGACACAGGTATGCACCTTTGCGTAGGTTAAGATAATCTCCCCTGTATCGTCTATCAGGCAAAACGTGTTTCTGGGCAACGGCTCGTATTGTTCAAGGATGGTGATTCCAACGGCCATCCTCAAATTCATGGCAAGTTCACGGAAGGAATCAACGAACGGGCTTTCAATCGTTATAGCAGAGGCTTTCAGTCTGTCCCTGTCTTTCGCAATATCATATCCACAGCTCCACATTTCAGGGAAAAGGGCAATATCCGCCCCTTGTCCCTTGGCTTTTCTGCAATATTCCAGTCCTTTTTTCAGATTTGCCTCCAGGAAAGATTCCGGTAAGATTTGCAATAGGGCTACTTTCAGATTTTCCATTATGATACGATTTAATTCTGACCATATGGCAATAATACCAATTTGTTGTGCAAATTTATAAAAATCGCTGTATATTGCTTAAAGTCTGAACAGATATATTAAGATAAGGTGCACCGGATAAAAGGCATAAAATCCATACTTGGCCACATTCCCGTGTATGAAACCCCTCGTGCCGTCATACAGGAAGATGACCGCACAGGCAAGCAACGCACCAATTACGCCGTAGTGCATCATCATCGGAAAGGCAAACAGCAGCTGCAACATTCTGCGCAAAGCGACAGGCGTATTCTTGACCATACCCAACAGGTAAAACGCAACAATCATTAAGACACCCCGCCATTCATAATCCGTTCCCGACCATGCCGCCAGCCATGCCATTAGCAGTAAGGAACAACAGCATAAGACGCGATGCTCCCGAAACCTCTCGAAAGCGGCCAACGCCGCCACTCCCAAGGCCAGCGTGAACATCACGTTGTGCGTACCGTCCGCCCCGTTCAACAGATACCACGGCACTTCGCTGATGACAGCGAACAACAGGAGGGAAAGGAAGTATCGCATCCGGTTGCGGGTATGGGCGAAGCCTTCCGCAACTAAGAAAGCGAACACGGGAAAGGCGATACGCCCGAAGCACCGCATCACCTCATAACCCCAAGAGTTACTGTCCAAGAGGTAGTACGCGCAGTGGTCTGTCACCATTGAAAGCACGGCGATGATTTTCAATGCGCTGCCGCTAAATAATGGAAGCGGCTTAAACTGACACAAAGTTGAACCAATATTCATATGTCACTATTCATCAATATGTTATTAGAAGTGGTTAGACAATTCCTTAACTTATACCAAGCAGTTCCTTGACCATGTTCTCCACCTCCTGATTGACCCGTTTGAAGTTGCGGTTGAGCAGGATTTCCTTCTCCCTGTCATTCTTGAACTCGTAGATTTTGGGCAGCGGCACGTAGTGCTCCTCCTCGTCCTTAATCCTCTTCATGTCGAAGTGCGTCTTACAGAAATACTTGGTGGTCTTGAACTCCTCCGACTGCTCGATGTCGAACCTGTCCAGCATCCTCTCGTCCGTGGCGGTGAAGTCACGCGCCGCCTGCCCGGCCAGCCATCCCGTGGCCATGTCCGCTATCTTGGCGGCAGGCACGAGGTAGTCCATCTTCTCCGATATGGTGGTGGACACTTTCTGGTCGTTGATGGAGATGGAGCGCGAGGTCTGCTTGGCCTTGCCGAACACGTCGTTCTGCGCCCATTCCAGCGTCTCCTTGTTACGGGCAGCCCCCATGAAGATGTTGCCGCACGTGGTGATAATCTTCTGCATCCCGACCTTGCCGTAGTCGGCCTCCAGCTGCGGCAGTTCCTGGAAACCGAGTGTCACGGCCACCTTGTTGCTCCGTGCCGTACCGATAAGGCGGTCTATCTTGTGGAAGTACAGCGTGGGCAGCTCGTCCACGATGATGCTCACCGGGATGTTCCCCTTGGAGTTCACACGGGTTGTCAGGCGGTTCAGCACGAGGGCGTTGAGCGAGCCGATGACCTGCTCCTTCTCCGGGTCGTTGGCTATCACGAGGTAGCTCGGATGCTCCCTGTCGGAAATCTTCAGGTCGAAGTCGTCCCCGGTGAACACCCAGTAGGCTTCCGGCGACACGAGCCTTGCCGCATTGACACGCAACGTACCCACCATGCCTTCCAGCTGGTCGTTGGCCTTGTTCTCGTAGGCGCTCTTGAACGGCGCCATCAGCGAGGCTATCTTGTCGTCCTGCATCAGGATGTTGAACACCTGGTCGTATGGCCTGCCGAGAAAAGACAGCACATGGGGCATATCGGAGTATTCCCCTGTAATGGTGTCCGGCTCCACCTCGTTGCCGTCCCTGTCCTCATACCAGCAGCGGTCGATGCGTACCAGTTTCCCCGTGCGGTCTTTATAACAGTAACCATTCAAGTCCACGAACATCCTGTCCTCGTCCGTGGAGACATCGTTTCCCTTCTCGTCCACAAAGTCCAGCACCACGTTCCCGTCCTCGTCTATGGCGTTGTAGTCGTCCCAGTTCCGTATCACGATTTCCAGCTTCTTTCCCTCGTGTAGGATGAAGCGTCTGAGCTTCCTGCCGTCCTTGAAGCCTACGGGGTGGAAGTTCACGAAGAAGTAGATGATGGCCGCGAGGAAGTTCTCCGCCGAGTTGGTGAAGAACGCCTCCGAGCCGCCCTTCTTCTCGCCGCCTCCCTTGTTGAGCGACGCCAGCAGGGTGGCCGCCGTCTCCGAGGCCGCCGCAAGGTCGGGGATGTACTTCCGCTGGATGGGGTTGATGCGGTCGGAATACTCCACGTCGGTAAAGTTGATGGTGCGGAATCCGCAACCTTTTGGCAGCCTGCCGGCCTTCCGGTTCTTGCAGAACTGGTAGAAGAGCGTCTTTGCAAGCGTGGGGTACTTGAAGTCATATACCATCATGGCGAAGCCCTTGGCGGCGTGCTGCCGGATGAACGGGTCGATGACACCGAACGACTTTCCCGAACCGGGCGTTCCCAGCACGATTGTCCCCCGGAACGGGTTGATGATGTTTATCCATCCCCTGTGCATCCTCCGCTTCCAGTAGTATATCATGGGTATGTTCACCGAATAGTCGTTGGCGACCAACGTCTCCGACTGCTGGAACGACTCGTTCTCGAAGTTGAAGCGGTCTTCGCCCACCTTGTTGTTGTAATACTTGGCGATGCCGTCCAGCCCCTGGTGCACCAGCATGGTGCCCACTACCGAACAGAGGGCGTACAGGATGCGGTTGGCCGGGAAGCCGAACCAGCTGACGCCGAAATACATCCCGTGGAACACGAAGCACAGCCCGACAAGGGTAAGCCCGGCCAGCACGGGATAGACCACCATCGTGCGCACGTTGAACTTCAACGCCTTCTTCGCCTTGGTGCCGATGCTGACGATGCAGATGCATACCAGCTCCGCCAGCTTGCAGCCCGACACGGTGTTGAACACCTTGAAGCGTGCCAGCAGGTCGAGGATGAACTGCGTGACGCGGTTGTCCGCCGTGACGGGCAGGTTCATCACAATCTCTATGATAAGGAAGATGTAGATGCAGCTGCGGAAGTAGTCGTACATCTGCTGCTGTTCCCTTGTCTCTTCAAATGCCATGCAACTGAAATTAAAAATTAAGAGTTAAGAATTAAGAAACAATGTTCGGCGTAAGCCAATGATGAATCGGCTACACATAGGGATTAAAACGGTATTTTTACTCCCAAAAGCAATCCGTTGCGGAACGTGTCCCCGTGCAGGAAGTTCACGTTGTTCTTCTGTATCAGGGCGAACTCCCAGCCGTTACGGAACACATAGCTGTATTCAAACCCTCCCTCCAATCCGATGAAGAACCGCTTTTGCACCGCACCGAACTGCGGCCCGAAGCGGAAACGGAGCATCCCGTTCTTGTAGCGCACCAGCCGGTGCTTGTAGACGATGCCGCCGTCCCAATAGTAGCCTTTCCAGAAATCCTTCTCCTGCCAGTGGTTGCCGGCCTCGCCGTACAGCTCCACGGCATTCCCGTATGACAGCGGATGCTCGTAACCGACGGTCGCGTTCAGGGTGGACGGGAACATGAAACCGGCGTTTACCGCCAGCTTTCCCTGTGCGGACGCGCCGATGCAGGCGGCCGCACAGCATAAGATGATCAATAACTTCTTCATTGCTTGTCGGAATAAGAGATGTAGTAATAAGGATAGTAGGCGGCATCCTTCAGGATGTCGGCATCGAAGCCGTCCGCATGGAGGATGTCCTCGTACTCGATGGTCAGCACGATGACCCGTCCGCTGATCTGGTTCTCGGATATTTCAATCCGCAACACCTTCTCGTCAGGAAAGGTCAGCTTGGGCAGCACCATCACGTTGCGGTAGTCCTTTTTGAACTTCCTCGTGGAGTGGAGTGTGAACACGGGTGACAGCTCGATGGTCTGCGAGTTGGTCGCCTTGGTTTCCTTCTTGTCCGTCAGCTTCACGCGGATTTCCTCGATGTCGTAGGGAATCTTCGTCCTGTTCCGCAACGAGTAGTCGATGAAGAAGTAGTTGCCGACGGCGTAGATGTTGTTGACCGTGGCCCTCATCCCATGCGCCCTCGTCACGATCTGGTTGTACTTGCGCCTGCTGCCGTACACCGCCCACGCATATCGGGCCATCTCGGACATGGGCATGGTGACTTCCGGGTTGATGTAGGACTGTGTGTGGGTGTACGGCACCTCGAAGATGGTGGACGCCTGTCCCGGCATTTCGGTATAGAGGACATCGTATTGCGCGATGTGCCTTTCCCCGATGAGCGTGACGGTGCCCAGCAGCTCGTTCTCCGCGTAGCCGCCGGACTGTATGGAGTCGCCATCATGGTACGGCTTGATGCGGACGATGTTGTCCGTGCATTGGTTGCCTGCAATCTTCGGGGTGGAGATGTCCACCAGCTTGATGGGTTCGGGCATGACGATGTGCGTGGTCACGTCCCGGTTGACATAGATTTTCTCGTTGGCCTTGACAGTGGTAATCCCAATGGCACAGAGTAAAGTCAGTAAGATGGTTCTTGCTTTCATATAAATGCGTATTTGTCTTTCAAATTATGTTTATCTTGCATCGTCCGAGTTGATGAGATAGACTATGGTGTTGTACTTGATTTTCGCCTTGTTCTTCCGGATGTTGGACGACAGGGCGGACGTGGCGGAGTTGTACATGTTCTGCAGGGCCTGTAAGGCAATGGCCTCGCCGGATATGCCGGAGCCGTAGCCGCCGTCCGATTCGATGTTGATGTCCTGCTGCACCACGTTGGAACCGGCATCCTTCACGAAGTCGCGGAACGAGGATTCGGGCACGTAGAAGCCTTCCATGCCGTCGTTGTCGAATACGGACAGCTTGACCTTGATGAACCTGTCTCCGGCAAGGATGCTGGTGATGGTCGCCTTCACGCGCTGGCTGGAGAAGCCCGTCACCGTGCCGTAGAGGTAAGTGCCTTTCCTCAATTTTGTGCCGCTTACCGTCACGTCGTCGAGCAGCTTGAAGCGCAGGCGCGTGCCTTCCCTGGCCTTGGTGGTCTGGTCTATCATGGCGCGTATCAGTTTTGCTTCCGCCGCATCATTGGGAGCGGCCACCGTATGGAACTTGTCCGCGTTGGTGCCGGCCGACTTGATGACGAGGTTCGGGCGGTTACGTTCCGCCTCTTCCCTGCGGATTCTCGCCAACGAGTCGGCGCGTTGCCTTTTCGCCGCCTCCTCCGCTTCCAGGTCTCCGAACCCAAGGCCGCGCTCGATGGCCTTCTGCCTCTCGTAGCTGCGGCGTTGGATTTCCTCCAGGTCGCGGGCGAAATCGTCCTGCGAGGTGTAGCCCATGCCGCCGTTCCCGTCGGACAAACCATCCAAAGGCATGTTGTTGCCGTAGGCGTATGAATTGATGTGCCGCCTGGACTCCGCCAGCGAGCGTTCCAGTTCCTCCATTTCCTGCTGCTGCCGGATGCGCTCCGCCTCGGCGGCATCCAGCTCATCCAGTTCCTCCTCGCTGTAGCCGTGTCCCGGCTCTTCCTTTTCTTCCGTCTCCTCGCCGATGCCGCCCACGGCGGTAAAGGCGTCCTCGTCGCCGAAGCGGCGCGACATCTCGTACATCTTGTCCCCGGCTTCCTCGGCGTGCGCTTCGGGCAGCTCCGTGTTGATGCGGTCGGTGGCCACGGCCTGTTCCGGCTCTCCGCCGCCCCCGAAGGTCTGCATCACGAAATACACCAGGGCGCACAGCGGTATGAAGATGACCGCCGGGAAGATGTACTTGGGTTGTTTGAAATTGACTTTAATCATGTCCTTCCTTGTTGTTGATGAATTTTACAATGTTCTCCAGCCGCCTGTACTGCCTGACAATCCGCAGGGAGTCACCGTGCGTTTTCCGAGGCATGGCTATCAGGGAGTCAAGTTCCCGTCGGATGGCCCGTCCGCTGTCCGCCAGCTCCTGTATCGTGGCACGGTGCAGGCCTTTGTTCGACTGTATGGTGCGGAAGCCTTGGAACAAGGGTTCCATATTGGCAATGACGCCGATGCCGTGTGCGTTGTCCGTCCCGTCCGGCCTGCTATTGTTCATGATAAGGGAGCATACCAGTAAGAGCGACAATGTTCCCGTAACACAGGCAAAAGTCCTTTTCGGATGCTTCCGTGCCCAAATGTTCGCCAGACGGATGCGACCGGCCAACCGGAGTCTTTCCCCGGCCTTTCCCAGTTTGGGTTGCAGCCATGCGCGGATTTGCAAGTGCGTCCTTAGCCTGCTTTCCCGAAGTTTCTTTTTGATTCTCATATCCAAATTGCATTTAGTAGTCCAAATCCTTGTTTTCGAGCGTCCTCCAGTTGGTAATCAGCAATCCGTGGGGATTGTTTCGCGTCCTCGGCACGGACTCGACATATCCGGTCGTGACCAAAGAACGCTTCAGGTCACGGGTGCGCCGCTTGATGAGCTGCGTACCGTAGTAGGTGAACTTCCGTTCCTGTTCGTCGAAGTCGATGGAGTCGCACATGACGGTGCAGACCGCCGACGAGGAGATGATGTCGGAGTAAAAGCCGTTCTCGTCCATCGCCTGCTTCTGTTTCAACGCCGTGCCGTCCGCCATGTACATGGCCTTGCCGAGTGTCCACTTGATGTAGTCGTTGTCGGGCGGCAGGTTGAAGAAATACTGATGGAAGAGCTGGATGTGCGCCTGGGCCTCCATCGTGAAATTGGCCTCCAGCTGCGCGCGCTCGGCGAGGAACGGGATGTCGCCGTCCAATATGTATATCTGCTCCCTTTCCTTGTTTACGAGGGAGATGCAGCACCATACGGTGAAGCCGCAGATGACGGCGCATCCGCCTATGGTGGCCAGCACCGTCACCATGGCGAGCCTTGTTTTCTGTGCCAGTGATTCTATGAGCATATTTCTTTATTTTTATGATTTTATCTTCCTGATTTGGGCTTGACCATGGAAACCGCTCCACCGGCCACCGAACCGGCCGCGCCTCCAGCCATGGAAGCGATGCCCGTAGCCGTGGAGCCTGCCGCCGTGGCCGCGCCCGAACTTACGCCGCCGGGGATGAGCCACGAGGCCACTTCCGGAACGAAACGTATGATGTACGCGCCGACCAGCATCCCCATGGCGTACATGCAGTTGGAGCCGATGCCCTGCAGCCCCAATGCGCCGATCTGCGACCATGAGTTGACCGAACCGTGCAGCAGGTGGTCGTAGGCCACGAGGTCTTGCTGGAGGTTGTAAAGCAAGATGAAGTCAACGTAGTAGAGGCACATGTAGGTCACGAAGCCCCACAGCGAGAGGGAAAGGAACTTGGACATCCACTGGCTCCACGCCGAGTTCCACGGCGGGGCGAGGGAAAGGGCGAACATGATGGGGCAGAATATCATCATGATGGCCATGAAGATGCGCTGAGCCACGAGGATGCCGTAGTAGGACATCTGAAAAATCAGCTCTCCCACGAAGCGGATGACATCGTTTATCCATTCGCTGACCTTGGTCTCCGTGGCCACCACCGCCCGTTGGGCGTAGTTGTTGATGGTGTTGCCAAGGTTCTCCACGTTGTAGATGAGCTTGTCCCACCATGCGGCGTCCTGTCCGATGGCGGCCACCTGCTGCGCGGTTGCGATGGAATCCTGCACGGTGCGCAGCCGGTCAAGGTACTCGCTTTGTTTTTGAGCCACCTTCAGCTCGAAGGCGGCCACCTCCTTGTTCTTGGCCTGCGCCATCGCCTTGCTCGCGCTTTCAAGTCCCTTGCCGGGCACCTGCAGGGCGTCACATATCCACGAGGAGGAAGAGATGCAGATGGAGATGCCGACGATGCGGAGGAGCTTCATCACGTCCATGCCGCGCCGTCCGAGCATCATCATCCAGCACTCGTAGGAACCCACGCAGAGGGCGAGCAGCAGCCCGATGATACGGGCCAGTCCCACCGCGTCGCCCAGCACGGCCACGTTGGGGAACGTCTCCATGGCGACAAGGAGCTTGTCCAGGCTCTCGTCGATGGCCGGAAGGCCTATGGTCAATAAAACAGCAGACAGTTGCATAATCGTATTCTTATCTTCATGTAATACATTTTAATTCTAATAATGTGTGGCGGCCACGGCGCAGAGGTTGGCGGTCTGTTTCACGAGTGCCTCCATCTTTCCTTTGGCTTCTTCGTAGGCTTGCTGCCGCTTGGCGTTCTCCAGTCCGTAGCCCACGCCCGTCTTGCGGATATAGGCAATACCTGCGCAAAGGATTTCATTCTGCCTGCCCAGTTCGTCCACCTGCGGCTTCAACTTTCCGCCGCTTTTCGTCATGCAATAGAGCAGGCCGTCGGTGATGCAGTCCTGCATCCGGTTGAACTCGTCCTTGTAGGCCGGATAGACCAGGTCAACGGCGCGGTCGGCCTCCCGGACAAGCTCCTCCTTGTACAGCTCTTCCACATATTTGCGTTCTTCCTCCACCTTCTCCAGCTTCTGCCGCTGGGTCTCCTCGGATATGACCCGTGTGGGCATGATGCGTTTGATGTTCGACTTGGATTCCTTGAAGCGGACACGGAAACCGGACTTGAAGCCCGCCCATTTCCAATACATTTCCGCGCCGGAGTAACCCTTGTGCAGGAAATAATAGTACCAGTCGGGCGCGAAGTCCCACGGCCCGTTCTCCATGGACTGCCACTGTTTCTTCTTCTCGTTGTCACGGACGGGCACTTGTGCTTCCGCCACAACCGGGGCGAAGACTACACACAGCAATAATATGGCCTCTTTAACTTTCATATCCTTTGTTCCATTTGTCTATTATCGTTTTCGCTATCTCGTCCTTGACCTCGGAGTTCAGTATCTCCCAGATGTAATCCGGCTTCCATCCGCAGTCGGTAATGAGGTAGCAGTACAGGTTCGCGTTGTCGATGATGTACCTCGCCCTGTCGATGGTGGTTTTCAGCGTCATCACCAGGTTCAGCTTCTCGTCCATGGAAGCCTTCATCAGGTTGATGCCGGAAGCGGCCACCGACGCATAGAGCTTGTAGCAGTGCTTCACCTCCCTCGATATGGCCAGGTTGGCGTCGGCATAGTACCACGCCACGAAGGGCTTCTTGCTGACATGGCCGAACGTGTTTGAAGTGAAGTCCTTGTATTCCTTCACCAACTGGTACAGGGCATTGGCCGTGGAAGAGATGGCACCTGCCAGCACCAGGTTGGAATGGGCGTTGTCCAGCTTTGTGTTCAGGGTGGTGCGCACGTCGTTGAACTTGCCGGCCCCCTTAGTGATGAGCGACTGCTCGCCGAAGCTGGCGGCCACACGCTGCATGGCCTTGTCCTCGTCCTTCTTCACCGCCTTGTGCAGGGCTATCAGGGCCTCGATAGTCGGGAGGTCTTTGGGTATGACTCCGGCCGATACCCTGACGGGAAGCGACAGTACGGCGATTGTCATAAAGGCAGCAACAAAAACCGCCTTGCAATTTCCTATACCTTCTATATTATAGTCCATAGCTCTTGTTGTCAGGTTCAGTAATTGGAAGCCACCAGCCCGTTCCATGACCGGACGAGGTTGCCGACACGGTTCTTCATGGTCACCACGTTTGCCCAGCCCTCCGGGTCGATGGCAAAGAAGAGGTCGTCCGCCGTGGCATACTGTGCCATGAGCATCATTCCCTCCACCTTGTAGCGTATCTTTGTAAGGTCAGTATATATGCGGTTGGCCAGGGTCAGCCGCTCGTAACGGTCGAGCAGGTTGTAGCCGTCGCTTTTCCTCTCCGCTGTGGCTTCCCCTTTGAGGGGATTCTGCACCTTGGCGTTGTTCACGATGTTCACGAAGTCGCCCACCAGCTGTTGGGTCTCGGCCACGAGGTTGCCGAGTTCATTGAGGCAAAGCAGCTTGTTAGAAAACTTCGCCTTGCCCACTGTACTAACAAGCTCCGGCACGTCTTTGAGGATGTCAAAGGCGCAGGTACCTATCTCCTTGTAGTAAAGGCTCTCCGTGCCGAAGCCGGAGATGTTCTCCATCGAGAGCTTGTACAGCTCTTTGATGGTGGCCATGCTCACGGTGTAGAGTTCCACCTTCTGCTTCTTGGAGGCGATGGAGTCCAGCCGCCGGTTGTGCTGTCCCTCGATGAGCTTTTGCGAGGCCATGTTGGCGCCCACCGTTGCGATGCAGTTACGGTCTATGACGATGCGCCATCCGGCAAACGTGGGGACAGAGGCGGCAAACAGGAATGTTCCTAACAATATGGCTTTCAGCTTTTCCATAATGACATTACTTTTTGATGTTGGTTGACTTGTCTGGCGAACTCCAGGTACTTGGGGCTGCCCGCTTTTTTACGGTCGGCCTCGATGCGCGTGATGGCCTCCTGCACCGTACCGTAGTGCCGCAGGTATGTTTTCAACGCCTCTTTTTCCGTGCGCTCGGTGGTGTAGGCCCAGTAACATTCGGGGGCTTCCTCCACGCCGTACACATCGGAATGCTGTCCCCGGCATATCCACACCTCCTTGAAGTAGCTGCGCCCCTCGTGGTTGTCGAGCGCGTTGATGGTGAATATCTGCTGCCGCTGCACGGGGGTCAGTCCCAGTATGGCGGCTATCTGTTCGTACCTGTCCTTGAATTTGGACTGGTCGAGCAGTATTTTCACGTCGGAGTTGTTGATGATGGCCTCCTTGACGATGGGCGAATCTATCACGTCGTTCAGTTCCTGCGTGACCACCCCGGCGATGCCGTGGAACTTGCGGACGGTCTTGTACAGGTACTTGATGTACTCCGCCATCGTGGGCGACGCGATGGCCTTCCACGCCTCTTCGATTATCAGGGCCTTGCGCCCCTTCTTGATGCGCATTTTCTGGAGGAACACGTCCATGATGATGAGCACCACGATGGGAAAAAGCACGGGGTCATCTTTTATCTTGTCGATTTCGAAGACGATGAAACGCTCGTTGAAGAGGTCAACGTCCAGGTCGGCGTTCAGCGTCATTTCCAGCTCGCCGCCCCGGTAGAACTGCTTGAGGATGGCGGCGAAGTTGTGTATGTCGAATGTTATTTTCTCTAGGGAAGTGATTTGCGGGATGCGCTCCACGGCGAACTCGTAGTAAGAGTTGAAGGAAAGTTCCCTGACCTTCAACCGCCGTTTCTGCTCCTCCATGCGGTCTATCTGCTTGTCTATCTTGACAAGCATGGTATTCTCGTACAGCTCCTTGCGGTATTTCTCCACGATATGTGCGGCGTGTTCCCTTTCGGACTCCGAGGCGGCCTTGTCTCGTATGAGTGCCATGAGCGAACGGCACTGGCGGACGAGTTTCATGCGCCTGACTTCCGAGGGGAGCAGCAGGGCGCGGCTTTCCGGCACTTCCGGCTGGTCATTGGCGTTTATCAGGCGGTCGATGTCCTCCATCTCGTGGTTGTATTTCTCGTAGTCATCCTCCATCTTGGCGTCTACAAGTAGCTTTTGCCGCAACTCTGCACGCTGCTTTTCCGTGAATTTCTCGAAAGGATGGAAATAGGCATCGTAATATTCTACGAGGGTCTGGTTGACTATCATGTCCTCTATCTTGCTGGGGAATGTGCTGCCCTTGAAGATGAGGAACACCAGCGATTTGAGGAAGTTTTTCTTCTCGCCGAAGTTCAGCCTGTATTCCTCCGCCGTGACCTTGAAGGGGTTCATGGAGATAGGTTTCTCCTTGGAATAGGAGATGTACGTGCCGCCGTAGTAGCCACAGATGCCCTCGTAGGAGTCGCCCGTGTCCACCATGACCACATCCGTTTGCTGTTCCAGTAACTGGCGGACGACCGAGTTCATATGAAACGACTTGCCGCTTCCCGAAGGCCCGATGCAGAAGAAATTGGCGTTGTCGGTCATCTTCACCTTGCCCTCCTTGCCGGTGATGTCGATGCAGACGGGTAGTCCCTGCCGGTCGGTGTAATATGTGGTCAGGGGCGTGTCCTCCGATTCCTTCAGGTGCTCCTTGAAGAAGAAGCACAGGGCGGCGTCCGACAGGGTGAGAAACAGGTCGTAGTCGGGATTGAAAGCGTAGGCGTTGCCGGGGAAGCTGTCGGTGAACAGCTCCAGCTGGTTGTAGGCCGTGCGAGAGGGCATGATGCCGCATCCGTACAGCTTGGTCTCCAGGTAGGAAGTGACCGGGGTGACCTTGTCCGCCGGGCAGCTCACCAGGATGTTGAAGTTGGCGTAGACCAGCAGGGAGCTGTCCACGGCAAGCCGCTCCAGCACTTTCTCAATGTCGGCCTTGGCTATACGGTTACTCGGGTCGGGCATGGAGCCGTGCCGCTTGGCCTTGGCCTGGAGCTTGCGGAGCAGCTTGCGCTGGGCGGGTATCTGCACCACCTGGTTGTACACCACGCAGTCCGCATGGGGGACGCTTGTCAGGAACGAGAACAGGTCGGTGGCGATGGCGTAGCCGTTTACGCTGGCCTGCGTGTAGGGCCTGATGCGTGAGGGCAGGTTTATCTCGTCGATGTCCACCAGCGGATAGGAGCGAACCACGCGGCCGCCCACCTTCAGGTATTCGTCCGAAGCCTTGAAGTTGGTCATGGAGAACGGGCCGTGGCGGAAGCGGAAGGCCATGAAGCGGTGGCAGTATTCGTCCACCTCCTCCTTGGACAATCTTCTGTGGCGGATGTGCCTCTCGCTCAGGATGTCCTCCGCCTTGGCCACCTTGGAATGGAACTCCGCCCATTTCTTCGGGTCGTACTGCACGAACTGGCCGCGCTGCGCCTCCTGTGTGATGACAAGGTAGGTGCGTATTTCGGTGAACTCCCTTCCCTCGAAGTAGCGGAAGTAGCTCCGCGTCAGGAACTCCGCATCCTCCGGCACGTCGTGGTGGTAGGCCTGTCTGCAGAAGATGTCCTGCTTCTGCAGGGCATAGCCCTCGCCGAGTGTCTGCACGAGGTTGGAGAGCACGTCCTGGAAGCGCAGGTACTGCTCCGCGTCCGTGCATAGCTGCTGCACGGGATTGGCCATCTCGAATATGACCGAAGGCTCGCCCCTGGCGGAAAAGAGGACGGCATGGCCGTCCGTTTCTTCCAGCTGGGAGTAAAGCCCTTCGAATGCCCGTTTCCTGTTCTGTGCCATTGTTTGCTTTCTGTTTGTTGGTTTTTCAATTCGTTTTTCGGATGTTCTTATAGATGTAGATGCCCTTCGCCCGTTTCTTGTTGTGCAGTCCGCCGCGCTGCTTGACGAAGATGGTGGCCAGCCCTGCGGCGGCCATCACCAGCATGGCGATGAACCCGGCAAGTTTCCCAAGGGCGATGGAGAAGACGATGAATCCCACGAAGGACACGCCTATGGCCACCGCCGCCAGTGTGAGGAAGCGGCCGCGGATGCCCATGAATTCCAACGGCTTCTGGAGTCCCTTGAACACGGGAAAACCGTCTTGATTACTCTTATTCTCTTCCATGATTTACGTGAAGAAGAGTGGCAAAGCCTCTGACAATGCGATGAACGCGATACAACCGCCGATGGTCAGCATGATGGTCTTCTTGACGTCCTGGTCGCCGTTCTGCATCTTGAAATAGACATTGAACGCACCTACGAGAACGATGACCGCCGCAATGGCTTTCATGAGGTTAGAGACGGGAGTCTGGTAGGAGCTTACTTCCTGCGTGGCCTTGGTGAAGCCTGCCGCTCCCTTGCTTCCGGCCATTGCATCGCCGGCGGCGAGGGTGAGCGCCACGAGGGCGAGCGTGCCCTTCCGGGCGAACGCTGACTGTTTGAAACGGACGAATGCGCGTAGGCATTTTCTTTTTAGTGTCTGCATTTCTTTAATCATTAAATAGTTGTTTCATCGCCAAAGGAACAGGAGTCGCTAAAGGAACGTGTATTTGCTCACCTTGCGTTCTCGCAGGTGTATATGACAAGGCCGAGGTCGCTTGTGCCGGTTTCCGCCAGCCTGTCGATTTCATGGATGAGGTCGTCCACAAGGATGCCGTCGGTCATGATGGCCTCACGGTAGCCGGGGCGGCGGAAGTCTTTTCCTTGTCGAGGGTCTGGTTCGGATTGCCCGTGGTTAACCGCTTCTTCTTTCTTCTCCTCGTCCCTGCTGACTCTGGTCGGACAGAAGCTCCTTGCCTCGTCCGATATGTCTATCTCTTCTTCCGTATGGTTCTCCTTTTCCGCGTTCTGAGCCGCCTGCGCTTTCCTGATGTCCGTGAAGATGAGGAAGGCGTAATAGCAGGCCATTGCCACGAAAAGGATAAAAACGATTTGTCCGTACTGCATGGCTATATGGCATTGGATAATGGTGTGTTGTCTTCGGGAAAAGGCAGGAAGGCCAGTCCGAATCTGGCGGCTTTGGCTTCCAGCCGGGCTTTCCGGCATGTGGCTTCGGTGAAGTACAGTATGTTCCGGTGTACGCCGGTGATGTATCCGTTGGCTTTCAGCCTGGAGCGTATCCTGACCTTGGCGCGGTGTGAGATAACCTTGAGGCGTGTGAGGGGGTCAAGACCGAAGACAGCCCTGCGCCGTTCGCGGCGGACCATCTCGCGGCGAACACGGGACGACATCGCGTAACCCTTTGCCTTGCTCCGGCTCAGCCCCAGCTTGCGTGCCATGCGGCTGACTGTGGTGCGGCTGACGCCCAGGTCGCCGGCCATCTCGGTGTAGGAACGGTCGTCGAAGTGGCGGCTAATATGTCCGGCACGTTCCAGCCACCGGCTCTTGGCCAGCTTTTCCAGTCCGAGTTCGCGGGCTTTCTCCTTCACGGCCGTCACACCGACTTGCAGCACATAGGCGGTATGTGCGGTGGTCTCCACGGGATAAAGCTCGGCAAGCCGGGAGAGCATGGCTTCTGTCCAGTTGATTTTACGCATGGAATTCGGGTTTGTAGTTGTTGAACAATGATTTCTTTTCGCGGCGGTATTGCGCCAGCCGGGAAAGGTGGTTCTCGAAGAATGAGCGGACGATGGCGTTCACGAGGTCGGAACGGCAGCGGCCCCGGATGTCGCAGTCGTCGAGCGAGTCGGCCAGGTCGCGGTCCAGCTTGCAGACCAGGCGGCCTGCCTTGCCGTCCCCGTCCGCCGGTACTTCAAGGTAGGCCATGAAGTCCTGCCAGCACTTGTCGCCGGGATGTGCGGTATTATGCTCCCGTGCTTCCGGTGCCGGGGCTTCCTGTTCCTGCCGTTCCGTTTCATTGAACATGGGTTCTTCGTCGTTGATGCCTCTGGTGAGGTCGTCTATCTGTAGTTCCTTATTCATTGCGCTATGTTTGTTGATGGTTCATGTCTTTGGGTATGCCGTTGCCGAAGATTCCGGCGTATATCCTGTCGAACACCGGGCTGACGATTGCGGCCTGCATGTCCAGTTCCGCAACCGTACTGAAACGCTCCATGTCGGCCCGCTTGGGAATCTTGTCCGTCACCTGTCCGTAGTTGGCAAATGTCTTTCCCGTGTTCTCCCACAGTTCCAGCTCGGAGCGTTTGCCCACCCGTCCGTCATGGAGATTGGGGACGATGAAGAGCCGGGCTTTCATCCGTCCGTCCACGGCTTTTCGCAGACGGTCAATGAACATGAGGAAGCTTGCGGTGGAGGGGACGGTCACCAGGTCGTAGTGGAACGGCACGACGATGATGTCCGAGTTGACGAACATGGGTATCAGTCCCTCCGCCTTCAGGCTGCCGGGGGAGTCCATGAGCGCCACGTCTATGCTGGGCTCGTTATGCAACTTCTCCATGAGCACGGTCATGGCCTGCTTGTCGTTGGCCTCGTAGGCCAGCACGTCGTAGGGTACGGCTTCCTCGCCGTATTTCTTGATGTCGGCCTTGCGGCACTTTAGGATGGAGTGCTGGAAATCGCAGTCGACGACCACGGCACGCACGCCCTTCGTCACAAGGTAGTTGGCGAAGGTGACGCAGAGGGTCGTCTTGCCGACTCCCCCTTTCTGGTTGGCGAATGTCACGATGACGGGTGTCTGTATCATTTTGTCCACGGTCGTTTGGTTCGGTGCAAAAGTATGCACCGGATAGGACGGTAACGAAATGCACAACACTTTTGTGCTTCAGGTCAGCCTGACCGAAGTATTTTATGCAGCGGATTAAAAGGTATGACGGCTTATGCGGCCAGACAGGTGACAAAAGGGAGTCTCCGTTTTTTCCTCATGGTCTACCGTTTAAGGTTGCATCCGTCGTCAATGTCATCGTAGCCTCCCTTGCCGCCGACTTCCCACTCACGCTTTTCGGCATGGCTTCCGGCACCGGAATCCTTCAGTCCGTGTATGTGTATCTTCTTTCCGCCGTTTCCGGTGGAATGTGTCTGCTTGGCCTGTTGCTTCCGTGGCCGGGGTTTCAGCCGTTCCGTGTCAAGCCCTTCCGCCGCAAGGTCTATCACGATGTGTCTTTTAAAGTTGACGGCATATGCCGCGCCCGCTTCCTCGCGGATGATGAAGCCTTCCTCATGAAGGGCACTTTTCACGGAAAAGACGTTCTCGTCATTGAAGATTTCATGCAGGCGGCTGACGGCATCCGTATGGGACTGCGGCCTTTCGCCTGACAGGTCCACCAGATCAGGACGGTTCACCTTGAAGATTTTGCAGAGCAGATCGCGTTCAGCTTCTGTTGCCGGGTGGAACATCTCGATGAAACGGATGCGGTTGTTCCGGTTGATGGCTTCCGCCATGAACGGCTTTAACGGGCGTGTCTGTCCGTCAAAGTGGATGACGCCTTTCTTGATATAGGCACGCTGCTTCCTCAGCTTCTGGAAAATCTCGCCCTGCGTGATTTTCGGGTTGAGGGTGAGCAGCCGGTCTATGTAGTCCTCTATGCGTGCGAAGCGTTGTTCCGGGGTGGCGAAGTCCAGAAGCTGTTCCGTGGCCAGCACCCTTGCCCCGTTGATGACGGTACGGTGGGCGTGGTCGACAATCATGTAGCCGTAGGGCGCATCCTTCCTGCCGAAGAACACGAGGTCGATGCCGAACTTCTCCTTCAGCTCTTTCTGCAGCTCTTCCTTGCCGCCGCTCACGTCCCGGTATTTTTTGAGGATGCTCCGCAGCTGGCGGCAACGGGCGCGTTCCCTATAGCCGCTTTTGAAAAGCTGTTCGACTTCGGCCAACGGAATTTGCCGCTGCACCTTGCCGCCATGCTTGATAAATACGTTTTCATCTTTCTTATATATCTCATATCCCATAGAAACCATGATTGCCTTGAACTGGGCGAAAGAGGAGAAGGTATATTGTCTGGCCGCGTCCATGTCGTCGGCAATCTTCTTTTGCCTGTCCGTGCCGAGAATCCTGTCTATGACTTCCTGGGAACGCCTGCGCTCGTGACTATAGGCTATCTTCCTGCCGTCGGGGGCGACACGCGAGGTGATGATGTGCAGGTGGGTGTTGTCGGTGTCATGGTGGGCGTAGATGAGCCAAGGTTGTCCGGGTTCGGCATATCCCATTTCCTTGAGGTAATGGTGCGCGAAGTCCAGCAACTCGGATTCCGTCATCTCACGGCCTTTGCAGCTGACGGCCACATGGAACTGGGGCTTCCGGATGCGGCTGTTGGCGGAACTGTATTTTTTGAGATAGTCGGTAAGCTCCTCCGTGGTGGGTCTGCCTGCCAGACCCACCGTCCCGAAGTTCCGCATCTCGATGAGCCGGGCAAGCCCTTTCGATACCTTATGTTCGTTGTAACCCACAGCATGGAAGTCCGCGCTTCCGGGTAATATGGTCGCTATCATCTTGGGGTGGTGTTATCTTGGTTGGTGATATGTCCGTTTCTAAGGCTTGTTTATTCTTGATGTGAGGATGTCAAGTTATCTTTTTATCCCGTTGACGGATTCTTGTGTGTCCCAGATAACCGGAAACAGAACTTCCCGGATATAGCTTGGCGGCAGCAACCCTGCAACCGCCAGCTCGTTGGCACGCTTCATCGCCTGGTTGATGTTCCCGCCGATATGGGACAGTTCGCTTTGGTATCTGCGGTAAAACGAACCGAGTTCCTGCATGAGTTCAAGCTGCCGCCTGACGCTTACGTTTGAATACTCTTCGAGTGCCTTGCGCACGTAATGGCTTACGGTCTTGTATTCAGCCGATTTCTCCTTGAACGCCCGGACTTCCTCCAGGGTCATCCTTACCTTGATGTACTTGTTCCTTTGTTCCTTCATACTTCGGTGCTTGGCAGGCCGGGATTGTCTTACCTTATTTCGCAGGGCGAAACAGCGGCGGTGCCGCTCCGATGCAGGGCATCCGGCAAGTCACTTTTGGGGGAACAAACGGAGTTTTGTGGCCACAAAAGTACAACTTGCTTGGAAAATCCTGCAACGCAGGGCTATGTCATCCCGGGTTCTTTTTTGCGCCAAAATTACCGTGGAAAGGAGCTTCCGTACAAAATGCACAACACTATTCTTCAAGGAGCGTACCATTTTGACCGTGGTATCAAGGACATCCGATTGCTGGGTATGCCAGTGAAATTTGCTTTGTATTTATGTGTATGATGTTTTTCGATTGCGTGGAATTTCGATATATGGGATGAAGATTAGGCTAGTTTCAGCTGGGTGCTTATGTCGATTCATCCATCCGTGAATTATCGGGAACATTATCCGCTCGTCCGACAACAGGAGGGAAAAGGGAACTGCGGTTTTCATTTAACAGATTAGTAATGAGCTTGGATTTTTCAGTAGAATACAATAAGGTTATGGGTGGTTAAGTAGTCCATTACATTCCTTTGCATCCATTCATCAGACTTGAATAACCAGAAATATATGCACTTGACAGCCTTGAATTTTGGGAAATACGACACTTGTCACCCGTATCTTCCAAGCTATAGATATGAAGCAATCTTGATATGCAAGCGTAATGGATATTCATCTGACAATTAGTGATTTTACCGGGAAATAGCTGCTGTAAAATTTCCATATCTCGTTGATTTTTAGTATATTTAAAGTGAAAAATGGCCTCGTATGGCTTATGGCTTTACTTAAATTTGAGTATATGTTTGAACTGTTACTGATAATATACCTGGTACCGGTCATCATCGTGCTTTCGCTGTTGTGGCGGTTGGTATTATGGCTGGCAAGGAACGTGCTGCGGCTTGCCGGATGGCTGGTGAAGAAGGGATGTGTCCTTTTATGGAAGGGGTTATTGCTATTAGTCGGCATCCTCTTGGGGCGATGTAGCGCAAACCGTCCGCCGGATTCAAAATAAGGGCGAAGCAGCAAAGCCGCACCTGTCTTGAAAGGGTAGGTACGGCTTCGTGCTGTATTCGGATGGAATGGTGTTTTTCCCTCATGTCAGGTGTTTGGACTTACTGACAAACGGGCTAAAATCCTTTGCCTTTGCTTCTTTCATAGACAACCTCTCTTTGACTATCACAATTTTTAAGTCTGAATTGGACTGTACAACCGATAGGAATATCTTTGGGTAGTTGCTTGACTAGTTCGGAAATAACTTCATCAACATTACTAAAACCGATATCTGTTAGTTCACCAACAACATCCCCTTTGAAATAAGCGCGTCCGTATATCATCATCTTTTTTGAAATACGGAAAAGTTTTTCCTCTGGGGCTTCAAGGTCACGGGCTTTGCCTTGTTTACTCTTCTTGTTACTGAAGAAAATGAAATCAATAATCTTGGCGTTAAGTTCCCATGCAGGGGTAAAATCCAGTTTTAAGTAGCCTCTTGTCACATTGAACCCATGACTGTGATTCATGCCAAATGCAACTTCATAAAGATTGGCATCACAGTCGTTTTGAGCAATGGTCGCCCACGTATGCCTGAACGTGTAATAGCAATAGTAGTCCTCCTTTTTCATCCCCATGTCGGCGCATATCTTGCGTATTCCGATATTCACGTTGGCATTGAAACTGTCGGAATTGCTGTAACGGCTGTGGAATATAAATAGGTACTCATCATGCTCATCTTTGGAGAGATACTTATTAAAGGTCTCTTGGATAAATGGCTCTATCCTCATTTCCATATATGCCTCGTCTCTGCGACTATGGCGTGTTTTTGCCCTTTTATAACCAATAATGCCATTGTTGTAGTCTTTCTTTTTGAGTCCATAAAGGTCAACAGTATTGATGCCGCCAATGCACAGCGATAGAAGTGCTACATCCCTGCCAAGTTCCGGTAGTGGAGACAGCATCTTTGTTTTGGGAAGAGGACGGTTAAAGAACTCGCGGCAGGCTTCGGCACTGATGGCACGTTTCATGGTATTGTCTGATTTGGGAATTGTCACCTTCAACCAAGGATTGAACTTTATACGTATAACACCACGCTCTTCATCGTTCAGTTCAACTATGGCTTTTTTGAAAATCTGTCGTACACAAGTAGGATACATTTCTTTGGCTCGGTTTGTCTTTGACAGACTCTCTATCCAAAGATTTATTGCAGAAGACGACAAGTTACTAAACAGAAGTCGGGTTGTCCCCATGAAGCGTTCTAAATGGTTTACCGCAAGCCTGTAATTCTTTGCATTGCGTTCGTGTCCATCCGCTTCCATTCTGTCTATGAACTTTCGTGCGTAATCACTGAAGCACGCTTCTTCATCGTCTTTCAACAAGAACTCTATCACTTCCTTTATTTCCCAGCAAGTCGCATTTACACGGTTCAGGCGGTCCGTATATTGTCTGATGAGCATAGCGCAATACTCATTCACAACAGGGTCGGTGAGATCACCACCTTTCGTAATATGAGCAGCGTCTACAATTTTATTTGTTTTAATGTAACTGGATTTGCGCTGATGCGTAATCCTGATGTAAACTGTGTAGAAGCCATCGCTTCTTGGCTTTTTTACCGTTGCTTTAAATGTTGTCATACCTATTTCCTTTTTAGATAAATACTATAAATTCTTTGGGGTAAACAGGGGTAAACATGATGATTTTTGGGGTAAACATAGAGTAAAACAAATATGCTCATTTGGCTCATTTTTTGATGTCAACTGCACGAACTGTCTTAACGCAACTCAGGCTGTAATCACCGTATAAATCGGTAGATTACAGCCTGATACAAATTTTAATTGCTATTCTGCCTGAGGGCTTCTAAACTTAGAGAGTATCCTCTACCGCAGCCTGCGCCGCCGCGAGACGGGCTATAGGCACGCGGAAAGGAGAGCATGAGGTATAATTCATGCCGATTTTCGCACAGAACTTAACCGACGAAGGTTCGCCGCCATGCTCTCCACAAATACCGGTACGCAGGTTGGGACGTACCCGACGACCTTTCTCTACGGCCATCTGAATCAATTGCCCAACACCGTTCTGGTCCAGAACCTGGAACGGATCGACTTTCAAAATTTTCTTCTCAAGATATACGGGCAAGAAGCTGGCAATATCATCACGCGAGTAGCCGAATGTCATTTGAGTCAAGTCGTTCGTACCAAAAGAGAAGTACTCGGCTTCCGAAGCAATCTTGTCGGCTGTGAGAGCGGCACGCGGAATTTCAATCATAGTACCGATTTCGAAGTGCACTTTGATGCCTTGTTCGGCAAATACCTCTTCGGCTGTCTTCAAGATTACTTCCTTCTGTTGCTTCAACTCATACAAGATACCGATCAACGGAACCATGATTTCGGGCTGCGGGTTCTTACCTTCTTTCTTCAACTCGCATGCGGCACTGAGAATGGCACGGGTCTGCATAGCGGTTATCTCGGGGAAAGTGATGCCAAGACGGCAGCCACGGTGACCCAGCATCGGGTTGTTTTCAGCCAGGCTGGCTACGTGTTTCTGTATTTCTTCTACGCTTACGCCCATTTCCTCGGCCATCTTTTGCTGACCCTGCAAATCGTGCGGAACGAACTCATGGAGAGGAGGATCGAGCAGACGGATATTAACCGGGCAACCGTCCATAGCTTCCAGAATTCCCTTGAAGTCGGCTTTCTGGTAAGGCAACAGTTTTTCAAGAGCGCGCTTGCGGCCTTCTACCGTATCAGCCAAGATCATTTCCCGCATGGCAATAATCTTTTGGTCTTCGAAGAACATGTGCTCCGTACGAGTCAAGCCGATACCTTTAGCTCCGAATGCGCGTGCCACCCGTGCATCATAGGGAGTATCCGCATTGGTACGCACCTGCAATTTGGTGTACTTGTCGCACAAATCCATCAAAGCCTTAAAATCGCCGGAAAGTTCTGCCGCTTTCGTAGGAATCTCACCGGCATAGACTTCACCGGTCGAGCCGTTTATCGAAATATAGTCGCCTTCCTTATATAAAACGCCTTCGATTTCAACCGTTTTATTCTTGTAACTTACGTTGATTGCACCCGCTCCGGAAACGCAGCACTTACCCATTCCGCGCGCTACTACCGCAGCATGCGAAGTCATACCGCCGCGAGCCGTCAGGATGCCTTCGGCTGCCGACATACCGGCCAGGTCTTCCGGAGAAGTCTCGATACGTACCATCACAACCCGATGCCCGTCTTCGCGCCATTTCTGAGCGTCGTCGGCATGGAACACAATCTGTCCGCAGGCAGCACCCGGAGAAGCAGGCAAACCACGCGTTATGACTTTTGCCTTTTTCAGGGCCTCTTTGTCAAAGACCGGATGCAAGAGTTCGTCCAACTTCTGCGGTTCGCAACGCATCAAAGCCGTCTTTTCATCGATAATGCCCTCGCGAACCAAGTCCATCGCAATCTTCACCATGGCCGTACCCGTACGCTTTCCGTTACGAGTCTGCAAGAACCAGAGTTTGCCTTCCTGAACCGTAAACTCCATGTCCTGCATGTCGCGATAATGCTTCTCCAGTTTATCCTGAATAGCATCCAGCTGCTTATAGATTTCCGGCATGGCTTCTTCCATCGAAGGATACTTGCTTGCGCGGTCTTCTTCGGAGATTCCCTGCAAAGCAGCCCAGCGACGCGAACCTTCAATCGTGATTTGCTGCGGAGTACGTATGCCGGCTACCACATCTTCGCCCTGTGCATTGACCAGATACTCGCCATTGAACAAGTTTTCGCCCGTAGCAGCATCGCGGCTGAAGCATACGCCCGTAGCCGAAGTCTCGCCCATATTGCCGAAGACCATTGCCATGACCGAAACAGCGGTTCCCCACTCGTCAGGAATTCCTTCCATTTTACGATAGAGGATAGCCCGTTCGTTCATCCAGCTGCGGAACACGGCGCATATGGCACCCCACAACTGTTCCATAGGATCTACGGGGAAATCCTTGCCCGTCTGGTCCTTAATGGCTTTCTTGAAGCGGGTTACCAGTTCTTTCAGCTCTTCTACTGACAAATCCTTATCCAGTTTGATACCACGAATGGCTTTAACCTCCTCAATTATGGCTTCGAAAGGATCAATATCCTCCTTGTTGGCCGGCTTCATGCCCAGCACCACATCGCCATACATCTGTACAAAACGACGATACGAGTCGTACACGAAATGAGGATTCCCAGTCTTCTTCACCATTCCTTCGGCTACTTCGTCGTTCAATCCCAAATTCAAAATCGTATCCATCATGCCCGGCATGGAAGCGCGCGCTCCGGAGCGGACAGATACCAGCAACGGATTCTCAACGCTTCCGAACTTGCAGTTCATCAAGTTCTCCACGTGAGCCACAGCTGCGTTCACTTCTTTCTCAAGCAATTCTACGATTTTCTCTTGTCCTACCTTGTAATATTCGTTGCAGACGTCGGTAGTAATAGTAAAACCAGGAGGAACCGGAACGCCAATCAAGTTCATTTCGGCAAGATTAGCTCCTTTACCTCCCAATTCCTCTCTCATTTTAGCATTACCCTCGGCCTGTCCGTTACCAAAGGTATACACTCTCTTTTTGTTGTCCATGGATATTACTTCTATTATTTAAATATAAAGTTTGCTTCAAAGCTAAAGTTTTTTTCAATTCCTTGCAAAGTTCTGAACGTTTTTTTAAAGAATTATTCTTTTTGTCCAATTCATTCCCCCTATCAAACAAGCGATTGGAAACAAAACCGTATCTTTGTGCCGTTTTTCACATCAGATTATGGGAAGAAAGAAAAAGAACTTGCCCCTATTGGAGCATGTGCTCATCACAGACGTGGCTGCCGAAGGTATGGCGCTGGCCAAGGTGAACAACCTGGTAGTATTCGTACCTTACGTAGTCCCCGGCGACATAGTAGACCTCCAGGTACGTAAGAAAAAAAGATCATACGCAGAGGCAGAAGCCGTTGCCTTCCATCAATATTCGGAAAAGCGCAGTGAACCCTTCTGCAAGCACTACGGGCTGTGCGGAGGATGCAAATGGCAGATTCTGCCCTACGAGGAGCAACTCAAATACAAGCAGAAGCAAGTGGTAGACAACCTTACGCGAATCGGAAAAATCGAGCTCCCGGAAATCAATCCGATATTAGGTTCCGCCAAAACCATGCGCTACCGCAACAAACTGGAGTTCACCTTCTCCAACAAGCGCTGGCTGACCTACGAAGAAATTGCAGCAGGAAAAGAATACCCCCACCGCGAAACCGTAGGATTCCACATCCCCGGTGCGTTCGACAAGGTACTGGCCATCGACGAATGCATGCTGATGGACGATATCGTCAACCGCATCCGAAACGGAATCCGCGACTATGCCTACGAACAGGCACTTCCTTTCTACGACCTGCGGGCAGGCACCGGAATGCTCCGCACCCTCGTGCTCCGTTCTTCCAACCGCGGCGAGCTGATGTGCATACTCATTGCCCGAATAGAGACAGAGGAAGAGATGGAACGGTTCCGCAGTCTGCTCCAGTTTACCGAACAGAGTTTCCCGGAAATCACGTCGCTCATGTACGCCATAAACAACAAATGCAACGATTCCTACAACGATTTGGAAATTAAGAGCTACAAAGGGCGGGATTACATGATATCCGAAATGGAAAACCTGCAGTTCAAAGTCGGACCGAAGTCATTCTATCAGACCAATCACGAGCAGGCATATATATTATATAAGGTAGTACGCGAGTTTGCCGCGCTCACCGGAAACGAATTAGTCTACGACTTATACACCGGCACCGGCACTATTGCCAACTTCGTAGCCCGTCAGGCCAAAAAGGTCGTAGGAATAGAATACGTGCCCGAAGCCATCGAGGACGCACGCTTCAATTCCCAACTGAACGGCATTGGGAACACCGTCTTTTTCGCCGGCGACATGAAAGACATCCTTACCGAGGACTTCATCGAAGAGCAAGGCCGTCCGGACGTCATCATCACCGACCCTCCCCGCGCCGGCATGCATACCGACGTAGTAGAAGCAATCCTCAAGGCCGCCCCCTCGCGCATTGTCTACGTCAGCTGCAACCCTGCCACCCAAGCCCGCGACCTCCAGCTCATGGACGCCATGTACCGGGTACGGAAAGTGCAACCCGTCGACATGTTCCCCCAAACCCACCACGTAGAAAACATCGTCTTATTGGAAAAACGCGATTCAACCCCTTATGAGAAATAAAGAGCACAAAAAGTTCAACGCTGCCGAACGCGCCCTCGCGCGCTTCATCACACTTCCAGTCAAAGAACAGTATTTCGAAGAAAACGAAGGCCCTCAAAAAGAACTGGAATTGCTTCCTTTCCTGATCAAGGCCATGGGCATCAGCCGCACCGCAGCCAAATCCCTGCTGACCCACCGTCTCGTCTACGTAAACAACCGGATTGAAACGCAGCACAACACTCCCATCCGCCCGGGAATGGCCGTGAAAGTATCCAAAGACAAGAACCGGAAAGATTTTTCCTCCCATTGGCTGGACATCATCTACGAAGACGCCTACCTGATCGTCATACACAAACGCTGCGGATTGCTCTCCATTGCCACCGACCCGAAGCGCAACGAGCGGACGGCATACAGCATACTGAGCGAATACGTCAGGAGAAGCAACCGGCAGGGACGCATCTTCATCGTCCATCGCCTGGACCGCGAGACCTCGGGGCTGATGGTCTTTGCCAAAGACGAGCGAACCAAATTCTCCCTGCAAGACTATTGGCACAGAATCGTACAAGACCGCCGCTACATAGCCGTCGTAGAAGGGCAGATCGACCCTCCGCAGGGGTGCATAACCTCGTGGCTGAAAGACAATAAAGTCTACGTCACCTACTCTTCGCCTACGGACAACGGTGGCGACTATGCCGTAACCCATTACCGCACGCTGCAAAGCGGACCAGAATATTCGCTGGTGGAATTCAAACTGGAAACCGGGCGGAAAAACCAGATCCGCGTACACATGCAGGACAAGCATACGCCCATCGTCGGCGACCTGAAGTACGGAAGCGGCAACAACCCCATCGGCCGGCTGGCACTCCATGCCTACCGGCTGGCATTCACCCACCCCGTCACGGGAGAAAACCTGAGCTTTTCGCTCCCCATACCGCAGGCATTCAAAAACTTAATCAAAGGAAAATAAGAAAAACCGCCGCATCCCAGGCGCCAAAGCGCCATCGGTTGTGCCGGAAAGTCACAGCACTTTTTTATAATCTATGAACATCGCAACCTTGCTTTCCGGAGGTGTAGACAGCTCGGTAGTCGTCCATCAGCTGAAAGAGAACGGCGTCACCCCCCACTGCTTCTACATCAAAATCGGAAAAGACGACGACCCCTCCCTGGACTGTACCTCGGAAGAAGACATCGAGATGGCATCGGCCGTGGCCCGCAAGTACGGCTGTCCGTTTGACATCATCGACCTCCACCGGGAATACTGGGACAATGTAGTGACCTACACCATCGACAAAGTCCGGCGAGGCTTCACCCCGAACCCCGATGTCATGTGCAACAAACTCATCAAGTTCGGAGCCTTCGAACAAGCCATAGGCCACGAATTCGAAAAGACAGCCACCGGCCACTACGCCACCACGGCACTCATCGACGGAAAAACCTGGCTGGCCACGGCTGCCGACCCGATAAAAGACCAAACCGACTTCCTTTGCCAGATTAACTACAGCCAGATTCAGAAACTGCTCTTCCCCATTGGCCACCTGATGAAGCACGAAGTGCGGCAAATTGCAGAGAAAGAGCACCTCATCAACGCCAAACGCAAAGACAGCCAAGGCATTTGCTTCCTGGGGAAGATAAACTACAACGACTTCATCCGCCGCTATCTGGGAGAGCGCACCGGAAACATCGTAGAACTCGAAAGCGGAAAAATATTAGGCCAGCACAAAGGCTTCTGGTTCCACACCATCGGCCAGCGAAAAGGGCTTTATTTAAGCGGAGGCCCCTGGTTTGTCGTAAAAAAGGACATAGAGACCAACACGCTCTACGTAGCCCGTGGCTACGATCCCCAGGAACAATACGGCACAGAATTTGACATTTCCGATTTCCACTTCATCACCGAAAATCCCTGGCTCGACAGCAATTCCGGCAAACCCATTGCCCAACCCATAGAAGTCACCCTCAAAATACGCCATACGCCCGAATTTACGCCAGCAACCATCGAGGCGCGTCCATACGGCTACCACATCACCGTGCAAAAGCCCCTGCAAGGCATCGCCCCGGGACAGTTCTGCACCGTCTACGACGCAGCCGGCTATCTGTGCATCGGCAGCGGCGAAATCGTCCTGCGCTAAAACTCTTAAAAAAAGAGTATAGAAATTTGTTTCATTCGATAGAAAGAAGTACTTTCGCCACCAAGTGAAAACAGACTAAAACCTTTCCTTAAAATGAAAAAAATGCTTATGACGGCAGCCGTACTCGGGCTGCTTGCCTCTTGCAGCGGAGGACAATCGGACAAGGACACAGCTGCAAAGGACTCTGTCGCAGTAGAAATTCCTGCCGTAGTCTATACGGGCTATGAGAAAACCGTACCGGGAGATACCTGCCTGGTCGAAATCTCATTTGTCATTGCCGATGGAGATTCGACCGGAACCTACGAGCGAGTTCAGACGTACACCTACGGTCAGACCGGACAGAAGGTACGCACTGGCCAGGATGGTACCGTAACCCGCACAACCGGTACCAAGAACGACAAGGCAGCGCTCCTGCTTACTTGTAAGAAAGACGGTGAAGAAGACAAAATCACCTACTACGAACTGGCTACCGACGGCTCACAAATCATCCAGCTCGCCGAGGACAAAGGCCGAAGCGCTAACTGGAAAGACTACGTATATACTAAGAAATAGTATATAAATCTCCCGAAAAAGGATAACACATGTAACGGGCGTACCGATTTCCGGTATGCCCGTTCTGTTTTTTACAAGGCTGAATTCTTTCTTATTGCCACAGCCCATCGGCGCGCATACCGCCCCATTCCGCCCTTTGCCCGGCACCATACTCCAGAACAGCACGCACCGACAACGGGAAATCCTCTCCCCTTTTCCCGATTTCCCCCAAAACGACAAGCGCGGACGCTCTCCAAACGAGAGCATCCGCGCTTGCGGTGTTTTGAAGAAATACGTTTTTTAATAATGTTTTATTCTGCAGCTTTTTCCTCAGTTGCAGGAGCCTCAGCCGGAGCTTCAGCAGTAGCCTCGCCTTCAGCGACTGCAGCAGCGGCAGCAGCCTCAGCGGCGGCTTTTGCTTCCTCAGCAGCTTTTGCAGCTTCTTCAGCCAGAATTGCTGCTTTCTTCTCGGCCAATGCCTTAGCCTTCTCCTCGTTAATCTTGATTTCTGCATCGAGGCGAGCCTTCTGAGCAGCCTTCTTCTCTTCAGCCTTCTGGGCTTTGAGCTTCTCCAAGCCGCTTACTTTGTCATTCTTCCAGGCTTCGAACTTAGCCTGAGCTTCAGCTTCGCCAAAAGCGCCTTTCTTTACGCCGCCCAACAGGTGCTTCATCATGTAGACACCCTCGCGCGAAAGAATATTGCGGGCAGTATCGGTAGGTTGTGCACCGACTTGTACCCAATACAAGGCGCGGTCGAATTTCAAATCAATGGTAGCAGGATCGGTATTCGGGTTGTAAGTTCCGATCTTTTCGATGAATTTACCATCACGTGGTGCTCTCGAATCGGCAATCACTATGGAGTAAAAAGCGTAATGCTTATGTCCACGGCGTTGCAGTCTGATTTTAGTTGCCATTCTTTGTGGATTTGTTTTTAAGAATAATTGTAAATAAATTGATTTGAATGCTGCCATACTCGTGACAGCGCGGCAAAGGTACGACTTTTCTCCCATTCGGCAAAACTTTTCGGCCACAAGAAAATCAAGTGAACCTCGCCCGGCAGAATCCGAATACGCTCCGCCACTTTCCGCCAGGAGTTGCAAGGCTTTTTCCAAATACATGCAAGACTTTTTCCAGGAACCTGCAAGACAATCCGCCGAGCCCTCCGCACCGAAACTCACCCAAAGCCGCCACCTTTCTACTCGCAGCGGGCGGCAAACTCGGAAGGAGTCAAATCAAATTCCTTTTTGAAGCAGACGCTGAAATACTTGGCATCGCCGAAACCGACCATTTCCGCCAGTTCGGTAATGCGGATGGAGGGCTGTTCGCGCAAGATGTAGCAAGCCGCCTTCAGGCGGGCATTGCGGATAAAGGAAGTAGGATTCATGCCCGTCAGCGACTTGAGCTTCTTGAACAGCGTAGACTTGCTGCAGATCATTTCGTTGGCAAACTGCCCCTGGTCGAAATCCATATTGTCCAGATTGCGGCGCACGCAGTCCTTGGCCCGACGCAGGAAGTCGGCATCATAGCCCGGATAGCTCAGTTCCTGCCACTGCAGGGCATATTTCTTGCGGAAGTCCTTCCGGTTACGCTCACGCACCCGGAAGAGATTGGCCAGACAGGCCCTGAGCAAATCAATCTGGAAAGGCTTCGACAAATAAGCGTCGGCCCCCAGCCCGTAAGCGACGATGCGGTCCTCCTCTTTCCCCTTCGGCATGAGCAAAACGAGGGGGATGTGGCAGTATTTACTGTCGTCCTTCAGCGCATGGCACAGCGCAATTCCCTCTTCGCCCAGCATCATCAGGTCACATAATACGAGGTCTATCTCCTTTTGCTCTATAATCCGGAGCGCCTCCTCCTTGTGCAAAGCCGTATAAACGTGGTACTCCGGCTCCAGCTGCCGCTTCAATACGCCCGACAGTTCCTCGTCGTTTTCCACCATGAGCAGCGTATAGCTGAAAGTCGGCCGGGCCGGCTCTTCCTTTTCCGCCGTCTTCCCTCCGTCAGCGGCATCCGCCCCGGCGACAGACCCATGCGACTCGATAACTTTCTCCACACGGGAAGCGACACCCGGCGCAAAGCTGCTGTCCGACTCCGAGCGGGAAATAGAATGATTCTCCTCGATTTCCTCATCAGGATACGCCGACCTCTTTCCCGGAAAGACAAGGGTAAAGAGCGTCCCGTCCGGCCCGCTTTCCACCGTAATGCGGCCATGATGCAGCTCCACCAGCTCCTTGGTCAGATAGAGCCCGATGCCCGTACGGCGATAAGCCGTGCTTTCGTGGAGATTGCTTTCGTCGAACGGTTCGAAGAGTACGGCCTGCTGCTCGGCGGAGATGGCTTTTCCGTGGTCGCGCACGGTCAATATGGCCTCACCGCGTGCGGCGTCGTACGAAAGTCCTATTTCTATATCCGTTTCCACCGTACGATTGTGGCGAACGACGTTCGACAAAAGATTATAGAGCAGCTTGTCCCACTTGTCGGAGTCGAAGTAAACGCGGAAAGAGGCAGGCTCAGCCCGAAACTTGAACCGTATTTTCTTGTTCCGCAGCAAGGGTGTGAAGCTGTCGACTTCCTTTTGTACGAAACGGGGCAGGTCGTCTTCCGCCACCTGCAGCCGCAAATTGCCCGTTTCGGCCTTCCGGAACTCCAAAAGCTGGCGCAACAGACGCATCAGGCGGCTGATATTGGATTTTACGAGGTCGTATTGCTTCAAACCCTTGGGCATATATGCCGTAAGCTCGTCGGTTGCGACGGAAAGTATGGAGAGCGGCACCAAAAGGTCGTGGGTTATGTCGGTAAAGAACTGAAGTTTGTTCTGATTCAGCTCCTGAATTTTCTTCCGCTCCAGTTCTCCGAGCAATAAGGAGCTGCGCAATGCGGCACGCCGCTTCAGGAAAAAGTAAACAGCCCAGACGATAAATCCCAAAACCGCGGCATACAGCACGAAAGCCCACCACGAAAGCCACCAGGGCGGACGCACTACTACCGTGAGCTTGCGGGTGTTATCCTGCCAGACGCCCATGAGATCGGTAGCGCGCAGGTGGAAAACGTAAGTTCCGGCCGGCAAATTCGTATAAGTGGCAACGCGGTGCGCGGCATCCGTATGCTTCCACTCGGTTTCGTACCCTTCCAGGCGATAGGCGTAGCGGCACTTTTGGGAATTGGAGAAGGAAAGGTTGGCAAACTCGATGCTGAAATTATTCTGCCGGTGGGACAATTCGATGCAATCCGTATAGGCAGGCGTCTTAAGCGACACCTTTTTCCGCTCCTTGCCCGGCAGTTCGGCCAGCGGATGCCCCTGTATTCGGATTCCGGTGATGCGCGTCGGGGTAGAAACGAGCGGCGTTCCGATACGCGCGGGGTCGAAATAGCAGAAACCGCCGTAGTACCCGAAGAAAAGCAGATTGTCCCGGTTGCAGGAGACGCGGGCCGTATAGAAATTGCTTTGCAACCCGTCGGAAACATTGAAGGTGCGGATGGAAAAACGGCGTAAGTCGTCGCTGAGTTCAAGCCGGATAATTCCCAAATTGGTGGAGAACCAGAGATTGCCCGCCGCATCTTCTTCCAAGGCGCAGATGCGTTCGGCCGGAATCCCGAAGCGGTCATTGACCGAGACGAAGCGGTCCTCGGCCGGCTCGTAGAGGAACAGTCCGTACTCCAGCGAGGCAGCCCACAAGCGACCCCGACGGTCGAGCAACATGGCCTGAAGGCATTTCACCGGAAGCCCCCCGTTCTTATCATAATAGGCCTTGGCCCTGAGTGAGGCCGGATTGCCCAAATCGCCCTCAATATGCACGGCCCCGCAGAGCGCCGTACTGACCCAATAATCATTGTTCTGCCCCGGCTCGATATGATATACGGGCGACTCGCCGAGTTCCAGCGCAGGAAACCGGCCGTTCAGCTCCTCGCCGCTCCCGTCGGGACGGCACAATGCCAGACCGCGGTCGGTGCCGGCCAGCAGATTTCCCCGGGCATCTTCGTACAAGGCATTTATCCGGCCGCTCGGAAGGTAAGGCGCCGTCGTGCCGACATCCCAATGACGCAGGCGGCTCCCCCGGCGGTAGGCATAGATTCCCCCGCCATACGTGCCCAGATAGAGCGTGGAATTACGCCCCGGCAGGAAGGTAGTGACCGAGGGAAGCGAGCTTATGCCGGAAAACTCCGGGCGGTCTCTCCAGGAGGAGAAGCGCCCGGCCGAAGGGTCATAGAAGACCAAGCCGGCTTTCGTAACGCCTGCCCAGACAAGTCCCGCCGTGTCGACATACAAGCTGCGCACGGCGTTCAACCCGTGCAGGGCGGAAGAGGAAGAAAAGGTAACGTTATGCACGAAAGGAAGGCATGTGCTGACATTCAGTATGCCGCCGCCCAACAGCCCCAGCCACATCTGTCCGGAACGGTCCTGCATGACGGTCGTCACTTCGTCGCAGGGAATGCGCTGAGCCAGGTCGCTGCCTTGATAGGCGACACCCCGCTTTTCGCCGTGAGGCAGTACGAACAGGCCGCCCCGCGTGGCAACCCACATGACCTGTGCCTGCCGGTCTTCGGCTATGCGGTAAACAATCGCGTCGGGAAGCCCCTCGCTTGCCCCGAAAGCCTCCCACCGCTGCGGCCCGGCCGCATCGGGATTTTCCAAACGGTGCAGCCCGCCACCCCAGCAGCCGGCCCACAAGGCGTGACGGCTGTCTTCAAACAGAGCATAGACCGGCACGTTCCGCCCAAAAGAGGCAAAGAAACGGAAAGAGCGCTTCGCCCGCTCGTAACGGTAGAGCCCCCGCGCCCAAGTCCCGACGTAGATATTACCGGAGTGGTCCTCCACTATGGCTTTGACTGCCGCCGCGGGGAAGGCATTCCTGCGCACGGAGTCCGAAAGGCTGCGGAACTCGTGCTCTTCAGCGCCATAAAACAGCAGGCCAGCATCCGTACCAATCCACATATCGCCCCGGTGGTCGCAAAAAATCGTGTTGATGATATTCCCCGTGCGGGGGCCGCGGAAAATGATTTTCCGTATCGAACCGCTCTCCAGGTCCATAATGTTCAGGCCGTTTTCCGTGCCGATCCAGAGACAATTATGCCGGTCTTCGGCCAACGAGAGTATGTTGTTCGACGTAAAACGGGCAGGATTGGCGAGGTCGTTCTTGAACACTTCCAGCTGATACCCGTCGTAACGGAAGAGACCGGCCCGCGTGGCAATCCAGACGAAGCCCATGCTGTCCTGAAGGAGGCTCTGCACTTCGTCGTTGGGCAGGCCGTTTACCGAAGATAAGCGGTTGAACGAGAAACGGGACAACGCACCCTCCACCGCCGCCGCACGGCAAACCGACGAAAAGCTGCCTAACGCAAACAGAATAAGCAGCAAGCATAGTACGCTTTTTTCTACGACCCGTTTCATTTTCCCGTTATATAAAAGGAGGAAAAGTCGGACTCCTTTGTCTACAAATATAGGTTACTTTTCAGAAAAAGATGCAGAACAAATCGGAAAAAGTGTCTGCGGAATCGAAAAAAAGTGCCGGCACTTTCAAAAAAGGGCGTAGCGGAGTAGAATTATCAGCGAAAAGAGGTTTAAATATCCGTATTTAGGGAACTTTTGAACAGAATTACCGATTTCACACCGCTATAATACCGTATTTCCGAGAACAACTTCACAAATCTGAATTATATTTGCCTTGATTCCAAAAATGAAGATTGACTCCCTTGTGAAAGGGATGCATTCTGGGTTTTGGAATGCAGCTCAATCAACAACAAATGGCTATATCTTTGATGTGAATCAAGGCATTAGGTAAGAAGACGGGTAGTACCGTTTCATAGGTTGTTATCAGGTTATGTTTAGTTAGTTAGGTAAGCGAGGCGGTGCCAGTGGGTACCGCCTTTTTTCATGCGCCTGCGCCTACTGTGCAAAAGAAGCCCAAAAGTGTCTAATAATACAAGAAAAACAGAAGGAAACGAAGACGGACTGCGATTTATGCCTACCTTTGGCGTAATCAACCGGTAGTACTCTACCCTAAAAAACTTATCACAACTATGACGAAAAACTGGATGAAAGAAGCAGCCATACTGGCGGCAGGTTTGGTATTGATGGGCTTCTTGCTGCGTAGTGCCGTGGTTAATCTGAAAGAGCGCGACCGCATTGTCTCCGTCCGCGGGCTGGCCGAGCAGGAAGTGACGGCCAACAAGGTGACGTGGCCACTCGTATTGAAAGACTTGGGCAACGACCTCCCGGAACTCTACAAACGGATTACGGCCAAGAATGCAACGGTCATCAAATTTCTGAAGCAGAACGGGCTGAAAGACGAGGAGATTTCGGTAGGCGCGCCGGACATCATCGACATGGCGGCCGAGCGCTACTCCAACAACGAATCGCCCTATCGCTACAATGTGACGTCGGTCATCACCGTAACTTCCTCGCAGGTCGACAAAATCCGCAAACTCATCAGCGAGCAAGGCTCACTGCTTCAGCAGGGAATCGCCCTGACGGGTGGCGACTACCGCTACAACGTGACCTATGAATATACGGACTTGAACAAAATCAAGCCGCAGATGATTGAACAAGCCACTAAGAACGCCCGCGAAGCCGCCCAGAAATTTGCGGCAGACTCCGAGAGCAAGTTAGGAAAAATCAAGTCCGCGCGCCAGGGACAGTTTGAGATTACCGACCGCGACCCCAATACTCCTTATATAAAGAAGGTGCGCGTCGTGACCGGACTGGACTACTATCTGGAAGACTGACCCACGGCCTGCCCTGCCCCGCGCGGCACCGGCCTACAAAAAATCCACCGCCTCAGCTCAGACTGAAGCGGTGGATTTTTATTATCGGCACAGCCCTCAAAGGGGCCGGGCGATGCGTTTCCGGCTATTTCTTAATACTCTTCCCAGCACTTGATGGGCAACTGGTTGATATCAATCGTGCAGAATGCCTTGATAAACGCACTGGCCAAACGGGAGTTCGTCAGCAGAGGAATGTTCAGGTCGATGGCGGCACGGCGTATTTTGTAGCCGTTGCTCAGTTCGCCTACCGTCAGATTCTTCGGAATGTTGACCACCATGTCGATTTCGTGCGCATGGAGCATGTCGAGTGCCTGGGGCTTTTTCTCCTCACTGGGCCAGTAAACCAGCTGACAGGGGATACCGTTCTCCTGCAGGTTCTTGTAGGTTCCGCCGGTGGCATAGAGGGTATATCCGTGGTCGGCCAGGAGTTTGGCAGCAGGCAGCATGTCGGCTTTCTGCTTCGTTGCGCCGGTCGAGAGAAGAATGTTCTTCTTCGGGATGCTAAGGCCTACGGAAAGCATGGCTTTGAGTATCGCACTGGACGTATCGGAGTCGATGCAACCGACTTCGCCCGTAGAGGACATGTCGACTCCCAGCACCGGGTCGGCCTTCTGCAGGCGGTTGAATGAGAACTGGGAGGCCTTGATTCCGACGTAATCCAGGTCGAAAAGGTTCTTGTCGGGCCGGCTTACTGGGAGTCCCAGCATGATTTTCGTAGCCAGCTCTATGAGGTTTATCTTCAAGACCTTGCTCACAAACGGGAAACTGCGGGAAGCACGGAGGTTACACTCAATCACTTTTATGTCGTTCTCACGAGCCAGATACTGAATATTGAAGGGGCCTGAAATCTTAAGTTCACGCGCAATCTCGCGGCTGATGCGCTTGATGCGGCGCACTGTCTCGACGTAAAGTTTCTGCGGCGGGAACTGTATCGTAGCGTCGCCCGAGTGAACGCCGGCAAACTCAATGTGCTCACTGATTGCGTATGCTATGATTTCGCCATCCTTGGCTACGGCATCCATCTCGACTTCCTTGGCATGCTCGATGAATTGGCTTACCACTACGGGGTGTTTCTTCGACACATTGGCCGCCAACTGCAGGAAGCGTTCCAATTCGTCTTCGTTGGAGCAGACGTTCATGGCTGCACCGGAGAGTACATACGACGGGCGAACCAGCACGGGGAAGCCGACTTCGGAAATAAACTCATTGATGTCTTCCATATTGGTGAGCTCCCGCCAGCGCGGTTGGTCGACCTTAATGCGGTCGAGCATGGCAGAAAATTTCTCGCGGTCTTCCGCATTGTCGATACTCTTTGCCGAAGTTCCCAGAATGTGCACGTTCTGTTCGTCCAGACGCATGGCCAGATTGTTCGGAATCTGCCCGCCCGTGGAGAGAATCACTCCGTGCGGATTCTCCAAGTCGAGGATGTCCATGACACGCTCGAAGGTCAATTCGTCAAAATACAGGCGGTCGCACATGTCATAGTCCGTGGAAACGGTTTCCGGGTTATAGTTAATCATCACGCTGCGCCAGCCTTCTTTACGAATGGTGTTCAGCGCCTGCACGCCACACCAGTCGAATTCTACCGAACTGCCAATGCGGTATGCACCCGAGCCCAGCACTACGATGGAGCGGTGGTCGCCCAAATAATGAACATCGTTGGTGATTCCGCCATAAGTCAGGTACAAATAGTTGGTTTGGGCGGGATATTCGGCGGCAAGCGTGTCGATTTGTTTCACAACCGGCACAATTCCCAGCGTTTTACGCCAGTCGCGCACCGTCAGGATATGCTGCTCGATGTGGTCCGTGTCGCCCTTCCAGATGGCGCGCGCTATCTGGAAATCGGAGAAGCCCTGCACTTTGGCCTTACGCAACAAGGCCGGCGGCATGGTTTCCAGGCAGGAATATTTTTCGAGCTCGCAGGAAGTGCGGTAGATGTTCATCAGTTTCTGGAGGAACCACTTGTCGATTTTGGTCAACTCGTGTATCCGGTCGATGGAATAGCCCTTGTTCAGCGCTTTTGCGATGACGAAAATACGCTTATCCGTAGGCGCTTTCAGGGCAGCGTCGATGTCCTGATCCTGAATCTTGAGGTCCTTATTTTCCACGAAGCCATGCATTCCCTGGCCAATCATGCGCAATCCTTTCTGGATGACCTCTTCGAAAGTACGGCCGATAGCCATCACTTCGCCCACAGACTTCATGCTGGAACCCAACTCACGGTCTACGCCGTGGAATTTTCCCAAGTCCCAACGGGGAATTTTGCAGACGACATAGTCCAAAGCAGGCTCGAAAAACGCACTTGTGGTCTTGGTTACTGAATTTTTCAGCTCGAAAAGTCCGTAGCCCAGGCCCAACTTTGCGGCAACGAAGGCAAGCGGATAACCCGTTGCCTTGGATGCCAGCGCAGAAGAACGGCTCAAACGGGCATTAACCTCAATCACCCGGTAGTCTTCGCTCTGGGGGTCGAAGGCGTATTGCACGTTGCACTCGCCGACAATTCCTATGTGACGGATGATTTTGATGGAGAGCGCGCGCAGTTTATGGTATTCGCTATTGGTCAGAGTCTGCGAGGGAGCGATTACGATGCTCTCGCCGGTGTGTATACCCAGCGGGTCGAAATTCTCCATGTTGCAGACCGTGATGCAGTTATCGTAGGAGTCGCGTACTACTTCGTACTCGATTTCTTTCCAGCCTTTCAGGCTCTTTTCCACCAACACCTGGGGCGAAAAGGAGAAAGCCTTTTCGGCCAGACGGGTCAGTTCCTCTTCATTGTCGCAGAAGCCGGAGCCCAAGCCGCCCAAGGCATAAGCCGCACGGATAATCACGGGATAGCCCAATTCGGCAGCGGCACGCTTGGCGTCGGCAATCGTCTCCACGGCTTCGCTTTTGATGGTCTTCACGTTGATTTCGTCCAGCTTCTTGATGAAGTTTTCGCGGTCTTCCGTGTCGATAATCGCCTGCACCGGCGTACCAAGTACTTTCACTCCGTACTTTTCGAGGATGCCGTTTTTGTAGAGAGCCACGCCGCAGTTCAAGGCTGTCTGCCCGCCGAAGGCCAGCAAGATGCCCTCGGGACGCTCTTTCTCTATCACCTTTTCTACGAAGAAGGGGGTTACGGGCAAGAAATAGATGCGGTCGGCCACGCCTTCCGAGGTCTGTACCGTAGCAATATTGGGATTTATCAGTACCGTCTCGATGCCTTCTTCCTTGAGGGCTTTCAGCGCCTGGGAACCGGAATAGTCGAATTCTCCGGCTTCGCCTATCTTCAACGCACCAGAGCCTAATATGAGGGCTTTCTTTATCTCTTCTTTCATAATCTGAATCCTTTTGTTTTTGCTGAAATTTATAAAGCGATCAAAGCAGTTTCACGAAGTCGTCAAACAAAAACTCCGTATCTACCGGCCCACTGCAGGCCTCGGGGTGGAATTGGGCCGAGAAGAAAGGCTTCGTCCGGTGGCGGATTCCCTCGTTCGTCCCGTCGTTCATGTTGATGAAGAACGGCTCCCAGTCGGCAGCCAGCGTACTGTTGTCCACTGCAAAGCCGTGGTTTTGGGTCGTTATGAAGCAGCGGTTCGTGCCAATCTGCCGCACGGGCTGGTTATGGCTGCGGTGTCCGTACTTCAACTTGAAGATCTTTGCGCCGCCGGCCTTTGCCAGCAACTGGTTTCCCATGCAGATGCCGCAGATGGGCTTCGTGCCTTGCAGGGCTTTCTGTATGTGGGAAACGGTGATTTCGCACATGTTCGGGTCGCCCGGGCCGTTGGAGATGAACAGTCCGTCGTAGTCCATCTGCGTAAAGTCGTAGTCCCAAGGCACGCGGATTACGGTCACTCCACGGTTCAGCAAGCAACGGATTATGTTATCCTTTACTCCGCAGTCGATGAGGACCACTTTCTTTTCCCGGCCTTCTCCGTAGGTTATGACTTCCTTGCAGCTTACTTTCTCGACTTGGTTCTCCAGATTGGGGTCATAGAAGGGGATGTCTTCGCTGTCCTCCGGTATGATTTTTCCTTTCATCGAGCCCTTTTCACGCAGCAGCTTGGTCAAAGCCCGGGTGTCGATACCGGTCACTCCGACGACTTTCTCTTCAATCAGCCACTCGGCCAGGCTGTTCCGGGCGTTCCAATGGCTGTATTCATACGAATAGTCGCTCACCACAATAGCCTCCGGATGGATTCGGTCGCTTTCCATGAAGCGCGAAAGTCCGTTTTCCGCCTTCTCGCGCGAGGGAACGCCGTAGTTTCCGACCAGAGGATAGGTCAGAACCATGATTTGCCCCTCATACGACGGGTCGGTCAGGCTCTCCGGATAACCCATCATGGCAGTGTTAAATACGACTTCGCCTGCCACGGCTTTATCATACCCAAAGGATTTTCCCTGGAAACGGCTTCCATCATCCAGAATCAAGGTAACACTCTTCTCTTGTTGCATTAGATCTTACTCGTTATCGTGTAGTTATTCAATTCAAAATCTTATTTCACTTTATCGTAACTGCTGCGGCACTTTTTCTGATTTGCCGCAGCACTTTTTCTCATCCGATGCGGTACTTTTTTCCAAAAGTGGCAGGGAATCAGAATTGATAGAGCTCTTCTATGTAGTCGATGAAAGCCTGGTTCACCTGCTTTGCACCGCCCGGCGTGGGATAATCGCCGCTGAAGTACCAGTCGCCCGCATGGTTGGGGCAGGCTTTATGCAGGCCTTCCAAAGTCTGGAATACTATTTCCACCTTGGCCTTGATGCCCGGAGGGGTCAGCAGCTCCACCATCTTGGCGGAAATCTCCTCGTCGGTAAAAGGATGGTATATCTCTTTCACGTAGTTCACGATTTGCTCCTTCGGAAGGTTCTGCTGCGCCTTCGACTTGGTGTATACGCGCTCGATTACGTTCTTCATGTCCCGCTCCTTCAGCAGCTCGATGGCTGCCTTGAAAGCGATGAACTCGCTCATCCGCGCCATGTCGATTCCGTAGTAGTCCGCATAGCGTATCTGGGGCGAGGAGCTCACTATGACGATTTTCTTGGGGTTCAACCGGTCTAATATCTTGATGATACTCTGCTGCAGGGTAGTCCCGCGTACAATACTGTCGTCGATTACCACCAGATTGTCCTGCCCGGCGCGGATACTCCCGTACGTAATGTCGTAAACGTGAGCCGCCAGGTCGTTGCGCGTATTGCCTTCGGTGATGAACGTGCGCAACTTTATGTCTTTAATCGCCACTTTCTCGTAACGGACGCGGCGCGAAAGAATCTTCTGCAGCTCATCGTGCGAGGGATTCGCCCCGAGCTGCTCGATAGCCTCCAGCTTCTTCTTGTTGAGATAGTCCTCAAATCCGTCCAGCATGCCGTAGTAAGCCACTTCGGCCGTATTCGGGATGAAAGAGAACACCGTGTTGTCCAGGTCTCCGCCTATGGCTTTCAGTATCGGGTCCACCAGTTGGCGTCCCAAGGCCTTGCGCTCCTGATAAATGTCCTTGTCGCTACCGCGCGAAAAGTAAATGCGCTCGAAAGAACAGGCCTTCTTTTCCTTGGCAGGCAGTATGCGGCTCAGGCGCACCTTGCCCGCTTTGCTCACGATGACAGCCTGTCCCGGCTCCAGCTCCTCCACTTTTTCAGCAGCGACCGCAAAAGCCGTCTGAATCACGGGCCGTTCTGACGCAACCACCAGCACTTCGTCGTCGTGGTAGAGGAAGGCTGGGCGAATGCCCCAAGGGTCGCGGAAAGCGAAGCACTCCGCGCTGCCCGTCAGGCCGCAGATTACGTAGCCACCGTCCCAGTTTTTCGAAGAAGTCTTCAGGACATTGGCCATATCCACGTTGTCTTCGATGAAATTCGTCACCTCCATGCCTTTATAGCCCTTCTCCTGTGCCTGAACGAAGAGGCGCTCTACCTCACGGTCCAGGCGGTGTCCGACCTGTTCGAGCATGATATACGTATCGGCGTATCGGCGCGGGTGCTGACCCGTAGCCGTTATTTGCGCAAAGATTTCATCAACGTTCGTCATGTTGAAGTTCCCGCACAAAGCGAGGTTCTTCGCGCGCCAGTTGTTGCGGCGCAAAAATGGATGGACATACTGCACCCCACTCTTTCCCGTAGTAGAATAGCGCAAATGCCCCATATATACTTCCCCGGCAAAGGGCAGATATCGCTTGGCATACTCCACATCGTGGAGTTTCTCAGGCGAAAGATCGCAAAAGTGCTTCTGCACATTGCCAAAGATTTCCGTAATGGCGCCAGAACCCAAAGCCCGTTCACGGAACATGTATTCCTCTCCGGGATTTGCCTCCATTTTCACGCAAGCCAACCCCGCACCTTCCTGGCCGCGGTTGTGCTGTTTTTCCATCAAGAGGTAGAGCTTGTTCAGCCCATACATCCAGGTTCCGTATTTTTGCTCATAATACTCCAACGGTTTCAGCAGGCGTATCAGAGCAACTCCGCATTCGTGTTTCAGCGATTCCATAAATTATAATTCCGTTTTCCGTTTCTTTTCTTCCTCAATATATAGGACACTTGCCGTTTATTCCACCGTAACTGATTTCGCGAGATTACGCGATTGGTCGACGTTCTTACCCTTGCATATCGCAATGTGGTAAGCCAACAGCTGCAAAGGCACCGATGCTACCAGTGGAGTCAGGCACTCTTCCGTCTCGGGCAGCGGGATGCTGTAGTCGACGATGCGGGAGATTTCCTGATCGCCCTCCGTGACCAGCGCAATAATCCGGCCACCACGGGCCTTTACTTCCTGGATATTGCTCAGAACCTTCTCGTATAATTCTGTTTTCGTCGCAATTACCACCACGGGCATCTCCGAATCAATCAGAGCGATGGGGCCATGTTTCATTTCGGCGGCGGGATAACCCTCCGCATGTATGTAGCTTATTTCCTTTAGTTTCAGCGCTCCTTCCAAGGCGACCGGGTAGTTATAGCCACGGCCCAGGTAGATGAAGTTGCGGGCGTAGGTGAAGATACGCGCCAGCGAGCTGATTTGCCCGTCGAGCTGCAGTGTTTTTTCTATTTTAGCCGGTATCTGGCTCAATTCCGTGCAATATTTGGCATAATCTTCCGGCGAAATGGTTCCTTTCTCATGGGCCAATTCCAAAGCGAGCATCGTGAGCACCGTAACCTGCCCCGTGAATGCTTTCGTACTGGCTACGCCGATTTCAGCGCCCACGTGGATATAGCTGCCCGTATGCGTAGCGCGGGCGATGGAGGAGCTGACTACGTTGCAAATCCCATAGATGAAAGCGCCTTTCTGCCGCCCCAATTCCACGGCTGCCAGCGTGTCTGCCGTCTCACCGCTCTGGGAAATGGCAATCATCACGTCGTCTTTTGTAATTACCGGGTCGGAATAGCGGAATTCAGAGGCGTATTCTACCTCAACCGCAATCCGGCAGAAACTTTCAATCAGGTGTTTTCCGATTTGTGCCGCATGCCACGACGTACCGCACGCCACTATTATGAAGCGGCGCGCATGGAGCAGACGGTCCTTGTGGTCGATAACCGCCGAGAGCTTGATGCTTTTGCGGTCCACGCTGAGACGTCCGGCCATACAGGCGCGCAAACAGGCGGGTTGCTCGTAGATTTCCTTCAGCATGAAGTGGGGAAAGTTTCCTTTCTCCAGGTCGCCGAGTTCCATATCGAGGGTGCATACCTCAGGAGTCACCTCCACGTTGCTCAAATTGACTATCTTCAGTTTTTCTTCTCCCGGCTTGAGCAGGGCAATTTCGCCGTCGTTCAGATACACCACCTTGTCGGTGTATTCGACAATCGGGGAGGCATCCGAGCCGAGGAACAGCTCTCCGTCGCCAATCCCTACCACCAACGGGCTACTCTTGCGGGCCGCTACGATTTCGTCGGGAGCGTCTTTATCCAGCACGGCAATAGCATAAGCGCCGACAACTTGGCGCAACGCCAATTGAACGGCACTTATCAATGGAAGGGCGGGAGAATGGGAAAGACGGACGTACTCAATCAGCTGAACCAGCACCTCCGTATCGGTATCGCTCTGAAACGTGTATCCCTTTCGCTCCAACCTTTTTCGGAGATCCGCGTAGTTCTCGATGATTCCGTTGTGGATAAGGGCTAATTTATGAGAAGAGGAATAATGAGGATGGGCGTTCACGCTCGACGGTTCGCCGTGTGTTGCCCAGCGGGTATGAGCGATGCCGACGTGGCCGGAGCAATCCTTATCGGAACAAAAGGCTTCCAAATCGCTCACCTTGCCTTTGGTTTTGTAGACGCTCAGCGTGCCTTTATCGTTAATCAAGGCGCATCCGGCACTGTCGTACCCTCTGTATTCCAAACGCTTAAGGCCTTTTATCAAGATAGGATAGGCATCCCGCTTTCCTATATAACCAACTATTCCGCACATATTTTATCTATTTTTTAGGAAAAGGCTATTCGCTGGGTGCAAAGATAGACATTTTTCTACGGATGCCCGCGCAATTTCGCGGCAATCTGCCAAAAATAAAAAGGCGAAACTTCTGCAACCCTCTCTCCGAACACAAGGCGGACTTGGCAAATACCCTTGTACCGGCTCTCCAAAACGCCCTGCACTTTTCCCGAAAAGTCCCGCGTCTTTTCTCAAAAAGTGCCGTCCCTTTTTTCCTCCCGACGAGGCAGAAAACTCCGGTATGCGCACCGCCCTCACCTCAAAACTCTACCGAAATACGGGCATTCACCATGCGCCCCGTCAGATAATTAGGCACGGCATACTGGGCATTGTTCACGTCTGTCACCCAATAATAGGAGTTCACATTGTTCTTTCCCAGCAGGTTCAGCACGTCGAGCCCCACCCAGAACGAGCGGGTGCGCGGCACATTGACGCGATAGCTCATGCCGATATCCACCCGCTGGTAGGCCGGCGTGCGGAAAACCATGTTCTCCAGCCCCGAATGGGGCGGCCCGAAAGGAAGCCCTCCGGCAAAGGCACACTTCAGATTCATGGCCCAATGCTCGCTGCCCGGGAAGTAATCGGTGAAATAGAGCGAGAGATTGTAGCGCTGGTCGGTAGGCCGCGGAATCCACTTGCCGTTCAATTTTTCCTCCGTCTTCATGACCGAGAAGCTAAGCCACGAGTCTCTTCCCTCGACGAACTCTCCGAAGATGCGCATGTCCAGGCCCGCTGCGTAACCGCGCGACTGATTGGAGCCATAGTAGCGTATGCGCACATTATCGATGTTGTAGGGAACCAGATTACTGAGGGCCTTGTAGTAGGCTTCTGCCGTGAATCGGAACGGACGCCCCAGCACCCGGAACTCATAGTCGCCGCCCAAAACGAAATGGATGGAGCGCTGCGACTTGATGTCGCGGTTCAAAGTCACGACCGTTGCGCCGCCCACCGTCGTAGTGTCGCGGAATTCCTTGTAAAACGGAGCCTGATAGTACACGCCCACTGCGGCCCGGAACGTAAACTTGTCGTTGAACGCCGGAATCAGGCCCATTGAGACACGCGGGGAGAAGATGAATTCCTTATTGTAGCTCCAGTAACTGCCACGCACGCCTGCGGTCAGCGTAAAGAGGCCGGCGCGGCGCTGAAACTTCCATACGTCTTGCGCATAAAAAGAAAAGCGAGTGCTCTGAATCTCATTCGCAGATGACAAATTGTATATGACTTGTACGCTATTCCCCGTATGAGGCAGCGAAAAGCCAGCCGAATCTCGCATTTCCCACTCCCTGATTCGGTCTTTGATGCGCTCGTTTCGCACTTCCATGCCCCACTCTATGGTATTTTTCTTCAGGATATGGCGGCCGCTCAGGGCATAAGTCATCACGTCGGCACTCAGCCGGTTGCGCGCATGCTCCATATAAGTCCCGACACCCAGGTTGCCTCCGGAAACGGCGCTGCCTGCCTCGTCCTCACCCACCACGTCGCTCAGCCAGTACTCGCCGCGTATGTCGTAAGTTTCCCGCTCCTGCGTGTGGAAACCGCTGATGCGGAACGTCAAGGCATCCTGCTCGTTGATGTGATACGTGATGCCCCCGGAGGCAAAAAACGTGCGGAAGAGGTCTTTTTCCTGCCCGTCGAAATAGACTTGGAACTCGCGCATTTCGCTGATTGTGCCAAAGCGGGTATTCCGGTTCCCAGGCTCGAAATTATATTTATTCTGCGAAATGTTGCCAATCAGGCTCACTTCCCAGCGTCGGGAAGGCGCCCACGACAAAAAGGTCTGGTAGTCCAGGAAAGAGGGGTCGTACTCTCCCTTCGTTTCGAGGCTCCCGAGCAGATATTGGCTCGTCTTGTAGCGCAAACCGTTGGCCCAAGTCAGATTTTTAAACTTCAATCCGGCATAAGCGCTGGCGCCCAGCAGCGAAAGGCTGACGGCCGCTTCGTTGCGCTCCGGCTTCTTGTAGGTAATGTCCAGCACCGACGACATTTTGTCGCCGTACTTTGCCTCATAACCGCCGGTGGAAAAACGAACTTCCTTCACCATATCCGGATTGATAAAGCTCAATCCCTCCTGCTGGCCGGCGCGAATGAGCAAAGGGCGATAGACTTCCGTGCCGTTCACGTAGACTATGTTCTCATCGAAGCTCCCTCCGCGCACACTGTACTGCGTGCTCAGCTCATTGTTGGAGCTGACTCCCGCCTGAGTGGCAAGGAGCGCCTCAATATTCCCGCCGCTTGCGTCCGGCATGAGGCGACTTTTCGAGACATCTATCTTGTCCGTCATCCCAGTCTGCCGCTGTTTTCCCTTTACCTGCGCCGCTTCCAGCATAATGTCATCCGAAAGCAGCGTGACGTTGAGGGTCAATTTGTCCACCGGGTTCCTCAATATCCGTTTGCGCGTGCGGTATCCGAATTGGGAGAAGACCAACACCACGCTATCGGAAGACTGTACCGTAATGGAGTAGCGGCCCTGCAGGTCGGTCGTAGTGCCTATCGGCATGCCCTCCTGGCGTACCGAGACAATCTCCAGCGGGACTTGGTTTTCATCCGTAACAAGTCCGGAAATAACCGCCGTACCCTGCCCGCTGACCACCCCGCAAGGCAGCACGAGCAGCAGGAGGAACAAAATCCAAGCGTATCGGGAGAATAAAGAATTCACTCTTACAGTTTCAAGGTTTATCAAAAGGAAAAACGGAAGTCTGCCCAATTTATTGCGCACGCCCCCTCATGCTGCCGGTGCAAGTTGCGGCGAAAAGGGTTAAACGCGGCAGGGATTTTCCCGAAAAGTGCAGGCGCCATTTGCAAAAAGTGCCGACATTTTTTCGAAAAAGTGCTGCATCTTTTTCATACAATCCATCCGCCTTTTCCGCATCCCCGACGGCCTTCGCCTCCACGGAAGCACCCCTTACGACCTCCGAAACAATGGCTTGCAAGACTCTTCTGCACAAGAAAAGCCAAAGACCGCAGCCCTTTTTAATTGTCAAAACAACAATTAACACCCTCTTCACCGACCACTTTCGGAAGCAAAACGAGGAGGTCAAAAGGAGGGAAAAAGAGCTTTTAACATGAACTATAGTACCGATTATTTGTTCTACTTATCCTCTCGTGCGATTTTCGGCGTTATATTTTATTAAAAAAAGAGGGGGCTATCAGGCATGAATACAGTATTTTAAAGTATATTCGCAACGAGAAAGAAGCAGACCCCTTATTTGTCTTTCATTAAATAAGCAAATTCAAAACTATACTCAAAGTAACGTCAAGTATGAAATTAAATTCTCTTTTAATGATTGGCTGCGCACTGGTTGCAACAACCGCCTGCCAAAACCAAGATCAGCAACAGGGTAACGCCCCGGAATGTGCCGTAATGACCGTTCAGCCGACCAGCGTAAATCTGAAGAAGAATTATCCTACGACTATCAAAGGACGGCAAGACATAGAAATCAGGCCGCAAATCTCCGGTTTTATCACCAAGCTGTGCGTAGATGAAGGCGCAACCGTGCGTAAGGGACAAACCCTCTTCCTCATCAACCCGACCGAGTATCAGGCCGCAGTGAATACGGCCAAGGCCGCCATCGAAGTGGCTGAAGCAAACCTCGCCACGCAGGAAATCACGGTCAAGAGCAAACGCGAACTGCTGAAGAAGAACATCATCAGCCAGTACGACATGCAGATGGAAGAAAACACACTGGCATCGATGAAGGCCAACTTGGCTCAGAGCAAGGCACAACTCGTGACGGCCAAGCAAAACCTTTCCTACACCGTCATCACAAGCCCCTCCGACGGCGTAGTGGGCAGCATCCCCTACCGTGTAGGAAGCCTCGTGAGCGCCTCGACGGCAGAGCCGCTGACCGTAGTGAGCGACATATCGAAAATGTATGCCTACTTCTCCATGACCGAGAAAGAGCTCCTCGAGCAAAGCAAGGGCAAAGGCAGCACGAAAGCCATCATCGAGCAGATGCCCGAACTCGAGCTGCAACTCATCGACGGAACCATCTACAACGAGAAAGGTAAAGTAGAGACCATCAGTGGCGTAATCGACGCCGCCACCGGCTCAGTCAGCATCCGCGCCGCATTTGCCAACCCCAACGGCATCCTCAAGAGCGGTAGCACCGGCAACGTGCTGATTCCCTACAAGAGCGACAGCGCCATCGTCATTCCCCAAAAAGCCACTTATGAAATTCAGGACAAGAAGTTCGTTTACATACTTCAGCCGGACGGAACCGTCAAGAGCACCGAAGTCGGCATCCTGGACATCAGCGACGGGCAGTCGTACATCGTTACCTCCGGTCTGAAAAGCGGCGACAAAATCGCACTCGAGAACGTAAGTACGCTGAAAGACGGACAGAAGATCACTCCGATTACCGAGCAGCAATCGAAGGCAAAGTATCAGGCAGCCCTCAAACAAGAAGCCGCTTCTGCTCAATAACCCCATCCGCCTCTACAATAATATATAAGCTAACCCGAATATGAAATTAGACAGATTTATCAATCGCCCGGTGCTTTCCACGGTGATTTCCATCGTGATTGTCATATTGGGCGTATTGGGACTTATTTCAATCCCTATAACCCAGTACCCGGACATGGCACCTCCTACCGTGCGGGTAAGCACCAGCTACACGGGAGCGGATGCGCAAACCGTGCTGAACAGCGTAATCGCGCCGTTGGAGGAATCCATAAATGGTGTAGAAAACATGACCTACATGACTTCTACCGCTACCAATACGGGAGAAGCAAGCGTCACGGTCTACTTTAAGCAAGGCACAAACGCCGATATGGCGCAGGTGAACGTGCAGAACCGCGTATCCTCTGCCCAAGGTTCGCTGCCCTCCGAGGTAACCCGCGTAGGTGTCACCGCCAACAAGCGTCAGACCAGTATGCTGATGGTGTTCTCACTCTTCAGCCCGGACGACCGCTACGATACGGAATTCCTCGAGAACTACGCCAAAATCAACATCATCCCTGAAGTACAACGTGTGCCGGGTGTAGGTGAAGCCCAGGTGATGGGTGCCGACTACTCCATGCGTATCTGGCTGAAACCCGACGTAATGGCCCAGTACAAACTGATGCCTTCCGACATCTCGGCCGCACTGGACGAACAGAATATCGAAGCTGCCCCGGGTTCTTTCGGTGAGAACAACAGCAAAATGACCTACCAATACACCCTGAAATATACGGGTCGTTTGGAAACCGAAGAAGAATTCGGAAACATCGTCATTGCCGCTACCTCCGACGGACAGGTACTCCGCCTGAAAGACGTCGCTACGATCGAGCTGGGACGACTCACCTATGCTTTCCAAAACCGCGTGAACGGTCACGCCGGTGTTACCGCCGTCGTCTACCAGACCGCAGGTTCAAACGCTACGGAAATCATCTCCAACATCGAAAAACTGCTGGACGAAACCTCGACCACCCTGCCCCCCGGCATGGAAATCGAAATCATGCAGAATGCCAACGACTTCCTCTTCGCCTCCATCCACGAGGTAGTCAAAACGTTGATCGAAGCATTCATCCTGGTGTTCATCGTAGTATATATCTTCCTGCAAGACCTGCGTTCTACGCTGATTCCCGCCATTGCCATCCCGGTGGCCCTGATCGGTACCTTCTTTGTGCTGTACCTCATCGGATTCAGCCTTAACCTGCTGACCCTTTGTGCTATGGTGCTTGCCATCGCCATAGTGGTGGACGACGCCATAGTCGTCGTCGAAGGCGTCCATGCGAAGCTCGACCAAGGCTACAAATCGGCACGCCTTGCTTCCATCGACGCCATGTCGGAATTGGGTGGAGCACTTGTCTCCATTACGTTGGTCATGATGTCCGTGTTCATCCCGGTGAGCTTCATGTCCGGAACCTCCGGTGCATTCTACCGCCAGTTCGGTCTGACGATGGCCATCTCCATCGGCTTCTCCGCATTGAACGCATTGACTCTTAGTCCGGCCCTCTGCGCCATCTTCCTGAAGCCTCACAACGAAAAAGAAGGCGAGAACAAGAAATCGCAATCATTCATCAGCCGTTTCCACACCGCCTTCAACACTTCGTACGACAGCATCCTCAAGAAATACAAAAAGGCCGTATTGCGCATCATCCAGAAACCGTGGCTTACGCTCGGTTCCGTAGTCGTCGGCATCGTAGTGCTGCTCGTGTTGATGAAAGTCACCCCGACCGGTTTGGTACCGAACGAAGACACCGGTACGATTATGTGCTCTGTCGACCTTCCTCCCGGCTCGTCCATGCAGCGCACGGTGAACACCATGCAGCAAATCGACAGCCTGATCGGCGCCGAACCCGCCATCAAGAGCCGCTCCATGATTGTAGGTTTCAGCTTCTTGGGCGGACAGGGCTCGAGCTACGGCTCCTTCATTTGTAAGATGAAAGACTGGGATGAGCGCAGCCTGGCGCAGAACTCCAGCATCATATCCGGTATGCTGTACCTGAAAGCACGCGAGGTCATCAAAGACGCAAGCGTACTGTTCTTCGCACCGCCTATGATTCCGGGTTACTCCATCTCCAACGGTTTCGAGCTGAACCTGCAGGACAAGACCGGCGGTTCGCTGGACAACTTCTACGAAGTGGCTCAGAACTTCCTCGCCCATCTGCGTGAACGTCCGGAAATCGCCTCGGCACAGACGTCCTTCAACCCGAACTTCCCGCAATACATGATTGAGATTGACGCAGCCGAGTGTAAGAAAGCAGGCATCAGCCCCAGCACAATTCTTACCACCCTGCAGGGATATTACGGCGGTATCTATGCCTCCAACTTCAACCGCTTCGGTAAATTGTACCGCGTCATGATACAGGCTGACCCCGATCAGCGTGCGGATATGGCGTCGTTGCAGAACGTAAAAATCAGAAACGGTGAAGAGATGGCTCCCATTACGCAGTTCATGCGCATCAGCCGCGTATACGGTCCGGACAACATCAACCGCTTCAACATGTACACCTCCATGACCGTCAACGGTATGCCTGCCGACGGTTACAGTAGCGGCCAGGCCATCCAGGCCATCCAGGAAGTAGCGCAACAGTACCTGCCCACAGGCTATGGCTACGAATTCTCCGGTATGACGCGTGAGGAACAAAGCACCAGCGGCAGCATGACGGCAATGATCTTCCTGCTCTGCTTCGTGTTCGTCTACCTCCTCCTGAGTGCCCAGTACGAAAGTTACATACTGCCCTTGGCCGTATTGCTCTCCGTACCGTTCGGACTGGCCGGCTCGTTCATCTTCGCCCATCTCATGGGCTTCCTGAATGTCCTGATTCCGATTTTCAGTGCGGCTACGAATAACGTGTACATGCAGATTGCATTGATCATGTTGATCGGCCTTTTGGCAAAGAACGCCATCCTGATCGTAGAGTTTGCCCTCGACCGTCGTAAGATGGGTATGAGCATCACGTGGGCAGCCGTATTAGGCGCCGGTGCCCGTCTGCGTCCTATCTTGATGACTTCATTAGCCATGATTATCGGTTTGCTCCCGCTGATGTTCGCCATGGGAGTAGGTGCAAACGGTAACCGCGCATTAGGTTCGGCAGCTGTCGGCGGCATGTTGATTGGTATGCTTTGCCAGATATTCATTGTGCCGGCACTCTTCGTAATCTTCCAGTCCATACAGGAACGCTTCAAGCCTATGACTTGGGAAGATATCGACAATACCGATGCTGAAACCGAAATTGAACAATATTCCAAATAACTTTCAGAACAATGAAAAAACAACTTATATACGTAGTCGTTGCATCTGCTCTCCTGAGCAGTTGCAACCTCTACAAAACCTATAAGAGACCCGAAGATATCAAAGTCGACGGCCTGTTCCGCGACACGGCGAGTGCCGTCATATCGGCAGGCATGACGGATGCTTATACGGACACTACGACCATCGCCTCACTCCCCTGGCGGGAAGTCTTCACCGACCCCCAGCTCCAGATTCTCATCGAGCAAGGACTGGTCAACAACACCGACCTGCAGAGCGCACAGCTTAGCGTGAAACAGGCAGAAGCAAGCCTGATGGCCTCCAAACTGGCCTTCCTTCCCTCCTTTGCCTTTGCGCCGCAGGGAACAATCAGCAGTTTCGACAACGCTAAAGCCACCAAAACCTACCAAATCCCCATCACGGCAAGCTGGCAGATAGACATTTTCGGCGATTTGCTCAATGCCAAACGGGGAGCGAAGGCCGACTTGCTCCAAAGCAAGGCCTACAAACAGGCCGTACAGACGCAGCTCATCGCCACCATCGCCAACTATTACTACACTTTGCTCATGCTCGACGAGCAATTGACCATCACCCAAGAGACCGAGTTGAAGTGGAAAGAGAACGTGGAGACCATGAAAGCGATGAAAGACGCAGGCATGACCAACGAAGCCGCCGTCAGCCAGAGCGAAGCCTCCTACTATTCGGTAAAAGCATCCATCCCCGAGCTCAAGCAGAGCATCCGCGAAACGGAAAACTCGCTGTGCGTCCTCCTGGGACAGGCCCCGCAAGCCATCAGCCGCGGGACGCTGGCCGAGCAAAGACTGCCCGAATACGTCATGGCAGGCGTACCCCTGCAGCTGCTGGCCAACCGCCCGGACATAAAAGCCGCCGAGATGACGCTCGCTTCCGCCTTCTATGCCACCAACCGCGCCCGTTCCGCATTCTATCCCCTCATCAACCTGACGGGAACGCTGGGATGGACCAACAGCGGAGGTGCTGCCATCACGAACCCCGGCAAGTTCCTCGCCACCGTAATCGGCTCGCTGACGCAGCCCTTGTTCCAGAACGGCGCCCTCAGAGCCCAGCTCAAGATTTCGAAAGCCCAGCAGGAACAAGCCAAGCTCAGCTTCCAGCAAGCGCTCCTCAATGCAGGAAATGAAGTCAGCAACGCCCTCTATCAGTACCAGGCCAATCTGGAAAAAGAACAGAGCCGCCACCTTCAGGTAGCCGCTCTGGAGAAGAGCGTTTCCTATACGACCGATTTGTTCCAATCCGGTACGGAAGGCACCTCCTACCTGGAGATCATCACGGCCGAACAGTCGCTCCTCAGCGCACGACTCAACGAGGTTAGCGATTCGTTCTACAAGATTCAGGCCGTAGTCAACCTGTACCAGGCATTGGGCGGTGGGCAAGAAGACGAAACTGAGAACAACGAATAAACCCCTTAAACTCATACAAAACCATGATCAGCCCCTTAGCAAGTGTAGCCCCCGAGGCTAAAATAGGAAAAAACGTCACCATCCATCCTTTCGCTTATGTAGAGAAAGACGTGGAAATCGGCGACAATTGCGAAATCATGCCCTACGTCAGTGTGCTGAACGGCACGCGCATGGGCCAGAACAACAAAGTCTATCAGAACACCGTGCTGGGTGCCACTCCGCAAGACTTCCACTACACGGGCGAAGCCACGCAACTCGTCATCGGAAACGACAACAGCATCCGTGAGAACGTAGTCATCGCCCGCGGAACCCATGCCGGACATGCCACGACCATCGGCGACGGAAACTTCATCACCGAGAAGGTCCACATCTGCCACGACGTGGAAATCAAGGACAACTGCGTCATCGGTATCGGCAGCACGGTAGCCGGCGAATGCGTCATCGAGAGCTGCGTCATCCTCTCCGGCTCCGTCATTCTCCACCAATACTGCCACGTCGGCAGCTGGGCACTCATACAGGGAGGCTGCCGCATCTCCAAGGATGTTCCTCCTTACGTCATCATGAGTGGGAACCCCGCCGAGTACCACGGAGTCAATTCCGTAGTGCTCAGCCACAAAAACTTTACCGACCGCATTATCCGCCACATCGGAAATGCCTATCGCCTCATCTACCACGGCAACTTCAGCCTGCAGGATGCCGTGCTCAAGATACGCGATCAGATCCCAATGAGCGACGAAATCCGCAACATCATGGACTTCGTCACCCAATCCAAGCGCGGCATCGTGAAGTAAAGCGCATGACATAGTAGAAAGAGAAGAGGCTGTATCAAAACGAAATGTTTTGGTACAGCCTCTTTAAGTGTGTCAGAGTGTGCGAGAAGCAAGGCGCAAAAAGTGAAGGTGAAAGGAGCTTACTGATGAAAGTGACCGAACCCGAATCTTGAAAGCAACGCAGCAGATTGCGTATTATGACACACTGCCCCTTCTTTTATGCAGCCGTACCCCGGAGGGGAAGCACTATTCTTCCACGAAACGCAGTGTCTCCACTTTCGACAGCCGCTCCCTCAGGCGGGCCATCCGCCCGCGCCGTATGCGCAGCACGATGCGGCAATCCGTATCATAGCTCTGGGCCACAATCGCAGGGCCCTCTTCCTTTACGACCCGCATCACGTCGTTCATAAACGGATACTCATAGTCGACCGTCACTTCCTCGTCCACCGTCTTCTCCACCACCGCCGCTTCGTCCAGTGCCGCAGCCGCAGCCGTGCGGTAGGCCACGATCAGCCCGCTCGTTCCCAGCTTGATTCCGCCGAAGTAGCGCACCACGATGACCAATACGTCCGTCAGTTCCCGCGAATTGATTTGCCCCAATATCGGTTTGCCCGCCGTCCCCGACGGCTCCCCGTTGTCGTTTGCCCGAAATTCCTTGCGCTCCGGTCCCAACATATAGGCATAACACAAGTGGCGGGCGTCGTAATACTGCTTACCGTACTCCTCCAGCCGCTGTTTCACCTCCTCCACCGTGCGCACCGGCACGGCGATGGCAATAAACTTGCTCCGCTTTTCCGAATACACACCCTCGGAGATGCCCTCCACCGTGCGGTATGAATCATTCAATTGTTCGTCCATGTTGCAAAAATAGTGCATGACGGGCGCAGCGACAAGCGAAAACGCAGTTTTCAGCCATTCCCCCGCCGGGCCGAAGCCCATCTGCCACAAGAGCGACCGCCCAACGCATCACAATCGCTCCCCCGCCTGCACCCGCAGAAAAGCGACGAGGCACTTCATCGAAAAAGTCCCGCATCCCTTTCCCAAAAGCCTTGCATCTGTTTTCCGAAAGCCTTGTCGTTTTTCCACCCATGTCCCCTGCCCTTTCCCGCAGCCCCCGTGCAAAATCTGAAAAGAGGCCATTAAAAAAAAGCTAAAAGTCAAGCGTTTTTTTGGCAAATCACTTGTTTTTTTTCAGGACAGCTTATATTTGCCCGAAAAAGATGCATATTATGGAAAACACACTGCACCTCGCTTCGTACAAGAACCGCTACATGTCCATCGTCCTCTCGGTCGTTATTCTGGAAATCGCCTCCTACTTCATCCTCTACGGCTTGTTCCCCCGCGCCCAACTGGTGTGGCATTCATCGATATTCCTCATATCCCATTTCCTGCTGATGCTCTTCTGGATGGCCAAATGCCATACCATCGCCCACATACTCCTGACCGCATCGGCCGGAATCGGCGGCTATCTTTGCCAGATGGCCATCTTCGTCGTCTCGTCGTTGCTGCTGGGAGGGACAACCGGACTCTCCGAAGCCAACGGATTGTGGCTCGCCACACCCTTCTCCCTGGCTGGCATTATCTGCGCGATGGCCGTATGCCTGCCTCCGCAGCGGTATCAGAAAATTCTGCTCGGGCTGTGCCTCACCCCGTTTGCCATCTGGCTCTGTTCCGCACTCCCTTCCCACATCCTGAACCAGCTCACGCTGTAATCCGTCATAAGGCTGGCGCTGCCCGATAACCGACACCAGCCCTTTCCGCACAGTGCCTTGCCACTCCCGCGCCCCACATACCGACATATCGTGAAGCGGATGCGTCAAAACTCCCGTTTTGGCGCATCCGCTTTTCAGCCAGAGCACAGGGCTCAAAAACAAAAGCTATGGACCGCGCGCCGCTCAGCGCCCTTTCATCCGGTCCTCGAAGGCAGCCAAAGCCGCCTTTGCCCCCTCGCCCATGGCAATGACGATTTGCTTGTACGGCACGTCCGACACGTCGCCCGCGGCATATACCCCCGGCAGCGACGTCCGACAGTGCGCGTCGGTCTTGATTTCTCCGGCAGGCGTCGTGTCGAGCACGCCGCGGAAAGGCTCGCTGTTGGCCGTAAGTCCAATCTGGACGAAGATGCCGTCCAGCGCCACTTCGCGCACCTCTCCCGTCTGCCGGTCCTTGACTTGCAGGCCGGTCACCTTCGCCCCGTCGCCCTCCACCTTGAGGGTCTGCGCGGAAGTGAATACCTCCACGTTGGGCAGGCTGCGCAACTTCTGCTGCAGCACGTCGTCGGCCTTCAGCGCATCCATGTACTCAAACACCGAAACCCGCCGGCAGATGCCGGCCAAATCGATGGCAGCCTCGACGCCCGAGTTACCGCCGCCCACCACGGCCACGTCCTTCCCCTGATAGAAAGGCCCGTCGCAGTGCGGACAGAAGGCCACGCCGCGGCCGATATACTCCTGCTCGCCCTCCACGTTCAGCCGGCGCCAGCTCGCACCGGTGGCTATGATGACCGACGGCGCCGCAAAACATTCGCCACCGCTCACCCGCACGCTTTTCAGCTTCCCTTCCAGCGAAACGGACTCGATGCGGCGGTTTTCGTACAGACTGACGGCATACCGCTCCAGATGGGCGCGCAGGTCGGTGGCCAGTTGCGCCCCCGTAGTGTAAGGCACGGAAATCAAATTCTCGATGCCCACCGTCTCTTTCACCTGCCCGCCTATGGTCTGCGCCACGAGTGCCACCCGTTGCCCCTTGCGGGCCGCATAGATGGCGGCCGATACGCCGGCAGGCCCGCCGCCCAGCACCAGCACGTCGGCCTCAACTGCTTTCCGCGGTTCGCCGGCCGCCGCATGGCTGCCGAAAGCAGCCTCCAGCTTGTCCAGCAGCTCACCCAGCGAACCGCGCCCCACGTGGAGCAACTTTCCGTTGGCATACACCGTGGGCACGGCCTGAACCTTCAGGGCTTCCGCCTCGTCGGGGAAGAGCGCGCCGTCCACCATCTCGTGCGTTACCGACGGATTCCCCAGGGCTATCACGTTCAGCGCCTGCACCACGTCGGGACAGTTGGTGCACGTCAGCGAAACATACGTCTGCAACCGAACCGGCCCCTGCAGCGCGGCTATGCGCCTCGCCGTGGCTTCGTCCGGAAGGTTCTTCCCCGTTCCGTCAGCGTTCAGCACCGCCAGCAGCAACGAGGTAAACTCGTGCCCGCCGGGTATGCCCCGGAACGAGATGCCCGTAGGCACTCCGTCCTTTTCCAGGGCAAACCCCAGCTCCGGCGCCTCCGTCTCTTCCGCCCGGCACGAGAGCCTCTCGGAGCAGGAGGCCACGTCGTCGGCAAACTCACGCAGCTCGCGCGCCGAAGCGTGACGGGGGTTGTAGACAAGACGGAAGGTATAATCAGCACGCAAGTGCAGGAAAAGTTCCCGCACTTGACTCAGAATCCCGGCTTCCAGCATAGTCAAATCTTGCCAACCAGGTCAATACTGGGCTTGAGCGTAGCCGCCCCCTTGCGCCACTTGGCAGGGCAAACCTCGCCGTCGTGCGTGGCTACGAACTGCGCCGCCTCCACTTTGCGCAACAGCTCGTCGGCATTGCGCCCGATGTTGTTGTCGTGTATCTCCGCCAGCTTTACCTTTCCTTCCGGATTCACCAGGAATGTCCCGCGGTAGGCCATCCCCTCTTCCTCGATCATCACGCCGAAAGCGCGGCACAGCGCCCCGGTCGGGTCGGCCAGCATCGGGTATTTGATCTTGCGGATGCTCTCCGATGCGTCGTGCCATGCCTTGTGCACGAAGTGCGAGTCGGTACTCACGGAGTAAACCTCCACACCCATGGCCTGAAACTGCTCGTACTTCTCCGCCATGTCTACCAGCTCGGTGGGACAAACAAAGGTGAAATCGGCCGGATAGAAGAAGAAAATGGCCCATTTGCCCTGCACGTCTTCGTTAGTCACTGTCTTGAATGCTCCGTTTTGGAACGCCTGAACTTTGAACTCAGGCAGTTGGGAATTGATGATTGCTTCCATAATCTGTACTAATTACAAAATTAAATTCGTTGCAAAGCTATGACTTTTACAAAAAAGGGGCAATCACTATTTTTAGGTATTTTGCCGCATTTCTCCCGAAAATGCCTCCCTATCGCCGTTTTTCCCCGGCACAATCCCCAAAAAGATACGGGACTTTTGCCGAAAAGCCCCGCATCCTTTGTCCAAAACACCCGCACCTTTTTCCCGAAAGTCCCTCAGTCCATCGCCACCATCGGCTGCGTCAGCAGCAGAAGCACATAGTTTCCCTGCGTCGTGCGGCCCAGGATGACGCGACGGGCGTCGCCCAAAAAATAATCGAACGTACAGTACCAGACCGTACCCAACTGGCGATTCTCGGAATTTTGCTCGCTGCGCACTATCCGGAACTTCTCCGGGTCGTCCCAAACGGGCTGGCAATTTCGCCCCTTATACTGCAGGCAGTGCAAATTATCCACCGATAGATAAGAAGGATACCCCGCTGCATCACGCACTTCCTCGAAGTCCTCACCCAGCAAGGCGCGCATCACCCGCGTCAGTTCCGCGCCGCGCTTGCGCCATTTGCCCCCACGGCTCGCATATTCCGCCTTCAGTTCTTCCCGGTTCCAGGCCTTCACCACCTCAAACAACAGCACCCTGTCCGTCAAACCGTACTTCGTCAACGAGTCCCGGCAAGCCGCTGTGTCGCGCAAGGCATAAGCCTCATACGCAAAAGCGTTGGCACAATCCGTCTCCTCATAAGAGCCATGCGGCGGAGCAAAGCGCACCTTTCCCCCGACAGGGGCGCGGAAATCCTGCGGGACATGCACTGCCACAAACCGGCAACTGGCGGTATCGCGCGCCACAGGCAGAAGCCTCTCCAACCGAGGCGCCTCGTTTTGGGGAACCGCGCCAAGGCTGTCCGGACAAACCTTCACCGATCCGAAAAGCCCCACGGGGCGGGACTGGAGATAAACGACGTCGCGCGTCAGCATCAGCAGCACATAATTTCCCGCGGCGGTACGCCCGAGTATGACGGAACGGGCATCGCGAAACGAATAATCGAACGAGTAACTGGTCACGGCCTCCTGCCCGGTCTCCCAATCGGCCTCGCGGTGATAGACATCCAGCTTGCGCAAATCGTCCCAAATCACCTGGCAGTTCCGCCCCCGGTAGCGCAGCGAAAGGAAATCGGCGTAGAAGCCGTTCGGATTTTCCAGCCCGCCATCCGAGACTTGGAAGGCACTCCCGAGCAGTTCCCGCATGACTTGCGGAATTTTCATCGCCTCCAGCCCACCGCCGACGCCCTTGTCCGCATAATAAGCAGCCAGGGAGTCGACGCTCCAAGCCTGCTCCACGGCGAACAACTTCACCAGGTTGCGGGCATACGGAGCCGGGAAATGGCTCAAATAGCCGGTCGTATCCTGCAACAAATAGGCACTGAAATCAAAACTGTTTGCCGCATCGCGCTCATCGTAGGCATAGCGCATGTAGTGCTCCGCAGGTAACGGCTCCAGCGGACGGTCGCTTTCGTAGTGAATGGCCACCGCCACGTACAGGGAAGAGTCCACGGCTGAAAAAGAAGGGCTTGCCGCCTCCAGCGAAAGCGAAGGACAAATAAGCAAGGCCGCCGCAAGACTTCTCAAAACAACTTTCTTCATAGGTATTATTCTTATGTATAAAACAATTCTTTATCTCTGCACTTTTCCCCGACACCTCCGGCGCACGTGAGAAAAAGCGGCAAGGCTTTTCCCGAAAACATGCAAGGCTTTCCGGCCAAACACCCGCACCTTTTTCGCGGAAGCCCCTCAGTCCATCTCCACCATCGGCTGCGTCAGCAAGAGAAGCACGTAGCAGTTTTCCGAATAGCGGCAGAGAAGCATTTGCTCCGCGTTCTCGAACCGGCTCGGGAGATGGCGCACTTTTTCTCTCCGTCCTGTACGGGAAAACTCTCCAGGAAGGTATGTAATCGTCAATTTCCAAAGATCGTCCCACAACAGGAAGCAAGGCTTCCCGTCATAAGAATAGCGTATCAACCCACTATACGTCATATCAGCCGGCCCATACCCATAAAGTTTGGCCGGTTCGGTACGGAACTTCCCGTCGGTCAGGTTGCCCAAAACAACCGAAAAATCCGTGCGCCCGAACTTCTTCCGGCTCTTCCCCGCTTCTTCGGCCAAGGCGGACACCTCCCAGCAATCCACCACATCCAGCAGAACAGAGGAAGTGCCGGTCGAACGGAAAAAGGCCGTATCCTGCCCGAACGCCTCCGTTTCGTAATGCAACACCCGGAAGTAAAACGCCCCTCCCTCTACCATAGGACGAGTGCGGGAAGGGTAAAAGAAAATACTATCCTCCGTGCCGCGCCCCAACAAGTCCCACAAAACGGGCATGTTCATAAGCCCCTTCTGCTTCCTCCCTATACAAACTTCGATTCCTTCGGCATCGGAAAAGTCCGGGACGAGCACGACTTTCCCCTCCTGCGCCCAAGCATTCAAGCCGAGCAGGAGCATGAACAAAACATATAAACTGGTCGTTTTCATTTTTCACTATCGTTTTTTAAGGTTCAAATTCCATCATTTCTGCATTTTCCCCGGCATCCCGCCGCCGTAAGTTCCCCGACTCCACAAGAGCGGTACAAGGCAAATGCACCCGAAGCATAGCTTCTTCAGCCCAAAAGCGGCAAGGCTTTTCCCGAAAACAGGCAAGGCTTTCCGGCCAAACACCCGCACCTTTTTCCGCGGAAGCCCCTCAATTCAGCATTACCATCGGCCACGTCATGAGCAGAAGCACATAGCAGTTTTCCGAATAGCGACAGAGAGCAATATGGGAAAGCCCTTTGAAACTATACGGAAGTTCAAGGAATTCGGAAGTATCTCCGCCAGCGCTAAAGCCAAAAGGCAAGCGTCCACGCCGCAACAGCCACCCATCGTCCCACAGCAAGAAACAAGGCTTCCCCTTATAGAAATAAGGTGTCAGTCCATTAAACCGCTTAAATCCCACTGTCCCATGCGACCTTTCCTCACCGGCACGCAGTTGCCCGTCGGTCAGAAGCCCCAAGATTTTATCAAACTGACGTTCCCGGAATTCCACTCCCTTCTGCTCGCAAATATTTTTCACAGTATCCATACTCCACCATTCCAGCAAGTCGAGCGCCACATAACACAACCCCAAACGACGAAAACATGCCGTATCTTGTCGAAAAATATCGGCCGGATAAGCATAAGTCAAGAGGGAAATTGCATCTCCCTCCACATGAGGTCTATAAGCAACATCAGAAGGAGGACGCAAATACAAGCTGTCTGCCGTACCTCGGTCTATCATTTCCCAACGCTTGGGCAGGCTGCGCAAGCTACGACTCTCGCCCCCGATGTCAGAAATGCTATCGCCCGAATGGTGCGAATGAGAGAAAAGCACCACCTTGTCATACGTCTGTCCCGAAAGTGTTCCGACGAAAACAAAGAAAAGGCACAAGGTCACAAACAAAATCTTCCGCATGTTCCGCCCGTTGTTGTGACCGTAATTTGTGCTCATAGGCAAACGCTTTGGCCCACCCTCCGGGGCATGGGGAAAAAGAAGCGCCTTGCCGGGCATTTGAGCCTGCACTCCGGGAAAGAAGGTAAGCGCCCACAGCAAAAGCATACTCCTTCCTATCGTCCAAACCGACACAAGGTTTTTGGAAACAACTTTCTTCATAGGTATTATTCTTATGTATAAAACAATTCTTTATCTCTGCACTTTTCCCCGACACCTCCGGCGCACGGGGGAAAAAGCGGCAAGGCGTTTCCCGAAAACATGCAAGGCTTTCCGGCCAAACACCCGCACCTTTTTTCGCGGAAGCCCCTCAGTCCATCGCCACCATCGGCTGAGTCAGCAAGAGAAGCACGTAGCACTCCGGCGAATAACGACAGAGGGCGACTTGCTTTGCTTCACGGAACGAATAGTCGAAATCGTAGGAAAAGTAAGAAATACTGGAATTTCCCGACGATTCATTCGCCCAAGTGCGGGAACAACGGTTTACGTCGTCCCACAACAACTGGCAATGCACTCCGCAATAAGTAAAAGGATAGAGGTTGTCATACACATGAAATACCGTGGCAGGCTCATCCTTCTCTACAACCCGTAGGCTATCGCCCACCAAAGCCCTCAAGTCACGAAGAAAAACTTCTACCGAAGCTTTCGCCTTACGTCCGTACCGGGCCGAAAGGGTGTCGACAGTCCACAATCCTACCAACTCGGCAATTTCCGGGAAGGGATTAGGCACCCCTGCATAAGGGAACGACTTTCTCCAACCCGCGCTGTCTGAAACATGCACGGCTTGGAAGTCAAATGCGTTAGCCTCATCCTCTGGTTTGAAAGAATGCTTCCACCATTGATCGTATTTATACCCAAGAACCGACATATATCCATTGCCATACGGATATATGACTACATAACTTTGGGCTCCAACCGTCTCGTCCGGCAACCCATTGCCCCGCTGCGCTACGGCGCTGCATGCGGACGCCGGACGGACAGGTTCTGCCGAAACAAGACATCCGGCCGTAACCGCGCGGGAAGTTACGGAGAGAAAGAATACTAATATCATGTACTCAGACTTAATAAAACGTTTCATGATGGTCCGTTTTTATGTGATTCTTTTATCTATCTTCCGCAAAACTAACAGTTTATTTCTATTCTGCAAATTTTTCCGAACACTTTCCGTATTTTTTTTCATAAGCCCTGTTTTTCCGCCAAGCAGAGGGCGGCAGAAGCCGACAACAGGCAAACCAGCGAAACCAATGCCATGTCTTTCAAAATACTCTTTCCCATCTCCCGCTTTTGCCTTTATACAAATATGTCATGTCTCTCCTGTTTTTTCTATTTGCGCCTACGCCGGAGAGGGAAAAGCGCAGGGCAAATTTGTTTTAGACGTTCTCCTTGGCCGAATAGCGGCAAAGGACAATCTTTTTTGTTCTATGGCTTAGCCGACAGGGTAAGCCGGATTTCCAACTTATGACATAGGCACCTCCTTTCTTATTTATCTTCATAGGAACTTTTTACCACCATATTTTTCGCCCGTCCTCGTAGGTAAAAATCCGTTCTTCCTTCCCTTTAGTGTGGTTGTGGAGCAGGGATGTTTCGGAAGAAGTTCATGCGGAAACGTAGGATTGTGGTGCGTACTTAAAATTATGTTTGGTGGATAGATGAAGTTGTCGATTCTCTTTTGGAGAAAAGACAACTTCATCTAAAGATTTACGACTTTTTTCGTGTCCGTTGAATTACGTTTTTACACTTTTCAGTTCATTCTTCTCGCAGGGTATAGAGCCTTTTGGTTACGAGTAGAAGCACATAGTTGCCTTGTGAAGTATTGCAGAGCAGGAGATGGCGGGCATCGCGCAGCATATAGTCGAATATATAGTAGTATGATGTGGTTCCTCCACCTGTTATCGGATACTTTTCGCTCTTGCCGGTATTCAGATGGTTTTCACTATCCCATATCAACTGTAAGTTGTGTCCGCAATAAGTATAATGCTTCAGATTGTGGTTTGCATAATCCGGAACCCGTCCTACTCGCCAAGCCGTCGAGACCTCAAAATCCTTGCCCAGCAGTTTGGCCAATACCTTATTAAGTCGTGTCCGCCTCCGGCGTTTTGTCTTTATATTTAGGGAATGCGCCAATGAGTTCACGTCCCATGCCTGCACAATACGGAAAAGGCGCACCGAATCGGTCCATGCATCGATACCCATGCGGGCGCAGTAGTCTGCCGAATCGCCCACCAGCACCGTGCGGAAAGAAAACGCATTGGCCAAGTCAAATTCGCCATATCCCATGCGAAATACTTTCGACTCTACTACCGGCCGATCCGCACCGATGCTTCCGGAGCCGGTGTGCATGGCCACATAGCGGAAGTCGCGCTCCCAACCGTGCAGCGAAGCCAAGGTGTCGAATAGCAAAGGCTTTCGGCTTTGTTCGGCTACCAACGCTGCTTTGGCTTCCGGCGATTCAAAATAGGGCGGAAGCATTTGCGGAGCTTGCAGGCAGACCAAGTCGCGGGTCAGCAGGAACAAGACATAGTTGCCGCCCCTTGTGCGTACCAATACCACGTGACGTACATTGTTCATGGCATAATCCATCACATAGACCGGCGAAGTCCCCGCATAGCCCACTGTCCCCGGTTCTTGCAAATAAGCCGTTAGTTTCTCCATTTTGTCCCATATCACCTGACAGTTGCGCCCTCGAAAAGTGAGTGAAAGATAGTTGTTATAGGGGCCTGCATTATTGCTTTCGTCTGGTTGAACGGAACAAAAGTCGGCCCCAAGGGCCCGGCTCATTACTTCGGGGAGCGGGGCTTTCTCCCAGTCACGGCCTTGCAAGCAGCAAAGGCGGGCCAAGGAGTCGGCTGTCCAATGCTCCACTACGTCGAACACCAATCCTTTCCAAGGCTTTGCGCCCGGGAAGTATTGGCCGTAGTTCGTTGTGTCTTGCAGCGCATAGGCCGTTAGGTCGAACGCGTTGGCTAAGTCTGTTTCGTTGAAGCCTTGACGCAATCCCTCAGGTACGGGCACGGCTTGCACCGGACGGAAGCCGTCGGATGGCAAAGAAATGATAATATAACGAAAATCGCGAGCGGATATTGGAAGAATTGCTCCAAATTGGAGCAGCAAAAACAGATGAAAAATTTTCATATCAATAAACACTTAGAGTTGCAGAAGTGGGGCTGGCAGATAGAGATACAGTTTTGCTACTGCTCATAGTATAACTCCTTACCCTTCCTGTGAGATGGTCAAATTCACGGACAACCATTGTGACAAAATATCTTTAGCTGGCAGATGCAGAACTTGATGTCACATTTTTACTCATTTGCCCTTCAGGATTACAGGAAATATCAGGATCGTAGGCTGCTGCCATGAGGGTAAACTCGCGACAGGTGCCGCTCTTCAGGTCGATGAGCCGGTCGAGCGGAAACTCGGGCAAGGGGAAAGACGGCTCGTAGAGGTTGTCCGCAAAATCACGGTTGAGTGCATTGCACACACCATATAAATAAGTAGGGTTCGCCCGCTCCGCCGCCGGACGGAGATAAGCCTCCTTGCACTCGCGATAGAGAGGACGCCAATCGCTCAAAGGTTCGCAGCCCAAGCGGTAGGGCAAGACATAACAGCAAAAAAGGTTGAAGCCGACCCGGGTGTTCCAAGGCTTACGCCACATGGAAAACACATCGTCGATGGCGCGGATAAGGTAGTCGGCTTTCAAGACCTGCACGTCGGGCACGACCGTCAGGGTAGCCGGAATTTCCGCTCCCCAGCGCGCCCAAGCCGAATCGTAGCAGGCCGCCGAAAGAGCACGCTCTACGGGGAGGGGATAATCGGCCGTGTCCGCGCAAGAAGACACGAGGAAGAATGCAAGAACAATGCACAGTAGCTTAACAAAACGTTTCATGGCAATCAGGTTTTACGCTATTCTTTTATCTATCTGCCGCAAAACTAACAGTTTATTTCTATTCTGCAAATTTTTACGGACACTTTCCGTATATTTCTTCATAAGCCCTCTTTTTCCGCCAAGCGGAGGGCGGCAAAAGCCGGCAGCAGGCAAACCAGCGAAACCAATGCAATGTCTTTCAAAATACTCTTTCTCATCTCCCGCTTTTGCCTTTATACAAATATGTCATGTCTCTCCTGTTTTTTCTATTTACGCCTATGCCGGAGGAGGAAGAGCATAGGACAAATTTGTTTTAGACGTTCTCTTTGGCTGAATAGCGGCAAGGCTTTTCCCGAAAACATGCAAGGCTTTCCGGCAAAACATCCGCGCCTTTTTCGCAGGAAGCACTATCCCGGAAAACGCACGGCAGGCGGTTGTTCCATCTCGCACAGCAGACGGCGAAGCTCAGCACGCAGGTATTCCGTCTCCGCCGCATAGTTGTAGAGAAAAAGCGGCTTCCGGCCCCAACGCCTCATCAGACGTTCGTACTCGGGAAAAGCGGCGAGCAGCCCCAGAAAAACACCGCCTGCCCAAAGGGCAAACAGGAGGGGCTTAACCGATGGGCGCAAAAAAAAATCCAGAAGAATTATTCATACGGCCTAATAAACTTATCCTACTCCTCCGGCAACCTGTGTGGATCCTTGGTCAAGAGAAGCAACACCTGTTTCTTTTTGACGGGCTCCAAACCGAATACTATCCATTTGGCCTGACGCAAGGAGCAGTCGAATACGGTGTCGAAACGGACCATGTTATTTGTCTCGTGCAACACATTTGTCGACATTCTCTGCGGATCATCCCACAAAATCTGAATGGGAGCGCCTTCGTAGGTATAGGCATTTCCATGCCAGCCCTCGCCTTTCCGCTCCGCAAACGAAGGCCCCAGAAGTCCGCGCAGCACCTTTACGAAACGCCGCGCCGACCGCCATCGACGCCCGTATGCTTCGGAAAATTCCTTTTCCGACTGCTCCAAATTCCATGTGCCCACCGTCTCCAAGACATAAGGCGGGTAACTTTTCTGCAACCGGGGAAAGGACTCTGAAAAATTCATCGTATCTCGGACCAAAACGGTATGGAACGTATAAGCCCAATCCCTGTCTTGCGGACGATACCACGGCGCATCGCCAAAGTCCGAGCCATGCATCCCCGAGTCGAAGACGAGGCGCATCTCTCTCAACCGCGCATCGCCCGCCTCGTCCGGCCATACAACCACAAAAGGCTGTCCCCATGACAAAGAGGGGAAACTCAGCAGGACAGCAAACCATAACAAATACACATATAATTTCATAAGCCTCTGATAATATATCGTTGAACAGCACTTTCTATTTCTACAACAAGCGTTTCGTCACCATCAGCAGTACGTAATTTCCGGATGCGGTACGCCCCAGAATCACCCAGCGCACATCGCGCAATGAATAATCGAGCGTATAACGAAGCTGCTCTTGGGACTTTTCTTTTTTGTCACGCCATCCCTCCAGATACATGCCTGCCCACGTATCCCAAATGATTTGGCAATTCCGTCCCCGATAGGTTAGTTGCATCATGTTACGCCCGGGCTGCGGCGAAGAAAGGTCGGCGTTTGCAACCACTTGGAAGTCCCCGCCCAACATTTTCTGCATCACTTCGGGAATACGGGTCTCTTCCTGCCACTTTTTCCGCTCACGTCTTTTCTTCACGCCAAAAGCACTGGCCAAAGAATCCGCCTTCCATACCTGCACTACCTCGTAGACCTTCACCATATTTCGGACGCGAGGATCCGAAAAACGGTCCATATATCCGGCCGTGTCCCGCAGGGCATAAGTGGAAAATTCGAAAGCATTGCCCCACCTTTCCTCGTCGTATGCAGCGCGGAGGTAGCTTGCATCGGGCTGAAAAAAAGGATAAATCCGGTAAACGGGCCGGATGGCTACATAAAAGAAATCACGGTCGGAAGCCCAAACAACCCCGGAAATATTTATCAGTGCTATAAGCAATACAATAATACGCCGCATGAAAGTAACATTAAATGATACAAAACCACAGCAAAAATACCAACACAAGCTCTATCTTGCAATTTTTTTCGTCAATTTTTTTATTTTGATTGACATATATTCTTTCTCTCCAAGTAAAAGCCTCAAAAGCCGGGATGCTTCATTTTATTCTGAAAAGAGGGGCTATGTACACAAGAAATTTGTATCTTTGCGCGCAAAATAGAGCAGACAGCCCGAAAAGAGGCGTAAGAACAGATGAAAAAATTTGCCGAACACAGCCGATTCAACCTCTCGGAAATAAATAAGGAAGTCCTGGAAAGATGGGACGAGAAACAGATTTTCCGCCGCAGCGTGAGCGAGCGCGAAGGATATCCCGCCTATATATTTTATGAAGGCCCTCCTTCGGCCAACGGCATGCCGGGTATTCACCACGTCATGGCGCGTACCATCAAGGATATCTTCTGCCGTTACAAGACGATGCAGGGCTTTTGCGTCAAGCGCAAGGCCGGATGGGACACACACGGCCTGCCTGTGGAGCTGGGCGTGGAGAAAAGTCTGGGAATCACCAAGGAGGACATCGGAAAGACCATCAGCGTAAAGGATTACAATGCAGCCTGCCGCAAGGAAGTGATGAAGTTTACCCGCGAATGGGAGGAACTGACCCACAAGATGGGCTACTGGGTGGACACGAAGGACCCCTACATCACCTACGACAACCGCTACATTGAGACGCTCTGGTGGCTGCTTGCGCAACTTTACCAAAAGGGACTGCTCTACAAGGGCTACACCATACAGCCATACTCCCCCGCCGCCGGCACGGGCCTCAGCTCGCACGAGCTGAACCAGCCGGGCTGTTACCGGGACGTGAAGGACACGACGGTGACGGCGCAGTTCAAAATAACCGAACCGAAGGCGGAATGGACGACATGGGGCACTCCGTACTTCCTGGCATGGACAACGACGCCGTGGACCTTGCCCAGCAATACGGCATTGTGCGTAGGCCCTAAAATAATATATGTGGCAGTACAAAGCTATAATCCCTATACGGGCGAGAAGATGACGGCCATTCTGGCCAAAGAGCGGCTCGCCGCTTACTTCAACCCCAAAGGCGCGGAGGCCGACATGGAGGCCTACAAGCCCGGTGACAAGGTGATTCCCTACCGAATCATCGGGGAATACCGAGGACCGGAGCTGACGGGTATCCATTACGAGCAGATCTTCCCGTGGGTACGCCCGGAGGAAGGTGCATTCCGCGTTATCGAAGGTGACTACGTGACAACCGAGGACGGAACGGGCATTGTGCATATCGCTCCGACTTTCGGTGCAGACGACGCCTTTGTGGCCAAGGCCGCCGGCGTACCGCCCCTTCAGCTGATCAACAAGAAGGGCGAGGCACGCCCGATGGTGGACCTGACCGGTAAATTTTATCTGCTGGACGAACTGGACGAAGCGTGGGTCAAGGAGCACGTCGATACGGAACTGTACAAACAGTACGAGGGCCGTTTCGTGAAGAACGCCTACGACCCCAACCTCACGGACAAGGACGAAACGCTGGACATCTCCCTCTGTATGGAGATGAAGGCTACGAACCGCGCCTTCAAGATAGAGAAGCACGTGCACAACTACCCGCACTGCTGGCGGACGGACAAGCCGGTTCTCTACTATCCGCTGGACAGTTGGTTCATCCGCTCCACGGCTTGCAAGGAGGAGATGATACGCCTGAACAAGACCATCCAGTGGAAACCGGAAAGCACGGGTACGGGCCGCTTCGGAAAATGGCTCGAAAACCTGAACGACTGGAACCTGAGCCGCTCGCGCTACTGGGGTACGCCGCTGCCGATATGGCGTACCGAAGAAGGCGACGAGGAGAAGTGCATCAGTTCGGTAGAGGAATTATATAATGAGATAGAGCGTTCGGTGGCCGCGGGGCTCATGAAGAGCAACCCGTACAAGGAACAAGGTTTCCAACCGGGCGTATATACGAAGGAAAACTACGAGAAGATCGACCTGCACCGCCCGTATGTGGACGACATTGTCCTGACGTCGTCGGCCGGAAAGCCCATGCATCGCGAACCGGACCTCATAGACGTGTGGTTCGATTCGGGCTCCATGCCGTATGCGCAGATACACTATCCGTTCGAAAACAAGGAACTTCTCGACAGCCGCGCCGTATATCCGGCCGATTTCATAGCCGAAGGCGTGGACCAGACGCGAGGCTGGTTCTTCACACTCCATGCCATCGCCACGATGATATTCGACAGTGTGGCGTTCAAGCACGTCATTTCGAACGGACTGGTGCTCGACAAGAACGGAAACAAGATGAGCAAACGCCTGGGCAATGCGGTCGACCCGTTCGGAGCCATAGAGAAATTCGGTTCCGACCCCTTGCGTTGGTACATGACCACCAACTCCGCTCCGTGGGACAACCTGAAGTTTGACGAAGCCGGCGTGGAAGAAGTGCGCCGCAAGTTCTTCGGAACGCTCTACAATACCTACTCATTCTTCGCACTCTATGCGAATGTCGACGGATTTACCGGCAACGAACCGGCTATTCCGCTCGCCAGTCGCCCGGAAATAGACCGGTGGATTCTCTCCGAACTGCATACGCTGATTGCCGAAGTGACCAACAGTCTGGAAAGCTACGAGCCCACCCGTGCCGGAAGAGCCATACAGGAATTCGTTTGCGACAACCTGAGTAACTGGTACGTGCGCCTGTGCCGCAAGCGTTTCTGGGGCGGCGGTCTGTCGGACGACAAGCTCTCCGCATACCAGACCCTGCACAGCTGCCTGAAAACCGTGGCACTCCTGATGGCCCCCATCGCGCCTTTCTATGCAGACATGCTGTACAACGACCTGTCGGCCTTCGATGCAGAAAAGAAAGACTCGGTACATCTGGACTTCTTCCCCAAGAGTAATCCGGAATACATCGACAAGGAACTGGAAACCCGCATGGGAATGGCGCAGAAAGTGACGAGCATGGTACTCGCATTGCGCCGCAAGGTCAACATAAAGGTGCGCCAGCCGCTGCAGTGCATCCTCATCCCCGTAATCGACGATGCGCAGGAAGCACACCTGACCGCCGTAGCCGACCTGATCAAGCACGAAGTGAACGTCAAAGAAATACGCTTCGTCAAAGGCGCTTCCGACATACTCGTGAAGAAAGTGAAGTGCGACTTCAAGAAACTGGGGCCCAAGTTCGGGAAACAGATGAAGGCCGTTGCCGCACTGATTGCCGGACTTTCCCAGGAACAGATCATGACACTGGAAAAAGAGGGGAAGCTGGACATGGAACTGGAGGGCGCCACCATCACCGTGGATGCAAACGACGTGGAAATCTTCAGCGAAGATATTCCCGGATGGCTCGTAGCCAACGAAGGCAAACTCACGGTAGCGCTGGAAGTAACCCTTACCGAAGAGCTGAAGCAGGAAGGCATGGCCCGCGAACTGGTCAACCGCATTCAAAATCTGCGCAAGTCGTCGGGACTGGAAATCACGGACAAAATCCGCATACGCCTGCCCCACAACGAGGCAACCGATGCCGCCGTGCAGAACTTCCGCGACTACATCTGCACACAAGTCCTGGCCGACTCGCTCGAAATAGCCGACTCGCTCGACGGAACCTGCGCGCAGCTTGAGTTCGAAGACTTCAACCTGCCCATCCAAATAACCAAGGCTTAACTAATTATCCAAATACACTTAAACTGAAAACCGAAAAACAAGAACCGTAAAACTATGGCTGAAAAAACAAGATACTCGGATGCCGAGCTCGAAGAGTTCCGCGCCATTATCATGCAAAAGTTGGAAGTTGCGGAAAAGGAATACGAGCAAATGAAAGCTACCCTCATGCACACCGACGGGAATGACATAGATGATACTTCGTTTTCATACAAGGCTTTGGAAGAAAGCTCCTCTTTCAACAAAGAAGAGGCTACCCGTATGGCACAACGGCAGCTTAAGTTTATTCAAGGACTGAAGGCCGCTCTGATCCGCATCGAGAACAAAACCTACGGAATCTGCCGCGAAACCGGAAAACTCATACCCGCCGAACGACTGAGGGCCGTGCCCCACGCCACGCTAAGCATTGAGGCAAAGAACAAACGATAAGCCTCTTTTGCCCGAAATGAGCACAACAAACCGGATGCGGTGGCTCACGACAGCCATCATTGTGGGGGTACTCCTGGCCGACCAGGCCAGCAAGATTGCCGTAAAGACACACATGTGCCTGCACGACCGCATAGCCGTTTGCGGAGACTGGTTCTACATCCTCTTCACCGAGAACAGAGGAATGGCATTCGGAATGGAAATCTTTTCCAAATGGTTCCTCACCTCTTTCCGCATCGTGGCAGTCATCGCCATCGCCTGCTACCTGCACCGCCTCATCAAGCGGGGAGCACGCAGCGGATACATAGCCTGCCTGGCCTTCATTCTGGCCGGCGCTTTGGGCAACCTCATCGACAGTCTTTTCTACGGACTCATATTCAGCGAAAGCCTGCCGCGCACCTTCTGGAACGAGGAGGCAGCGACTTTCGTACCCTTCGGTACGGGTTACTCCACCTGGTTCCATGGCAAAGTGGTCGACATGTTCTACTTTCCCATCATCGAGACTACCTGGCCTTCGTGGATGCCCCTCGTCGGCGGACAGGAGTTCGTGTTCTTCAACGCAATATTCAACGTGGCCGATGCCGTACTCTCCTGCAGTTTCGTAGTCCTGATACTCTTCTTCCGGAAAGAGGTGGAAGACCTGTTCGGCATTAAGGAGAAGAAAGAGGAAAAGGAATGAAACACCGTCTTCTTCTATATGCCTGCTTACTGGCTATGGCAGGCTGCCTCTTTTTAGGGAGCTGCAACCGCAGAAGGCCCAAAGGAGTGCTCTCCAAGAACGAAATGGCACAAGTACTGGCCGATTACCACCTCACGTACAGCATAGCGCAGAACCTGCCTTTCGACAAGCGCTACCAGATTCCCCTCCTCATCAAAGGCACCCTACGGAAACATAACATCACGGAAGCCGAGTTCGACTCCTCGCTCGTCTGGTACACCCGCAATCCCCGCGACCTGAACATCATCTACACACGCGTAAACCGCATCCTTACCGAACGGGAAGCCAGCGTTGAACAAGAAATCGACGCCCAGCTTGCCGATGCCAACGGACAGCCCGTTGAAGAAGAAGCCGAAGCTCCGCGCCGCTCGTTTGCCGCCGGCGACAGCGTAGACGTATGGCAGGAAAAACGCTTCTACCCCATGAACCGCATGGCCTCGACGCGGCGCATGGAATTTGTCCTCAGCCCGGACAGCACTTTCGAGGCCACCGACCGCCTGGAGTGGGAATTTAACGCCCGATTCCTCCCCGCCAGCGGGAAAGGGGGGAAAGCCGTTGCCTTCCTGCTGGCCCGCTACCGGCCCGACTCCATCATGGTCTGCAGCCAGATCCTGCACAAAAACGGGCATTACTCCTTTGACTTGCAAAACGACTCGGCCCGCACGTTGCAACAACTCTGGGGCTTCATCCAGTATTACCCCGGCGACGACGAAAAGAGCAACGGCGTAAACCAACTGTTCGTAGAACGCATACGCCTCATGCGCTACCGGAAGAAATGAGCCGACGAGTCGCATCACACTATCTGCTCATCATCCCGACGGAATTATCGGCAAGCGAACGCGCCATCGTCGATGCCGCCCGACAGCTGCTGCCCACGCTCCCGGCGGAAAAAACGGAAGCCATCTGCCACAACTCCCGGCTGCTCCACCTCTATCCTCCCGCTCCTTTCCGGCCGACCGCCCCCCAAAGCGACGCCCCCACCGCCTGCATCGGCTTCGCAGGCTGCTGCATCGGGCTGGACGACAACGGCACCCTGCAGTCACTCACCCGCTTCGACGGCGAAACCGAATCGACCGAATGGTATCCCGGCGCGCTCGTCTTTCCCGACAGGCGCCACACACATTAGCAACTTTCAAGCTCAACCCATCATAAAACCAGAAGAAACATGAAAATAGGAATTATCAGATGCATGCAAACCGAGGACTTCTGCCCGGGTGCCGGCTGCTTCAAAGCCATGCGGGAGCACAAAGGCAGCTTCGCAGGCATAGATGAAGAAATCGAAATCGTTGGATTCGCCAACTGCGGAGGATGTCCGGGCAAAAAATCCGTACTGCGGGCCAAACTGCTCGCCGACCGCGGAGCCGACACCATAGCCTTCGCTTCCTGCATACAGAAAGGCACGCCCATCGGCTACCCCTGCCCTTTCCACCGGAAAATGAAGGCGCTCATCGAGGCGAAATACCCCGGCATCCGCATATTGGACTATACGCACGACGCCCCACCCCTACCGAAGGAATAAACCACTTACGCACCGGGGCAAACATCCCCATAAAGGTTTCCGGAAAAAGCCTTAAGACTTTTTCCAAAAACCGGAAAGACTTTTCGCCAGAAGCAGCAAGCCTTTTTGCCGCTTCTGGCGTTACTTTTATAAATCCAGCTGCAACTCCACGGGGCAATGGTCCGACCCCATCACGTCGCTCAGTATGGCCGCCCCTTTCAGGTAGGGCTGAAGCGAATTGGAGACGAGGAAGTAGTCGATGCGCCACCCCGCGTTCTTCTTGCGTGCCTGAAACCGGTAAGACCACCACGAGTAGGCCCCCTCCAGGTCGGGATAGAAGAAACGGAACGTATCGGTAAACCCCTTGTCCAGCAGCGCGGTGAACTTGGCCCGCTCCGCATCGGTAAAACCGGCATTCATGCGGTTCGTTTTCGGATTCTTGAGGTCAATTTCCTGATGGGCCACGTTCAAGTCGCCACATACGACCACCGGCTTGCCCTCTGCCTCCAGCTTTTTCAGATAAGCGGCAAAGGCATCTTCCCACTCCATGCGGTAATCCAGCCGGCGCAGCCCGTCCTGCGAATTCGGCGTATAGACCGTGACCAGAAAGAAGCGCTCCAACTCCAGCGTAATCATGCGTCCTTCGCGGTCGTGCTCGTCCGCTCCCATCCCGTAGCGCACGGAAATCGGCTCCTGCCGCGCAATGATGGCCGTGCCGGAATAGCCCTTTTTCTCCGCATAATTCCAGTAAGTATGATAACCCTCCAGCGGCAAGTCGATTTGCCCCTCCTGCAACTTCGTTTCCTGCAGGCAGAAGAAATCCGCGTCGCAGGCCTTGAACACATCCATAAAGCCCTTGTCGCGACAAGCGCGCAGGCCATTCACATTCCACGATATCAATTTAATCATAAACTTCGCATTCTTTTTCGGTTCCTATTCGTGTGTCTTCATCATTATCGCATACACAACGTGACAAAGGTACATCTTTTTCCGCTCTGCCGCCGAACAGCACAGATAGAAATTATGAAGCCCCTCCCTGCGCACCCTACGCACGAGCCATCGCCTCACGCAGCCAACCCACCTCCTTCCGCCCCGCCCTTATCCTCCGAAACCACCCAGAGCTACGCCCGACATTCGGCCCGCTCCTATCCTTTCTTTCCTTTTTTGTGGTACTTATCGGACTGTTTTCGAAAGTTATTCCGCAGGAATCCGTATATTTGGAGGCGCATGGTTTCAGCCGTGCCTAACTTTTTTTATTCATTCTTTTAATTCTCTATCCATCATGACCCATTCACTTCCCCAACTCCCCTATGCTGCGGACGCACTCGCTCCCCACATGAGTGCCGAGACGCTCGAGTATCACTACGGAAAGCACTTCCAGACCTATCTGGACAACCTGAACAAACTCATCGTAGGCACCAAATTTGAAAACCTGCCGCTGGAAGAAATCGTCCGGAAAGCTACGGGAGGCATCTTCAACAACGCCGCCCAGGCCTGGAACCACGGCTTCTTCTTCCTGTCGCTCACCCCGGAACGCCAGGAAATGCCGGAACGCCTGGCACAGGCACTGACCCAAAGTTTCGGCTCGGTCGAGACTTTCACCAACGAGTTTACCCAAACGGCCACCACCCTCTTCGGCTCAGGCTGGGCCTGGCTTGCGGCAGACGCCAACAAGCACCTCTCCATCACAGCCGAGAGCAACGCCGGCAACCCCATGTGCCGGGACTTGAAACCCATCCTGACCATCGACGTATGGGAACACGCCTACTACATCGACTACCGGAACCGCCGCGCCGAATACATCAAGGCCTTCCTGGAAATAGTCGACTGGAAGAAAGTGGAAAGCCGGCTGTTCGACTGAGTACACGACTCACGTGTTCATTATAAAAACAACAACCAACCCCAAAAACATGCACTCATGAAAAAGTACAAATGCACCATTTGCGGCTGGGTTTATGACCCCGCTGTAGGAGATCCCGACGGAGGTATTCCCGCTGGCACGGCATTCGCAGATATCCCCGACGACTGGGTATGCCCCCTGTGCGGAGTAGGCAAAGACGACTTTGAGGAAGTCGATGAATAAAATTCCGATTCCATCGACAAAAAAACTTCACCATTCAGAGAAAAGCGGCCATCAGGATGCCGCTTTTCTCTTTTTTAGCCTACTTTGAAAAAAGATGCACGCTTTTTGATTTGTTCTTAAAGAAATAAACCGTAAATTCGCACCTGGTATAAATCTGCCCCATACCCATTCCGGCAGAAACAAGCAACCATTTGTATTACCACTTAAATCTTTCTGAGATATGAAAAAGCATAATTTCAATGCAGGACCCTCTATTCTTCCCCGCGAAGTAATCGAACAAACCGCCCAAGCCGTACTCGACTACAACGGCTCGGGACTTTCCATCCTCGAGATCAGCCACCGCGCAAAAGACTTCCAGCCCGTTGTCGACGAAGCTGTAGCCTTGTTCAAAGAATTGCTCGACATACCGGAGGGATACTCCATACTGTTCCTGGGAGGCGGTGCAAGCACCCAGTTCTGCATGGCTCCATACAACTTCCTCAAGACCAAAGCCGCCTACCTGAACACCGGTACGTGGGCCAAGAAAGCCATCAAGGAAGCCAAGAACTTCGGCGAAGTAATTGAAGTAGCCTCCTCGGCCGACGCCAACTATACCTTCATCCCGAAAGACTATGTAGTGCCCGACGACGTCGACTACTTCCACTATACCTCGAACAACACCATCTTCGGTACCGAACTGCGGAAAGCCCCGGAAGTAAACGTGCCGATCATCTCCGACATGTCTTCCGACATATTCTCCTGCCCGGTAGACGTATCTAAATATATATGTATCTATGGCGGCGCACAAAAGAACCTGGCTCCTGCCGGACTGACTTTCGTAATCGTAAAGAACGACGCCGTAGGGAAAACCGGCCGCGTCATACCGACCATGCTGAACTACCAGACCCACATCGACGCCGGCTCCATGTTTAACACCCCGCCCGTCATGCCCATCTACTCCGCCATGCTCAACCTGCGCTGGATTAAAGCCCAGGGCGGCGTAAAAGAGATGGAACGCCGCGCAAAAGAAAGAGCCGACATGCTGTACGGAGAAATCGAACGCAACAAATGCTTCGTAGGCACCGCACGCGAAGAAGACCGCTCACGCATGAACATCTGCTTCGTGATGGCTCCGGAATACAAGGAACTGGAAAAAGAATTCCTCGACTTCGCCACCGCACACGGCATGGTAGGCATCAAAGGCCACCGCTCGGTAGGCGGATTCCGCGCATCGTGCTACAACGCCCTGCCTAAGGAAAGCGTACAGGCACTGATAAGCTGCATGCAGGAGTTCGAGAAAAAACACTGATTCCCAACAGACGAAACAAAAGAATAGGTATTATCAAATTATGAAAATCTTAGTAGCAACAGACAAACCCTTTGCCAAAATAGCAATCGACGGCATACGCCAGGTTGTAGAAGAAGCAGGCCACGAACTTGCCGTACTCGAGAAATACGGCGAGAAATCGCGCCTGCTCGAGGCCGTAGCCGACGCACATGCCCTCATCATCCGCAGCGACGTAATCGACAACGAAGTCATCGAAGCCGCCAAAGTGCTGCAGATCATCGTGCGGGCAGGTGCCGGATACGACAACGTAGACCTCGCTTCCGCCACGGCGCACCACATTGTGGTCATGAACACCCCGGGCCAGAACTCCAACGCTGTGGCAGAACTCGTATTCGGACTGCTGGTATTCATGCTCCGCAACCGTTATAACGGCACCTCCGGCAGCGAACTGAAAGGAAAGAGCATCGGCATCCATGCCTATGGCAACGTGGGACGCAACGTAGCCCGCATCGCCAAAGGATTCGGCATGACCGTATATGCATACGACGCATTCTGTCCGAAAGAAGTGATAGAGGCCGACGGGACAATCGCCGTAGACTCCGCCGAAACCCTCTACCAGAAGAGCGACATCGTATCGCTCCACATACCCGCTACCGCCGAGACAAAAAAATCCATCGGCTATGATTTAGTCAAGAACATGCCCGAAAAAGGCATCCTCATCAATACCGCCCGAAAAGAAGTAATCGACGAGCCGGGACTCATCCGCATCATGCAGGAACGCCCGGGCTTCCGCTACATCACCGATATTGCCCCGGACGACAAAGAAGGATTTGCCCAGTTCGAAGACCGCTATTTCGCTACTCCCAAAAAGATGGGCGCACAAACAGCGGAGGCCAATATCAACGCAGGAATTGCTGCCGCACGGCAAATCGTAGCCTACTTCAAAGACGGCTGCGAGAAGTTCCGGGTAAACAAATAAAGGCAGAACAAATCCGCAAAAACACACGGAATCAAACCCGAAAACACCTTCCGGCGTTTCGGGTTTGATTCTCTTAACTCCTAAAGAAACGCCCAAACTCTGATACCAATGGCAGTAATCAAACCTTTCAAAGGTGTGCGTCCACCTGTACAATGGGTAGAAGAAATAGTTTCCCGCCCATACGACGTATTGAATTCCGACGAAGCGCGCGCAGAAGCCGCCGGCAACGAGAAATCACTGTACCACATCATCAAACCGGAAATAGACTTCCCGGAGGGTACCGATGAGCACGACCCGCGCGTCTACGAGCAAGCAAAAAAGAACTTCGAAAAGTTCCAGAAAAACGGATGGCTGGTGCAGGACAGCGAAGAATGTTACTACGTGTATGCCCAAACCATGAATGGGAAAACACAATACGGACTGGTTGTCGGCGCCTATGTGCCCGACTATCTGAACGGAGTCATCAAGAAACACGAGCTGACCCGCCGCGACAAAGAAGAAGACCGCATGAAACACGTGCGTACGACCAACGCCAACATAGAACCCGTCTTCTTCGCCTATCCCGACAATGAGGAAGTAGACCGCATCGTAGCCCGCTATACCAGCCAGAAACCGATATACGACTTCATAGCACCGGGCGACGGATTCCGCCACCAGTTCTGGATCATCGACAACAAAGAGGACCAACGGAAAATTACCGACCTGTTCGCCCAAATGCCTTCCCTCTACATTGCCGACGGACACCACCGTAGTGCTGCCGCAGCATTGGTAGGCGCAGAAAAAGGCAAACAGAACCCCAATCACCGGGGCGATGAAGAGTACAACTACTTCATGGCCGTATGCTTCCCCGCCAGTCAGCTGACCATCATCGACTACAACCGGGTCGTCAAAGACCTGAACGGGCTCACACCCGAAGAATTCCTGCAGGCAGTGAGCAAAAACTTCGATATCAAAGAAATCGGAACCGAGACATACAAACCCGACCGGCTCCACAATTTCTCACTCTATCTGGCAGGAAAATGGTACAGCCTCACCGCTCATCCGGACACCTACGACGACAATGACCCGATTGGCGTGCTGGACGTAACAATCTCCTCACGCTGTATCTTGGACGAGATACTCGGCATCAAGGACCTCCGCTCCGACAAACGCATCGACTTCGTAGGCGGCATTCGCGGACTGGGCGAACTGAAACGGCGTGTAGACAGTGGGGAAATGCAAATGGCTTTAGCCCTTTACCCCGTCTCCATGAAGCAGTTGATGGACATTGCCGACACCGGCAACATCATGCCCCCCAAGACCACCTGGTTCGAACCCAAGCTCCGCTCCGGATTAGTCATCCACAAACTGGACTAATCCCTACCGGAACAATCCCCAAAACACCAACGCCCCGCAGTGTATCTTTTGTATCTTACACTGCAGGGCGTTGTTATTTTCGAAGACTAAAAACTATATTATCCCGTAATTTTGCGGTATATGGCGATTACATTACGTACGTCAAACTCCCGCTCTGCTTTCTTCCGTCCATAGCGCCCCATTTCCATACGCTCTTCTTCCGATAAAGAAAGAAAGCGTCGCAAAGCATCGGCTAAAGCCAACGCATCCCGAGGAGGTACCAAATAGCCGTTACGTCCCTCTTCAACCGTCTCCCGACAACCCGGAATATTTGTCGTTATTATAGGTTTTTCCATAGCCATAGCCTCCATCAATACGCGAGACATACCTTCATTGTAGAAAGTGGGATGTACAATACATGAAGCAGCTTTGATCAAAGGCCGTACGTTTGAAACGAAGCCTAAATAGTGAAGAATACCGTCGGACTGGTCTTTTAAGACAATTTGCTCCGGTACATGGTTAGGATACTCTTCGTCGATACGTCCCAACAACTGAAATTCGACATCCGTATATTCTTGGTGAATAATTCGTGCAGCATCTACATACTCCTGATAACCCTTGTCATATAAGACACGGGCTATCATCAAAAAAACAGTTTTCATGTATTATATCCTTAAAAAGATTCAGAGTAACCAACTAATCAATCCGGAACTGCTCCAAATTGATACCCTCTCCCCCTGAAAGGAGAATAACTTGTCCTGACGAAGCAATACCTTTTTTCAGTACTATGTCGCGGTTATAGGTATTAAGCACCAATACATGTTCTGAAAAATGCATTGCAAAACGATATAAAAAGCGGGCAATGGCATTCCCCAGTCCACTGCTGTTAAAGACATATCCCAATCCTGCTATCATTGCCGTGGAACGGATATGACAAAAACGGGCAGCTAAAGTCCCATAAATGTTAGGTTTGATGGTATAATGGAAAATATAATCCGGACGCTCATGACGATAAATCTTATAAAGAGTACGCATATACTCCAATTCTTTCAAAGGATTCATCCCGGAACGATTAAACTCCACCGGAATATAGCGCATGTTGGGATAATCCGAATGAAACTCACAAGTTGCCGGAGCCACTAATACGACCTCAAAACCGTCGGCAGCGTAATTATTCAGTACGTCTCCCCGGAAGTTTATCAAGTCACGCAGACTATTATCGCAGAAAAGAATTTTTTTAGGTTTCATTATATTTTGTTTTTACCTTGAATACGAACTCTTTCCAATCATCAATAGGCTATTTATTTATCCACCCTATCTATCTTCTAAAATCAGAACAGCAATGTATTTCTTTACAGTCAAATACAGCAACAACCTCATTCGCGCAAAAATTAGGCAGAGTCTCCGCAAACCTAAAAAAGACATGCAGCATTAAACAAAAAGCCTTGTAGGAAATCAAGAAAAGTGCTTCCGCATTATACGACGCAACCCAACCAAACAGGCATTAGGTAGAACTGAAACAACTTGCTTCAAACATGAACGTATCTGCTTTGACAAAGGGAAACGACGGAAATACTTCATAATTAATCTCCGAACTCACATAAGTATTTCCAAACACGTAAATTTTCGGTGTATGAAAACTTAGTTTCATATTGCTCTATTGCCCCATCACATAAGTTACGGTATAAATTCCAATCAGAAGCCATATGCATAATCCCCATACTCCATCCTCCTAAATTTTCTGAATCTTCTATCAAATAACCACACTGTGACGTAACAATTTCCTTATTAAAACCCACATCAGAAGCAAGTAAAGGCAATCCTACAGATAAATATTGAACTAATTTAAATCCACCTTTTCCCAAAGTAAAACGATTAGACACTAAAGGCATAATGCCAACATGTGCATAAGCCATCTCTTGTTGCGCTCGCTTCCGCTCCCATTTTATATTCTCAAGAGTTAAATATTTCGCCTTATAGCACAATGGCTTATTACATACTATCTTCAGAACTAATTCTTTCCCTAACTGTTCTCGCAATCGAAAAGCGGCCTTATCAATTTCCCCCACGACTCTTTCCATATACACCAAATTAGAAGCTGTAGCTACCCATACCAAAATCAATTTCTTTAAATAATTCTCTTTTCTATTTGCAAGTAACTCTTCAGTATATAATCCTTGCATATCTCCATCTGTTGTAGGCATAAGATAGACTTTGTCTTGATAAGGAACTGAAACTAATGATTTCAAAAAGTCACTAGTTACTATAATTGTAGAGCTGTATCGAGACAAAAAATCAAACTCTAATCGCGATATACTTCTTACTTCTAATATGTTATCGTCAAAATCCCAAATTAATCTATTTTTTTGCAATATTCTGCGCAACAGCCATAAATGCAAATATGATATATAATGAGGCATAATATACCTAGAGACAATTACGATACCATGACGTAAAGTAATAGAATCCATTATCAGAAATAATAAAGTTCTAATAAAAACTATCAAAAACACTAAAGGGGAATAACATACACGCTCATTATTTTTTAGGGCATGCCACCAACAAAACATTCTATTAGAAAACAAAGAATGAACTTGAACTCTCTCTTTATCTATTAAATACTGCAATATTCTATAATATCCAGAAGGTTCAATACCCTCACTATTCACATATACAGATATCCGCTTTTTAGCTTTCATAGTTTTTATAAGTCACAAGATCTAACTTTTATTCCATCACACCAACCACGTAACATATTCCTCAAGCACACGAATCGATAGCCTTGACGAAGAAATGGAATAAAGAAAAACTCCATTATTCGACGAAAGGTTTGCTTCGCCTTCCAATTCCATGGGACATATGCCATGCGCATTAGAATTTGCCAATTCCTATATAAATAATAATATCTATCAGGAGCAGGGAAAAGGATATGTATATGTCTGAATATCAATTTTCCACCCCGACCTACCATGTGCTTCATTGGGATTCCGGTTGCCAAATAGCACCGATAGCCCATAGAACGGGCACGCCAACACCATTCAAAATCAACGCCATCGATAAACAATAATTCCATCATACTTCCCACTTCTTGGAAAGTTTTAAGTGCAACAACACTTCCAGAACTGATCAACTCACGTACTTCACTATACTGACGACTCAAATCTGCTTTAGTTTTATAAGGTAGCCCTGTAGAACGGTTAATAATAAGCGGACCGACAACCGCTACTTTCGGGTCAAAAGCGGCTACTACCAGATAAGCATTAAGTAACTTCTTAACCAATAATATTGTAATACTACTGTCTTGATCAAAGAAAAGCACATGGGTGCAACCCAATTCTTCAGCTTTATGAATCCCCACATTCTGTGCCGCAGCAATACCGCGGTTTTCTTTCAATGGAATATAAGTAATATTACTTTGGGAAGCCTCAAGATCCCGTCCGGGAGTGTTATCGACCAATATTAAGTGTATTCCACTTCTACCTATTAAATTCGCATAATTCGCATTTTCCGAATTATACAATACTATGATTACTCCTACTATCATTATTTCAAACAGCAATGAATGCTCTTGAAAAAGAAGAGGCGCCACGCCAGAAACCGACAGGTTTACCCCCCCCTATAAGTATTTTTAACACATAAAAGAAGTTACTCTCCCAATTGGTATACTTTATCTTGCAATCGAAAAGCAAAGACAATTTAGAAAAACAGTTTTTCCTGTAGAAAACCATTTGGGAAATAAGCCCCACATCATCCACACTAAGTACATCCTTGAAAGCCTCCAAGAAATAGCGGTTTTGAAGTTCCAATGTATGTTCTTTATAATGTCCTTCCAACCGTTTCTTCCAACGTCCCCAATAGCCTGGTTTACCGATCTGGTTATGCCCGTGTTGACGATATAAAATATAAGAATGTTCATCCCAAACCACTTTCCCTAAGAATACACACATTTGATACATAAGAAAATCATGAACCTTGATGACCTGTGGCAAATGGGAAAGATACATATTTACTGCAGTCCGGTTGAAAACCATGGTACAGCCCGTAGCAAAACTCTGAACCAATGCACGTGGCTTAGTGATACGTACAGACTTTTTGTTCCAAGCCATCCGCATATAGTTCAAATCCGTATCGACTAATGTCAAGTTGGAGCAATAAAGTACCGGTAAGTCCTCTCCCTCATTATTTAGAACATCAACACCAGCCTTTAGTTTATCGGGAAGCCATACATCATCTTGATCCGCAAAAGCAAACCGCAGGCATTCAGGATAACATTCTCGTCCCCACTGCAATAACCGAATAAAACTCCATGCAAAGCCTACATTCTCCCCATGCTGCCAGCGCAACAAATCCGGATATTTCTCGGCATACTCTTGAAGGATAGATGCCGTCGTATCTTTCGAACCATCATCTCGAACAAGAATTCTTACTTCCACGCCTTGCTGAGCTAAAATAGAATCCAACTGTTCCCGAAGATATTTTTCGCCATTATAGGCTGAAAGAAATACGCAAATCATTGTTTTTTTTAATCGACATTTATATAATTACTTCTTCAAAAGAATTTTCCTATTTCAGAAATTGAGAATAGCTTATATTAACAAAAAGGAATATTCCGCCAACAAAAACAATTGCAAATCGTGCAATCAGATTCTCTTTCTTGAAGGCATATATTAAGAATGGTAATAATATGATTTCTATTATCATAAACAATTCGCTAACTCTCCATGCAACTACCGGTAAATTGGCGAATAAAACAAAAGCAGCTATTGCAATTGAATATATTTTTGTCAGTAAAAATACTAAGTTGTTTCGTACATAAATGCGTTCAGAACTTATAAGAAGAAACAAACAAAGTAGGACTCTTAATAAAGTAACGCCATTATAAATATTGATATCCCCCCCAATAGTGGAACGATAAGAACTCCAAAGTTCATTGATCCCTTTTATTGGAATATACTGAATATAGTTCACTAGCGACAAAATCCCTCCCAACATATATGCAATTACAATCAATCCTATATAAAAGAACTTTTGAGACTTCGTTGTATTAA
>JBMNUT010000012.1:0-92719 GCA_050946375.1 Bacteroidaceae bacterium | reverse complement strand
ACCCTGCTCTTCCGTCAGGCGGGCAATATGCTCCCAAGAACCTTGCACCAGCACCCGGTCGCCCGCATGCAGCTTCACATCGGCCAGGTTCTCCAGCAAATACTCCTGCTTGTGCTGCACGCCCAGCACGTTGACGCCATACTTTTCGCGGAAGCGCGAATCGCGCACCGTACAGTTCTGAAGCCGGGAGGTCTGCATCAGAAGCAACTCAGCCATACCAATATTGTAGAATCCCAGACTGAGTTCGGCCCGCTGGACGCCCCCCTTATGCGCATTTTTATCGGAAAGAACCTCCAGCTTCATCTCGCCGGAGAACTTCTTCACCTGCTCCGCGCTGCCGTTTACGTAAAGGATATCCCCCACTTGCAGGCGCGTATTGGAAGAAGCGATTTCCTGATAGACCGACTTCAACAAGGCCGCCCGCAAATCCGTCCCGATTCTGCGCACTTCCAGCACCGACAATCCGTAACGGCGCTGCACGTCGAGTTCCGGAATGGCGCGTCCCACGGCCGAAGAGCCTTCACTTATTTTCAATATCCACAAGTCGCGGTCAAGTCCGTACTCCGTGGCCAGTTCCTTCAGCGACTTGTTTTTATGCTTTCCTCCCCTGCTGTCGTCCTTTTTCTTCGACAGAAACCAACGGGTCAGCGGATAAAGTACCACAATGCCCACCAACAGACAGACAATGCCCACCGGAGTAAAAGAGAAAAACGTAAGGCTGTCGTATCCGGCATGCTCCAGCGCTTCGGCAATGACGAGGTTGGGCGGCGTACCGATGAGCGTCATCATGCCGCCCATGCTGCTGGCAAACGCCAGAGGCATCAGCAGTCGGGAAGAATTCACCCCCGCGCTGGCCGCAAGGCTTACCACTATGGGCAACATCAGGGCCACTGTGCCCGTATTGCTCACGAAGGCACCAATCAGCCCCGTGCCCAACATGACCAGAAGATACAGCCTGAACTCATTGTTTCCGGCCAGTTTCAGCATCTTGCTGCTCATCATCTTGGCCAGGCCTGTCTGGAAAACAGCGCCTCCCACTACGAATAAGGCCACCATCATGATGACTACCGTGTTGGAGAAGCCAGCCAAAGCCTCCTCCGGCGTGAGGATACCCGTCAGCAGAAGAGCCGCCAGCGAGCACAACGCCACCACATCCGAGCGAAGCCAGCCTTTGACGAAGAAAACCGCCGCTACGAAAAGAATAAGAAGGGTTACAACCATAAGCTCAAATTACTTGGAGAATTCCTTGATGCGCTGTTCCTCCGAAAGTTTACATATAAGCAACGTATCGTTCTTCTCCGCCACGATGTAGCCGTCCAGGCCCTGAATCACCACACGGCGCTCCTCGGATACGTGTACGATGCAGTTCTTTGTCTCGAAGAGCTTCACCTCCTGGCCGACAACCACATTGTTCTGCTCATCTCCGCCTAACTTTTCGTGCAGAGAGCCCCACGTTCCCAAATCACTCCAGCCGAACGAAGCCGGAAAGACATAGATTTTGTCCGACTTCTCCAGTATGGCGTAGTCAACCGATATGCTCGGGCATTCAGCATAGAGGCTGTCTACCGCCGCCTGCTCGCCGCTCGTATAAAAAGAAGGGGCCATCCGGTCCATCACCGCAGCAATCTCCGGCTGATAACGGCGCATGGCTGCCACAATCGTATCGGCCCTCCAGATGAAAATGCCGGAGTTCCAGAAGAAGCGGCTCTGCTTTACGTAAGACTGCGCCGTAGCCAAGTCCGGTTTCTCGCGGAACGCTCGCACGCTGCGTATCTCCTCGCCAGCCGCCGTCTCCTCGCCAGCCTCGATGTAGCCATAGCCCGTTTCCGGACGGGTCGGCTTCATTCCGAGCGTCAGGATGCAGTCCTTATCGGCCGTGAAGGCGAGTGCGCCCTTGATGACCCGTTGAAATTCGGGCACGTCCATCACCACGTGGTCCGAAGCGGCAACCACGATGTTTGCCGTGGCGTCCCTTTGCAGGATTTTCCACGACACATAGGCCACGCACGGGGCTGTATTGCGCATACAAGGCTCTTTCAGGATATTTTCTTCCGGCACTTCCGGGAGCTGGTTGTGCACGATGTCCGCATAACGCGCTGAGGTCACCACCCAGATATGCTCCGGATCGCAGATTCCACGGAAGCGGTCGACCGTCAGCTGCAAGAGGGTACGGCCGCACCCCAGCACGTCGATAAACTGTTTCGGACACTCCGGCGTGCTCATCGGCCAGAACCGGCTACCGATTCCGCCTGCCATAATCACCAAATGATTGTTCATATCGTCGTCAATGTAAGCTATTTTTTGTTTATCATTGCTTACAAATATAGACATTTCTCCCTATTATTTCCAAACGGGAGGCACAGCTTTTTCTAAATGAGACTCTTTTTACGGAATATAGCCCTGCCGCACGATGCAAAAAGTTACGGCACTTTTACCCGAAAGCGGCAGCACAAATCGAAAAAAGTGCCGCCGCTTTCAGCGCTTCTCGCTGCGCAGGACGAAGTGCGAACGCAACTGCCGATAGCGTTCCCGCACGTGGGAACGCGCCAAGAGAAGGTTCCACTTGTAGACGAGGCACGTGGTCAGGAAATACACGCCGGCCTGTATCCACAGAGCCCGGTATTCGGGCAGCACGTCATACAGGGAAGCGCCCATCGTGTTGAGACGCACATAGCCATTGATGCCGAATGTCGACGGAAAGAGGCAAGAGAACCATCGCCAACCCTCCGGGATGGAAGTTCCCGGCCAGGAGATTCCGCTGATAAAGAGCAGGGGAAGCGACGAAAAAACGAAGACGGGCATGCAATTCTCGCGGCGTTTGACAAAAACGCTGCACGTCATGGCAAAAAAGACGCAAGCCAGCAGATAAGGGACTACGAACGCCAGCAAATCGCCCGGCGCCGCCAGCCGATTCAGGCGGAATATTTGCGGCACCACGCACAGCACATAGGCCGAAGAGGCAAGGGTTATGAGAAAATAGCAAAGGGCTTTGCCGAAAACAAGGGGTAAAACGCTGCGATGATAGCGCGTCATGGGAACAAAGTCGCGGAAACGGTTCATTTCCCTTGCCGTTCCCACCGAAAGGCCTACGCCGAGCAGCATAATCTGCTGGAGCACCAGCATAAGTACGGCCGGAATCAGGAAAGCGGCGAAGCCCGCCGTCGAATTAAACAGGGGCACATCGCGGTAAGCAATGGGCTGCGCTGTCGTTTCGTCCTGCTCGTCCGTCGTGTTGCCGCTGGCGGCTATGCGGATATCGGCATTCATTTCCAGAGAAACATCCGTGGCCGACATCAGCAACGACTTGTAGTACAGCAAACCGCTCATATCGCAATAGAGAAAGACGCGGGTCTGCGACCGCTGCGCCAGGTCGGAAGCAAACGAAGCCGGTATGCGCACGATTCCGTATGCGCCCTGTTCGCGCAAAACAGCTCTGGCCTCTTCCATATCGGCGGCATAGGCTACGAAATGTACCGCAGGCGTTCCGTCCATCTCGCGCAGGAACTCACGGCTCAATGCGGAATGCGACTCGTCGAGTGCCACGGCGGGCACTTCGTGCACCGTCTCCTCGTTGTAAATGAAAGCATACAGCAGCGGATAGAAAAGCGGGAATAGGTAGAAGAAAATGAGCATCCCCTGGTCGCGCACCGAGAGCTTCATTTCCTGCCACCATACATATAATAAGGAATGCAGGGCCGAGCGTAACTTGAAATCTATCTTTCCCATTTCAACCAGACAACTTAAACTTTGCTCACTGTATATAGCGCATGTAAATCAATTCCCGCTTGAGCCGCGGCAAGAAGCACAATGGCAACAGGGCAAATACGGCAAGAGCCGCATAATTGACCCACGCATAAACCGGCGCATACCCGTTGAGGGCGTGGTTTACGTACAGCAGGAAATAATGACGCAACGGGAACAACCAGGCCAAACCCTGAAGCGTAGGATGCATCGCCATTACCGGAAAACTGAATCCGGAAATAGAGAATGCGACCACTCCCCACAGGGAAGCCCAGCTAAGGGCAAGCCGCAAGGACGGAATAATGGCAACCATGACAACACCCAAGCCCTGGCAAGCCAGAATAAACAGAGCGGTGATGAACAGCATCCCCGCCACGCCGCCGTTGCAGGGATAGCCCAAATAACCATAGAGGTAGGCATCGATCAGGCAACCCACCAGGAAATAGACTGCCGTATGGGGCAGCAGTTTCCCGAAGAGGGCAAGGGGCATCGAGCGACCGCCCTGCTTCAGCCAGTCGCGGGCAGTGCCGTCCTTGATTTCATTCCCTATGGTGTAGACGGTCATCATGGTAATCAGCAGGCCAAATATGCCGGGAACCAAAGTATTGCACAGGTAAATCGCATAATTGAGCCAGGGATTATGCAAAGGATGCGTCTCGATTACAATCGGTTGCAGCAGGGCCATCGCCTGATTCTCCGTAGCTCCCCGTGCCAACAGGATCTGCAGTCCGACCGAAGCCCCGGCCAGTTCGCTCATTGTGCGCATGTCCCGATAAATAAGCGAGCCCACTATCAGAAAAGAGTAGTTCATGTAGAAAGACACCGTAGGTCGCCTTCCGCCCACAGCCTCGCGTGCCAGGCCATCGGGCAGGTAGTAATAGCCGTAAATCTCCCCGCGCTGCATCGCCTTACGTGCGGCGTGGGCATCTGGATAACGATACTTTACGTCAAGTTGGGGAAAGGCATCGAGATTGCGCGCTATGGTGCGCGATACCGACGACCCGTCGCAATCGACCAGACCTACGGGCAATCGCTCCGGAAGGTCCTCGCTCATCAGAGAAGTAAAGAAGAAAAGACAGAAAAGCGGCGCCACCACCATACAAAACACGTACAGCGGCTGACGCTTCATGCGGCGCAACTCCCGAATCAGTAGTGCCCGCAAAGCCGAAGACCAGGATATTTCCCTACGGATGCTCACTGCTTCAACAAAACGGTCATCCCCGCTTTCAGCCCTTCTACGGGAGTTTGCGGAACAGCCTTTACTTCAAATGTCTTCAAGTCGAAGTCGCCCGTAGCTTTGGTAGCCTTCCAGGCCGCAAAACTGCCCAAGTCCTTCATATAAGTGACCCGCAACGGCAGCTCCGCGCCTCCCAAAGCGGGAACAACGCCGGTACATTGCTGACCTACCCGCAGGCTGTTGAGCATATCTTCCCGCATTTGAAACGTAACCCACAGGTCATTCGTCACAGCAACACTCATTATGGGCGCGCCGGAGCCGACTAATTCGCCCAAGTGCGGGTAGATTTCCGAAATCTCCCCCGCTGTTTGTGCCAACAGGACGGCTTCTTTCAAATAGGACTGCACCTCTGCCACAGCGCCTTGCGCCTTTTCGACAAGAGCCTTTGCCGCTTCCTTATCCTCCCGCTGCGCGCCGTTGCGCGCCATCTCGTATTGCGAACGGGCTGCGCGCTCTGTGGCCACGGCGGCAGCGCACTGGGCGGCTGCCTCGTCCTTTTTCTGCTCGGCCACTACGCCTTGATCAAACAAGTTCTTCACTCTTGTGTAGGACTTCTGGGCCACTTCCGCCCCGGCCTTCGCCTTTTGCCAGACTTCGTAAGCCGCCTGCAACTGTTCCTCGCGGGTTCCGTGAATTGCTTTCCGGTCTTGCGCCGAAGCTGCGGCACGAGCGGCCTCAGCCTGCTGCAACTTTGCTTCCAGATCGGGCACGTCCAAGACACAAAGCGTATCGCCCGCGGCTACTTTATCCCCTTCGTGCACATAAAACTTCAGCACCCGACCGGGAACTTTTGCCGATACCCGGTACTCGGTCACTTCCACTTCACCTTGAATCACCTCGGCCTTACGCCCCAAAAGGAAGAAGCCTGCCCATGCCACCAGCAACACTACGACTACTACGGTGAGCAACGCCAGACTCAAATTTATGGTTCTTTTCTTTTCCATACTCGCGCTTTTTTATCGTTCTACCTGCTCCGTTTTATTCATTCCAGCACACCCGTCACTTTACGCAGGTACACCTTTGTCAGTTTCTGCTCGATACTTGCATCCAAAAGTTCCGTCTCAGCCTGCAGCCATGCCGTATGGGCCTCCAGAACCGTACTGGACGGAATCACGCCTTCGGCAAAGCCCAGCGAAGCATGACGCAGGTTTTCCTGCGCCGACTCCCGGTTCTTCTCGGCACGGAGGAGCTTCTTCCGTGCCTCACGCACCTGGAAAACGGCCTGATTCACCTGCAGTTCTATCTTCTCCCGCGCCTCTTCCTGCTGCAACTGGCTTATGCGCGCCTCCGCTTTTGCGGCACGCACCTTGTGCAGCCCTTCCCCCCAGTTCCAAAGGGGCAGGTGCATCATGACTCCTACGTTCCACATTCCTTTGAATTCATGCTCAAAGCCATTGTAAAGCGAGGGGTTGGTCAACAGGAAATTGCCGGTCAATGCCAACTGGGGCAGCAGCTCGGAGCGGGCAATCTTTACCTTCTCTTCGTAGATATGCCCGGCCAAGTCCAGACTTTTCAGCTCCGGCCGCTTCATCATGGCCAGCGAGACTGCCTCGCCGGCCTGCATGGTTTCCTCCGGAAGCACCGCCGTATCGGTCGAGTCCTCATCGGCTATCCGGACTCCGCCCTCGATGGGCAACCCGCAAATCTGGCACAAAAGCATACGCCCCAGCACCAGTCCGTCTTCGACCTTGCTGAGCGTCATCTCAGCCTCGTTCACCTTTACGGCCACAGACAGCCCGTCCGCGCGGGTAGCCACACCTTCTTTTATCATTTTCTCCACATCGCCCGAAAGTTTCTCCAGCAGCGCCAGATAACTCTCCGCAAGACGCTTCTTCCCGGCCAGCGACACTACTTGCCAATAGGCTTCGTCCACGCTGTAAATCACCTCCTGCGTCTGCGCATCCAGCTTCATGCCCGCCAAGTCTTCCGCATAGCGGGTCAGCCGGTCGTAGGCACGAATCTTGCCGCCCATATAAAGCGGCTGCGTCAGAGACACTACGCCGACAAACATATTATGTATGTCCGGCTGCAACGCCTCATTCACCTTATCAATTACTCCCGGCAGGTTTTCCAGCCCGGCAGCACCCTGCTGCAAGCCTTGCAGCACCTGAAGATAGGCCGGGTTCTGCGTCTGCTGGTACTGCAGCTGGGCCATTGCGCCCAATGCCTGCCCCATTCCGGAGAGCGAAGTACCCAGCATGTTGGCCGTCGATGCCAGCGCGTTGCGGTCTTCCTCCCCCACCAGCGCCAGCCGGCGCGAGTTGTAGAGGTAAGAAGCCGTGGCCGAAAGTTTCGGGAGATAGGAAGTTTTCGCCGCTTTCCGCTCCTCGCTTGCCTTGACCACTCCCTCTTCGGCCATGCGCAATGCCTTGTGGTTGGCCAAAGCCAGAGCGCGACAACTGTCAAGCGTCAGCACCGGCTGCGCCGCCAGCGTATCGGTTTCCAGAGGGGCATGCGGGAAAACCCGTCCCCACGAGAGGCAAAATGCGGCAAACAGCAGAATTTTATAAGAAAAAGACTTCATAGCCTTATGTATATCACATCAACTGGTTCGTGACAAATATAAGCAGGAAAAAGAAAAAAATGCATCTTTCCTTGGAAAAATATTACATCTTTCCCCCCTTTTCGTACAACTCTTACGTATTTCCGCGGCGCAACAAGCGGGAAAGCCACGGCGTAAGAACGATGATGGCCAGGCCGATGAGCGCCGAAAGCGCAAACGACCAACGCAGATTAAGCCCGTGCGCGATGAAACCGATGAGAGGCGGCCCCAGCAGAAAGCCGAAGAAGCTGACGGTAGACACTGCCGTAAGCGCCACACCGGCCTGCATGGAACGCGAATGCCCGGCCAGACTGTAACAAATGGGGACTATGGAACTGATTCCGAAACCTACCAGCATAAAGCCGAAAGCCGAGACGAAAACCGACGGGAAGCACACGGCCAGCAGCAATCCCGCCGCAATCAGCCCGCCACAGGTGCGCAACACGGCCACGTGACCGTAGCGCGTCACAAAATGGTCGGCCATGAATCGCCCGCAAGTCATCGTACACATACAGACAATATAGCCCAGGCGAATCAGATTTTCCGGCGGACAAACGACCTCTGCAAAGTAGACACTGCTCCAGTCGTACATCGTGCCTTCGCAAAACATGCCGCAAAACCCGATTACCCCCAGCAGCACGATAAAGACGTTCATCCGTCCCTTGTGCCGCTGTCCGCCGCCCGCCGCAACCTCGTCCGCAGGAACCTGCGTATGGAGGTCGCGCGGCAGAATGGAGCGGCGCATGCTGAACAGAATCATCATGCACACAGCAAAAACAAAAACGAAATGCTCCAACGGCGAAAAACCGCCCATCACAAAAAACATGCCCAATACGCCGCCCACGAAACCGGCCAGGCTCCACAGCCCGTGGAAGCAAGCCATGATGGTGCGTCCGTAGATGCGCTCCACCCCGCACGCCTGCGTATTGACCGAGATGTTCATCAGATTAGCCCCCATGCCCAGCAGCACCAGCGAAAACACCAGCATCCACACCGACTGCGACAGGCCGGCCAGGACCAGGGCCGTAGGGTAAAACACCGAAGCAAACAGCAGCAACGGCCGACTGCCGAAGCGGCTCACGGCCCAGGCCGCCACCGAAAGGGCCAGCAACTGCCCTACCGGAATGGAAAAAAGCAGGCTTCCCAACTCGGCTTCATTCAGGCCCAATGCGTTCTTCACATCGGGAATCCGGCTGGCCCAACTGGAGAAAACCAGTCCCTGCAGAAAGTAAAAACAACTCACCCCCAGACGGTAGTGAGCAGGAATAGTGCGCGGAAAAGGTAAAAGCATACCTTGCAAAAGAGATTGATTTCGACGTGCAAAGTTCCAAATTCCACCCCAAATTCACAAACCAGGCGGGTCAAAAAAGAAAAAGATGCAGGACTTTTTCCGAAAAGTCTTGCCACTTTTGGGAAAAAGGAGCAGGACTTTTCAGACAGAAATGAGCCGTTATTCGTCCATTCTGCTGCGGGTTGGTCCACAAAATTGCCGCCTTGGTCTATTTTACCGCACCACTTATGCGGAAAAAGCTGTACTTTTACGGCGTTTTCAAGCAATAGGACAAAGCTAAATACCTAACAAGTCATGAAAAAAGCTACTATTTATGCACTCTTTGCCGCAGCGTCACTCTCTCTGTCCTCCTGCGGCAGCATGGGAAACCTGAGCCAGTTGGGCTCTTCTTCGTCGGCATCGACCGGCACTACCTCCTCTTCATCCGGCAGCACAGGCACATCACTGCTGAAAAACGCCATCAGCGCTTTGCTGGGCAACTCGAATACGCTGAAAGAAGCCGACCTCATCGGAACCTGGAAATACAGCGGTCCCGACTGCCGCTTCGAGGACGAAAACCTGCTGAAGCAAGCCGGTGGAGAAATTGCGGCTAAGGAAGTCGAGAACAAGCTGAGTGAACTGTTCGAAAAATACGGCTTTACGGGCAGTTCCGTATCCGTCACCTTCAACGAAGGCGGCAGCTGCCAGTTTACCGCAGCCGGACATTCACTGCCGATGAAGTACACCTTCGACGAGGACAGCCGCCTCATCACCTTCACCGGCGCACTGGGACTGACCAGCTTCAGCGCCACGGCCTGCAAATCGTCGGGCGACGACCTGAGTCTGCTCTTCGACAGCGACAAACTCCTCTCCCTGATTTCACTCATCGGAAGCTACAGCAACAGCACAGCCGTACAGACTCTCAGCTCACTGCTTGGCTCCTACGACGGAATGAAGGTAGGCATGGAACTCACGAAGTAAGCCCGTTTCCGGCTCTCCGCTACCATAAACGCAACCGCGGCACTCCCTGTGGAGTGTCGCGGCTGTGCTGTATTATATAATAAGGTATAGGCGCATTCAGCGTTGCCCGGCCATCGCTTCCTCAAGGACCTGCTCTTGCAGGCGGATGTAGCGGCTCAAACAGCCGGACTCTTCTCCGAAATGTGAAATGAGCTGCGAAGGACGGAGAAAATTGTCAGACAGAATGCGACCGTCGGGGCTTATGAGCCAATAGGAAGGGAAAGCCGCTATGTCATAAGGCGCCACGGATGAATAGTATCCGACAGCTCTATTTCCCGCTGCCGGAAGCGCATGTAGAGCTGTTTTTCGAGCTCCAGTTCGCGGGAACGTACGGCATTCCTTCCCGAAAGGTGGAAGTCGCGGGTTGCTTCGTCGTAGTCCAGTTCGATGGTATCGCCGGGGAAAGTGAGACACGTCACGGCATCGAACAAGTAAAGGTAGACATCCTGCGTCCCCACCACCGGCAACCGCCGGGAGAAACGCCCGTCGCGGTCGAGCGGAATGCAGAACACCTCGTTGGAAATGGGATGGCAGACAGCCAGCTTCAACTTGCCGCCTGCGGAAGCATTGCGAACACGCCCGTACAGGAGGAAGGAGTCTTCCTCCAGAGCCATGCCGCACACTTGGGAAAAAGTGCCGCAACCAATCAGAAAAAGCAGCAAGAGTATGCGCCGAAAGCCGCAAGACTTTTCCAGAAGGGAAAATAGTCTATTGGTTTCCATACACGCTACTCTTTCATCAGGTTCTCCAGGAATTCGTCGAGTTCGCGGTCCAAGCCGGTCATCAGTTCCTCGTCGCAAAACAAGGTGTCATCGTCCACCAGCATCAATTCGGCCAGCGTTTCGTGGCGGTCGTCTACCAGAACAAAAGAATAGGGACGCATGATACGCAGATTTTCCATAGCGCCCTCATCCCGTACCCGGTGCAGGATACGGGTAAGCTCACGCTTGTACTCCCGCTCGCGCTCCTGCTCCTTTGCCTGCGACTCGGCCCATTCGCCGACTGTGGCGGAGGAGAGAACCCGGTCGTCATCGTCCTGGATTTCCACTCCCCCGTCATTCCGGTCGATATGCACATAGAGGTCGGTCAATACTTCCTCCCCTTCCTGAAGCTGGGCATAGGAAGCCAGCGCCTTCCGGACAGCCGCTTCGATTGCGGCGACAGATTCTTCACTCAGTTTCTTCATATTCTTTTTTGTTTTTTCCTCGTGTCAGTCAATCCCGTCGCCCACAGCAGTCGCCGTTTTGCGCCCCGCTTCTGCCCGACAGGCGTCCAAGGAGGTTAATAATGGTTGCGCAAGTCTTTTACGCGCACGGCTTTCCCTTCCGACTGAGGCAGGGAACCTTTGCGCACAAAAGAGAGTTTGGGCGTAAGCAGAATCTCATCTTTCAGTTCGCGGACGATAGCTTTACGCAGCTTCTCCAGCTCCATCACGTTGTCGCTCGACAGTTCGTTCAGCTCTGCCTCTACGGTCATATAGTCTTGTTCCCCGTCGGAAGTCAGCGTGATGAGGTAATTGCTGCCCACCTGCGGATACTTCAGCAGGATTTTCTCTACCTGCATCGGGAAGACATTTACACCTTTTATAATAAACATATCGTCCGTACGTCCTTTCAGGCGGTCGATGCGCCGATGGGTACGCCCGCACGGGCATTGGCCGGGCAGGATGCGGGTCAAATCGCGGGTCCGGTAGCGGATAAGCGGCATCATTGTCCGGTCGAGCGTCGTAAGAACCAGCTCACCGACTTCCCCGTCGGGCAAATTCTCACCCGTTTTCGGGTCGATGATTTCCAGCACGTACGAATCCTCCCAGATGTGCATGCCGTTTTGCTCCTTACATTCAAAACCTACGCCGGGGCCGTTCATTTCTGTCATGCCGAAACTGTTGTAAGCCTTTACGCCCAACAGCCGCTCGATCTTGCGCCGTTGCTCCTCGGTATGGGGCTCTGCGCCGATAGCCAGTATGCGCAGCGAAGAAGCAGCCGGGTCGAGACCTTCTTCCTCGAAGACTTCGGCCAGACGGGTGGCGTACGAAGGAATAGCATGCAGCACCGTGGTGTGGAAGTCCTGTATGAACTTGATCTGCCGCTTACTGTTTCCGGCAGCGGCGGGCACGGTCGTACACCCCAGACGCTCGGCTCCATACTGGAAGCCGAGCCCGCCGGTAAACATGCCGTAGCCCGAACTGTTCTGGAATACGTCGGTTCGGCGCACACCCGCCATATAAAGGCAACGGGCCACCAGGTTCGCCCACGAATCGATATCGTGCTGCGAGTGAACAATGACCGTAGGCGTGCCCGTAGTGCCGCTCGAAGAATGAATGCGCACCGCATCGGCCATGTCGCCGGCCAGCAGTCCGAAAGGATAGTGGGCACGCATGTCTTCTTTCATGGTGAAGGGCAGCTTGCGGATGTCCTCGATATTTTGAATCACATCAGGGGTTATGCCCGCTTCCCGATACAGTTTCCCGTAAAAGGGAGAATGCATGGCGATTTCGATAGTCTTCCTTAAACGCTGGGCTTGCAGCTTTTCCAGATCTTCGCGGGGCATCAGCTCGATTTCCGGCTGCCAAAATTCCTGGTCCATGATGTACTCTTCTTTTAAAGATTCGTTTCCGCAATTTGCTTTCCGGCAGCAAGTGCTTTCAGGTTCATAGCCACAATCTCCTCGCCCTTGCGGCCGAAAATGTCGGCCACTGCTGCCTGTATCGACTCATAGCTAAGCCCTAAGAAAGGAATGGTAGCCCCGAGAAGCACCATGTTGGCCACTCTCACCGAACCCAGCTCGCGCGCTACGGCTTCGATATTGAGCATTACGCGGTGAGGCAGCTTGTTTATCTCACCTTCCAGGGCACTCTTTTCCGGATAATGCGGAATATTGACAAAAGGTGTCTCATTGGTTACCAGCCAGCCTTCGGGATTCAGGTAAGGGAGATAGCGCAATCCTTCCATCGGCTCCATGGAAATAATCAAATCGCAGCCTCCGATGGGAATAAGGTCGGAAGCAATGGGCGAATCACTCAGGCGTAACGTAGACTGGACATCGCCTCCACGCTGACTCATACCGTGGACTTCGGCTTGCTTCATGTACAAACCGCTCTTTAGGGCTGCTTCTCCGATTACAGTAGCAATGGAAAGAATGCCTTGCCCTCCTACTCCGGACAATAATATATCTTTTTTCATTTCGTTGTTCCTTGTCAATATCCGATTTTTATTGCTTCTTGTTTTTCTTACGCTTCAGGGTCTGTATGCACTCACGACGGGGAATGATGACCGAAAGGCCGTGATAATTCAATTCTTCCCGCAGGATGGTGCGCATTTCCTCGTAATTCTTCTTCAAAGGCACTACCACACGAATGTGTTCGGGCGCCACACCGATTCCACGGCATATAGCCTCCAGCCGACCGGTGCCTGCGCTGTCCTGACCACCCGTCATGGCGGTCGTCTCATTGTCGGAGATTATTATGGTCATATCCGTATTTTCGTTCACACAGTCCAGCAACCCGGTAATTCCGGAGTGCGTGAAAGTGCTGTCACCGATGACGGAAACCGCCGGATAGAGGCCTGCATCGGCCGCTCCCTTTGCCATCGTGATGGAAGCACCCATATCGACGCACGAATTGATGGCGTAGAACGGAGCACCGGCTCCCAGCGTATAACAGCCGATATCGCCGAAGACACGCGAAGTGGGATACTCGTTGCGCAAAACCTCCGTAAGTATCGTATACATGTCGCGGTGTCCGCAGCCTTCGCACAGTGCGGGCGGACGCATCTCCACCAGCGACGGTACGGAATAAGCCGCCTTATGTTCCTTACCCAAGGCGCGCCCTACGCTGTCGGGCGTCAGTTCGCCGGTTCGGGGCAGCGCGCCGTCCAGACGGCCGCGCACTTTCTGCCCGGCACCGCTGTGCAAATAGCCACGCAAGAGGCGCTCGGCAAAAGGCTGGCCTTCTTCGACTACCAGAACTTCCTCGCATTCGGCAAATATCTTCTCCAGTTTTTCCTGCGGCATGGGGTACTGTCCGATTTTCAATACCGGATACGGGCAGCCTTCGGGGAAGTTTTCCATCACATAGTTATAGCCTATGCCGAAAGCCACGATGCCTTTACTCTTGTCCGCACCGTCTTTATATATATTGAAGGGGGATTCTTCCGAAGCGCGCATCAGTTCGGCCTGCTTCTCGATGAGCAATGCATAGCGCTTACGGGCCAACGCTGGAAGAAGCACGAACTGACGCTCGTCGGCCGGAACGCGGACCTCATTTTGCGCCCGCTTTTCTGCCTTGACCACTACGCCCGAACGGCTGTGGGCCAGGCGCGTCGTAATGCGGAACAGCACCGGCTCGCCGACTTGCTCGGAGAAATCGTAGGCATAGTGCACCATATCATAGGCTTCCTGCTGCGAAGAAGGCTCCATCATGGGGAGCAATGCAAAATCGCCATAGAAGCGGCTGTCCTGTTCGTCTTGGGAAGAGTGCATACTCGGGTCGTCGGCTGCCACAACAAGAAGGCCTCCGTTCACTCCGGTGATAGCCGAATTGACAAAGCAGTCGGCCGCTACGTTCATTCCTACGTGCTTCATGCAGACCAAGGCCCGCTTTCCGGCATAAGACATTCCCAAAGCGGCCTCCATGGCCGTCTTTTCATTGGTACACCAGCGGCTGTGAATCTTTTCCTCAGCCTGCGTATGGGATTGGATATACTCCGTTATCTCGGTAGAGGGAGTTCCCGGATAAGCATATACGCCGGAAAGCCCCGCATCGAGCGCTGCTTGCGCTATGGCTTCATCGCCTAAAAACAAATGTGTGTTGTCCATTGTGTGTTCGAACTACTATTCTTTTTTTAATTTTGAGATGCAAATGTAACTTTTTTCTCCGACACTTACGCGGGAAATGCGGGCGACTTGTTCTTTTTACCTCTTTATTCAGGCAGACAGAGGCCCCCCGGAGCAGAAAAGCTGCCATCCCGTCCGGAAAAAGCGGAATGACTTTTCGGGAAAAGCGCCGGCACTTTTTCCTACAAGTGCTGCCACTTTCTTTCCTTTCCCCCTCCCCTCTTCCATACCCCGCCCAGGGAATGGGAAAACAGCGCACGCGATTTTGACTATTTAGAATAAATCCAAATTGGAAACTCCCGGCGGAAAGGGAAGAAGCGATAGTTAACTTCCTCAAAAGAAAGCATTTGTTTCAGAAATGTCACAAAACAAAAACGCAAAATTACGGAGCGCGAAATGGAAAGATAAAAGACTATTTTTCAAATGCTTCCATAATTGCAATATAAATATTTCCGATTCCATTTTTCCGGTTCCCGACAATTCTCTATAAAACAGAGTTTTACTCTTCAAAAGGTAAATTCCTAAAGAAAAAGCACTTGTTTTTTCAGAATTTCATCCGCATCTTTGCAAGCCCGAACAGACAGTAACCTTCGAAATCCGGGATAACTTTTTCCTACTTACCGACATGATTTTAAACTCATCTTCAAATAAAGCACAAGAATTATGGGGCCGTTGCCTGGCATTCATCCGCGACAATGTGGAAGACACAGCCTTCCGCACGTGGTTTGAGCCCATCGTACCTTATAATTATAAGGAAGATGAGAAAGCACTCTACGTGCAAGTCCCCTCCGTGTTCTTCTGCGAATTTCTCGAAGAGCACTACATGCCGGTAATTCAGGCGGCGCTCAAGAAAGTAATCGGCCCCAAGACCAACCTCTTCTACAACGCCCAAATCGACTCCGAACAGCGGGAAGGCATCACAGTCTACGCCCCTCCCGCCACCAAACACCATATCCAGAAGCCCAACCGCCTCGAAAACGAGACGCCGGCCTTCGGGCAAAACCAGGAAACGGCCCTGCCCGACATCGACCCGCACCTCAAGCCGGAGTACAACTTCGACAACTTCATCGAAGGAAGCAGCAACCGCTTCCCCCGTGCCGTAGGCGAATCGGTGGCCAACAAGCCTGCCAAGACGTTCAACCCCTTGTTCCTCTGGGGACCGAGCGGCTGCGGAAAGACCCACTTGCTGAACGCCATCGGGGCGCGCATCAAGGAGTTACATCCCCAAATGCGCGTACTCTACCTGTCTGCCCACCTGTTTATGGTGCAATACACCGACTCCGTACGCAAGAACTGCCAGAACGATTTCTTCCATTTCTATCAGGAAATCGACGCACTCATACTGGATGACGTTCAGGAGTTTGCAGGCGTTAAAGCAACCCAGAACACTTTTTTCCACATCTTCAACCACTTATACCTCAACGGGAAGCAGATCATACTGGCCGCCGACCGCGCTCCGGTAGAACTGCAAGGGTTTGAAGACCGACTGCTTACGCGCTTCAAATCGGGCGTGCAGGTCGAGATCGGGAAGCCGACCATCGACTTAAGGCGTGCCATACTGCAAAACAAAATCATGCACGACGGACTGTCCATTCCCGCCGACGTCGTGGAATATCTGGCAGAGAACGTCAACGAAAGCGTCCGCGAATTCGAAGGAATACTGTGCTCGCTCAACGCACACGCCATCTGCATGAAGCGCCCCATCGACCTGGCATTGGCAGAAACGATTGTGCGAAAATCCATAAAGGTAATCCAAAAGAAGATTACACTGGACGACATCATCGAGCACGTCTGCACTTTCTATTCGGTGAAGCCCGAAGATTTGCATTCGCGCAGCAGGAAACGCGACATTGTGCTGGCGCGTCAGGTAGCCATGTACCTGGCTAAAAAATATACCGAAGAGTCTTCTGCGCGCATCGGGCGAATCATCGGACAGCGGGACCACGCCACCGTAATCCACGCCTACAAGACTATCAAAAATCAGTGTGAAGTCGACAAAGCATTCCAAAGCACCATCGACGAAGTAGAGCAGACACTGAAGCAGGTGGAAGCCTGACCTCTCCCCGGGAAGTCCATCGGCTTTTCTCCCATTCAAGCACTTTTTTTCTCCTTACGGCATAGGCAATGCCTACTGCTCCCAGCCTCTTTTGTTCCAAACTGCAGCACCTTTCTTTCGCAATCCCCCGCACAAATCCGAAAACGAAGCGACTTTATTAAGAAAGAAAGTATCCAAAATTAAAGAACAACAGGAACAATTAAATTATAGAAGTTCTCCAAAACGAAAATATAAACTGCTCAAATTCAATAGAGAAACACTATTTAACAAGCAAAAGGTTATCCAAAACAGAAAACTTATAGAGCAATACCATATCTTTGCAAGCAGAATCTAAAACCAAGAAGTAAGTAGAAAAGTTATGATACAGACGGTCATTAAGAGAGACGGACGCATCGTGGGATTTAATGAAGAGAAGATCAGCACAGCAATCCGCAAAGCCATGCTGCATACCGAGAAAGGCGAAGACAGACAGCTCATCCGCCAAATCACGGACCACATCGCCTTTTTCGGCGACAGCCAGATGACCGTAGAGGCAATCCAGGACTTCGTGGAAATAGAACTGATGAAAAGCAGCCGAAAGGACGTAGCCCAGAAATATATCGCCTACCGAAACCAGCGCAGCATTGCCCGGAAAGCCAAGACACGCGACCTTTTTCAGGAAATCATCAACATCAAATCCAACGACATCACGCGGGAAAATGCCAACATGAATGCCGACACGCCCGCCGGCATGATGATGAAATTCTCCAGCGAAACGACCAAACCGTTTGTCGACGACTACCTGCTCAGCGAAGACGTAAAGGAAGCCGTCAGCCACAACTACCTGCACATCCACGACAAGGACTACTATCCCACCAAGAGCCTCACCTGTGTGCAACATCCGCTCGACCATATCCTCAAACACGGCTTCTCCGCCGGACATGGCGAGTCGCGCCCGGCCAAAAGAATAGAAACGGCCAGCATATTGGGCTGCATCTCCTTGGAAACCGCCCAGAACGAAATGCACGGAGGACAAGCAATTCCCGCATTCGACTTCTACCTGGCGCCCTACGTACGCACCAGCTTCATCGAAGAACTCAAGAAGCTCGAAGAGCTGAACGCCGCCGATTATTCTACCTTATATAATATAGAACTGGACGACTACATTGCCCAACCGCTCGACTTGCTGCAAGGAAAACGACGCATCATACAGCACGCCGTCAACCAAACCGTAAGCCGCGTGCATCAAGCCATGGAGGCATTCATCCACAACATGAATACCATCCATTCGCGCGGAGGGAACCAAGTCGTATTCAGCAGCATCAATTACGGCACGGACACCAGCGCAGAAGGCCGCTGCATCATACGCGAACTGCTGAACAGCACCTACCGCGGGGTAGGAAACGGCGAGACAGCCATCTTCCCCATCCAGATATGGAAAAAGAAACGAGGCGTGAATTATCTACCGGAAGACCGGAATTATGATTTATACCAACTGGCCTGCAAGGTAACCGCCCGGCGTTTCTTCCCAAACTTCCTCAATCTGGACGCATCGTTCAATCGGAGTGACGAATGGCATGCCGACGATCCGCTACGTTACCTGCATGAAGTGGCCACAATGGGCTGCCGGACGCGGGTATTCGAGAACCGTTTTGGGCCAAAGACTTCCATCGGACGGGGAAACATCTCGTTTTCTACGATAAACATAGTCCGCTTGGCCATCGAATGCCGCCACATCGAGCACAAAGAAGAGCGCATCGCACAATTTTTCGCCAAGCTCGACCAGATGATTGCCCTCACAGCCCGCCAGCTGCACGAGCGCTTTGAGTTTCAAAAGACAGCATACGCCAAGCAATTCCCCCTACTTATGTCCGCATTGTGGCTCGGGTGCGAAAAACTGAAGCCCGGCGATACCATTGCGCCCGTCATCAATCAGGGCACACTGGGCATCGGCTTCATCGGATTGGCCGAATGCTTGGTCGCACTGATCGGCAAGCATCACGGAGAATCGGCCGAGGCACAGGAATTAGGACTGCGCATCGTAACCTATATGCGCGACCGCGCCAATCAATACTCCGAGGAGTTCCAGCACAATTACAGCGTCTTAGCCACACCCGCCGAGGGGCTCGCCGGCAAATTCACCCGCGTAGACCGCAAGACATTCGGCTCCATACCCGGAGTCACCGACCGCGAATATTACACGAACTCCAACCACGTGCCGGTTTACTACAAGTGCAGCGCCCGTCACAAGGCCGAAATCGAAGCACCCTACCATACCCTCACACGAGGCGGGCATATCTTCTACGTCGAAATGGACAGCGATGCCACCCATAACCCCGCAGCCATCATGCGCATCGTAGACATGATGGACCGCTACGACATGGGCTACGGCTCCGTAAACCACAACAGAAACCGCTGCATGGAGTGCGGATACGAAAACGCTGCGCCCCACTTGGAGCAGTGTCCCCAGTGCGGCAGCAAGCACATAGACCGCCTTCAGCGCATTACCGGCTACCTGGTCGGCACCACCGAACGCTGGAACAAAGCCAAACTGGCCGAACTCAACGACCGGACAACCCACCAAACGAATTAAATCCCGACCGAAAAACGATGCAAATCGCCATACTCGACATCGTAGAAGACACGACCGCCGACGGACCGGGGCTGCGCACTGCCGTTTACTGCAGCGGGTGCAGCCACCACTGCCCCGGATGCCACAACCCGCAATCGTGGGACTTCGGGAGCGGGAACCTGATGGAAGCGGAACAAGTCTTCCACCTTATAGAACAAGACGAGTTTGCCGACGTCACTTTCTCCGGCGGCGACCCGATGTTCCAGCCGTCGGGTTTTGCCGAACTTGCCCGGTTTATCAAGAAACGTACGCGGAAAAACATCTGGTGCTATACCGGTTTCCGCTACGAGTCGCTACTCGCTTCGCCGGAACGCCGCGCCCTGCTGGAACAAGTAGACGTACTGGTCGACGGCCCCTACCTCGAGTCGCAGCGCGACGAGACACTGCTGTTCCGCGGAAGCCGTAACCAGCGGCTCATCGACGTACCGGCTTCCCTGAAAACAGGTCGCACCATACTCTACAACTACAACCCATTTCCTTAAAAAACCGCCTCGCCTTTTTCCCAATACCCTTGCCGGTTTTCGCCCAAACCCGAGGCACTTCCTGCGCCCGGGTGCGGCACTGCATTCCGCCAGGCGGGCATCTCCCTCCCTAAAGTGCCGGAACCGTCCCGGCTCCCGAGGGAGCCTCTTCCGCGTAACAAACTGTTTTTCTTTCATCTTCTTTTGCTGAACTCAACAGAATCGTTACCTTTGTCATCGAAAGAATTTATAGCATTTATATTAAGTCCTTTTATGGTATGATAAAAAACAACATTAACCTTGCCCTCTCGGCTTTGGTATGCGCACAACTTTCCATTGCTGCGCCAGCGGAAATGACCATAACCATTCCGCAAACCGAGACCTACGCTGCAGAAAAAGACAAAACTCCAGCGGGATTCAAGACAATAACCCAAGTAGAAGACATCCAGATAAAATGCCCCGTAGGCACAGCCCCAAGACTCCCATTCCTGGTATGGGTCACCTATTCCGACGGGACTGCCGAATACAGGCAAACCCGCTGGACAAATTCCGGCCTGACCTCCGAGCAAGCCGAAGCCAATGAGTCAATCAATCCCGTGGGGCATGAATACAACATAAAAGGATTTATTATCGGCGACAACACCACCCCCAACGGTTATCCCATCACCGCCAAAATTCAAGTCGTGGACGGTTCCTACAAAACGCCGGGCCCCATTCCGGTAGCCGAGCCGTTCCCCCTCAACAAAGTCACCATCAACGGCGAAAACCGCTTGACCTCCAACCGCGAACTGGCCCTGAAAGAAATTTGCAGCTGGGACGTCAAGCAGCAGCTCTATAACTACCGCGACACATACGGCCTCAGCACAGAAGGCTACCCCGTAGCCGACGGCTGGGACTCCCCCACGACCAAACTGAAAGGCCATGGCTCGGGCCACTACATGTCGGCCCTGGCTTTCGCCTTCGCCAGCACCAACGACCCGAAACAGAAAGAAATTCTGCGCAACAACATGCGGGAAATGGTCAACACCCTGCGCGAATGCCAGGAACGGACCTTCGTATGGGACAAGAAACTCGGCCGCTATTGGGAAGCACGCGACTTCGCACCCGAAGAAGAGCTGCGCGACATGAAAGGAACATGGGCCGACTTCGACCGATACAAGCAGGATTATAAAAAATACGGCTACGGATACCTCAACGCCATACCGGCGCAACACGCCGTACTGATAGAGATGTACCGCGCCTACAACAACGAAAGCTGGGTATGGGCCCCCTACTATTCCATCCACAAGCAACTGGCTGGACTGATTGACATAGCCACTTACGTCGACGACCCCGAGATTGCAGCCAAAGCCTTGCTCATAGCCAAAGACATGGGACTGTGGGTTTGGAACCGCATGTACTACCGCACCTACGTCAAGACCGACGGAACCAAGGAAGAGCGCCGCAGCAAACCCGGAAACCGCTACGAGATGTGGAACATGTATATAGCCGGCGAAGTAGGCGGCATGACCGAATCGCTGGCGCGCCTCTCGGCCATGGTCACCGACTCTACGGAAAAGGCACGTCTCCTGCAAGCCGCTTCCTATTTCGACAGCCCCGCATTCTATCAACCGCTCTCCCGCAACATAGACGACATCCGCACTCGCCACGCCAACCAGCACATTCCGATGATTGTGGGAGCACTTCGCAGCTACCGCGGCAATGCAAATCCGTATTACTACAACCTTTCGCTGAATTTCTGGAACTTTATTCAGGGAAGATACCGCTATTCTTCGGGCGGAGTAGGCAACGGCGAAATGTTCCGCCAGCCCTATACGCAAATACTGAGTATGGCTACCAACGTAACCTCCGACCGCGAGCGCAATCTCTACCCCTCTCCTACGATAAACGAGACGTGTTGTGCCTACAACCTGGCCAAACTCACCAAAGACCTCAACTGCTTCAATCCCGACAATGCGCAATACATGGACTATTACGAGCGGGTTCTCTACAACCAGCTTGTCGGTTCTCTGAATCCCGTACACTATCAGACGACCTATCAGTATGCCGTAGGCCTGGATGCCTCCAAGCCATGGGGAAACGAAACGCCGCAATCCACCTGCTGCGGAGGTACCGGCTCGGAAAACCACGTGAAATACCAGGAAGCCGCCTACTTCGCATCTGACAATACCCTATGGGTTGCCCTCTACATTCCCACCACTCTCACGTGGGATGCCAAAGGCATCACCCTGCAACAGGACTGCCAGTGGCCCGCAGAGAGCTCCGTCATCCGCATAACCGAAGGGTCTGCCGAATTTGCCTTGAAGCTGCGCGTTCCCTACTGGGCAACCAGCGGTTTCGACATCAAGCTGAACGGAACTTCCGTGGCAAGCAGCTACCAGCCCAGCACCTACGTTACGATTCCTGCCCGCCGCTGGAGCACGTCGGACGTGGTGGAGATAACCATGCCTTTCAGCAAGCATATCGACTTCGGCCCCGACAAGATGGAGACTGCCGCTACCGGGAAAAACGAAACCAGCACGGCATTCGAACCCATGTGGGCCGGAACCCTGATGTATGGCCCCCTCGCCATGGTGTCCACCGGCATAGACAACTGGAACGAAGCAACCCTCAATATTGCCTCCGACCTGCACAACATCGTGGCCAATCCGCCGCAGAACGGAACGCCGGGCCTGGGTGGAAACCTGTACACACTGACGGTTGACGGAACAACCTTCGTCCCCGATTATTATCAGGACAAGCACCTCACGCACTACTTCCGCATCAATCTGCTCGGAGACCCGTGTGCAGAAGTGAAGAAGCAGCTCGCTGCCAAACTGAAGGAAGCCAAGATTTTCCGTCCCGAGAACTACAAGAAAAAATCTCTTGCCGCACTCAACGAGCAAATCGCTGCCGGCGAAGCCATTCTCGACGCAACCAATATGGAAGAGTCGCAGTTCAGCGCACAGATTGCCGCCATCGACAACGCCATTGCCGGCCTGAAAGCCAACAAAAAGACCGACAAATCGCTGCTCGAGCAAGCAATTGCAGAAGCTGAGTCCAAGACAAAAGCCGACTACACCTGGGATTCGTACGACACCTTCCAGCAGGCCATCGGCGAAGCCAAGGAAGTATTGAGCACCAGCGACGACCAGATTCAAATAGACCGTCAACGCCTGGCGCTGACCAATGCGGAAGAAAACCTGGTGAATACCAAGGACATCGACAAAATGACTCTGGCCGAACTCATCTCCCTGGCCAAGGACCGCGAGAAAGCACAAAACGCCTGGAACGCACTCAGCGTGAAAGTTCCGGAATACGCACCGTGGGCACCCTACGGATTTGCCCGCCTGATGGAACAGACCCGCAAGGCGCAAGCCGTGTACGACAACACCGAGAAGAACTACAACCAGGCAGAAGTGAATGCCGCCGCCAGCGAGCTTAACGCCGCCATCAACACGATGCGTCCCGGTAACCTGCCCGAACTCGAAGACCTCGGCGACCTCTCCGCTCTGCTGGCCAAGGCCAAAGCCACCGACACGACCGGCTACAGCCAGGAAGAGGCTGTAACGTTGGCCGAAACCATTGACTATGCAGAAATGGTTGTGAAGTACGTAAGTGACGGAAGCGGCACGCACGACATGATCGACAATGCGATGACCCGCTTGACCAATGCCCTGAACAAAAAAGCAGGCGTCCAATAAAAACGCCCGCCTATAATCCACAAACCAAAAGTGCCTGCGCTATTCTTTTATAGCGCAGGCACTTTTTCTATTTTCCGGCAGTACTTTCGGGGAAAAGTGCCTCAGTAATTTGTCCGGTCCTCCTTACTTTCCCAAAGGCGGAAAGCCTCGATAGCCTCTTCCGGGAGCAATGCCTCCGACTTCAGCCGGCGTTCGCCCGCAGGCAATGCCAACTCCTTGTAAATAAAGGCGTCATCAAAACCTATTGCCGCCGCATCCTGCTTGCTGTTGCCGTAAAACATGCGGTCTATATGCGCCCAGTAGATGGCCCCGAGACACATGGGACAAGGCTCGCAAGAAGTATAAATCGTGCATCCGCTCAAGTCAAAAGTACCCAACCGGGCTGCCGCGGCACGGATAGCCTGCACCTCCGCATGAGCCGTAGGGTCACAATTCAGCGTGACACGGTTCGTTCCCTCGGCAATGATTTCCCCGTCGCGGACAATAACCGCCCCAAACGGCCCGCCACCTCGCGCAACACTTTCCAAAGACAACGATATGGCACGACGCATCATGCGCTCATGCAACGAGGAATCACCTCGCTTCGGTTCAATCACTCCATCCATAAAATTCAAAAAGATTAATTGGTCCAACAATCATCCTCAAGCTGGAAAAGCCCAAGAACTAAGGCAAATATAATGAAAGACGAGCGCGAAGCCAAACGAAAACGGAGTTTTCGATTGGGTTACGCCGAGCCACCCATCGCATCACGCTGCACCACGACGTGCGAAGGAAAGAAGTCGGCCGCGTTCTTCGCCCGTCTCCCCCTCCGGTGAGCTGCTGTATCAAATTGTTTGCCCGTAGAGTTTCGCCCATACTGCCCGACAGTCGGGAAAACGCGTCGGAGAGGTTTTGGACTGCTTCCCTTAGCTGGTTAAAAGAGATAAGACTAAAAGCGCTTTCTACGCCTTTAGCTTTTTTCTCTGTTATTCCCAACCGGGAGGCTAACTCTTTTATGTTTGTAGATGCGGTAACGACCTGCTCTTTCCCGTCTACAGAGAGTTTTATGTTGAACTTTACATCTTTGCTCATACAATTTACCTCTATTTTATATGTTATTTCTATACATAAAAGCTCTTCTCGGGCGTGTTTAGAAAAAGAAATAAAAGAGAGTTTCTATGAATTCAGAAGACAATGAGCCTAAAACATCTCAGGGAACAACCGTGGGTTTGGGTGCTTTTGATAACACCTATAGTTCTCTCTTTTGTCGCAGAGAAGCTTGGATTTGATGATGCCTCTATCGTATTCACCCACATAGGTCTCTCATTATATTCTTAGTTCTGTGTGTTCTGATTATGTGGCTCTTTTTTAGGGACCACTGGTAAATTCATATTCAACCTTTTGTTTATAAGTTTCTCCAGCCTTCCTTTATCCTCTTCTGCAGAAACTATCTCCTTTTCCCTTTTCCGTTGGGTTTTGTCCCAGGGAAGAGGGATGAGTTGATCCGAAGTCTGCCACGACGAGTGCATAAAAAGGAAGGCACAAAAAGAAACAGGTTGCACGTCCTTACGGACGAGCAACCTGCCTATTATGAAAAGTGCCGCATTGTTGATTAGATGAAAACTCCGAGTGACAAGATTTGAGTGCCCACCGTTCTTTGTAATCCACCCAGTCCTTGCGGACAGTGGCACGCCATTAAACGGGAGAGCGGAGCTCGGTTTTCAGTATAATTGTAGAGCTTCCCCATCAGAGCAATGCGGCGCTTATGTCATTCACGCTCTTGACTTGCGGGATTTCTCTCCTTTTCTTGAAGACAAAGATAAGGTCTTGTTCCGACCTATCCAAATATATTTGCTCTTTTTTGCTTGCAGGCATAAAAAAAAAGCCGCTTATGTTTTACGCATAAGCGGCTGCACTTTATTTAAAAAGGTGCGAGACTTTTTCCCATTAGTTCGAGAACACGAGCTGATGATCCTTGCAATCGATGCGTACCGGCTTCTCGCGGTCGATGCCGCCGGCAAGTATCTTCTTGCTCAAGTCATTGAGCAAATACTGCTGAATGGCCCTCTTCACAGGACGCGCGCCGAACTCCGGATCAAATCCGGCTTCCGAGAGGAAGTCGACAGCCGCATCTTCTACCTCCAGATGAATGCCATTTCCTTCCAGCATACGCACTACGTTGCCAATCTGCAGACGCACAATCTGTTTTACTTCCTCCTTATTCAGAGGAGTGAACATGATTATCTCGTCGATACGGTTCAAAAACTCAGGACGGATGGTCTTTTTCAGCATTTGCATCACCTCGTTACGGGTTTCCTCTATGAGTTGCTCGCGATTCGAGTCGTTCAATTTCTCAAACTGGCTCTGTATGTACGAACTGCCCATGTTGGACGTCATAATGATGATGGTATTCTTGAAGTTTACCGTACGTCCCTTGTTGTCGGTCAGCCGCCCGTCGTCCAAAACCTGCAGCAGAATGTTGAAAACATCAGGATGTGCCTTCTCGATCTCGTCGAACAAAACCACACTGTACGGCTTCCTCCGAATGGCTTCCGTAAGCTGTCCGCCCTCATCATAGCCTACATATCCGGGAGGCGCTCCGATCAGACGGCTTACGCTGTGCTTTTCCTGATATTCACTCATATCAATACGCGTCATCATGCTCTCATCGTCAAACAAGTACTCGGCCAATGCCTTCGCAAGCTCCGTCTTACCGACACCAGTCGTGCCCAAAAAGATGAAACTGCCAATCGGCCGACGAGGATCCTGCAGCCCGGCACGGCTCCGACGCACAGCGTCACTCACCGCGCGGATGGCCTCTTCCTGACCGACAACCCGCTTGTGCAACTCTTCCTCGAGGTGAAGCAACTTCTCACGCTCGCTCTGCTGCATCTTACTTACAGGGATTCCGGTCCAGCGGCTTACCACTTCGGCAATATCGTCTCTGTCGACTTCCTCCTTAATAAGGGCACTTCCGCTCTGAGTCTCGTGCAGTTTCTTCTGAGTCTCGTCTATCTCCTTTTGCAATTGCTGCAACTTTCCATAGCGAATCTCAGCCACTTTTCCATAATCGCCTTCCCGTTCGGCACGCTCGGCTTCGAACTTCAGCTGCTCCATCTTCACCTTATTCTGCTGAATCGTATTGACCAGCTCCTTCTCGCTCTGCCACTTTGCGCGGTAAGCGGACTCCTGCTCACGCAATTCAGCGATTTCTTTACCCAACTGTTGCAACTTGTTTTCGTCGCCCTCACGCTTGATTGCCTCACGTTCGATTTCCAACTGCTTGATATGCCGCGTGATTTCATCCAGTTCCTCAGGCACGGAGTCCACCTCCATACGCAACTTGGCCGCAGCCTCATCCATCAGGTCGATTGCCTTATCCGGCAGGAAACGGTCTGTGATGTAACGGTTCGAGAGCTCTACGGCTGCGATAATCGCATCATCCTTAATACGTACGTGATGGTGGTTCTCATATCTTTCCTTCAAGCCACGCAGTATGGATATGCTGCTCAAGACGTCCGGTTCGTTAACCATAACGATTTGGAACCTACGCTCCAGCGCCTTATCCTTTTCGAAGTACTTCTGATACTCGTCCAACGTAGTGGCACCAATGCTCCGCAGCTCTCCACGCGCCAAGGCAGGCTTCAAGATGTTGGCCGCATCCATAGCGCCTTCGCCCTTACCGGCACCGACCAGCGTGTGAATCTCATCGATAAACAGAATGATCTCGCCGTTCGATTGCTTAACCTCGTTGATGACTGCTTTCAAACGCTCCTCGAATTCGCCCTTATACTTGGCGCCGGCAATCAACGCACCCATATCCAACGAATAAATCTTCTTATTCTTCAGGTTCTCAGGCACGTCGCCGCGCACAATACGTCCGGCCAATCCCTCTACTATCGCGGTCTTTCCCGTTCCCGGCTCACCGATAAGTATCGGGTTGTTCTTCGTACGCCGGCTCAAGATTTGCAGGACACGACGGATTTCCTCGTCACGCCCGATGACCGGGTCGAGCTTTCCTTCGCGCGCAGCCTCGCAAAGATTGATGGCGTACTTCTCCAGACTCTGGTAAGTATCCTCGCTGCTCGCACTATTCACGTTGCTTCCCTTACGGAGTTCCGCAACGGCTTTCCGAAACTCGGCCTGTGTCACGCCGGCGTCCTGCAAAATGCGGGAAGCGGCACTCTTCACTACCAGCAAGGCCAGCAGCAACATCTCCAAAGATACGAATTCGTCGCCCTGTTCCTTGGCCAGACTTTCAGCCCGATTCAACACTTCGTTCGATTCGCGGCTCAAATAAGGCTCTCCGCCGCTGACCTTCGGGAAGGTGGAAACCTCCTTTTCGGCCATTGCCGAGACGGTAGCCTCGTTGACGCCCAACTTCTGGAACAAGAAGTGGCACACTTGCTCGCCGACCTTCAGCACGGAGAGGAGCAGATGCACCGTCTCCACGCTTTGCTGCCCGCGGCTTTGTACCAGATTGACCGCTCCTTGAAGGGCTTCCTGGCTTTTAATTGTAAATTTCTCAATATTCATTTTTTAATCTCCTTTCGCTTTGTGTATTCAATATCGTCACACCCATATACTTCAAAACCCGCGCCAAAACCGCATTTCACGCCAATTCGTCGTACTAAAAAAGTTTCTTTTCGTACCTTTGCCTGCAGAAAAACAAATTCTAAAATACGGAACTTATGAAATTCGCTCCTTCAATTCTGCTCATTAGCACCGCTTTCCTCAATCGCACTATTGCCGATTTAAATCAATTGTTTTCCCACAAACTGCAACGGGAGCTCGACTTAATCCATCCGGCCATGCTGCTCACTTATTTTGCCCTCGATGCAAAATTTCCAAAGGCTGACAAAGATGCAGTCCAAGCCCTCCTGATTTATGACGAAATGTCCGCACAAATACCCCAGTCCTGCCCCGCAGATATCGAAGGCGAGCTGAACAACATGTCTTTCCGCTGCACGGTAGGGGAAGTCACCATCTACGCTTTCCGCCCGGAGGGCATGAGCGAACCGGACGAATTCCTTCTCGAATCATTACGCTACGTAGCCGCCTCCGAAGAAGTGAAGCGCATCGCCGTCGCAGTCGATACGCAGGATTCGGAAAAAAGGCTTGCACTCTATGAGCAATTGGCGTCCTGCTCTTCCGATAAGGAAATAACCCTCTTCGACATGGACCCCAACCCCGAAAATCTCCCGGCCGGCATCCAACACCGCATTCTGGCCTACCCCATCATGAAAGCCCTGGGCATTCGCGGCAACGAAGTCTAAGCCCTTCGCCCCATGCCTGCCATCCCTTCCCGGTTCACCCGGCTGAAAGTCTTTCTCGGCTATGCCTCGCTGTTGGCATTGCTGCTCGTCGCTTTGCTCTACATCCATCAGGAAATGGAAAATCTGGAAGCCATCGACCAGGAGCAGCTGCTCAACAGCGACTCGCTCTATGCGCTCATCCGGGAAAAAGACCACAAGATGCTGACGTTCCTGCAAGAAAGTAACCGGCAGAAGGGACTCACACTGTCCGAAAAAGAACTGAAAAAACTGCTGGAGCCCTCGCCGCAGCCCGTCCGCAAGCAAGTAGTCATCCACCAGGACTCCATCGTCCACCGCGAAAAACCCAAAAGTTTCTTCAAGCGCGTGGCCGAAGTTTTCTCCCCGACAAAAGACTCCGCCCTGCAAATCGGCACCCGCGTAGAGATTACCATCGATACGCTCCAGACGCCGGCCGCCAACGATTCCCTGAAAGAGAGCATCGGCAAAAGCATCAAGCAGAACCAGTCTGCCCTCTCCTCCCTGCGGAAAAAACAAGAAAGCATACGGCGCAACGAGCAAATCCTCAACAGCCGCATCGACAGCATCATAAGCCAATACGAAACCAAGGCTAACGAACAGATACAAAAGTTCAACCTGAAACAGCAGACGCTGCGCAACAAGTCGGTACGCGCCATTGCCACCATAGCCGTCAGCGCACTGCTTCTGGCCGCCATATTCCTTATTATAATATGTAGGGACCTGGCCCGCAACAAACGCTACCGCATCCAGCTGGAAGAAGCCCGAAGACATGCGGAAGAACTGCTGCATGCACGCGAACAAATGATGCTGGCCATCACCCACGACTTCAAGGCTCCGCTGGGCAACATCATGGGCTACGCCGAACTGCTGGACGAGCAACTCGCCGGAAAAGCCCCGCAGGAAAACGTAAGACACATACAGAACTCGGCCCAACACCTGATGGAACTCATCAAAAAGCTCCTCAATTTCCACCGACTGGAGCAGAAAAAGACAGAACTCGTGGCCACCCCCTTCTCGCCGCTCCACTTCTTCGAGGAAATTGCCGCCGACTTCCGCCCCACGGCACAAGCCAGAAACCTGGCTCTGCACACCGATTTTTCCGACCTGCCCACAGCAGGATACGAAACCGACACCGTACAACTCCGCCAACTCATCGACAACCTGATGAGCAATGCCCTCAAGTTTACCGACCACGGAAGCATCACCCTGCGGGCAAGGATGCAAAACCACTGGCTGCGTTTCTCCGTGGCAGACACCGGAAGCGGCATCGACGAAGCCGACCGCGAACGCATATTCCACGCCTTCACCCGCCTGCCCGGAGCACAAGGGCGGGAAGGATTCGGCCTGGGGCTGTCCATCGTACACGAACTGATCAGCCTATTCCAGGGAGAAATACAAATAGAAAGCCGGAAAGGGGAAGGCACCACCTTCACCGTCCTGCTCCCCCTGAACCCAAGCACTGCCCGCCCGCAAACGACCGACGGCACGGAGAACGCCACCCCGCAGAACGAAAAGACGCTGGAGGGCATACGCTTCCTGATAATCGACGACGACCGCATCCAGCTCCGCCTGACGCAGGAGCGCTTCAGCCGGCGCGGCGCCACGGCAGACTGCTGCGTAACCCCCGAAGAACTGATCGAACGACTGCGAAACGCACGCTATGATTTCATTTTGACCGACGTGCAGATGCCGGCCATGAGCGGCTTCGAACTGCTCGAACTGCTCCGCGCCTCCAATCTGCCCGGCGCAAAGGACACGCCCATCATAGCCGTCACGGCACGGGAGATGGACGAAAAGGAATTTACCGACAAAGGATTTGCCGGATGCCTCCATAAGCCCTACTCCGCCCACGAAGTAGTCCAGCTCGTAGAGCGCATCCGAAGCCAAAGCAAGCCTCAGGACAATACCGAAAAAGTCCCGGCACTTTCTGCGGAAAGCGGCGGCACTTCGGGAGAAAAGTCCCGCGACTTTTCCGATTCCCCCACGGGGAAACCCGACTGGAGCGGGCTCACCGGCTTCTGCGGCGACGACGAAAACGAAAAGAAGGAACTACTCGAACTGTTCCAAAGCGAAACCCTTCGCGAACTGGAACTGCTCGAAAAGGCTCAAAAAGAAGGCGATATGCAGGCAATCGCCGCCATTGCCCACAAACAACTTCCCGTATTCCAGCTCATCCGTGCCGACGAGTGCGCCCAACTCATGTGCGACCTGCAGCAACCCGGCAAGACATTCTCGCCCGAAGCGAAAGCCCAAACCGAACGGCTCATTGCCGCTGAAAAAGAAATCCTGCACCTACTTCAAACCGAATTGCTATGAAATCCATATTGATCGTAGAGGATGATTTGACATTCAGCCTGATGTTGACGAAATGGCTGAGGAAGAAAAACTTCGAAGTCGAAGCCGTATCCAGCGTAGGAAAGGCCCGCCGCTTCATCGAAGACAAGGGAATCCCCGACCTTGTACTCTCCGACCTCCGGCTCCCCGACGAGAACGGGCTGGAACTGCTGCGCTGGATGCAGGAACAGGGCTACGCCTCGCCCTTCCTCATCATGACCGGATATGCCGATGTGCCGGGGGCCGTACAGGCCATCAAGGAGGGAGCTTTCGACTACATAGCCAAGCCCATGCAGCCCGACATGCTGATGCAGAAAATAAACGAGGCACTCGGCGGAAAGACACCAGCTGCCCGTCCGGCAGCTCCCGCACCCGCGCCCGAGTTCATCGAAGGCGTCAGCCCGCAAGCGCGCGAACTTTACCGCTACGTCGCACTCGTAGCTCCCACCGACATGAGCGTGCTGATCAACGGCGACAGCGGGACCGGAAAAGAATATGTGGCACACCGGATTCACGAGCTCAGCCCACGTAAGGACAAGCCGTTCGTCGCCATCGACTGCGGTGCCATACCCCGCGACTTGGCCGCCTCCGAGTTTTTCGGACACGTAAAGGGCTCATTCACCGGAGCACTGACCGACAAGACCGGCGCATTCGCATCGGCCAACGGCGGGACGCTCTTCCTCGACGAAATAGGCAATCTGGACTACGAAACGCAACAGCGGCTTCTGCGCGCCCTTCAAGAGCGGAAAATCAGACCGGTAGGCAGCAATCAGGAAATTCCGGTAGACATCCGGCTGATTTCCGCTACCAACGAAGACCTGAAGGCAGCCATCGTCAAAGGAACCTTCAGGGAGGACGTCTACCACCGCATCAACGAATTTACCCTCAAGATGCCGGCCCTTCGGGAACGCAAGGAAGACATTCCGCTCTTCGCGCGCTTCTTCCTGAAAAAAGCCGGGAGCGAACTGCACAAGGAAGTGAAAGACTTCTCGCCGGAAGCCCTGCAACTCATCGGGCAATATTCATGGCCCGGCAATCTGAGGCAAATGCGGAATCTGATCAAGCGGGCAGTGCTGCTGGCCGAAGACGGCATCATAACCCCCGACCAGCTCAGCGAAGAACTGAAAGAGGACGTGGAGAAAAAGAGCACATCCCCGGCTATTCCGCTCCCCTTGCACGACAAAGAGTCGGAAAAAGAGCGCATCCTGCAGACACTGGCCCAGACGGGAAACAACAAAAGCCTGGCGGCCCGCCTTTTAGGAATAGACCGGAAAACGCTCTACAATAAGATGAAATCCTACGGACTGGAGCAACCTTCGTAGGAAAAGGCATCCGCCACACTCCTTTTCCCCTCAATCCCGAAGGAAAGACAGAAGCAACTTTTGTGGAAAAAAGTACCCGCCACACCCGAAACTGGGGAAATATTCCACACTTTCCACACTCATTCCCCACTCCACAGTCTTAGTACCATTTTTATATTCCCTTATATATCAGCCATATAAGGGAAACTCTTTTTCTTGGCACGCGGTTTGTTTCTATTCTTTATGTCTGCGTCCGAAAACAGACCAGATAGCTAAAACTAAAAAAAGACATAACAAAAAACCTCTTAAAACAGTATTAGTCATGAAAAAGAACGTAGTTTTTTCTCTTTTAGGTGCATTTGTATGCAGCAGCGCATTGTTCGTAAACGCAGGTAACTCTGCAAGTCTGAACGACAATTTGCTGCGTCCCGACACGACAGCTACAGAACAAAGCGACTCTTCTGCGCAATGCCAGAAAGGAACTGCCCTCGCCTTTGCTCTTTTCAGCAACGACAGCACCAGTACCGACAGCTGCAAGGCAGAAAAAGCAGAAGCAGCTCTGATGGCATGCAGCGACACCGTAGCAAACGATACTGCTAAAGAAGAAGCTGCCGCTGCATCACTGTTGGCTTACACCGACAGCGTAGCAACCGACACGACCAAGGCCGAACCCGCTTCGTGCGAGGCTAAAGCCGAAACGCTATTAGCACTCCTTTGAGAAAAGGACCCCTTCGAAATTCTTCCCGGTCAACCGGATGTAATTTCAACTATTGTATTTATCTCTGCTGTTCATTGCTTCGGTTATATCGAAGCGGAAAGCCACGGACCCAAACTCCGTGGCTTTCTTTTTGTTTACGAGACACGCTACCCTCGACGGCCCTCATCATTCCCGGCACACAACCGGGACTTCTTTCCACAAGTGCCGTATTCGGCTTTCTTCTTCTCTGCCTGACTTCGCACAGACACAAAACAAAAAACTTCCTTTCGCCCGCTCATCGGGAAAAAGGAAGCTTTAAGTCGTCAATTATTTAAACCGTCAAAAAATCTTCTTTACCGGTAGAAAAATTATTTCTTAAAGAAGTTTTGAACCTCTTCGTTGGGCACCATTTGCTCATTGAAGATGTAAGATCCGGTTTTCGGGGACTTTACCATCTTGATTACTTTCGTGTATGAACGGCCGTCTTTAGAGCCTTCATGCAAACTTGCGACAGTTTTCTTTGCCATGGCTTATGTGCTTTCTTAAGATATTTACTTGATTTCTTTGTGAACCGTCACGCGCCGAAGGATAGGATTGTACTTCTTCAGCTCCAGACGTTCGGTAGTATTCTTGCGGTTCTTGGTCGTAATATAACGGGAAGTCCCGGGGAGACCGCTATCCTTCATTTCGGTGCATTCCAAGATAACCTGTATCCGGTTGCCTTTTACTTTCTTTGCCATTCTATTGTTCTCCTTCTTTTTACAACATTAACCAATCACCTTGATATCTTTCCAATCGCAATAGCCTTTTTCTACAGCGGCACGCAATGCGGCATCAAGGCCTACTTTGTTAATCAGGCGCAAACCTGCGGCACTTAACTTCAGGCTGATCCAGCAATCTTGTTCTACATAATAGAATTTTTTTCTGAACAAGTTTACGTCGAACGTGCGTTTAGTACGCCGCTTGGAGTGGGACACATTGTTGCCCACCATAGCCTTTTTACCGGTAATCTGACAAATCTTCGACATTTTTATTTCTCTTTTTTATTATTCCTCTTTCGGGGTACTTCTTCAAAACAGGGCACAAAGATAGCAGATTTGCAGGGACTATACAAATAAATCACTGAAAAAACCGCAAATAGCAGCTTATTTCTGCGCATCGAGGGCCTGTAAAAGGAGTTCCAAAGCGCGCTTTGCGGCACGACAGGCGTTTGACTCCCGTCCCTCGTCGCCACTCTGGCAGAAAACGAGCGGTTCTTTTCCCCGCACGGCTGCAGCCATCCAGATTGTTCCCACCGGCTTTTCCGGCGAACCGCCTCCCGGGCCGGCAATGCCGGAAGTGGCTACCGCACAATCCGCGCCTATGGCAGCCATCGCTCCTGCCACCATCTCGCGCACCGTCTGGGCGCTGACGGCACCGAAGGAGTCCAGAGTCTCCCGACACACATGCAGCAAATTCATTTTCACTTCATTGGAATAGGCCACTACCCCACCTTTATAAAAGGAAGAGCACCCCGGCCACGCCGTAATGGCTGCCGCGATACGGCCACCCGTGCAGCTCTCTGCCGTAGCCAACGTATAGCCTCTTGCCTCCAGGCGGGAGGCCAACTGTTCGATTATGTCGTCCATCGTTTCACTATCTTTCCAGCAAAGATACGGAATGCTACGCAGTTCCCCAACAAAAAGACAAAGGCAAAACGAAACCGGAGCTGCGCCCTGCGGAAATACCGCTTCGGCACAGCTCCGATTCATGCAAGAGAAAAACAGAATTCATGCAGTACTTTCGGGAATTTCCCCCAGTACTTTTTTCCAACCGCCCAAAGGCTTAGAAACGGACCATGAACTCTACGACCACTTTGTCTTGCTCGGAAACTTTAGGAATCGCTCCTTCCCGATAAAAATATTTCTCATAGTTTAACCGGATGTCGGAAAGGAACGGCTTCCTAATACTCAAAGTTATACCTCCAGTCAGGCGCTGACGGCGATAATCATTGGTAACAAGTATGCCATCCTCGCGTGTTCCGTCGCTGTGGTCACTCATGTAATCATAACGGCCCAGGAAGCTCATGCTGTGGAACACCTTGCGCAGCGGCAAAGTATAGCTGACAAAAGCATCGACGGCATGCACATCGCCATACGCATCCTGCGAATAATGCTTCAAGAGGTACTCCGCCTCCACGTGCCAGCCGGCCCGCTCGAAATAAAGGCCTGCGTCGTACATATAAATACCGATACTGTCGGGACGGATGTGCTGCGTACTCAGCGTAAGGTTCCAGCCCGGTGCGAAAAGGAGCTGCGCCTTGGCCGAATAGTTGACCTGGTCTGTCCAGAAGTCTTTCTGCTCCGTAAGTCCGGAACCGTTGAAAAGACCGGCTTCCAGCACAATGGGGAAACCGACGTCGAAACGCGCTCCCACCGTAGCACCTACGTCGCGCACGTTACCCACCTGCTTGGCGATAAACGAACGGTTGGCAAAATACTGCTGATGCGGCGAGCGGTGAGCGTCAATCGTGAAGGGAACGCGCATCTGGCCTATCGTAAAGTTGGCTCCTTCTACCGAAAGTTTGCCGTTGCGGCTCACGGCTTTTTTACTCCACGGGCTAAACCGGGCATACGCGTCCAGCATCTTTATCTGTCCTTCGTCGGAGAGGTCGATTTCCGCCTTATAACTTACGGAACGAGCGACGTTGCCCGTCAGACTGAAACGGGCGTTGCGCACTTCGAAACGTCCGGAAGATATTTCGGGCTGATATTCATACTTGGCCCGAACCGTACCATGTATCTCGGGCATGTAATTCACCTTTTCCGTTGAGTCTGCAGCACTCTCTGCAGCCTGTACACCCGCCACGCCGGCAAATGCCAAACACAAGGAAAGCACGGCACGAGTTCTTTTTTTCATCATATCTGTCGTGTGTTCTTTATTTCGCCGCAAAAATACGGGGAGAGTATTGTATTAAAATAACATACACATTACAACCGTGTTACAAATTCACCCATACACACCCGCTACCTCACAGCATCTCCCCAATCCAAGAAGCAGAACACGGACAAAAAAACGCGGTAACTCCGGTTCGGAATTGCCGCGTTTTCAATATCAGGGAGGGTTACTTCTCCGTTTCAGGAGAGAACTTTCCGCCTTATTTCGCGTCCTTGGAAAACTCGCTCCACTTGGGCGGGAATTTACCCATCAGGTTCTCTACAAAGAAATCGTAACGCTTGTGCTCGCCATAGGCTTCACCCATCGTGTGTCTTGCGCCGGGGATTACCAGCAAATCGAAGTCCTTGTTGGCCTTAATCAGCGCATTAACCACCTGCATCGTGCTGGCCGGGTCGACATTATCGTCCATCTCACCCACTACCAGCATCAAGGGAACGCGCAGTTTGTGTGCCATCTCCACGTTGCTGCATGCCACGTAAGAGCTGTCGATGGGGTAGCCCATCCATTGCTCGTTCCACCAGATTTTATCCATCCGGTTGTCGTGGCAGCCACAAGCGCTGTAAGCAGCCTTATAGAAGTCGGGGTACTGAAGCACGGCAGCCGTACTTTCCTGTCCACCGGCCGAGCAGCCGTAAATGCCGACGCGGTCGATATCCATATACGGGTACTTCTTCGCTGCAGCCTTTATCCACTCCATACGGTCAGGCAGGCCGGCATCTTTCAGATTCTTATAGCATACTTCCTCAAATTCCTTGGAGCGATAGCTCGTACCCATAGCGTCCAGCTGAACTACGATAAAGCCAATTTCAGCAAGCGCCGTGGTTGTCCAGTTATAGGGGATGAAAGATTTGGGAACATAGGCATCGCCCGGGCCGGAATAGATGTATTCGATGATCGGATACTTCTTGTTCGGGTCAAAATTGGAAGGCCTTTGTATGATTCCCCACATCTCCGTCTTGCCATCACGGCCCGGAGCGTGGAAAACCTCAGGCGCTTTCCAGCCAGCGGCCAGGAGTTTGGAGATATCAGCCTTCTCCAACGACATAACCAGCTTGCCGGTCTCGGCATCGCGCAACTCGGTTACAGGCGGAACATCGGCCTTCGAATATGTATCGACCAGGTATTTCCAGTCAGAGGAGAAGCGGGCAGAATGGTTTCCCTCTTCCGGCGTCAGACAAACGAGGTTCTTTCCGTCCAAACCGATGCGGTAATAATAGAGCAGATAGGGGTCTTCGTCCGAACGCATGCCGTTTGCCGTGAAGTAAATCACACCGTTTTCTTCATCGACGCGCAGAATCTGACGAACATACCACTCGCCTTTGGTAATTTGGCGCTTTACTTTTCCGGTAGCCACATCATAAAGATAAATATGGTTGTGGTTGTCGCGCTCACTGGTCCAGAGGAGTTCCTTACCGCCGTTGATGAATTGGCGATAGAGGCGGCTATAATTGACAAACTTGTCGCTTGTTTCCTCTACGACCGGACGCACTTTTCCGGTTTCAGCAGAGAGTTCCAACAAACGGTACACCTTATGTCCGCGTTCATTGTACTCAAAATAAACAGCCTTGCTGTCCTGTGACCAATAAGGCGTGCTCAAAGAATATTGGTGGCTGAAGAGTTCGGTAGAAGGAGCAATGACCTCACCGGTTTCCAGATTCACAATCCGCGGCTCGTGGTAGTCCACTTCATCACCCGGCTTGCAGTATTCCATCGTGTGGAGCTTGGGTTGAAGTTGATCGGCAGGCGAAGACTCCACGAAGCTCACATAATGTTTCTCAGCGCGGCGCAGCTTGTTGGCCGTGAGCTTCTTCCCGTCGGGCGACCAACTGATGTAACAAGAATAATAGAAGCCCAATCCGCCGTCGTTCGTCAAGGCGCGTTCCTCTTTGGTCTCCAGATTACGCACATACAGATTGTAGTTTTTCACATAGGCTTCCATCTTTCCGTCCGGACTCTTGACGGGACCGCCCTCATTCTCCGGGTCGGTCACCATCCAGTGCTTCTGCGGACGGCGCGGACCGCGGCGGCGCTCCTCCTCGGGAGCAGGGATATTCAGCGCTGTACGCACCTCTTCCATCGTTTTATACGAGGCGCGCGTCTTATTGTCGGCATCTACGACCACATACGACAAGCCGTCGGCCGTATTCGTGGTGTACCAGAAACGGTGTTCATCGCCGTTCCACTGAATATTGCTCGCATTGCCCAGAATCTTGTCATTACTGTACGTCTGAGCTGCGGCAAAGGCTCTTTTGTAATCTTCCACCGTTCCCTGTGGAAACAGTTGCATCGCCGGACACAAAGTCGCAGCGGCAAACAAAAACAATGCTTTTGTCTTTAATTTCATCATACTCTTAATCTTATTTTTTCCGTTTAAAGAGAAGTAAATCCCAAGCTCAGAAAAAGCCCGGCACTTACTTCTCTTCTACTTCACTGAATTATATTTTCAATCAGATCGCCACGCATCGGTTATTTGATAGCCCACTCGGAGATACCGGCAGCATACTTGTCCTGCAGCTGAATCAGCAGGCGGAGAGCGCCGGTCTTCACCGGAGTAAACTTCACAACATTCACCGAACCGCGCTCTACCCCATAAGCAGAAGGCTCAGCCACATCCACCCAGTTGCCGGAAGCATCCTGGTATTGTACCTTCCAGTACTTGGGAACACGTGTTTCTCCCCAAGGAGCATCGTCAAACCAGTACACTTCGCAAGAAGAAACGGTCATCTGCTCCGGGAAAGTATATTGTACCCACTCTTCCGTGCCCTTGTTCGGCCACCAATGCATGTAGGGCATCGTACGGTCGTCGGCATCCTTCGGAATCAAACCGTCCGACAAGGAGCTGAGCGAGCCCACGCGTTTCGAGCAGGACACCTTACTCGTCGAGGCAATAGTCGGCTGAGCTTTCGGCGTTACTGCGCTTACGTCATCCGGAAGCCATACGGCCATGTTGCCGCTTCCGCGGTGTGCCCAAGAATAATAAGGTATCATCGTCAACGTTACTCTGTCGGTTGCCAGCATGCCCTCTTCGTCATAGCGCAAAACCTGTGCCTGAGAAGTAATGTCCTTCACCGGATAAGTCAGCACCTTGCCGTCGACTACGGAGAATTTAGGCTCGCGGCTCATCAGAACCGTCAGCACGTCGAAATCATTGTCCGGCCACTCTGCACAATAGACAATAGGACCACGCTCAATGGAGATACGTCCGCGGTCGGCTTCTACACGTGCATTGGCTTTTACGGTACGCGGTTCCATGTCGAAATGTACCTCTACCTTGTCACCCTTCTTCCACTTGCGGTCAATTGTGTAGTAACCATCCTCGGTGAGCGAGCCTACTTGTTCGCCGTTCACCGTTATCTTGTAAGAAAGTTGCTTGCCGTCGTTGTAACGATACAAGGTGCTGCCCGGCACCGGCTCACCCTTTACCCAACTCGGCACACGCACCTTGAGTGCAAACTGCTGGCTGCGTTTGGGGCTGACGGTCAGAGTAATGTCGCCGCTCCAGGGATAATTTGCCTCCTGAGCGATGGTCACTTTCTTACCGCCTACTTCCATAGACGCCGTATTGCTCATGAACAAGTTCACATACAGGCTCTGGTTCTTCACGGCATACACATAACCCGGCACGGAGGGGATGAAGCGACATGCGTTCGACGGGCAACAGGCACAACCGAACCACGGCTGACGCTGGTGCTGACCCATGGACTGCAGCGGATTGGGATAGAAGAAAGTACCTCCATCGAGCGAGATTCCGGAGAGCACGCCATTATACAAGGTACGCTCCAATACGTCGTAATACTTGGAATCGCCATGCAAGAGGAAAAGACGGTGGTTCAGATATACGATACTGATGGCAGCACAAGTCTCGCAATAAGCCGACATGTTGGGCAGTTCGTAGTTCTTGCCATAAGCCTCGCCGCTGGCAGTAGCGCCGACACCGCCGGTAATATAATATTTCTTCGTCACGATATTGTCCCAGATGCGGTCAATCGCCTTGATGTAGGAAGAGTCACCCGTCAAGGCAGCCACGTCCGCCATACCGGAATACATGTACCCCGCGCGAACGGCATGCCCTACGGCCTCATCCTGTTCCAGCACCGGCTTGTGCGACTGGCTGTACTCCGTTCTCACCGAAGTCTTGCCGCGCATGTCCAGGAAGAACTTCGCTTCGTCCAAATACTTCTTGTCGCCCGTAACGAGATAGAGCTTGGACAAAGCCATTTCCGCAATCTGGTGACCGGGAACACGCACCACCTGGCCGGGATTGGGGCCTACTTCGCGGCAAACGCAGTCGGCATAACGGATAGCGATATCCAGGAATTTACGTTTACCCGTAGCCTGATAGTAAGCAATCGCACCTTCTATCATGTGACCCAGGTTATAAAATTCGTGGCTGAGGTCTTCCACTTTTTCCCAACGCTTGCTGCCGGCCCATGCATGGGGGTGCTTGGGATTCATCGTACGGGCGGTGTAGAGATAACCGTCAGGCTCCTGGGCTGCGGCCATGATGTCTATCACGCTGTCGATGTAGGCTTCCAGTTTTTCATCGGGATAGGTCTGAAGCAAATAACTTGCTCCCTCGATGGTCTTATACACATCCGTATCATCAAAAGAGTAGCCCTCGACTTTATAATCGTCACTGGGATGAGCGGCTTTTACGAAGTTTTCGTAACGACCCGTTTCCTCACATTTGCTAAAAGCAAGGGGAATTGTTACTTCACGACTGGCCTGCAAGCGTTGTCCCCAGAAGTTGTCCGTCACTTTCACCGACGTAAAAGGGACAGGGTCAATGGGGTAGCCATGCAAACTGCTTTTTTCTTGTGCCCCTGCTCCGCATGTTACGGAAGTCACCAAGGCTGCAATCAGAAATTTGTTCATCAGATTTGTAGGTTTTAAAAGTCTTGTTTAAGCAATTCAGCTGGAGTAATCCAAATTTAGACTCTGCGTTATTCTGCAAAAGTACTGTATTTTTTTGGAAAAAGTGCAAGTACTTTTCTAAGATTTCCATAGCGGTTATACGCGAAAGCCTACTTTAACTAAAAAAAGGCTTCCCAGACCATCGCGCACGCCATTCAGAGGTCATATTCTACAGTTTACCCAGAATTTTGTCCATCACCCAGTTTGTCGTCGTAGCGGTAAGGCCGTCTACCGGACAAACCGCCTTCCCCTGCAAATGATGTACGACCAACTCAATCAAAGGCTCCTGCACAAACTGCGGATTCTCCACCGGAAGCAGTTCCTGGCCTTTCTCCGTGTGCAATTCCACCGGGTCGAAACAAAAAGTCGAGAAGCTGATCATTCCCCGGTCGCCGATGATTTCAATCCGGTCCTCCTTGGCCGACTCGTGGGCAACGAAGCACCACGAACCGGAACCGACCAGCCCGTTTTCAAACTGGAAGCAGGCACTCACCGTATCTTCCGTCGTCTTGTAGATTCCGCCCAGGTTGGTCTTGAAGCCTTCGGCCTGTATGATGCAGCCAAACATGTCCTGCAGCAAATCGATCTGATGGGAAGCCAGGTCGTAAAAGTAGCCACCGCCTGCGATGTCAGGCTGCAGACGCCAGGGCAGGTTGTTGCTGTTGTAGTCCAAATCGCGAGGCGGCTGGGCCAGACGCACCTGCACGTTTATGGTACGCCCTATGGCCTGCATGTCCACCAGATGCTTGACCTGCTGGAAATAAGGCAAGAAACGCCGATAATAAGCCACGAAACAGGGAACACCCGTTTCCTGGGAAATACGATTCACGCGCGTACATTCTTCATAGGTGCTGCACATCGGCTTCTCTATATAGCACGGTTTTCCGGCTTTCATCGCCATGATGGCATAAGTGGCATGCGAAGACGGAGGCGTTGCGATATAGACCGCGTTCACTTCCGGGTCGTTAATCAATTCCGTAGCATCGGAATACCAGCGCGGAATGCCCCGCTGTTCGGCATAACGCTTTGCTTTCTCACCGTCGCGGCTCATGACTGCCACCACTTTGCTTCCCGGGATTTTGTTAAAAGCCGGACCGCTCTTTTTGGCCGTCACCTCACCGCATCCGACAAATCCCCAATTTATTTGTTCTAACCACTTCATCTTTTTTTAGTAACAATTCACTTGCAAATGTATTGTTTTTCTCCTAATTTCGCCCCATCTTATAGGCATAGACAAGCTGAACTATGGAACTTTTGGAACAAATACCCATACCCTTAGAAAAGAAAACGCTGAAACAAACCCTGTCGCTTCCCCTGCATTCGTTCACATCAAGCATCGCACCGATTCTCTGCGCATGCCTTCCTTGTGTACTGCTGTTCACATTGGGCGACTTCGCCCTGCGGGAAACACTCGTCCACTTCGTCCTCAGACCGGAAAACACAGCCCCCAGCATCGCAGACCTGAGCATCTCGATTGCCACATTTCTCGTCTCGCTGCTGCTTGCGCTTTACCTCTTTTCGCTCTCCTATACGTTAGTCATTTCCAAGGCCACTTCCCCAACGGCCATTACCTGGAAAAACCTGACCAGACAAACGGCAGCCCGCTTCACCAGGCTATTGCCCGCCTACGGTTTCACCGTACTCGTGGGCATTATTACCCTGCCGGTTTTCTTCTATTCGTACATACCGCTTTTCCTCTTCCTTTTCATCTATCTGATAAAGAAAGAAGCCGGACAAAAGAAAAGCACGTTCAAAGAAGCACTGAAAGAAGGCTTTCGTACGGGAAGCCGCTACTGGGCCCGCTTTTTCGGCGCATTTTTCATCATGGTCGTATTGGCCCTTCTCTGTATCTTCATCAGCGGCATACCTTATTTATTAGTATCTCTGGCCAATCAGACCGCATCGGTCTACGCCGCCCAAAGCGGAATAGAAGAAGACCTGCTGCCCGGCTACTATCCCGTTCTGTTCTTTTTCTGCAGTCTGCTTAAAAATCTGGTTTACTGCCTGGCATGTCTGTATGCGACAACCGGAGGCTTCTACTACATTCTGTCGCAACTGGCCCGGCAGGGGGCACACCCGTCTCCCAAGGAAGGCATGCCCGCATAAGGAGAAACAGAATAATAAACGGAATCCCGCGTACCCCGTCCGCACCTATTTCCAGGCAGCAGTTTCTACACAAGAGACAAGAATAACATTAGAAAGACGGCATCGAGCGCGTAATCAGCCCTTTGCTTCGTCCTGAGAACCCTGCGGAGAAACGGGTGCCGACGCACTCTGCCTTTTCCCGTTCGTAAGGGGAAGGGCTATCAGCGACCATACTCCGAGCAATATCAGCATAAGCGTCTGACTGCCATGCACTATCAGGGCAAACGAGCCGGCTTCCTCTTCCGGAACGCCGTAGAGCAACATCATGCTGATAATGGCAAAATGCCACGACCCGGCCCCGTTGGGCGTAGGCACAATCACGGCCACACTGCCCGCAGCGAAGATAGTCAAAGCCGCAGGCAGGGACAGCTGCGCGGTAGAATTGAAGCAGAAAAACGGCAAATAGAACTGCAGAAAATAGCAACCCCATATCGCTACCGACAAAAACACGAAGAGAGGCAGGTTATGCACCTTGCGCAACGACAGAATCCCCTCCCATAAATTGCGGAAAAGCGCCCGCACTTTTTGAAAAAAGGACAGCGAACGAATCAGGAAGAACAGCAGGGCCAATATGGCCACGGCACATACAACCATAATCCAGAAGGCCGAAGAAGTAAAGAAGTCTTCTATTTCCTGCAGGTTCGTCCCCGTGCGATTAAAAAAACGGGTGAATATGTCGGCCTGAAGCATCAGTATGGAAAATATCATCGCCCCCAGAATCAGGCCATCCACAAGGCGCTCCGTAACCACCGTGCCCAAGGATTTCGTAAACGACACTCCGTCGTACTTGGCCAGCACCCCGCAACGCGACACCTCGCCCAGCCGGGGAATGACAAAATTGGAAGCATAGGAAAAAAAGATGGCATTGATGCAGTTGCCTTTGCGCGGACGAACTCCCAAGGGCTCCAGCGTCTGACGCCAGCGCAGGCCGCGAAGTACATGACTCAGGACTTCGAATGCCCAGGAGGCGAACATCCAAAACCAATTCATCTGCCACAATGCCTGCAAAGCCTGGGAGAAATCGAAATCACGATAAACCCACCAGAGAATAATTCCTCCAAAAATAAACGGGAAAGCGACTTTAAATAAGTTTTTTAATAGGGTTTTCATCTTAAATTCCTACCTTTGCATAGCGCAAATATAAGACAATCCCCTCTATTAAACCGCATAAAACGGGAAAAACAAGGTGACAGATGAAGAAAGTAAGACCAAAGAAAGCACTCGGGCAGCACTTCCTCAACGATTTGGAGATTGCCAGAAAAATAGCGGACACGACAGACACTGCACCCAACGAGTTGCCCATTCTGGAAGTAGGGCCGGGCATGGGCGTATTGACCCAATTCCTCTTAACCAAAAAACGGGGACTGAAAGTTATCGAAATTGACACCGAATCTGTTACTTACTTACAAGAGAACTTTCCCCGACTCGCAGGCAACATCATCGAAGGCGACTTCCTGAAAATGGATTTAAACCAACTCTTCGAAAACAAGCCTTTCATCCTGACCGGAAATTACCCCTACAACATCTCCAGCCAGATATTCTTCAAGATGCTGGACTATAAGGACCGGATTCCCGTCTGTACGGGCATGATACAAAAAGAAGTGGCTGAACGCATCACCGCCCGGCCCGGCTCCAAGGCCTACGGCATACTGAGCGTCTTGATTCAGGCATGGTACGACACCGAATATCTCTTTACGGTCGACGAACACGTATTTACTCCTCCCCCAAAGGTGAAAAGCGCCGTCATACGACTCACGAGAAACGGCATCGACAACCTGGGATGCGACGAATCGCTGATGAAAAGAATCGTAAAACTCGTCTTCGGACAAAGGCGAAAACAGCTGCGCAACCCTCTGAAATCACTGGTCCGAAAAGAATGCCCCATCTTGGGAGAAGAATTCTTCACGCAAAGGCCAGAACAACTTTCCGTACAGGATTTTATCACATTAACGAACCGGCTCGCCGCTTATTTATAAAAGAATCAGGACTATGAACATAACGGAAAAAGAAATCGAACAGATTCGCACATACATAGAAAAACAGGACAGCGGAAAAATCAAGGAAATCCTCGCCAACATGCACCCGGCGGACATCGCCGAACTCTGCGATGAGCTGGAAGTGGAAGAAGCGCGCTTCATCTACCGGCAACTCGACAACGAAACGGCGGCCGACATCCTCATGGAGATGGACGAGGATACCCGTAAAGAACTCCTCGACCAACTTCCCTCAGAGACGATTGCCCGCAAGTTCGTCGACAACATGGAAACCGACGATGCGGCCGACCTGATGCGTGAGCTCGACAAAGAGAAAAAAGAAGAAGTCCTGCAGCACATTGAAGACATCGAACAGGCAAGCGACATCGTAGACCTGCTGAAATACGAAGAAGGCACGGCCGGCTCACTGATGAAGACCGAGATGGTAACCATCAACCAGAACTGGAGTATGCCGGAAAGCCTGAAACAAATGCGCATACAGGCTGAAGATGCGGACGAGATACACTACGTCTACGTCGTAGACGACGAGGAACGGCTCGTGGGAGTCTTCCAACTCAAAACGATGATCACCAACCCCAACGTCTCCAAAATCAAGCACGTCATGAAGCGGGACCCCATCTCCGTAAAAGTCGACACGCCCATTGAAGACGTGGCGCAGACGATTGAGAAGTACGACCTTGTCGCTCTGCCGGTCATCGACAGCATCGGGCGTCTGGTGGGGCAAATCACCGTCGACGACGTCATGGACGAAATCCGCGAACAAAGTGAGCGCGATTACCAATTGGCCTCCGGTCTTTCGCAAGACGTTGACATGGACGACAACATCCTGCGGCAGACAACGGCACGTCTCCCCTGGCTTCTGCTGGGAATATTCGGAGGAATCACCAATTCCGTCATATTAGGGAAATTCAACCTTATCATCCAGCGGTTCCCGGAAATGATCGTTTACATTCCCCTCATCGGCGGAACCGGCGGTAACGTCGGCACTCAGTCGTCGGCAATCGTAGTGCAGGGACTTGCCAACAACTCCCTGGACAAAAACAACATCGCCAAACAAATCGGCAAGGAATCGATTGTCTCCCTGATCAACGCCACGCTGATTTCCCTCCTCATGTACATTTACAATTTCCTGCGCTACGGACCGACCAATACCGTCTCCTATTCCGTCTCACTCAGTCTCTTCTGCGTAGTGATGTTCGCCTCATTTTTCGGAACCCTCGTCCCGATGACACTCGAACGGCTCAAAATTGACCCGGCAATAGCTACCGGCCCCTTTATTTCGATAGCCAATGATATCATCGGAGTAATGATTTACCTCTCTATAACCATGCTTTTATCGTAAACAATGTTAATAAAATAACGAAGAACTGATTATATAAATTACATTTGTCCATATATCATAAAAAAGAAGAATGTGGGAGGCAACGCCTCACACTAAAAACATATTAACCACTATGTGCGAAGAAAACTTGAACCCCCAGCAAGCAGATGCAGGGTTTGTATCCAACGAAGAAACGGCTAACATCCCCGTAGAATCAACCGAAATCAATGCGGAAACGGGAAAGGCCAACACTCCTTATTACGAATCAAAGGAAGAAATCATAACGCACCTGAAAGATTTACTTCAAAACGATACCTGCCCCGAGCGCTCCGATATTGAGCACTCAAAACAAGCCTTTTACAAATTTGTCAATACCGAAGCCGAAAAAAGCCGGGAAGCCTACATCGCGGAACACGGAAACGATGAGGGATTTCTGCCTACCCCCTCTCCGGAAGAAATAGAATTCAAGGACTTGCTGAAAGCCCTTAAAGAGAAACGGAGCGCTTTCATGGAGAAAAGCGAAAAAGAGAAGGAAGAAAATCTGGCAAAGAAGGAAGCCATCATTGAGAAAATCAAGGCGATGGTAGAAGGAACCGGAGACGTCAACAAGAACTACAACGAGTTCAAAGAGCTCCAGGCTGAATGGAACTCCATCAAGTCCGTCCCCGCTTCCAAAGTAAACGAGCTGTGGAAAAACTATCAGTTCTATGTAGAACAGTTCTATGACCTCCTTAAAATAAATAAGGAGTTCCGGGACTATGATTTCAAGAAAAACCTCGAAATCAAGACCAACCTGTGTATCGCAGCCGAAAAGCTAAAGGATGAGCCCGACGTAGTTTCTGCTTTTCACCAGCTCCAGAAGCTGCATCAGACATTCCGCGATACCGGTCCTGTCGCAAAAGAGTTGCGCGAAGAACTGTGGACGCGGTTCAAAAATGCTTCAAGCGAGGTAAACCGCCGTCATCAGCAGCACTTCGAAAACCTGAAAAAGGAGGAACAAGAAAACCAGAATAAGAAGACTGCTATCTGCGAGCGAATCGAGTCTATCGACATGGATAAGCTGAAAACGTTTGCAGACTGGAACCAAAAGACAAAAGAGATCACCGACCTCCAGGCAGAATGGAAGGCTATCGGATTCATTTCCCATAAGGCCAACCAGAAACTGTTCGAGCGTTTCCGCACGGCATGCGACCAATTCTTCAATCGGAAGAGCGAATACTTCAAAGAATTGAAGGGAAACATGGCTGCCAATCTCGAAAAGAAAAAGGAATTGTGCGAGAAGGCAGAAGCGCTGAAAGAAAGCACTGATTGGAAAGGTACGAGCAAGATTTTAACCAAACTGCAGCGCGAATGGAAAGAAATAGGCCCTGTCCAGAAGAAACATTCCGACGCTATTTGGAAACGGTTTATTGCCGCATGCGATTACTTCTTCGACCAGAAAAACCAGGCAACCTCTACTCTGAAGAACACAGAGCATGAGAATCTGGAAAAGAAGAAAGCAATCATCGCCCAACTGGAGCAGCTCGACCTGACAGTCGAAGGCGAAGAAGCCGTTGCGAGAATCAAAAATATAATTCAGGAGTTCAACGCCATCGGACATGTGCCTTTCAAAGAGAAAGACAACATCTACAATAAATTCCGCGAGCTGGTCGACAAAGAGTTCAACCGCCTCCACATCAGCACGATGAGCCGGCGCCTGAATTCATATCGCGAAGACCTGAACAAAGGAAATGACAAGGATTCCGACCTGACCCGCAAGCGCCGCGAACTGTCCAGAAGCTATGATATCCTGAAAAGCGAAATCCAAACCTACGAAAACAACCTCGGCTTCTTGTCGACAAGCTCCCAGAAAGGGAACAGTCTGGTAAATGAACTCAATCAGAAGGTTGAGAAACTCAAATCCGAGCTTAACCTGGTTGTGGAAAAGATCAAGCTAATTGACGACGCCATAAAAGAGAAAGAAGAAAACAAAGAAGAGAAAAGCTGACGAATCCCTCAAAGAGCCAATTATCCCCTTAATTGGCTCTTTTCTAATACCCTTAAACTTTATCAAACCCGCTATGAAACAGCTAAAAAATTACCTTTCCTTATTCCTTTTTGCACTGCTATTGAGCCTGAGCGGCACTATAAAAGCCGAAGAGACCCAAAGCGAACTATACAAAAAGATAGCCGCCATCGAAGGCGTTAGCGACATACAATCCTTGCCAACAGGCGAGTTCAAGGAGCGCTACCAGTTCTTCATCGAGCAACAAGTCGACCCCAAACAACCGGAAATCGGCACATTCAAACAACGGGTATTCGTATCGCACGTCGGTTTCGACCGCCCCACCCTCCTCGTAACCGAAGGATATGGCGCAGAATATGCCAAGAATCCCAAATTTAGAGAGGAACTTTCCCGATACTTCGACATGAACATGATAGTCGTCGAATACCGCTATTTCCTGGAATCCATACCCGACCCGCTCAACTGGGACTACCTGACAGTTGAAAACTCCCTCAACGATCTTCACCACATCCGCACCGCGTTTGAATCCATCTACCCCGGAAAATGGGTTTCTACCGGGACCAGTAAAGGCGGACAGACGACAATGTTTTATCGGGTATTCTATCCCGACGACATCGACATCTCCGTTCCGTACGTGGCTCCCCTCAACCGCAGCGTAGAAGACGGTCGACACGAAATTTTCCTTCGCGACCAAGTCGGAACCCCTAAGGAACGCGCCACAGTCTTGGCCTTCCAAACCGAAGTGATGAAGCGGAAAGGCGAGTTAATGCCCTTGTTTAAGGAACATTGTGCGAAGAATCAATACAAATACCACTGCCCCGTAGAAGAAATCTTCGACTACTGCGTGTTAGAATACCCCTTCGCCCTCTGGCAATACGGCACCCCCATCAATTCAATCCCTTCCACCGATGCCGACAACCAGACGCTATTTTCCCATCTGATCGGGATTGCCGACCCGATGTACTTCTCCTACATCACCCCTTATTCCGCTTTCGACGTACAAGCCGCAAGGGAATTGGGTTACTACGGCTACGATATCGAACCTTTCAAGCCTTACCTCACCATAAAAACAGCCAAAGACTACTTGCGCCGGCTCATGGTGCCCGAAGGACAAGAGAACATCAAATTCCAAAAGGCCCTCTACGAGAAGACACGCAAATTCCTTCTGAAGAACGACCTGAAAATGATTTTCATTTACGGCTCCAACGACCCCTGGACGGCGAGCGGCGCCACAGACAAAGCCTACTTCGAAGGGAAAAAGAACATGAAGTGCTTCATCGAACCCGGCGGCTGCCACAAAGCAAAAATCGGTACCATGCCCGAAGAGACTCGCCAAGAGATTCTCACCCTAATCGGGAACTGGCTGGAAGAATAATCGCGAAGAAACCAAGAAAAACTCCATCCTTAATCTCTGAATAAGAAAACCATCTTCTTCAAAATGAAATACCGTTATTCTTACGAAACAGCCATCGGCCGCCTGACTATCGTGGCCGACGAGACAACCATCATCCGTATTTCGCTCAACGAAGTAGACAATACGGATTCAGCTCTCCAGGAAACATCGCTCATAGCGCGTACCTACAAAGAAATCGAAGAATACCTGAGAGGAGAGCGAAAGGAGTTCGACATCCCCATAACCCTAAGCGGGACGCCCTTCCAACTCCAGGTGTGGAAAGAATTGCAGAACATCCCCTATGGAGAGACCTGCTCATACACCGAAATCGCCGAGCGCGTAGGGCACAAAGGCTCCTGCCGGGCTATCGGAAACGCCAACCGGCACAACCCGATTCTACTGCTCGTACCCTGCCACCGCGTCATCGCGCAAGACGGCTCACTCGCAGGATATGCCGGAGGAAGCCACGTAAAGCGCAAACTGCTGAAAATGGAAAAAGAGAAAGCACACATGCTTTAAAAACACGTTTTGAAACAGAGCCACCGAATGGGATAAAGCCCATTCACCGAAAGCCGCAGTCTTTCAACCAAAAGCACTGCAACAAATCCCCAAAAGCCTCAAGTGCTTTCCCGATTTGTTGCAGTACTTTTTTTGTAAGAACAGCAACAGACTTCCGCCCTCCGGAAGTTCTATCAAGGAAATAGAATGTGCTAAATGACCACATTTCCGTAATTTTAGTAAGGAAAACCCCGCAAATACAGGATAGAAATAGTATTTTTGCGTGATTTTACGAGACAACCCGTTTCGGAAATGAGACTACAAAGAACCATACACAGCCCCCTGCACGCACTTGTTCTGTGCCTGATTTTACTGATCGCATGCCCCGCGGCGGCACAAGACTTCACCGTCGTCATCGATGCCGGGCACGGCGGACACGACGCCGGCGCAGTAGGCTCCATCTCCAAAGAGAAGAACATCAACCTGAATATCGCACTGAAGCTCGGGAAACTCATCGAGAAACAACTCAAAGACACCAAAGTCATCTACACCCGTAAGACCGATGTCTTCATCCCCCTGAACCGCAGAGCGGAAATAGCCAACGACGCAAAAGCCAACCTCTTTATCTCCATCCACACCAACTCCGTAGCCAACAAAGCAAAAAGCCCGCAAGGCGTGGAGACCTACAGCCTCGGTCTGGCCCGTTCGGAAGACAATTTAGAGGTAGCCAAACGCGAGAACTCCGTCATCCTCATGGAGGAAGACTACAAAACACGATACGCCGGATTCAACCCCAATTCCTCCGAATCCTACATCATCTTCGAGTTCATGCAGGACAAATACATGGAACAAAGCGTCCACATGGCCTCGCTCGTGCAAGAACAGATGAAAGGCTATTGCAAGCGGGTCAACAAAGGAGTGAAACAGGCCGGATTCCTCGTACTGCGCGAGACCTCCATGCCCAGTGTGCTCATCGAAGTAGGCTTCATCTCCAACAAGCAGGAAGAACGTTACTTGAACACCTCCGAAGGAACCGACAACCTCGCCCAAGGCATCTTCCGCGCATTCAAGCAATACAAAAAGGAGTACGACCTGCGCACCAAAAAGGCCAAACTGAGCAGCCCCTCCTCCCAGTCCAGGAAAGTGCAGGCCTCAGCCGCACAACCCGAACAGAACATACGGAAAAGCTCCCCCGACAGCCAGACCGGAACAGCGGAAACCACAACGGGCAACAAAAAAACAACACGTAACACCTCGGACGACGAAATACGCTTCAAGATACAAATCCTGGCCACCAGCTCCCTGCTGAAGAGCAACGACAAGCGCCTCAAGGGGCTCTCGCCCGTCGATTACTACGAAGAGCAAGGCCTCTACAAATACACCTACGGGAGCAGTTCCGACTACAACGAAATCTACCGCCTGCGGAAGACCATTCTCGACCGGTTCTCTTCCGCATTCATCATAGCCTTCCGAGGAGATGAGAAAATGAACGTCAACGAGGCCATACGCCTCTTCAAGGCAAAACGAAAATAAACAAACGGGAAAAACAGTTTTCCCCACCCCACCGCAAAAGCATCAAAACAACGATATGAATAAGTTTTTGACCAAAGAAATCAAAATCGGAATAGCAGGAATCATAGCCCTCTGTCTGATAGTCTACGGAATCAACTTCCTGAAAGGCATCAACATGTTCAACCCGACCCACTTCTTCTACGTCAAGTTCGACAACATCATGGGTCTCACACAGTCCAGCACCGTATATGCCGACGGATTCCGCATAGGACTCGTCCGGAACATACACTACGATTACCAGAATCCGGGCAACGTCATTGTAGAAGTACAGCTCGACGACGAAATGAACATACCGAAAGGAAGCTACGGCGAACTCAGCACCGAAATGCTGGGCGGCGTAAACATGAACATCATACTCCCGCGGGGCGTCAAGGAATACTACGCCCAGGGCGACACCATACCTGGCCATGCCAAAGCCGGACTGATGGACGACGTCTCCGACAACATGCTCCCGCAAGTGCAAAGCATGTTGCCCAAAATAGACTCCATACTGACCCAGATCAATACACTGCTGGCCAACCAGAATATCCCCTCCACGATGGAAGAACTCCGCAAGACCAGTGAAAACCTCTCCGCAGCGACTGCCAACCTGAAGAGCTTCACAGGCAACGAACTCCCGCAGATCAGCCAGAAAATGAACCAGATCGGCGGAAACATCGAAACGTTTACCGGAAAGCTCAACGAGCTGGAGTTTGCCGAAACCATCGACAAAGTCAACCAGACGATGAACAACGTAGAGCAAATAACCTCCCGTCTCAACAGCCCGGACAACTCATTAGGCCTCATGCTGAACGACGATGCACTCTACAACAACCTGAACGACGCCGCTTCCAACGCCTCCCTACTGCTGGAAGACCTGCGCAAGCAGCCCAAGCGCTACGTTCACTTCTCCCTGTTCGGACGCAAGAACTAAAAACAATCTACGGCAATCTGACGGCCTTTCGACTGTTGAATTATCGCGAATACCTGATACTTTCTCAGAAAAGAGGAAAGCAGAAAACAATCAAGACGGAGGGATTCCTTTCGTCTTGATTGCTTTCTGCAAACCACAAAGGAAAGAAAAACGGTTATTCCAGACGAGCCAAAAAGCGAAAAGGGAAACGCCTTTTAGGCAATATGCATTTTCACACGTAAACAAGGCTCAGCCCTGAATTTTGACTCCATTACGCAGAAAACGCCATTCACTATTCCACGCAAATCACATTTTTGCTATCTTTCTTGCAGGTTCAAGATTTTCTTTATACCTTGCGCAACATTTCCTTCCAACCCGTCGGACACCAGATTTTCCGAGGGCCGAAGGAATACTCCAGAAATGTTAAACCTCAATTTTTAAACTCCAAACGGCTCTAACAAAAAACAAGACGCTGCTGAAAATTACACAACACCAAGCATAAGCCATGAGCTACTTGATCAAACCCAAAAATTATCAGAATTTACTTGATATCCAACAGACCGAGGAAGCAATCCGCCTGGTCAAAGAGTTTTTTCAAACAAGCCTCTCTTCCGAATTACGCCTGCGCCGGGTGACCGCCCCCCTCTTCGTATTGAAGGGCATGGGTATAAACGACGACCTGAACGGGGTGGAACGCGCCGTAACCTTCCCCATCAAAGACCTTGGCGACCGGAAAGCCGAAGTGGTTCACTCCCTGGCTAAATGGAAACGCCTCACCTTGGCCGACTACGGAATACAACCCGGCTACGGAATTTATACTGACATGAACGCCATCCGCAGCGACGAAGAGCTCGGCAACCTCCACTCTCTCTACGTAGACCAGTGGGACTGGGAACGGGTCATCACCCGCGAAGACCGAAACACAGACTTCCTCTGCGACATCGTGCGCCGCATCTACGCCGCCCTCTACCGCACCGAATACATCGTCTTCGAGAAGTTCCCCCAAATCAAGCCCTTCCTGCCTACCGAGGTCTACTTCATTCACTCCGAAGAGCTGCGCAAACGCTATCCCGACCTTACGCCCAAAGGGCGGGAAGACCGCATCACACGCGAATACGGGGCAGTTTTCATCATCGGCATAGGCTGCAAACTGGGCGACGGCAAGGAACACGACCTGCGGGCTCCCGACTATGACGACTACAGCACGCCCGGACTCAACGGACTCCCCGGACTCAACGGCGACCTCTTGGTATGGAACGACGTATTGGGCCGCGCCATAGAACTTTCGTCCATGGGCATACGCGTAGACAAGGAAGCACTCCTCCGCCAGCTGCACGACAGCAACAAGGAAGACCGCCTCGAACTCTACTTCCACAAACGCCTCATCAACGGAAGTCTGCCGCTCACCATCGGCGGCGGAATAGGGCAGTCACGACTCTGCATGCTTTTCCTGAAGAAAGCCCACATTGGCGAAATCCAAGCCAGCATTTGGCCGGAAGACATGAAAGAAGAGTGTCGCAAGCTGAACATACACCTTATTTAATAACGAAGTGAGCATGAACGTGCGTATCGACCCGTCCTGGAAGGCACAACTCCAGGGAGAGTTTGACAAACCTTACTTCACCCTGCTCACCGACTTCGTGCGCAAGGAGTACCATCAGGGGGCGGTCTATCCGCCCGCCTCGCTCATCTTCAATGCGTTCGACAGCTGTCCCTTCGACCAGGTGAAAGTCGTCATCCTCGGACAAGACCCCTACCACGAGCCCGGACAGGCCCACGGACTTTGCTTCTCCGTGGCCGACGGGGTACAACCGCCCCCCTCGCTCATCAACATCTTCAAGGAAATCCACGACGACCTGGGTAAACCCATGCCCACAAGCGGCAACCTCACACGCTGGGCCCAGCAGGGAGTGCTACTCCTCAACGCCACGCTCACCGTGCGTGCCCACCAGGCCGGATCACACCAGAACCACGGTTGGGAAGAATTCACCGACGCCGCCATCCAGCGGCTCGCCACCGAGCGGGAACACCTCGTATTCATTTTGTGGGGAGCCTATGCCCAACGGAAAGGGGCTTTCATCGACCCCAAGCGACATCTTGTCCTGAAGAGTCCTCACCCCTCCCCTCTGTCGGCATCGCGCGGATTTTTCGGCAACCACCACTTCAGCAAAGCCAACGCCTACTTGGTACAACACGGCATTGCACCTATCGACTGGTAACCACTGCGGCGGCACTTTTCCGGAAAAGTCGAGGAACTTTTTCGATGAAGTGCCGCCACTTCATACATTAAGCGGCAAGGCGCTTCCCAAACAGTTCAAAGGCACACCGTAAAAAGCGGAAGTGCAAAGAGAGGTTAAACCGAGGCCTGTTCGAAAGAAAAAGCCCGTTTTCCCTTGCCCAATAAAAAGAAAGTGCCTATCTTTGCAGCCGTTAAAGCAAAAAGAGACGGTCGCGTAGCTCAACTGAATAGAGCATCTGACTACGGATCAGAAGGTTACAGGTTTGAATCCTGTCGCGATCACTCTTCAAAGGCTTCTGACATTCATAACAAATATGGAGGTCGCGTAGCTCAACTGAATAGAGCATCTGACTACGGATCAGAAGGTTACAGGTTTGAATCCTGTCGCGATCACTTGCTGAAGAGCATAGATTCATCATTTCGCTGCAGGTTAGCAGCATTCCCACTCCTATTCCATTCTATTTTTTCGCTCACGCTGTTTTTAGTTTCCTTTCCATCTTTTCAAAGGAACACACGTCTGTATTCTGAAAGTATTCTCCTGACTTTCAGAAAAATCGTTGTGCAGTTTGCTCAAAGTACCGCACACCGATTGCGGAGCAGGAATGGGTTTACGTAAAAAGCCCTGCCACTTTTCGAGGATAATCACGCATCTTTCCGGAAAAAGTCTTGCATCTTTTCCCACATCCCTACGTCCGTTTTCGAACAAATCCTGCACAACCGACCGAAAAAGCTGATTAGCATTTCTTTGGAAACATCAATACGAAGCCGGACAACCGCATGCAAAGTCTTAAGCAAGACCAGGCAGAGGACAGAAAAACAAGGGCAAGAAAACAACGTCCCGCTTGGATATCCAAGCGGGACGGGAACAGGAAACGGGCGAAAACGCAGGCAATGCTTACGCAAGGTTACGCAGTCACCCGTCAGTTTTCTATAATGATTTCGTCCGCATCTGCAGGGAAATTATCAATGCCCAGCGGCAGTTCTTCCACAACGGAGTCGCTCGGGCAAATGCTTTGTATGCCCGTCGGGAAAGTCTCATCCTCCCGATACGGCAAAGTCTCATCGGCAAAGACCTGCTTCATGTAGAGCCCCCACAACGGAAGCGCCATCGAAGCACCCTGCCCCATAGCCATCGAACGGAAGTGAATGTCGCGGTCTTCACCGCCCACCCAGCAAGCCGTTACCAAGGAGGGCGTGAAGCCCACAAACCAACCGTCGGAGTGATTTTGCGAAGTACCCGTCTTACCGCCGGCCTGGCACTGCGTATAGCGACGCACGCGGCGTCCCGTACCTTCGTTTATCACGGCCACCAGCATGGAAAGCATGTTCTGTGCGCTCTGTGCGCTGAGCACCTCGCTCTGCTGCGGGGTAAAGCGCGCCACGATATTACCCGAGGCATCCTCGATTTCCGTCACCAGGAGCGGAGCACAACGCAGTCCTCTATTGGCAAAAACCGTATAGGCACTCGCCATTTCAGCCACCGATATTTCGCAAGGTCCCAAGCTCAAAGCCGCACTCGGGTAAAGATTGCGGTTGACTACGCCGAAGGAATGCACCATATTCACCAGTTCAAAAGGACTGAGGCGCGTCATCAGATAGGCAGTAATCCAGTTGTTCGACTGCGAAAGCCCCCATCTCAGCGTAACATATTCTCCCAAACGGGCCGAAGAGGCGTTGCGCGGCGTCCAGTCGCCAATGGTATAAGGTTTACACAGCACCTGGTCGCAAGGAGTCATGCCGTGCTCCATAGCCAGCGAATAGACGAAAGGCTTCATGGTCGAGCCCACTTGCCGACGCCCGCGCATCGCCATATCGTACTGGAAGAAAGCATAATTAGGCCCGCCCACATAGGCGCGTACCGCTCCGGTAAGGGGATCCATCGAAAGCATGCCCACGCGCAGGAAGCGCTTGTAGTAACGTACGGAATCCATCGGCGTGAGCGTCGTGTCGCGCACGCCGTTCCAGGTGAAAACCGACATCGGTTCCTCGTGCGTATCGAAGAAGTTACGTATCTCCGCCTCGTCGAATCCGGCCTTTTTCATGCGCCGGTAGCGGTCACTCTGCCGCATGGAACGCTCCAGAGCCTCCTCCACCTGCGCGGCCGTCAGGTTGGTATAAGGCGCAAGTTTCTTGCCTTTCTGTTCACGGTCGAAGAGCGGTTGCAAATATCCGCCAAGGTGCGTCTTCACCGCGTTCTCGGCATATTGCTGCATACGCGAGTCAATGGTCGTATGTATCTTCAGTCCGTCGGTATAGAGGTTGTAGTTATCGCCATTGCGCTTCGTGTTTTTGGCACACCAACCGTAGAGCGGGTTGGTTTCCCACGCCAGCGAGTCCTCGTAGTAGTTCTGGTCTTGCCACGAAGCATAGTGCTCGCGCTCCGGTTTCTTGGCCGTCATAATCATACGCAGGTATTCGCGGAAGTAAGTGGCCAACCCGTCTTTGTGGGTGACGGGGCGGAAATTCAGACTGAGCGGTATGCGCTGCAGAGAATCGCTCTGCGCAGTGGTCAGATAGCCCGCCTTTTCCATCTGGGCGAGCACCACATTGCGGCGTTTCTGCGTGAGTTCGTTGCGACGGACAGGGTTAAACAGCGAAGAGTTCTGGCACATTCCGATAAGAGTGGCCGCCTCTTCAATTTTCAGGTCCTTCGGTTCCTTGCCGAAGTAAGTCATTGCGGCATTGCGTATGCCCACCGCGCTGTAACCCCAGTCGTATTTGTTCAGATAAAGGGTGATTATCTCAGGCTTCGTATAGAAACGCTCCAATTTCACGGCAATTACCCACTCAATGGGCTTCTGCAACAGCCGTTCGGTGTAGCTGTCTGCGGGCGGGGAGTAAAGCTGTTTGGAAAGCTGCTGGGTGATGGTGCTGCCTCCGCCCGCGTTTTTCTGGTGAAGCACGCCGCGCTTGATGACAGCACGCGCCAGAGAGCGGAAATCAATGCCCGAATGGTCGTAGAAGCGGATGTCCTCCGTGGCAATCAGGGCCTGGACGAGCGCCTCGGGCAGCTCGTCATAACCGACATAGACGCGGTTCTCCTTACTGAGCGAGTAGGTTCCGAGCACTTTGTTGTCGGCAGAGATGACTTCCGAGGCAAATTTATACTGCGGGTTTTGCAGCTCTTCGACCGGAGGCATGTAACCAATCCAGCCTTTCGCTATGGCCGTGAACAAAAGGGCACAGAGCGCCAGCAATAAGAAGAAGAGAATCCAGACAAACCAGACGAAATGACGGATGAAAGCCGGGCTTCGCCGACGAGATTCAGTTGTTTCCAAGGGGCAAATAACTTATCTTTTTTATAGTCTAATGCCGCAAAATTAGGGATTTCTCCCCACATAACGCACATGGGGCTATGGATTTTTACCTATCTTTATCAGCCGCCCGCTGCCGATACCCCTGCGCCGGGCGTCGCCATGCCGCAGAAGAAACCGGAAAAAGCCCGGAGGCTTCGCCCGAAAACATGCAGGACTTTTCCGTAAAACCTGCAAGACTTTTCCCGAAAAGGAGCAAGGCTTTTTGCTCACTGACTACGAAGTATCCTCCATTGGCTCATACCTTAACCGCCTTAAACTGAATACGGACATAGTCAGCATACCACTTGCCTGCCCGAAAGAGCCGGTCCTTCAGTTGCGCAACGGCCTGCCGGATGATGTCATCCGTCTCCTCCACCCCGATACCCACGAAGGGATGCTTGACAAACATACGTATCCAGTCAGCCAACCCGTCGTCGCCCACGAGTTCGGTCATGCGGTCATAAAGGCGGGCGAAGCACACGCACAGACCACTACGCTCCAGGCGCGGGGCATATTCACCTATCGTAGGGAAGTAAAAGGGCATGACATACTCCCGTCCATGACGGGCGAAAGCATCGCGAAGCGCAGCATGTATAAGCGCATTGTTGCCATAACCGCCGAACTCGCACACCAGCATACCTCCCGGGCGAAGCGCAGCACAGACGCACCGAAGCAAGTCGTCCTGCCGGTTATCGTCAATCCAATGAAACACCGCGTTGCTGAACACCACGTCGACCGGCTCCGCCAGTCTGAAATCGGTAGCATCGGCTTCAGCAAAAGCCAGTCCGGGATAATGTTTCCGCGCCTGCTCCAACAGCTCGGGTGAGGCATCAATGCCCGTCACCCGGTAGCCCCGCTCCGCAAGTTGCGCAGTGAGCGTCCCGTTTCCACACCCAAGGTCTACCACACGGCTACCTGCCGGTGCATCAATCAAGGCGGCGACAGCCTGCCCGTACTGAGCCACAAAACCAAAATCCGCCCCATAACGGCCGGCATCCCATTCTATATTCATACGTCAGCTCCCTATATTTTTTCACATTTCCGCCCTCCCTGCTTGCCGCAAGGCTGGCACTTTGCCGGAGAAAGCGGTCTGTTCCTTTAATAAAAATCAACAGGCTTTTGAATAAAACGACAGGCAAATTTAAAGAATTTCTCTCCTACGATGCGCACAAAGCGATGTATTTTTAGGCTTTTCCCCTTCCGCCCGCTGCCGATACCCATGTGCCAAGCGTCGCCATGCCCCAGAAGAAACCGGAAAAAGCCCGGAGGCTTCGCCCGAAAACATGCAGGACTTTTCCGTAAAACCTGCAAGACTTTTCCCGAAAAGGAGCAAGGCTTTTTGGCAAACGCCCAGGGCACGGCAACTCATCCCCCTGCACGAAAAAGCCCCGGCATCCGGAACTTTTCGTCCGGACCGGGGCTTCATAAAAGATGAACGGCGAGGCCTATGCCGTCGTGGCCGCCTTACGCTTGCGCCAAAGACGCCGTATCCAGAGGTAATAGCCCGTAAGCGGCAGGCTGGCGCCCAGCAGGGCTGCGAGGAAAGCCAGAATGCGGGTGAGCAGCCCACCCCAGCTACCGACGTGAAGCGAGTAAATCCATCCGCGTATCTTACCCGACTTCTGCCCGTCGCGATAGAGCGTCGCACTCAGAATCTCGCCACTCTTCGGGTCGAAGCTGTAGCGGTCCGAACCACGCATATTGCCCCAGCGGTTATTCGATACCGTGGCCGTGCCGTCGGCCACCTGTATTTTCAGGTTGCGCGGCTGCGTAGCGGCCAACCGGTCGTAGACTTCCTGCCAGCGGGAGAAGTCCGTACCCGCAGAGCGCTGCCGGCCTTCGGGACGGGCACCGGCACCCTCCCGGTTTCCACCCGAGCCGCCATGCGAAGACCTGCCCGCAGAGCCGTGAGAGCCCGTCTGGCTCGCGTCCGCACCGCAGAGGGCATAGAACGCGCGGCTATACCAAGGGAACGACCAGGTCAGGCCCGTCAGCGCCATGAGCAGCAGGAACAGCAAGGCATACATGCCACCGGCCACATGCAGGCTGTGCCAAAAGCGGAACTTGCCCTGCCCTACGAACAGCTTCAGGCTGTTTTTCAAGGCTTTCACCGTGCGCGGCCACCATACCACGATGCCGGTAATCAGGATGACCAGAAAGACTAACGTGGAAACTCCCACGATTTTCTTTCCCCAGAAGATAGCCCCGTCCTCGCCCGTGGGGCGGCTGTCGAGCAGCCAGCGGTGCATGCGGAACATAAACTGGAAGAACGCCAACCGTTCGGACTGCCCCTTTACCTCGCCCGTATAGGGGTCGACCAAAAGATAGCCGCGGCCCGAGTTGGAAAGCGACACCTGGTAAGCCCGTTCCGGGTCGGGAAATACGGTAATCCCCCGCACCGTCGCGCCATCGGCCTGCCCCTCCTCGACCATGCGGGCTATCTTCCCCAGCGGAAGAGGCTGTGCCCCGGCAGACGGTTGCTCCACATGGTAACGGTCGTGCTGCACCAATTCGGTTATCTCTTCCTCGAAAACCAGCATGGCGCCCGAGAAACAAATCAGAAAGAGCACAATACCGAACGGAACGGAGAGCCAGAGATGAATCTTTAGGAATATCTTTTTCATAGAAAGCATGGTTTTTAAATGAGAGGGACGCCGGCCTCCGGGGTCAAAGGGGCGGCGTCTCTCCAATATGGGTTATGGGAAAAATGCTACAAGTATTACCGCACTACGCTCAGTTTCCCTACGCCGTCAAGGCTGGTGGCTTGGATTGTCAGGCCTTTAGTAGCCGCAGCCGTAGCGGGGTCTATGCGGTAGATGGCCGGATAGCCGTCGGTTGTCGTAACAGCCACGTAAGCTATGCCGTTCTCCATATAGGCCGTTCCGCCCAAGGAGGAAACCGACGAGGGCAAACCGGTAACGCTTGTCAGTTTTCGGGCTTCCGCGTCGTAAATTGCGAGCCCGTTTGCAGCCAGTCCGTCGCTGGTCGATGCGGGGAAGGGCATGTTATACATGAGCAAGAGGAAGTACTTTCCGCCTACATACCAGGAGCGCAGGAACGAACGGCCGCCGGATTGTTCCTCAAGGTTGCAGTAATAATTGGCATCTATCTCCTCGGTGGCCGTATTGATGCGGATGACTCCGGCGGGGAGCGTAGTCTGCTGGCGCGAATCGCTCATCTGCTTGGCGTAGCTGGGCGAGAAAACGTACACATAGCCGTCGTCGGCTTTCCAAATCATCTGGTAGTATTGCGAACGGTTGCGGCCGCAGGCGTAACTGATCTTGTCGGTACGCAGGATTTTCTTAGCCATGAGCGTCTGGTCGTCGAAGATGACGATGTGGCAAGAGTCGGGGTATTGCGTCCACTGCAGCTCGTCTTTTTCATAACCGGAGCTGCCCTGTCCGCCGGATTCCGTCTTGATCAGGTCTTCGAAGCCTGCCCGTACCCAGCGGCCGCCGTCGTACTTCGTGCCGTATTGGCTCAGGCCCATGGGGACGGCCACACTGTATATCTTCTCGCCCACTTGCTCCAGTCCGGCCAAAGTCACGTACTCGCCCGTTCCAAGGTAGTTCTCGGCGCGGTAAGCCTCGTCGGCGGTCGAGTTGACAGTATGCGTCTGCGCATCCACATTCAGGTAGGAAATCAGAATGGACTGCGGGATGTATCCGTTCTCATCGGCAGGGAGCTGGCCGTCGCCCGTAGAGGTGGTCATGATGTAGTTGTCATAGTTTCCCCAAGTGGTGAAGCGGCTCACTTCGTACTCCATGGGGCGGCGCACCAGATTGAAGGCCGTGTTGAGGTAGAAAGACTGCGTCGTTCCGGCCGAACCCTGATGGTAGCTCAGCCCGTAGAGGTACTTCCCCTGGTTGAAAGCCCAGTATGCCGCGCCGTCGTTCTGCAAGCCGTTATTCACCGAGGTTACCACGCCGCTGTCCAGACTGTTGGCGAGAAGGAGCACATTGGTCTCCGTTCCGGAAGCCTGCGTAGTAGCCGCTATCACGTAGCGCGTAGAGTCGCCCGAGCCTGTGCCGCCGCCAGCAGGCGGAGTAACAGAGGGATTGCTGTCGTCGTCCGAGCAGGAAGCCAGGAAAGAGCCGCCTACCAGCGAACACATCATGAGGTAAAAAAAGGTTTTCTTCATTGTCTTTTGGAATTTTGAGGTGAATGTATGAGATAAAAGTGTTGTATCTTTTTCCAAAAAGCGGCAGCGCTTTCAGTCAAAAGTGCCGGCACTTTTCGGGCCGTCATGCGGCGGTCAGTTGCCGAAGCATACGCGGACTTTGCCGTAGAAGGCGCGGCCGGCCTTCTGAAGGCTGAAGTTGTCGTACAGTTTCTCATTGGTGAAGTTACGGCACTCGAAGGAGAAATTGTAGCGCCCGCGGCACAGGCTGTACGAAAGCGAGAGGTTGTGCGCAAACTGGTCGGGCACAAGGTATTCGCCGTCGGTCATGCCGATGACTTCCGACATGTAGGAAAAACTGTGCGTGTACTGCCCTTCGTAGGTCAGGGTAAGCAGGTTTCCTTCTTTCCCCAGGTCCGGCCAGTAGAAGCTCACGTCCATATCGGCAAAACGGTAGGGCACGTTCGGCATGCGCGCCTTGTAGGCCAGATTGGCCACTGAGCCGCCCGTGCTGCCGATCTGGTACTTTTCGTTGTCGCGCACGTCGATTTGCGTATAATTGCCGCCCAGGCTTATCCAGCGGGTGAGGTCGTAACGCAGCGAGAGGCTGTATCCCTTGGTCAGCACCTTGCCGTAGTTCGTGTAGCTCGCCGCTTCGCGGTTGCCGTCGAGGGCCACGATGTTGCGCTGTATGTAGTCCTTTGTGTTGCGATAGATGAGGCTTCCCTCGGCATAGATGGCATGGCGTCCGAACGAGCGGCTGTAACTCAGGTTGAAGTTGAGGTTGTCGCTGTTCTCCGGGTCGATGGTCACGTCGCCGCTCTCCAGGTCTTCGTCGCCAAACATCTCCTCGGTGGTCGGCAGGCGGTAGGCCTTTTCGTAGGAGAACTTGGCCTGCAGGCCGGGCAGCAGGAAGTAAGTGGCCGTTGCGCCGTAGCCCATGCTGTTGAGCGAGCGGCTTGTGCGGACATAGGAGCTCTGCGTGGAAGTTTCCGCTATGGGACCGGCCACATAGAGGTGGTAGTATTTTCCGAAGACCGATACGTTCCAGCGCTCCGAGGGCATCAGTCGGTACGAAAGGCCGGCGATGTTCTTCGTCGTCTCCTTGGCTATGGCGTCTTCCTGCTCCTCGGCGGCCAAAAAGGAAGTATTGTTTCGCCGGAAGGCATTGAACGTGTTGCTGAACGTGAAGAGGTGCCACGTGCCGAGGCGGTAGTTCAGCGTCAGAGTGGCATTCCAGTTGTCGTTGTCCGCCCGCGAATTCTGGTACGACTGCTCGCCGGGCGAATTATTGGGCGCCGTTTCTCCGCGCCAGTTGTAGCGCACGCGAGCCGTATCGATATTGGTCACGGCATTCCGGTTGTAGTTGGCCGTAAATACCGCATCCAGTCCGTCCAGGAAGAGGTCGCGTTTCGAGTATTCCAGCGAGGGCATCAGCGTATAGCCGCGGCGGTGCTTCGCGCCGAAGACGGTCTTTTGGCGCACACCGGTCTGGATTTCCTTATACATGTGCGAGTAGGTGAAGCCCAACATCAGGCGGTCGGCCCAGGACTTGCCCGTGACTCCCAGTTTGGCCACGACGGCCTCGTTGTGATACGTGTCGTTAAAACGCTTTATATGCTCGAGTTTGGTCACGTCGAGCGCCCCGGTCTCGAAATTCTTTACCGGCGCGTCCACATAGTAGTCGTTGTCTGAATAATTCTGGAAGGCGTTTATCTCGTAAGTGAAGCCGTTCTTGAATGTCTGCCCGAAGGTAACGTTCGACTTGTGCGTATTGAACGAGCCATAGGAGTAGGACGCATCCAGAAACCAGCTGGCGCGCCGGTTCTTTTTGGTCACGATGTTCACGATGCCCCCCAAGGCATCCGTACCGAAGCCTACGGGCACTACGCCACGATATACCTCGATGCGCTCGGCAAAGCTGACGGGAATATTGTTCAGCCCGAAGGTTCCGCTCGATACCCCTTCCTGCGGGACGCCGTCGATGAAGACCTTTACGTGTTTTCCCGTAAAGCCGTCCATCGTAACCGAGAGGTCCGAGCCCACACCACCCGACTCTCTCAGCTTCATGCCCGGCGCTTTGGCCAGCGCGTCACTCAGGTTTTTCGAAGAGTTGAACATCTTTTCCGTATCGATGGCTACCGCATTGAAGGCCGAGTGGCGTACCTGGCTGATGCGGCTGGAGGTTACGACCAGCTTGTCCAGCTGTTTCAGTTCGCGCTCCAGGCGGAATTCCACTTCGAGCCGTCTCTTTCCTTTCAAATCCACTGCCTTTTCCTGCCGTTTGCAGCCTTCGGCCAGAACGACGAGTACATATTCGCGTGCGTCGATGCCTTTGAGGCGGAATCTTCCCTTCCCGTCCGTTTCGGTCACGTGGGCGGTTCCGTCCAAGTAGGCCGTAGCACCGGCAACCGGCTCTCCCGCTTCGTTGAGGACACGGCCTACGATTTCCGTAAGCTCCCTGTGACGATGTTCTTTGCCGTGGTGCTGTGCTGAAAGAGGAAACAATGTACAAATACAAGAAAAGATAAGCGTACACAGAATCTTATCCATAATCATTTTTCCAACAAGCATTTACATTTCTAAAATCGACTGCAAAAGTACGAGAAAGGAAAACGGGATGAAATCGCAAAAAATAGCGATTTTACAGTACGAATAAGCGGGTAGTATGCACACCCACAATAACCATTTTTCGGTATTTCACCCGCCGGACTCTCCCGAAAGTGCCGCCACTTTTCCCAAAAAGCTGCAAGGGAAACACGAAAAAGCTGCAAGGGAAACGCCCTACATCGCCTCAAAATCGTTACCTTTGCCCTATAACAGCAGACATCTGCCGCTACACGTAAAGAAAAAAGACATGAACTTCAACGAACAAAATGCCCACCCGCGCGATTCCTTCATACAGTTTGAGCCGGAAGAGCATGTATATACAGTACGCGGTACGCGCTACCAATCGGTCACGAACTTCCTCTCCGGATTCTTCCCGCAGTTCGACACGGAATACTGGGCGCAGCGGAAAGCAGCCGCCGAGCATTGCACGCCGGAAGAACTCATCGAGCGATGGAAACGGAAAGGACAGATGGCCGCCGAACTGGGCACGCGCCTGCACCACAACATTGAGCAGTATCTGCTCGGGATGCCCTGCGAAACAGACGGAGAGGCTTTCCCCCTGTTCTTGAAGTTCCGGCACGACCATCCCGCACTGATGCCCTTCCGCACGGAATGGAGCATCTACGACGAGGAACACCGCATAGCCGGCACCATCGACCTGCTGGAGAAACGCGACGGCCAGTACCGCATGTACGACTGGAAGCGCAGCAGCAAACTCATCGGACGGCGGGGCGAAGTAATCAAAGAATGCCGGTTCGGGCAAAAAGCCTTTACCCCGATAGCCCACATAGACAACACTTCCTATTTCCACTACGCCCTCCAGCAGAGCCTGTACCGCTACATTCTGGAGAAGCACTACGGAATCACGCTGCAAAGCAGTTCGCTCGTCGTACTCCACCCTACCTACGACGACTATCACCTCATCGAGTTGCCGTACCTGCGGGCAGAAGTCTGCGCCATGTTGCGCGTGCGCAAAGAAGGACTGGAGCGGGAATCGCTAAAACCATAACCGCCCATGCCGAAGGATAAGGTAGCTTACGTCTGTTCCCAATGCGGATATGACTCGCCGAAGTGGCTGGGAAAATGCCCGGCATGCGGTACCTGGAACAGCTTCAAGGAAATAACCGTGCGGAAAGAGAGCGCCTCGCGCGTACCGGCCTGGCAGAGTTCGGCCGGCAGCCACGGCACACCCCGCCAGGGCACCAAGCAACCGGTACGACTGCAGGCAATAGACGCCGAAGCCGAGCCGCGCATCGACATGAACGATACGGAGCTGAACCGCGTACTGGGCGGCGGTCTCGTGCCCGGCAGCTTGGTCCTCTTGGGAGGCGAGCCGGGAATCGGGAAATCGACGCTGGTCATGCAGACCGTACTGCACCTCGACAACCGGCGCGTGCTGTACGTATCCGGCGAGGAAAGCGCCCGCCAGCTCAAACTGCGGGCAGACCGGCTGGCAAACGGCAACCCTATCCCCGAAGAAATTCACATTTTGTGCGAAACCTCGCTGGAGTCCATCTTCCAGCAGGTGCGCGAAATACAACCGGACCTGCTCGTCATAGACTCCATACAGACGATTACGACCGAAAGTCAGGAGTCGGCAGCCGGAAGCATCACGCAAGTACGCGAATGTGCTGCCGCCATACTGAAATATGCCAAGGAAAGCGGGACACCCGTGCTGCTCATCGGGCACATAACGAAGGAAGGAACACTGGCCGGGCCTAAGATTCTGGAACACATCGTCGACACGGTGCTCCAATTCGAAGGCGACCCGCACCACATGTACCGCATCCTGCGGACAACCAAGAACCGCTTCGGGAACAGTGCCGAACTCGGAATCTACGAAATGCGGCAGACAGGACTGAGACAGGTGGAGAACCCCTCGGAACTGCTCCTCACCACCGACCGCGGCAGCATGAGCGGAATTGCCATCGCCTCGGCCATCGAGGGAATACGCCCTCTGCTCGTGGAGGTTCAGGCCCTGGTGGGCAGCGCCGCCTACGCCACTCCCCAGCGTTCGGCCACGGGATTCGACCTGAGGCGCATGAACATGCTGCTGGCCGTGCTGGAGAAACGGGTAGGATTCAAGCTCATGCAGAAAGATGTCTTCCTCAATATGGCCGGAGGCCTGCGCATCGGCGACACGGCCATTGACCTGGCGGTGCTCTCCGCCATACTTTCGTCCAACATGGATGCCCCCATCGACGCTTCGGTATGCATGGCCGGAGAAATAGGGCTCTCCGGAGAAATACGCCCGGTGGCACGCATCGAACCGCGCATTGCGGAAGCCGGGAAACTGGGCTTCAAAACGTTCATTCTGCCCGAGCAAAACTTCCGAAGCCTCGACCCGGCCAAATTTCCCTCCGTCGAACTTCGCCCCGTGCGCAAGGTAGAACATGCCTTCCGTATGCTTTTCGGATAACATGCTCACGGTACATTATAAATAAGATTACTCATGACTCCTGCACTTTACCTCATACCCGTCCCCCTGGGCGATACGCCGCCGGCCGAAGTATTGCCGGCCCGGAATATAGAAATCATCCGTCAGATTCGGCATTTCATCGTGGAAGACATACGCTCGGCGCGCCGCTTCCTGAAGAAGGCCGACCGCGACATCGATATCGAGGCGCTTACTTTCTACCCTATCGACAAACATACGCGGGAAAATCACCCCGAAGAACTGAGCAAGTACCTGCTCCCGCTGGAAAAGGGGGAAAGCATGGGGGTAATATCGGAAGCGGGATGCCCGGCAGTAGCCGACCCGGGTGCAGACATCGTGGGGCAAGCACAGAAAAAGGGGCTTAAAGTGGTGCCACTCGTAGGCCCTTCGTCCATTTTACTGGGTATTATGGCTTCCGGATTCAACGGACAGAGCTTTGCCTTCCATGGCTATTTGCCCATCGACCAGGGGGAACGCATCCGCCGCCTCAAGCAATTGGAACAAAGGGCCTATGCGGAAGACCAGACTCAAATCTTCATTGAAACACCCTACCGCAACAATCGGCTGGCTCAAGAAATCATTTCGAATTGCCGCCCCCAGACGAGGCTGTGTATTGCAGCGGAACTAACCTGCCCCGGCGAGACCATCGGGACACGGACTTGCGCACAATGGAAAGGGCGCCTGCCCGATCTCGGCAAGCGCCCTGCTATATTCCTTATATATAAGGCTTAAAAATACGGTTTCTCTTACTTGGCACGTTCCAGAATGGCACGTGCTACAGCTCCGTCGACATTGGCATCTTCGCCAAATGCCACGCCGCGCTCTGTGAAACGACGGGAAATTTCGTCAATCAGCTGCTGTGCTTCGGCTTCGCTCATGCACTCCGTGAGATGAGTGCGCAGGCCGAGCGAACGGAAAAAGTCTTCCGTGTGCTGAATTGCCGTAAGGGCACGATTGTCAAGCGTCCCGGCAGATACGCCCCACACCCGTTCGCCATACTGAAGGAGCTTGGCGCGCTTCTGCATCAGCAGCTCGCGCAACAGAGCGGGGAGTACAATGGCCAGCGTTTCGCCGTGCGTCAGACCGGTAAGCGCCGTAATTTCGTGTCCGATCATGTGGGTAGCCCAGTCCTGACGCACACCCATGGCGATAAAACCGTTGAGGCCCATCGTAGCATTGAGCATGAAATCGGCCATCAAGTCGTACTTCTTCTGCAGATCTTGCTCCGTTGCAGCGGCAGCTTCTTCACCCTCGGCAGGCGCTTTGGTGAAGGCCATTATTTCGGGAGCGATTTCCACAAGACTCATCAGGATGCCCTCAGCCCAACGATCCATGAGGCGCGATTGGCCAACGGGGCAAGTCATGTATTGCTCCATCACGTGCACAAACGTATCGGCCAAGCCGCATGCCAGCTGATGGGCAGGCAGAGTGAACGTAGCTTCGGGGTCCAAAATGGAAAAGACCGGATGAACTGAAACGAAAGCGAACTTTTCTTTTGTTTCCAGGCAGGAGATTACGCCATTATAGTTCATCTCGGAACCAGTTGCGGGAAGCGTCAGGACGGAAGCGACGGGCACTGTTTCGGTGAAACTGCCTTTTTTTACCAAATCCCACGCATCACCGTCGTAAACCAGGCCGCCACCGATGAGCTTTGTACCGTCAATTACGGAACCGCCACCTACGGCAACCAGGAAATCAACCTTCTCTTTTTTTCCTAATTCGATGGCTTTACGCAAAGTCTCAATCTTAGGATTAGGCTCAATGCCCCAGAATTCTACGAAATCACGGCCTTTTAAAGCAGCGACTACTTGGTCGTACACTCCGTTCTTCTTCACGCTACCGCCGCCGAAGGTCAGCATTATTTTCTTTCCTGCAGGGATTTCCTCTGCCAGATGAGCAATCATGCCCCGACCGAAAAGCAGGCGGGTCGGATTTTGAAAAATGAAATTATCCATTTCCTTATATTTTTTATCGTAATGATTAGTCTAATTTGAGTACTGCAAGAAACGCTTTCTGCGGAACTTCTACATTTCCAATCTGTTTCATGCGCTTCTTTCCTTTTTTCTGCTTCTCGAGCAGCTTGCGTTTACGGCTGATATCACCGCCATAGCACTTGGCCGTTACGTCTTTGCGCACAGCCTTTATCGTTTCGCGGGATATGATTTTGGAACCGATAGCTGCCTGAATCGCAATATCGAACTGCTGACGGGGAATCAACTCCTTCAGCTTTTCGCACATACGCTTGCCCAAACCGTACGCATTGTCTACATGCGTCAAAGTGGAGAGAGCATCGACCGGCTCGCCGTTGAGCAGAATATCCAATTTCACCAACTTGGAGGGGCGAAAGCCATTGGGATGATAATCAAACGAGGCGTATCCTTTGGAAATGCTTTTCAGTTTATCATAAAAGTCAATGACTATTTCCCCTAAGGGCATGTTGTAATGCAATTCCACCCGGTTCCCGCTCAAATACTCCTGCTTGACCAGCTCACCGCGCTTGCCCAAACAGAGCGTCATGATGGGGCCTATATAATCTGCCAGCGTAATTACGGTCGCAGCAATATAGGGTTCCTCGATATGGTCTATAAGAGTCGGCTCAGGCATACCGCCCGGATTATGGATTTCCTCGGCGTTTCCATGCTTGTCATATACCATATAAGAAACATTCGGCACCGTAGTGATCACATCCATGTTGAACTCCCGGTCCAGACGTTCCTGCACGATTTCCATATGAAGCAGCCCCAAGAAACCGCAACGGAAGCCAAATCCCAAAGCCAAGGAACTCTCGGGCTGGAAAGTGAGGGAAGCATCGTTCAAGCGCAGCTTCTCAAGAGAGGCGCGCAGGTTCTCATAATCTTCGGGTGCTATGGGATATACACCCGCAAACACCATGGGTTTTACTTCTTCGAACCCGCTGATGGCTTCTACACACGGATTCTCCACACTCGTAATCGTATCGCCTACGCGGACTTCACTGGAGGTTTTGATGCCACTGATAATGTAGCCCACATTACCCGTGCCCAACTCCGTACGAGGAACCAAGTCCATCTTCAGCACTCCGATCTCGTCGGCTTCATATTCACGGCCCGTATTAAAGAACTTGACCTTCTCCCCCTGGTGGATAGTACCGTTTTCTATCTTGAAATAAGCGATAATCCCCCGGAAAGGATTGAAGACCGAATCAAAAATCAAGGCCTGCAAAGGTGCATTTTCATCGCCTTCCGGAGCAGGAATCCGGTCGACAACCGCATCGAGTATCTCCTGTACTCCCATACCCGTCTTGCCCGACGCACGAATAATCTCCTCGCGTTTGCATCCGAGCAACTCCACGATTTCGTCTTCCACCTCGTCAGGCATGGCCGAAGGCATATCGCACTTGTTGATGACCGGGACTATCTCCAAGTCGTGCTCGATGGCCATGTAAAGATTGGAAATGGTCTGCGCCTGCACTCCCTGGCTGGCATCTACGACGAGCAGTGCCCCCTCGCAGGAAGCGATGGAACGCGACACCTCATAGGAGAAGTCCACATGGCCCGGAGTATCGATCAGGTTCAACGTATAGGTCTGCCCGTCCCGTTCATACTGCATTTGGATTGCATGGCTTTTAATGGTGATGCCACGTTCCCGCTCCAAATCCATATCGTCGAGCATCTGCCCCTCGGTGATGGCAATCGTATGGGTATATTCCAAAAGACGGTCGGCCAAGGTCGACTTCCCATGGTCGATATGAGCGATGATACAGAAATTACGGATGTTTTTATCCATAGATAATATTTCCGTTCTCGTCGCGATATTTATCGAAGCTCTTCTCGTATTGGTCCATAGCACGCAAGCTCATACCCATGCTGCTGAAGCCTCCGTCATGGAAGAGCGTCTGCATGGTAACCTTACGTGTCAGGTCGGAGAAAAGAGTGATGCAATAATCCGCACATTCGTCAGCCGTAGCATTGCCCAGCGGCGACATACGGTTGGCAAAATCCATCAGTGAATCAAAACCTTTGATTCCGCTTCCGGCAGTCGTCAAGGTAGGACTTTGGCTGATACAGTTGATACGCACATGGTGCTCACGCCCGTAAATATAACCAAAGCTGCGCGCAATACTCTCCAGCATAGCCTTGGCGTCGGCCATGTCGTTGTAGCCAAACAACGTGCGCTGTGCCGCAACATAAGTCAAAGCCACAACACTACCGTATTCTGCAATCGCACCCATCTTTTTGGCCACCTGCAACATCTTATGGAAAGAGATGGCGCTGATATCCAAAGTCTTCTCCAGAAGTGAATAATCCAAGTCGTCATACGTACGTTTCTTACGCACGTTCGGGCTCATACCGATGCTGTGCAAGACGAAATCGACCGGCCCGCCCAAGACGTCCATCGAAGTGCCAAACACGACTTCCAGGTCCTCCAGGCGCGTAGCGTCGGCAGCTATAACTTCCGCATTCAGCTTCTTTGCCAGTTCGTCTACCTGCCCCATGCGTACTGCCACGGGCGTATTGGAAAGCGTGATGGTCGCACCTTCTTCTACTGCACGCTCCGCCACTTTCCAGGCTATGGAATTCTCATTCAGGGCACCGAATATTATGCCCCGCTTCCCACTCAATAAATTGTAACTCATTCTGCTTATTGTTTATTTTTCCAATTATGCTATTCCAGCGCCCCCGGGCACTCCCCAAGGAGAGGCATAACTCCAAAGAGCCATTATGGGTGCAAAAATACAACTTTTTATCCACATATCCGGAAATAAAGGCCGCAGGAAACGCAGAAAGGTACAAACCTAAAAACAAGTTACCGTCGCATCACGTCCTACCGAACATCCAGATATTCATGCATCGTGTTCTGGTAGACACTGCCGTAGAAGTCTGTATTATAAACCGATACGTGCGAACCCAAGGTCTGTTCGAACAGGGAAAGGTAAAGATCGCGCAAGGGTATGTCCGGATTCTCCTCCAACCGTTCCAACAAGACAGACGTAAAACGGTTCGTCATCCATACTCCCAGTTCGTCGCTATAACCGTCTGCTTTCGATGTCTCACTGGCGTTGGCTGCCGTGATAAACAGTACGCCCGGAATACCCACGCAAGCCTCGGCTATACTTCCCGAATAGCAGGTTTCCACCAAGCATAATAACTTGCGAAAGCGGCGCTCCGAAGCCATCTTATTCAGCGTTTCGGCCACCATTGACGCGGGTACTGCATCGCTATCGCCCCACAGCCATTCACCTTTCTCGCCGTGACCACTCCAGAAGAGCAGCACATTGTCGTTTGCCCCAGACTGCAATCCTGCCGGGCTTTCCCCTGCGAGAATGCTTTGAAGAAGCGCAGGCGTCACCTCGGACAGCCGATAGTCCACCTGCACGTTCTCGTACAGGTTTTCCCCTTGAGGGGTACGTCGTACCACTCCCGGCTCAGGATTGTTCAAATTATCAGCCAAGTCGTCGGCCATGATGAGCAGGATGTGGTCATCGTCGTAGCCATTGGCTTTCAGAAGCTGATAGAACGCCAGCGCATCGGCCTGATGCCGATAGTTGGTCCACCCTTCCGAAGCCGCCACCACTACGGCCCAAGAACCTTTCCAGGCAGGATAAACAATACCCGGGTCTACGTCTTCAAACTGCTGAAAATAACGTTTGTTCCACTCCCAGGCTGCATAGACGGACGAGCCGTTGCTCTGCGAGCGATTGTCATAATCCAAGTGAATGAACTTGCCGTCATAGGCCATCCAGTGCACATAAGTAGAATAGAGTATATTGGTATAGTTGTCCGTAGCGAAGTCCAAATTGCCCGATGCGCCACTGAATGCCGGCGTCTCACCCTGTTCTATCGAGCGGAACACACGACTCATGGCAGCGGACGTCCACATGCCTTTCTCCTCCGCATGCTGATTGAGCAGAGCCGAAATGGCTGCGTTTGCATCCATACTGTGGAGCTGTGCGTAACGATAGGCATAGCAAGCCACCATCACGGCGTCATAGACTGAAGATTCTCCCAGATTGGGCGTGCTGCCGAAGTGCACCTCATAGGCTATGTCAAAGCCGGTAGAGGGATCCGATGCGCCCGCTATGCCTTCCACCCCGTTGGAGCGGCTGCCCAACATCGTTATTAAAGCGGGCGAATAAGCCACGTCCGAGAAAAGTAATCGGCCCATAAAGCCCGAAGTCTTGTACAATTCTACAATCTGGACGGCTTCTTCCACAGAAGAGGGGGCACAGATAAGGTAGTCCACGCCTTCTTTTGCCACGACCTGGAACTTATCGCTCAGTTCTTCCGGCTCATAGACCTGGGCATCTACCGGTTCTATTCCCAACTCCACTGCCTGAAACGCAAACCAGTCTTCAAACGTCTGCCCGTAGATATTGTCGCTGGCCAGCAGCGACACGGTCTTGGCCCCGTAACGTTCGGCCTTGGCCAACAGAAGTTCACTCTGAGTAATGTCGCTCTCGGCAAGACACCACAAGAAGCCACGCTGTCCGAAAGCTCTCTGCAGTTCCTCGCTGGTAGAGAAAGTAAACATCGGCTTGTATGTGCGTGCACATCGGCTTGCCACGATCTGGGTATTGGCCGAATGATAACAGCCTATCACGGCAAAGATGTCCTTGCGCCCGGCCAGGTCGGTAGCCACCTTTTCTATGTCGACCGTGTTTTCATCATAGAACTCATAGACCGGCTCTATGCTGTCATTAGCCTGGCGAATGTTGTCGGCCACCCAGTCCAGCAGCCTTGTCCAGTCGGTTCCATCGCCATCCTGAGGTAAAATGACGGCCAACTTAACCGGCTCACGTTGCGGCCTGCTGACTTCCGGTTCTTCTTCCGTACAGGATGCAAGCAAAAGAACACACAACAGGCAGAACCACCATTTACCACACCGAATCGATTGCATCGCTTTTCTCATATTCCTCTTCCTTTATTATAGCCTCTTCCTTCAATCCTTCCATGAAGGGAGTGAAAAAATCCACATAATTTTCAGACAGGTTGACATCTACATATCCCGAGCCAATCCCGTAGACTTCATAGCCACCCCAACTTTCTCCCGATATCCAGCGCGACACATAGTACTCCAATGCCAGGTCAAGCCGCTTCACCAGCGAGCAGATTATCTGCACAGAGTAATCGCTCATGTCGCCGTCCATGCCCGCCGTATAGGCCCAATCGGGATATTCACGCGTATACTTGTAGATGCCCATGTTGGAGCCTCCGGCCAATGGATATATGAATGGATGATTCTGATAGATGTCAAACGCCAGATAATAGGCGCTGTCCGGATTGTTATAGCCGCCCGACGGGCTGTCTGAGAGATAGTATGTCTCGCAGAACTTGGTCTCTTCGGCCGAGAAGCCTTGCCGAAAACCTTCTTCCGCGTCGGTGAGATTGACGTCGTAGGGATTGGCTTTCACTACGGCTGCCGAAGGGGCAATGAAGGAGGCCAACCTACCTATATAATAAGACGCGCCAAACATGTTGAGTTTGAAAGCCTGAACGTGCTCCAACCCGCTTCCGGCCTCGAAGAGCAAGATGTCTTTACCCTCCTGGCGCAAGGGCGGATTCTGACGCAAGAGCGGCTCATAGTCGTTGGAGGCGAAAATGAACAAGCGATCCGTACCCGGGTCTGCTTCTTCCTGTAGCCAAGTCTCATAATCCCGCCAACCCACTTCCAAGCTGTTGGGCTGGTGCATCTCCAGCTGGAAACCATGCTGTTTCCACGACTGCTGTATGCCGTAGAGAATGATGTCGTTGTAACCCGAGTCACCCAGTCCCGCCGGCGAAAACAAGATATCTACCTTATGGGTGGTAGAAACGAGTTGTTCGTCTGCGACGCCACTCTCTTCAGAACAAGCGACACAGACGAACAACAAGGGTAAAAACCAAAGTCTCATACCAACTCGTGGTTATTCTTTCTGACCGGACTCAATGTAGAACAACACAGCTTTTTTGGGTTCCGACCAATGCACATCGTAATCCTCAATTCTGCCGGTCTGCAAGGTGATAGCATCTCTGTATTGGGCAACCCAATAGTCATGCCCAGAGTTGATCCAATACTCCCAATCATCATTCAACAAATTCTTATTATTGGCGTTGAAGAGTCTCTTCCAGTTATTCCAGTCAGCACGCAGTATTGAGCATATCTCGTTGGCCTTCCCAGTGTTCGGCATATTGCCACCATATTGGTCCGAACCACGCCAAGGCAAATAGTAGCTTTTACTGCTTATGCCCACCAGCAGGGCCGGGGTACCGTTTTTGTACTCGCGAACGCAGACGAAGGTTTCCATCGCACCCGGGTCGAAATTATCGCTGCCCTTGTTAGGACCACCCGTCCAGGCTTTATATTCATATTGTACGCCCACTTTGTGGAAACCTTTACCGGAAGAATTGTCCGGCCACGCATCGTTCTTGATAAAGTTCACGCGCGAAACATATCGCAAACCGGGAACATTGAACAAAACGTAAGCCAGCTGGCCTTCGCCGTCGCTCTCTTCAACAAGGCGAGCACTGCCTTCGCGCGTAGTGAAGTGCATCTCCAGGCCGTCAGCCGATACCAAGGTCGTATCAGCCAGCCATCCCCGGAACATCGATTTCGCCTCTTCCAGATTGTCTACACCTACCGAAACTTCGGTTGTATCAGCTTGGTCCAAAGGAACTCCGACGATGCGCTCTACGAATGCTCCGTTATCGTCTACTTTCACCAACGACGACTGCAAGGCCTGCAACTCGTCTACCACCAGTTCTCCTTCACCGGTTTCGCTTCCATCACCGGTAAATTCTTCGTCATCCGAACACGAGGCCATTCCGATACTTAACAACGGAAGTGCCATCAACATAAATGCAATCTTCTTCATATCAATTTATAGTTAACAAATTATTCATAATCATAGTTCAACAAATAGGCACTGTTCTCAAAGAACTGGCGCAACAGTTCATTGGCACCTTCGTGCTGAATCTTGATGCCACCGTCCAGCGTCTGATGCGTTCCGCCATTTACGTAGTTCTGCAGGGCCTGACGCTTTTCTTTCAGCTCCTGCGAAGAAATACTCTTCACGACCGGAAGGAAGCGCTTGGAGAACACAGCCTTGGCTTTAGTCCCGTCCGCCAACTCATAGTCGAACGTCAGCATTACTCCCACCACCAGGTCAGGCGCTACAAAATCGTAGAATTTTCCTGCCGCCAAGTCATCTTCGCCTTCTTCATAAGTAGTAGGCAACAGAATAACAGGGTCTACCACGAAGAAGTCCTTGCTGTCTTTGCTTTCTTCGTTTCCGGGACGGCCGTAGTAACGATAATCGGCACCGGCCTGCTCATAAATAGCCGGTTTCGTGCTGGCATCCAGCGAGGTAGTCGTCATGTCTTCCAACGGCCATTCCACATAGGCCATGTTGGCAAAATCGGAGGAGAAGCTCTTGTAAACGGTATCTACATATTGCTGCTTGTCAATAAACTCGGGCGAAACCAACCAGCCCTTGCCTTTGAAATTCATCAAACCGTTGCGGTAGGGATCCGTATGCCCGGCCTGCTGATTGGGATACACACCATAGACCCACGACATCTCGACGTTGGAGATGTTGTTGTACAGGCTCGTATTGAGGTTGAAATGAATGGAAGTGGGATCGAAGAAAGTAAACAGACGCAGGTTGTTGTCTGCCGGATCGGAAGAAGCGGTCGAATATCCGTCGGCGTTTACTACGCAAGCCAGATCCTCATCCTCGCCTATGATACGATCCTTCACCACATAGACCACGGGGTTGTCTTGCAGTCCCCATACGCCACGTCCTGTCAGGTTATTCTGCGAGAAAGCCGTGTAGGAAAATTCCACTCCGACGGCATTGTTCGATGCGTTCGACGTAGAGTACCCGTCGAGACTCAGTTCGCCGGTGAAACTCATATTGATAGTACCCGTACTTTTGCTCTCGGTATCGTAATTATCGGTAGCTTTTCCGGTCATGGCTTTACCAATGTTGAACAGCGAGACTACTCCACTGAAAGCCGCACTGAGGTAATTGCCCTCCAGAAACTTGTTGATAGCGCCCTTGATTCCGTCCATTCCCGAGTTGTAGGTATCCAAGTAGTTCAAGCCGTTTGTACTCGATGTAGACGAAGTGGACATCCCTTCCAAGGTGCCTTCGCTCGAACCGGTCAGTGTGCCCGCCATCGTAATGTGGGTATTGTTGGCTGTCATGCAGTCTATGGACAGACGGTCGGTATTCAGGAACGGCTGGCGCATGCTGGGATCATAAGCACTGAGGTCCATATCGAAGCAATACCATCCCGGCTTGAGTGCCACATCGGCCTTCAGGTAAGGGCTGATGTACTGCTGGAAGCTGTTGTTGCCGCGCGTCACGCCAAGCACGTTGCCGTTATATTGTACTCCGGTATTGCTGACGGGGATACCGTATTGCAGGCTGTGATAATAAGGCAGCTTACTTGTCAGGGCATCGTCAGGAGTAACTACAAACGAAAATTCACCACCCGTGCCTGCATTCTCACTCTGGTAATAGAATGTACGCAGGATACCTGTGTACTTGTTGTACAGCATAAAGTAGGGTTTGCTGTTCGGATTGCCGTTGGTTTCGGCGGCAAAGAGGTCGTAAGCCATAACCCAGCCTTCATTGGCCGTGAGAGCGTCGCCGGTGAAAAGCATCGAGGGAATGTTGGATGTGGCGGCAGGTGCCCAGGGGAGAGGGATGTGTTCGCTCACAGTCTCGATACGCCCATTGATGGTACGGGTAGTACTGTAAAGCACTTCTTCCTGGTCCACCAAGCCGTGTGGAAATCGTCGTAGGCAGTGGAGTTGTCGGGCAACGGCCGAATGGCTCCGTCAGCTGTGATTACGAGCGTAACCCTTCGCGTATCAGATAAATAAATATAAGCCGAATCGGCCGTTAAATAATTATGCGCAGGGGTACTTGTACGGGCAATGCAGAGTGATACATCACCATTAGAATTGTGTCCGTCGTAAGTTATCTGCAGCCAATCGATAGCTGACTCTATTCTTTTCACCGGATCAGTAATGCCGGTCAGGCTTACGAGCAGCGTGTCTTGTGAATCGCGCATCCAGTATTCGTAGCGGCCTACATTCTCAAACACCGCTCCTTGCAGTCCATTCTCTTCATCGCTGCAAGATGCCAGCACGGTTGCCGCCAACAGCGGCACACATGCAACCGCCCAACGGCGGCTCTTTTGCTTTTTTGTCATCGTTGTATATTCATTTAGTTGCCGGGAAAACCGGTCGTGTATACCTATCGACTCAATACCCGTTACACAAGACTCCTGCTTGTTGCACTCGCAGACAGGTATTGATGATTCCTATTGTTAAAATAGTAGCATCCTGAAATCGGTGCAAAGTTAAAACAAAAAATTCGATTAAGAAACAGTTTGGCTCGCCGTTTCTTAAAATAACTCAAAGTATATTTACAAAAAGTACTGCCACTTTTTGCAAATTCCCCCTGATGTTTTTTAGAAAAACGCTACCACTTCCGTAGCGGGAAAGGCATCCCCGAATTTCGTCTAACGCAGAGTCAGATCAGACAACTGCTCGATCGTACCGTTAAAGATATTCATATCCACATGACCGTCGATACCCGGAATAGTTGCAATATCCGTATATTGCCAAAAGTTCCACTTGCCCCGGTAGCGAACAGAATCGACATAATAGTGCGCAATCCAGAAAGGATATTTATCGAGTTGCGCATCACTCAGATAGTTTTCCTTGAACTTCCAGGACGCATAGATTATAGGCTTCACCCCATAATACGCCTCCACCACGCGAAGCCACTGCTTGACATTGGTTTTCAGTTCTTCTTTTGTCAGATGCCCACGCCGCTCCACATCGAGTACAGGCGGCAAATCGCCCGGTACCAGACGAACGGCCTGTATGAAGTTGCGGGCCTGCTCTTCAGGCGGCACCGTCGGTAAATAGAAATGATATGCCCCACGGATAAAACCATAGCGTCGGGCATTGTGAAAATTCTCTTCAAACTTTACGTCACGAAAGGTTTGTCCCTCCGTGGCTTTGATGAATACGAATTTAATCGGGTATTTGCTCTCCTGATTGTCGACCAACTGTGCCCAGTCTATATCCTTCTGGTAACGGGATATGTCGATTCCATACACAGCATATCCCGAAGGCACATACACCCCATACCCTTCCTGTCCGGGCACATAGCGCCAGCGGTAAGCATAAGGATGAATAAAGAAATAATAGAATATGCCCAAGAACAAAACCGAAAGCAACAAACGGAAAATCCGCTCTTTCCAATCAGCCCGCACTCGGGAAGATCGGGAAATCCGGGACGCCCGGCTTCTTTTCTGCTGTGTCCGTCGTACAACCATTCGAGAAAAAGAAACACATAAAAATCCGGGGAAAACGCAAATGCAACGACTGTGCCTTGCGTTCTCTCCCGGAGTTCTTATCAAGAATCAAGCCTTATTTCTGGCTTCTTCCTTTTTGTTCCAATACCAAAGTCTTGGTAGGCTGGTCGCAAACCTCGGTAGGACCGAAATACTGAATGGGACCCGGATATACATAATCCGTAATTCTTGCCCACTCTGCGCGGTGTGCGGCGTACTCCAGGAACGGAGCGCCATCCAGTTTTACCAATGCTTTCTGAATTACAGGCTTCATTTCGCCATGACGACGCTCCATGTTCATCATCATCGTGATGGGGATACCACCGGCAATCCACTCTTCGGCCGGAGCCGTGGTATTGCGTACCGACGACATGTAACCCGTCTTTCCGGCAGCAATCAGAGCCGATGCGGTATAACCCAGCGAGTAGCAGTAGTCAGCATCGTAGTTAGAAGGAGCGGCACAACGGCCTTCGTAGCCAAAGAAGTGGTGTTGGGCAGCAAACTTACCCACATATTTTCCTTCTTCTTTCCACTTTGCGAGCTTCACGGCCACCATATCGCTCAGGAGCTTCTCGGTCTCGATGAGAGATACCTGTACATTTCCATGCGGGTCGCGGTCGAGGGTCAATTGTCTTGCGACTCCTTCCGGAAGGCTGGCATAAATAGCCGAATTCTCGGGTGACAATTTGGAAATGATGTATTCGCGCTGGTGCGACTTCTTGATGTGAGAGAACTCTTCGGCATTGACAGCCAGGAAATCGTTCAGTTCGGCAATCAGTTTCTTCATAGCCGGAATGAACTCAATCAGGCCCTCGGGGATAAGCACCGTACCGAAGTTGTTGCCATCGGCAGCACGGTCAGCCACAGCCTGGGCGATATAAGTAACCACGTCGTCCAGACTTTGGTTCTTGGCTTCCACTTCTTCCGAGATGATGCAGACGTTAGGCTGCGTTTGCAAAGCGCACTCCAATGCGATGTGCGATGCACTACGGCCCATCAGCTTGATGAAATGCCAATACTTGCGCGATGAGTTACAGTCACGCTGTATGTTGCCGATAACTTCCGAATATACTTTCGTAGCCGTATCAAATCCGAAGCTCGTTTCGATTTGCTCGTTTTTCAAGTCGCCGTCGATGGTTTTCGGACAACCGATTACCTGCACGCCGTAGTTCTTGGCAGCATAGTATTCAGCCAGTACGCACGCGTTCGTATTCGAGTCGTCGCCGCCGATAATTACGATAGCCTTGATGTTCAGTTCGCGGATGATTTCCAGTCCTTTCTCAAACTGTTCCACCTTTTCCAGCTTCGTACGGCCGGAACCGATGATGTCGAATCCGCCCGTATTGCGGTATTCGTCGATGATGTCTGCCGTCAGTTCCTTGTAATTATGGTCAACCAATCCACCGGGGCCCAAGATAAAGCCAAACAGACGGCTGTCCTTATTCATTTTCTTCAGGCCGTCGAAAAGGCCGCTGATCACGTTATGTCCACCAGGAGCCTGGCCGCCGGAGAGAATCACACCCACGTTGATAGCCGGATAGGAAACAGCCTCGTTTGTTTCCTCGAAGGTTATCACAGGAGTACCATACGTATTAGGGAACAGAGCCTTAATCGCGTCTTGGTCGGCTACGGACTGAGTCGGCTTTCCTTCTACTGCTTTTACGTTACCTTTCAAAGCTTTAGGAAGCTTGGGCTGGTATGTAGCCCGGGCAATCTGCAATGCGCTTTTTGTCATCTTGTCTTTCTATTTTATATAGGTAAAGTCTTTTTCCGTGTTTTAATTGCTGCAAAATTAGTTTTTTTATCCGGATTTTCTCCATACCTTTACGAAAACTTTCGCTTTTATCAACGGATTTAAAAAACAGCAATGCTATGGCCTCAAGAAGAATCTTAAAGAAAAATCTCAGTTATCTCTGCGATCAAATCGAATGCGACTGCATATTCCTGCTCGAGAAGCAGTGCAGCAAGGAAGGACACGCCAAAGGCCTGTACTTGGACAAGGCGTTGGAAATCAGAGAAGACTTCGGCAAACGAATTTCCCACGTGGAAAAAGGAATGAAGCCTAAGGACTTTTTCAAAAAATGGCATGCGGATTTGTCGAAAAGTGTCGCAGATCTCTATCGATACATGGAAGAGGAATACAAACGGACCGAAGGGGAAACCCCGAAAGAAGCCCAGCAACCAGCCGGTTTCAACATCTAAAAAGCGGGCGATAGAGACTGATGTACCAAACGATCTGCCGCTTCCTGTTTTTCAAGGTACTGGGATGGAAATGCAATGTTTCCATCCCAGATTTCCCTAAATGCGTACTCTGCGTGGCGCCCCACACGAGCAATTGGGATTTCCTCATTGCCGAACTGTTCTACGGCGCCATCGGGCGGCATGCGGGCTTCTTCATGAAAAAAGAATGGTTCTTCTTCCCGCTCAAATACTTCTGGCGGGCCATCGGAGGAGTACCGGTAGACCGCAGCAAAAGGTCGTCCCTGGTAGAACAAACCATCGAGAAAATGCAGAAAAGCGAGACCTTCAGGCTGGCAATCACCCCCGAAGGCACGCGAAAACGAAACGAAAACTGGAAATACGGCTTCTACTACATCGCTTTGGGAGCCAAAATCCCCATCGCGCTCTACGCCATCGACTACAAAAAGAGACTTATCGTAGGAGAACACGCCTTCGTCCCTACCGGTAATGTCGAAGAAGAAATTCATTTTATCAAGCAATACTACGACCAGTTCCAGCCCGGAGCCAAACATCCCGACCGTTTCTCCACCGGACTCTGACCGGCAGAGCGGGCCTGAACTGTCCGCCTTTTTATCTGAAAACACCATGCCATCCGCTTCCGACACCCTGCGCATCAGCCTCCTGCAAACCGACATTTTCTGGAACGACAAGAAGAAAAACCTGGAACGAATCGGGCAAATTCTCTCCACCCTGAAAGGGAAAAGCGATTTGGCCGTCCTTCCGGAGACGTGCACCACGGGCTTCACCATGCAACCCCGGCACGTAGCAGAAGAAGACGACGGAGAAACCGTATGCCGGCTCAAGGAGTATGCAGCCGAAAACGGACTGGCCATAGCCGGAAGTTTCGCACAAAAAGACAAAGAAACAGCCCGTTTCCACAACCGGGCTTTCCTGATTACCCCCGAAGGCTCCTATTCCTACTCCGACAAACGGCATCTGTTCCGCATCGGCGGCGAGGCAGACGCCTATTCGCCCGGGCAGTCGCGCCCCCTGTTCTCCCTGTTGGGATGGCGCATCGCCCTGTTCGTGTGCTACGACCTGCGCTTCCCCGTCTGGACACGCCGCAGTCCCCGTTTTGATTACGACCTGGCCATCTACACGGCCAACTGGCCCAATTCCCGGATTCAGGTATGGGACAGCCTGCTCATCGCCCGGGCCATCGAAAACCAGGCATACGTATGCGGAGTAAACCGGGTAGGCAACGACGGGAACCGACTCACCTACAACGGACACTCCAGCCTCATCTCGCCACGTGGGGAAACCCTCCTGTCCCTCCCCACCCCGGCCGAGAGCATGGCAACCGCATCCATCAGCAGAGAGAGCCTCCTGCATTTCCGGGAGAAATTCCCCGTTTGGAAAGACGCCGATGACTTTTCCTTAAAACCCTTGCATCTTTGACCTCAAACACCATGCACAAATTTCCAATACCCCTTCATCATATCGCAATATCCTGCCTGCTCGTCGCATTGCTCGGCCAGGCCTTACCGTCTTACCCCAAAGACGACAAGACCGAACCGCTGCAACCCATACCCGACTCGCTGGCCGCCTATTTCTATTCCTACCGCCATCCGCTCTTGGCCGAGAGCCTGCGCAGCAAGATTCAGTCTGCCACCATCGACCATAAGGAGAAGAAAGTCTGTCTCGAGCTGTCCGCCTCTTTCGGCTACCAGCCTCTGCGACCCGACCTGATAGCCTCGATTTACAGGGAAACCAGCGCACTCCTGCCCGAATCACTCCGCTCATACGACGTGGAAATCCGCATAGACGGCTACACACTGGAAGAGCTTGTCCCCAACCTGTACCGGGAAAAAGACATCGACCGCAACCGCCTGCTCCCCAAAGCTGCCAATATCTACGAAAAGAACCCGTGGGTCTGCAACGTTTCGCGCCCGCTCCGCTACGAGCACGGCATGGAAAAGAAGCATATCGCCCTGTGGGCCAGCCACGGGCGCTACTACAAAGAATACAAGAGAGGCGGGAAATGGGTATGGCAACGGCCCAATCTGTTTTGCACGACAGAGGACTTATTCACCCGCTCCTTCGTCACACCTTATTTAATACCCATGCTGGAGAAGTCCGGTGCGTCGGTTTTCATGCCGAGGGAAAGGGATGTGCAGCCGTATGAAGTCATTGTCGACAACGACACCTGCTTCGGTTCCGCCTCCTCCTATGTGGAACTCCCGCAAAAGTCGGCCCCGTTTGCCCAACTCGAGGGAGTTCCCGGATTTGCCCAGCGGCAAGCCATCTATACCGACGGCACCAACCCCTTCCAGGCCGGCACCGCCCGATGGGCACCGGCAGAGCGCAAGGAAGAAAGTTCCGTAATACGCTGGATTCCGGACATACCCGAAGAGGGATACTACGCCGTATATGTTTCGTATGTGAGTGTGGAAAACAGCATCAGCGACGCCCACTACCGCGTATATCACAAGGGCGGCACCACTGACTTCATAGTCAACCAGCGCATGGGCGGGGGCACATGGGTATATCTCGGCACATTTCTGTTCGAAAAAGGCACGAGCCGCTCGGCAATGGTTACGCTTACCAACCAAAGCCGGGAGCGCGGTGTCGTAACCGCCGATGCGGTACGCTTCGGCGGCGGCGTGGGAAACATCGCACGGGGCGGCATGACCAGCGGATTGCCGCGCTACCTCGAAGGCTCACGCTACTACGCGCAGTGGGCAGGGATGCCGGAAGAAGTGTATTACACCAAGAACGGAGAGAACGATTATGCCGAAGACATCAACGCCCGCCCCTTGTCCGTCAACTACATGAGCTCCGGTTCGGCCGTCAACCCCGAAGGCCTCGGCGGATGTGTGCCGTTCGATTTGTCACTGGCCGTACACAGCGATGCCGGATACCGCACCAACGACGACCTGGTAGGCACGCTGAGCATTTACACGACCGACTACGAAGACCGCAAACTGGCCGCCGGAGAAAGCCGGTTGGCCTCGCGCGACCTGTCCGACCTGCTCGTCACCCAACTGCAAAGCGACCTGCAGGCCCAGTTCAACACCCCCTGGCAACGGCGATACCTGTGGGACCGCAATTACAGCGAGACGCGCAACCCGGTCGTCCCCTCTGCCATTCTGGAGATGTTCTCCCACCAGAATTTTGCCGACATGCAGTTCGGCCACGACCCGGTCTTCAAGTTCCATGTGGCCCGCTCCATCTATAAATCCATACTCCGCTTCACCGCCTACCAGCGCAACGAGGAGTATGTGGTGCAACCTCTGCCGCCACACAACTTTTCCATTGCTTTCGGCGAAAAAGAGCACAGCGTCATCCTGCGCTGGGCAGAGACGGAAGACCCGACCGAGCCTACGGCCCAAGCCGAAAGGTTCATACTCTACATACGGAAAGGCGACGGCGGATTCGACAACGGCACCGTAGTACACGGGCATTCCATCGAGCTGAAACTGGAAGAAGGTACGGCCTACAGCTTCCGCATCGCCGCCGCTAACGAGGGAGGCGAGAGCTTCCCCTCGGAAACCCTGACGGCCTATTTCTCGCCCGACGAGCAACGGCGGGCACTCATCGTAAACGCTTTCACACGACTGTCCGCACCGGCCGTCGTCAACTACGGCGGACAAGCCTACTTCGACCTCGACAAAGACCCGGGTGTGCCGTATCTTGAAGAACGCGCCTACAGCGGTCGACAAACCGGACGCGACCGCTCCGGAGCAGGACTGGAGACGGCCTCCGGATGGGGATACAGCGGCAACGAACTGGTGGGGACGGCCATCGTGGGAAACACGTTCGACTATCCCTACCTGCACGGCAAAGCCATGCAAGCCACCGGCAAGGTGAGCTACGTTTCGTGCAGCCGCGAAGCCTTCGAGAAGGGCATCATCTCGCCCGTCGACTTCGACTTAATCGACCTTGTCTGCGGGCTTCAGAAAAAAGACCCCGTTGCCCAAAGCCTGCGCAACGCCGACTACAGCGTTTTCACGCCCGAAATGACCAGCATCCTCACGGCCTATCTGAACACACGCACCGGGAAACGGTCACCTGCCCTGCTCATCTCCGGCGCACACATTGCCTCCGACATCTCCCCCACTCCGTACAATCTGAAATTTCTGGCCGAGACGCTCCACTACCTGCCTGCCGAGTCGGCCCAAGTGCCCGGCTCGCCGCAGATTACCGGCATGCAGCGCACGTTCGAAATCAAGCGCCAGCTGCCTACGGAGCCCATATCGTTCAGCGACTCCCGCGGGCAGATGCCGTCGGAAGCCCTGGGCGCCTGCGTGCCCTTTCCGCAATATACCGTCACAAGTCCCGACTGCGTAGCGCCAGCCACGGACTCCGACGAAAACTTTGCCCTGTTCTGCTACGACAACGGCGTACCCGCCGGAACCGCATGGCAGGGCACGGACTCACGGGTCATTGCACTCGGATTTCCCTTTGAGAGCATCCCCGGCGACGAATTGCGCAGCCAGCTCATGACCGGTATGCTCTACTTCCTGCTCGACTTGTAGCAGTCCGCCGCAATCCGCACCCGACAGACTGAAAAAAGCGATGCGCATCTTTTTCTGAATTGATGCGCATCGCTTTCCTTTTTCATGCAAAGCAAATCCGAAAAACCGGCAAGGCAAATTCTACGCGCCTGCAAGAGGACTATCCGGCCCTGCCGGGCAACCGCCCTCAAAAGGACGGTCATTCATAAGAAATGTTGTTCAGCTCCCCAATCGAAACGCTCTCCGTTTTTGCCTGCAGAAGCGGCAGCAACTCGCCGGCCTTCAGCCGCAACGACGGACGGAAGTCGTCCGAGCCGGCATAACGGTAGAGGCTATGGAGGAACTGCCTCACCTCCGGCTTGTCCTTCACCGGCTCCAAATCGGCCATGCACACCAACAGTTTGCCCCGACCCACGGACATCTCGAAAAGAAGCCCCAGCTTATGATTGCGTTCCACATTGTCGACAGGCTGAACGATGGGCTTGTATCCGCAAGGGAAGCGGTCCAGAATCAGCGGATAACTCTGCTTGACAATCGGAAACCACTGCCAGTTGGTATGTATATCCGTCGGAAAGTCATCAAACAAGGGGTGTTCCGCATCGATGAGCAGGCCCAATGTTCCGGGCGATACGGGGCGCTTGTTATTTTCGCTGATGGTCTTGAACATCCGGTAGTTCCAATAATCCGTAATAAACAGTCCGCCTAGCGTTTGCTCCTCCACTTGGTCCCGTCTGGGGAACCACACGACTCGCGCCCCGGCCTCCAGTTTCTCCAAAACCGACGGGCCCAGCTCGTCCGTCACCAGTACATCGGCCGAAGGCTCTACGGACACCTGTTGAGGATAGACCCACAAAGAATAGGAATTGCGGTACGGAGTTCCGTCGATGGACAGCGACAGATGCAGTTTGCAGGCCTCTTTCAGGGAAGAGAGGGACAGGTTTATCTCGCCCGCATCGAGCAATCCCGCTTCCGGGGAAGCGATCGGCAGGCTCCCCGCCCCGACTGTGCGGTGCCGGTCGTCCTCCAGTTTCCAGTCGAGCTTCTTCCCCGCCAGCGACGACTCGGAATAGTTGGCTATCCGGACCTGCGCTTTCAGCTGCTCGGCATTCGTCCAGCAGAATTTATCCATCAGCAACAGCGGCACCACCTCGCTGCAAAAGCCCCGCCAGCGCTCCGGAGTAATCAGCCCCTTGCTGTCCATGAAAGCATCCAGCACGCCGATATACGCCGAGCCCTGCCCCGGATAGTCCTGCAAGTCGAGCAGCTGGAAGCCACCCATGCCCGGAGTTCTCAGCTCCATCTCAATATCGGCCTTATAAAGCTCCGTCGCCCACAATCCGGAAGCCCGGAAGAAATCGTCGGCCTGCCCGCCCATTCCGGCCTGTTCAAGCCTGCGGCGGAAGACTTCCATGTTGTACGGATAGAGCACCCCGCGGTACTTCTCCATCTCGCGATAGCGGGGATACATCTGATACTGCCCGGTTTCATGGCTTATGACCGGGACGGGGCAAGGAGCAATGGCCTGCGCGAAATCCATCCGCGTATTCGGATATTCATGATTGAGGTAGCCGCCGTCGTATGCATCGGCAAACGAAAAAGAAGCCCGCGTGTGGGTTGTAAAGGTATTCGGCTGCTCGCCCCAGATGCGGCACGTAGTCAGATAATCCTCCCCGGGCACGTGTCCCTGATAGCCCAGGTTGTTGTTGGAGCCATAGGCATACAACGGGCGCATGTCCTGCCGGACAAACGACTTCACCAGCCGCGTCATAGCCCCCTGACTGCCCGACAATTCGTTGCCCAAGGCGAACATTACGAACGAAGCATGATTGGCGTATGCCCGAAGGATGTGCTCCCCCTCCTTGTGCAGGAAGGAGAAAAGCGCTTCATCACTGCCGTCCACATAGCCCCAGTAGGGCAACTCCGGCTGAAGATAGACGCCCTCGATGTCGGCCGCCTCGAAGCAAGCCTCCGGAGGACACCAGGAATGAAAGCGGACGTGGTTGATGCCGTAGGATTTGGCTATCCGGAAATAACGGCGCCAGGCGTCCACGTCCATCGGAGTATGCCCCGTCAACGGGAAAACACAAGCGTCGTGCTTGCCGCGCAGGAAGGTCTTGTGCCCGTTGATGGAGAACTGAGTTCCGGAAACGGAGAAGTCTCTCAGGCCGAAACTTACCGTCTGCTCGTCACGGCCGTTCAGCTTTACGGTCAGGCGGTACAGCGCCGGATGGAACTCGCTCCACAACTGAGCCTTATCGCCCAAGTCATATCGCCAGAAGTATTCCTCCTGCGACGGAGACAGAGGCAGAACCAGCGGCTCCACACGGTGGGAAACGGACGTATTCCACGCCTCTGCCTGCAACTCCACGGTCATTCCTTCCTTCAACAACCGGGGCGAAGCCAACTTCACCCGCACCCATGCCGAGCGGGACGAAGCATCCGGATAGACCTGTACGTCCGAAACGTGGAGCGGCTCCCGGGCTTCCAGATAAATCTGCCCGATTATGCCGTTCCAGTTCGTCTGGGTCGACTCCGAAAAGGCATGCGAACTGGAGAAAATCTGCTGGGGAACGCCATGGATGTTATCCACCATTACGGCAATATCATGCGTCCCCGGAGTCAGCTGCTCCGACAAATCATAAACCTGCGCGGTCAAAATATCATTGCTCTGCCCGACCCATTTGCCATCGACATAGACATGCGTCAGTTTGGTGCGCTCCATTACGAAACGTATGGACTTCCCCGCCCAGCTGTCCGGTATAACTACCGTCCGCTTATACCAGGCTTTCCCGAAATAATAATAGAGCCGGGAGAGATTAGTCGTCTCTTCCTTGTTTTGCTGGGCATAACCCTTTCGGTTCGTATCCGTAGTGCCCGGAAGAAGAACCGTCTCGGGAAAACTGTCCGGGACGCAGCGGTCTTCCGTTTCCCCCGGAGCCAACCGGAACTGCCACGTGCCCCGCAAGTCTATCCGGCTTGCCGCACGTTGCGAATCGCGGGCACATACGCCGCCAACGAGCAGGAAGGAAAATAAGAATATGGCCAGCGAAACGTAGAAACGTCGCATAAAGAAACAAATATTCATAAATGATTCCATAAATTTTAGGCGCTAAATGTAAGAAAAGAAACCAATATTTCACCCAATATCAGCATCCACATCACCCTTAGTTTAGAATCTTTAAGTTATCCCGCCGGGCAACGGATGCAACAACTGCCCGGCCACTCTTCACAAGCCATGCGTGAATTCCGGAAAACCCACAAGGCAAATTGGAAAAACAGGCAAGGCAAATCCGAAAAACCGGCAAGGGAAATTCTACACTCCGGAGGCAGGAATCGCCCAATTCTGCCGGGCAAACTTCCCCAAGTGGCAGCCATTCACCCGAAATCGCTGCCTCACGACTACAATCCGACGCATACCACTCTTCTGATACACAACTATCTACACGAAAAAGCACTTGCAGGAAAGAATTTAGATGCACAATATTTGCAAATGCAAAACTTTCGCATTAACTTTGCAAACGAGAAATGAAGAAGAGACATGAGCAATGACGAATTGACAAGAATCAAAGAGGCGGGATTAAAATAACTCCCCAACGCAAGGCGGTATATGAAGCAATGACGGAATTACGCCATGCAACGATTGAGGACATCATAGAGTTAGTACAATCAAAGGATAAGGAAGTGACTGTTTCGACCATATACAGGATTCTCGACACTTTCTGTGCAGCAAATGTTCTGTCGTTCATTTATCATCCCGACACGGGGAAATGTTATTATGACATTACGTTGGAAGAACACCACCACCTCTTCAACGGAAAGGAAATCACGGACTACAACGACCCGAACCTTTCACGACTGATACGGGAATACCTGAGAAACGAAAAGTTTGCTCCCGAGGAAATCGAAAAGATACAAGTACAGATAACTCTGAAAAAGAACGTTTAACCCCAAAAAACTATTTTGTCATGAGAAGTATAACAACATTCGACTTGCAGTATGCGCACCGTTTCTACGGCTTTAAGGGTGAGGCTCAATATCTTCATGGGCACACGGGTACATTAACCATTGAGGTGGAGGATACCATCAACGAGGGTGTAAACATGGTATATCCCTGCAATGAAATTCAGAAGATAGCATGGAACGTGCTGAAGAACTTCGACCACGCCTTGATACTCAGGGAAGACGACCCGCTGCTCCCTGCCGTACTGGACGTATATGAAAAGCAGGGCATCAGGAACGGTCACCCGCAAAACACGATGAAGGGCGAGGCCTTCAAGACAGAGCTCGCAACGGCATATCCGGACGCGCGTCTGGTCGTGACCAAGGAGACCATGACCGTGGAAGGAATGATAAAGATTGTGTACGACTTGCTGAAAGACAAACTGAACATCGCCAAAATCACTTTCACAAGCGGCGTCAACGCAGGTTCGGCAGAGTTCGTAACCAAAAACAACATCGAGCGCTGCCCGCTGTGCGGCATCACGCTTGATGCCGAAGGAGTATGCCCAAAATGCGGTTATCGCAAGAAATAGACAGCCTCATCTCCGCTAACTGACTGCAGGAGTCAGACTTGAACTGTTTCCCGAAAGTCGCTCATCCGATTTTCGGGAAACGGATGTGTTTATCACTGCCGGCTTCCGGCCTTTCTCTCTTTTTCTTCGGATTTTTGCTGAAATGATAGAAAACACAAAGCGATAAGTAAGAAAAGAATTCTGTGGAAGTTCTTCATGTATTTTTCTATCGGTTACCAGCCTGAATTACAAACTTCCGGACTGAAATATAACAAGTGCCACCGCTTTTCTACCTTTGTCCAGGCACATACCTAAAAAACATATTCTATCAAAAATATAGGAACCAACAGAAAACAAATTAGGCTGTAACAACCGTTTGTCAGTTGTTACAGCCTAAATCAAATATTACCCTATATCGCCTATTCTTCCTCAACGGCGGCCTGCGCCGCGGATAAAAAGACTGATTTATCAAATACTTAGGCTATTCTTGTAAAACAGTTCTACAACAGTAGATTCTTATTTTATTTCCTCATATCTCGTTATCTCCATAATTGTTTTACACATCGTCGACAAGAATATCGAACTTGGCTTGGTCTTTGCTGACATTCAGGCCTTCTGAAGTGGCGGTCTTATACGCCCATTCATCGCTCTAATTTCATTTCTTTCAATCTGTTGTCAATGTATTCTTCTGCTGCTCCGTTCATGTGTAGTCTCTCTATGTAAAGCTCAACATTGCAATGATGCAATGTCATTAGTTTACTTATCTCATTTTTAGAAAAACATTCGTCGCAAAAATCCCAATCAGCCAACTTGATAAAATCATATTTGCTCTTTTTTTCTGCAAACCACGGAACGCTTTTATATGGACAATGTTTATTGTGAATCATCTTATTCTCATCCACAAAGAATTCATCCTCATCCATTACAGGCAATATCGCCTGAGCATTTGCTACTATGATGACTACAACACACAATGCACAGACAAATAGTATATACACCTTTGTGTCGTTAATCTTCTTCATTGCTTCCTTCCTTCAAGCAAGACCTTAATCTGTCTTCTATTATTTTGAAGCCAGGCACATTAGTACCCGATATATACCATATATATCGGAAAGCCGCACATTGAAGTCTGCATATTTGGGATCCGGATTCAAAGAATGACACGTCACCCACCCCTCTTCATCACACCTATGCAGCTCTTTTACTATTATACCATTAGAAGTATCAAGTACATACACTTTGCCCCAATCAATGAATATACATGGGTCTATCTTCTTCAGAAGTACCATAGATCCAGATGGATATTCCGGAGCCATACTATCACCGCAAACTGTAATAGCAAAATCGACATTCTTAATTGGAGATATAATCTTCTCGCACTGATGCAAGTTAACACCGTCAGCCTGAAAGCCCGTCAACGATCCACCCATCGCAGATAAGGGAAGAAGATAAGTTAAATTGTCACTAATCAAGCCGTCTACTTCATTTGTGTTTTTCATAATATCCACATTAGTAGTATTGAACATTTCCCCTTCTCCTGCCAAAAGCCATGCTTTATTTATTTCAGGGAAGCAAGATAATATCTTATCTTGCATTGATACTGACAAAGTTTTAGTCTTTTCATTCAGCAAGTCGTATATAGCCTGCTTCGTCTTCGCATGAATACGCACAGAAAAGCTACTTGGATTTAAGCCATAGTATTCTATTATTCTTTGAATTCGATCCTTTAATTCCATTCTACGA
>JBMNUT010000011.1:0-92977 GCA_050946375.1 Bacteroidaceae bacterium | reverse complement strand
CAATCCTTTGTGGAGCGTTGCTCGCAGGCACGACAGGACTTGTAGTTTCCTGTAGTGACTACGATGACGACATCAATGGGTTGAACCAACGTGTTGATGCGGTAGAGAACTCTCTTGCAGAGCTTCGCAGCCTCATTCAAGGCGGTGCGGTTGTAACAAACGTGGAGTCCGTCTCCAACGGCGTGAAAGTCACGCTCAGCGACGGAAAGAGCTTCACCTTGACCAATGGCCAGGATGGTGCCAACGGTGCTGACGGCGCACCCGGATCCGTAATTACAATCGGCGACAATGGCAACTGGTACATCGACGGTGAAGACACTGGCATGCCTTCGCGCGGTGAGGCCGGTAGCAACGGAACTACCCCGGAAATCACTATTGGCGCCAACGGGAACTGGTACATCAACGGTGAAGACACCGGCATGCCTTCGCGCGGTGAGCAAGGTCCTGCCGGTCAAGATGGTCAGGACGGCCAAGATGGACAAGACGGTGCTGACGGTATCGATGGCCAGACTCCGACAGTCGAAATCGGTGCTAATGGCAATTGGTTCATCAACGGTGAAGATACCGGTCTGCCTTCGCGCGGTGAGCAAGGTCCCGCCGGTCAGGATGGTCAGGACGGTCAGGATGGACAAGACGGTGCTGACGGCCAGAATGGTCAGGACGGACAAGACGGAGCACCGGGTGCCGATGGGCAAGACGGTAAAGACGCTCCTACCATTTACTACGAACCCGGAACCGAAGGTGAAGAAGCCGGATATTGGGTGAAAGTAACGATCGATCCCAATGCCGCAGAAGGTACTGCACCCACGAGAGAAGTAACTACGAATAGCTGGTTGCCCGAAGGTACGGTTACCGCTGTTTGGGATACCGAAGAAGGTATGCTGACGTTCTTCAACGTAGAAGGTGGCGAAGGCGAGAACAAAATGGTTGCCATCAAGCTCTATGAGAAGTTGACCTCGCTGGCAATTATCCCCGATGTACTCTCTACGAGACTCGGTATGCCGCTCATCGAATTCTACACCATTCAGACTCCTGTTAAGGATAAACCCGGTGAGTGGAATTCTGTAGTGGCTAACGAAGTAGCCGTTTCCTATCGCCTGAATCCGTCCAATGCTGACGTGAAAGATGCTACCTATGCATTCGTTGGTCAGAAAGTCGTATTGCGCAACGCTGCAGCTACCCCGCTGACTATCGTTGGTGAACCTACTTCTGCTAACGGCATATTGACTTTCAACGTAGAGGCAGATGCCAACCTTGCTGCAATCAGCTCGACTGAAGCTAATCTCGTAGCTTTGCAGGCCAACACCCGCGACGAGCGCGTCATCACTTCTGATTATGCTGCAGTAACGAAGGAAGATCTAAGGTCGTTCGCTTTGCTGGATAATGCGCGAATTACTGACGAGGCGATTACTACTAATAAGTATCAAGTAGCCTCTGCCTTTAATATGGCTTACAACGAATCGCTTGATTTGAGCGAACTCGTAGAATTGTGGGGTTACACCACCGCAGATGCAACCGCACCGAGCGATTTGAGCGATGGTATTGTTGTAGGTGATTGCGGATTTGTGGTTGAGTACACTTATACACCAACTGCGAATGTAGACGACAACAAGTTCGTCACAGTAGACGCAGAAACGGGTGTCGTTACCATCAATCCCGTATATGGTGGCGAAACCGGTGCTACGGCCGAAGATGCAAAACCGCAAATCACCGTTACTGCTTCCGTAAACGGCACGGAGTTGGCTAAGGAAAATATCACGATTACTATTGTTGCGCCTGACGAGGTTCCCGAAGGAGACAACATCTATAACTCCGAGAAGTCTCTGACTGTCGATTATTCCACGATTGCAGCCACCGGTGCAACTCAAACCCTTCTTACGGAGAATGAGTTCCTTACCAAAGTTGTCACAAACTTGGGCTTGAATCTGACAGAATTCAATACCAGATATACGTTGGATGGTGTATATGAGAATGCCGAAGCAGAAGACCCAATAGATGGTATTACTGTAGCTAAGAACGCTACGAGCGGTAATTACGAATTGACGTTTACGACTGGTGCAGCAATCGCAGCCAATAAGTCTGCCGTATTGAAGTTCACTCCGGCTGTTCCCACCAGCTACTTGGGCGATATCTACGTAAGCTTCACGTACAGCGTAACCGAGCCTGCATTCGTAACCAATTTCGATCCGGCAAACTTCACGAACGTGGTTGACGCTGCTACGTCTACGGCTTCCGTTAAGGGTGCGATGGATAATGGTACGTGGAGCTATACGGCAAAACTGTCTGACCTGTTCAAGGTTAAGGCTGCCGATCTGCCCGCTAACTACACCTTTACCTTCGAGATTTTGACGGAACCGGAAACCGGTGAAGATGCAAACAATGCTGTATTCGTTGGCAATGACAACTCGTTCGCTAATGCTTCGCTTGCTCTGGAAGGTGCACTGAAGGGTGAAAGCAAGACGATTGAGATGGGCTTGTATGCACAACGTGCGGGAGCTACAGAACCGGTACTCGTTACGAAGTTCTATGTAGAGTTCACTACTCCGTTTGTTCTCAACGTCGCAAATGCGAATGTACCTGCCGTACAAGTCGGCGGTTCTACAACCTACGATGTACGTCAGTTGATATCTGTTGTTGAATCTGGAAACGGTCAAGCTGTTTATCAGTATCAGGAAGACAAGGACCAGAATGTAACGATGCTTACCCAATATGGTAAAGACACCTATGGTTTGGCTGAGCCGGATGCAGACAATAATGATATTCTCACGTACGAGGTATCAAGCGAAGATCTGCCTGCGGGTGCTCTGACGATCAGCGAGGACGGTGAACTTACCTATAGCAGCACTTCGACACTTACGCGGAACACTGCTGTAACACTTACCGTAACACTCAAGGTTAACGGAATCGTAGAACTCACGAAGACCGGAACCATCACGCTGACTGTAGATTAAACATGATTTAAGTGAAAGATCAACGGCACTATTCCCTACATGAATAGTTCACTTTCATAGTAATAATGTAAGTTTGTGGAAGAGGGGAGCCTGTGAAGGTTCCCCTTTTCGTTTTTTATATATGAGCAGGGCTCTGTACATCTTTTCCGAAGCTATGTGAAAAGGCGTTATGGCTATTTGCGGAATTTCGGGATAAAACGTATTTTTGCAGCAGACTAATCCTGCCTTTCATATTAAAGCTCTATGAACAAAATCATAAAAAAAGAACAGTTCTCTGAAAAAGTTTTCAAATTTGAGGTGGAAGCGCCTCTGATTGCCCGTTCGCGCAAAGCGGGACACTTCGTAATAGTACGCGTGGGCGAGCGGGGCGAACGCATTCCACTCACAATAGCAGATGCCGACACGACACGTGGTACCATCACTCTGGTGGTGCAAGAGGTAGGTCTTTCCTCCACCCGCTTGTGCGAATTGAACGTAGGCGACGAGTTGACCGATGTAGTGGGTCCGCTCGGACAGGCTACCCACATTGAACGCTATGGCACGGTCGTATGCGCCGGCGGTGGCGTAGGCGTAGCGCCGATGTTGCCCATCGTACGGGCACTCAAGGCGGCCGGAAACCGCGTTATCTCCGTGCTGGCCGGAAGAAGCAAGCAGCTCATCATTTTGGAAGACGAGATACGGGCCAGCTCCGACGAGGTGATTATCATGACCGACGACGGCTCATACGGGCAGAAAGGTCTGGTGACGGAAGGCGTGGAAAGCGTCCTCAAACGGGAAAAGGTGGACAAGTGTTTTGCCATTGGCCCGGCCATCATGATGAAATTCGTATGTCTGCTGACTAAGAAATATAATGTACCCACGGAGGTTTCCCTCAATACAATTATGGTAGACGGCACCGGTATGTGCGGTGCGTGCCGCATCACGGTGGGCGGAAAAACCAAGTTTGTCTGCGTAGACGGCCCGGAATTCGACGGTCATCAGGTGGATTTCGACGAAATGCTCAAGCGAATGGGTGCTTTCCGCAACATCGAACGCAACGAAATGCATAAGCTGGACGAAGAGCACGCTGCCGATCATACTGAAAACCAGAGCGAGCAAGCTCCGACTGCCGACAACAACAGCCGCACTGCCCCGTGGCGTGAGGAACTGCGCCGGAAGATGAAACCCAAAGAACGCATGGCCATTCCGCGTGTACAGATGCCGGAACTTGATGCGGAATACCGTTCGCACAGCCGGCGCGAAGAGGTTAACCAGGGATTGACGGAAGAGATGGCCGTGCTCGAAGCACAACGCTGCCTCGACTGCCCAAACCCGAGTTGTATTACGGGCTGTCCGGTGGGAATCCGCATCCCCGACTTTATCAAGAACATCGAACGCGGCGAGTTTCTGGAGGCTGCCAAAGTACTGAAAGAGACGAGTGCCCTGCCCGCCGTATGCGGCCGTGTTTGTCCGCAGGAGAAGCAGTGCGAATCGAAATGTATCCATCAAAAGACAGGAAAACCTGCCGTAGCCATTGGTTACCTGGAGCGCTTCGCTGCCGACTACGAGCGCGAAAGCGGACAAATCTCCATTCCCGAAGTAGCCGCGCCCAACGGTATCAAGATTGCCGTTATCGGTTCGGGTCCTGCGGGGCTCTCTTTTGCCGGAGACATGGCGAAGAAGGGCTATAAAGTGACTGTTTTCGAAGCATTGCATGAGATAGGCGGTGTTCTGAAATACGGCATTCCCGAATTCCGCTTGCCCAACCGTATCGTAGACACGGAAGTGGACAACCTGCGACACATGGGGGTAGAGTTCGTAAAAGACTGCATTGTAGGAAAAACCATCAGCATTTCCCAGCTGGAGGAAGACGGTTATAAGGGAATCTTCGTAGCCTCCGGCGCAGGACTGCCCAACTTCATGAATATTCCCGGAGAGAATTCCATCAATATATTCTCGTCGAACGAGTATCTGACCCGTGTCAACCTCATGGATGCGGCCAGCGAAGACAGCGATACGCCGGTATTCTTCGGCAAACGGGTTGCCGTCATCGGCGGCGGAAATACCGCCATGGACTCCGTTCGTACGGCCAAACGTCTGGGAGCTGAGCGTGCGATGATTATTTACCGCCGCTCGGAAGAAGAAATGCCGGCCCGAATCGAAGAAGTGAAGCACGCCAAAGAAGAAGGCGTTGAGTTCCTTACCCTGCATAACCCCATCGAATATATTGCCGACGAAGAGGGCAAAGTGAAACAAGTACGGCTGCAAAAGATGGAACTCGGCGAGCCCGACGAGAGCGGCCGCCGCAGCCCGGTGCCCATTCCCGGTGCGATCGAAACGATAGACATCGACATGGCTGTCGTAAGCATCGGCGTTTCGCCCAACCCGATTGTTCCCAAATCGGTAGAGGGGCTGCAACTCGGCCGTAAAGGAACCATCGCCGTCGACGAAAACATGCGCTCCTCCATCTCCAACCTCTACGCCGGTGGCGATATTGTACGGGGAGGAGCCACTGTAATCCTCGCCATGGGCGATGGCCGACGCGCCGCAGCCGCCATGGATAAACAACTGCAATCATGAATCATCTTACCCCCTTGTTACTGAGTCTGCTGCTCTTTTCCCTGTCCGCTCCCTGCGCTCAGGGAAAAGAGGCAGTCTCTTTATCGGAAGCCGAATCGCAATCTGCCCAAAAGGCAAAGGTTACGCCTACGGCCGAAGAGCAAAATCTGAAACGGAAGGCCACGCGCCGCAATCCGGACGGCTACAAAGAACTGGCCCGCTACTACATCGAGGAATATCGCTTCAGCGATGCCCGCGAAGCGCTCGACAGTTATAAGAAATACGCCAAGAATCCATCCTGCCAGGCTGAAGAACAAACGGTGGAAACCGGCTTGCGACTCATGATGGGGATAGTAGACGTAGTAGTCATCGACTCCATTGTCACGAACAAAAGCGACTTCCTTCAGGCCTACAAACTGGATGCCGATGCCGGAAAGTTATTCCGCACCGCGGATTTCTTTGCGGCTGAAAAGAAAAAAAACCAGGCCGCCGCTGCGCAACAAAGCGGACAAACGGCGGGAGAAGCCGCGGACATTCCATCCGTGCGCCCCATTGTTTTCCATGCATCCACTGCCGCTTCCGCCGACTCTGCGAAAGCTGACTCCCAAGAAGGGGCATACGAAGGAACACTATTCCTCACCGGATTAGGCAAAAACATACTCTATGGCGACAAAGGCAAGATATACTCCAGCACTTCCCGCCTGAACGAATGGAGCAAAGCCCAGGAACTTTCTGCAGAAGTAAACGACAGCATCTGCAATTACCCGTTCCTTTGCGCCGACGGGCAGACACTTTATTTCGCTTCCACTGGCCATGGCTCATTGGGCGGATACGATATTTTCATCACCCGCTTCAGCTCCGAGGCAAACGACTATCTGCGCCCGGACAATATCGGCATGCCTTTCAACTCTCCCTACAACGATTATATGATGGCGCTCGACGAAATTACCGGCTTGGGCTGGTTCGCCTCCGACCGTTACCAACCGGAAGGAAAAGTCTGCGTCTATATTTTCATACCGGATGCCAACCGGAAAATCATAGACATCGAGAACACCGACAAAGAAATCCTGCGCAAACGGGCCCAACTGTCGTCCATAAAATCCACTTGGATTAGCCACGAGCAGGAACAGCAGCAAGGCATGGCGGCCCTGCAAGAGGTGCGCAATCTCAACAGCGCAAACGATGCACACCAAAAGCAAATCGATTTCTATCTGGTCATCAATGACCAACTGACCTATACCTCTTACCTCGATTTCCATTCCGACGCCGCCGCGCAAAAAGCCGAGGAATGGCAAAGCGATTGTGCCAAGCTCGAAGCCTTAAAGCAATCATTGGCAAAATCGCGCGACCTCTACGAAGCTGCCCCCAGCAGCCAGCAGAAAAAAATCAGCCTCAACATCCTCGACCTCGAGAAACAGGTGCGTACTCTGGAAGCAACCTTGCCCCGCACCGAAAACGAAGTCAGGAAGCTGGAAATCGAAGCCTTGCAATAATCTCCTAACCACCCGCCCCACCCTTCTCAGCCATGGACATACTCATCATTACAGGCCTGCTTTTCTTGGGAATCATCTTGTTTCTCATCGAATTGTTCTTCATCCCCGGCATCGGCATAGCCGGCTTTGCCGCCTTAGGCTGCCTGATCTACGCCAGTTTCTTCGCTTTCACCGAAATCGGGACCTTCGGCGGACTCATCACTCTGCTCGCAGCCCTCGTCTTGAGCATTGCCGCTTTCGTATGGTTCATGCGGAGCCGCACACTGGACAGGCTGTCGCTCAAAGAAGAACTCGACTCAACGGTCGACAATCAGGACGAACGCAGTATTTCCGTCGGGCAGCAAGGCATCACCACCACCCGACTGGCTTTGATCGGAATGGCTGACTTCGACGGGAAAACAGTCGAAGTGAAATCGGCCGACGGCTTTATCGACGAGCAAACGCCGATAGAAGTTATCCGCATCAGCCAGGGTACCATTTTAGTAAAGCGCAAGCAAATCCCTTAAATCCATCACCTTAATAATTTATGTATTTAGTCAGTATGAGTCCCATTTTCCTTATCATCGTAATCGTAGGGCTACTCATTTTTCTGGGTATCTTCTTCCACTACGTACCGTTTTTCCTATGGCTTTCGGCCAAAGTGTCCGGCGTACAGATTTCGCTCATCCAGCTCTTTCTAATGCGCATCCGTCATGTCCCGCCTTACACCATCGTGCCGGCCATGATCGAAGCGCACAAAGCCGGGTTGAACACCATCACCCGCGACGAACTGGAAGCGCACTATCTGGCAGGAGGCCATGTTGAAAAAGTAATCCACGCCTTGGTATCCGCCTCGAAGGCCAACATTGAACTCACGTTCCAGATGGCCACCGCCATCGACTTGGCAGGTCGCGACGTATTCGAAGCTGTACAAATGTCTGTAAACCCCAAGGTCATCGATACGCCCGCCGTATCGGCCGTAGCTAAAAACGGCATACAGCTCATCACCAAGGCCCGCGTCACCGTACGCGCCAACATCAAGCGCCTGGTGGGCGGCGCAGGCGAAGAGACCGTAATAGCCCGCGTAGGCGAAGGAATCGTGGCAGCCATCGGCGCCGCAGAGAGCCACGCGCACGTACTGGAGAACCCCGACAGCATCTCGAAAGTAGTGCTGAAAAAGGGACTGGACTCCGGCACAGCCTTCGAAATCCTCTCCATCGACATCGCAGACATCGACATCGGCAAGAACATCGGTGCCGAACTTCAAATCGACCAGGCCAATGCCGACAAGAACATTGCCCAGGCCAAAGCCGAGGAACGGCGTGCGATGGCCGTAGCCAGCGAACAGGAAATGAAAGCCAAGGCACAAGAGGCACGGGCCAAAGTGATAGAGGCAGAAGCCGAAGTGCCCAAGGCCATGGCCGAAGCCTTCCGCAGCGGCAACTTGGGCATCATGGACTACTATCGGATGAAGAATATCGAAGCCGATACCTCCATGCGCGAAAGCATTGCCCGTCCCGGCACCACGCCCAAACAAGGGTAAGCACTCCGACAGTTTTACCCCCGCCTTTTTCCTCCGCCCCGCAGTCTGCGGCTTAGACCGCTCTGCGGGGCGAAGTAGGAAAACGGGCATCGCAAACGAAAAAGTCCTGCAACGGGACGTTATTTCCCTTGCATCTTTTCCCGATTTCCCCCGCATCTTTTTCAAAATTCCCCTGCACCTTTTTTCTTATGTCACCCGAACGCTTTTTTCCACCCTCGGAACTTATTCTGAACGACGACGGTTCCGTTTTCCATCTCCACCTGCGCCCCGAGCAACTGGCCGGGCGCGTCATTCTCGTAGGCGACCCGGGACGCGTAGCCACCGTTGCCGCACATTTCGACGAGCAATACTGCGAAGTCGCAAACCGTGAGTTCCACGCCATCACCGGACGCTACGGCGAGAAAGAAATCACCGTGCTTTCCACCGGAATCGGCTGCGACAACATCGACATTGTGCTCAACGAACTGGACGCACTGGCCAACATAGACTTCACAACCCGCCGCGAATATACCCGTCCCAAAAAGCAGCTTACCATCGTGCGCATCGGCACTTGCGGCGGACTGCAGCCCGATACGCCAATCGGCACGTTCATTTGCTCCGTGAAATCCATCGGATTCGACGGACTGCTCAACTTCTATGCCGGCCGCGACCAGGTCTGCGACCTGAAAACAGAGAAGGAATTCACCACCCACGTGCAATGGAACCCCCACTTCTGCGCGCCTTACGTAGCCCAAGCCGACGAAACGCTCGTAAAGCGCCTCAACAGCCAAGGTGACCTGCACGAGGGAATCACCATCAGCTGCCCCGGCTTCTACGGACCGCAGGGGCGCGAGCTGCGCATCCCCTTGGCCGAGCCAGAACTGAACCAGCGCATCGAGAGTTTCCGCAGCTCCAGCGGCCTGCGTATCCTCAATTTCGAGATGGAAAGCTCCGCGGTTGCCGGCCTCTCCGCCCTACTGGGGCACAAAGCCGCCACCGTCTGCATAGTAATTGCCAACCGGAGAGCCAAAGAAGCGAATGCCAATTATCGAAATTCTATTGACCAACTCATAAAACTCGTATTAGAAAGGATATAAAAATCATGGAAGCCGAATTTTACTTCACCGGCAGTAAAGAAGAAATTTACCGCCGCCTCCTGCCCGAACTGGAGTCCCTCCTCGAAGGAAGCGCCTATCAAGTCAGCATCCTGGCCAATGCCGCCTCAGCCCTGCGGCAGGCATTCGGATTCTTTTGGGTAGGCTTCTACCTCGTAGGCGACGACGGAAAGCTCCACGTAGGCCCGTTCCAGGGCGATATTGCCTGCTTCTCCATCCGTAAAGGCAAAGGCGTATGCGGCACGGCATGGGCCAACGAAGAAACCGTAGTAGTGCCGGATGTAGAACAGTTCCCGGGACATATAGCCTGCAGCAGCCGTTCCCGCTCGGAAATCGTCGTACCTCTCTTCACGCCCGACAGCAAGCAAGTATTCGGAGTGCTCGACATCGACAGCGATAGCCTCGCAGCGTTCGACGATACCGACCGCACCTATCTGGAGAAAGCCGCAGAAATCATTGCCCGCCACTGGGCACAGGCTCACTGACAAGCCCATCGCCACATCGGAATACAAGGAAGCAACCACACTGTTGGTTGCTTCAATTTTAATCCGTACATTTGCACTACGACTTAACCAGCATTCACCCTATTCGTATGAAGAACTACCTGAAAAAGAGTTTATGGCTGCTGCTCGCCTCCGTTTGCGGACTGGCTTCCTGCAACGGGAAGAATGCCGGCGCAGCAAAAGGCAATGCTACGGAAAACGATTCTGCCGTCGTTGCTGAAAAAGGAATAAAGACAATGACCACAGACAGCATAAGCGTAACCTGGATACAAGACAACGCAGGCGAGAAACTGATGCCGCGCAGTCTCTTCTCCGATGCACCGGACAGCATCATCGAGCGGCTCTCCCTGCAAAACGGAGTGCCCTCATCGGTCAGCACGTTCCTGGTCAAGACCGCAAGCGGGCAACAAATTCTGTTCGACACCGGCTTGGGTGCGCCCGACAGCAGGCTGATTGACGGACTTCGGCAAGCGGGTATCGAACCAAGCGACGTACATTATCTGTATCTGACCCACTTCCATGGCGACCACATCGGAGGCATGCTGAAAGGAGACAGCCTCGTTTTCCCGAATGCGGAAGTCTATGCTTCAAAAGCAGAATACGACGCGTGGATGAACATGCCGGATGAGCAGAAAGCACAGGTCGTAAAAACGATGAATCGCTACAAGAATCAACTGCATCTCTTCGAGTTTGGCGACATACTGCCCGGCAATGTAGAGACAATCGACGCTTCAGGCCACACACCGGGCCATACCAATTTCCGCATCGGGCAGTTCCTCATCATCGGAGACCTTATGCACGGAGCAGCTCTGCAGACGGTTTATCCCGAATACAGCTCATCATACGACCAAAACAAGGCACAAGCAGCCCAGGCCCGCAAGCGCATTTTGGAATACGCCCGCACCAACCACCTCATTATGGCAGGCATGCACCTGCCTGCACCCGCCTTCCTGACAGAAAACTAAAGCCACACGGCACATAACCTGCAAGCACAAGAAAAAAACGATGAAAGAGCAGTTCCCGAAAATATCCGTAGTTACAGTCACTTACAACTGCGCTTCCGTACTCGAAACTACGCTCCAAAGCATTTTAGCTCAAGACTATCCCAATTTTGAGAGCCTCATCATCGACGGGCACAGTACGGATGGAACGCTCGACATCATACATAAATACGCCGACCGCCTCGCCTATTGGAAAAGCGAGCCGGACAAAGGTATCTTCGATGCCATGAACAAAAGCCTTCGCGTAGTAACCGGCGAATGGGTGTGCTTCATGAATGCCGGCGATACCTTTGCCTCTTCCAGCGTACTGACTGACATTTTTGGCTCAAATGCTCCCTCCATCGACCCCGATGTAGCCTGCATACATGGACAGACTTGGGAGCTTCACCCCCGAAAGCGAGTGCGGGAAAAGAGCCATCCCTTCTATAAAAACCGGAATATATTCCGCCCTATGGGCTTTTGCCACCAGGCCGTATTTGTTCGCACCGACTGGGCACGGCGCGTGGGAGGCTTCGACTTGTCGTACAAAATAGCCTCCGATTACCGCATGCTGTACTCCATCTATGAAAAAGGAGGGAAGTTTATGGAAACAGATGTAGACGTTGCGTGCATCGACGTTAACGGAGTTTCCGCCCAGAACCGCATGACGCAGCACAAAGAGGTGGCCCGAATCTGCAACTGCAGCCACGATCCACGCTTCCTGATATGGCTCGCCTACAAATGGCTCCGCTCCAATACCAAAGTAATACTGCTGAAAATAATCGGAAGAAACTGAACATTTCCAGCAAAGTGCCCGAAGAAACCAGACAACGTGCCCCCAGCAACACACATATCACCAGGCACAAAAGACCGAAACAAAGAAAGGCACAGAGAAATCCATAAGCACTCCGTGAAAAACGGAAAGCAGCAAATAGTCACGCCCGCTGTACTGAAGTACGGCGGGCAGCGTTGTATCTGCCGTAGTAGCCCCGCCGCAGCAAATCGGCGCCAGCGGTCCGAAAAAACGGACAAGCCATGGAGCCAGAAAGAGAGTCAACAATTCGCGAAACACATTAGCCAACAGCGCAATAGTGCCTAATTCCGCAGCCAATTGCGTCCCCAAAGATGCCGATTTCAGCTCCGTAATGAGCAAAGAAGAGAGCGAGTAATAGCCAAAACCCGCCCCGACAGCCAAACAATCGGCCACACTCCACGCCAGGAAGCAGGCGCCCAACGCCGAAAAGGCCAACGTTCCCGCTGCCGTAGCCAGCGGCACCCACAAAAAGCGCAGCCGAAACGCGCGGAACAAATCGGAGAGTTTACCGTTAGAGCCAATACTTATTCCCACCGCAAAGAGGAGAACCAGCAAAACCGCCGTAGTCCAATCACCATGGACCAGCGTTTCCGGCAGCAAGCCGCCCAATCCCAAAAGACATCCAGCCGCAAAACACAATATAACCCACAGCGTACCTTTCATGAAACGCCTCCTTTCCCGCCGCGGAAGAAGCGCTTATAAACCCAAGCTGCCGCACACGAACTACCCAGAAGCCCCAAAACGGCAAAAAGAAGCGCTTGCGCACCCAACTCCGGCAAACGAGCCGCCACTTCGCGCTCCGCGCCCACAGAAGCCCCCATCAGGAAAAGCAGCAGACCGACCACAGGCTGCACCAAACGCCCTGCCCATCCTACCCAGGACACACGCCGCAACAGCCAACCTACTACTATGCCGGCCAACAAAGCCAAGATAACCGAAATCATAATCGCAACTCCTTTTTATCCACAAACAACTTACTCTTACCCCTGCGTCCCGCAACGAAAAAAGAATCCCGGCCTGCCCGCATCGTAAGCGAAACGGACAAACCGGGATTAACTTATGCAAGCCCGCAGAAAAACGGCATTCTGCTTCCTCTCCTTTAGCTGCGGCGGATATAATCGGTAATCCACGCTCCGACCTGACGGGTGCCATAGTGCGGAGCACCCGGTGCCTGGATATCCGGCGTGCGCACCTCGTTATCGAGCGAGGCATCCACAGCCTGGCGCACGAGGCGTCCCTCCTCCATCAGACCGAAATACTCAAACAGCATTGCCACGGAAAGGATTTGTGCCACAGGATTCGCAATATCCAGTCCCTTCGCCTGCGGCCAAGAGCCATGGATAGGCTCGAACACCGGAGTTCCCGAGCCCGTAGAAGCCGAAGGCAGCAACCCCATGGAACCGCTGATGCACGAACCTTCGTCGGTCAGGATGTCTCCAAACGTATTCTCCGTCACCATTACGTCAAAAAAGCGGGGCTCCTGAATCATACGCATGGAGGCATTGTCCACATACATGTAGTCCGTCGTCACTTCCGGGTATTCGGGCGCCATCTCTTGGGCCACTTTCCGCCACAGGCGGCTGGATGCCAACACGTTTGCCTTATCCACTACGGTGAGGTGCTTGCGGCGCTTGAGCGCATATTCGAAGGCAACTTTAAGAATACGCTCTACCTCAGGACGCGTATACTTGTTCGTGTCGTAAGCCATGTCCGTACCTTCGTGCTTTTCGCCGAAGTACATTCCGCCAGTCAGCTCACGAATGCAGATAAAGTCTGCGCCGTCTACGAGTTCGTCTTTCAACGGTGACTTATGAAGCAGGCACGGAAACGTTTGAACCGGGCGGATATTGGCGAAAAGACCCAGCTTCTTGCGCATGGCCAGCAACCCCTGCTCGGGACGCACCTTCGCCGTCGGGTCATTGTCGAACTTCGGGTCGCCCACAGCCGAGAAGAGAACCGCATCGGCCTGCTCGCAAATGCGGAAAGTCTCCTCCGGGAACGGATCGCCCACCTTGTCGATGGCGTCTGCACCACAGAGGGCATATTCAAAACTTACGTCATGGCCGAACTTTTCGCAGACGGCCTTCGTTACTTCCACGCCCTGCGCGGAAATCTCCGGGCCTATTCCGTCGCCCGGCAATACTGCAATCTTGAGTTTCATAAGGGGTATTTATTCGTTTTTTCTGTTTATTAGTTTTTTTGTTTTCCGACGGACAAGGGTGGAACGGGACTGCATCGGCATACAAAAAGCACTGTCCCTTTTCTCCCTTTCCCTTGCATCTTTCGCGTAAAAGCAGCAAGGCTTTTACGACAGACTATTCCGCCGCTTTCACTACGGGCGCAGGACTCTCGGGCGACTCGAACTCCTCCAGCAGGTTCAACATCTTCATCGTGGCCTTGATGGCGGCCTCCGTCTGGTCGGCATCGAGGCCGCGCGTACGAAAAGTCCGTCCCTCGTAGTCCCAGGTGATAACCGTTTGCACCAATGCATCCGTGCGTCCACCCGGTGGGATGCTCACCGTATAGTTGGTCAGCATGGGGAAAGTCCGCCCAAGCGTCTGCTTATAGATTTTTCGCAAGGCGCGCACAAAGGCATCATACTGTCCGTCGCCACTGGCACTCTCCTCATACGACGTACCGTCGAGGTTCAATTTCAAAGTGGCCACCGGTTTCAGCCCCTTTGCCAGAGTAATAAAATAACTCTCCAGCTGCACCCGGTTGGTAGTGGCCGTGTGTTTGAGCACATCGGATATGATGTACGGCAAATCTTCCTGCGTTACGAGCTGTTTCTTATCGCCCAATTCGATAATCCGCTCCGTCACCTTGCGCAACGACTCCGGGTCCAGCTCCAGACCGAGCTGCTGCAGATTTTTTGCGATATTGGCTTTTCCGCTTGTCTTGCCCAAAGCATACGAACGGATGCGCCCGAAACGCTCCGGCAGCAGGTCGTTGCAGTAAAGGTTGCGCTTGTTGTCGCCGTCGGCATGCACCCCGGCCACCTGCGTGAAGACACTTTCGCCGACAATGGGGCGGTTTGGAGGAATAGCGATGCCGGAATAAGAGGCAACCAGATGGCAAACTTCGTTGATGCGGCTCTCCACGATATTCGTGCGGGCGTTGAAATGGTCCTTCAGTATGGCCTGCACGCTGGCCAGCGGGGCATTGCCCGAGCGTTCGCCAAGGCCGTTGACCGTAACATGCAAGCCTTGGCAGCCGCTCAGGACGGCAGCCAGGACATTGCTCACGGCCAAATCATAATCGTTGTGGGCGTGGAAATCGAAATGCAAATCAGGATAACGCTTGCGCATCTTGCGCATGTATTCAATCACTTGAAGCGGATTCAGGATGCCCAGCGTGTCGGGCAGCATAAAGCGGCTGATTTTCAGGTCCCGCAAGGCGTCGACCAGACCAAATACATAGTCGGGCGAGTCTTTCATGCCGTTACTCCAGTCTTCCAGGTAAATATTTACAGCCATACCCTTGCCGAGCGCATAGGAAACGGTTTCTCGAATGTCGGCCACATGCTCTTCCAGCGTTTTCCGCAGCTGGTATGTACAATGCCGAAGCGAGCCTTTGCTCAAAAGGTTGATAACCCGGCAACCGGCATCGTAAATCCAGTCGACCGAAACATGCCCGTCGACAAAGCCAAGTACCTCAACTCTGTCCAGAAAACCGCTTCGGGCAGCCCATTCGCAGATGCTTTCCACCGCCTTGCGCTCGCCTTCGCTCACGCGGGCCGAGCCGACTTCAATACGGTCTACGCACAAGTCCTCGAGCAACTTGCGCGCTATCATCAACTTCTCGTGAGGAACAAACGACACCCCGCTGGTCTGTTCGCCATCGCGGAGTGTCGTGTCCATGATTTCTATTCGGACTTCTTTTCCCATGCCTCGATTTTGTCCTTATTCGAAAGCAGAAAATCGATATCGTCCAGGCCGTTCATCAAGCAGTGCTTCTTGTATCCGTTAATTTCGAAGTGTTCGGACTTCCCCGTAGCCAGGTTCGTTATCGTTTGCTGCGGGAGATTGACCTCAACCTGCATCTTCGGATTGGCATAGATAGAGTCGAACAGTTCGGCGAGGAAGCCTTCGCTGACAACCACGGGCAGAACAAAGTTATTCAGTTCGTTGTTTTTATGAATATCGGCAAAGAAACTGGAAACAACCACACGAAAACCGTAATCGGCTATGGCCCATGCGGCGTGTTCACGGCTCGAACCGGAACCAAAGTTCTTGCCGGCTACCAAAATCTGTCCGCCATATGTCGGGTCGTTCAGTACGAATGACTCGATTTTGTTGCCCTGCTTGTCATAACGCCAATCGCGAAACAGGTTCTCGCCAAAGCCCTCTTTCGTAGTAGCCTTCAGGAAACGGGCCGGAATTATCTGGTCTGTATCCACATTCTCCAAAGGAAGAGGGACACAAGTGCTGGTCAATATGTTGAATTTAGCTTTCATTTCTGTCTAAAATAAAGTTCTTGGATCTGTAATCTTACCGGTAATTGCCGCAGCAGCCGCTACCAACGGGCTGGCCAGCAAGGTACGCGCACCCGGACCTTGACGCCCTTCGAAGTTACGGTTGCTGGTGGATACGGCATATTTGCCGGCGGGAATCTTATCGTCATTCATGGCCAGACAAGCCGAGCAGCCAGGCTGCCGCAGCTGGAAGCCGGCATCTTCGAAGACTTTATCCAGACCTTCTGCACGAATCTGCGCATCTACTGCCCAAGAACCGGGCACTAACCAGGCAATGACATGGTCCGCTTTCTTATGCCCCTTCACAATCGAGGCAAAAGCGCGGAAGTCTTCGATACGACCGTTGGTACACGAGCCCAGGAATACATAGTCAATCGGCTTTCCAATAAGGGATTCTCCCTCTTTGAAGCCCATATATTCCAAAGACTTGCGGTAGGAAATCTTGGCGCCTTCGCTCAATCCGTCAGAAGTGGGTATGGTTTGCGTAATACCCATGCCCATACCAGGATTAGTTCCATAAGTTATCATCGGTTCGATGTCGGAAGCATCGAAATGTACTTCCTTATCGAAGACGACATCCTCATCGCTCTTCAAAGTCTTCCAATAGGCTACCGCCTTGTCCCAAGCCTCGCCCTTAGGAGCGTTTTCTCTTCCTTTAATATAGGCAAAGGTTGTTTCGTCGGGCGCTACCATTCCGCCACGGGCACCCATCTCGATGGACAGGTTGCAGAGCGTCAAACGTCCTTCCATGGAAAGGCTTCGTACTGCCGAGCCTGCGTATTCTACAAAATAGCCGGTAGCTCCGGAGGTTGTCATCTTCGACATCAGATACAAGGCCATGTCTTTTGCCGTAACGCCTTTGCCCAACTCGCCTTCGATGCTGATGCGCATCGTTTTGGGACGGGTCTGCAAGATGCACTGCGAAGCCAAAACCATCTCCACCTCGCTGGTTCCTATACCAAAGGCTACGGCTCCTACGGCACCATGCGTGGATGTATGCGAATCGCCGCAGACAATGGTCATGCCGGGCAGAGTCAGTCCCCGCTCAGGGCCTACGACGTGGATAATACCGTTGCGCGGGTCCATCATGCCATAGTGAGTCAGGCCGAAATCGGCGGCATTCTTTGCCAGCGTCTCCACCTGCGTCCGCGAAACGGGGTCTTCGATGGGTTTGTCCTGGTCGTGCGTAGGAGTGTTATGGTCCGGCATGCAATAAATTTTCTCCGGGCGCAAGCATTTGATTCCCCGGGCGCGCAAACCGGCAAACGCCTGCGGACTAGTTACTTCGTGGCAGTAAAGGCGGTCGATATAGAGCTGCGTCGGGCCGTCTTCCACAGTAGTTATCACGTGCGCGTCCCAGATTTTATCAAAAAGTGTGTTCATGTTTTCCTTTTTGTGCGAATAAGTTATTTCCTAAACTTGTTGATACAATCGATATAAGCCTCTACCGATGCGGTAATGATATCCGTATTGGCACCGAAGCCGTAATACAATGCGTTGTCGTACTCTACCTGCATGTGTACTTTGCCCACATCGTCGCTTCCCTTGCTGATGGCCTGAATGGTGAATTCCTTAAGGGTCATCTGCCGGTCGATTATCTTTTTCAGCGCCTTGATAGCTGCATCCACGGGACCGTTGCCTGCCGCTGCGGCTTCAAACCGCTCGCCGGCAATGGAAAGCTCTATGGCTGCTACCGGACGGACACCCTTTCCACTCGTCACCTGCAGGGACTCCAGCTTGATGAAGTGGTTCATGGTACGGTCCGCGCCTGCCAACATCAGGATATCATCGTCGTGGATTTCCTTTTTCTTATCAGCCAGGACGAGGAAGTCGGCATAGACTTTATCCAAGCGCTCCTTGTCGAGCTCCACACCCAGCACGGCCAAACGATGTTTCAGCGCGGCTCTTCCGCTACGGGCCGTGAGCACAATTGCATTATCGTCAATACCTACGTCGTGCGGGTCTATGATTTCGTACGTTTGCACGTTCTTCAATACGCCATCCTGGTGTATGCCGGAAGAATGGGCGAAGGCGTTCCGCCCGACAATGGCCTTGTTCGGCTGTACGGGCATGTTCATCAGGCTCGAAACCATACGGCTGGAAGGATAAATCTTCTGCGTATTGATGTTGCACTGTATGCCCAGATGCTTGTGACAACGGAATATCATGGCCACTTCCTCCAGCGAAGTATTTCCGGCCCGCTCGCCGATTCCGTTAATCGTCACCTCCACCTGGCGCGCCCCATTGAGCACACCGCTGATGGTATTGGCCGTAGCCATACCAAGGTCGTTGTGGCAATGCGTGGAGAGTATGGCCTTTCCGGCAGAGAGGCCGTCGACATGCTCCATCAGGTACTTGATTTTCTCACCGTACTCCTGCGGAAGGCAGTAACCCGTAGTGTCAGGGATGTTAACCACCGTAGCTCCTGCGTTAACCACTGCCTGAACCACGCGCGCCAGATACTCATTTTCCGTACGGCCGGCGTCTTCCGCATAAAACTCCACGTCCTCCACGTATTTCTTGGCATACTTCACGGCCGCTACGGCACGCTCCAAGATTTCCTCGCGGTTGGAGTTGAACTTATATTTGATGTGCGAGTCGGAAGTACCGATACCCGTATGGATACGTTTACGCTTGGCAAACTTCAAAGCCTCTGCCGCCACATCGATATCCTTCTCCACCGCGCGGGTCAAGGCGCATATCGTAGGCCACGTCACAGCCTTCGAAATCTCGATAACCGAGTTGAAGTCGCCCGGACTCGATATGGGGAAACCGGCCTCAATCACATCCACTCCCAACGATTCCAGCTGCTTGGCTACCTGGATTTTCTCCACCGTATTGAGCTGACATCCGGGCACTTGCTCGCCATCGCGAAGCGTCGTGTCGAAAAAATAAAGTCTGTTGTCCATAATATATAATGTTTGTTTTCAAAATTAGTCCATAAAAAAACCTCTCTACACCCGCAGTGAGAGAGGCTTTCCGTTTATACTGTTCACTAATCGACGCGCCACACTCACTCCCCGGTCATATACCCAATAGCAGGTTGCACAGCAGAAAAATACTGCCGCACAGGAAGAAATCGAGGATATATTGTGCATTACGTACCATAGCGTTTCGTTTTTCACGCCGCAAAGATACGTCTTTCCGATAAAACGCCAAATAAAAAAGTACTTTTCCGCACAAAAAAATTACACTTCATAAGAAGAATAGGCAAAATCTTGAGAATCTAACAAGCAGAAACCTGCATGAAACTTCGAAAAAGCCTTGCACCTTTCTTCCAAAAGCAGCAGTACTTTTCAGCAAAAGCCTTGCATCTTTCCAGCCACCGGTAAAGACCTTTTTCACAGAAAAAAGCGGTAAAAAGAAAAAATAATCAGACCTATTGAACAGAAATCTTGCAAAATCTCCTTTTTTCCCTTAATTTTGTCTTATTGTTCTATTCCCATTTTAACCGGACAGATTATGGACGAAGCGCAGAAAACCCCCGACTACGAACTGATGGTACGCCAGGCCCGCGATGAATTCTTCAAGAGGGCAGCCGAAAGACATACGGAGAAAGACATGGAGAAAATCCGCGATGCCTACTTTTTCGCCGAAGAAGCTCACCGCGACCAGAAGCGGAAAACCGGCGAGCCCTACATCACTCACCCCATCGCCGTGGCCCGAATCGTAAACGAAGAACTCTGCTTGGGAACCAACCCCATCATTGCAGCATTGCTCCACGACGTTGTGGAAGACACGCCGCACACCATCGAAGAAATACGGGAACGATACGGAGAAGACGTGGCGTTTTTGGTCAACGTCGTGACCAAAAAGAAAACAAACCAGTACGTCACCTCCAAACAGGTCGACAACTTTCGCCAAATGCTCGACTCCATTCACTACGACATACGCGCCTTGCTCGTAAAACTGGCCGACCGGCTCCACAACATGCGGACCCTTAAGTCGATGAAGCCGGAGAAACAGCTCAAAATCGCCGGCGAAACCGACTACTTCTACGCCCCTCTGGCCAACCGCCTCGGGCTACACCTCATAAAAACCGAGCTGGAAAACCTGAGCCTGCAGTACCGTTCGCCCCATGAGTACGGGAAAATAAAAAAACAAATTGACGATTACGCGCGACGCCATGCCGAAGCAGCCGAAAAATGGATGGAACCCATCCGGGAGGCACTGCGAAAAGCCGGAATCAAGGCCACTGTCACCTGCGACAAGCGGAGCGTTTACTCAATCTGGCGGAAGATGCAGAAAGACAACATCACCTTTCGCGAAGTGGAGCACATCCGTATCGTACATATCACCTTCGATAACTGGAAAGAACAAGGCATTACCGAAAAACGGCAGGCACTCCGCATCTATTCCCTACTCACCGACCTCTATACCGAAAAGCCTTTGAGCGTAAGCAACTACCTCGATATTCCAAAGGAGAACGGTTATCGCAGCCTCCACTGCAAGTTGATGGGAAACGAGGGCCGCTGGATGGAAGTTCACATACGCTCTACCGAAATGCGCCGCCGCTCCAACTACGGTTGCCTTGTGGAACAGGGAAAAAGCGTAGAAGGATGGATCGGAAAGTTCAAGGAAGTCCTGCGCGACATTGCCCTCCACAACCAACAACAGGAGTTCATGCACGACATAGTGACTACCTTCTACAACGACGACATAGTGGTCTTCACCGAAGAAGGCGCCCGAATCATCATGCCGAAGGACACCACGGCACTCGACTTTGCCTATGAAATCGACGCACAAAGCGGCGAAAAGGCCAAATACGCCATCATCAACGACAAACTCTGCTCGCTGCAAACCGTGCTCCAGCGCGGCGACCGCATCCGAATCGGCACCAGCCCCGACGCACATCCGCAGCAGAAACAACTGGAATTCGTAAAGACCTACAAAGCCAGCTTCTGCATCCGCCAATACCTTCGCATAGCGAATATGGAAAAGAAGCCCTCGCCTTTCATCCTGTGCAACGACTGCAATCCGCTGCCGGGCGATGAGGTCATCGGATTTCATGCAGACGACGGGAAAATATACGTGCACAAATGCGGCTGTCCCCAAGCCGTATCCCTCTCAGCGCAGCAAGGGAACATCATAGAAAACGTAGACATCAGCAGCTTAGTCACCGAACGTTACCCCGTATCGCTCGGCATCAAGTGCGTAGACCGCGACGGCTTCCTGCTGGAACTCATTGAGTTTATCTCCAAGAAACTGCACCTGAGCATAAAAAGAATAGACAGCGACACGAAAGACGACATCGTCACCTGCCGGCTCGACCTGTACGTTCACTCCACCGACGAGTTGAATACGGCCGAAGAAAGCATCAAAAAGATGAAAGACATCTACGAGGTTAAACTCCTCGGGCATCGGCTCTTCTGATTTCCAACCGTCCCACGCGGCAGGCAGCACTGCACAAAAATGCCGGATTCCTACTCGACCGTAGAAGAATCCGGCATTTCTTTATGCTTCAAGCCCTGCGCTTTTCGCGCAAAAGCTACACGATTTATTTCGAAGCCTTCTTGTAACGCGTATTCAAGCCCTTCACCACTTCGTCCGTAATGTCGTAAGCCGGGTCTGCATAGAGCAGGCTTTCCAGTCCGGCATTGCTCAGAATCATGCTGTAAGGATGCGTCTTGGCATAATCACGCAAGAAGTTCTGTATCGAATCATGCAGGATTTGCGTATTTTTTTTACCCTCGGAATCCAGCTCCGACGCCAGGCGCGTCTGCAATTCCTGCAAATCTTCCTGCATCTTCTGCAAGCGGTCATTCTCCTGACGGGCACGCTCCTCACTTACGAAGGCGTTGTTTTGCAACTTGCGCTGGAACTCGGCCAACTGACGCTGCAGGTCCTTACCCTTTTCGTTGAGCGTAGCGCGGGCATTCTCCTCCTTGCGCAACATCAGCTCATTCAGGTCTTTCGACAGATTATACTGGCTCAGCAACGTATCTACCCGCACAAAAGCCAATTTCAACTCCTTCGAAACGACCGTTTCCGTCTGCTTGTCAGCAACCGGCGCTTCGCGCTTTTTGTCCGTACACTGGACACTCGTAAAAACTAACGCCGCTACGGCCATTCCTTTCACAAGAAAAGTAAAACTTCTCATAACATTTTCATTATTTGATTTCTATTCATTTTCGCTGTTCCGCAAACTGTTTTCCCGCGCGGCGCAAACCCTCGTCCTCAAAAGTCCCGGCACTTTTCCGCAAAAGTTCGGCAACTTTCCGACAAAAGCGGAAGCGCTTTTCGGCCAAAGGCCCGCAACCGGAGATTGCAACTATTAACACTCGGGGAAAAACTCTTTGCAGCTTTATCCATATATTTGCAAGCGACAAAGATAGGTCTTTGCCACATATCGAAGAAATATCCTTAACCAACTTTAGATATTAACACACCTTATATATTATATCCCCATGGTATACGACGATTTACAACCGCAGAATGTATTCCGTTTCTTCAAGGAAATCTGCAACATCCCCCGTCCTTCGGGCCACGAACAAGAAATCACTGAATATTTGCGCCGCTTCGCTGCCGAGAGAAACCTATGGCACGAGACCGACGAGCGCGGCAATACGCTCATCCGCAAACCCGCCACTCCCGGAAAAGAAGCCGCTCCGGGCATCGTGCTGCAAGCCCATACCGACATGGTGCCCGAGAAACGCAAAGACGTAGAGCATGATTTCCTGAAAGACCCGATTCAAACCGTCATCGACGGCGAATGGCTCCACGCCAAGGGCACAACTCTCGGAGCCGACAACGGCATCGGCATGGCATTGGCCCTGGCCGCGCTGGACAGCAACGAAATAGAACACGGACCGCTTGAGGCACTTTTCACCGTAGACGAAGAAGTTGGCCTCGGCGGCGCAGAGTGCCTGAAAGAAGGGTGGCTGCAGAGTTCCTACCTGCTCAACCTCGATTCTGAAGAAGAAGGCCTGATCTACGTAGGCTGTGCCGGTGGAAACACCCTGACCGCTACGTGGAAATGCGGATTCGAGCCCTCGCCCGAAGACTTCTTCTATGCCCACATCGCCCTCGAAGGCCTCGCCGGAGGACACTCGGGCAGCGACATCGACCAAGGGCACGCCAACGCCATCAAACTCATGAGCAGCCTGCTCGGCCGACTGCTGGAGGAAGGCAAATTCGACCTGCGCATCTGCACGATAGAAGGCGGCAGCAAGCACAACGCCATACCCCTCGAAGCCTCCGCAACGGTAGGCGTACGGGCAGAAGAGAAGGAGAATCTGCGCGTAAGCCTCAACCTCTTTGCCGCCGAGATGGAGCGCGAATACAAAAAGACCGACCCCGGCATGAAGTGGACACTCACCTCCTGCGAACGTCCGGCACAGCAGCTCAACCCGATGTGCGTGGAAGAAGTGATAACGGCCCTCACCTGCGCCCACACCGGCGTATATGCCTTCAGCCAGGAGTCACCCGAATTTGTACACACGTCCAACAACATTGCCATCCTGAGCACCGACCAAGAGGGCAACATCACCGTACTGAGCAGCCAGCGGAGCGAGAGCGAATTCTCGAAGGAGGAAGTAACCCGCTGCGTTACGGCCGCCTTCCGGCTGGCCCATGCCGACCGCATCGTAGTGAGCGACGACTATCCCGGCTGGGAACCTGTCTACAACTCGCACCTTCTGGAGGTAGCTCAGGCAAGCCACCGCGCCGTAACGGGGCACGACGCTGTCGTGAAGACCATACATGCCGGGCTGGAATGCGGACTGATCGGCAAGAAATATCCCGGAATGGAGATGATTTCCATCGGCCCGACCCTGCGCGGAGTGCACACCCCGGAGGAGAAACTGCACATTCCTTCCCTGCTTACCGCATGGAAGCATATATGCAGCATTCTGGCCAACCTGTAACGGCATGAAAAAAGTCCGGCCACTTTTCCGGAAAAGTCCCGCATCTTTTTCCCGAAAGACGCGGGACTTTTTCTTTCGCGCCTTGCCTCCCCTGGCGCTGCTACTGGCACTCGCGTCCGCTGCCGCCGCACAAGACGCGACGGCCCCAAAGCCTGCGCCCCAAACCCTCGGGGAGGAATTTACCATCGTGGCCTACAACGTGGAAAACCTCTTCCACCCGACCGACGACCCGCGCTACGACGACAACGAGTTTCTGCCGCGGGGAACCCGCGGCTGGGGCTGGCGCAAGTATCGGAAGAAGCTCGCAGCCGTAGGAAGAGCCATCATAGCCTGCGGCAACGAACTGCCTCCCGCACTCGTAGGCCTGTGTGAAGTGGAAGGCGACAGCGTACTCCGCTACCTGACGCGCCGCAGCCTCTTGCGCCAGGCCGACTACCGCTATGCCGTAGCCTCCACGTCCGACGAGCGGGGCATTTGCACCGCCCTGCTCTATCAGCGCGACCGTTTCCGGCTGCTCCATGCCGGGAGCATCCCCACCCGGCTGCCCTCGGGCGAGATACTGCCCAGCCGCCACACACTCCATGCCTGCGGACTCATCGAAAGCGGCGATACGTTGGACGTATTCGTCGTTCATTTTCCCTCGCGGCGCGACGGGAAACAGGCCACCGACCCGCTCCGGCGTGCCGCCGCACGCACCCTGCGGGAAAAGACAGACAGCATATACCGACGAAGGAGCCGCCCGCTGATTGTAGTCATGGGCGACTTCAACGAATACCCCTGCACGAGACTTTTCGAGGAGGTGCTTCAAACGGCCGTTCCGCCCGCTCCAGTCCTCCCGCCGGGCTGCACCATAGCACGCAAACACCGGAGGCGCCTGGCCGAAAACCAGGCTCCCATCCGGCCGGAAGTGCTGTACGACCTGGCCGCACCGCTGGAACATGCGCAACCGGGAAGCTACAAATATCAAGGGACATGGGGCATGCTTGACCATATCCTTGTGAGCGGTGCCCTGCTCGACGCAGACAGTCCGCTCCAGATTCCCGCCCGTTGTGCCGAACCGGGCAACTTCTCCTTTCTCTTGCAGCGCGATGACAAATACCTCGGCCTGCGTCCCTACCGCACCTACTACGGCTATCAATATCAGGAAGAAGGCACAAGCGACCATTTACCGCTCATCGCTCGCGGAATATTCATCGCAGAAGAATAGAACGGCGGCGAGGAGGCTCGGGAAAAAGCAGGCAGGAATACAAAAAAGCAGCAAGGAAATCGGAGAATCTCCTTGCTGCTTTTTTGTCAAATCTATGGAGCCGTCAACGGGCGGCCTCAACGGGACGCACTGCGACATAGCCCCCTTTTCGGGTACACTTCAGCCGCCGCGGACGCAACGTACGCTTGTTCATATCGAAAATCAGGGCGGGATTGAAATGCTCCCCGTTGACACGTACCTCAAAGTGCAGATGCTCGGTCGTGGCACGGCCGGTGCGTCCGGTGAGCGCTATGGGCATTCCGGCCTCCACCGCCTGACCTACGCGCACCAGGTTGCGACTGTTGTGGCTGTAGACTGTCTCCAATCCGTTATCGTGCCGCACCACCACGACGTTTCCGTAGGCGCCATAAGCCTTCGCCATGCGCACTACACCGCGGAAAGCCGCCCGAATGGTATCGTTCGGGCAGGTTTTCAAGTCCGTGCCCGTATGAGAACTGCGTTTCTTGCAGGCATAAGGCGAAATAACCTTGGCTCCGGGCAGGGGAAAACACCACTCCTCGTCCGGAAGCGCATCGAAGTTCAGAAAAAAGGAGTTGCCATTCGCAAAAAGTCCCGGCGTTTTCACCCGCACGTGCGAACGCTCCATCTGCGTAAACTCACGCGTTCCTTCCGCTTCATCTGCAGAAATCAGAAACAGGCCGCAAACAAACAGCCCGACAGTCTTGACGATATTTCTTTTCCAATCCATAATTCCGTTTTCAAACAAATAGAGAATCCGTCTGCCCGACGTAGGCGTGGCATCCGGATTCTCCGTATCTCGATTTATGCAACCGGATATATTCCGGCCGAAAGTCTTACTTCATTCCTCGCCATCAGCGCTTCCTTTGTGCCTCTTGCCGGCGGCGCTGGAGCTCTTCCTGCTGGCGTTGCATCTCTTCCAAACGGGCCATCATACTGCTTTTCTTCTTCGGTTTGGCCGAAGCGGCATAGGCTTTCAGTTGTTCCAGCACCTTTTCGTCTTTGATGACGCGACGCAGGATGAGCATAATCAGGATGCTCGTGACAGAAGAAAGGAAGTAATAATAGTTAAGTCCCGAAGCATAATCGTTGAGGATGAAGATGAAGATGAGCGGCATGAGGTACATCATCCATTTCATTGCAGGCATTTGCTGTTGCCCGGCCATCGTATCCTTCTGCTGGTCCATGTTGTATTTGGTATAGAGCAGGTTGGTTATGGTCATAAGCAGGCAGAACAGGCTCAAATGGTTGCCCAGGAAGGGAATATTCGCATTCCAACTGATAATATCATCATAGGTAGACAAATCATCGGCCCACAGGAAACTCTGCTGACGCAACTCGATTGCCGTCGGGACAAACATGAATAATGCAATCCAGATAGGCATCTGCAACAGCATCGGCAGACATCCGCCCATCGGACTGACCCCATATTTGCTGTAAATGCTCATCATCTCCTGCTGTTTCTTCATGGCGTCTTCCTTACGCGGGTACTTCTCGTTGAGCGCATCAATCTGCGGTTTCAAGACACGCATGCGGACGGACGACATGTAAGACTTGTAGGTAAGAGGATATACAAGGGCTTTTACGATGACCGTCATCAGCAATAATACGATTCCCATGCTCAGCCCTAAACGGGAAAGCCAGTCGAAAAGATTGATCGTAAAGTACTTGTTGATCCAGCGGAACAGCACCCATCCCAAATAAACCAGGCGGTCAAGTTCCAGTTTGTCGCTGCCCGAGAGATTCTTGTCATAGGCCCGCAGGGTTTTGTAGTGGTTCGGGCCAAAATAGAAGCTCAGCTTGGTGGGACGCGCACCGGTAGGATCGAAGCCGATTTGCAGGTCGGCTGAAAGATTCTTCAGGTAGCCGCTGTCTTTTCCCTCCAGGTGCGAAGCCAGTTTGGGAGACGAAAATCCGCTTTTATCCGCAATAAGCACGGAGGAGAAGAACTGGTTTTTGAAAGCGACCCAGCGCAAATTCTCCGGAATATCTTCCTCCTCGCTCTGATTCTCGGAGAGATAATCGTAATCGTCGGCAGTCTTGTAGGAAAGATTCGAGTAGCGGTTTTCATACGTGTAGCCGCGTTCCAGCTGACGGAGCTTCTGTTTCCAGAGTATGTCAGCCCGGTCTGCGGCAGGATTCAGTATGGCAGCCATCCCAACGGCCTGCATTGAGAAATCGACCATGTAGTCGTCCTTGCGCAAGGTATAGCGGAAATCGACATAACTGTCGGCATCCGCGCTCAAGCGCATCACTACGCTCGAATCCGTCACTTGCACCGGCTGGAAATAATATAAGGCAGTTGCCAATACTCCTTGCCGGGTTTGAAATTCAAAGTTCATCAACCCGTCAGAAGAATCGAAGAGCATCAACGGATTTTTCTGCTGGTCTTTGTACTCTTTCAGTATCACCTTGCTGATGCGGGCGCCACGGCTGGAAACGGTTACAGCCACGCGACTGTTCTCAAGCGTCACGTCTTTTTCTTCACCGCTGAGGGCCGAATAAAAGAGAGATGTCGTGTCGGCTTTCCCGAATTGCTGCTGAAGCGACGCTTCGGCCATACGCAAGGAGTCGGCCGCCTCAAGGGCTTCTTCCTTTTGCTGCTGCACCGCAGCCAAAGAGTCAGCGCGCAACCGTGCATCGATTTCCTCCTGCGAGGGACGGGAGAGGAAGGAGAACGCGATAAGCACCACGAACATCAATCCAATCCCAATCTTTGAGTTTTTATCCATAAGTTATTTTGTGGTAAACGGCTTGTGGGTTTTCTTATTTTGCGTTGTGTTTAGTGATGGCAGCCTTTATAAAAGAGAGGAACAACGGATGAGGTTTCAGCACCGTACTGCTGTACTCCGGATGAAACTGTGTGCCGATATACCACGTCAGCGTCGGTATATCTATGATTTCCACCAGTCCGGCTTCCGGATTGATGCCCACGCATTTCATTCCGGCCTTCTCGAACTGTTCCTTATAGTCGTTGTTAAATTCATAACGATGCCGGTGGCGTTCCTGAATGTGCTCCTTCCCGTAGATTTCGTACAAGCGCGAATTACGGTCTATTACGCATTCGTAAGCGCCTAAACGCATTGTTCCGCCCATATCCGTTATGGCTTTCTGCTCTTCCATCAGGTCGATGATGTTATGGGGCGTCTTCGGTTCCATTTCTACGGAGTTCGCATCTTTGTAACCCAATACGTTGCGGGCAAACTCTATGGCCATGCACTGCATGCCGAGGCAAATGCCGAAAGTAACCTTATCGTGGGTACGCGCATATTCTGCCGCAATAAACTTGCCTTCGATGCCGCGGGAACCAAATCCCGGACAGATGACAATCCCGTCGACATGCTCCAGGAATCCGGCCACGTTCTCACGCGTTATGTTATCACTCTGCACTGTTTCAATTTTCACCTTACGGTCGTTGTAGGTAGCAGCCTGCGACAAGGCTTCGAGAATGGACTTGTAGGCATCCTGAAGTTCCACATATTTTCCGACAAGCGCCACAACAACCTCTTCCGTCGCCTTCTCGCGGCGGGAAAGGAACTCGCGCCAATCCTTCAACTCAGGCTTCTCGCCTACGGGAAGCCCCATCTTCTTCAGAATAGTCTCGTCGAGTCCCTGCTCTTGCATCTTGAGGGGAACTTCGTAAATCGTAGGACAATCGACCGACTGCACAACCGCATCCGGGTCGACGTTGCAGAAGAGTGCTACTTTCTTACGCAAGTTTTCGTTCAGGTCATGCTCCGAACGCAGCACCAGCACATCGGGCTGTATGCCCAGCGAGAGCAACTCTTTCACCGAATGCTGCGTCGGTTTGGTCTTCAGCTCCTTGGCAGCTGCCAGGAAAGGCACGTAAGTAAGGTGAACGCACAAGGCATTCCGGCCCAACTCCCACTTCAGCTGACGCATGCTCTCGAGGAAAGGCAACGATTCGATATCGCCTACCGTACCGCCAATCTCCGTTATTACGAAGTCGTACTTATACTTATTGCCAAGAAGCAGTACGTTTCGCTTGATTTCGTCCGTGATATGAGGAATGATCTGCACCGTTTTCCCCAAAAAGTCACCCCGGCGCTCTTTATCGATTACATTTTTATAAATACGACCGGTGGTTATGTTATTCGCCTTGGTAGTCTGAATACCCAGGAAGCGTTCATAGTGCCCCAAGTCGAGGTCCGTTTCACGGCCGTCTACCGTCACGTAGCATTCGCCATGCTCGTACGGATTAAGAGTGCCTGGATCGATATTGATATAAGGGTCGAATTTCTGAATAGTGACCTTATAACCGCGTGCTTGCAGCAATTTTCCGATAGAAGAAGAGATGATACCTTTTCCTAAAGAAGACGCTACCCCGCCGGTGACGAATATGTATTTTGTTTCTCCCACGATAGTAAATGGTTTTTTTGATTAGCCCTTTTTAAAAAACATTATGCAGAGGAGTTAAGGCGGAGCCCCACCCTTACGGGGTGGCAAAAGTACAAAAAAAAGACTTGCCTAACGGCTTTTCAGGCGGAAATTCTATTAAATAAGCGCAAATACATGCCAGTATGGCCACTTTTAAGGAAGATACATAAAATGAAGTTAACCGAAAAACCGTACTTTTGCAGGCATGAAAGTACGCCTTCTGCATATCTTCGCCCTGACGGCCCTTACCCTTGGGCTAATCAACCCGTATGCCTCGGCAGAGGAGTACAGGGAAGTACGCGAAAAGCCCTGCATCTTTTTGCTGAAAGACACGGCCCTTTCGGAAAAAGCGCTGGCACTTTTTCCCGATAGCCTCTGCACCGACAGCCTCGCCCTGGCAGACTCGGTCGCAGAAGTGCCAAAGGAAATAATGCTCGACCCGGCATACTACAAGCTCTACCTGCCCTTCACTTTCTACGACGACGCCCTCATGCAGTGGTCGCCGTCTAAACTTCTGCGGGGGAAATACGACGAAGCCGAGCACAACTTCCGCATGGTATGCGAAGAACTCTATAATGACTCGCTCCGCGCCCAGGCTGCACTGAGCCAAAGAAACAGCCCGAAGTCGAAAAGACGGCGGAAACCAGCCTACAGCTCCGTAACCAAGAAAAAAGACACAAACCCCTTCCAGTCGATAGTCGACTCGCTCCGCGCCGCAGAGATGCAGATACAAGCCTACAAGCTCACCCTCCAGGCGCAAAAGACTTCGAAGGAATTCTATTATGAATGGCTCACTGAGGGAACACCCCGCTTGGAATACGACAGAAGCACATTCCGTCACTTCGCTCTGAGCAACGCTTTCCTCAACTCCATCTTCTACGAATTATATTACTCCGAGCCCGAAATCATCGAGAAGTGGAGTTATAAGATAGACACCCTGAAGGTTTACAAGGTAGCGAAGGAAGAACTGGTCGAACCCAAAGTAAGCATTGCCGAACTGTTCCGCCCCGAGCCGGTAAAAGCCGCGCCGCGCAAAAACATAACGGGCGTGAAACTCGTCAAACCAAGTTTCTGGAATTTCTCGGCCAGCAGCTCTCTCCAATTTTCCCAGCTGTACGTATCGGACAACTGGTACAAGGGCGGAGAAAACAACCTCAACCTTCAGAGCTATTTCATCTTCAAATTCAACTACAACAACCGGAAGAAAATTCAATGGGACAATACCTTGGAAATAAAAGAAGGCTTCAATACGACCTCTTCGGATACGCTGCGTAATATTCACATGAACAACGACCTGCTCCGATACACCGGAAAAATCGGTTTGCAGGCCATTTCCAACTGGTACTATACCATCAGTACCCAGTTCTCCACACAGTTGTTCAACGGATATCCCACCAATTCCGACACACGCACGTCGGGTTTCCTCTCGCCCGCCTATCTTTCGATCGGTATCGGTATGGATTACAAGCTAAACAAGAGCAAGCTGAACCTTTCCGTCGTACTGGCTCCGCTCAACTACGACCTTAAATTCGTGAAAGATGCAGCCATCGAAGAGACGCAGTACGGCATTGAGGACGGCAAGTTCGCCCTCCACACGTATGGTTCCAAGATAACTTCCACGTTCGACTGGCAGATTTTCTCCTTTGTCAAGTACACCAGCCGCTTCGAAGGCTTCACCAACTACGAGCGCACGGAGGGAAGCTGGGAAAACACGCTCGACTTTTTCGTCAACCGCTACATAAAAGCCTCGCTCTTCTGGCACATCCGCTTCGACGACAACGTATATCGCGCCCCGGGCGAAAGCTACTTCCAATATTACGAGCTGTTCAGTTTCGGACTGACGTACGACTGGTAAATCGTTTCCCGCCGTTCATTTCACTGCGCCACCGCCCAGTTTCGGGAAAGAACGGCAAATCTCTTTCAATCCGCACTCCATACACTTCGGATTGCGCGCCGTACACACATAACGCCCATGCAGGATAAGCCAGTGATGGGCCTTCGGGATTAACGCATCGGGCAGATGCTTGGTCAGCTCTTTCTCTACGGAGAGCGGCGTCGTACACCGCTCCGGAACGAGACCGATACGGTGCGATACGCGAAAGACATGCGTATCCACCGCCATTGCCGCCTTGTTGAAGGCCACCGACTGCACGACGTTGGCCGTCTTGCGCCCCACCCCGGGCAGTTTTATCAGCTCTTCCAAAGTAGAAGGCACTTGACCCTGGTATTTTTCCATCAGCATACGCGCCATGCCCACCAGATGTTTGGCCTTGTTGTTCGGGTAAGACACACTTTTCACATACTCATAAATCACTTCCGGCTCGGCAGAAGCCATAGCCTCGGGCGTAGGATAATCGGCAAACAAGCGCGGAGTCACCATGTTCACCCGCTTGTCCGTACACTGCGCCGAGAGTATCACGGCCACCAGCAGCTGGAACGGATCGGAATAATGCAGCTCCGTCTCGGCCACGGGCATGCTTTTCTCAAAATAATCGATACAACGGTCGTATAATTCTTGCTTTCTCATTTTTTCGATGTTCTTGCGGTCTTCCCGCGTCTACCAATAATATAATAAGGTTACGGGCGTCAAAGTTACAAATAATCCGCCGTGCATGCCCCTATTTCTCGGGACAAAAGCCTATCTTTGCCCATGGCGGAGTGCCCCGCACACTGCCTGAAAAAGCAAAAAGTCCCCAACCCTAAAAAACGAAGGATATGGAAAAAGTCATCAGAAAGATTGGCCTTGTGGCACACGATGCCATGAAAAAAGACATGATCGAATGGGCCGTTTGGAATTCCGACAAGCTAATCGGTCATAAGTTCTACTGTACCGGCACCACCGGGACGCTCATTTTAGAAGCGCTGCGCAAGAAACATCCCGATGTCGAGTGGGATTTCACCATACTCAAGTCCGGTCCTCTCGGAGGCGACCAGCAAATGGGCTCCCGCATCGTAGAAGGCGAAATAGACTACCTGTTCTTTTTCACAGACCCCATGACCCTGCAACCGCACGACACGGACGTAAAGGCGTTGACCCGACTGGCCAGCGTAGAAAACATCGTATTCTGCTGCAACCGCTCTACGGCCGACCACATCATTTCCAGCCCGCTTTTCTCAGACCCGACCTACGAACGCATCAGACCCGACTACACCGCTTACACGCGCCGCTTCGAGAACAAGCCCGTAGTGGAAGAAGCTGTAGAAAGAGTTGCCAAGCGAAGAAGCAAACGGGCCAAACAATAAAAAGAAAAAGTCACAACAGATTTCCCCAAAAGTGCAGGCACTTCCTCAGAAGAGTGCCTGCACTTTTCTGAAAAAGCGGCATCACTTTTCACGACAAGGCATGCCGTACCGGCCGGCAGCCCGACACGCCCTTTCCCCGACGAGAAAAGCGAGACGCCCGACGCTGCGGCACCCCCCTTAAAAAGACAAAGCAAGCTTTCAGGCCCAAAAGGAAGAAAAGTTTTTCGATTTCCGGGACTTTTATTTTGGATTCACAAAGAAAATAGTTTTATTTGCAACACTAATATCATAAACCATTTACTAATACGTAACAGTATTTTAATATGTCAAGCTCAAGTTCTAATAAGAACCTCTCCGGATTACGCCGGAAAGATTTCCAGAAGACAATAGACGGAAAAGAGACCGATTTGTTCTTCTTGAGAAATAATCAAATGGAAATCGCAGTAACCAACTATGGCGCTGCAGTAGTCGCTATAATGATGCCCGACAAGAACGGTAACTATGGCAACGTTATCTTAGGGCACGACTCCATAGACGGCGTGATCAACAGCCCGGAACCTTTCCTCAGCACCACAATCGGGCGCTACGGCAACCGAATCGCCGGCGGAAAATTCACATTGAACGGCAAAGAATACTCCCTGGCCATCAACAATGGGCCAAACTCCCTGCACGGCGGACCGACAGGCTTCCACACCCGCGTATGGGAAGCACGCCAAAAGAACGACCAGGCAGTGGAATTCAAATATACGGCGCAAGACGGCGAAGAAGGATTCCCCGGAAAACTGGAAATCCTCATGACCTACACCCTGACCGAGTACAACGAATGGATGATAACCTACAAGGCCACGACGGACAAAACCACGATTATCAACCTGACCAACCACGCTTTCTTCAACTTGGCCGGCATAAAGGAAAATACCCCCACGGTTTGCAACAATTTGCTTACCTTCAATGCCGATTTCTACATCCCCATCGATGAAGTATCCATACCAACAGGCGAAATAGCCTCCGTCGAAGGCACACCGTTCGACTTCCGCAAGCCGCATCTGGTGGGAGACCGTATCGACGCCGACCATATCCAGACCAAAAACGGAGCGGGCTACGACCACTGCTTCGTGCTGAACAAGAAAGAACGCGGCGAGCTCTCGCTGGCAGCCAAGTGCGTAGAACCCGTAAGCCGCCGCTTCCTCGAAGTATATACCACCGAGCCGGGCGTACAGCTCTACACCGGGAACTGGCTGAACGGCTTCAGCGGATACAAAGGAGCTACCTACCCGCGCCGCTCTGCCATCTGCTTCGAAGCACAATGCTTCCCCGACAGTCCGAACCGGCCTTACTTCCCTTCCTGCGTGCTGAAACCCGGCGAAGAATACAAGCAAGTCACGGTATATAAATTCGGCATAGAGAAATAAGAAACCCCATACACCCCAGCACGGTCGCCCTCGGGCTTTGGCCTTGGGCAACCGTGCTGCCACATTTAAACCGTATCAAACTATTATCATCAAACTAATACCCGAACAATGAATCAAAAGCAAACTCCGAACTATACGTTCGCACTTACCGTAATGTTCATCGTATGTTTCCTCATCGGATTTGTCACCACGATGAACAATTCCATGATTGAATTCTGTAAAAACGCATTCAGTCTCACCAATTACCAGAGCCAGTTGGTAAACACCGCGTTCTATGGAGCCTACGTTTTATCCATCCCCCTCGGCTTCATGATGAGCAAGATCGGCTACAAAGCCACGCTTGTTCTCGGTTTGGCCGTAGTAGGCTTGGGATTCGTGGTCAATTTCTTATGCATCAACGGCAACCTCGACGGTAACGTAAGTACCATCTATTGGATGTTCTTGGGCTGCATGTCGCTCGTAGCCTTGGGTATCGTTATGCTGCAACTGGTGGCCAATCCGTACGTAATGGTGCTGGGCACACCGGAAAAAGGCGCATTCCGCATGACGCTGAGCCAGGCACTCAACTCGGTAGCCACCACCGTCGCCCCGATTTTTATTACCACGGTTATCCTCAACGGCAAGAAAGCCAGCGACGCCGTGCCTGCCGACATCCCCTACCCTTACTTGGGACTTGGTCTTTTTACCCTCGTACTCTGCGCCATACTCTTCTTCCTGAAACTGCCCAACATCAATGAGGGCGAACAGGCTACCGACGCATCCGGCGAGAAAAACCAATACAAAAGCAGCGTATTCAAGTATCCGCACGTATGGTTGGGCGCATTGGGTATCTTCATGTACATGGGCTTGGAAATCGGTATTCCCTCGATGCTTCCGGCCTATTTCAAGTCTAAATCCGGCCTGGTCGGCGAAGCTACCGACTATCTTCCCCTCTATTGGGGCGGCATGATGGTAGGCCGTTTCGTAGGAGCCGCCATCCTGAGCAAGTTCAAACCCCGCGCCTTGCTGAGCGGATGCCTCATCGGCGGTGCCGTATGCGTAGGACTTTCGTTCGTTCTGCCGGGTATGGTAGGCGTATATGCCATGCTTGCTGCCGGATTGTTCCACTCGGTTATGTGGCCGCTCATCTTCAATCTGGGACTTCAAGAGCTCGGTCCGCACACGAAGGCTGCCAGTGGTATCATCAACATGGGCGTAATTGGCGCAGCTACCCTGACCCCGCTGATGGGTGTGGTAGTAGACAACCCCGGCTTGGGCGTAGGTGCTGCTATCTGCATGATGTTCATTTATTACGCATACGTAATGTGGTTCAACCTCTTCGGCTCGAAAATCGGCCTGAAGAAAGCCTGATTTATCCCTAAACTGCAAAACGATTTCATCTATAAACCTATTATAAATTTAAAACTATGGACATAGAATTTGTAAGAAGCCGCTTCATCAAGCACTTCGACGGCACAACCGGCTCTATTTACGCTTCCCCGGGCCGTATTAACCTGATAGGCGAGCACACGGACTACAACGGCGGATTCGTATTTCCCGGAGCCGTAGACAAAGGAATGATGATGGAAATCAAACCGAACGGCACGAAAACGGTAAAAGCATACTCCATCGACTTGAAAGACTACGTAGAGTTCGGACTGAACGAAGAAGACGCTCCCCGCGCAAGTTGGGCACGTTACATCTTCGGCGTATGCCGCGAAATGATTAAACGCGGTGTAGATGTTCCGGGATTCAACACGGCTTTTGCCGGCGACGTACCCCTCGGCGCCGGAATGTCTTCATCGGCTGCTCTGGAGAGCGTATATGCTTTCGCAATCAACGACCTTTTTGCCGATAACCGGATAGACAAATTCGAATTGGCTAAAGTCGGCCAGGCAACCGAGCACAACTACATCGGCGTAAACTGCGGTATTATGGACCAGTTCGCTTCCGTATTCGGAAAAGCAGGCAACTTAATCCGTCTGGACTGCCGCTCCTTGGAATACAAATACTACCCCTTCAATCCGCAAGGCTACAAGCTGGTATTGGTAGACTCCGTAGTTAAGCACGAACTGGCTTCCTCCGCATACAACAAGCGCCGCCAGTCTTGTGAAAACGTTGTGGCTGCCATCCAGAAGAACCACCCGCACGTTGAATTCCTGCGCGATGCCGACATGGAAATGCTGGAAGAGGTAAAAGGCAAAGTGACTGCAGAAGACTACATGCGTGCCGAATACGTAATCGAAGAAATCCATCGCGTGCTGGATGTTTGCGACGCCCTCGAAATCGGCGACTATGACATCGTAGGACAAAAGATGTACGAAACGCACCGCGGCATGAGCCAACTCTACGAAGTAAGCTGCGAAGAGCTCGACTTCCTGAACGAAGTGGCCAAGCACAACGACGTCACCGGCTCACGCGTTATGGGCGGCGGCTTCGGAGGCTGCACGCTGAACCTGGTAAAGAACAACCTCTATCAAGGATTCATCGATGAAGTGAAAGAAAGCTACCGGGCTAAATTCGGTCTCAGTCCGAAGATTTACGACGTAGTCATCGGCGATGGCTCCCGTTTGATCGAAAGAGGCTGATAAAAACATCGAAGGCTTTTCAAAAAAAGATGCGGGAGTTTTCGGAAAAACTCCCGCATCTTTTTTTGCACCGTTCCGCAACTTTTCCCGATCCGGACAATAATCTCCACATTTTAACGCTTATTCGAAAAGCAAAAAAGAAAAGTCATTTTTCCATAACATGTTCCACAACATAAAGAAAACCTTTTGATAACACCAAAATGAGTGTTACTTTTACACCAAAATTACAACTAAACTCTCAGCGCATGAAAAACATTGCCAAATGGAGCGGCCTCATCGGCCTTGTAGCTTTGTGTGCAACAGCTTGCAACTCAAAGCAAAGTGAGAATTTAACCCTGTCCGGCCTGAATCCGGAGTACTTCAACGACACCATCGACGGGAAGCCTACGGCACTATACGTGCTGAAAAACAAGAACGGCATGGAAGTCTGCGTAACAAACTACGGCGGACGCATCGTTTCCATCATGGTACCCGACAAAAACGGCGAGATGAAAGACGTCGTTCTCGGCTTCGACTCTATCGGGAAGTATGAACGTATCCCCTCAGACTTCGGTGCAGCCATCGGCAGATATGCCAACCGAATTAAAGACGGGAAAATCGTTATCGACGGCGACACCATCCAGTTACCCAAAAACAACTACGGCCACTGCCTGCACGGAGGCCCGAAAGGATGGCAATACCAGGTCTACGAAGCAGAACAGATTGACAGTACCACTCTGAAGCTCGTCATGAACTCACCGGATGGCGACCAGAACTTCCCGGGAAATGTAACGGCAACCGTAACATACGCCTTGACGGACGACAACGCCATCGACATTTCCTACGAAGCGACGACCGACAAAAAGACGGTCATCAATATGACTAACCACAGTTACTTTAACCTGACCGGCGATCCCGAGGCACTTGCACTCGACCACATTCTGTATATCAACGCAGACAACTACACGCCCGTAGATTCCACCTTCATGACGACCGGTGAAATTGCAAGCGTAAAAGGAACTCCCTTTGACTTCCTGACCCCGAAACCCGTAGGACAAGACATCAACGACTACGAAAACGAACAAGTGAAGAACGGAAACGGTTTCGACCACAACTGGGTACTTAACAACAACGGCGGCGACATCAACATTCTGGCAGCCCGCCTGAGCAGCCCGGTGAGCGGCATTTCGCTGGAAGTCTATACCACCGAACCCGGAATCCAAGCCTACACGGGCAATTTCCTGGACGGAACCATCACCGGCAAGAATGGAAAAATCTACAACCAGCGTGCCTCTGTATGCTTGGAGACTCAACACTATCCCGATTCACCCAACAAACCCGAATGGCCTTCCGTCATTTTGGAACCGGGGCAGACGTACAAGAGCCGTTGCATCTACAAGTTCGGAATCCAATAATCCGCACCTCACCGCATAACCCACCCTACCCGTGCACTAAAATCTCCCTCAGTCATGTCACCTTATTATAAGGATAAAGATCTGTTCCTCGTAGCCCTCGATTGCGTAATCTTCGGCTTCTATGAGGGAGAACTGCACCTGCTCCTGCGTCAGCGCAACTTCGAGCCGGACAAGGGGAAGTGGTCGGTTATGGGAGGCTTCCTGCAAAAAGGCGAAAGCGTTGACGACGCTGCCAAACGAGTGCTGTACGAGCTGACCGGACTCCAGGACGTATATATGGAACAAGTAGGCCTCTTCGGAGCGGTCGACCGCGACCCGGGCGAGAGAGTACTCTCAGCAGCCTACTATGCCCTGATAAAAGTGGAAGAATACGACCGGGAACTCGTCAAGAAGCACAACGCCTGCTGGGTAAACGTACGCGAACTTCCCCAACTCATCTTCGACCACGAAGAAATGGTGCGCAAGGCACGCGAAAAGATGCGCATCAAGGCCGCCTCCGAGCCTATCGGATTCAATCTTCTCCCCGACTTTTTCACCTTAGGACAGCTCCAAAGGCTCTACGAAGTCATTTTCGACGGCCCGCTGGACAAGAGAAACTTCCGGAAGAAGGTGGCCGATATGGATTTCATCGAGAAGACCGAACGCATCGACAAGGTTTACTCCAAACGGGGCGCAGCACTCTACCGCTTCAACGACAAAGCCTATTTAAAGGACCCGCGCTTCAAACTTTAAGAACAAAAGACAAAACAAAGGAAATATCATGTTAGAAGAACTCAAGACAAAAGTGTTCAATGCCAACTTGGACTTGGTAAAACACGGATTGGTCATCTTTACCTGGGGCAATGTTTCTGCCATCGACCGCAAAAGCGGACTGGTAGTCATCAAACCCAGCGGCGTATCGTACGAAACGATGAAAGCCTCCGACATGGTCGTTATCGACTTAGACGGAAATGTAGTGGAAGGCAACCTTCGTCCCTCTTCCGATACTCCTACCCACGTTGCACTCTACAAGGCATTCTCCGAAATCGGCGGAGTGGTACACACGCACTCCACCTATGCAACCGCATGGGCACAGGCCGGCAAGGACATCCCCAACATCGGGACGACCCATGCCGACTATTTCCACGAAGCCATCCCCTGCACCGCCGACATGACGGAAGCCGAAGTAAAAGGCCAGTATGAGCTGGAGACCGGCCACGTAATCATCAAGCGCTTCGAGGGCATGAACCCCGTGCATACGCCGGGCGTATTGGTCAAGAACCACGGTCCTTTCGCCTGGGGCAAGGATGCCAACGACGCAGTGCACAACGCCGTAGTGATGGAGCAGGTAGCCAAAATGGCCTTCATAGCCTACACCATCAATCCTGCGCTCACCATGAATCCGCTCTTGATAGAGAAGCACTTCAACCGCAAACACGGGCCTAACGCCTATTACGGCCAGAAGAAATAAGAAAAACCACCAGCGGTTTTCGCCCGAAGCTGCAACGCTTTTGACGAAAACCGCGGGCGCTTTCAACCCTCAAACTAAACCCAAACCGAACAAATTCATCAACTAAAACCTAAAACTTATATCACAATGAACGCTTTTGATAACTATGAAGTATGGTTCGTAACAGGAGCTCAGCTCCTTTACGGAGGCGATGCAGTAAAAGTCGTAGATGCTCACTCCAATGAGATGGTAGCCGGCCTGAACCAGAGCAGCAATCTGCCTGTAAAGGTAGTGTACAAAGGAACCGCAAACTCTTCAAAAGAAGTAGAAGCCGTATTCAAAGCTGCCAATAACGACGACAAATGCGTCGGCGTCATCACCTGGATGCACACCTTCTCTCCCGCCAAAATGTGGATTCACGGCCTCCAACAGCTGAAGAAGCCGCTGCTTCACCTGCATACGCAATACAACAAGGAAATTCCTTGGGACACGATGGACATGGACTTCATGAACCTCAACCAGTCGGCACACGGCGACCGCGAATTCGGCCACATCTGTACCCGCATGCGCATCCGCCGCAAAGTCGTAGTAGGCTATTGGAAAGAAGCAGAGACCCAGCACAAGATTGCCGTTTGGATGCGCGTCTGCGTAGCATGGGCTGACGCACAAGACATGCTCATCATCCGCTTCGGCGACCAAATGAACAACGTAGCCGTAACCGATGGCGACAAGGTAGAGGCAGAACAACGCATGGGCTACCACGTAGACTACTGCCCCGTAAGCGAACTGATGAGCTACCAGGCCCAAGTCAAGGATGAAGACGTAGACAAACTCGTAGGCGAATACTTCAGCCTCTACGACCACGACGCAGCATTGGAAGACAAGAAATCTGTTGCATACGAGAAGGTTTGGAACTCTGCCAAAGCCGAATTGGCTCTGCGCGCCATCCTGAAAGACAAAGGCGCCAAAGGCTTTACCACCAACTTCGACGACCTGGGCCAAACCGACGGCAGCCACTTCGATCAGATTCCGGGTCTGGCTTCCCAACGTTTGATGGCCGAAGGCTACGGATTCGGCGCAGAGGGCGACTGGAAATCGGCAGCACTCTACCGCACCGTATGGGTAATGAGCCAAGGCCTGCCGCGTGGCTGCTCGTTCCTGGAGGACTACACCATCAACTTCGACGGCGAGAACAGCGCCCTTCTGCAGTCGCACATGCTGGAAGTTTGCCCGCTCATCGCAGCTAAGAAGCCCCGCCTGGAAGTACACTTCCTCGGCATCGGTATCCGCAAGAGCGAGACCGCACGTCTAGTATTCACCTCGAAAACCGGCGCCGGATGCGCTGCTACGGTAATCGACCTCGGCAACCGCTTCCGTTTGATCGTAAACGATGTGGAATGCATCGAGCCGAAACCGCTGCCCAAGCTCCCCGTTGCTTCCGCATTGTGGATTCCGCAACCCAACTTCGAGATAGGCGCTGGCGCATGGATTCTGGCCGGAGGCACGCACCACTCCTGCTTCTCCTACGACCTCACTGCCGAATATTGGGAAGACTATGCGGAAATCGCAGGAATCGAAATGGTACATATCAGCAAAGACACCAACATCAGCGACTTCAAGAAGGAGTTGCGCATGAACGAAGTGTACTATATGCTGAATAAGGCACTCTGCTAACGTTCCATTTTTGCAAGCATCATATCGTTAACGATTGAAAGACCGTAAATATGGATCCTAAGTCAACCATTCAATCCGGGAAGGCTATTTTGGGCATCGAGTTCGGCTCGACGCGCATAAAGTCTGTCCTGATTGACGAAGAAAACAAGCCCATTGCCCAAGGCAGCCACGTATGGGAGAACCAGCTGGTCGACGGCTTGTGGACGTACAGCGTGGAAGCCATCTGGTATGGCCTGCAGGACAGTTATGCCGATCTGCGCAAAAACGTCAAGGAACAGTATGACATCGAAATCGAAAGCCTCGCAGCCATCGGCATCAGTGCCATGATGCACGGCTACATGCCCTTCAATAGCAAACAGGAAATATTGGTGCCTTTCCGCACATGGCGGAATACCAATACGGCAGAAGCCGCAGCGACGCTGTCGAAACTGTTCGTGTACAACATTCCCTTGCGCTGGAGCATTTCCCACTTGTATCAAGCCATTCTGAACCACGAGGAGCACGTAAAAGACATCGACTTCCTCACTACGCTGGCAGGATACGTGCATTGGCAGATTACCGGGCAAAAGGTTCTGGGCATCGGCGATGCATCGGGCATGATTCCCATTGACCCTGCTACGAAAAACTACTCGCAGGAAATGGTAGACAAGTTCGACAAACTCATCGAACCCGAAGGCTTCAGCTGGAAACTTACCGACATTCTGCCCAAAGTGCTGCTTGCAGGCGAAAATGCAGGCTTCCTCACCCCCGAAGGTGCCAAACGGCTGGACGTATCAGGCCATCTGAAACCCGGCATCCCTGTCTGCCCGCCCGAAGGCGATGCAGGCACCGGCATGGTAGCCACCAATGCCGTCAAGCAACGGACGGGCAACGTTTCGGCAGGAACTTCCTCATTCTCCATGATTGTGCTGGAGAAAGACCTGACGAAGCCCTACGAAATGATCGACATGGTAACCACGCCCGACGGAAGCCTCGTAGCAATGGTACACTGCAACAACTGTACCTCCGACTTGAACGCATGGATCAACATGTTCAAGGAATACCAGGAACTGATGGGCATGCCGGTCAACATGGATGAAATCTTCGAAAAGCTGTACAACCACGCCCTGACCGGGCAAGCGGACTGCGGCGGTCTGCTGACCTACAACTACTTCTCCGGCGAACCGGTAACGGGATTAGCCGAAGGCCGCCCGCTGTTCGTGCGTTCAGCCAACGATAAGTTCACCCTCGCCAACCTGATGCGCGCGCACCTCTATGCTTCGGTAGCCATACTGAAGATCGGCAATGACATTCTCTTCAACGAAGAGAAGATTCGCGTAGACCGTATCACCGGCCACGGCGGCCTGTTCAAGACAAAAGGCGTAGGCCAACGCATTCTGGCCGCCGCACTGAACTCGCCCATCTCCGTAATGGAGACCGCCGGCGAAGGCGGAGCGTGGGGAATTGCCCTGCTGGCTGCCTACCTGGTGAACAACGCGAACAAAGAATCGCTTGCCGATTATCTGGACAAACAGGTATTTGCCGGAGATGCAGGTATCGAAATCAGACCTTTGCCCGAAGACGTAAAGGGATTCAATACCTACATCGAGAGCTACAAAGCCTGCCTGCCTATCGAAGAGAAGGCGGTGGCTTGCAAGAAATGAAGCCGCTGGGCTGATTGATTGACAGATCTCCCGGGGAGGAGTTACATGGGAACTTCCTCCCCGGGAATCATTTTTAAGAACCGGCAGCCTCGCTTTGTACGAAGCACCGTTCGGTCAATCAATTCAGGAAGAAGGCATTTTCCCGCAGGAGTTGTCCCTCTTCCCTTTCTTTTGCCCCATACCGCTTCGGAAAAGGCACGCACCTCTGTTTCCAAAGTACCGCTACTTTTTCGGAAAACCCATGCATCTTTACCGCTATTCCCCATAGCCTCTTGAACAGTCCACGGCTGCACGAAAAAAAGAGCCAAGACCCTTAGTAAAATTCATCCTTTATGAACATCAAACCCCTCTTATACCTCAGCACCCTTTTCTTGCCCTCCCTCCTTTGGGCACAAAGCAAAGTCACAAGCCCCGACGGGAACCTCGCAGTAGAAGTCACCGCAGACAACGGAACTCCCGCCTACAGCATTACCTACAAGGGGAAAACCTTTTTGGAGAAATCCCCCCTCGGGGTAGTCACCAACATCGGTGATTTCAGCAAAGGCCTCTCCCTGAAAGACGAAAAAAGACGCTCGATCGACGAAGAGTACTCCATGAACCGCATCAAGGCAAGCCGCATCCACTACCAGGCCAACGAACTGACGTGTAACTTCGCGAGTGGAGACAAAAACGTCCTGAGCGTCACTTTCCGAGTGAGCAACAACGATGTAGCCTTCCGCTACCTCCTGCCCAAAACCGGCGAAACGGGAAGCTGCACCATCCAAAGCGAAGCCACCGGTTTCCGCTTCCCCGCACAAACCACCACCTTCCTCTGCCCGCAGAGCGACGCCATGATAGGCTGGAAACGGACCAAACCCAGTTACGAAGAAGAATACAAAGCCGACGAACCGATGAGCACCCGCTCTCAATACGGCCACGGCTTTACGTTCCCCTGCCTGTTCCGCGTCGGCAATGACGGCTGGGCACTCGTCAGCGAGACCGGAGTCGACAGCAAATACTGCGCCTCTCACCTGAGCGACGCCGACGCTTCCGGACTCTACACCATAGCCTTCCCCATGCCGGAGGAAAACAATGGGAACGGAACGGTAGCCCCGGGAGTAGCCCTGCCCGCACTCACACCGTGGCGCACCATCACTGTGGGAGAAACCCTGAAACCCATCGTAGAGACGACCGTACCCTGGGACGTAGTAGAACCGCTCTATGAAACCCAACACGACTACCGCTTCGGACGGGGCACATGGAGCTGGATTCTCTGGCAGGACGGAAGCATCAACTTCGACGACCAAATCCGCTACGTCGACCTGGCCTACGCCATGGGGTACGAGTATGTACTGATCGACAACTGGTGGGATAACAACATCGGCCGCGAACGGATGAAAGAACTCGCAGCCTATGCCAAAGCAAAAGGCGTATCCCTCTTCTTGTGGTACAGCTCAAGCGGCTACTGGAACGACATCACCCAGAGCCCGGTTAACCTGATGGACAACCCCATTGCCCGCAAGCGCGAGATGAAATGGCTGCAGGAACTGGGCGTAAAAGGCATCAAAGTGGACTTCTTCGGAGGAGACAAGCAAGAAACGATGCGCCTCTATGAGTCGATTCTCAGCGATGCCGACGACTACGGACTTATGGTCATATTCCACGGATGCACCCTGCCCCGCGGCTGGGAGCGCATGTATCCCAACTACGTAGGCAGCGAAGCAGTATTGGCCTCGGAAAATCTGATATTCAATCAGCACTTTTGCGACAACGAGGCCTTCAACGCCACGCTTCACCCCTTCATCCGCAACACCGTGGGCTGCATGGAATTCGGCGGATGCTTCCTCAACAAACGCCTGAACCGGGAGAACAATGGCGGAACTACCCGCATGACGACCGACGTATTCCAGCTGGCCACGACGGTTCTCTTCCAGAATCCAATCCAGAACTTTGCCCTTGCGCCCAACAACCTGGAAGATGCCCCGAAAATCGCCATGGAATACATGAAACACGTTCCCACCATTTGGGACGAGACCCGCTTCATCGACGGATATCCCGGCAAATATTGCGTGCTGGCGCGTCGGCATGGCGACAAATGGTATGTGGCAGCAGTCAACGCGACGAAAGAGCCGCTGAAACTGGACCTCTCGCTCCCGATGCTCGCCGGGCAGGAAGTAGACTTCTACTACGACCAGAAAGACCTTACCCCGGGCCTCAAGAAAATGTCGGTGAAAGAGAACGGAAAAGTTTCTCTTGAAATCGCCTCCAACGGAGGAGCCGTATTTGTAGACTAAGGGATAAACCAATTCCCAAAAGAAATCAACCTTAAAAAGAAAAACGATGAACAGACAAATGAAAAAACTCATGTTTGCCTCCGTATTGCTCGGCGTAACATCGCTGGCCGGAGCGCAAAACAGTGCGGAAATCACCGTGCATGCCGACCAAGGTGAACGTATCATACCGAAAGAAATCTACGGCCAATTTGCCGAACATCTGGGCACGTGCATCTACGGCGGAATATGGGTAGGCGAAGACTCCCCCATCCCCAATACAAACGGTTACCGAAACGACGTGCTCGAAGCCCTGAAAAAGCTGAAAGTACCCGTAATGCGCTGGCCGGGCGGCTGCTTTGCCGACGAATATCACTGGCGCGACGGCATCGGTCCTCGCGAGCAACGCCCCAAAATGGTGAACAACAACTGGGGCGGAACCATAGAGGACAACAGCTTTGGAACCCACGAATTCCTCAACCTCTGCGAACTGCTCGGCTGCGAGCCCTACATCAGCGGCAACGTAGGCAGCGGTACGGTGGAAGAATTGGCCAAATGGGTTGAATACATGACCTCGGACGGCGACTCGCCCATGGCCAATCTGCGCCGCAAGAACGGCAGGGATAAGGCGTGGAACGTGAAGTTCCTCGGCGTAGGAAACGAAAGCTGGGGATGCGGAGGCAGCATGCGCCCCGAATATTATGCCGACCTCTACCGCCGCTACTCCACCTACTGCCGTAACTACGACGGGAACCGGCTGTACAAGATAGCCAGCGGTGCCAGTGATTACGACGAGAACTGGACACGGGTTCTGATGGAGCGTGCAGCCGGAAACATGAATGCGCTTTCGCTCCACTACTACACCGTACCCGGATGGAGCGGCTCGAAAGGCTCTGCCACACAGTTCAACAAAGACGAATACTATTGGACCCTGGCAAAATGCCTGGAGGTGGAAGACGTACTCAAGCGTCATTTTGCCGTAATGGACCAGATCGACCCGAAGAAACGGGTAGCCCTCTTCCTCGACGAATGGGGTACCTGGTGGGACGAAGAGCCGGGCACGGTACGCGGACACCTTTACCAGCAGAATACCCTTCGCGATGCTTTCGTGGCAGCCCTCTCGCTCAACGTATTCCACAAATACACCGACCGGCTGAAGATGGCCAATATCGCACAAGTCGCCAACGTTCTTCAGTCATTGGTGCTGACCAAAGACGACAAGATGGTGCTGACTCCGACCTATCACGTATTCGAAATGTACAATGTGCACCAGGGAGCGACCTATCTGCCCCTCGATTTGAAATGCGACACAATCGGAATCACCATGAAGCCCAACATCCGCTTCAATGAGAAAGTACCCGTAATCAGCGCCACAGCCTCCAAAGACCAAAACGGGGCAATCCATATCAGTTTGGCCAACGTCGATTTGGAAAACGACAACGAGGTAACCATCAACCTGCCTTCCGTCAAAGCAAAAACCGTAAGCGGACGCATCTTGACGGCCAAGAACATCAACGACCACAACACCTTTGAAAATCCGAATGCTGTAACCCCTTCGACATTCGAAGGAGCAAAATGGAACAAAGGTGTACTAAAAGTGAAACTTCCTGCTAAAAGTATTGTTGTTCTCGAATTGAAATAATATTTTTGCACATGCATTGCCAAATAAGTACTTGGCCCCTCTTTTAGTAAATACATACATATAAATACCTAAACAACAGTATGAACGATAACAAACTGATGACTCGCGCTGCGGACAACGTGCGCATTTTGGCTGCTTCCATGGTAGAAAAAGCTAAATCCGGGCATCCCGGAGGAGCAATGGGTGGAGCTGACTTCGTAAACGTGCTCTTCTCTGAATTCTTAGTCTACGATCCCGAAAATCCCCGGTGGGAAGGTCGTGACCGATTCTTCCTCGACCCCGGACACATGTCCCCGATGCTCTATTCCATTCTGGCGCTGACCGGGAAATTTACGATGGAAGAATTGTCCAGCTTCCGCCAATGGGGTTCTCCCTGCCCCGGGCATCCGGAAGTAGACGTGATGCGCGGTATCGAAAACACCTCCGGCCCCCTCGGACAAGGACACTGCTATGCCGTAGGTGCCGCAATAGCTGCTAAATTCCTGAACGCCCGCTTTGGAGACGAGGTTATGGGCCAAACCATCTACGCCTACATCTCCGACGGAGGAGTACAGGAAGAAATTTCCCAAGGCGCAGGACGTATTGCCGGAACCCTCGGCCTGGATAACTTAATCATGTTCTATGATTCCAACGACATCCAGCTCTCTACCGAATGTGCGGCTGTTACTTGCGAAAATGTAGCGCAAAAATATGAAGCTTGGAACTGGAAAGTCATTACAATCAACGGCAATAACCCCGAAGAGATTCGCAAGGCACTCCAGGAAGCCAAGGCTGAAAAAGAACGTCCGACACTGATTATCGGAAAAACCATCATGGGAAAAGGCGCATTGAAGGCCGACGGTTCCAGCTACGAGCGTAACTGTGCCACACACGGTGCGCCGCTCGGAGGCGATGCCTACATCAATACCATCAAGGCACTCGGCGGAGACCCCGAGAATCCTTTCGTTATCTTCCCCGAAGTAAAAGAGCTTTATGCAAAACGTGCTGAAGAACTGAAGAAAATCGTAGCTGAAAAATATGCAGCCAAGGCCGCTTGGGCAAAAGCAAATCCCGCTTTAGCCGAAAAGCTCGAATACTTCTTCAGCGGTAAGGCCCCCAAAGTAAACTGGGATGCCATCCAGCAAAAAGCCGGTTCTGCAACCCGTGCCGCTTCGGCTACCGTATTAGGCGCTTTGGCAGAGCAAGTAGAAAACATGATCTGCGCATCTGCCGACCTGAGCAACTCCGATAAGACCGACGGGTTCCTCAAGAAAACCCACGCCTTTACCAAGGGTGACTTCACCGGAGCCTTCTTCCAGGCAGGCGTGGCAGAACTTACGATGGCTTGCTGCTGCATCGGTATGGCATTGCACGGAGGAGTTATCCCGGCATGCGGTACGTTCTTCGTATTCTCCGACTACATGAAGCCCGCAATCCGCATGGCCGCCCTCATGGAAGTGCCCGTCAAATTCATTTGGACACACGATGCATTCCGCGTTGGTGAAGACGGTCCTACCCACGAGCCCGTAGAGCAAGAAGCACAAATCCGCCTGATGGAAAAACTGCAGAACCACCACGGACACAACTCCATGCTCGTTCTCCGTCCTGCCGATGCAGAAGAGACGACACAGGCCTGGCGCCTTGCCATGGAGAACACCACCTCTCCGACCGGACTCATCTTCTCCCGCCAGAATATCGACATGCTCCCCGAAGGAAACGACTACACTCAGGCTGCAAAGGGCGCCTATATCGTAGCAGGTTCCGACGCTCAGCCTGATGTCATACTCGTAGCAAGCGGCTCCGAAGTATCCACTCTGGTAGCCGGCGCTGCCCTTCTGCGCAAAGACGGAGTGAAAGTACGCATCGTGTCTGCACCCTCCGAAGGTTTGTTCCGCACCCAAAGCAAAGAATACCAGGAGAGCGTTCTGCCTGCCGAGGCCAAGACATTCGGCCTGACCGCCGGTTTGCCTGTAAACCTGCAAGGCCTTGTCGGCGCACACGGTAAAATCTGGGGCCTCAACTCCTTCGGTTTCTCTGCTCCCTACAAGGTGCTCGACGAGAAACTCGGCTTCACGGCTGAAAACGTGTACAAGCAAGTAAAAGAAATGCTGTAGCCCCTGACCTTAGCTCCAGCTATCAAATAACCAAACAGGCCATGGGGCAAAAGCAATCCCATGGCCTACTTTTTTATCACTTACGCCACTAAATCCATCCAAACATGAACCACACAATCATAGGACTCGCCTCAGACCACGCCGGATACGAGCTGAAACAATTCGTAAAGCAATGGCTTGAGAAAAAAGGCTGGGCCTATAAAGACTTCGGTACCGACTCCACCGAGAGTTGCGACTATGCCGACTACGCCCATCCCCTTGCCACAGCCGTCGAAAACGGCGAATGCTATCCCGGAATCGCCATCTGCGGCAGCGGAAACGGCATCAACATGACCCTCAACCACCACGACGGCATCCGCGCAGCATTATGTTGGATTCCGGAAATCGCCCGCCTGGCCCGCCAGCACAACGATGCCAACATAGTCGTCATGCCCGGCCGTTTTATCGATACCGACACCGCTTCCGAAATTCTGGAAGCCTTCTTCAGTACAGACTTCGAGGGAGGACGCCATCTGCGCCGCATCCAAAAGATTCCCGTGCACAAGTAAGCGCCCCAACCTCCCGCAAATCCAAACACATTCAGGCCGTGCGATACGCCCATCCAGCGCATCGCACGGCTTTTTTATGCGCCCTTCCCCAGAAAAAGCACTTCCATTCTACGACCCAAAAGAATATTCCCCAAAGACAAACAACGCACAAAACTCGATTTCCAACCGCACACAATCCCCAAAACATGCAAGGCTTTTCCGAAAAACATGCAAGGCTTTTTGCCAAAAGCCCTTCACCTTTTCACAGTCCGACAAAAGTCCATCTAAAAAGAAATAACATATTTCACCCCCGAAATGTAGGTATTATTATAAATAAATACTAATGAAACCGGAAAAAGATATGCGTTTTTCGTAATTTTACCCCCTCGAAAGGCCCGCATCCTTTCCCCCGAGACAGAAAAAAGAAAAAACCACATATAATGAATCAGAGATGGGAATATCAACCTCCTACACCCGAACAAGACTTAGAAAGCCAACAGCTGGCTAAAAAGCTCAACCTGCATCCTATCCTGGCGCAGTTCCTCATAGAGAGGGACATACACGATGCAGAAGCAGCACACGCGTTTTTTCACCCACAGCTTACTCAGCTCCACGACCCGTTCCTCATGAAAGACATGGATAAGGCAGTAGACCGTCTGAATTCGGCTTTGGGCAGAAAAGAACGTATCATGGTGTTCGGCGATTACGACGTAGACGGGACTACAGCCGTAGCCCTTGTCTATAAATTTTTGCGCCAGTTCTACTCCAATCTGGAATACTACATCCCCGACCGCGACAAGGAAGGATACGGCGTATCGCAGCACGCCGTCGACCTGGCCGCCAGCCACGGGGTAAAACTCATCATCATCCTCGACTGCGGAATCAAGGCCGTACAAGAAATCGCCTACGCCCGCAGCCTGGGCATCGACTTCATCATCTGCGACCACCACGTACCCGATGAAGAACTTCCCCCCGCAGTCGCTATCCTCAACGCCAAGCGACGCGACAACACCTACCCCTATACCGACCTGTCGGGATGCGGCGTAGGCTTCAAGTTCATGCAAGCCTTTGCCCGCAGCAACGGCATCCGCTTCCACCGGCTTATCCCCCTGCTCGACCTCGTCGCCCTGAGCATTGCCTCCGACATCGTACCCATCATGGGCGAAAACCGCATCCTCGCCTACCACGGCCTGCGCCAGCTCAACCACAACCCATCCGTCGGGCTGAAAGCCATCATCGACGTATGCGGACTTACGGGGCGCGAACTCACCATGAGCGACATCATTTTCCGCATCGGCCCCCGCCTGAATGCCTCCGGACGCATACAGAAAGGAGAAGAAGCGGTGGAACTCCTGGTCGAAAAAGAGTTTTCGAAAGCAAAAGAAAAGGCAGAACTCATCAACCAGTACAACGAAACCCGCAAGGACATCGACAAGAACATGACCGAAGAGGCCAACCAGATTGTCGAAAAGCTCGACGGACTCCACCAAACGAACTCCATCGTGCTCTACAACAAGGAATGGCATCGCGGAGTCATCGGCATCGTAGCCTCCCGGCTCACCGAGATTTACTACCGACCGGCAGTCGTCCTGACCCAAACCAACGGCATCGCCACCGGTTCCGCCCGTTCCGTTTCGGGATTCGACGTGTATAAAGCCGTCGACCACTGCCGCGACTTGCTGCTCAACTTCGGCGGACACACCTACGCGGCAGGACTTTCGCTGAAAACGGAGAACGTCCCGGCATTTACCAAACGCTTTGAAGAATATGTCACGGCACATATCCTCCCCGAGCAGAAGTCTCCCGTGCTGCACATAGACGCTTTAATCGATTTCCAGGACGTAACTTTCAAATTCTACCAGGATTTGAAGAAATTCGCCCCCCACGGCCCCGGAAACCCCAAGCCCATTTTCGCAACACGAAAAGTCTACGACTACGGGACCAGCAAGATTGTCGGACATCATCAGGAACATTTGAAATTAGAGCTGGTCAACAGCACGTCCGGCAACGTCATGAACGGAATAGCCTTCGGGCAAGGCGAACGCTGGAAGCACATCCGCACGAAGCGCGCCTTCGACATTTGCTACACCATCGAGGAGAATACCCACAAGCGCGGCGAGCTGCAGTTGCAAATCGAGGACATCCGTCCGAACGAACAGAAGGACTGAAAACCCGCTCCCCCGCAGATGGAAAACGAATTCCGTTCCATACTGAAACAATATTGGGGCTTCGATGACTTCCGCGGCATACAGCAGGACATCATCGACAGCATAGCCTCGGGACACGACACGCTCGGCCTTATGCCCACGGGCGGAGGCAAATCCATCACGTTCCAGGTGCCCGCCCTCGCAAAGCCCGGCCTTTGTCTGGTAATCACGCCGCTCATTTCCCTGATGAAAGACCAGGTGCGCAACCTGCGCAAGCGGGGAATAAAAGCAGCCGCCGTCTACTCCGGAATGAGCCGGGGCGAAATCGAGCAGACCCTGGACAACTGCATATTCGGAGGCTACAAGTTTCTCTACATCTCCCCCGAGCGCATGATGACGCAACTCTTCATCGCCAAGTTCAAGGGCATGAACATTTGCTTCATCACCATCGACGAAAGCCACTGCATCTCGCAGTGGGGCTACGACTTCCGCCCGAGTTACCTCCACATAGCCGAGCTGCGCGAAGTGCATCCCGAAGCCCCCATGCTGGCACTCACGGCCACCGCCACGCCCGAAGTCGTGGCAGACATCTGCGAGCAGCTGAAGTTCCGTCCGGGAAGCCGCATATTCCGCATGAGCTTCGAGCGGAAAAACCTGGCCTACGTCGTGCGCACCTGTCTCGACAAGCAGAGCGAACTGCTCCACATCCTGCGCCATACCCACGGGAGCGCCATCGTCTACACCCGAAGCCGCAAGAAGACACAGGAGACAGCCGCCTTCCTGCGCGACGCGGGGCAAAGCGCCGGCTACTACCACGCTGGGCTCGCACACGAAAAGAAAGACCGCTTGCAGGAAGAATGGCACCACGACCAGTTCCGCGTCATGGTAGCCACCAACGCCTTCGGCATGGGCATCGACAAACCCGACGTGCGCCTCGTTGTCCACCTCGACGTGCCCGACTCCATCGAAGCCTACTTCCAGGAAGCCGGGCGGGCAGGGCGCAACGGACAGAAAGCCTACGCCGTACTCCTCACGCAACCCGCAGACGCAGCCAACCTGCGCCGCCAGCTGTCCACCTCCTACCCGCCCAAGGAATACATACGCACCGTGTACGAAAAAGTCTGCTACTACCTGCAAATAGCCATGGGCTACGGACAAGGCCGCAACTACGACTTCGACCTCGAAGAGTTCTGCCGCCGCTTCCACTTCCACCCCTCCATGGCCGAGAACGCCCTATCCCTACTCATGCAGGCAGGCTACATAGAATACCAGAACGAGCCGGAAAATGCCTCACGCATACACTTCATCGTACCACGCGACGCGCTCTACCAAATCGAGCTCCCCGAAGAACTCGACCAAATCATGCAGCTCACCCTGCGCCTCTACCCCGGACTTTTCTCCGACTACATCTTCATCAACGAAGAGCGCCTTGCCGAACGCCTCGCCACCACGCGGCAAGACGTCTACGAGCGCCTCATCGGGCTGGACAAACGCGGCATCCTCAAGTACGTTCCCCGCAGACAGACGCCCCTGCTCGCCTTCACCCGCAACCGCATCGAGCCCAAGAAGATAGACATTCCCCCCACCATCTACGAAGAGCGCATCAAGCAAGCCCGGAAGCGCGTCGAGTCGATGATTCGCTACATCAGCTCCGACGACACCTGCCGCCAGCAACTCCTGCTCGCCTACTTCGGGCAAAAAGACGCGAAGCCCTGCGGGCAGTGCGACGTATGCCTGGCCCATCCCTCGCGGCGCACCGACGACACGGCTCCGACCGAAGAGGCCATCGAAGCCATCCGGCAGATGCTCCGTCGGGATACGTCCTGCCCCGTGGAGCAAATCGCAACCCGCCTCCCCGGAATACGCCGGGAGATACTGGTCAAAGCCCTGACCTTCCTGCTCGACGAGCGCCAGGCAGTCTGCCGCGACGGCCTGCTCACGCTGGAATAGTCCCGCATCCCTTTCCAAAAAGTCTTGCATGTTCTCCGGAAAAGTCTTGCATGTTTTTCCGCCACGTTACTCTACAATACGAAAACCGTATTTCTCTGTAATCCAACAGTTAATGCAGCATCTTCCGTAAAGGGGCAAAATTCCGCAAAAAAAGTCTTTACCATTCTATTTTTTTGTACCTTTGCCTCCGCATATCGCCCGCAGAAGCCCGATAAGGGACATGCGGGAGGGTAGGCAGACATTTTTATAGAAAGCGTTTATCTGCGCTTATTCTTGACTTACAGAAATCTGGCAGTTTCTAATCGGAGTTCAAGAATAGAGCACGATAGATGCCTTTCGGGTATGATTATTCCTAAAGGTAGATTACTGGATTGTTTCTGAGTTACGGCAACTATACAACTGCGAAAGAATATATAATAGCCTGATATCAACCAGGCTTTGACTCAGACCATTCTGTACAAACAATCAGAACGTATAACGGCAGACACGTTGAAAGTGTACAGGTCAAAATTAAAAATTGACCGGTTGAAGAAAACTTCTTATTTGGCACTGTGTACGGAGGAATCAAGCAATGTATCCTTCTGCAGTGACACCATAATCTATAATATTACTACACAAATCGATTCTCTCAAATGAAAACGATTATTTTATTTTTCGCCTTGTTCACAGCATGTATTTGTGCAAAGGCACAGTCTATTATTCCACAGGTAAATGAAAATGTGGAACTTATGAGTATCTTGTCCCGTATGGCTGGTTTTCCTGAATACAATATGGATATGGCAGGCCGATACATAAAGGACATGGACAACTATTTTAAGGATAATACAGATCATCCGGCAGTTCAGTACATGAAAGGACTTAGAAACAAGTATGGTATTTCTTTCGATGCTGTTATGTCAATGGCTATACATCTGGACAACCAGAATGGTACTTTATCTTTGGTTGAAGAAGATATTCCTACCTTAAACGAAAGGTGGAAGAGTGTGGATAAGGATGAGTTTTTGTCTTATCTCAACAACTTTTATAAGGACACAAACTTCAATGAATTTTTCAAAGCCCATAAAGACCTTTATAATAGAGGACTTAAATCTTATCAAGATAATGTCATAAAACATTTTGATATAAACTGGTATGCCGATTTCTATGGCAATGAACCTCAGGAAACTTTCTCTGTAATAATCGGATTCTGTAATGGTGGTGGTAACTATGGCGTAAATAGACAACTAACAGACAAAAGGAAGGAAGTGTTTGCTATTGTTGGTTATTACGTGGATAAAGAAGATACACCTATGTACAACAAGGAATATCTTCCTACTTTAATACATGAGTTTAACCATTCTTTCATCAATCATTATCTGGATGAAAACAAATATCCTGATTTTGTAAAAGAACTGGAGCCAGCTGCCACAGACTTGTTCATGTCCTCACGTTGGAGTATGGCGAACCAGGCGTATGGCGATTGGAAAACCGTCATAAACGAATCACTTGTCCGTGCGGCTGTTATCTGCTATATGCTGGACAAAGAGTACAAGCCGGAAGAAATAAGAAATGAACTGCTTGAACAGGTACAGCGTAATTTCAGATGGATGCCCGAACTGGTTAGCCTGCTGAGAAAATACGAAAAGAAGCAATCAAAGTATGGAAATTTTGAGAATTTCTATCCGAATGTGATAGACTTCTTCAATGAATATAAGAAAAAGGAAAATAAAAAATTTGATGTATTGAAATAAATAATATGCCCCTCTTATAAGAGAAACAGTAAACGCATTATATTCAATAGAATTTAAGGGAGAACCTAACGGTAATGTACCGAAAGATTCTCCCTTTTCTTTTACTCTTCAAAAAAGCAGCAGATATTCCACCTTGCTTCTCCACTCGATGCCGGAACTACTTTACCTTTATATATTGAATAATAATGTAAGCAAAATATGCTATCTTTGCTATCGGCTTAAACAACGAACTAAAACAAGAAGTGGAATATCGGAAACGAATTGCATAGAAAAAGAAGAAACCGCCTATATTGTTACCCAAAGCGAGTTAATAATCAACAAAAGCGTTAAATCTTTACCCTTCAGAATGTACCATTAAAGATTATGACCATATTTCTGACTTATTACTTGTAAACTATTGAGTAATAATCGGTTGTAAATACTGGATTTTAGAATTCAAAGGCACCACGAATGACACGCCCATGCTGCCCATCGGCGTACACATAGTAAAAGTGGGAGATCGCACTCTTAAAATAGTAATCGACTGACAAAGGAATCTCAACTATGACAACGCTCGCTTAACAGCAAAACGTACGTCATACACAACGGGCCACATGAGTATGCCTTTTATCATCCTCATGTGGCCCGTTTTCATTTTCCCTTTTCTACATACCCTCCTACTCTCAATCCAAAAGATAATTAAAAAAGAGTAGAAACAGAATATCACACTTTTTCTCTACTTTTGCAGCGAATAACGAAATACGCCCCATGGCACAACCCTTAGCCGAACGCATGCGCCCGCAAACCCTCGACGGTTACATCGGGCAAGAACACCTCGTCGGAGAAAACGGCGTACTGCGCCGCATGCTCTCCTCAGGGCGCATCTCCTCGTTCATCCTGTGGGGGCCTCCGGGAGTAGGCAAGACTACGCTGGCGCGCATCGTAGCCGCCCAGCTCGAAGTGCCGTTCTATACGCTGAGCGCCGTCACTTCCGGCGTAAAGGAAGTGCGCGAGGTCATAGACAAGGCCCGTTCCGGCCGATTCTTCAACCAGAACAGCCCGATTCTCTTCATCGACGAAATACACCGCTTCAGTAAATCGCAACAAGACTCCCTGCTCGGGGCTGTCGAACAAGGCATCGTGACCCTTATCGGCGCAACGACCGAAAATCCTTCCTTCGAAATCATCCGCCCTCTGCTCTCCCGCTGCCAGCTCTACGTGCTCAAACCGCTGGAAGACGAAGACCTTCTCACCCTGGCCCGGCATGCCATCAGCCAGGACAGCGAACTGAAGAAACGCGACATACGGCTCCTGGAGCACGAAGCACTCCTCCGCTATGCAGGAGGCGACGCGCGCAAGCTGCTCAATACGCTCGAACTGGTCGTACAGGCCACCCCCGACGGCCAACCGGTGGAGATAACCAACGAAAAAGTCACCCAAAGCATACAGGAAAACCCGGCAGCCTACGACAAAGGAGGCGAGATGCACTACGATATCATCTCTGCCTTCATCAAAAGCATACGGGGCAGCGACCCCGACGGGGCCATCTATTGGCTCGCGCGCATGGTGGAAGGCGGCGAAGACCCGGCTTTCATAGCCCGGCGCCTCGTCATCAGCGCGGCGGAAGACATCGGTTTGGCCAATCCCAACGCACTTCTGCTCGCAAACGCCTGCTTCGACACCGTGATGAAGATAGGTTGGCCCGAAGGGCGCATCCCCTTGGCCGAACTGACCGTCTATCTGGCCACAAGCCCCAAGAGCAATTCCGCCTACCAGGCCATCGGCCGGGCCTGCGCCGCAGTGCGCGAGACGGGAAACCTGCCCGTACCTCTCCACTTGCGCAATGCTCCTACCAAACTGATGGGCGACCTGGGCTACGGGAAAGGCTATAAATACGCACACGACTACGAGGGTCACTTCGTCGAGCAGCAATTCCTGCCCGACGGACTCACCGACGCACGCTTCTGGACAGCCCAGCCCAATCCCGCCGAGCAGAAGATGAGCGAACGAATGCAGCGGCTTTGGGGAAAACGCTACGAGCAAAAAACGGAAAAAGAATGATTACGATTACAAGTGTACTGGAGTTCATCGGTACTTTCGCTGCCGCCATCAGCGGCATACGCTTGGCTTCCAACAAACGGTTCGACTGGTTTGGCGCCTACGTCGTAGGCGTAGCCACCGCCATCGGCGGCGGTACCCTGCGCGACATACAGCTCGACGTCACACCTTTCTGGATGACCAGCCCGATTTACCTCATAGCTTCCGCACTTGCCTTCCTGTGGGTCCTGCTGTTTCGCGAAACGCTGAACCGCTGGGCACAGACTTTTTTCCTCTTCGACGCCATCGGACTGGCACTCTTCACCGTGGTCGGCATCGACAAATCGCTGGCCAACGGCTATCCCTTCTGGGTGGCAATCACCATGGGGTGCGTCACCGGTGCCGCCGGAGGCGTAATACGCGATATCCTGATCAACGAGATTCCACTCATCTTCCGCAAGGACTTCTACGCCATGTCCTCCATCTGCGGAGGAATCATCTACTGGCAGTCGTACATTCACGGCCTCTCCGCCCCTTATCTGCAGATTCTTACCGGCACATCCGTCTTTCTGATTCGCCTGTTGGGCGCTCATTTCCAGATAGGGCTCCCCATCATGCACGAGACCGAAGAAGAGCATCCGGAAGAACCGAAATCTTAAATTCCCCTATTTCCACAGTTCCCGTCTCTCTCCGCATGGGAAGAAAATCGGGAGAGAGAGTCCCCCATAATAGGTAAGTCCAATCAGGATTTCCCTACCGATGCACGTTTTATCCTATAAAATAGCAATTTCCTCTTATCACGTTGTGCAGCATTCGGCATAAATTTGTGCAATACAATCTTTGAACACTTAACTTCTTTAACACTAACACTACTTTTATGAAAAACAAATTACTAAAGTCCTCTTTCTGCGGAATGCTGCTGGCCCTGTCAACGGCATACGCCCAAAACGTAGAGATAGAAGGGGGCTCGTACAGTCCTGACTGGGAAAGCCTGAATAATTGGGAGTGCCCTGAATGGTTCAAGAACGCCAAGTTCGGAATCTGGGCACACTGGGGACCGCAATGCGAAGCAGAAGATGGCGACTGGTATGCCCGCCATATGTATTACGAGAACTCCGACCAGTACAAATGGCACGTAGAACACTTCGGCGACCCCGACACATTCGGTTTGAAAGACCTCTGCAATGCCTGGAAAGCTGAGAACTGGAACCCAGACTCGCTGGTCCGTTTATATAAGGAAGCTGGCGCAAGATACTTCTTCACCCTTGGTCAGCACCACGACAACTTCGATTTGTGGGACAGCCCTTACCAGGAATGGAATTCGGTGAACGTCGGTCCTAAACGGGACATCGTCAAAGGCTGGAGCGAGGCATGCCAAAAGTACGGACTGCCGCTCGGAATCAGCATGCACGGCAGCCATACGTGGACTTGGATGGAGAAATCGCAGGACTACGACGGCAACCTCACCAAAGAAGACGGCTACGAACTCAATCCCGACGGTACGGAAAAATGGTGGAAAGGCCTCGATCCGCAAGAACTCTATGCCCAAAACCACGAACACAGCACCGGTTGGGAAAACTCCGGTACCATCCATAGCCAATGGACATGGGGCAACGGCGCTTCTCTGCCCAGCGAAGAATACAAAATCAAGTTCCAGAATCGTGTACTGCAGTGCATCAACGCCTACAATCCCGCTGCCCTCTACTTCGACGACACGGTACTTCCGTTCTACGGATGCGACGATGCCATCGGTTTGAACATACTTTCTCACTTCTACAACCACAGCGCCAACCAAAACGGAGGCACCCCGCAAGTCGTAGCCTTGGGAAAAGTATTGGAAAACAAGCATAAAGAGGCCATGATGTGGGACGTAGAGCGCGGTATCCCCGATCGTCCCCAAGAAAAGTACTGGCAGACTTGCACCTGCATTGGCGACTGGCACTACAGTCAGAACGTATATAACAACAACAGCTACAAGAGTGCTGAGCAAGTTATACGCATGTTGGTGGACATTGTCAGCAAGAACGGTAACCTTCTGCTGAGCATTCCTATCAAAGGCGACGGCACCATCGACGACAAGGAAATCGCTATCTTGAAAGACCTGAAAGCCTGGATGGACGTCAACAGCATCAGTATTTATGGAACGCGGCCCTGGAAAACCTTCGGCGAAGGCCCGTTGGCTGAAGCATCCAACCCCATCAGCGGACAAGGCTTCAACGAAAACAATAACTACACGAGCGACGACGTGCGTTACGTGCAGCGGAACGATACCCTCTTTGCTACAATCATGGGATGGCCCTCGATGTCTACTTATACTTTCGAGTCGCTTGCTCCGACCTCGCCCTACTACAGCGGAAAAGTAACAAAGGTCTCTTTGCTCGGATACGGCCCCGTTGAATTTAAGAACGACGTAGAAGGACTGATCGTAGAGCTCCCCGATGAAAAGACGAACGAAATTGCGCCGGTGTTCTGCATCGAATTCGAAGAAGGCGATGCACAGGCTGTTACTTTGGAAGAACTTATTACGCTTTACGAAGAGAAAATCGTTGAATTGGAGAGCCAGACCGGCTACAACACCGGCCAGTTCAGCCACAGCGCCATTGCAGAATTTACCCAAGCGCTGGAAGATGCCAAACAATTCACCAGCGCAGACGCTGAAACCCAAGCCGCTAAAAAGACCGAGTTGAGCGAAGCCTACGAAAACCTGCAAGAGAACGGACGTAACGCAGGAGGTGAACCCACCATGACCGGCGGCAACGACATTACCCGCATGACGCTCTCGGAATTCAACCACTTCGCCCGGAAAGAAGATACCGGCACGCGTTTCGGAAGCCCGCTCTACTGGACGGTAGAAAACTTCAAGATTCCCCAAACCAGCGAAACGGACGGAACGAAGAACGGTATCGACAACTACAACGGCGACGACTGCCTGATGTTGGGCGTATGGAGTGACCGCCAGAACAATGAAGAAGGCGATATTTCCAATGCCCGCATCTACCAGAAAGTATTTCTCGAAGCTGGAACTTACTACTTCGGAGCCACTTACAACACCACATACGGCATCAGCGACCAGGCATACATATTCGTTTCCCAAACATTAAGCTCAACGGGCGATATTCCGCAGGAAGCCGTTGCATATTACCCCATCAACAAGAGTAACACAACGGGTAACTTCACCGGCATTACCTTTACCCTCGACGAAGACTGCGACGTATATATCGGATTCCAGGCCGACCTCAGCGGAGCAGATTGCCAAGAGTTCAGAGTGGGTGAAATCAAGCTTATGTCCTACGGGAACATAGACTTCTATACGCTCGACGACCTGATTTTCACGATTAACGACCTCCTGGCTTCCGCAAAGGCAAACTACAATACGGGATTCTACAACAAAGATGCCCTCGAAGTATTGCAGGCCGAAGTGGACAAGGCTTCGGAAGTTCAGGAAGAAGACGGCCTCGACAAGATTATCGAAGCCTACAACCAACTGAGCAGCGCTTACGCAAATTTCCAACAGAACGGTAAGAACGAAGGAGGTGCCCCCGATGAAATCGGAGCTACCGACATCACGACAGAAATGCTGCTCGAAGCCTCTGACTTCAGTCGTCTGGACGAAACGGTAACAACCCGCTTCGCCACTCCGCTCAACTGGAAAGTGGAAAACTACAAAATCCCCAATGGCGACGCCGGAACAAAGAACGGAATAGACAACTACCCCGGTTACGACTGCCTGATGCTGGGCATCTGGGACGACAAAGACAAGAACGAAGAAGGCAACTTAAGCAACGCACGCATTTACCGCGAAGTATCGCTCAAAGCCGGACGCTACTTCTTCGGAGCCGTTTACCAGACGACTTACAACCTGAGCGACGAAACATACATCTTCGCAGCACCGTCGACCGTCAACTCCTCCGAGATGTCCCTCAACTCCATTGCATACTATCCCGTCAACAAGACCACAGACGGCAGCAGTGACCTGAAGGGTATTTTCTTCACACTCGAAGAAGACCAAAACATTATCCTCGGATTCCAGGCCAATTTGCTCAAAGGCAACAACGCCCAGGAAATGCGCGTAAAAGAAGTAAAACTGCTCTATTACGGCGAAATCAACACCGAGAAACTGCAGGAAAACATCACGCTCATCGAAGACAGCCTCAAGATTCTCCACATAGACGAGAACACCGGCCACTACAGCCCGGATGCCTATGCAACGCTCTCCGAGGCCATCGATGCTGCCAAGGCTGTGGTGAACAGCGAAGCATCGGCTGATGAAATCAACGATGCTTACGAACTTCTCCAGACCTCATTTGCCCAATTCCTGCTCAACGGCAAGAACCCGGGCGGAAATCCGACAGAAGAACAGGAAAGTACAGACCTGACTATTGAGAAACTGGTGGAACAAGATGAATTCAGCCGTGCCGAAGGCGAAGACGCAACAATACGCTTCTCCTCGCCACTCTACTGGACGGTAGAAAATTTCCTGCTCCCCTCCGGAACAGAAGGCGTCAGAAACGGTCTCGACCGCTACCCGGGCTTCGACTGCCTGATGCTGGGCGTATGGGACAACCGTGCGAACAACACTGAAGGCGACCTGACCAATGCACGCATCTACCGCACGGTACATCTGGAACCGGGAAGATACTATTTCGGCGGAGTATTCAACACAATGAGCGACCTGAACAACGCTTACATCTTCGCCTCTACCGACACCATTTCCACCAGCCTGCTGGAAAGAGACGCCATCGCCTACTACAACATGTCAAACTGCGCCGTCGACAGCAAATACTACGGAATCTACTTCACAATCGAAGAAGCACAAGACGTGAAACTGGGCTTCCAGACCGACCTTGCACACGGCAGCGAACGCCAGGAGTTCCGTATCTCGTCGGTAACCCTGCTGAAGTACACAGACGATGCTACCGGCATCGAGGAAATCCCCTTCGTTGACCCCAACGGCGAAGCTGCCTCCGAGAGCAACGAACCGGCATCGTACTACACCGTAGACGGCATCAAGTTGCCGGGCGAACCCGCACAGGGCCTCTACATCCTTCGCCAGAACGGAAAAGGCACTGTAATCTACAAACCGTAAAAACGGTTGCATAAACAGAAAAACCCACGGCTCTGCTCCGGATTTCCCTTGCAGGAAACCGGAAAAAGCAGCAAAGGTTTTCTGTAAAAGCCTTGCAACAATCCGCCCACAGCGGTACAACAGCTTCCCGGAAGAACAAGAGGTTCACCCCCAAGTAGCCTCCTATTTCTTCCGGGAAGTTTTGTATTTACCGCGAAAGGCGTACCTTTGCAGCAGTAAAGACTCTGAATAACGAAAGGAAAAGACATGGCAGGATATATTACAGAAGACAAGCGGAAAGTAACCACACACCGCCTTTTGGAAATGAAACAGCGTCAGGAAAAGATAGCCATGCTCACGGCATACGACTACACCATGGCGAAAATCGTAGACCAGGCCGGCATCGACGTCGTGCTGGTAGGCGATTCAGCCTCGAACGTAATGGCCGGCAACATGACGACGCTCCCCATTACGCTGGACCAGATGATTTACCACGGAAAAAGCGTAGTGCGCGCCGTCGAGCGTGCCCTGGTCGTAGTAGACATGCCCTTCGGGACCTATCAGGGCAACCCCATGGAAGGCCTGAATTCCGCCATACGCATCATGAAAGAGACGCATGCCGACGCCGTGAAACTCGAAGGCGGAGAAGAAATACTCGACTCGGTCAAGCGGATTCTCTCGGCCGGAATTCCCATAATGGGACACTTGGGCCTGATGCCGCAGTCCATCAACAAATACGGCACCTATACCGTACGGGCCCGTGAGCAGAAGGAAGCCGAGAAACTGGTGCGCGACGCCAAACTCCTGGAAGAAGCCGGCTGTTTCTCCATCGTACTGGAAAAAATCCCGGCCGTACTGGCCCGGCAGATAGCCGAAGAGCTCACCATACCCATCATCGGCATCGGAGCCGGAGGAGGCGTAGACGGGCAAGTACTCGTCATACAGGACATGCTGGGCATGAACCAAGGCTTCAGCCCCAAATTCCTGCGCCGGTATGCCGACCTCAACCACATTATGACTGACGCCATCGGGCAATACGTGACCGACGTGAAGAGCCAGGACTTCCCCAATGAAAAGGAACAATACTGAACGCAGGGGCGGAATCCCGCGCAACCACCGCTGAAAAGGAAGAAAATCCATGAAGCTCTGGAGCCACAACTTCTATTGGATCTGTGAGACGAACCTCTGGCTGTATGCCTCCGTGTACGCCCTTTTCATCCATTTGCCCCAGCCTACCAGCGAAGCAGGGAGCGAAATTCTTTGGGCCGCCTCCCTTTGCTTTATTGTCGGCATCTGGCTTCCCGGGCTATTCTCTGCGCATCTGATGGACCGGATACGCAGAAAACACATTTACCTCTACACGCTGGCAGGCTGTCTGCTCTGCACACTACTCATTCCGTACGTCGACAAAATCGCACTCCTGCCCGTGGGACAAGAATTTTCCTTCCTGCAAAACGGGATGCCCCTCATCGCACTGCGCCTCATACAAGGCGTATGCTACGGACTGGCGCTCAACACGGGCAGCACGCTGTCGGTAGACATCACCCCTTCCCCCCGGCGGGATGAAGCCAACACACTGTTCATGCGACTCGGCCGTACAGGCATCGGGCTGGGAATCATAGCAGCCTATCTCTCAGGCTCATTCCTCGGACATACAGGCATCTACTATTTCTCGCTTGCGGCCGGCACACTGGCTTTCCTCTCCGCCTGCCTGCTGCACGTACCCTTCTATGCCCCCATCCGGCTCCCGCTGTGTTCCACCGACCGCTTCCTCCTGCCGCGCGTATGGCCGGAGATGCTGAACCTCTTTTTTGTTGCCGCCGTACCGGGCACATTGGCCATTCCGCTACTGGCCGACATTTCCACCTATCCGGAACCCGCAGAACGCATTCTGCTGTGGGGCGTGGCACTTGCCGGCTTCATCGTCGCACTCTTCCTGCAGCACCACCGCAAGGGAATGTTTCCCTCGACCTTGCTTCCCTTCTTCGGGCTATGTGCCATAATTGCGGGCTGCATCGGAATCCTGTTTCCGACGCAACTCATTCCGTTCCTGTGCGGCATCTTCCTGCTCACGGCCGGTACGGAACTCTCAGCCGCAGGGCTACTGAACCTGTTCGTACGCATTGCCAAACACAGCAAACGCTGTACTGCCGCCAACTCGTACCTGCTGGCTTGGGAAAGCGGTTTTGCCGGAGGTGTGGCAATCGGCATAGGCTGGGGAAACGACATCGACCGGATTCCCCTCTATTGTGCCCTCATCGCTTTGCTGCTCTTCCTGTTTTTCACTTTCCGGCACTACAAAAGATACAAAATACACTAAACCTCCGTCAGTCTATGCCCAGCTCTTTCCACAAAGAAGCAATGGGACGCGGTACGGGAAAACGGGCGCATTCGGCGAAAGGAACACGCATATATCCGGAAAACGACGCCACCTCTTCCGGAAAAGTGACTGCGTAGAAATTCAGATGCAGCTGGCGATGGCTCAAGCGGTGCAGCACATTACACCGCAACAAAGACAGCGAAGCCGACTGCAACTCCGCTTCGGAAGCAAAGAAACTGCGGAATTCTTTACTCTTCAGAAACTGTTCGGGCGAAACCGCCTGCCCGGTCACCACCAAAGGCAGCTCATACAGTCCCTTCCAAATGGCAGAAGAGGCAAAGGAAGCGCCCTCTTTGGCAGACTCTCCCACGACTTTCCCCGTACGGCGGCGCAAACATACCGCATCGCCCATACGTACATATATATAATGTAGGTAAACATCGGTCACCTGCTGCTGCCGCGCCTTAACCGGAAGTTCGGCCTGCCGGCCGTCGGCATACGCCGCACATTTCGCCATAAGAGGGCAATTTGCGCAATCCGGCGACTGCGGCACACATTGCAAGGCACCAAAATCCATGATGGCCTGATTATAAAGTCCGGGATTGGAAGCGGGTAAAAGTTCGGCCGCCAGGCGGGCAAAATATTTCTTGCCACCCGTCGTATCAATCGGCTCTTCTATACCAAAGCAACGTGCCAACACCCGGTACACATTCCCGTCGACCACCGCATGGGGAAGCCCGTAAGCAATGGAAGAAATGGCAGCCGCCGTATAGTCGCCGATGCCCGGCAATTCGCGAATCTGCTCATAAGTGCGTGGAAAAGCTCCCCTTTCAGCCAAAATGCGGGCCGCTTTGTGCAAATTGCGCGCACGGGAATAATAACCCAGCCCTTGCCAGAGGCGCATTACCTCGTCCGGTTCAGCCGAAGCCAAATCGAAAAAAGTAGGGAAACGCTCAACGAAGCGCAAATAGTAAGCCCATCCTTGATTGACGCGCGTCTGCTGCAAAATAATCTCCGAAATCCAAATTTTATAAGGGTCGTCCGTTTCCCGCCACGGCAAAGGGCGCCGGTTCTTTTCATACCATTCCAAAATCAACAAAGAGAAGTCTCCGGTCAATTCGCTATTCATCATCATAAAAGCACTTTATAAGCACAAAAATAAGGGATGAAACAGGAATTCGCCCCACTTTTTCCGAAAAACTTCAAAAGAAATTCCATACGATAGGAGAAAAAGCCGTATATTTGCACACAATTGGCAAAAAACAAAGCTTAATCCCTTAAATAACAAAGAAAAAGAACTATGACAAAAGCAGACCTTGTTAATCAAATCTCAGCAAACACCGGAGTAGATAAGGCTTCTGTTCTCTCTACTATAGAGTCTTTTATGTCTATCGTAAAAGATTCGCTGGCTGCCGATGAGAATGTGTACTTACGCGGGTTTGGCAGCTTTATCGTAAAGAAAAGAGCTCAAAAGACAGCCCGGAATATTTCGAAGAACACCACGATTATTGTACCCGAACACAACATCCCTGCCTTTCGTCCCGCAAAGGACTTCTATGACGCTTTGTCTTAAGGAGAGCACTTTCGCCTATTCCCTCCATTTCTTTTAAGTAGAAATTGGAAAACTGATTATTAAACCAAAATACTAACTTATAAAATTTATAGCTATGCCAAGCGGAAAAAAGAAAAAGAGACATAAAATGTCCACGCACAAGCGGAAAAAAAGACTAAGAAAGAACAGGCATAAGAGCAAGAAATAGTCAGAATCGCTTGCGAATCCCCAACTAAAGGAAGATAAAGAACAAACTCCCCACCTGTGAAATCTTGCTGGAGTTTGTTCTTTTCTGTAACTATTCATTTGCTTCCTGCCTCAGATTCCTGCCCAAAGCAAAGAAGAATCTGACACGAAGCAAAGCCTCTCAACAACAACACACTTAAATCTACAGTAACAAAGTGACGAGCGAATTAGTCGTAGACGTACAGCCGAAAGAAATATCCATAGCACTCTTGGAAGACAAGAACCTTGTGGAGTTTCAAAGCGAAGCACAAAATGCTTCCTTCTCGGTCGGCAACATCTATTCGGCCAAGGTGAAAAAAATAATGCCTGGCCTGAATGCTTGTTTTGTGGATGTCGGCTATGAAAAAGATGCTTTCCTTCATTATTTGGATTTAGGTACTCAATTTCATTCTCTCGAGAAATTTCTCAAACAAGTTAAACAGGAAAAGAAAAACAAAACTGCTTCTTACACCAAACTCCCGGTACTTCCCGACTTGGAGAAAGAAGGAACCATCAGCAACGAGCTGAAGTGCGGACAGGAAATCATAGTGCAAATCATCAAAGAGCCCATCTCCACAAAAGGACCACGGCTTACTTCAGAGATTTCATTTGCCGGACGCTACTTAGTGCTCATCCCATTCAACGACAAAGTATCCGTATCCCAGAAAATCAAGTCAAGTGCTGAAAGAGCACGGCTAAAGCAATTGCTGCAAAGCATCAAGCCCAAGAACTTCGGGGTTATCATCCGTACCGCAGCCGAGGGGCGCCGTGTGGCAGAACTCGACAACGAATTGAAAATACTGCTTAAGCATTGGGAAGATGCCGTGGACAAGTTTGTAAAAGCCCAAAGCCTTCCGGCCTTGATCTACGAGGAAACCAGTCGTACTGTCGCCCTGCTCCGTGATTTATTCAATCCTTCTTTCGAAAGTATCTACATCAACGACAAAACGGTCTTTCAAGAAGTAAAGGACTACGTGACCCTTATTGCCCCCGAACGGGCTGAAATCGTAAAACTCTATAAGGGAAACCTGCCTATCTTCGACAACTTCAACATCACCAAGCAGATCAAATCCTCATTCGGGAAGACGGTTTCGTACAAAAACGGGGCTTATCTCATCATTGAGCATACTGAAGCACTGCATGTCGTAGACGTAAACAGCGGAAACCGGGCCAAAACGAACAATCAAGAGGGCAACGCTTTGGAAGTGAACTTAGGGGCTGCCGACGAACTTGCCCGCCAATTGCGATTGCGCGACATGGGAGGCATCATAGTCGTAGACTTTATCGACATGAACGAACCCGCAAATCGGCAAACCCTCTACGAACGTATGTGCAAGAACATGCAGAACGACCGTGCGCGGCACAACATTTTACCGTTAAGCAAGTTCGGGCTGATGCAAATTACCCGCCAACGGGTACGACCGGCAATGGACGTCGTTACAACCGAAGACTGTCCCACATGCCACGGTACCGGAAGCATCAAATCCTCTATTCTGTTTACAGACACACTCGAGAGCAAAATCGACTACCTAAGCAACAAACTGAAGGTAAAGAACTTCACACTTCACATCCACCCCTATCCGTATGCATACATCAACCAAGGCCTCTTTTCCATTAAGCGGAAGTGGCAAATGAAATACGGATTCGGAGTCAAAATTATCCCCAATCAGAAACTGGCTTTCCTTGAATACCGCTTCTACGATCCCCATGGAGAAGAAATCGACATGAAAGAAGCCATCGAAATCAAGTAGCACAGCAAAACGGGAAAATCAAAGTAAGAAAGCGGGGAAAACCGGTCATACACCAGTTTTCCCCGCTTCTTGTTTTCCGACGTTTCTGAGCCGCCATGCGGGACGTCAGTCGCCCCTTCCTTCTATTTCAGGAACAGGACATCGCCCACACACGGAACATATTCTTCCGGATCAAGCCCGTTCAAGCGGTAAAGCGACTCCAACTTGATTCCATAAATCTGCGATATCGTGTGCATCGAATCGCCCGAACGCACCGTATGACGCTCATATTGCGGTGACCGCGTATGCTTCTTGTGCAAATAAATTATGTCGCCTTCCGCCAGCGTATAGCCCTTGTGCAAATCGTTGTACTTACGCAATTTCTTCTTACTGATGCCAAATTCGTCCGACAGAGCGTCAAACGTATCCCCACGGCGGGCTATGATGTAGACCAAACCGTTCGACAGATAAGTCTCATGCAACGGCCGTACCTCCTCCTTGTCCCGCTTCTTTTCAGACTTACGCTTCTTCGAAGAATCATAGCGATACAGTTCATAAGTCTCAATCAGCGTAATCAAACGGTTGGCATACGAAGGGTCTGTCGCATAACCCGCCTTCTTCAATCCGTAAGCCCAGCCCTTATAGTCCGTCACATCCAGGCGGAAAAGCGAAGCATAGCGAGGATTGTCGCGCAAAAAGCGGGAGTGGTCCACATAAGAATCCCTCGGACTGCGGTACGCACGGAAGCACTCGTTGGGCGCATCGTCGGTGCGCCGCACCGAACGCCCCTTCCAAGCCCGTCCGCACTTGATGCCAAAATGATTGTTCGACGAGCGGGCCAGCTCACTCTTGCCCGCACCGCTTTCCAACAGACCTTGCGCCAATTTTATACTGGCCGGAATGTGGAACTCTTTCATCTGCTCCACTGCCAAATCTTCGTACTTCTTAATATATTGCAGATAAGACGCATTTTTACGTTGTCCCCAAGCCGGATTCTGACCGAACAGCAACAATGCGAAAAGCAAAATGGGGAAAACAAACAAACGACGAGAAATACACATACACTTGATAGCTCTAATTTGATGTAAAAGTCTACAAAAAAAATGAGAATACCACCTGTTTTTTGCTTTTTCTGTACTATTTCGTACTTTTTGCGAAAAAAGAAACAGAAAATTCATCTCGATTTTTCTCGATTTTTCTACTTATCTGTTATATTTGCCGCAACCAAAAATTAAGTAAAAGAGAGAGGACAAAATGTTCAACCCTAAAACCTACTGAACTATGAATATAGCAACTATTGGCGAGAATGCCGGACTTATCTGGCGCTTGCTGGACAACAACAAAAAATGGGAGTACAACGAACTGAAAGCCGCCTCGGGACTGTCCGACAGAGACATGAATGCCGCTATCGGATGGCTCGCACGAGAGAACAAAATCCAGTTCCATACCGACAACACGAACGGCAAGGAATACTTATATCTGGAACTAAATCTCTACATTGGTTGACTCACTTTTAAAAAAGAGGATAACAACAACCCCTTTATCCCGTCCCGCCCAGACGTAAAAAAGATTCATCTATCTATCAATTTTCCACAAACCCGACGAAAAAACGGCTATCCGTTCCCCTTCGTCGGGTTTTCCCTTTTCACAGAAAAGCAACTCTCCCCCGTCGCTTTTTCAACGCTTCAAAAAGAAAAAAACAAGGCAACCGGCAATGAAATTCTCTTCCTTTTCAGCTATATTTACCCGCATAAAAACGTATCAAACCGCACATCTGTATGGAAAAACTACAAATCAATCTCCCCTATACCGACTTTTCTTCGCCTGAAGAACTTACAGCCGACGACCGCGAACTGATAGCCCAAGCCATCGAAAGTACCCGCCGCAGCTACGCCCCCTATTCCCGGTTTTCCGTAGGAGCCGCCATCCGGCTGCGCGAGAGCGGCCTCATCATCTGCGGCAGCAATCAGGAGAATGCCGCCTATCCCTCAGGACTTTGCGCCGAGCGCACCGCCCTCTTCTACGCCGGAGCCAGCCATCCGGAAGAGTCGGTCAGCACGCTGGCCATTGCCGCACGCAACGAGCAGGGAATCCTCACGCCCCAGCCCATAACGCCCTGCGGCGCCTGCCGGCAAGTCATGCTGGAGACCTGCATGCGCCAGGGGCATCCCTTCCGCTGCCTCCTCTATGGGACGAAAAAAATACGCCTCATCGAAGACTGCCGGCTTCTGCTCCCCTTCTCCTTCAGTGCCGAAGATATGAAATAACCCCTGCAGGCCGGTTGGAAAAAGGCCGCAAGGGTTTTCGAGAAAAGCAGCAAGGCAAACAAGAAAAAGCCCTGCTGCTTTTTTATATATTCCGCGCCACAAATCAACGACTGCCCAAGTAGAGGAAGAACATACCCAGCAGGACAAGCGCCAGGTCAACCGCCTTTCCGCGCAGGTTCTTCTCATGAAACAGCAAAGCGCCGCAAAGAAAACTGACCACCACGCTGCTCCGGCGCACCATGGAGACTACGGAAATCATGGAGCCGTCGCAGCTCAACGCATAGAAATAGACAAAGTCGGCCGCCGAAAGAAACACCGAAATCAGCGGTATGCTCCAGCGCCAGCAGAAAGGAGTGCCCGACTTGCGCCGCGGCCACCACAGGCACAGCAAGACGAGCGCCATCTCAACCAGCTGATAGAGATTATACCACGACTGGACAAACAAAGGCCTCAGCCCCAGTTCACCCATGAGATATTTGTCGTACAGCCCGCTCACTGCTCCCAACGCGGCAGCCAACACCAGAAAAAGTATCCAACGGTTGTGGCGGAAATCGATGCCCTCCCGCTTACCGGAACGGCTCAACAGAAAGAAAGACAATATGGCCAAGGCCACGCCCACCCACTGATATCCGTTCAACCGCTCGGAAAAGACAAGCAATGCGCCGACGAGCACCATCACGGGCCGCGTGGCATTGATAGGCCCGACTATGGTGAGCGGCAAATGCTTCATGGCAAAATAGCCGAAAATCCAGGAAGAAAGTACGATGAGCGACTTGAGAAAGACGTAGAAGTGCGCCGCTCCGCCCGGCGAGCCGGCATAGAGCGAACTGTCGGGGGCAATTCCTCCCGAAAGGGAAAGCACGATGAACGGCGAAAATATAAGGCTGGAGAAAAGCGTGTTCAGCGTCAGAACCGGAATAACGGCGTTCCCGCCCAACGATTGTTTCTTACATACATCATAAAAGCCCAGCAACACAGCCGAGCAAAATGCCAACATGAGCCACATAATACTGCTGTTTTAAATTGGTAAGAATAGGGGCAAAAGCCCGAATTTCCCTGTGTTTGCGGGTGCAAAGATACGACATCCGCGCGAAATTGACGTTCCGTTCCACCCGCGGAATCAGCGGGAAGCGTCCGGAGCGGCTTCCGTTTCCGGCAAAAGGCGAAAACGGAGCACACGGCGCGTAGCCGCCGTCAGACAAAAAGGACGCGCAGGCCGCAAACCCACTACCCACGCTATCCGGTCGCCATCGAGCAAAAGGGGCTGCAGGGCCTTGCGGCGACGGTCCAACTTACGGTCCGTCAGAAAATCGCTCACCAGTTTCGAGCCTTTCATGCCGAACGGTTGGAAACGGTCGCCCGCGCGGGGAACACGCAGCAGGAGGCGACTGCTGCGAAACGCATCGGCATCGGCACAAAACACATCTCCCGTGCGGGGAATCACAAAGCCTTCTGTCAGAGGGAAACAGTCCCACTCCAGACGCTGCCCAAGCCCGAAAGGCTGCAACGAGAGGGAACCGGGCCGCGCACAGTCCACCCATAGGGAAACCGCCTCTTCTTCGCGGGGCAAGAGCAGGAAAGCATCGCGGTCGCGCAGCAGTTCCCAGCGTTCCGAAGCGACACGCGCTCCCGGCTGCCCGGCACGCAAGAGGGCTTCTTCCTGAGCGGCTGTAAATCCATACGGAGCAAGCAACTCATGGAAGAGGGCTTCGGGCGAAGGAAAGCGGAAAAGTTCGGAAAAGAGGATGCGCCGTCCGTCGAATACGGCAGGGCGGGCGGCCTCTATCGCTGCCCGATATACCGCCTCGGCCTGCGCCAGCCGTTCAGCCGTGGCGGCCAGCGTGTCGCAAACCGAGGGATTTATGGACGCCATGAGGGGCAATAAGCGCAAACGGACTTCGTTTCGCCGGCAATCGGTCTGCAGATTGGTCGTATCGGTCACGTAGTCCTGTCCCAAGGTCTGCAGATACAATTCAATATCGGCACGGCTCAGGCACAGAAGCGGACGCACAACAAAACCATTGCGCGGCCGTATGCCGCACAAGCCCCGCAAGCCACTGCCCCGCAGGAGGTTGAGTAAAAGGGTTTCGGCAGAATCTTCCTTATGATGCGCCACCGCAATGCAGACGGCAGAGCGCTCCTCGCGCAAACGCCCGAACCATTCGTAACGCAGGCGCCGGGCGGCCATTTCGATAGACTCGCCCGTACGGGCAGCTTCGGTCCGCGTATCGAATGAGATGACGTGCAGCTTCACGCCTTGTGCGGCACACAAGTCGCGTACAAAACGCTCGTCGCGGTCGCTTTCTGCCCCACGCAAATGAAAATTGCAATGCGCCGCCTCCACCCTGCAACCCAGCCGGAGCAGCAGGCGAAGCAGGCAAACGCTGTCGGCTCCGCCGCTCAAAGCCACCAGCCATAAGCCATCCGACGGGAAAAGCGGGTCGGTCGCAGCCGGCATATCCGCCGATTCCGACGGAAAGCACGCACGCTGAATGTAATCACGCACGAGCGATTCGATACGTAAACGGTGTTTTTTCAGTTGATGTTGCTCCATGACTTGCGCCTTGTTCCTCATTGTCCACCGGACATACCGGTCGATAACAGACGGATTCCATTGAGCGTGCGCCCCGTCTGCAGGCCCTGCCGACGCACCGAGTAGAGACTCGTATCCGAATAGGAGCAGACCGGACAACGAAGTATCTGCCCGTCGGGCACTCCCGCCTTACGCAAGTCGGAAGCCACGGCCTCCTGCAGGGAAATATGCCAACGGAAATAGGTCGAACCTTCCTGGTCGACGCGCATGCAGTGCAAGGCTATCCGGTCCATCGGGAAGCCTTCGGAACGGAAAGCTTCGTAGACTTCCTCGCCGACCTCGAAGAAACGGCTGGAAATGCAAGGTCCGAAGGCAACCCGCACGGTCTCCGGATTGGTTTTATAGTAGCGGTTCATGGCTTCCAGCACGACCGTTGCGATGTGCTCCACCGTGCTGCGCCATCCACTGTGTGCCATGCCTACGGCCCGCTGCACGGGATCGTAGAAGAAAACCGGCAGGCAATCGGCAGTCGTCACGCAAAGGAAACAGTCGGGAATGTCGGTGACTAACGCATCGACCCCTTCCAGGTTGGCCCGGCGGCGAGCCGCACTCCAGCTCATGAAGCTGGAATCGACACAAAAGACGCGCGACTTATGTACCTGATGGGGAATAATGATTTTGGAAAGCGGTACGTGCAAACGGTCTGCCAAGAGCAACAGATTCATTTCCGCATCCGGGTCCAGGACAAAGGGGGAGCAATTAAACGAAGTGTAGGGAGACGCGCTGAAACCGCCGTAGCGGGTTGTCACAAAAGTCTCTATCCCCTCAATCCCGGACAAAGGCGGATTAGCCCAAAAGGAAGAACTTGCAACGTGATCCATACTTTACTTTTTCATAAACGAGGTACGCGAAAAGGCGTTTAGTCGCGGTTGGGCGAAGCATCGTCGTCCCAGTCTTCATCCCAATCCTCACTGTCGTCCGCCGTTTCATCATCCACATATTCAAAATCGAAGTCCTCATCCTCGCCTTCCAAGGCCAGTTCTTGGGACAAGAACGAAACAGACTTGGGACGATGTACCAGGCGGTCGATGTGTTCATCCGGGTCTGCCTGCAACTTGTTCTCCTCTTTTACCAGTTCGCGCCAAAGCAAATCTTTCAACTCCTGCAGGTGATATTGGGCAACGGAAGAGATAAATACGTGAGGGACTGCCGGAAGAGTCGGCTCAATAGCCTCCATCAGCTCTTCGTCGAGCATGTCGCTCTTCGTTATGGCTAATACCCGCTGCTTGTTCAGCATATCCGGATTGAAATTCTCCAGCTCTTTCAACAGAATGTGATACTCTTTGGCTATATCGTCGCTGTCCGCCGGAACCATAAAGAGCAGCACTGAGTTACGCTCGATATGCCTCAGGAAACGAAGCCCCAGCCCTTTTCCCTCACTGGCACCCTCAATTATACCGGGGATATCGGCCATTACGAAAGACTGCCCGTCGCGGTAGGAAACGATGCCCAGGTTAGGCTCCATAGTGGTAAAGGGATAATCGGCAATCTTAGGCCGTGCGGCCGAAAGCGTAGAGAGAAGTGTGGACTTGCCCGCATTGGGGAATCCAACCAGGCCGACATCTGCCAGGAGCTTCAGCTCCAAAATAATTACCATTTCCTGCATCGGCTCACCCGGCTGGGCGAAACGGGGCGCCTGACGCGTAGCGGTCCGGAAATGCCAGTTGCCCAATCCGCCGCGTCCTCCCCGCAAGAGAACGACTTCCTGCCCATGTTCCGTCACGTCGCAGATGTACTCTCCGGTCTCGGCGTTATAGACAACCGTACCGCACGGCACTTCTATTATCTTGTCCTCACCGTCTTTTCCGAAACTCCGTCCCCGGCCGCCATTGCCGCCACTGGTGGCAAAAGCATGGCGCGCATAGCGCAAGTGGAGCAAGGTCCAATAGTTACGATTTCCGCGCAATATGACGTGCCCGCCCCGGCCGCCGTCGCCGCCGTCGGGGCCTCCATTGGGAACAAATTTCTCACGGCGCATGTGGGCTGAACCACGGCCACCCTTGCCGGAACGGCAATAGATTTTCACATAATCGACAAAGTTGGATTCTGGCATACTGCTTCAGGTATAAAAATTGAGGAAAGAGGAGGTCGCAAAAATGTACCGTATATAATTAAAAAAAGAGATGCCCGCCTTTCGCAGTTTACTCGAAGAGGCAGGCAAAAAGGGCAGGAAGAAATTATTCTCCCTCGATAGCCGTACAAATATCCGTGAAGATGCGCTCCAGCTCGCCCAACCCATTGATGTGACGATAAGAGCCTTCATTTTTGTAATAGTCCTTCAGCGGTGCGGTTTGCTCGTGGTAGACTACAAGACGTTTCTTGATGGTTTCCTCATTATCATCTGCACGTCCGCTCATTTGGCCCCGCTTAATCAGGCGATCCATCAGTTCTTCTTCAGGAACATCCAGGTCAAGCATTACGCTCACTTCCTGATTACGCTCTTCGAGCATCTTCTTCAGCGCTTCGGCTTGAGGGATGGTACGGGGAAAGCCGTCGAAAATAACGCCTTTGCTATCTTCGCCGAAGCTATCGAATACGGAAGCCAGAATATCGACCATCAACTCGTCGGGAATAAGCTGGCCCTGATCGATATATTTCTTGGCAGTCTGGCCTAATTCCGTTCCATTTTTTATCTCAGCCCGCAGCACATCGCCGGTAGATATATGGTTCAACTGATATTTCTCTACAATTTTCTCACTCTGTGTGCCCTTACCGGAACCGGGAGCACCGAAGATTACAATGTTCAACATAATAGTGTTTTATTTTATATTGTTCTGAGTTAACGTATAAATGCCGGGCAAATTCCGTCCATAGCCTTCATAATCCAGTCCATAGCCCACGATAAAATCATTGGGGATGCGGAAAAGCGCATAATCGACGGGCAGAGAATCTACTTTCAAGTTCTCCGGCTTCAAGAAAAGCACTGCGATATGCACCTCTGCCGGATGGTATTCCTGCAAAAGTTCCAGCAGTCGTGCCATGGTAAGCCCGGAATCGATAATATCCTCCACCACCACAAGGCAACGGCCTTCAATCGCTTCCGACAAGCCTATCAGTTCCCGCACCGTACCCGTAGAAGACATGCCTTCATAGGAGGCCATCTTTACGAAAGTCACCTGCGCCGGAAAGTCAAGGTGCCGCAGCAAATCGGCAGCAAAGACAAACGAACCGTTCAAAACGCCCAGGAACAGAGGATTTTTCTCCCCCAAATCACGGCTGAGGCACTCGGCCACAGCGCGCACACGCTGCTCTATGACCTCCGGAGTGAAAGTCTGCTCAAAAGTCTTGTCGAGGATACGTACTGTCTTGGGCATGTATCTTGAATTACGCGTTATCGGTCTGCACGAATTATTCCTGCTGGTCTTGCCAAACCTTCAGCAAGGAGCCGTCCTCCGGGTTAAACAAAACATGGAAAGTGCTCTTCTTGTCAAAAAGTTCATTCAGCAGCACATCCGTATTTCCCATCTGGGCTATCTTGTACTCGGCAGAAAAAAGGTCATTCTGAGCCGTATAAATCGAAAAATCGACGCGCTCCGGCACGTTATAGACTACGCCTTCCATGAGCTGCGACTCGCCTTTCTTGGCACGCTTCTCCGCCTCTTTCAGCATCTTGTCCACGCGCTTCTGCTCTTCCTCCGTACGCGGAGTCTTATCGGGCACCGTATTCTGGCTTGCCAAACTGTAATAAACCGGTTCGCCGGCCAAGTTATCGGCATCGACCACTCCCAGCTTTCTCGAGAAACGGAACAGCACCGCTTCGTCGACCTCTGCGTTTGGCTCCACAACAAACGTAAATTGCTTCACGTCTTCCTGCGTCGTACCGCAAAAGACGGAAGTCAAAGCCGTTTCCTGCTCGTTCAACTGGTTCAAGACAATCTGCATGGAAGCGCCATCCTGAGGCATATTTTCCAGTTCGCCCCGCGTCAAGTCATTACGACGCTCCCGAATCTGGTAAATTTCATCCGCAATCAGCCTCGCCGTAGCCATGGCCGAAGCAGCCCGTATGATGTCTTCCGTATAGTAATCTTCCGGCGAAAACTTTTTCTGCGGCTTCACTTCGAGCGGTTGGGGCCCGGGAGCCGGCGTATAGTCCTGCTTGTCGTTGATGGCCAGCAGCATTCCATCCGGCGAAAGTTGCGCGCGGGAAGTAATGCTCTTCCCTGTCAACTGAATAAAGAAAGCCTTCTGCGGATCGGGTACGGCCGAGCAATAGGCTTCTACCTTCTGCAGTTCCCAATAGGTCGAAGCCTCAGGCTGCACATTGGAGAGACGCAAATATTCTTCGGCATAGCGACAGTATTGCCCCGGAGTATAAGTCCGTTTCACTGCCGTCACTACCACTGTTATCCGGTTCTTGGGCAACATGTAAGTAATGCCCTCTGTCTGCGCCTTATCGCTCCCATAAACAGAGACCTCCGTCTGCGCCGATAAAAAGCAGGAGCACAGCAAGGCTGAAAAAAGCAATATGTTCTTCATTTCGGTTCGTTTTCGCTTTTCCCGGCAAATGTAAGGTTTTTCTTGCGAAATGCAGAGCTTTTAGCTAAGAAATGCAGGACTTTTACTGAAAAGTGCCATGCCTTCTCGGCAAAAGTGCCCGGACTTTTCGGCTTTTCTTCCGTGAGAAACAAAATGGCACGCTTCCCTACGCCTCAAGCTCTTCCCAGGCTTTCGGCAAAGCGCGCACAATATCGCTGGCCGACATGCCCCGCATTCCGACTTCGCGCGCTGCCACATCGCCGGCCAGCCCATGCAGGTAAACGCCCAAAATAGTAGCCTGCCGCGGCGCATAGCCCTGCGCCAGCAAGGAAAGCAGCACACCCGTCAGGACATCGCCGCTACCGGCTGTCGCCATTCCCGGGTTTCCGCTCGTATTGAAATAGACTAATTTATCCGGAAAGATAGAGGCCGTATAAGCACCCTTCAGGACTATTATCAAATTCGCAGCCTGAGCCAGCTCGCGCGCCATCTGCAAACGCTCATAGGCATTCTGACAATTGCCCAAGATGCGCTCCAATTCCTTCGGATGCGGCGTGATAATCGTATTTTGAGGCAACTTCCGCAGCAAAGCCAAGCGCTTTGAGATAATGTTGAGGGCATCTGCGTCGAGAACCAAAGACTTCCGGCCAAGAGAGAGCAAGAGACTGGACAAAGCCTCGACAGTTTCGGAAGAAGTCCCCAATCCCGGGCCGATAGCCAAGGCGTTATATTCGTCTACCGCCGGCGCCTGGCTGAAAATATATTCCGAAGGGTCGACAGAAAGCACGGCTTCCGGACGGCCGATCTGCAGAATCGGCACATTGGCCGCAGGCGTATGTACCGTGAGCTTCCCGATTCCCGAGTGAAGCGCCCCTCCGGCCGAAAGCAAGGCCGCTCCGCCCATCCCGTAGCTACCCGCTATCAGCAGTCCATGCCCTTGGGTTCCCTTATGGGCGAACTTCGAAAGAGGATGAATCCAAGACTTTATTTCCGCAGGCTCTACCAGATAATACGGAGTGTCGAGGATACGAACGGCTTCAGGGCTTAACTTTATGTCGAGTATTTGCCACTTTCCCAAATAGACAGCCGTTTCCGGGAAGAAGAAGCAGAGCTTCGGATGCTGGAACGTAAAGGTATACGAAGCCCGTATAATGTGTTCGGGATTGTTGTCCGTGTTGTCTTCAGCCATCAGGCCCGAGGGCAAATCAATAGCAGCAATGGTAGCACCCGATTGATTCAAGAACTTCACGATTGCCGCAAAAGCTCCTTCCAACGGGCGGGACAGCCCGGTTCCAAACAGGCCGTCAATCACCAGCATATCTTTATTTATATAGGGAAAATCGAAGCGCACTCCTTTCGTGACTTCTACAAACTGGCGCTTCGACGTACGGCTTCTCAGAAATTCGCGGTTGGTTTCACAACCGGGACTCAGATGATCGTACGGATTGAAGAGGTATGTGCATACCGAGGCATAGCCCGCATCCTGCAACAGCCGGGCGACAGCCAGCGCATCGCCCCCGTTATCGCCCGGTCCCGCAAAGACATGCACCGGCATCTCTTTCGGAAATCGCTCTTTGACTTCATGAACAAAAGCAGAAGCAGCTCTTTCCATCAAATCCACCTGGGAGATCGGTTCGTTTTGTATCGTGTACTGATCGATTTCCCTTATCTGTTCGACTTCAAAAATCTTCATTTCATCAAACTTATTGGGCGTTTTTTCCGTGCAAAGATAGCATATCTGTTGGATATTAAGATAAATGAAAGTAAATTTGCCGCTAAAACGAACAAAAAAGACAGCATAGATGAGTAATAAAAAGCAAGGCCATCCCAAAGGCCTATACCTCCTTTTTGTAACCGAAATGTGGGAACGGTTCAGTTATTTCGGCATGCGCGCATTATTTGTACTTTATATGACCAAAGCGTTGCTGCTGAGTGACAAAGAAGCCTCAGGCATTTACGGAAGTTACACGGGACTGGTCTACCTGACCCCCCTGCTCGGAGGATATATCGCCGACCGTTATTGGGGCAACCGCCGCTCGATTACCACAGGATGCCTGCTCATGGCCGCCGGACAGTTCCTCATGTTTTTCAGCGCCTCGTGCTTCGATTCGTCAATCCTCGTCGATATCTTCGGAGAACGAGGCTTCGCCAAATGGCTCATGTACTGCGGACTCGGATTACTGATTCTCGGAAACGGATTTTTCAAGCCTAATATTTCCACAATGGTCGGCGATTTGTACGAGCCGACCGACAAACGCAAAGACTCGGCCTTCACCATTTTCTATATGGGCATCAACATTGGCGCCACAATCGCGCCGCTCTGGTGCGGATTTGTAGGAGATACGGACGACCCCAGCGACTTCAAGTGGGGATTCCTCTCCGCCGCAATCGGAATGCTGATAGGCTTAATCGTATTCAAGCTCCTGGAGAACAAATACCTGCGTACGCCTGACGGCAGACAGATAGGACTTAAGCCGGAAATCGACAACGTCCATCACGACCACTCGCCAGAGGCTGAAGCCGCCGCGGCTGCTGCCCCACGCAATTCACCGCTCCAAATTGCCGGCACTGCCGTAGGAGTCTTGATTTTGTTCTTCCTCTTTTCCATCAATTACTCTTCCTTCGGAAATCCGCAAATAGGCCTTTTTGAAGACGCCGACTGGATCGGTTCGCTCATCTACTCGGTCTGCATCGCAATGCCCATATTCATTGCTTCCGACAGGTCGCTGACCAAACTGGAACGCACGCGCATCTACGTCATCTATATCGTAACGTTTTTCGTCATCTTCTTCTGGGCTGCGTACGAACAGGCCGGCAGCTCACTCACGTTGTTTGCCGACCGCAACATAGACCGCCACATCTTCGGCTGGGAAATGCCCGCATCCTATTTCCAAAGCGTCAACGCTATTTTCGTAGTCATCTTCGCTCCGATCATGGCCTCCCTATGGTCTTTCCTGAACACGCGTAAGAAAGAGCCTTCTTCGCCCATGAAGCAAGCTATCGGACTGCTCATCCTTTCCTTAAGTTACCTGTTTATATCCATAGGCGTGCAGGGTATCGATTCCAGCACCAAAATCTGTATGTTCTGGCTCATAGGCCTTTATTTCCTGCACACCATCGGCGAGCTCTGTCTCTCCCCGATCGGACTCTCACTCGTCAATAAACTTGCCCCGGCCCGCTTCGCCTCACTGCTTATGGGCGTATGGTACTTGAGCACGGCAGCCAGCAACAAACTGGCCGGACTACTGGCCGGACTGCTGCCGGTAGACAGCGCGGGAAATACAGTCGTAAAGAGTTTCCTGGGATACGAAATCGCCAATCTGCACGACTTCTTCCTCCTTTTCTGCTTCATGAGCGCCATTGCCGGCGTACTGATGCTCTGCTGCGTAAAACAGATGGTGAAAATGATGCACGGCATCCGATAAGCCAACAGATACATCATCCTTTTTTCAGCCAGTACCTCTCTGGTACTGGCTTTTTCTTTTTCAGAAAATCCAGCGGCACGGAAGAAGAGCCGACCGCCCGATGCAGCACTTCATCGTTCCCGATGCGCTTCCGCAATCTTCCCTCCTTACATATAAACCTCAACGACTTAAACCCAATCCCAATGAAGCCCCTACACTTTCTAATCACCGCGCTGGCACTTTTCACAATAAGTACTGCGGGAAACGCAAAAAAGTTACAGACCTGTCAAACGCGCTGCGAACAACAAATCAGCCCTGCCCACATCGGGACCCGCCAACCGGCCTTCTCCTGGCAACTGAAATCGAGTACCCGCAACACAATGCAAAGCGCCTACCAGATAATAGTAGCCGAAAGCCGCGACGTACTGCGCAAGAGAAACAATCTATTGTGGGACTCCGGGAAACGCCAGTCCCAAGCATCGCTCCAAATACCCTACGGAGGAAAAGCGCTCCAACCCTTCCACACTTATTTCTGGCAAATAAAGGTCTGGGACAACCACAACAACGAATCCGCATGGAGCGAGATACAACAATTTCAGACCGGCCCGCTCACAGAATCCGACTGGTACCCCGCACGCTGGATTACCATGGACACAATCAGTGCACAACACCTCATTTACCCCGGCTACCAGGCTCCGTCGGCCGAGACCGACCCGCAGGAATTCAAAGAGCCCCGCATGCCGCAATTCAGAAAAGAATTCCACATCGGCAAAAAGGTCCGGTCCGCCCGGATTTACATCTCGGGGTTGGGCCATTTTGAACTGAGCATAAACGGGACAAAGGCCAGCGACCATTTCCTCGACCCCGCCTGGAGCCGATACGACCGCGAGGCTTTCTACGTAACCTACGACATAACCCGCCTGTTGCATGCAGGCGAAAACGTCATTACCGCCCGCTTAGGCAACGGATTCCTGCATATTCCCCGCATAAACGAGCGCTATCACAAACTTCTCTGCACATTTTCCGCCCCAAAGATGATAGCCAAAATACAAATCGACTACACCGACGGCAGCACAAGCGAGCTCTATTCCGACAAAAGCTGGAAGGTATCGCCCAGCCCCGTCACCTTTTCCAGCATCTACGGCGGCGAAGACTACGACGCCACCCGGGAGCCGGAAGGATGGGAAAAAGCCGGATTCAACGATTCCACGTGGGAAAATGCAAAAGAGACCCCCAGTACGGGAAAACTCATGCCGCAACAATCGAATTCTATGAAAATAATGCGCCAGTTCGACGCAGTCCGCATCTACAAACCGAAAAGCGGAATTTTCATCTACGACTTCGGTCAAAATGCATCCGCCATCATCCGACTCAAAGCCAAGGGCAAGAGAGGAGCAAAAATCACCTTCCGTCCGGCAGAATACCTGACGCCAGACAGCCTGCCCGACCAGAGAAACAGCGGACAGCCCTACTCCTTCTCCTACACCCTGGCAGGGAACGGGACGGAAACATGGACTCCTTCGTTCAGCTACTACGGCTTCCGCTACGTAGCAGTGGAAGGAGCCGTACCGGCCGGCTACGAGAATCCGGACGATTTACCCGTCATCGAGGAGCTGAACATGCTCCACGTGTCAAACAGCAACGAAGCAATCGGCACATTCTGCTGCTCCGACAGTTTGTTCAACGCCATATATTCGCTCATAGACTGGTCGGTAAAGAGCAACATGTCCCATGTGCTTACCGACTGCCCCCACCGTGAAAAATTAGGATGGCTGGAGGTTACCCACCTCATGAGCCATGCTTTATCCTATTGCTACGACACCCACCAGTTCTTCCACAAGATAATCGACGATATGGACGAGTCCCAACTGCCCAACGGCCTCATCCCGAGCATAGCCCCCGAGTACACCGCTTTCGACGGGGACTTCCGCGATTCTCCCGAATGGGGCAGCGCAGGAATCCTTCTGCCGTGGTTCCTGTACGAATGGTATGGGGACAGCAGCGCAATCAAAGAGCATTTCGGAATGATGACGGCCTACACCGACTATCTGACAAGCCGCGCCCAGCACAACATACTCTACCACGGATTGGGAGACTGGTACGACCAAGGCCCCGCACATCCCGGTTACAGCCAACTCACCTCGCGCGGACTCACCCCGACCGCCTTCTATTACCGCGACCTGTGCATCATGGCCCAATCCGCCCAACTACTCGGCAAAGACAGCCTGCGACAACACTACGAACAGCGGGCACAAGAAGTAAAAGAAGCATTCAACGAAAAATTCTTCAACACGGCAGAAAAATACTACGACCGCGGCAGCCAGACGGCAAACGCCATAGCCCTCTGCATGGGACTCGTCGACGAAAAGAACCGGGAAAGCTGCCTCCGGCAGATAATTGCCGACATACGCCAGCACGGAAACAGCATGACATCGGGCGACATCGGCTTCAACTATCTCGTAATGGCCCTGCTCGAAAACGGATATTCCCAGGTCATCTACGAAATGAACTGCCAAAGCGACAAACCCGGCTACGGATACCAGCTCAAGCAGGGAGCCACCTCGCTCACCGAGTCATGGGCAGCGCTGAAAACCGCTTCCCACAACCACTGCATGCTCGGGCATCTGATGGGATGGTTCTACCAGGGATTAGGAGGAATACGCCCAATCTCCGGAGAAATTGCCTTCAAGCACTTCCTGCTCAACCCCGATCCGGTGGGCAACATGCAGTACGCTTCTGCCACTTTCCGCTCACCTTACGGACTCATCGAGAGCCGATGGGAAATCAAAGGGCCACAATTTATTTACCACATCACCGTACCGTCCAACACACGAGCCACCGTATGCCTGCCGACCGATACGCCTGACGGAGTCAAGGAAGGCAAAAAGCCCGTAGAACAGCACCCCGAAATTCACTACTCAGGCATCGTAAACGGCCGGTGCACTTACGAAATCGGCTCAGGAGAATACGAGTTTTCGCTCCCCTGGCCGGGCCAAAAGAACCACTGAGGCGGCGCATCGGAGCATTTGCCCGGGCACTTTTTCCGAAAAGCCTTGCCACAAATCAGAAAAACCGTTGCAACTTTCAGCCCCTCGATACGGCACTCAGCAGACCAAAAACCGACTTCTTTCGCAGAAATGCCTACTTTTTCCCAAAAAGAGAGGAGCATTTCTGCGCTTTTTTGTGTACATTTACGGCCATAAAACAGACAATTTTCATACTAACACCGATCATGAAAAACGATCAATCCGCCCTCGCTGACCGCTTGGAGGCGCTTTGCGGAGTCCAAGCACGCGACTGTTACCAATGTGGCAAGTGCACAGCCGGTTGCCCCATGGCGTCCGAAATGGATTTTCCCCCGTCGCTCATCATGCGCCTGCTCCAGACCGGAACGGACTCAGCCTACCGGAAAGTCCTCTCCAGCCGTGCCATCTGGTATTGTGTAGGCTGCGAACAATGCATCGGACGCTGCCCGAAAGAAGTGGACATACCCGTACTCATGGACTGCCTGCGCGGCGAAGCCCAAAAAGAAGGCTGCATCTCGCCGGAAGCCTCGGACATCATAAAGTTCCACAAGTCATTTCTCGGAAGCGTACACCGCAACGGACGTCTGGGTGAGCTGGACCTCGTCGTAGAATACAAGCTGCGCTCGCTCCATCTGCTGCAAGACGTAACCGTAGCCCCCGGCATGCTGGCCAAAGGCAAGCTCTCTCTGCTCCCCCCGCATATCAAGGGTAAGAAAGCCGTGCAAGAGATATTTGCCCGCACGAAAGAGGAATCCGCAAAAGCCGAATAAGGAGTCACCACAATCGTTTAGAAGGAAAAAACATGAAAGAAATAGGTTTTTATCCGGGATGCTCCTTAGAAGGGACGTCCCGCGAGTACAATGAATCCGTTCAGGCCCTGGCCCGGCACTTCTCCCTGCCGCTGAAAGAAATAGAAGACTGGAACTGCTGCGGAGCCAGTGCCGCACACGCATTGAACCACGACCTCGCGCTGGCGCTGCCCGCCCGCATTCTGGCACTGGCCGAGGCACAAGGCATGGAAGAAGTGGTCGTTCCCTGCGCCGCATGCTTCGGACGGCTGGCTACCACCCAGTATAAACTGGCTCACGACGAGGAACTGCGCAAGCACATCTGCAACATCATCCAGATGCCCTACCAAGGGAAACTGAAAATACTCAACGTATTGCAGTGGACCGAGCAATACATCAAACCGCTCCTCACGCAGGTTCCCCACCCCCTGCAGAAGAAAGTGGCCTGCTACTACGGCTGCCTGCTCATACGCCCCCACAAGATTCTCCAATTCGACCGGGTAGAAAACCCGCAATCGATGGACGAACTGGCCAGACTCTGCGGCAGTGAACCGATAGACTGGGCGTTCAAGACGGAATGTTGCGGGGCAGGACTCTCCATCTCCCGCACCGAGTCGGTAGGACGCCTGTCGGGCGACATCCTTTCCGACGCAAGCGACCGGGGAGCCGAAGCCGTCATCGTAGCCTGCCCCATGTGCCATTCCAATCTGGACATGCGCCGTCCGGCAGCCAACCGGTATCTTGGAAAGGAATTAGACCTCCCTGTGCTCTTCATTACCCAGCTCATAGGGCTTTCCCTCGGCATCTCACGGAAAGAACTGGGCCTCGACCGGCACTTTGTGCCCGTCCCCGAATGGTAAACCCACTCTAACGTGCCGAAAAAGGTTTATATGTATTTTCAACTTTCATCATCCCTTTCAAAAAAATAATCCATGTCTAAAATCGGAGTATTCATTTGCCATTGTGGTGAAAACATAAGCGCTACGGTCGATTGCGAGCGCGTGGCCAAAGCTGCGAACGAGATGGACGGAGTCGCCTACGCGGTAGACTATAAATATATGTGCTCCGAACCCGGGCAGCAACTCATCAAACAAGCCATAAAAGAGCACCATTTGGACGGAGTCGTAGTAGGTTCCTGCTCACCGCGCATGCACGAGCCCACTTTCCGCCGCGCCTGTGCCGAAGCGGGGCTGAACCCTTACCTGTGCGAAATAGCCAATCTGCGGGAACACTGCTCGTGGGTTCACGAAAAAGGAGAGGCTACGACACAAAAAGCCATCGAAATCGTACAGGGCCTGGTAGAAAAAGTGAAACGCAACCAGCCTCTTACCTCAATCAAGGTGCCCGTTACGAAAAAGGCCCTCGTCATCGGCGGAGGTATTGCAGGCATTCAGGCCAGCCTCGACATCGCAAACTGCGGACACAGGGTCATTCTCATCGAAAAGGAGCCCTCTATCGGCGGACACATGGCCCAGTTGTCCGAAACCTTCCCCACGCTCGACTGCTCGCAGTGCATCCTGACGCCGAGAATGGTAGAAGTCGCACAGCACCCCAACATCACTTTATATACTTATGCCGAGCTGGAAAGTCTGGAGGGCTTCATCGGAAACTTCAAAGCGACTATCCGGCTCAAGGCAAAGAGCGTAGACGAAAAGAAATGCACCGGCTGCGGACTTTGCACGACCAAATGCCCCAACAAGAAAATACCCGGGGAATTCAACGAAGGCCTGGGCACCCGTACCGCAATCTACGTACCCTTTCCCCAAGCCGTACCGAACAAACCGGTGATCGACAAGGAACATTGCAATTACTACCAGAAGGGAAAATGCCGCGTGTGTGAGAAGTTCTGCCCCACCGGAGCCATCACTTTCGACCAGGAAGACCGCTTTATCACCGAAGAAGTAGGCGCTATCGTGGTAACGACCGGATTCCGCGTACTGCCCACGAGCTTCTTCCCCGAGTACGGCTATGGCAAATATAAAGATGTCATTACCGGAATACAGTTTGAGCGCCTCGCCTCCGCCTCCGGACCGACAATGGGCGAAATCCGCCGCCCCTCGGATGGAGCCATTCCCAAGAAAGTCGTTTTCATCGCGTGCTGCGGCTCGCGCGACCCGGCCAAGGGGATTCCCTACTGTTCCAAGATATGTTGCATGTACACGGCCAAGCACGCCATGCTCTACCAGCATAAGGTTCACGACGGCGAGTCTACCGTTTTCTACATGGACATACGGGCCGGCGGCAAAAACTACGAAGAGTTTGTCCGCCGTGCCATCGAGGAAGACAAGGTAAACTACGTGCGCGGCCGCGTGGCAAGAGTATATGAAAAGAACGGGAAGCTCATCGTTAAAGGCGTAGACACGCTGCTCGGCGCGCAACCGGTGGAGATAGAAGCCGACCTGGTCGTACTGGCAACAGCCGGAGTGTCCAACCCCGGTGCCGAAGAACTGGCCCAAAAACTCCACATATCCTATGACCCCTACAAATTCTTTGCAGAGGCTCATCCGAAACTAAGGCCCGTCGAGACCAACACCGCAGGCATTTACCTGGCAGGAGCCTGCCAGGCTCCGAAAGACATACCGGAGACCGTAGCCACTGCCTCGGGTGCAGCGGCAAAAGTCGTTTCCCTGCTCTCTCAGGACAAGCTGGTGCGCGAACCGCTCATTGCGGTAGTCAACCGCTGCGCACCTCCGGTATACAGCACCTGCGTAGGCTGCTTCATGTGCCAGACGGCCTGCCCCTACCAGGCCATCGAGCGCGAAGAGATAAAAGACCGGCAAGGAAACGTCATCAAGACAGTGGCAAAAGTAAATCCAGGCCTTTGTCAGGGCTGCGGGACGTGCGTTTCTTTCTGCCGCTCAAAGGCTATCGACATCCAGGGCTACTCCAACGAGCAGATGTATGCCGAAGTCACTGCATTGTTGAACCACGAATAAACGAAAAAGACCTGTTATCTTATGGACGAAAATAAGACCGCATTCGAACCGCGAATCATCGCATTCGTCTGCAATTGGTGCACCTATGCCGGCGCAGACCTCACGGGAACAAGCCGGATGAAGTATGCGACCAATGTAGAAATCGTGCGTTTCCCTTGCACCGGCCGCATCGATTTCATGCTCTTGCTCAAGGCTTTTGCCGCGGGAGCCGACGGAATCATCGTATCCGGCTGTCACCCTAACGACTGCCACTATACCTCGGGCAACTTCCATGCCCGCCGCCGTTGGATCGTATTCCGCGGTCTGCTCGATTTCCTGGGCATCGACATCCGACGCATCAAATACTTCTGGGTATCGGCTGCCGAGGGAGCCAAATGGGCCGAAGTGGTAAACGAGACCGTAGCCCAGATTCGTGAATTAGGGCCCTATACCGAATACCAAAAAGTAGCAAACTATATAGGAGAAACGGAGGCCGAACAATGAACAAATGGACTGAAAACATAGCCAACCAGCTTGCCAACGGTACAATCAGCATGGTCATCGGCTACCGCGAGGGAAGCAACCCGCAGAAAACACGGCCGTTCTTCTGCACGAGCGCCGAGGAAGCCGCACAACTCATACTGGACAACCGTTGCACGAACAACATTGCCGTCTATCTGACGAAGAAAGAACTCCTGAAAGACGGGCGCATCGGCGTGCTGGCCACGCTCAACGTACTGAAAAGCGCCCTCCAGCTCATGCAAGAGAACCAGATAAACACCGAAAAGTTCCTCTTTTTCACCGTAACCCCCGAGGGAGAACTCAAAGAGTTGCCCGACGCAGAAAGCATCAGGCAGTACGTGTCCGAAAACCCCTTGCCCTCTAATCCAGAAGTGGAGGCACTTTTGGCAAAAATCGACGCCATGAGTCGCGAAGAGCGCTGGGCCTATTGGAAAGAGTGCCTCTCGAAGTGCATCAAGTGCTACGCCTGCCGGGCAGCCTGCCCGCTGTGCTACTGCACACGCTGCATCGTAGAAGACAACCGCCCCCAGTGGATACTGCCCTGGGCCTCGACTTTGCCCAACATGGAGTGGCAGATCAACCGCGTCATGCACATGGCCGGACGATGCACAGGCTGCGGAGCCTGTTACGCCGCCTGCCCGCTGCACCTGCCGATACACCTCCTCACCAAAAAGCTGACCCAGGAAATCAACAAAGAGTTCGGTCCCGACCGTCCCGCCAAGGGGAATGTACTCTCAACCTTCAGCCCCGACGACAAGGAGAACTTCATCCACTAAACAAATCCGCGTACACATTATGAAGAACTACCAGATAAAACACTCCGATTTAGACGGCTGGCTGGAACGAATCATAGCCACAAGCTGCCGGGTGATAGCCCCGGTGACCCAGGACGGGCACACCGATTTCAGCCCCATACGCTCCCCGAAGGAAGTAGCCGCCGACGATCAGATACAAACCATCCAGTCGGCCAAGCAAGCAGCCTTCCCCAAAGCCGACATCCTCTTCTCCTATCGGAAAAAAGGCACCGACACCACCCTCGAGCAACCCTCGCCCGAGAGCTACCCGAAGACAGTCATCTGGCGCGCACACCCATGCGATGCCGCCGGATTCGCACCCCTCTCGGCCATCTTCAACTGGGACTATAAAGACAACCTCTACAACGCCCGGCTGGAACGCACGACCCTCGTAGCCTTCAGCTGCCTGAAAGCCGACGCATACTGCTTCTGCACCTCCGTAGGAGGAGGCCCCGGCCAGAAAGCCGGCTGCGACATTCTGGTCACCAAGCTCCCCTCGGGAACCGCTTTGGTAGAAGTCGGGACAGAAAAAGGAGCCGCCCTGACAGCCCTCGCACCCGAGATCTTCTGTGAAGCCAACGAAGTAGCCGGAGAAAACGCACCCATATTTACCGAAAAGGAAGCCGCCCTGGCCAAAATCCCCACCCGCTTCACCCGCGAGGAGATACGCGCCAAGCTGAAAGACGCCTTCGATTTACCCATTTGGAAAGAACAATCGGCCAGATGCCTGGGCTGCGGCGCATGCGCATTCGTATGTCCCACCTGCGCCTGCTTCGACATTCAGGAAGACCCGCACGGCCCTCGCCAGGGACGCCGCGTCCGCTGCTGGGATTCGTGTGGATTCGCACTCTTCACCCAGCACACTTCCGGCCATAACCCCCGCCCCACCCAGGCAACGCGCTGGCGCCAACGCATCCTGCACAAGTTCTCCTACATGCCCGAGCGCCTCGCACAAACCGGATGCACAGGCTGCGGACGATGCTCCCGCGCATGCCCCGTCGATATGAACCTACTGGAACACTTAACTGCTATTGCTCAGAAATAAAGAAGATGGACAAGCTGATAGATAATCCCTACCTGCCCTACGTCATGACCGTAGAGCATATCATACAGGAAGCACCCGGAGTCAAGACACTCCGCCTGCGCTTCAACAATCCGGAGGAAGCCGCCAACTTCCAGTTCAGGGCCGGCCAGTTTGCCGAGTACTCCGCTTTCGGCGAAGGAGAATGCACTTTCTGCATAGCCTCCCCGCCCACACGGGAAGACTACGTTGAGTGTACGTTCCGCCAGGCAGGTCGCGTCACATCCGGGCTTGCGCGCCTGGAAGAAGGCCAGACCATGGGCTTCCGCGGCCCCTTCGGAAATTCGTTTCCCATCGAAGACTGGAAAGGAAAGAACCTCCTGTTCGTAGCCGGAGGCATAGCGCTTCCGCCCATGCGGTGCGTCATCTGGAACGTACTCGACCGCCGCGAAGAATTTGGCAACGTGACTATCCTCTACGGAGCCAAGTCCGTAAACGATTTGGTCTACAAGCATGAGCTGAAAGAGTGGGACGAACGCCCCGATGTGCAGCTCTTCACTACCGTAGACCCCGGCGGTGAAACACCGGACTGGAAGGGAAAAGTAGGATTCGTGCCCACCGTTCTGGAGCAGATAGCCCCCTCGCCCGCAAACACCATAGCCATCGTATGCGGACCGCCCGTCATGATTAAATTCTCCTTCCCGGTGCTGGAAAAACTGGGCTTCAAAGACGAAGATATCTTCACCACACTCGAAAACCGCATGAAGTGCGGCATCGGCAAGTGCGGGCGCTGCAACGTCGGCAAGCTCTACGTCTGCAAAGACGGCCCCGTCTTCACCAAAGCGCAGCTCAACGACCTTCCGCCCGAGTACTAAGCCTCATCACTCACTTCGTACGCCATACCACACACATAAGGCGTACAACTTCTTCACTAATTTTTCCCCTCTTCCCCGCCATCTGCAGAGAAGAGGGGAAAATTATATCCGCCCATATCCCCCAAAGGCATAACCCGATAGCACAAACACACCTATCCCCGGGCAGAAAGCCTTCACTCTCCACCGAAAAAGTCCTGCATGTTTCCGGAAAAACATCTGCATCTTTTCAAGAAAACATGCAGAGCTTTTCTTATTATCAAACCCGGTTTCTATAAGATACGGTCGCTCCTCACAGAAGAGAGGTTTGCAAGAACAAGGGATTTTAGATAGCTTTGTAGCGTAAAAACAAAACAGACAGCCTATGTAACACTACCACAAATGACATAATCCTGAAGCGTTAGCTTTATTCTTGCTCTCTCAAAATCGGCAAAATTTTAAGAAGTACACAAGAGTAACAGTTGATGCTCATGCCTATGGCGTGGGCTATTACTCGTATATGTGTACATGGTGTTTGCCGATACCAGAGAGAGCGTAGACGATAATAAGCCTGCGCTCTTTTATTTTTCTCTGTTTCAGTTTTTTAATCCTACCCCGGACGTCACTTTACAATGCCATAAATCCCAGCAAACCCACATCCTTACCACCATGCCGCATATAGGGGAATTGATAAAAGAAGAGCTTCAACGCCAAGAGCGATCCGTGACTTGGTTTGCAAAGAAATTGTGTTACGAGCGGACAAATGTGTACTCCATTTTCAAACGCGAGAGCATCGACACCGAACTGCTGATGCGCATATCACACATCCTGCACCGTAATTTCTTCGAATGCTATACAAATGAGTTGGAAAAGCGTGACAATTCTTCTACAAAACCGTGATTTCTATTTACTTGAAAAACAATCTTCTCTCGTCAGTTCAGCCTAACTTTGCAGCACAAATAAAAACAAGAAAAAAAAATGAATAGGAAACTGACATTTGTTGCGTTGCTGTTGCTCTGCAGCCTCTCTTCTCTCTTTGCGCAAACCCGTGCCGAATTATTAGCCAAAGCTGAGGCAGGAGATGCTCATGCGCAACTCAGGCTGGGACAATGCTATGACGGTGGTAGGCTTTCATATGGTGGATCTGTTGACGAAACAGAACGTGATAATGACAAGGCTATATATTGGTATAAGAAAGCCGCCGATGGAGGTGAAGGACACGCTTGTTTCTTTTTAGCACTTAAGTACGAATACGAGATAAAAGACAAAGAAAAAGCGATTTATTGGTATAAAAGATATGCAGATTATGAACATGAAAATGATCAGGACGCTTCGTTAACACTTGAATATTTAAGAGAATTAGGCGTAGTTTATGACCCAAGCACAAAAACTTCCCGAAGCGTGGCGGCTAATTCTTCAAGCAGTTCATCCGAAAGCAGAACTTCCTCCTCGTCTTCTACTTCCTCGAATAAATTGCTGGCAAGAGGTAGATATACCATAGGCGAGGGGTTCGAAATGTTCAGCGGGCAAAGCATCGGACCAGCTCTTGGAATCACTATAGAAGTGGAGTTCTACGATGACTACATAATAGCATGGGGCACAAAGTGTTCTTATGAAAAAACCCAAAACGGTTGGAAAGTGTACAGTGGCAGTGGCTGGGGTGGTTCAGTCCGCTACTATGTAGACTCCAATTACAATATGAAACAAGAGCAGACAGGCGCCTATGGAACTTTTATAATCCGCAAATCCAATTTTCCGCCAAATCCGAAACGAAACGTCCGAAAATCGAATTTTCATATAAAACGAAGCGTTCTGAAAACCAAAAGCGCACAACACCAAAAATGCAACCTTTTCT
>JBMNUT010000010.1:0-107320 GCA_050946375.1 Bacteroidaceae bacterium | reverse complement strand
GCCCCAGGTCGACGGCCTCGGCTGTGGTTTCACCCTCTCCCCCGCCTCCGGAAGGAGCTTCCGGCTCATCGCTGGAACAGGAGTTCAGCACTGCCGTACATACGGCGGCTGCGAAAAGCGAAAGGAGGAGAAATGGCTTTTTCATGGCTTGCGGGGTATTAGGACTGAATTATACGCCTCGAATATACGAAGTTTTGAAGTATTTACAAAAAAAGTGCTGCCGGTTTTCCGGAAAAGTACTGCCGGTTTCCGGAAAAACGGGCGGCGCTTTTCGCAAAAGGACGGGAGGGAAAGGGACAGAAAAAAGCCCGTCTCCGAAAGGATGCGCAGGGGGCGCAGGCATTCGGAGACGGGAAAAAGGGGGAAACACTACCGCCGTTCTCGAAAACGGCGGAGCGGACGGGGAACGACGGTCAGCGGTGATTGATCAGATTCATAAACTCTTCGCGCGTTTCGAGGCGGTTGAACGCGCCGGTAAAGTCGGAGGTCGTGGTCAAAGCGTGGGGCTTCTCGACGCCGCGCATCTGCATGCAGAGGTGACTGGCCTCGATGACTACCATGACGCCCAGGGGGTTGAGCGTCTCCTGTATGCACTCTTTGATTTGGGTGGTCATGCGTTCCTGTACCTGGAGGCGGCGCGCATAGATTTCCACCACGCGGGCTATCTTGCTCAGGCCGGTGATGTAGCCGTTGGGGATGTAGGCTACGTGGGCTTTGCCGTAGAAAGGAAGCATGTGATGCTCGCAAAGTGAATAAAAGTCGATGTCTTTCACGATGACCATGTGGCGGTAATTCTCTTTGAAGCGCGCCGAAAGGAGCACTTCGCGGGGGTCTTTGCGATAACCGCTCGTCAGAGTGAGCATAGCCTTGGCCACACGGCGGGGCGTCTTGAGGAGTCCTTCGCGTTCTACGTCCTCGCCCAGCAAAGCAAGCTGGGCTTTTGTGTGCTCCATGTAGGAGGTGATGAAAGTTTCTTCGTCGTTTATCGTAGTTTTTGTCATTCGAATCAGAAAATTAAAGATAGTCGGTCCCTGCCCCACGGCAGGGAAAAAAGAAAAAATGGGAAACTTAAAGGATGACCAGTACTTGGGATCGAACGATGGAACACTCGGTGAAAGAGCCGGTTTCCAGGAGTTCTTTGCGCGCTTCGGCCGCCTCTTCGCGCGTGAGGAAGTCGCCCACGACACATAACCAGCGGGGCGATACAAAAATGGGATAGGCCGAAAGGTGGGGAAACAGTTCCCTCACTCTGGCAGCGGCGGCGGTTGCCTTGTTTTTCGAGTCGCGCGTGGCGGGTCCGGAGTAGATCTGTATGCGGAAACCGCTGCGCTTGACGGCGCGTCCCGTAATCCCTTTTCGGGAAGAGGACTCGCCGGAAAGGGTATCGGCGTGTGCCTTCTTGCCTGCCGCTGCCGCATGGGCCGAAGCAGAGGAGGACGTGCCGGCCGGCTTCTTCTCCGTGCTTTTCGCCGGAACGGCGGGGGTGGCGGGCACTTTGCCCTGGCGCAACCAGTCGTCGAGGCGGGAGTCTTGCTCTACTGTCACCGTGCCCTGCCCGGGAACGTCGCGTTCCAGGGAACGAATGATGGGACTTTGGGCCCAAAGCCCTGCTGCGGACAACGAAAAGAAAAGCAGAAGAAGGATGCGAAACGTCATATTTTCAAGAAAAAATAGAGGGGAATCAAACCCAAAGGGGAGTAACTTTGAATAGAAAAAAGCGGGAAAAGGCGGGCGAAGCCCCGTCCCTTTTCCCGTAAAGATGGATTTAATTGAAAGCGTCGATGATGCCCTTGAAGTCAGCAGCCTTGAGTGATGCGCCGCCGATCAAGCCGCCATCTACGTCGGGATTAGCAAACAATTCCTTGGCGTTGGAAGCCTTGCAGCTGCCGCCGTAGAGGATGGAAGTGTTTTCTGCTACCTCTTTTCCGTATTTCTCGGCAATCGTGGAGCGGATGAAGGCGTGCATTTCCTGAGCCTGGGCAGCCGTTGCGGTCTTTCCGGTGCCGATAGCCCATACGGGTTCGTAGGCCAGAATGATTTTGCCGAAGTCTTCAGCCGAAAGGTCGAAGAGCGAACCTGCCAACTGGCCGCCGACTACTTCGTTTTGCTTGCCGGCTTCGCGCTCGTCGAGCACTTCGCCCACACAGAAGATGGGGGTCAGGCCATTGGCCAATGCGAGCTGAACCTTGGTTTTAAGTATCTCGGCGGTCTCGTGGTAGTAAGCCCGACGCTCGGAATGGCCGAGGATTACGTATTTGGCACCCGTGGAAGCTACCATGGCGGCCGATACTTCGCCGGTGTAAGCGCCGGACTCCTTGTCGGCACAGTTCTCGGCTCCTACGCCAATCTTGCTGCTGTCGACCAAAGGAACGACGGAGGCCAGGTGGATGAACGGCGTGCAAATGATTACGTCGCAATTAGGCTTTTCGTTGGCAAGCACGTCGTTCAGTTCTTTTGCGAGAGCAATACCCTCCTGAAGGGTCTTGTTCATCTTCCAGTTTCCTGCTACAATGTTCTTTCTCATCACTGTATGATTATTTAATTGGTTGGTATTGTTTTTCTTTTTCTTGCGGCGGGCGTTGTAGAGTTCCACCGGGCGGACCAGATAACGGTCCAGGAAATAGATCAGCATCAGGGGCAGGAAGTACCACAATACGGCCTCGCAGCAGATGGCTTGCGGCGTGCGCCGGTCGGGGCGGACTATGGGGTTCTGCTCATCCAGCGGGGCGGTCAGGAGGGAATCGGCCGGGATTTGGGTATGATGCCACTTGTTCAGTATCACACCGCGGCGCATCAACAGCAGGCCGGGGTTGGAGCGGACGATGGTAAGCAGCGTCGTATGGTCGCCCACGAGGAAGGGGTAATCGGCACCGGTACGGTCGATCCAGGCGGCAACCTCCTCCTCGCCCGAGGCGGTGACGCAGTAGAAATCGTAGCCATACTCGCTGCAATAGTCGTAAAGGTCGTTGATCAGGTCCACATCCCCCTCGTCGGCTGTCTCAAGCAGCGGCGCTATCAGCAGAAAGACATAGCGGTCTGCGAAAAGGGAGTCGCTGACTTCGTCGAAAGTGTCGGGGTGATAGAACGAAACGTCTACGTAATTTCCGTTTTCATCGGGCGTATCGCGCAAGACCTGCAGGTCCGTCCCGATTTTGTAGGGGCGGAAGTCGATGAGCGGCAGGTGCTTGTAGCAATAAAAGGCATAGAAAAGGATGAAAACCAGCGAATAAAGAGGCGGAATCCACTGGAACCCGTGCTTGAAGAAGGGTATGATTTTATTTCTCCCCACCAGCACGGAGACGGAAAGGATGAGGAGCAATATGTTTTTCCAGAAGGTCTCCCAGTTGGTCAGCTTCCAGGCATCGCCGAAGCAGCCGCAGTCGGCCACCGGATTGGCCAGGGCCAAATAGAGCGAAAACGGGGTCATCACCAGCATGAAGAGCAGAATCAGCGCCGTAGAGATCTTGCGCCGTATGCCCAGCAGCAGGGAGGTTCCGAGCAGGAACTCCACAATCATCAGGGCAAGGCCGGGCAGGAAATAGAAGAAATCGTCGGTCTGCTCGCTCACGCCCCAGGCCGAGAAGTAGTCTTTTATCTTGATCGCATTGCCCATCGGGTCGAGTGCTTTGACAAAACCCGAGAAGATAAACGTAACGGCCAGCAGGAAACGGCACAGATTGACCCACACAAGGAATCCCGTTTCCTTAAGCCTTGCTGTCGGAACTTTCGCCATATCCTAATTTTATTAACGCAAAAACCGCATAATTGACCATGTCCATATAGTTGGCATCCACGCCCTCCGAGGCCAGTGTATGCCCGCTCAGGTCTTCAATCTGCTTGGTGCGGTACAGTTTCATCAGTATCAAGTCGGTATAGGAACTTATGCGCATGCTGCGCCAGGCCTCGTCGTAATCGTGATTCTTGGCCTTCATCAGCTCCAGAGCCCGGGCGGAATAGTCGTCGTAGAGGGCAAGTGCTTCCTCGTTCGACAAGTCGATTTTGTCTTTCGGACCGCGCGCCAGCTGAATCAGGCCTACGATGCCGTAGTTCACGATAGCCACGAACTCCGGACGGATGCCCTCGTCGACCATGGCTACGCCCTTCGTTTCGAGGGAACGGATGCGGTTTGCCTTGATGAGTATCTGGTCGGTCACGGAACAGGGGCGCAGAATGCACCACGCGGCACCGTAGTCGTGCAGTTTCTTCGCAAACACTTCGCGGCAAGCGCTGATGACTTGTTCAAACTCGCGGTTAGTCTTTTCCATAATACAGGGCAAAGATACGCAATTTTCCCCTACATAAAAAAGAGGGTGCCTCAAATATTTTCAAAGCACCCTCTTAGGTCGGTTTATTATTTGTTTTTATGAGCAACGGAGAACTAAGCCCGGACGAAGGACGGAGCGCTTCGTCAAGCCGTTCAATTTACACAGTTTTTCTACGGTTATACCATAGCGTTTGGCAATCTTGTACAAGCTGTCGCCCTTGCGCACCTTGTAGTAAGGCGATGTGGCACCGGCGGCTTCTTCCGTATTCTCCTCCGCGGTATTCTTGGCCGATACAGTGGTTCCCTCCGTAGGGGTAACGGGATTGAAGACATAGTAGTCGGCCGTTACGTCCTGGTTGGGGAAGTCGAAGAGCAATTCGGGGTTGATTGCCTTGCTCAGCACGCGTACTTCGAAGTGAAGGTGCGAGCCGGTGGAGCGTCCCGTATTGCCTCCCAGGCCAATGGGCTGCCCGCTTTTCACTTCCTCATTAGGTTCTACCAACCAGGCGGACATGTGCCCATAGATGGTCTCCAGCCCGTTCGGGTGGCGCAGCACGACATATTTTCCATAACCGCCGCGCTCGTACTTGACGACGCGTACCTTGCCGTCGAAGGCTGCATAGATCGTGTCGCCTACGTTCACGTCGATATCCAGACCCTTGTGGTTGCGGCGCCAGCGGCTGCGGTAGCCGAAGCGGGAAGTCACGACGCGGTTGCTGGTAGGCATGGAGAATCCGCGCAGGTCGATGCGGAAGTTTTCAGGAAGAGGCACGCCTCCGTACACATGCACGAAGTCGTTGTTCCACGAGGGGTAGATGTCTACCGAAGCTGCATACTCGGCAGCTTCTTTCTCGATTTGCTTCTTCAGGACTAAGGAGTCTATGCTTTTAAGTTTTCGGTCTACGGGTGCCTGTCGGGCTATGAGGTCTTGGGCAGAAACCGACGATGCGGTCGCAAGGAAAAGTGCAGCAGTAAGGGATAATATCTTCAGCTTGTTCATTCGATTTTTGATAGTTGAGAAAAACTCTTTTCGATTACCAATAACATCGTCAAAGATAGGAATTTATCGTAAAAGGGGCATCCTTTGCTTAACTTTCTTTAGCGATTGTCTTTGTATAAGCATGCACTTTTGGGGAGCTGAAACGCTGTGTGGGTGGGAATCTCCCGCTCTTTTATGTTTTTCAGCATGTTATTCCGGATTTAGCGGAAAGGAGCCTTTATTTAACATTCGCCGCATGCCGCCCGGTTCCACGCCGAAAGCGCCACAAAGCCCGTCACTGCGCTCCTGCAGGGGCTTCACCTTCGGGAAAAAAGTGCCTGCACTTTCGGGAAAAAGTAGCTGAACGCTTTGTCGAAAGTGCCGCCACTTTCAGCCCATACGCCTGCCCCGCCCGCCGGAGAGCGGCAGGGCGCGCCGACGGAAGAAACAAGAGTGACAGAAAAGGTAACAGAGGAAACGGCCGGAAAGCGGAGGCCCGGCCGGGGAAAAGCGGACCGGCAACGGGGCCGGCGCTCAGCTGATGGCCGACCAGTCTACCTGCTCTTTGCGCAGGTCGGCAAGGCGGCGCCAGAGAAGTTCGTTGCGTGGATTCTGCGCGAGCGGGTCGTCGTCCACAATCTTGCGCGCCACTTCGCGCACGTGCTGCAGCAGCTGTCCGTCGCGCGCCACGTTGGCTATCTTCAGGTCGAACGGCACTCCGCTCTGTTGCGTGCCCTCCAGGTCGCCCGGACCGCGGAGCTTCAGGTCGGCTTCGGCTATCTCAAACCCGTCGTTCGTCTGCGTCATGATTTCGATGCGCCGGCGGGTATCCTGCGAGAGCTTGTAGCCGGTGATGAGGATGCAGTACGACTGTTCGGCGCCGCGCCCTACCCGGCCGCGCAGCTGATGCAGCTGGGAGAGGCCGAAGCGGTCGGCATTTTCGATAATCATCACGGAGGCATTCGGGACGTTCACCCCTACTTCGATGACGGTCGTAGCCACCATTATCTGCGTTTCGCCGCGGGCAAAGCGGGCCATCTCCGCATCTTTCTCCGCAGGCTTCATGCGCCCGTGCACCTTGCTGATGCGGAATTCGGGAAACACGCTGCACATCTGCTCGTAGCCCTGCTCCAGATTTTTCAGGTCGACCTTCTCGCTTTCCTGAATCAGGGGGTAAACGATGTACGCCTGCCGCCCCGCCTGGATTTCGCGGCGCAGAAACTGGTAGAGCGAGGCGCGGCGGTCGTCGTAGCGATGCTGCGTCACGACCGGCTTGCGGCCGGGCGGCAGCTCGTCGATGACGGACACGTCGAGGTCGCCGTAGAGGGTCATGGCCAAGGTGCGCGGTATGGGCGTGGCCGTCATGACCAGCACGTGGGGCGGCTGCCCGCTCTTTTGCCAGAGGCGCGCCCGCTGGGCCACGCCGAAACGGTGCTGCTCGTCGATGACGGCCATGCCGAGGCGGGCGAAGGAGACGGGCTCTTCGAGCACGGCGTGCGTGCCGATGAGGATGCGGACGGAGCCGGATGCGAGGCCTTGCAGTATGGCTTCGCGCTGCTTGCCCTTGACCGAACCGGTGAGCAGCTCTACGCGGATGTCCATGCCTTGCAGCATGCGCTGCACAGTCTCCAGGTGCTGTCCGGCCAGAATCTCGGTGGGCGCCATCAGGCAGGCCTGGTATCCGTTGTCCAGGGCCAGCAACATGGCCATCAGCGCCACGACGGTCTTTCCGCTGCCCACGTCGCCTTGGAGCAGACGGTTCATCTGCCGTCCGCTGCATGTGTCGCGCCGGATTTCGCGGAGCACCCGCATTTGCGCTCCGGTCAGAGGGAAGGGAAGATGATGGGCGTAGAAGCCGTTGAAGAGTTCCCCTACGCGGGAAAAGAGGAAGCCGCGGTACTTCTGCCCGCGTTCCTTGGCGTAGCGGAGAATTTGGAGCTGTATGTAGAACAATTCCTCGAACTTAAACCGGTACTGTGCCTGCCGCAAGAGGGCGGGCGATGCGGGGAAATGAATCTGCCGCAGCGCCTCGGCCATGGGGAGGAGGTGGTGTTCTTCCACAAACCAAGGGGGCAACGTCTCGGGAGGCGGCGTCTTCAGGGCGGCGAATGCGGCCGAGACAAAGCGTTGCATGGCCGCGGAATTCAGCCCCATGCGCTTCATGCGGTCGGAAGTGTTGTAGGCCGGCACCAGTCCCATGCGGGAAAGGGAGAGTTTCTCCGGCTCGTCGATGTCGGGATGGGCAATGCTGATGCGCCCGCCATAGGGCGCGGGTTTGCCGAAGACGATGTACTCCCGGTGGGCATGGTAGCGCCCTTTGAGAAAACGGAGGCCCTGAAACCAGACCAGGTCTACCACTCCCGTGCCGTCGGTGAAGTGCGCCACGAGGCGCTGCTTGCGCCCTTCGCCCAGTTCCTCGAAACTGAGAATCATGCCGCGCAGCTGGATGTAGGGCATGGTGCCGTCGATTTCACGGATTTGATAGAGGCGGCTTCGGTCGATGTACTTGTAGGGATAGTAATGAAGCAGGTCGCCCACAGAACGAAGGCCGAGGTCTTTCTCCAAAACCTCGGCCCGCTTCGGGCCAACGCCCTGCACGTATTGGATATGTACGGCTAAAGGGTCAAACATCTCCGCGGCATAACATTTCGGCTACCTGCAGGTCCCAAGGAGTCGTTATCTTGATGTTCTCGCGGTTTCCCCCGACCAGTGCGACGGTGTGCCCCGCGGCTTCGACCACGGAGGCATCGTCGGTAAATTCTTCGCGATAGGGCTGCTCGTAGGCCGCACGCAGCCAATCGGCACGAAACACTTGCGGCGTCTGCACAAGGCGCATCGGCGACCGGTCGACCGGCACGCTGCTCCCGTCGGGACGCAGCCGGCGAAGCGAGTCGACCACGGGCAGCACGGGAACCGCCGCGCCGTACTCCGCGGCAGCCCGATAGGCGGCTTCGACCACCGAGGGGCTGACAAACGGGCGCACACCGTCGTGCACTCCAATCAGCCCCTCCGCATCGGCCAGGGCAAGGCCATTGCGAACGGAATGGAAACGGGTGGCGCCCCCTTCGGCCAGACGGTAGGGAACGCGGAAATCATGCTGCGCGCAGAGCGACTGCCAATAGTCCTGCTGGTCGGCGGGCAGCACCAGGATGAGCACCGCGCCGTCGCTTTCGGCCAAAAGTTGCGGCACTTTTTCCGAAGAGTGCTGCAACTTTTGGAGCGAACCGTAGAGGCTTTCCAGCGTGCGCATCAGTACGGGCACACCGCCCACGGGCATGAACTGCTTGGGAATGCTTCCTCCCATGCGCAACCCCTTGCCCCCGGCAACGACTATGGCTTGGTATTTCATCTTTCCGGCTGGCGTAAGCAATCAATAAACGCGCATTCCGCTCTTCACTTCTTCCACCTTTTCCTTACCGCAGAAGCGCTCCACGATGGCAAAAGCGAAGTCGAAAGCTGCACCCGGGCCCCATGCGGTGGTGAAACGGCCGTCCACTACGACGGGCACCTGCTCTACCTTTGCGCCCTTCAGCTCGGGCTCGAAACCGGAATAGCAGGTGGCTTTCACGCCTTCGAGCAGCCCCATGCGGCCATAGACCAGAGGAGCGGCGCAGATGGCGGAGAGGGGTACGCCGGCGGCATCGGCATCGGTTATCATTTGCCGCAGCACGGCGCTGTCACTCAGGTTGGTCGAACCGGGCAGTCCGCCGGGCATGACCAGCATGGCTGCCTCCGCTCCCTGCGAAGCGACGCTGCTCAGGGCTGCATCGGCCTCGACGGGAATGCCATGGGCACCCGTGGCTTTACGGTTATCGGCCAGCGAAACGGTCATGACGTCCAGACCCGCGCGGCGCAAAATGTCGATAGTTCCCAAGGCTTCGATTTCCTCGAAACCGTCAGCCAGGAATACAAAAATCTTTTTCATAGGCATCTGTTTATTTTCGGCTCGGCATGACCCGGAAGGGCGCCGAGGAGTTGTTCGGATTTTACTGCAGGCGGAAGCGGTACGTAATCTTGCCCGTCACGTTGGCCGCGCCGTCGACTGCATTGAAAGTGGCCTGCCTTGCGGCCGCAAGGGCGGCGTTGCGCAAGGCGGCGTTGGAGGTGTTCGTCCCGGAAGTCTGTATGCTTGCCGATACGACCCGCCCGGCGGCATTGACGGTGATGCGTACCACTACGTCGCCTTCCTCGTTACCCGGATAGGAAGGCAGCGGGAGGGCGCGCGGAGAGCGTCCCGGCAGAGAGGCTACGGGCTGCCCCGACTTGGAGTTTCCGCTGGGTATGCCCTGTGTTCCCTTGCCTGTGGCGTTGCCTTTGCTGCCGGCTTCGGTTCCGGCGCCAAAGCGGTTCTTCACGCGGTTGCTGGCGGCTTGTGCGGCCCGACGCTCGGCTTCGGCCTTGCGGGCAGCCGCTTCACGGGCACGGGCGGCCGCTTCCTCGCGTTCGCGGCGGCGGGCTTCTTCGGCGGCACGGCGTTTGGCCTCGGCCTCGGCGGCGGCTTTCTTTTCAGCCAGGGCCACACTGGGGTCTTTCTGCGTGATGAGTGGTTGGGAGTGCTGGGACTTTTGAGTAGAAGGGGCGGCACTTTTGGCCGGTTGTTGCGGCGCTTGCTGCGGAACGGGCTGCGGGATTTCGACCGCCTCGTCGGCGGCATCTGTCGCAGGCGACTCCATGTCGCGCGAAAAGCCGGGGTCGTCCTGGCCGGAAGCCGCCTCCACATTGCCCAACAATACGGGTATCCCCTCTGCCGGCAGCGCATCCTGCTGCGGTGCGGAGAGGGTCAGCCAGAACAAAAGGGCTACCAAAACGGCATGAACCAAAAGGGTTCCGACTAAAGCCTTGGGATCGGTCTTCCGAAAATACTTCATGACAATCTCGTTTCTCTACTCTGACTCTGGAGGACGGGCAGCCAACACGATTTTGTATTGCTGCTCATTGGCCAAATTAAGCACTTGCATCACCGCACGGTAGGGCACCGACTCGTCGGCGTACAGGGCCACATAGCGCGTAGTGTCGCCCTGAGTGACGCTTTGCAGCCGCTCGGACAACGACTCGAAGCTCACCGGTTCTTCTTCGCCGGTGCCGGAAGCGACAAAGTAGTTGAGGTCTTTGTCGATGACGATGCGGGTCACGGGCCGCTCCGACGAGGAACTGCTGCTCTCGGGGAGCTGCACTTTTACGGAATTGGGCTGCACCATCGTGGAAGTTATCACGAAAAAAATCAGCATAAGGAAGATGACATCCGTCATGGATGCCATGCTGAATTCCGGAGTAAGTTTATGCTTTCGTTTTAAAGACATGGTTGTTCTCTCGAAAAGTAATAGGGGAACGGGGCAAAAGCCCCGCATGTTTTTGGGAAAAGTACTGCAGGAAACGGAGGGAATCAGCGCTTCTCTTCGTCGTTCAGCTCGTTGAGCAAGTCGAGGAAGGCAAGGGTTTTCCCTTCCATCTTATTCACTACGTTGTCCAGCAGGCTGACCAGATAGTTGTAAGCGAAGAGGGCAGCGATGCCGACTATCAGGCCTCCCACCGTCGTGACCATGGCTTCATAGATACCGCCCGAGAGGACTTTCAAGTCGACCTGGGCACTTCCGGCGTTTGCGATGTTCCAAAAGGCACGAACCATACCCGTGACCGTCCCCAGGAAGCCCAACATCGGCGCGCCTCCGGCAATGGTGGCTATCACCGGCAGCCCACGTTCCAGCTTGGAGACTTCCAGGTTGCCCACGTTTTCGATAGTGACACGCACGTCGTCTACCGGGCGTCCCAACCGACTGATGCCCTTCTCGATCATACGGGACGAGGGGGTATTCTGGTTCCGGCAGAAGTCGATGGCCGCACGCACCTCGCCCGCTTTAATATAATCCTTGATGCGCTCCATGAAAAGCGGGTCTTCCTTTGCCGCTTTGCGGATGGCGGAATTCCGTTCGATGAGGATGTAAACGCCCACGAGGGAGAGCAATCCCAGCACAATCATTATCCAACCGCCCTTGCAGGCCATATCCCACAGATTCATCTCTGGCACCGAGGGGACTGAAGTCAATAAGAGGTTCATCATAAGTGTCTTGGTACTTTTTTATTTGTTCATGCTAAAATGGTCACTCGGGCAAGAGGCATTTCTTGTAAGCCTCGATGGTTTTCTGTATTCCCATGTAGAGCGCGTCGCAAATCAGCTGGTGGCCGATGGATACCTCCTCGACAAAAGGAATGTTGCGCACGAAGTATTGCAGATTTTCGAGGCTCAAGTCATGACCGGCGTTAACGCCCAGTCCCAAACCATGCGCCTTCTGGGCAGCGCGGACAAAGGGTTCAATCGCCCGGGCGCGGTCCTCGGCGTAAAGAGCGGCATAAGGTTCGGTATAAAGCTCCACGCGATCCGTCCCGGTGCGGGCGGCTGATTCTATTTGCCCCTCATCGGGATCAACAAAGATAGAGGTTCGGATTCCAAACTCCTTGAGCCGATCGCAAACCTCGGTCAGAAAATCAAAATTGCCTCGCACGTCCCAGCCATGATTGGAAGTCAATTGCTCAGGAGCGTCCGGCACCAGCGTCACTTGTGTGGGCTTTACTTCGCAAACCATGTCTAAAAAAGAGCGGGACGGGTAGCCTTCTACGTTAAACTCCGTATGAAGTACCGATTTTATCTCGTAAACGTCCGAACGGCGAATGTGTCTTTCGTCAGGGCGCGGATGAACTGTAATTCCGTCCGCACCAAAGCGTTCACAGTCGAGAGCAAAACGGCGGACATCGGGGCAGTTTCCGCCACGAGCGTTGCGGATCGTGGCGACTTTGTTAATATTTACACTTAAATTTGTCATATAAAACTTGTCAGGGTCGGGGGAAAATCCCACTTTTGCGACCGCCTTTCTTGCGCAAAAGTAATGTTCTTTATCGTAAGGTGCAGGATTTCGGGCAAAAAAGATTCTTAAAAAACTAAATTCTTAAAGGAATTCCACAATGAAATTCGCCATTTTCGGCAACTGCCACCAACTGAAAAAATCGCAGCACGCACATCATTTGTTCGAACTCCTGCGACAAAGGCAGGCAGAGGTCTACGTGGACAAGGAATTCTACGACTTTCTGCGGCAAACCACCCTACCCGACTTGTCAGTGGCCGGCGTCATCGACCACAAAGACTTCACCGCCGACCTGGTAATATGCCTGGGAGGCGACGGGACATTCCTGCGCGCTGCCGAAAAGGTAGGCGAAAAAGAGATTCCCATACTCGGCATCAACACCGGGCGCCTGGGATTCCTGGCCGCCGTGGCGCCGGAAGAGATGGAAACTGCCCTCGACGAAATCTACCGACACGAGTACAGCGTGGAAGAGCGCATCACCCTCGAGCTGAGAATCGACGGCAACCCGCTGCCCGAAGGCTCCATTGCGCTCAACGAGGTAGCGATTCTCAAGCGGGACAGCGCCTCGATGATCGGAATCCACGTCGACGTCAACGAAAAGTACATCACCACTTACCAGGCCGACGGCCTGATTGTGGCCACGCCCACCGGCTCCACGGCATACTCCCTGAGCAACGGCGGACCCATCATCGTCCCGCAGCTGAAAGCGATTGCCCTCACCGCCGTAGCCCCCCACTCGCTGAACACGCGCCCCATGCTGATTCCCGACGACGGGCAGCTGACCATACACGTCGACAGCCGCAGCCACAACTATCTGGTAGCCATCGACGGCCGGAACTACACCTGTTCCGACGACGTCACCCTCGGCATTCGCCGCGGAGGCCACTGCATACGCATCATCAAGCGGAAGAATCAAGATTTCTTCAGCACCCTTCGCCAAAAACTCGGCTGGGGTACGGAGCAACGCTTATAGCGCAATCCCGGCTAAACGCCGAACAGTCTCCGCACATTGTGCTCCAGTTCCATCCTTAACATATCGGCAAAATCGCGAAAAGCGTCATCCTGCGAGAGTCCGCCTCCAGCTCTTGCCGGAGAAGGCACTGCCGTTTTCGGAAAAACACCCTGCCCTTTTTCGGAAAAGTGCGGCCCCTTTTCGGGCAAAGCGCCATAGCGCGCAGCAGCTACCCGCAGGAGAATCTCATCGATGGGCAACCGGCTTTCGTCCGTTTCCACAAGCAACTGCGCAACAGGTATGGCACAAGCCGTGGCAGCCGGAAACCGTTCGCCCAGCGAGAGGCAGATGCCCCGCCGCACAAGCTGGCATGCCTGCTGCGGATTGCCCCGGAAACCATGAAAAATCCACGGCACCTGCGGACGAAGACGCCCCTGTAAAGCCAGAATATCATCTACCGCTTTCACGCAATGCAGCACCAGCGGCTTCCCCACCCGCTCGGCCAACCGGGCCTGCCGCTCGAGCAATTCCACCGACTTCCGCCATGCCTCAGGCTCGGCCGCGGAAGCCTCGGCCTGCACCTCATGCAGGCAACCGGGAGGCAGGTCCGGCAGCGGCCGGTGAAGACGGTCGAGCCCTGCCTCGCCCACCGCACAGACTTCCGGACGGGCAGCCAGCGCCTCCAGCTCCTCCAACGAGCAGAAAAGTCCCTGGCGAAACTCGGTTTCGACCCAAGGATGAATGCCCAACGAATAGCACACCCCCGCCTCGGGGCAGAAACCACGGGGCGGCACCAGAGAATAGATGGAGCGGAAGCGATTTTCCGGCACATGGGAATGAACGTCCAGCATAGGCTGCATTTATAAAGGTATGGCGATAACGGCAAAATTACATTCTTTCCGGCTAATAAAGGCGCGCCCTGCATTTTTTTGTACTTTTGCGCCATCAAAAAAACGAGCGCACAAAATGGAATTTTCATACGACGTAGTAGTAGTCGGAGCCGGGCACGCCGGTTGCGAAGCGGCGGCAGCTGCGGCCACAATGGGGGCACAAACCTGCCTCGTCACCATGGACATGAACAAAATAGCCCAGATGAGTTGCAATCCGGCCGTAGGCGGAATAGCCAAAGGCCAAATCGTTCGGGAGATAGACGCCCTGGGCGGACACATGGGATGCGTCACCGACCGCTCGGCCATACAGTTCCGTCTGCTGAACCGCTCCAAGGGCCCGGCCATGTGGAGCCCGCGTGCGCAGTGCGACCGCGGCAAGTTTATCTGGAACTGGCGGGAAGTATTGGAGAATACCCCCAACCTGCGCATCTGGCAAGACACCGTCGAAGAACTGCTTGTGGAGCACGGCACGGTGCGGGGCGTCCGCACCCTGTGGGGCGTCACCCTGCACGCACGCTGCGTCATCATCACCGCCGGGACGTTTCTCAACGGACTCATGCACATCGGCCCCAAGCAAGTACCGGGCGGGCGCAGCGCAGAACCGGCTTCCTACCACCTCACCGAGTCGATAGCCCGGCACGGAATCCGCACGGGACGCATGAAAACCGGCACACCGGTACGCATCGACGGACGGAGCGTGCACTTCGAAGACTTGGAAATACAGGAGGGCGAAAACGATTTCCACCGTTTTTCGTTCCTTCCCTCCTCCGCTTCCCGCCCCTTGGCGCAACGCCCTTGCTGGACCTGCTTCACGAATCCGGAAGTCCACCGCGTACTGCGGAGCGGACTGGCACAGTCCCCGCTCTACAACGGGCAAATCAAAAGCATCGGCCCCCGCTACTGTCCGAGCATCGAGACCAAGATCGTTACCTTCGAAAGCAAGGAGCAACACCAGCTTTTCCTGGAGCCTGAGGGCGAAAGCACCCAGGAGTTCTACCTGAACGGCTACTCGTCGTCGCTCCCGATGGAGATACAAATCGAAGCACTGAAGCACATCCCCGCATTCCGCGACATCGCAGTTTACCGCCCGGGATACGCCATCGAATACGATTTCTTCGACCCCACGCAGCTTATCCATACGCTGGAGTCGAAAGTAATCGACGGCCTTTTCCTCGCAGGGCAGGTGAACGGCACGACCGGATATGAGGAAGCCGGCGGGCAAGGCCTCGTGGCCGGCATCAACGCAGCCCTCAAGTGCGGCGGAGGCGAGCCGTTCGTTCTGGGGCGCGACGAAGCCTACATCGGCGTATTGATCGATGACTTGGTGACAAAAGGCGTAGACGAACCCTACCGCATGTTTACCTCGCGGGCCGAATACCGCATCCTCCTCCGCCAGGACGATGCCGACCTCCGGCTCACGCCCAAGGCCGAGACGCTCGGACTGGCCTCGCCGCTCCGCAGCCAGACGCTGCGCGAGAAAGAAGAAGGCATGGAGCGCATCCTGCAATTTGCCCGCGAAAGGCACCTGAAGGCTACCGACCCCACGCTGGCCGCTGCGCTGGAACAGATGGGCACTACCCCGCTGCGCCGCGGATGCCGGCTGTCGGAACTCATCGAGCGTCCGCAGGTTTCGCTCAAAGGCATGGCCGAATATATTCCGGAACTCAAGGCTCTGCTGGAAAGCCTCGGCCCGATGCGCGAAGAGATAGAGGAAGCGGCCGAAGTGCGCATGAAGTATTCCGGATACATCGAGCGCGAACGGCTCATTGCCGAGAAGATGCAGCGATTGGAGTACATCAAAATCAAAGGGAAGTTCGACTATTCCTCGCTTCAGTGCCTCTCCACCGAAGCACGCCAGAAGCTCGCGCGAATAGACCCGGACACGCTGGCCCAGGCAAGCCGCATTCCCGGCGTTTCTCCCAGCGACATCAACGCCCTGCTGGTGCTCGCGCAGAAATAAACGGCGGCAGTGTTCCACGTGAAACAAACGCATAAACTTCAACCGCGCAACGCACTAAAGCGTAACAAGTTAGGCATCATTTTATAGAGTGTACTTAAAGTACGTTTCCAACGGTGCAAGACCGTAAAAAGAAAGCGGCAGGACTTTCGGAGAAAAGTGCCTGCACTTTCTTCCGAAAGCACCGCATGAATCAGAAGAAAGGCCAAGGACTATGAGCACCGAAAACGAACTCTACGAGAAAAAGCTGAAAGGAATCGTCAACAATCTGCCGGACTTGCCCGGCATTTACCAATACATCGGAGCAGAGGGAAACGTAATCTACGTTGGAAAGGCCAAGAACCTCAAGCGGCGAGTCTCTTCCTATTTTAATAAAGAGCATGAGAGCCTGAAGACACGGCTGCTCGTTCGCCACATTTGCGACATCAAATACATCGTAGTACGCAGCGAAGAAGACGCACTCCTGCTCGAGAACAACCTCATCAAGCAGTACAAACCGAAGTACAACGTACTGCTCAAGGACGACAAGACCTACCCCCAAATCTGCGTAAGCAAGGAAGAATTTCCCCGTATCTACAAGACCCGGCGCATCGACAAGCGCAACGGGACCTACTTTGGCCCGTACACGCATCTGCCTTCCATGTACGCCGTGCTCGAACTCATCGGCAAAATTTTCCATGTGCGCAGCTGCCGCCTCCCGCTCCAGCAGGAGAAAATTGCCAGCGGGAAGTATAAAGTCTGCCTGGACTACCACATCAAGAAATGCGACGGCCCGTGCGTGGGCGCCATCAGCCGCGAAGAATACAACGCCAACATCGAGCGCGCCAAGAAAATTCTTCGGGGAAATACCGAAGAAATCAGCCGCGAATACCTGCACAAGATGCAGGAAGCCGCCCGGGAACTACGTTTTGAAGAGGCACAGAAGGCCAAGGAAATGTACGAACTCATCGAGAGCTACAAGGCAAAATCCGAAGTCGTCGGCCGGAATGTGACGAACGTAGACGTCTTTTCCATCCTGTCCGACGAGAAGGTGGCCTACATCAATTTCCTCCACATCACGCAGGGCTGCATCAACCGCGCCTTCACTTTCGAATACAAGAAGAAGCTCGACGAGAGCGACGAGGAGCTGCTCATGATGGGAATCGTGGAGATGCGCGAGCGCTACGGCAGCACGGCCACCGAAATCATCGTCCCCTTCCTCCCCGAAGTGGAGATGAACGGAGTCGAATTCACCGTACCCAAGGGCGGCGACCGCAAGAAACTGCTGGATTTGTCCCTGCTCAACGTCAAACAATACAAGCTCGACCGCCTGAAACAGGCCGAGAAACTCAATCCTGAGCAGCGCAGCGTGCGCCTGATGAAGGAGATTCAGGAGCAATTACACCTGCTCAAACTGCCCAACCGCATCGAGTGTTTCGACAATTCCCACATACAAGGAAGCGACCCCGTGGCCGGATGCGTCGTTTTCCTCAAGGCCAAACCCGCCAAAAGCGAATATCGGAAATACCAGATCAAGGGCGGAGAAGGCGGCGACGACTACGCCTCGATGCGCGAAGTGGCCTACCGCCGCTACAAACGGGCCCTCGAAGAGAGCAGTCCCCTGCCCGATCTGATTGTTGCCGACGGCGGAAAAGGCCAAATGGAAGCCCTGCGGCAGACAATATGCGATGAATTGGGGCTGGACATACCCATCGTCGGGCTGGCCAAGGATCGCAAACACCGCACTTCGGAAGTGCTTTTCGGATTTCCGCCGGTCGTCGTAGGCATCAAGCAGGGCACGGCGCTCTTCCACCTGCTCGAGCGCATCCAGGACGAGGTGCACCGCTACGCAATCACCTACCACCGCGACCGCCGAAGCAAGAGCCAGACGCACTCCGCCCTCGATGAAATCAAGGGAATCGGGCCCAAGACGAAGGAAACGCTCCTGCGGAAATACAAAAGCCTCAAGCGCATCGGCGAGGCCGACCCGGCCGAAATCGGCGCACTCATCGGCGAGAAGAAAGCCGCCCTGCTCCTCCAGGCGCTCAAACCCGAGGCCGAAGCACAGCCCGAGGCCGAAGAAAAAGCCTGAAAGCACCCCGCCAAATCCGCCGAAAAGCAGTACTTTTGCAACCATCATGAGAATCGTAATCCAAAGAGTAACGCATGCTTCCGTCACCATCGAGGGGCATGTACACGGCTCCATAGGGCAAGGATTGCTCATCCTGCTCGGCATTGAGGAAGCCGATACGGCAGAAGACGTCAGCTGGCTGGCGCAAAAGGCCGTAAACCTCCGCATTTTCGACGACGAACAAGGCGTCATGAACCGAAGCGTATGCGACATCGACGGGAGCATACTCGTCGTAAGCCAGTTCACCCTGATGGCTTCCACCAAAAAAGGCAACCGCCCGTCGTACATCCGCGCAGCGCGCCACGAGACGGCCATACCGCTCTACGAAAAGTTCTGCAGCGAAGTCTCCGAACGCCTCGGCAAGAGCGTTGAAACCGGGCAGTTCGGCGCCGACATGAAGGTGGAACTGCTCAACGACGGCCCCGTGACAATCTGCATGGACAGCAAGAACCGCGAATAAAAACAGGCGGCACACGCCGGAAAAAGTGCCGCATCTTTTTCCAAAAAGCCCTGCCGCTTTCGCCCGAAAGCCGCAGCGCGCTTCCCGAAGACTCTATATACCCGAAAAAAAATGACAATAGAAGAAGCTCAAAAAGCCGTAGACAACTGGATCAAGACCTACGGAGTACGCTACTTCAGCGAGCTGACCAACATGGCCGTACTCACGGAAGAAGTGGGCGAATTGGCCCGCGTCATGGCCCGCAAGTACGGCGACCAGTCGTTCAAAGAAGGCGAGAAATGCAACCTGAGCGAGGAGATGGCCGACATTTTGTGGGTGCTCATCTGCCTGGCCAACCAGACCGGAGTCGACCTGACGCAGGCCTTTCGCGAAACCATCGAGAAGAAAACCCGGCGCGACCGCACCCGGCATCTCGAAAACCCCAAACTGAAGAACGGCTGAACCACCTACCCCACATTCCCGAAACCTAAAAACCGACCCAACATGCATACCCACGATTTGGAAAAAAGCAAGTACGACACCGCCTTGGAGCGCTACGACACGAACCTGGACAAGGCTCAGGTGAGCCGCGAAGTACATCAGCTGCTCGAACAGCACCTGGCCGAAAACGACACAAAAGAGGTGCGGAAATTCCTCCTGCACTGCGTAGACCTGACCTCCCTGCATACGGACGACACGGAAGAATCCATACTGAAACTGACCGAATCGGTCAACAAATTTGTCGATGAATACGGCGATCTGGAGAACGTAGCCGCCATCTGCGTCTACCCCGCACTGGTGAAAATCGTCAGCGACTCGCTCGAAGCCGACGGCGTGGAGATAGCTGCCGTGAGCGGAGGCTTCCCCCACGCGCAGACCCTGCCGGAGGTGAAGATGGCCGAGACGGCACTCTGCCGGAAAGACGGGGCGACGGAGATAGACATCGTCATGAACATCGGGAAATTCCTGAGCGGCGACTACGAGGCCATCTGCGACGAAATGGAAGAGCAGAAAGCCTTGTGCGGAGAAGAAGGCAGGCTGAAGGTAATACTGGAAACCGGCCTGCTCAAAGAGCCTTCGCTCATCAAGAAAGCCGCCATCCTGGCGCTCTATTCCGGTGCCGACTTCCTGAAAACATCGACCGGAAAACTGCCCGAAGCCGGAGGCGCCACGCCCGAAGCAGCCCTCATCATGTGCCAGACGCTGCGTGAATACTACGAAAAAACAGGCCGGAAAGCTGGTTTTAAAGCCGCTGGAGGCATTAACTCCGTGCGCGACGCACTCCAGTACTATACGATTGTCAAAGAAGTCTTAGGCGCAGAATGGCTGTCGAACCAGTACTTCCGCATCGGCACCTCCCGCCTGGCCAACACCCTGCTCTCCGAAATAACGGACGAGGAGGTGCACCTCTTCTGAAAACAGCCGCTCCCCCCACCCCAAGGAGCCGGCACATACCACAAAAAGCCTCGGGCTTGCTCATGCAAAGGCCCGGGGCTTTGTCGTAAAAGTAGCGGTAGTTTCAGCCAAAAGTGCTGCCTGTTTTCCGGAAAAACGCCTCCGGAAAGTTCACGATTTCCGCTCGGAAACGTAGTCAATATAGGCCTCCAGTGCTCCGCGGACCGGCGAATCCGGATAGGTGGAAAGCATGAATTTGGCACCCTTCTTCAACTCTTCCATGCGTTGCTCGGCGTATTCAATGCCGCCCTGCGCCACCGAGAAATCAATCATCTCGTGAATCTCCTCAGAGGTAGCCTTCTGCGACTTGATGCGCTGCACCAACTGCTCGATACGCTTGTCGCCCGCCGCACGATGGTAGGCGTAAATGGCCGGAAGGGTCAGTTTCCCCTCGCGCATATCGTTGCCCGTAGGCTTGCCGATAGTGCCACTTGTGTCGAAATAGTCGAAGATATCGTCGCGAATCTGAAAGCAAATTCCGATAAGCTCTCCCAGAGTCGAGGCAAAGCCGACGGCCTCTTCGGCCGCATCTACGGAGCAGGCAGCCACCGCGGCGCACGTCGAGAAAAGCGCGGCAGTCTTCTTGCGGATAATGTCGAAGTAAACGTCTTCCGACACCTCGCTGCTCGAAATATTGTTCAGCTGAATCAGCTCGCCATCAGCCAGTTCTCTGCCCAAACGGGAAATCAAAGAAATAATAACGGGTGAGTTTACCAGCGAAGCCTGCATCAATGACGAAGCCAGCACGTAGTCGCCCGACAAGACGGCTACCTTATTATGAAAAAGCGCATTGACCGAGGGCATTCCCCGGCGCTCCATACTCTCATCTACTACGTCGTCGTGAATCAAACTGGCCGTATGCAGCAATTCCAAAGAGACGGCCGACCGAAAAGTACGCTCGTTAATCTCGCCAAGGAGACGCGCCATGAGCATGATCAGCGTAGGCCGCATCATTTTCCCCTTGCGCTGACGGACATGGTCGAACACCTTTTGCAACAAAGGATTCGACGAAACCAATACTTCATCGAAGAGTTCGGAAAATTGCTTCAAATCATTCTCTACAGGTGCCCGCAATTGCAATAATTTGTCCATCCTCTTTTAATTTGCGCACAAAAGTAATAATAAAAAGGCTAATCTAATTCTTTTTCGTACATTTACACCCCTTTAAAGATTGATTTTGATGGAAAACGATAAAAAACTATATCTTTTGGATGCCTACGCCCTCATTTATCGGGCGTACTACGCATTCATCAAAAATCCGCGCATCAACTCCAAAGGACTGAACACGTCGGCCATCTTCGGCTTCGTAAACACCCTGGAAGAAGTCCTGCGGCGCGAAAAACCGACCCACATAGGCATCGCCTTCGACCCCGCCGGACCTACCTTCCGCCACGAGGCCTACCCTGCCTACAAGGCCCAGCGCGAAGAAACACCCGAAGCCATCCGGCTGGCCGTTCCCCTCATAAAAGAAATCATCAACGCCTACCATATTCCCATCCTGGAGCAGCCCGGCTTCGAAGCCGACGACGTGATCGGCACCATAGCCCTGCAGGCCGGAGCCGAAGGATACCAGGTATTCATGATGACCCCCGACAAGGACTACGGACAACTGGTGCGCCCGAACGTCTTCATCTGCAAGCCCAAGCACGGAAGCAGCGGCTTCGACTTCATGGGAGTGGAAGAGGTCAAGGCAAAGTTCGGCATCGAATCGCCCGAACAGGTGCAGGACATTCTCGGACTTTGGGGCGATGCCTCCGACAACATCCCCGGCTGTCCCGGCATCGGAGAGAAGCGCGCCAAAGAACTCGTGGCACGCTTCGGCTCGGTCGAGGGCCTGCTCGAGCGGACCGACGAGCTGACCGGTTCGCTAAAAGAGAAAGTCATTCAGAACGCGGAACAGATACGCTTCTCCAAATTCCTTGCAACCATCAAGACCGACGTGCCCATCGCTTTCGAGCCCGATGCGCTCCGACGCGAAGAACCCGACAAGGAAAAACTCAAAAACCTCTTCGACCGTCTGGAATTTCATTCGCTGGCCCAACGCATCCTCGGCACCTCTTCGCTGCCAAACCCCGGCCGCGAACCCGGAAAACAGGCCGATCTCTTTTCTGAAATCGCGGACACCCCGCCGGAAATCCCCGAAAACAAAAATCTCAAAGTCTTAAAAGATATCCCTTATCGATACGAACTAATTGATTCAAAGGAGCGTATCCATTCATTTTTTCAAGAAATCCAAACAACGGGAACTCTTGCAATAGACACCGAAACGACCAGCACCCATGCAATCGACGCCGAGCTGGTCGGAATCAGCTTCGCCACCGCGGAAAACCAAGCCTACTACATCCCCATCCCGCCCGACCGGCAGGAAGCCACCGAAATACTCGACGAAATACGCGAATTGTTCGAGAACGAAAAAACTCTTAAAGTAGGTCAAAATATAAAATACGACCTGCTTGTCCTCCAAAACTACGGCATCCACCTCCAGGGACCCATGTTCGACACGATGATTGCCCACTACGTCCTCCAACCCGAGTTGCGGCACAACATGGACTATCTGGCGGAGATTTACCTCAACTACCGCACCATCCACATCGAAGAGCTCATCGGTCCCAAAGGAAAGGGGCAGCGCAACATGCGCGACCTCCCGCCGAAAGACGTCTACCTCTATGCCTGCGAAGACGCCGACGTAACCCTCAAACTCTACCACCGCCTGCGTGAAGAACTCAAAAGCAGCGGCATGCAGCCCCTGTTCGAGCAGATCGAAATGCCCCTACTGCCCGTACTCGCACGCATGGAGCACAACGGAGTCCGCATCGACACCCAAGCCCTGAAAGAAACCGCCATAGGTTTCAACCAACGCATGCAGGCCATCGAGCAGGAAATACACGCCCTCGTGGGCAAAGACTTCAATATCTCCTCGCCCAAACAAGTAGGGGAAATCCTCTTCGACTACCTCAAAATTTCCGACAAGGCCCGCAAGACAAAAAGCGGACAGTACGTCACTTCCGAAGAAGAGCTCGAGAAGTACCGGAAAAAACACCCCGTGATTGAGAAAATTCTGGACTACCGCGGGCTGAAAAAACTCCTCAGCACCTACGTCGAAGCCCTGCCCCAACTCGTCAATCCACGCACCGGACGCATCCACACCTCCTTCAACCAGACCGTCACCGCCACGGGCCGTCTCAGCTCAAGCAACCCCAATCTGCAGAACATCCCCGTGCGCGACGACGACGGACGCGAGATCCGAAAATGCTTTATTGCCGACGACGGATGCCTTTTCTTCTCCGCCGATTACTCACAGATAGAGCTCCGCATCATGGCGCACCTGAGCAAAGACAAAAACATGCAGGACGCCTTCCGCCACTCGGCCGACATCCACGCCGCCACCGCCGCCAAAATCTACAAAGTCACCCCCGAGGAAGTCACCAAAGACATGCGCCGCAAGGCCAAAACCGCCAACTTCGGCATCATCTACGGCATATCCGCCTTCGGGCTGGCCGAGCGCATGGGCGTCAGCCGCGGGGAGGCGAAAGACCTGATATGCAGCTATTTCGAAACATACCCCGGCGTTCGCGCCTACATGGAGCAAAGCATCGAAGTAGCCCGCCGGCAAGGCTACGTCGAAACCCTCTCCCATCGGCGCCGCTACCTGCCCGACATCAACTCGCGCAACGCCGTAGTACGCGGAAACGCCGAGCGCAACGCCATCAACGCCCCCATACAAGGCAGCGCGGCCGACATCATCAAAATAGCCATGGTGCGCATCCAGCAACGCTTCGACCGCGAAGGAATCCGCGCCAAGATGCTCCTCCAGGTACACGACGAACTGAACTTCTCCGTACCCCCCGAGGAGAAAGAACAGGTGGAGCGCATCGTAATCGAAGAAATGGAGCACGCCTACCCCCTCGACGTGCCCCTCATCGCCGACTGCGGATGGGGCAACAACTGGCTCGAAGCCCACTGATTCCCCCACCCCGCGGCAGTCATAAATCCAGACACATACAACCCTCGGCCTTCCGCCCGCTTCCCCGCGAAGCACAGCGCGGAAGGCCTTTTTCCTACCCCTTCCGCAACAACCGTCGCCAACCCCCGCCACTTTCTCCAAAAAGCGCCGCCACTTTTCGCCCATACCCCTGCCACATCTCCCCGCAAGCCCCGGCAAAACACCCATTTCGAGGCAGGCCCTTGGGCATAAATCCATTTATGCGTACCTTTGAACCCCCGTTTCCGCCGGCTCAGACCGCCCCTCAACCACCCATTTACCCCCTCCCAAAATACCACCCCGATGAAACACTCCCCCCTCGTCAGCCTGCTCCTCGCCACCCTCCTGCTGCTCCATCCGGCACCCACACACGCCACCCCGGCCGACAGCCTGCCCGCCGGAACCACACCCACCCTACGCCCCACGCAATTCATCCTGCCCGCCGCACTCATCACAGCCGGCGCAATCGGGATAAACAGCCACCGCCACACGCATTCGCCTGACTACCAAATCAATAAAACCCTCTCCCGATGGCGCGGCAACCACCCCTTCCGTGCCGACGAATACCTGCGCTTCGTCCCCCTCGCCATGGACCTCGGGCTCAACCTGCTCACCGCCCGCAGCCGCGAGGAGCACATCGACCACCTCATCCTTACGGCCAACACCTACGCCGTGATGGGCATCCTCGTCAGGTCCCTCAAGCTCGTCGCCGACGAACGCCGCCCCGACGGCTCCGACGACCACTCCTTCCCCTCCGGGCACACCGCCACCGCCTTTGCCGGGGCAGAGCTCGTGCGCCGCGTCTACCGCCACGTCTCCCCCTGGTACGGCGCAGGAGCCTACACCGCAGCCGTCCTCACCGGATTCCTCCGCATCTACAACGGCCACCACTGGCTCAGCGACGTGCTGGCCGGGGCAGGAATCGGCATACTCAGCACGCAAATCGCCTACCTCCTGTTTCCCGTGGAACAGAAGTTCCTCTTCCCCCGCCGCAAAGTCCAAGCCCCCGCCTGCCTCCTGCTGCCCTACTACGACGCCAGCACCCGCGGAGGCGGCCTAACGGCCAGCATATCCTTCTGAAAACCACCCAACTCCGATCGGACGGCACATCCCCCTCCGGCCAAGAGTCGGCAAGGCTTTTCTCAAAAACAAGCAAGGCTTTTTCCCAGAACTTGCAAGACTTTTTCCGAAAACCGGCAAGGCTTTCGCCGGAAACCGACAGGCCTTTTCCCGAAAAGCAACAGGGCATTCCGCAAAAAGACCCGCCGGGCATTGACCATTACCCCGCAATTCGGTACATTTGCAGGCAAAACACACCCCTACCCGCCCCGCGGAAAGGGAACAAAACAAACACCGACTTATGTCCACCGTACTCTACTCATCCCCCATATTCGGCCCCGTCCACTCGCGGCGGCTCGGCCTCTCCCTAGGCATCAACCTGATGCCGGCCGACGGAAAACTCTGCACTTTCGACTGCGTCTACTGCGAATGCGGCTTCAACGCCACGCACCGCCCCACTCTGCCCCGACCCACACGCGAGGAAGTGGCCAAGGCATTGGAAACCAAACTTCTGCAGATGAAGCAGGAAGGGCGCATGCCCGACGTGCTGACCTTTGCCGGCAACGGCGAACCCACGGCGCACCCCCACTTCCCCGAGATAGTGGCCGACACCATCGAGTTACGCAACCGCTACTGCCCCACGGCCAAGGTAAGCGTGCTGAGCAACGCCACCTTCACCCACAAGCCCGCCGTGCGCGAGGCACTCATGAAGGTGGACAACAACATTCAGAAGCTCGACACGGTCGACGAGGCCTACATCCACGCCCTCGACCGCCCCACCGGACGCTACTCGATGCGGGAGACGGTGGAAAATCTCAAGCAGTTCCACGGCCACGTCATCGTGCAAACCATGTTCCTCAAGGGCAGCCACGAGGGAAAAGACATGGACAACACCTCCGACCGCTACGTGCTGCCCTGGCTCGAGGCGCTGCGCGAAATAGGCCCGCAGGCAGCGATGGTCTACACCATCGACCGCGAAACGCCCGACCACGACCTGCGCAAAGCCACCCACGAGGAGCTGGACCGGATAGCAGACCTCGTGCGTCAGGCCGGAATACCCGCAACAGCCTCTTACTGAGCCCGCTGCAAAGCCCCCAACCTACCCCGCCCTGCGCCGGAAACCGCCGCCGCAGGGCAAAAAAAATCCCTGCGTCAACCCCTAAGGGCCGCAGGGACAACTCGTTATTCGTAATCGTTATATAGAGTTTTATGGAAGCTCAAAAAATAAATGCCTTCCCTCACGGGATGGCATCCTTTCAGTGTTTCCCGAAAGTGCCGAAGCACTTTCTACGCTTTTGACAAGCGCAGGCTTCTACTTATCACAAGTGAAAGCCCACAGTTTCATCGTGTTTTCTTCTACGTTGCGTAAACAATCTTTTAAAACCTTATCAAACTTCTTCATAACTAATACCGTGTTTTTCGTGTTTCACGTTGCAAAGGTAAGCACTCTCTCCGTAAGTTGTATCACTTCGCCCTCATATTTCACACTTTTTATATGTTTAAAAACACGGTTTTACAAGCATGTTACACGAAAAAGCCGCAGTCCGATTCCCGAAAACGGGATTTATTTCACTAATAAACAGCGCATTACTCCGTCCGAACCCCCGCCTCGCCCCGCCGGAGGACAATGCCCCTTGCGCGACGACCGGAAAGGCACTTCTGCCCCACCCGCAAGACGGTCGGACGGAAGCGCAGGCGCTTTTTTCCAAAAGCCTTGCCCGTTTTCGGGAAAAGTGCTGCCGCTTCTGAATTAAATGATGCGTGGATGGGCAAGGTCATAGAGGTATTCAGCCTTCTTCACGTAGACTTGGATGACGCCCGTAGTGTGTATCTTGTAGTGCCTCTCGTAGCTTTTTAAGGGAGGCAGGCATTCTATCTCCTCGCCCCGGAAGCCGCGGACGACGGAGATGTAGTCCTTGTCTATCAGGACGTTCTGCGGATTGGGCATCAGCATGTTGTCTACCGTGTAAACCGCCAGCTTTTCGTCCATATGGGAAAGGCTGGGGAACTTTTCGACCAAGCTCGTGAGCGGGACGAGTTCGGGCTTATAGTGCTTGCACTCGATGTAGGTCCGCGAAGTGTAGCGCACATTGCCGGCCTCGTATGGCTCCTGCGTGACGGTGACGCGGTAGGGATTCTTGCCCTCGATGCGGGTCAACGAGTCGAGGTTTAGCCCGAAGGTGGAGCCCACGAAGGTGCCGTTCAGGAAAATGGCCGAGCGGTTGGCGTCTTCCTCAAACTGCGTGCGCAGGCGGGGCAGGGCGGTGTGCAGGGAGTCCTGCGCGTTGTGGGCGTGGTTCTTGGCGTAGTCGGTAGAAAAGATGCGCAGGATGAAAGCATCGTTCCACGTTTCCTGCTCGTCAACACGGCATGTGTCGCGCAGCGGATCGTAGGTGAACCAATATTCCGGCTCGGCATCGGTTTTTCCGCTGTGCCGCTTTCCGTGGTAAACTACCACGCTGTCGATATAATCCTTATCGAAGCGGTAGCTTATCAGGTCGTCGGGGAGAAACACGTCGTCGAACAATACGTAAAACTTCCAGTCGCTCACGTGCTTTCCGCAGGAGCGGTCCTTGATTTCCTGCAGGGTAATGAACTCCGGCTTCCAGATACTCGAGGTGTAGGAGTAGAAGTAATCATAACTCTTGCCGTTGAAGACGAACGGAAGCCCGCGTGGGGCGGAAACGGGATTCCACTCTAAGGTGTAGTACTCTCTCGTCTTTCCGTATTTGTCGGTAACCTTCTTTTTGTACTGGTGCTCGTACTTCCACATGGAGTCGGGAGGCAGGCCGAGGAAACTCTTAATGAATGTGTGGTTGAAGCAGTGTGCCGCATTGTTGTTGCGGGCTTGTTCGTGCTCATAGAGTTCGTAGATATATCCGTTTTGGACATATCCGCAGATTTCTTGCCCAAGCACGCAGGGCGAAAGGGACAAGAGACTAATAATCAGGCATAAATGCAATCGTTTCATGATACTTTACTATTATTCGTTCGTTATGGGTCGCTTCGCAAGATTCTTACTCAGTGTTGACGTTTTCCACCTCAGGCCGTGTTACTAACCGGAAGGCTTGTTCCTCATTCTCAAGATAGATTTCCCTTAATTGGTTCAGGGCCTGTTGGAATTTTGATTTGACGCTTTAAAGGTAGCATCTGCAACAGGAAAAGTCAAGTCCCGTGTCTGTTTTTATTCCGAAATATGTATAATGGAACATATTCGAGGAGAAAAAAAGAACATCAGCATATAGAAAGCCAAAAGAATAAAGGATGACTATCCATTTTTATTATGCCTGTTCTTTACGAAGGGATGGAATTTTTCGCAAAAAGCGGCAGCACTTTCGCCAAAAAGCCCTTGCACTTGGGCGGGAAAGTACTGCCGCTTTGGGCCCGGAGCTTTGTCTGTTTTCCGGGAAAGTCCTCGCGCTTGCGCATAAGAATACCGCCTGCAACGTTTCGCACAAACGGACGAATGCGTTGCAGGCGGTAGCTGTACTGCGGAGTGGGGTAGGGCAAACGCCCTGGGGGAATCAGCGGCGTCCGCCAAATCCTCCGGGAGGCGGCCCCATGGGGCGCATGCCACCGCCGGGACCGCGGTCGTTGCCGCGACGGGCAGCGGCGCCGCCGAGGGTGTTGAACTTATAGACGAAGTTAAACATGAAGTAGCTGCCCAGCGTATTGTACTCCGTATCGGTAATCGTAATGGCGCTGATGCTGCGGCTTACGTTGCTCTGTTCGCGCAGGATGTCGTAGATCTTGAAGCGGATGGTGGCCGCGTTGTTCTTCAGGAAGCTCTTGGATATCTGTGCATTCCACATGACCATGTTGTTCTGGAGGCCTGCGCTGTAACCGTGGCGGTGCGTATAGTTGCAGTCGGTGGAGACGTAGATTTCCCAGGGGAGGTTGATGTTCGTGCTTGCTCCGGCGCGGTAGTCGAAGGTTTCGCGGTTGTTGGTGGTCTGCGTGTTGTTGGTGACTTTGTTGTAACTTACGCTTCCGTTGACGCGGAACTCGAACCAGTCGTTCTGGAAGCTGCCCGAGAGATTCTGGCTCAGCGTGAGACTCCGGGTCTTGCTCTCCGGAGCGCTGAACCAGTTGATCTGGTCGCTCGTGAGGTCGGTGACGCTGGATACTTTGGTCACGTCCTGCACTCCGTGGCTGGCGAGCGTCTGCTGTATGTCTTCAAGCTCGAGGGTGGCGTTGTCAAGGCTCACGCTTTCGCTGTAATAGGCGCGGGTGAAGGTGTTGATATTGAACCGGTTTTTCTGGTCGAGTGGGGTATTGAAGCCGAAATTCGCACCGGCGTTCCAGTTACCGTTTACGTTCATTATCTTCGTGACGCGCGCACCGGTCGTGCGGTCGTAGAGGGTCATGTTGGCCGTACTGTTCTGCGTCAGGCCGAAGTTGGCAAAGGTAATAAAGCTGCGGCGCGTCTCGGTGTCGTATTTGTTGTAGTCGATGTTGACGTTGTGCGAGAAGGAAGGCTTCAGGGTAGGGTTACCGTAGCGCAGGTTCTGCGGGTCGGTCATGCTGATTACGTCCTGCAGGTTCTCGATACTCGGTGCGCTGCTGCGGCCGCGGTAGTTGATGCGCAGGCTTTCCTGCTTGGTAAATCGGTAGCGGAAGCGCAGGTTGGGCGACCAGTTTACGACGTCTTGCGTCATTTTCCCACGGTCCATGTTGGGGCCGAACAGGTTGTTCGTCTCCGAATGCTGGGGTATGATGCTGAAGCCATAGGAGAGGTTGTACTTTTCGGTGATGTGCCGCATGTTCAGACCGACGTTGTGCGTTATGTAAATGTTCTCATAGCAGCTGCTCAACGTGGTATCCGGCATGAGCGAACCCCAGTCTACGTCGTACCAGTTCTCCGGGTCGGTTCCGTCGCCCAGGTAGTTGTATTCGTAGCCGTAGCGGTCGGAATTGGCCTTACGGTAGCTGAAGTTGTAGGTAAACTGCAGGAAGCTGTGCTTGAAGAGGGGCTCCGAATAGGAGAAACCGGCCGTGAGGTTGTGGTTTTTGCTTACTCCGTCGTCGTAGCGGTTGTACTCCTCGTTGCGGTCGGCGGCCTGGAAGTAGCGCAAATCCGAGTAGCTGTAGTCGTCGGAGGTGCTCCGCTGGTAGGTATAATTCAAGTTGATTGAGAAGTTACGCCCGCGTTTGTTCAGACGGCGTATGAAGTTCAGCCGCCCGCCGAACTGCACGTTCGAGTAGTTGTCTTCGGAGTTTGAGATGTTTTGGTTGACGTGCGAGTTGTTCAGCGTATCCATCATCTGGGCATAGTCGAAGCGCCGCTCCCAGCTGTCCGTGCTCGATTCGTTGTCGGCATAGGCATCGGTCTTGGAAGTGGAGAAGGTCGGACGGAAAATAAGGGTCGTCATCGAGTCAGGCTTCCACTCTATGCGGAAATTGAAGTTGAACTCGCTGCGCTTGCGCACGGCTGAATATCTTGAATCCGAAGACTCTCCGGTCGAGTCGTTGAACTGCGTGTCCGAATGGCGCTTCGTCTGCGTGTCCGTATCCGAGTGGCGGTAGCCGAAATCGCCGCCTATCTTGAGCTTGTCGCCCCAGTCTTTGGCAAATCCCACCTGGGCATGTTTCGAAGCGGTCACGCCTCCGTTACCGCCGCCCCAGCCCCGGCCGCTGTCGCCCATCTCCCGGTAGCCCTGGTTGTTGGTGTTATTGATATTTCCCACGATCGACAAGAACGAATCGTCGAGGAAACGGTTGGCACTCAGGGCACCTTCGTAGCGGTCCTCACTGCCATATCCGCCAAAGATATTGCCGACCCAGCCATCCTTCATGCCCTTTTTCACGGTGAGGTCGATGACTACTTCCTCTTCGCCGTCGTCAATGCCCGTAGCGCGGGCGAAATCCGACTGACGCTCGTAGAATTTCAGCTTATCCACCATGTTGGCCGGCAGATTCTTAGAGGCCACGTTCGGGTCGTCGCTGAAGAATTCCTTTCCGTCTACCAGGAATTTCTTCACCTCCTTGCCGTTTATCTTAATAGTTCCGTCGTCGCTGATCTCCGCGCCGGGGATTTTCTTAATAAGGTCTTCCAGCATCGAGCCTTCGGGGACGCGGTAGGCATTTGCGTTGTAGACTATCGTGTCTTCCACCACGGAAACCTGAATCGCATTGGCCGTAATTTTCACTCCCTGAAGCAGAACGTCCGATTCGCCCAGCATGATTTTGCCCAAAGATGCGGCACTTTTGCCGGAAACCAGCTGCACATCTCGATAAACCGTCTCGTAACCGATCATGCTGACTTCCACCGCATACTTGCCCAAGGGCAGGTTTTTGACGAGGAAATGCCCCGTCGAGTCGGTTGCCGCACCGTCTATGTAACTACTGTCCGGCAGCGAAAGCACCCGCACCGAAGCGGCTTCCACCGCCGAACTCGTGTTGGAGCCCTCCACCACGCTACCTTCTATCGAACCGCTCCGCGGCGTCTGCGCCAAAGCCTGCTGTCCGCAGACCAATCCCCAGCCCGTCAGGGCCACAAGGCACAATAGGATTCTCACTCTCTGCTTCATCTATTTCAATTAGTTTGACCTAATTTTAAGACATCCAAACTTTCATTTGGTTTAAGCCTCTAAGTCGAGGAAAATTGCTTAATCATCGGGAAAAATTGCCCTTTTGAAGAATTTGAGCTAAGTTTGCCTTCCGAAAACAAATATCACAACACCTTTTAACTTATGGACAAGCAAGACATCAGAATCTGCTGCACGCTGGGCAGCGAACTCACCGACATACTACGGGAAAAAGACTACGACCGACTCTTCGTCCTGACCGACGAAAACACCGAAAACTGCAGCCTCCCCCTCCTCAGGGAAGCACTGGGCGACACGCCTTTCGCCGCCATTTCCATCCCGCAGGGCGACCTCCACAAAAACGTCGACTCGCTCTGCCACGTCTGGACCTGCCTCAGTAACCAGGGCGCCACACGCAAGTCGCTCCTCATCAACGTAGGGGGCGGGATGGTAACCGACCTCGGAGGATTCGCCGCCGCTACCTTCAAGCGCGGAATACGCTACGTCAACCTCCCCACCACGCTGCTCTCCATGGTCGACGCAGCCGTGGGAGGAAAGACAGGCATCAACTTCAACAACCTCAAAAACGAGGTAGGAGCCTTCCGACCCGCCGACGCCGTGCTCATCTGCACCCAGTTCCTCCACACACTCGACCGCCAAAACCTCGCCTCCGGCTATGCCGAAATGCTCAAGCACGGGCTCATCAGCACCCGCGCCCACTGGGCCGAACTCCTCAAGCGCTGCCCCGACGAAATCGGCGATGCCGAACAGCTCACCCGCCTCATAGGCGAATCGGTACACATCAAGGAAAACATCGTCGCACAAGACCCCTACGAAAAAGGACTCCGCAAGGCGCTCAACCTCGGGCACACCGTAGGCCACGCCTTCGAGAGCTTCTCCTTCCACACCGACCACCCCGCACTCCACGGATACGCCGTAGCATGGGGACTCGTATGCGAGCTGTACCTCTCCGCCAAACTCACCGGATTTCCCTACGAAACCCTCCACCAGACCGCCCGGTTCATACGCGAATACTGGGGACACTGCACCATCACCTGCGACGACTACGAGCCCCTCTACCAGCTGATGCTCCACGACAAGAAGAACACCGCAGGCACCATCAACTTCACCCTCCTGCACGACATCGGAGACATCGCCCTCAACCAGACGGCCAGCAAGGAACTTATCTTCGAAGCCCTCGACTTCTACCGCGAAACCTGCGAATAACCCCTCACGATGGAAATCACCGTCACACCCGAAGTGCGCGCCCTCTGCCCCGAATTCTGCGGCGCAGCCCTCGAAGCGCGCGTCGCAAACAGCGAATTCAGCCCCGCCCTGTGGCAAGAGATAGACGCCCTGGCCGCAGAGCTGCGCACCCGTTTCACCACCGAGAGCCTCAAGCAGTGGCCGCCCATAGCCGCCACGCGGAGCGCCTACCGCCTTTTCGGAAAAGACCCCAGCCGCTACCGACCCGCCGCCGAGGCACTCATACGCCGCCTCCTGACCGGGCGCGAACTCTACCGCATCCATACGCTCGCCGACCTCGTCAATCTGGCCAGCATGGCCTACGGATACAGCATCGGAGGCTTCGACGCCGACAAAATACGAGGCACAAGCCTCACGCTCGGCATAGGCCGCGAAGGAGAACCCTACGAGGGAATAGGGCGGGGCAGCCTGAACATCGACAAACTGCCCGTCTACCGCGACCAGGAGGGTGGGATAGGGACCCCGACCAGCGACCACGATCGCACCAAGCTAAGCCTCGAAACCACCCATCTGCTCGTCCTCATCAACGGATACGACGGCAGTCGCGAAGGCGTCCTCCAGACCGCGCACTATGCCCAGCAGCTACTCCGCCGCCATGCCGCCTCCGACGGCGGGCAAATCACCCTCTACTGATGCCGCCACGCGCCGCTCATCATGCCGAAAATCCTTGCCGCAACCCTTTCGCCGCGGCAAGGATTTTTCGTAACCGATGCAAGACTTTTCCGAAAAACAGGCAAGACTTTTTTGTAAATACTTCAAAACTTCGTATATTCGAGGCGTATAATTCATTCCTAATACTCCGCAAGCCATGAAAAAGCCGTTTCTCCTCCTTTCGCTTTTTACAGCCGCCGTATGCGCGGCGGTGCTGAACTCCTGTTCCAGCGATGAGCCGGAAGCTCCTTCCGGAGGCGGGGGAGGTGGTGAAACCACGGCCGAGGCCGTCGACCTGGGGCTGTCCGTGCGGTGGGCAAACTGCAACGTGGGCGCCAACGCCCCCTACGAAGCCGGCGGACTCTACGGCTGGGCCGACCCCGAGGGCACGGCCGTAACCAACCAGGTGCACGATAGTACGGGAAACTGGACTTCCACCCTCTACGGCGGCACCGACCCGCTACCCGACATCTGCCGCACCCTCTACGACCTGCCCCACATGAAAATGGGCGGATACTGGCGCCTGCCCACCGAAGCCGAGGCGAAAGAGCTGCTCGAGCGCTGCGCCTGGCGCAAGGAGACCGTGCAGGGTACGACGGGATACCGCGTGACCGGGCCCAACGGCAACAGCATTTTCCTGCCGATGGCCGGCATGCGCCAGGGAAACGAACGCTTCATGCAGGGACAGCGCGGGTACTACTGGACGGGCACTCGTGAACCGGGCGCGACGGGTGCTGTGTCGCTTTGGGTGGGCACGGCCGGAAAGGGCGAAATCAGCAGCGACTACCGTTATCAAGGCTGCTCCATACGCCCCGTTTTCGGAAGCGATTCCACGACTTTCACCTACGACTCCCCGCTCGACACGGTGGACCGTCGCGTCGACATGGGCATACTTTCCGATTCGGGGAAGCCTCTCTATTGGGCCAGCGGCAACCTCATCGTCCGCCGTTACGCCCGCTCCTACATCGCCCACGAGCCCACTTTTGTACCCGACAACCGCATCTTCAACGAGAGCGCCCTGGAGTGGGACCTCTTTTCATGGGGCGACACCACGGGCCGCATACAATACTACTCGCCCGAATGGGAGGCCCTGAACGTGGACGCCCTGCCGGACAATATCAGCGGCGACGAGCGTTACGACGTGGCCCGGGCACAATTAGGAGGAAACTGGCGCCTGCCCACAGCCAACGAATGGCAACGCCTGATTGATAACTGCGACGCTTCCTTTCAAATCCCTTCGGGACAACTACCCATAATTGAACTCACAAGCCGGTTAAACGGGAACAAACTAACCTTATACGGAAGCGGTTATTATGAATACAGCGACGCAATCAGTTATTTCTATTTCTACGGTTCTGCGACTTACTTGAGCGGAAACCGAAAATGGATAAGATTTTCGGTTTCACGCGGCACCATAAACGGCGAACCGGTTTCGTCTGTTCACTCCTACATTTGGGTGAATGCCAACAACATGCTGTCTGTCCGTCCCGTAACGGAGTAGGCGGTCGGAAGAAAGCCGTGGCGGGAAGCAAAATAAGTCCCATGGCAACGAAGAAAAACCGACAAGACTTTTTTGCAAAAGTGCTGCATGTTTTCTATCTTTGACGCAACTGTTTAACCCTCAATACCCCGCAAGCCATGAAAAAGCCGTTTCTCCTCCTTTCGCTTTTCGCAGCCCTCGTATGTGCGGCAGTGCTGAACTCCTGCTCCAGCGATGAGCCGGAAGCCCCTTCCGGTGGCGGGGGAGAGGGTGAAACCACAGCCAAGGCCGTCGACTTGGGGCTGTCCGTGCGGTGGGCGAGCTGCAACATAGGCGCCAATGCCCCCTACGAAGCCGGCGGACTCTACGGCTGGGCCGACCCCGAGGGCACAGCCGTAACCAACCAGGTGCACGATGAAAACTACAACTGGACCTCGCCCCTTTACGGAGGTGCAGACCCCATGCCCGACATCTGCCGCACCTCGTACGACCTGCCCCACGTGCAACTCAAAAGTTTCTGGCGCCTGCCCACCGAAGCCGAAGCACGGGAACTGATCGACCGCTGCATCTGGACGAAAGAGACCCGGCAGGGCACGGCAGGATACAAGGTGACCGGGCCCAACGGCAACAGCATTTTCCTGCCGATGGCCGGCATGCGGCTCGGCGGCGAGCACTTCATGCAGGGACAGCGCGGTTACTACTGGACCGGCACGCGGCAATGGGAATCGACAGGTGCCGTGTCTTTCTGGGTAGGCATCGGCAACAAAGGCCAGATCAGCACCGACTATCGCTACCAGGGCTGCTCCATCCGTCCCGTCTTCGGCACCGATTCCACAACTTTCACCTACGATTCCCCGCTCGACACGGTGGACCGCCGCGTCGACATGGGTGTGCTTTCCGACTCGGGAAAGCCCCTCTACTGGGCCAGCGGCAACCTTATTTTCCGACGCTATGCCCGCTCCTACATCGCCCACGAGCCCGATTTCGTGCCCGAGCACCGCATTATAGAAGACTACGGCTTGGAGTGCGACCTCTTCTGCTGGGGCGACGCCACGGGACGCCTGCGCTATTATTCAACGGAGTGGAAGGCTCTGAACGTAAACGCCCTGCCGGATGACATCAGCGGCGATGCACGCTACGATATTGCCCGCGCCCAACTGGGCGATGGCTGGCGCCTGCCCACCGAAAGCGAATGGCAACGCCTGCGCGAGGGGAGCATCATGTACTACCAAATCAACAGGGACGGCTCTTATGTCATTACGTTCACCAGCCGGACCACTGGCAACCAACTCAAGTTCTATGGGGTGGGGACGCTCAACTTCATCGACGAAATCACCTGGCGACCCGTTACGGGCTATGCCGAGTTCCTCACCAGCGGGCGAAACATGATACACTTCGAGATTATTCCCCAGATAGTCGACGGAGTAGACCGCACGTATGCCGAGATGCAGATTTGGCCCAATCGGGAAGGAATGCTTCTCGTCCGTCCCGTAACGGAGTAGACGGTCGGGAGAAAGCCCTGGCGGGAAGCAAAATAAGTCCCAAGGCAACGAAGAAAAACCGGCAAGACTTTTTTGCAAAAGTGCCGCATGTTTTCTATCTTTGACGCAACTGTTTAACCCTCAATACCCCGCAAGCCATGAAAAAGCCGTTTCTCCTCCTTTCGCTTTTTGCAGCCGCCGTATGTGCGGCGGTGCTGAACTCCTGCTCCAGCGATGAACCGGAAACCCCTTCCGGTGGCGGGGGGGGGAGTGAAACCACGGCCGAGGCCGTCGACTTAGGGCTGTCCGTACGGTGGGCAAGCTGCAACGTGGGCGCCAACGCCCCCTACGAAACCGGCGGACTCTACGGATGGGCCGACCCCGAGGGCACGGCCACCACGATGCAGGTGCACGACAGTACGGGAAACTGGACTTCCACTCTCTACGGCGGCACCGACCCGCTGCCCGACATCTGCCGCACCCTCTACGACCTGCCCCACATGAAAATGGGCGGATACTGGCGCCTGCCCACCGAAGCCGAGGCGAAAGAGCTGCTCGAGCGCTGCGCCTGGCGCAAGGAGACCGTGCAGGGCACGACGGGATACCGCGTGACCGGGCCCAACGGCAACAGCATTTTCCTGCCGATGGCCGGCATGCGCCAGGGAAACGAACGCTTCATGGAGGGACAGCGCGGGTACTACTGGACGGGCACGCGTGAACCGGGCGCGACGGGCGCCGTGTCGCTCTGGGTGGGCACGGCCGGAAAGGGCGAAATCAGCAGCGACTACCGCTACCAAGGCTGCTCCATCCGTCCCGTTTTCGGAAGCGATTCGACCACCGTCCGCTACGACTCCCCGCTCGACACGGTAGACCGCCGCGTCGACATGGGCGTACTTTCCGACTCGGGCAAGCCCCTCTACTGGGCCAGCGGCAACCTCATCATCCGCCGTTACGCCCGCCCCTACATCGCCCACGAGCCGACTTTCGTGCCCGACGAGCGCCTCTTTAGCGAAAACGCCCTGGAGTGGGACTTGTTCTCATGGGGCGACGCCACGGGACGCATCAAATACAATTCGCCCGAATGGAGAGCCCTGAACGTGGACGCCCTGCCGGATAATATCAGTGGCGACGCACGTTACGACGTAGTCCGCGCCCAACTGGGTGGCAACTGGCGCCTGCCTACGGCCGACGAGTGGCAACGACTGATTGATAACTGCGAACTTACTTATGACACCCTCTTGGGACACTACCGCGTGTGGCTGACCAGCAAAATAAACGGCAATGTGCTTTGCTTCGACAATTCCAAATCTTTCAGATCTATAAGTACAGCTCGGCCGGAATTCGAGGAAGGCGATTCGGAATTCTTTTGCGGCGAACGGGAAGAAGGGATGCACCTCGACATACGTTGGTTCATTGATATAAGCGACAAGCACACATTTCAGATGCCCACCCTCCGCGTTTACGGGAAAAATAATGGTATGCATCTGGCCCGACCGGTGACGGAATAGCCGGGCAGGCCTTGCGATAAAGGAAAAAACGCCTGCCCGCACCGGAGAAAAGCCTTGCCTGTTTTTCCGGAATCAGGCAAGACTTTTTTGCAAAAACGCCGCAACTATTTGCCCCGCCAGTGCCTGTTCCGGAAAAGAGAAGCGGCGGAAACCGACCCGCTGCAGGAGGAAAACGGCACCGGAAAGCGGCCAAAAGTCGAAAAGAAACAAAAAATACTGCAAAAAACGCCTCTTCTTTTTGGAAAACACAGAAACTGTCACTACCTTTGCCCCGCTTTTCGAAAGAAGAGCGATACCGAATTTCAAGATTCGGGGTGTAGCTCAGCCCGGTTAGAGTACACGTCTGGGGGGCGTGTTGTCGCTGGTTCGAATCCAGTCACCCCGACTCAAAAGAAAACAAAGAGGGTGTGTCAAAACGTTCAGTTTTGGCTCACCCTCTTAAGGTGTGTAAGAATGTGCAAGATGCAAGGCGCTGAAAGTAAGGGTGAAGGGAGCTTACTGATGTAAGTGACCGAACCCGAATCTTGAAAGCAACGCAGCAGATTGTGCATTCTTACACACCGCTTTTATTATGTACTCCTATGTTCCGCCCGCCCGCGGCGCAGGCCGCCCCGCACCGGCAGGCAGCCGGGCCTCACTCCAGCAGCAGGACAAAGCCGCCACGGGGGAGGCAATCGACCGTAACTTCCCCGGAATCTATCGCATAACCATCGCGGATGACGAAACTGCGCCCGTCGCTTCCGTCGCCGAAGAGGCAGGCTTTCGCGTCCTTGCCCAGGCCGAGCCGCCGCAGGGAGAAGGTAATCGCGGCAGGCGCGTCGGTGCCGTTGATGCCGGCCACGTACCACGCCGCACCCTTGCGCCGCGCCAGCACCACTTCCTGCCCCGGATAACCGGCCAGGAGGCGGGTGTCGTCCCAAACGACAGGCAGGGCGGACAGGAAGTGCCGCACCTTTTCGGGCAGGGCGCGGTAAGTCTCCGGACGGTCGGGCATGTGCTGCACGCCCGACTCGAAGAGCACGGTGAGCGCCAGCTCGTGGCCGTGGGTGGTGATGTGCGAGTGTTGCGAGTCGGAGAAGGTGCCCGGCGTGTAGTCCATCGAGCCGATTACGTTGCGGGTGAAAGGCAACGTGGCGTTGTGGCAGGCCGCACGCGCAGTAAGCGTGGCGTTATTGTTGTACCACTCGGCGCCGTAGACCGACTCCAGCGTGACCAGGTTGGGATAGGTGCGCTGCCAGCCCCAGGGCAGCGTACCGCCGTGGAAATTGACCAGCAGACGATGGCGCACGGCGCTCTCCAGAATATCGAAATAGTAGTTGATGACCGACAGGCTGTCGGTAGGGAAAAAGTCGACTTTCACGCCGCTTACGCCCTGTTCGTTGAGCCATCCGAACTCTTTCTCCCGCGCTTCTTTCCGATTGAGGCGATACAGCGGCTCGGGCGAGCCGGGCCCCACCCAGGCGGTGCTGGAGTTGTACCACAAAAGGGGCTTCACGCCGCGGGCATGCGCATAGGCAAAGATATCTTCCACCGTACCTCCGTTCGACATCTGGCTCCATTCCCAGTCAATCAGGCTGTACTTCCAGCCCATATCGGCCGCCAGGTCGACATAAGTCTTCAGCAGCTGGAAATCGCGCGTACCGTGGTTGTGCGCCCAGTAGACCCACGAAGCGACGCCCGGCTCTACCCATGAGAAATCGGCGCCTGCGGGGCAGGGGTCGGCCACGTCGGTCACGAGCGTGGACTCCACCACGTCGGCCAGCGAACCGACGAGCATCAGCCGCCAGGGCGAAGCCCATCCCTGCGCGGGGAGGGGCACAGAGGCGTCGACGAGCCGCACGCGGTAACGCCCGGTGCTGTCGCCCGCGAGGTAAGAGCCGCAGTTTTCGCGCCGCAGGGCGGCCTCCGTCAGCAGGGCAAAGAGGCCTTCGCACGGCTCCATCAGGGCGGGATAGCCATATTCGGCCGCCGTCTGTACGGAAGTGGCCAGGGGGTAAAAGCCTTCGTTGTCCACCGTTCGCGTGCGCATCCAGCGGTTCCGGCCCGGAGCGAGGGGGTAGGAGGTGAAATCGGCTGTGAGGCGTTCGCCCTGCGTCGGGTCTTCCAGAAGGTAGCGGAAGGCCACTCCGTCGTCGTAGACGCGCAAAACGAGGCTCAGGCTGCGCCCTTCGGCGTTTTCCAGCACGAGGGTGCGCTCATGGGCGCGGTTCACGCAGTGCGTGCGCTTGCCCGTCAGCATGCGGTAGTCGTCGGTATGGAGCAGGGGTTGCGAGGCCGACTTCAGGCTCAGGCCGGCAGAGAGGTCGGAGCGGTCGGTGGCCAGCCCGAGGGTGATGCCGCGAAACAGATACTGGCCGTCGCAGCTGACCGAAAGGGTGGGGCAGGACGGCGATTCGCCCGGCGCACAGTGAAAATCGACCCGGATGCGCCCGTCGGGCGAGGCGGTCGTTACGTCCTCCGCCTGCAGGGGCAGGGCCAGCAGGAGGAGCAGAAGAAGAGAAAAAGAGGGGATACGCATCATTTGTTCAAGTGGTTGAAATGTGCCTAAAAGTAGGGCTTTTCTCCTTACCGGCCAACGGAATTGCCGCATATCGCGGCCCGAACCGCCCAAAAAGCGCCGAAATCGACGCCCGGGGGAGGCACAATGACGCATTTGCGGATGGGAATAAGGGAGAAAAACTGTACTTTTGTCCGAAAATCATGAAAAAGAACAAACGACCTACCATCGCACTCATCTACGATTTCGACGGCACTCTGGCGCCCGGAAGCATGCAGGAATTCGGATTCATACAGGCCATCGGGAAAAATAACGAAGAGTTTTGGAGGAAAAACCGTGAACTCTCCGAGAAAAACGATGCCAACGGGATACTGACCTACATGTACCTCATGATCGAAACCGCACGCAGCAACCAGATTTCCCTGCGGCGCGAATCATTCCGCAGCTTCGGTTCGAAAATAAAGCTCTTTGCCGGCGTGCGCGAATGGTTTGCCCTCATCAACGAATACGGCGACTCCATCGGCCTGGACATCAGGCACTACATCAACTCCTCGGGGCTGAAGGAAATGATCGAAGGCACGCCCATCGCCAAAGAGTTCGAGAACATCTACGCCTGCTCCTACCTCTACAACGTGGACGGCATAGCCTACTGGCCCGCCGTAGCCGTGGACTACACGGCCAAGACGCAGTTCCTCTTCAAGATAAACAAGGGCATCAGGGAAGTGAGCGACAACAAGAAGATAAACGAATACATCCCCGAAGAAGAGCGCCCCATACCGTTTGCCCGCATGATTTACTTCGGCGACGGGGATACGGACATACCCTGCATGAAAATGATCAAGGAACACGGCGGGCACTCCATAGCCGTCTACGGCACGGAGGAGGGCAAAAAGGAGACGGCCCTGAGGCTGATACGCGAAAACCGCGTCAACTTTGCCTGCCCGGCCGACTACCGCACCGGAAAAGAGATACACATGGTGGTGCGGAGGATACTCGACAAAATCAAGGCCGACATCGACTTCAAGCGGCTTCTCGACGTGCATCAGCAGAAAGCCGTCCGCTGAACGGGAACAATCCCGCTGCGCCACGCGATACATCGCCCTGCGCCCCCGTACGAGGGCCGCAGCGGGGCGCGCACGCCCTGCCCGGACTCTTCCACCGCCGACTGCCCGATGTGCCCTGAGAGGCAAGGGAAACAGCTCCTGAGGGCCGCATCTCCCCCGGCATTCTCCCACAAAAAAACCCGGCTCCTGCAGCAGGAGCCGGGCTGAACTTATGTCCCGAAACGGGGAAAACCGTTATACTTTACCGAAAAATACCCGCCCCTTTCGGCGAAAAGGGCAGGCACTTTTTCGGGATTTATGCGTTTTGTTCCTTGCGTTCCTTACGCGTAATGATGCGGTAGGCCACAGGCGCTGCCAGGAAGAGCGAAGAGAACGTACCGATGATGATACCCACGATCATGGCGAAGGAGAAGCTGCGGATGCTCTCGCCGCCGAGCAGGAAGATGCAGAAGAGCACGACGAGCGTCGAAGTACCCGTGTTCAACGTACGGGAGAGCGTCGAGTTCAACGAATCGTTGAATATCTGCAGTTTTCCGCGCTTGGGGTAGAGACCGAAGTACTCGCGCACACGGTCGAAGATGACCACCTTATCGTTGATGGAGTAACCCACCACGGTGAGGACGGCGCCGATGAACGTCTGGTCAATCTCCATGGAGAAAGGCATGAACTTCCAGCAGAGTGAGTAGATACCGATAAGCATGAGGGCATCGAAGGCCAGGGCTACGGTAGAAGCGATACTGTAAGCCACGTTGCGGAAGCGGATGAGGATGTAGAGTCCGATACCGATGAGGGAGAAGATGACGGCCCATACGGCGTCAATCTTCAGGTCGTCGGCCATCGTAGGCCCTACCTTCTGCGAGCTGAGGATGGTGCCGCCCGTGTCGTCGGCACGGTCGATGAACTGCTCGAGCGTAATATTGTTCGTAAGCAGCGGCTTCAGTCCCTTGTAGAGCAGGGCTTCGATTTCGGAATCTACCTGCGGATTGTTTTCATCGATGCGGTAGTTCGTACTGATACGGGCCTTCGTTCCGTCGGTACCTACGGCCAGCACCTGGCTGAATACGTCGGGTCCGACGTTTTCTTCGAGGCATTCACGGATGTCTTCTACCGATACCGGATTTTCGAACTGCACCACGTAGTTACGTCCGCCGGTGAAGTCGATACTCGGATTCAAGCGGTTGAAGATGAAGGAGAGTATGCAAATGGCTACCAATGCTCCGAAGATGGTGAAGTAACGCTTCGTATTTTCGATAAACTTGTAGTTCGTTCCTACCAGAACGTCCTTCCACAGGCCCTTGAAGGTAAGGTTCTGCAACTTGCCCTTTGCCAGGAAGTGCTCGTAGGCGAGGCGGGTCATGTAAACGGCGGTGAAGAACGAGCAGCAGATACCGATGATCAACGTCGTAGCGAAGCCGCGAATCGTTCCGGTACCGAACCAGAAGAGGATGACGCCGGTAATGATTGAGGTAACGTTTGAGTCGAAAATCGCAGAGAATGCGTTCTTATAACCGTCGTTGATGGCATCGCGAATGCCCTTGCCTGCCCGGAGTTCCTCCTTGGCGCGCTCGTAGATAAGCACGTTCGCATCGACTGCCATACCCAGGGAGAGCACCATACCGGCAATTCCGGACATCGTCAGGGCTGCCTGGAAGGAGGTCAGGATTCCCAAGGTGAAGAAGAAGTTGAGCAGGATGGCTACGTTGGCAATCATACCGGGAATCAGTCCGTACATGAAGCACATGTAGACCATCAGGAAGATGATGGCGATGACGCAGGAAATGATACCCTGCTGGATGGATTCGGCACCGAGCGACGGGCCAATCACGTCTTCCTGTATGATGTGTGCCGGGGCAGGCATCTTACCGGAGCGCAGCACGTTGGCCAAGTCTTGCGCCTCTTCCGGCGTAAAGTGCCCGCTGATTTCGGAATTTCCGCCGGTGATTTCTCCATTAACTACCGGCGCGGAATATACATAGCCGTCCAGTACGATGGCAATGCAGCGGCCCACGTTGCGTTTCGTCATCTGCGCCCAGAGGCGTGCGCCTTCCGAATTCATACGCATGCTGACCACTTGCTGACCGTGCTGGTTGAAGTCGGCCTGAGCGCCTACGACTACGTCGCCTTCCAGCGGCGCGCGTCCGTCGCGCTCGGTACTCTTGATGGCATAGAGCTCGAAGATTTTCCCGGTCGGGTCGAACTCTGTGGGCTTCACGCTCCACTTCAGGCGCAAATCGCGGGGCAACTGCTTGATGACCTCAGGCATTGCGAAGCAGGCGTTCACGGCCGCCGTGTCGCGGGCATAGCCGATCAGGCTGCTTGCCGAGGCCTGGGCGGGCTGCAGGTAGTAGAACAGCGGGTGCTCTTCGGCAGCCTGCGCGTCGGCAGCGGTTGCGTTCTGGCCTTTTCCGGTAGAGGATTTCAGGATGGATGCCAGCTTGTTGCTTGCCGAAGCGGAGGCGTCGGCAGCGGTTGCGGCAGTATCGGCCTCGGTCGAGGCTTCGGCCACGGCGGTGGAATCGGCGCCCGACTTTCCGCTACGTACGGAACGAATCACATTTTCGACCGTCGTCAGGTAGGGAAGTATCTCGGATGCCTGATAAGTCTCCCAGAACTCCAGATTTGCAGAGCCTTGCAAAAGGCGGCGTACGCGTTCGGGGTCTTTGATTCCCGGCAGCTCGATCATGATGCGGCCCATGCTGTTTTCCAGTTCCTGGATGTTGGGCTGCACAACGCCGAAGCGGTCGATACGTGTACGCAATACGTTGAACGAGTTAGCAATAGCGGCTTTCGTCTCTTCGCGCAGCGCCCGTTCTACTTCCTGGTCGGAGCTTTGGGGCGAAATCTTGCCGCGCATCTGCTGAGTGGCAAAGATTGAGGCCAGGCTCTTGCCCGGTGCTAACTTCTGGTACTCGCGGATAAAAAGACTGATGTAGTCCGACTGACTGCTTTCGCGGGCTCTTTGGGCATTTACGATGGCTTGGTTGAATGCTTCATCGGGGTTATTGTCGGAAAGCGACTTCAAAACGTCGGCAACCGACACTTCCAACACGACATTCATACCGCCTTTCAGGTCAAGGCCCAGGCTGATTCCCATCTCGCGGCATTCTTTAAGGGTATAGCTTCCCAACCAGACTTTCTCGTTGGCAATGGAATCCAGAAATGCCTCTTCCAACTTCGGGTCTCCCTTCGCATATTCCTCCGCCTTGTTGGTGTAGTAGGAGGAAACGAAAGAAAAGGAGAGGTAGAAAAGGCACACCAGAATCAGCAATACCGAGAACACCTTTACAAATCCTTTGTTCTTCATTTTTACTAAGTAGGTTTTATTGATTTTGTTTTTTAGTTCTGATTTACGAAAAATTAGCTCGCAAATATACCTTTTTTCCGTACTCACCGGAAAAAATCGGCTGATTATTTGCCGTTAAGAGGTTGTTTTTACTGGTTTTCTACAGACAGATAAGCGTAAATAGGGTAATGATCCGAGTCCTTTATGCTGTTGTCCACCCGGCAACGCAAGGCCTTGAAGCGACCGGAGTAAAGGATATTGTCGATTCGGAAGTAAAACTTATTTTGATTGTAGGAGATGCCCGGCCCGGAACCGGCATCGACGTAGGCATCGCGCCGATTGCCCTGCATTACACGGTGGGCATAAGAGACGGGAATGTCGTTGAAGTCCCCGCAAATGATGACGGACGGACGGGCGTCGTGTCGTAATATTTCCGACAAAGTGTCGACCTGCCAGGCCCGTATGGCAGTGGCGTCGGCCAGTTTGCGCAGCAGGGTGCGCCCGCCGGCCGAGACGGTATTTTTATTCGGGTCATTGATTATTTCCTCATACAGCGCCTTGTCTTCCTTGGTCAGCTTGTTCGACTCCAGATGGTTGTTGACCAGCGTGACCGTATCGCCGTAGATGAGTAGCTCATGCAGCGAGGAAGCGTTCATCGACTTGCCGTACTCCACATTGCGGGAGGAAAGGATGGGGAAACGGGAGAAGACGGCCAAGTTCATGTAGCCGCCCTTACGGCTCCCCCCGTGCGCATAGTAGGGATATTTGCCGAGTACCGAGCGGATGTCTTCCTCCGAGAGCTGGTGCGGGTCGCCGTTCGTGGAGAAACGGAACTCCTGCAGGCACACGATGTCGGCATCCTGGCGCTTGATGTAGTCCAATATGGGATTCAAGCTTTCCGACTTGTCTTTCAGCAGTTTGTCGAAGCCCATCACATTGTAGGAAAGCACTTTCACCACGCCGCGGGGAGGCATTTCGGGCTCTCTCAGGTTGAGCGGACAGTAAGCCCTGAGCTGCCCCTGGCAGCAGGCGAAGGCCGCGAGGGAAAACAGGGCGTATTTCCAGGAAAAGAAAATCCAGAGCAGCGTAAAGCCCAGGTTCAAAAAGAAAAACAGCGGGAGCAAAAACCCCGCCAGCGCCCAGAGTGCATGTTTCTGCGGGTTGATCAGCCACGGACTCCAGGCGGAGAACAACATGGCGGCAATGCAGAAGAAATTGACCCACAGCAGAAACCGCGAAACTATCTTGCTTATTTTCATTGACGTTTGCTTGCTTCGAACAAAATGCGCTTTTCCTCGGCCGTCAGACTTCCGTAGCCCGACCGCTTGAGCTTGTCGAGTATCCCGTCCAGCTCCCCCGGTTTGGGCGCGGGCGACGCCGAGGGATTCCTCCAGTCCTCGGCCTTCCGGGCCATGTGCACCTTCATGTGCGGATTATTGTACGGCGCTTTACGCGAAGAGCCGCGGGGCTTTTCGCGGAGCGCCGAGGCACTTCGCACAATCCGGGCATACCAGTCGAACGGAGCGTTCAGCCACTTCGTCAGGTCGTGCCCCCGCGCGAGCGAATAGGCAAAGAGCCAGCCGCCGAAAGCGCCGCCCAGATGGGCAATCTCGCCTCCCGAATTGGCAGAAGGGACGGAAAGAAACGATATCAGTATCAAGCCGATAGCTATATACTTCAGCCGAATCGAGCCCAAGAACAAAAGCCGTACCTCATAGTTGGGCTGCGCCGTGCCCAAAGCCGCCACGAGCGCCAGCACCGACGCCGAAGCTCCGAGCAGAGGCCCCTGCCCGTCGCGGAAAACGGGGAACACCGCCACCGACAACAGGAAGAACAAAGCGCCGCAAAGGCCGCCCAACAGATAAAGACCCCGCAGATGCCGGGCCGAAAAGAAAAGCAGAAACAGCATGCCGAAGGCGTAAAGGCAGACCATGTTGAAGAACAAATGCCACACATCGACATGCAGAAACATATAAGTCAGCAGCGTCCACGGCCGTCCGAGCGCTTCCCTCCAGTCCGCAGGGAGCATCAGCCAGGAGACCCACCCGTCGGTGCCGCCCGCAGACGAAAGGCTGAACAGCCAGTCGACCACCCGGCACACCGAAAACAGCAGGAATACCGCCACGTTCACGTACAGCAAACGCAGCACCACCGAGCCGTCGCGGAAACGACGCTTAAAATCTTCGAAAATTCCCGCCATATCTTGCCTTCCGCCTCCAGTATATGATCAGCGCCCAGCCGAACAGCATGCCGCCCAGATGCGCAAAGTGGGCCACGTTGTCCGACACGGCAAATCCCGAAAACAGCTCCAGTACAAAGAAAAACGCCACGAAATACTTGGCCTTGATGGGCATCGGCAGCGGAAAAATAAACATCCGCTCGTTGGGAAACAGCATGGCAAAAGCCAGCAATATGCCGTAGACCGCGCCCGAAGCCCCCACGGTCGGCGCCAGAATGGAGTAGTCCACGATGCCCGTGTTCACGCTGTGGAGGAAACTGAGCAGCTGAACCAGCTCCTGCAGCAGGGCCGCGCCCACGCCGCACACCATATAATATATCAGGAAGCGGCGCCCGCCCCAGACGCTCTCCAGGATACGGCCGAACATCCACAGGGCAAACATATTAAAGAAGATGTGCGACAGGCTGCCGTGCATAAACATATACGTAATCGGCTGCCAGATATGGAAATAACCATCCATGCCAAAGAAATAAAGCCCGAAAAGGCTCGTCAGATTCACGCCCCTTTGCCCCAGGACAAAGTCGGCCAGAAAAAAAAGCACGTTGATTATTAACAGATTCTTAGTAACAGGAGGGGTGCCGTTCATCTATTTCCGATATAATAAGGTACTAACAGAATTTGCCTACAAAAGTACTACTTTTTTCGCTCGCTAAAGGCAAATCCGCAAGTCTATTCACTTTTATTTCCAAAAAACACCTATTTTTCCCCGCTAATTATTTGTTTTTTTCCCTTTTACCCTTACATTTGTCCGAGTCAAATTCTTTATTTTATCAATATCATCACATCTCTGTTATCATGAACAAAGCAGAACTTATCAATGCCATGGCAGAAGAATCCGGCCTGAGCAAGGCCGATTCCAAGAAAGCGCTCGACGCATTCGTCTCAACCGTTATCAAGACTCTGAAAGAAGGCGACAAGATCGCCCTCGTCGGGTTCGGCACTTTCTCCGTAAGCGAACGGGGAGAACGCACGGGCATCAATCCCGCTACCAAAGCGTCCATTACCATCCCCGCCAAGAAAATCGCCAAATTCAAAGCCGGCGCAGAACTGGCCGACGCTTTGCAATGATTCTTTTTGCCCGAGCATGGCTATAAAAACGAATTCCCGGCCCGGGGATTCGTTTTTTGTTTACCCCCACGCCGCCCAAACCCCCACCACTTCCGCCCGAAAGGCGAGGCACTTTTCCCGAAAAACGCCGCACCAAATCGCCCACCGCCCGGAAGCGCGGCAAACAGCTTTCAGCACGTTCTGCAAAAGGTCTCGTTTTTTCTTCGTACCTTTGCGCGGCGGAAATACGGGCACCCGACTGCCCGAAAGACCGAGTGTTACACCATTTTTTCAAACCGAATCTGCTCAAATGAACATCGAAAACAAACTCGCAGCCACCATACAGGCCGCGATCAAAAGCCTATATGGAGCCGACGTAGCCCCCGACAGCATACAGCTGCAAAAGACAAAGAAAGAGTTCGAAGGCCATCTCACGCTGGTCGTCTTCCCACTGCTGCGCCTGTCCCGCAAAAAACCGGAAGACACGGCCGACGAAATCGGGCGCTACCTCATGGAACACGAGGCCGCAGTGGTCGAAAAATACAACGTAATCAAAGGATTCCTCAACCTGACCATCGCCTCGCAGTGCTGGATTGACCTGCTCGAAGCCATCCGCCAGGACCCGGACTACGGTTTCAAGGCCGCACCCGCTGACGGAAGCGCCCCGCTGGTGATGATAGAATACTCATCGCCCAACACCAACAAGCCGCTCCATCTGGGCCACATGCGCAACAACCTGCTGGGAAGCTCGCTGGCACGCATCATGGAAGCCAACGGAAACCGCGTCGTAAAGACCAACATCGTCAACGACCGCGGCATACACATCTGCAAGTCCATGCTCGCCTGGCAGAAGTACGGCGAAGGAAAGACGCCCCAGTCCACCGGAATCAAGGGCGACCACCTCGTAGGCGACTACTACGTGGCCTTCGACAAGCACTACAAAGCCGAAGTCAACGAGCTGATGGCACAGGGAATGAGCAAGGAAGAAGCCGAAGCCAAGTCGCCCCTCATGCAGGAAGCGCGGGAGATGCTCCGCAAGTGGGAAGCCGGCGACCCCGAAGTGCGCGCCCTTTGGAAAATGATGAACCAGTGGGTGTACGACGGATTCGACGAAACCTACCGCCGGATGGGCGTCAGCTTCGACAAGATATACTACGAATCGGAAACCTACCTCGAGGGAAAACGCAAAGTACTCGAAGGACTCGAGAAAGGCCTCTTCTTCCGCAAGGAAGACGGCTCCGTCTGGGCCGACCTCAGCAAGGAGGGACTGGACCAAAAACTCCTGCTTCGCTCCGACGGCACCTCCGTCTACATGACACAGGACATAGGCACGGCCGAACAGCGCTTCGCCGATTACCCCATCGACAAGATGATTTACGTCGTAGGCAACGAGCAAAACTACCATTTCCAGGTGCTTTCCATCCTGCTCGACCGCCTCGGATTCAAATGGGGCAAGAGCCTCGTACACTTCTCCTACGGCATGGTCGAGCTGCCTGAAGGGAAAATGAAGTCGCGCGAAGGCACCGTTGTCGACGCCGACGACCTGATGGACTCAATGATCGAGACCGCCCGCGAAACATCGGAAGGCCGCGAAGTAAAACTCGAAGACTTCACCCCCGAAGAAGCCGACGAGATAGCCCGAATCGTAGGCATGGGCGCACTCAAGTACTTCATCCTCAAGGTAGACGCCCGCAAGAACATGACGTTCAACCCCAAGGAATCCATCGACTTCAACGGCAATACCGGACCCTTCATACAGTACACCTACGCACGCATACGCAGCATCCTGCGGAAAGCCGAGGCAGCCGGGCTGAAACTGCCCGCGACGCTCCCCGCCAACGTCAGCCTGAACGAGAAAGAAGAAAGCCTCATTCAGAAGATTGCCGACTTCGCAACCGTCGTAGCACAGGCCGGAAACGACTATTCGCCCTCGGGCATCGCCAACTACGCCTACGAACTGGTGAAAGAATACAACCAGTTCTACCACGACTTCTCCATCCTGCGCGAAGAAAACGAAGCACTGCGCGCCTTCCGCCTTGCCCTCTCCGAAACGGTGGCCCGCACGGTGAAAGCCGCCATGGGGCTGCTCGGAATCGAAGTGCCCGAACGCATGTAAAACCCAGGCACAACCCTATACAAAATCCGCCGGACAAGATGCTGAAAACTTGTCCGGCGGATTTCATTATGCACGCAGCCAGCAGGGCAAAAGCCCCGTGGCTCACTCAACGACCATCTTCTTCGACTGCTGCCGCACGCCGTCGGAAACGGTCACCACATACAGGCCAGCCGGCAAAGTGCGGCCCTCAGCCAGCGGATACCATTGCCCGTCGGCCGGCACCATGCCGCCGGCAATCATCTGCCCGCCTATCGAAACCAGTCTGTATGCACAGGATTGCGCAGCCGGAGGAGTGGAAACGCAAATCTCCACTTGTCCGGACTGTTTCACCGAAAAGTCGAGGCACTTTTCGCCGGAATCGGCAAAGGTTTCCCCGATAGCCGTAAGCACAGGCGTAGAGAAGTGGTACGTCGCACCGTACGTAGTGCCCCGCGAGGTGGTGACAAAGGCGCGGTAAGCATACGTTGTGCCGGGCTCCAGACCCTCGAGCGTAGCCTCCATCGTCTGACCGCTGGCCAGAACTACCTGCACTCCGCCCGCAGTACGCGTCATCGGAGCGGACGGAAGCGACTCCTTCCAGTACTCGAAACCTTGTTCCGCCACGGCTTCCGAACCGGCCAGGGCACGTCCCTGCAGACGGACGGTAGTACCCTCCACCACGGGGTCGGAAGAAGTATAAACCACCGGCTCGAAGTAAACATACGCATCGGCCGTACCGAAACCAATCCACTCGCCATAGTAATAAGTATCGTTTGCCGCACAATAGTAATAAGGACGGTATTTATAATAGGTATTGGGGCTCAGTCCCTCGAGGCGACCTGCCAGCGTACTGTCGGCCACGAAGGTGGGGCTGAACGTAGAAGGTACCAGGTCGGGCGCATCGATGCGCCGCCATTCGAAACCGCAGGCCGTCTCCTTCTCGCTGATGTTGCACTCCGCCGCGATAATGGCGCACGTATTCGACACAGCCTGCGCCGGAAGCGTCACGAAAGCCACCGTGTCGGTAGTGAAAGCCCAGTCCAATCCTCTGTACAGCCTGTCGTCCACATAGATTTCATAGCGTGCCGTATATTTCTTACCCGGCTCCAAACCTGTCATATCCAGTCGGTTCGTTTCGGAAACGATGCCGTTGCAAACCAGCTTCGTACCCGTCACGTTGGCATTGCCTGCCTCATATTTTCCTAAAGCCGAAACACTCGTCGGGCCGACCTGCTTATCCACCAGTTCAAAAGTTATATCTTTCGTAGATACATTCTTAGAAAACGGGAAAGAAGTCTCATATTCATCTTTATCTACCCAGGCCGAAATATCGTTTTCATCATAATAAGCCATTCCACTCATGTAATATACACCCGGGAAAAGATCCGAATATTCCAGCAATTCCCCATTACTTATTTCTTTTCCGTCGAATACTAACCGCTCAAGCGCCCACGTTTCGTCTTCAGACACTGTCACTTTGAAAGAAAAGGAAGTCTGAGTCTGTTCCACCATCTGCACCGAGGCCTTAAAAGGTGCGGTAGTAAACGTCACATCATGGGTTAAATTCATCGGACAGCCCTCAATCGAATAATCAACCCACACGTTTCCTTCCGTATCGGGCTGCATGTAGTTCAATTTGAAGAAGTAAAATCCGTCGTCACCCACGCGCAGGGGAGCAGTAGACTCTACGCCATAGGCGCTATTGATTGTCATGTACTTGTTGCTGCTCCGGGCATAAAACGAAACTCCACGCAGGTAAGGGATGATTTTCGTAACCTCCGGCTCGATGGAAAGCACCTCGCACGAGGAAGAAGCAACGCAGGATGCTACTTTTTTCACCTCGGAAGAAGCCGTAAAGATGCGCTCTATTTCCGACTGCGCAAAGGCCTCATACGACTTAAGCGGAGAAGTAAACAAGACACTGACTATGTGCGCATTTTCAAAAGCCGAGGGAGCTATCTCCGTAACGCTTGGGTACAAATACAGACTGTTCACCTCGCAATTCGTAAACGCATGGTCATCGATGGAAACAAGCCGATAACTCTCTGTATTCTGGTTGATGGAATAAGTACCGCCTACGCGCAAATCACCTTCATACTTGGCATCCCGGTTGTAAATCACGTTTCCTTCTTCGTCGAAGTCCATATCCTTTGCGATGAGCATGGCCGTGCCTGTCTGCTTATCCGGCACGAAGCAGAGCCCGTAGGCTTCCACTCCTACGCTGATCTTACTGTCCGTAAGCGCATCGGTACCCAGTTTCACGACTTTCGGAAAAACGAGTTTCGCATTTCTGCAGCCGTAAAAAGCTCTACTTGCGATGCTTTCCATAGTAAAAGGCATATCGATGGATGACAACATGGTGCATCCTTCGAATGCATTGGCGCCAATAGACGTGACCGTGGCAGGTATTACGACACTCCGAAGCCCCGTACATTCGTAGAAGGCATGGTGGTCGATGGACGTCACGGTGTATTCTTCCTTTTCTACGGCAACGGTTATGGGATTATCTACCTCAATAGTCTTGGGAATCACTACGCTGCCTTTATAATCCGACTTATAGATTATTTCTACCGGCATATGGGGATCCATCGGACGCTGCACCAACTGCTGTATGAAAGTCACGCTGGCCGTCTTGTTCGTCGAATTGAGCTTATAATAAATTCCGCCAATGCAGACGTCATAATTATACCCCACGGCTGCTTGCGAACGCAGACAAGTCCCAAACACTACAAGCAGGGCTAATACAAAAATACGTTGTAATTTTCTGTTCATAATAGTTGATTTGTTTTTTGTTTATTATTCAGACAATTGCAAAAATAAGTATTTCGCCGACAAAAAAGACTACATTCCTTTAAAAAAATGCTGCAAGACTTTTTTCGAGAAATCTTGCATGTTTTTCAGCTCGCCGGAAGTACTTTTGAAGAGAGGGATTTCATAATTTACGCCAAAACAAGGGGAAACGAATTTAAAAGTTTTGTAAATTATAACTTCGGGCACATCTATTATGATTTTTATTTTCAGCGAATTGAACCTAATTCCAAGTAGAAACACTACATTTGCCGCCATGAAAACGAGAATTGCACCGTTCTTTTGCTTCCTTATCCTCTTGCTTTTCTCTTCGTTTTCTACGGTCAAAGCTCAAAAAAACGAAGAAGGGGTCATCGATGAAGCCTACGAAAGGAAAAAGGCTTTCGAGCGCCAATTTTACACCCATGCGGAACTGTGCATCTACGAAGGCGACACTATCCCGTTTTTCCAGCTCAGAAATGTATACATCTACCCGCCCTTGAAATTCAAGAACAATAAGGAATGGCGCGAGTATATGAAACTTGTACGCAACGTGAAGAAGGTTTATCCGCTTTCCGTCATGATTAACAACATCATCATCGAGACGTATGAGTACATGGACGGCATGAGCAAGGAAGAACGCCTCAAGCACATCAAACGGGTGGAGGACGGACTGATGGACCAATACAAGCCCATGTTCAAGAAACTCACCTTCAGCCAGGGAAAACTGCTCATCAAAATGGTCGACAGGCAGTGCGCCTCGCCCTCGTACGACATCATCAAGGCCTTCGTCGGCTCCTTCCGGGCCAAATTCTACCAGAGTTTTGCCGCCGTATTCGGGGCAAGTCTGAAAAAGAGGTACGACAAGAAAGGAGAAGACAAACTTACCGAGCGGGTCATCACTCTCGTCACAAACTACCAGCTGTAGCCGCCCTTCGCAATTTTTCGGCAGGCACTTTCCACGAATTCCGCCGCCACTTTTTGCCTATATACCCAGCGCGCCGCGCAACTGCAGGAAAGCGTCCCAGAGGACAATGCCGGCAGTGACCGACACGTTGAGCGAATGCTTCGTGCCATACTGCGGTATCTCGAGGCAGACATCGGAAGCATCTACCACCTCCTGGCGCACGCCCTTCACCTCGTTGCCCAGCACCAGGGCGTAGCGGCGGGACGGGTCGAACCGGAAGTCCTGCAACATCGTGCTCCCCTCGGCCTGCTCCACGCTGCAGAGTACGTATCCCTCCGCCCGAAGCTGCGCCACGGCCTCCAGAGCCGTAGGGAAGTACGTCCATGCCACGCTGTCCTCCGCGCCAAGCGCCGTCTTGTGAATGTCGGGGTGGGGAGGCGTGCCGGTAATCCCGCACAGGCAGATACGCTCCACACGGAAGGCATCGGCCGTGCGGAAGACGGAGCCTACGTTGTTCATGCTGCGCACATCGTCGAGCACCACGGCAAGGGGTATCTTACGTGCCTCGTGGAATTCCGCGGCCGAGATACGGCCCATTTCCAATACATTCAGTTTTCTCATACGTTTTCTGCAAAGGTAAGAATAAGAAACGTAATTCGGGTAGGAATAAACGTAATTCGTATTTTCCACAATCGCATTTATTCTGCTAATTTTGCAGAGTGACTATTCACACAATAAACATCACTATCTACAATGAAGAAACACGTACTTATCCTCTCTTCCTCGCCGCGGAAAGGGGGAAATTCCGACCGTCTCTGCGATGAGTTTCTGCGGGGCGCGCTCGAAAGCGGCCACGACGCCGAAAAAATCTTCCTTCACAACCTGAAAATCAACTACTGCACGGGCTGCGGCACCTGCAGCATGTATCAGAAACCATGCCCCCAGAAGGACGACGCGGCGGCAGTCGTGGAAAAAATGCTGGCTGCCGACGTCATCGTGATGGCAACGCCGGTGTATTTCTACACGATGAGCGCACAGATGAAGACTCTCATCGACCGCTGTTGCGCCCGCTATACGGAAATGAAGAACAAGGAATTCTACCTCATCCTGGCCGCTGCCGAAGAAAGCCACGAGAAGATGAACCGCACCATCGAGACGTTTCGCGGCTTTTTCGAATGCCTGGACAATCCGCAGGAGCGGGGCGTAATCTACGGGACGGGAAACTGGAAGATGGGCGACATCGAAGGAAAGCCGGCCCTGCAGAAGGCTTACGAAGCAGGCAAGAACGTCTGAAACCAAAAAGCCCTGAACAAAACAGCTTGGAGAAGCGCCGCTTTTCGGCAATTCCCCAAGCTGTTTTTTGTATGACCACCGCCGCTCAGTCCTCCGGCCGGCGGGCCGGAGACGGAAAACAGTAACCTACTGAATGTGGGCGTACTGGCGGGCTTTCTTCTGCGACTCCTCGTCGTTCGTATAAATACGAATCACGGAGACGGGACAGGTATGGTGCCCCCAGTTGACTACGCCGCCACCCAAGGACTCAAGTTCCGTGGAGGTGAACAGACAGATATTCTGAATGTAGTTTACGTCGATGCGGATTTTCGCCGGGTCGCCCGTCAGCAAGACGTCGTTCACGAAGAACAACGGATCGATAGCCGACGTACCCGGAAACTGTTCGCCTATCTCTTTCAGGGAAACCAGCCGGGGAGCATAGCCAGAAGAATTGATTTTTACGGCATTCTCCTCGACCGAAACGCGACGGTCGGCAGCGCTGAGCAGCGCTTGTATGTCGATTCCGACAAATGTACCTATTTCCTCCCCGTTGAGGAAGAACGTTTTCTCCGCGCGGTTCACGTCCTTCTGGTTATAGGGCTTCAGGACCAGCGATTTCTTGTCGGGGAATTCGAACGAAACCGTCCAGCCCCGTTTCATGCGCGACTTGCGCGTGTAGATATGTATCAGGCTCAATCCGTCGATGGAGTCGCCGCTTTCCAGGAGAGGCACGCCGCTCAGGTCGATTACGTCCACGCTATCTATATAATGTGTATCGAAACGGAAATCATTCAGGCCCGAAGTCAGCAGAATGCCGTCCACCATAAACAGGCAGCTGCGCAACGGCTTCGACGGAGCGTAGCGCTCGTGTATCGCTTCCAGGTCCGTAAGGTCGGGTTTATAGTGAGGCGAAAAGAGTTCCACCTTGCCCTGGTAGAGCTTTCCGTTGTAGCGCACGGTGTCGCGCGTAAACTCCCGCTTTGCCTTGCGCAGGAAGAAACCGTCGAGCCCGACGGTCGACTTCATGAAGTTCCCGTTGAAATACACGGCAAACGGATTATGATTTACCCGATTGTGCTCCTCCACCATCCAACGGCGGTTCTTCAGTTCGTCGAGAGAGAGCCCCTTGATTCCCGCAAACTCGGAGTCGGGGATGGCTTCGACGGCGGCCGCAATCTTCTCCGGAGCAATGTCCAGCGGACTGTTCTTAGAGTTGGCGAAATCCACGATGAGCGTATCGTTCACCAGCTTCATGTTCTTCTTCAGTTTCCACGCCGGATGCCCCTTGCGGTCATTGCGCGTGCTGTCTCCCTCGGCCTGAGTCAGCGGCGCAGCCTGCAGGGCCGAGCAGAAAAACAACGGAATAATCAAACCAAAATATTTCATCGTTACAAGAATTTTAAGGATATACTCATGAGTGATACGGCGGTAAAAATACGGAGAAATCCTTATAAAATGCTTAACCGGAGGAACATTTTTTGCTCCAAACGGGCAAATCATACCCAGACTGGCACTGTTGAAAACCCTCGAAAAACAGTGGAAAAACGGGCGGATAACTCAGGGAAAAGATGTTTCATTCCCATTTCATTTTTCCGAAAAAGTCTATATACCGCCCCGAAAACATAAGTTCCAAAAAAGTTAGCCCGGCGGTTTCATTCACTTATCCACCGCATTTTTTGCCGTTTTCTAACCGCCAATCACTAAGAAGTTAGTAACTTTGCTGCCTATCAACAGGGTGTGAATAAGAAAAACCACAGCCCTTATTATCAAAAGATAAGGCACTTTTGCTCTGTTCATAAGGCGATAATAACCCCCACATCCGGCGGAATAACCCGGAAAGACAAGGAAAATGAGTGTTTTTTATACACACTTTCCAAGGGCTATTATTATCATCATTGATTGGAGTCTTTGAAAGAAGAAGAAAAACAATAAACTAATATATGTATGTCAACAGTTGATAACTTCAGAAGCGAAATCGAAAAACTGAAGAAAGAGAAGAACGCCCTCATCCTGGCCCATTACTACCAGCGGCCCGAGCTGCAGGACGTGGCCGACTTCGTGGGCGACAGCCTGGCGCTGGCGCAGTGGGCGCAGAAGACGGATGCTGCCGTCATCGTCATGTGCGGCGTGCACTTCATGGGCGAGACGGCCAAGATTCTGTGTCCCGACAAGAAGGTGCTGGTGCCCGACATGGCTGCCGGATGCAGCCTGGCCGACAGTTGTCCGAGCGACGAGTTCGCCCGTTTCGTCGAAGCCCATCCCGGCTACACGGTTGTCTCCTATGTGAACACCTCGGCCGCCGTGAAAGCCTACACCGACATCGTGGTCACCTCTTCCAATGCGCGTACGATTATCGAAAGTCTGCCGAAGGACGAGAAAATCATATTCGGCCCCGACCGCAATCTGGGCAGCTACCTCAATGCCGTAACGGGGCGGCAAATGCTGCTGTGGGACGGCGCATGCCACGTACACGAGCAGTTTTCCGTCGAGAAGATTGTCGAGCTGAAGAAAGCGCACCCCGGGGCTGTGGTGATGGCGCACCTCGAATGCAAAAGCGCGGTGCTGAAGCTGGCCGACGTAGCAGGCAGTACGGCTACGATGCTGAAGTATGCCGTGGCCCATCCCGAGCAGAAGGAATTCATCGTGGCTACGGAGAGCGGCATTCTCCACGAGATGCAGAAGAAGTGTCCCGACCAGACTTTCATCCCTGCGCCTCCGCAGGATTCCACCTGTGGCTGCAGTGAGTGCAACTTCATGCGCCTCAATACGATGGAGAAGCTCTATAATTGCCTGAGAGACGAGTCGCCCGAGATTCAGGTCGACCCCGAAATCGCCCGTAAGGCCGTGCGCTGCATCGAGCGCATGCTGGAGATTTCCGCGCAACACAACCTGTAGAAGCGCTCCGCGCGGCAACGGGTGCGGCGTCTTTCCCCTCATGCCGGACGATGCCGTGCCTCCGCCGTGAGCAAAAAGTGCAGGCACTCCTATACGATTTCTCCCCGACAGTTGCTGAAGAGCGGACTGCCGGGGAGAAATTTTTTCGTGCTGATTGGCCGGTTGTCAGTACGGCAAGCGGTTGCTTTCCGCAGGGTCGTCGTCGGGTCGTTCAGCCTTGTCCTGATCGGGTTGCAGCAGGGCAGAGCCGTTGTACTCGGCGGGTATGGCCTCTTCCCTGGCCGCGTCGACTATCTGGTTGCGCGAGAAGGCTACGGGTTGTGTAAGCCATTCGGGTACGTTGTAGCTCTTGAAAAGTTGGGAATAGAAGAGGGGGTCGCGCTGCGGTACTTCGAATGCGCGGTGCGCCTTGCCCGTCTGGTCGAAATAGGCTATGTAGAGACGGGTGTAGTTGCCGTCGTCGCGGCGGGAAGTGAAGAGAATCCACCGTCCGTTCGACGACCAGGAGTGGTAGCTGTCGCTCTCTTCGCTGTTGGCTTCCTCCAGGGGGTATGTGTTCCGCGTATTGAGGTCCATGACGTAGAGGTCGGAGGATTTGTGCCAGACATGGAAGTTTCCGAAGTCGGCCATGGAGAAAAGCATCCAGCGGCCGTCGGGCGAGATGCGGGGTAGTACGGCGCTTTTGCCTTGTGCGGCGGCATTGAGAATGGTGTCCTGTGCGCCGAATTTCAAGGTCGACTCGTCGAATGGACGGCGCAGGATGTTGTATTTCAGCTGTTGGTAGTTGAGTCCCAGCTCGGCGTCTATGTCGTTTGTTTCCTGCACGTAGTGGGCCGACGTGTAGTAGAGCATCTTTCCATCGGGGCTCCATGCCGGAAAAGTTTCGAAGTCATGCGGTTTGCAGTCGATGTCGTAGACTTTGTTGTGATCGATGTCGTAGAGTATCAGGTCGCTTGCGAAGTCGATGACTTCGATTTTCTGTATGTCTCTGGTGTGAAACAGCTGCCCGGTCTCGTTCACGGAGTAGGCTATCAGGTTCTTGTTGGGATGCCAGGCCGGATATACTCCTGCAGAGAGCGTCTCCGGGGTCTTCAGGTTTACCTTCTTCAGTCGGCCTCCGTCGGTGATGAGCGTTCCCCCATGGTTCTGCCGTATGTGCATCTGTATGCGTCCGCCGCGGTTGTAGTTCTGGAAGGCATGGCAGTTGACGCATGCACCGTTCTCGCCGTCGGTGAGCATCATGTTGTCGCACAATACGGTCTCCTTGAAGTTGGTGAGGTTCCGCTGGCATATCAGAATCTGTTCGTAGTCCACATACGAGGGCTCGATGAGGCGGTAGGCGATGTAGGGGTCTATCTCTTCCGGGGCGATGAAGTTGCGTCGTGTGGGAAACTTCAGCCATTTTCCGTTCTGACGTACATAGATGTCCGTATAGAGCGTATCGCCCCGCGCGGCTTCGAGCAGGTCCTTCCATTTCCCGGCTGGCAGGTCGATGGTCTGTCCTGCCAGTACAATGGAGCAGTTCTTATTGCGGGAATAGAAGTGAGTCAGGTAGTCGTCGCCTGTTTCTTCTATGCGGAAGTTCATCGGAGCTATGTTGGGCGGCAGGGTAGCGCCGTCGTAGTCGGGCAGTGTTTGGGCCGGAGTGTCTGTCGGCACGGCATCTTCGGGCACGGAAGGCGAGCACGAAGAGAACAGAAGGGGGAGTGACAATAGGCAGAATATGAAGTTGCGTATCATAGTGGCACGGGGTTTTTAGTGGAAACGGTTCAGTTGGTTTTCAGTCCCTTTATGAAGAAGTAGTAGTACCAGTAGGTACCTCCGTAGTCGGGATAGAGCTTGTTGCGGTTGTATTCGTCGCCCATTTGCGCATAAGCGTTGGAGGCTTCCACGAGTTGGGCAAACCGTTCTCTTATTTTCGGTTCGATGGGAAGAGAGTTAGGGTCTATGTTTTGCTGGAGAGTGGCAAAGAGCAGGGCCGCTTCCTGGTAGTGGGTCGGGATTTTCTTCCCCTGGAAAGTGGGAAGAAGCTGGAAGAAACGCGGCCAGAAGCCTTTGATATTTTTCAGTACGAGGCAAGCCTGGAGCGACAAGTCTACCATTTCGCGGGTGCCTCCTTCCATCAGTGCGAAGCTGTTGAGCAGATAGACTTCGATCAGTCCGCCGTCGCCGTCGAGCAGGTCTCCGTAGTTCATCAGCCGGCCGATGGAGGCCATTTCTTCGTCGGACTCTACGGCTTCGGGATGGGACAGGTAGTATTCGTAGTGCGATACAAACTCGGATTGGAAGGGTATGGTGCGGATTATGTCGAGATACTTGCGTGCCAATTCGGGTTCCCGGTTCATCAGCGCGCATTTTGCCATGGTGCGGAGGTAATCGGGACGCTTCCCGTATTCCACGAGGTCTTCCATGCACCAGCGATAGGCGTAGTTGATTTTTCCGTAATGGTAGTAGAGTTTGCTTCCTCCTATGAGACGGAGGTATTGGTGGGGGCGGGGAGCGCGGTAGGAAGCGTCGCCGTCGGGATAGGTGAAGAGCATGTCTCCGCCTTCGTTCATCTTCTGGAGTGCCAGACGGGTGTAGAGAACTTGCAGGCGGGTGGGGATGGAATCGCAGTCCCGGGCTTCTTGCAGTACGGCTTGCCAATCGTTCTTTTCGGTGGCGTGCTTCATGCGGAGGATGCAATGGTAGTTCTCGTCGCGGAAAGTGTGGGCATAGACTTGGTAAGCGGTGAGGGCATACAGGAACAGGACGCATATCCCGATGGCCCGCTGATACTTGTGTTTGTCAGCAGACTGCTTGCCCCGGGTGGGTTGTGCGGCGTTTCCTTTTTTCTGCCGGTAGGCGGCAAAGAGGACAAAGACGTTCAGTAAAAGGAGTGAGAACAGGAGCGGGTACCACAGCGGCTGCTCGGCTTCCGTCCACAGATAGTCCGGCAATCCCGTTGAATACAGGGAAGAAAGGCTTCGGCGAAGCCAGCCGAGTTTGTATAAGGCCAGGGGGAACAGGAAAGCCGATGCGGGTAAAGCCAAAAGAACCGGCAGCGCATGGCGCCACCGGTTCTTGGTAAAGAGAAACAATTCGTAAATGAATGCTGAAAAAGAGGCCATCAGGGCGTAGCTGCCTATGGCATAATACAGAGGTGCACATGCGATGATCATCCACGCTACCTTGCTTCCGACGTGACGGAGACGGATGTATATTCCGGCAAGCGCTGCCGTGCCCAGCATGCCCAGCGGCATGGAAAATGCCCATCCCGGAGTCTTCAGGATGTAGAGCATGTAGCCCTGTTGGGTATAGTTGAGCAGCAGTGCCAGCGGTGCGAGCCAACAGAGGCCGAAGGCTGCCGCAGGCAGTCGGAAAGCGAACTTCTGCACGTAGGCAAGAGCCGCGGTCAACACCAGCAGCAGCAGTGCCCCGAGCCACTTCACGGCAAGGCAGGAAGTGAGGAAAGAGGCTGCGTACGTCAGGCATCCGCCCGGCTTCTTTAGCGTTTCGACTGCATAATCCGAGGTCAGGAAGAAAGGATTCATATCGGCCGTTTCCTGCAGGAAGTCAGGAATATCGGCCAGCAGGAGAAATCCCCCCAGCAGGAAGAAGGTGGCAGGATAGATCAGTTTTCTCATAGTGCGGGTACTTTCTTGGATATTTGCTCTCCGGTTGTGCGGACAGTAACTATGTAAAATCCGCGTTCGAGGGGAGCAGAAAGGGAGAATGCATTGCTTCCGGAAGACAGGGAGGCTTGTGCAGCCTGCCACAGGATGCGGCCCGAGCCGGGCTCAATCACTGCGATGTCGCCCACTGCGTCCGTGCCGGACTCCACAAGGATGGAGGAGCGGTCGGGAGAAATGCTGACGTTCATCTGCAGGCGGTCTTCGCCGACGGCGGAAATCGCCGTGAGGAAGCTGTTCTGTTCCTCCATGAGCTTTTTGTTGTTCTCCAGGTAAGCCAGGCTGTAGAGGTCGGCCTCTTTGTAGTCGGCATGTGCCTCAGAGTCGAAATACAGGGCGAAACTCTGGTGGATATCTTCGTTTTTCGTATTCAGATAGATGTTCGTTCCGGCCATGGTCCCGTTGCCCGATACGGAAAGGCAGTATCCGTCGGCGGCATTTTCTATGCGGTAGTAGCCGTCCTGCTCCAGTACCAGTATCCACTCCTGTGCTTCGCTGTCGCTTTCTGCCTGGAACCGTATGGTTCCGAACATCGACTCCAGGAATTTTCCCGTGGCGAGCTCTTCAATCTTATAGGTATAGGGCGTGTCGGTTGTGTGCAACACGAAGCATACGTTTGCCTCTCCGTCGTTTTCAAGCGTCAGGGAAGACTTCGGGCGGGAGACGATGCGGTCCGATTTGCGCTCGAGCAGATAAAATTCCGTCCCGTCGTTCAGTTCTGCCAGGCGCTTGTATCGGTACATGTTGTCGAATACCGAGAGATCCCATTTGTCGTACCATCGTACGGCGGGATAGCCGGAACGTATGCTGAGGGGCAGCCATACGTATTTCGAAGCGCCTACGTTGCCGGAATTCCAGCGGTCACCCATGTAGACGAAGCACTTCTCTTTTCCCTGTACGGGGAAGACGTACGTGCTTTGCGACTCGTATGTCTTGTCTTGTCCCGCGTCCGTACAGAAGTTGGTGCCAGTACTTCCGTCCTGGTCCTTGAAGTCGTTGCCGTAGGTCCATGTGCCCATCATGTCGTATGCATAGGCATAACGTCCCCGGTTGGGCTCCCAGCCGGTGCAGCCGGAGAAAAGCCCGTAGTAGATGTCGCCTACTTTGAAGATGCTGGCTGCCTCGTATTTTTTTCCCTTCATTTGGGTATTCACGGCTTCTTCGGGGGAGAGGAAGTCGGGTTTCAGCGGGGAGATGTTGGTGTTGGTATTCATGTTGGTGGAATACACGTGGTATGCGGTTCCGTCCGTATCGAGGAAGAGGGTCTGGTCGCGCGAGTCGTTGCCGTTGGGACGGAACACATCGACCAGCGTATAGGGGCCTACCACCGTGTCGGCCTGCGCTACGCATACTTTGGCCTCTCCGTAGTCGTTTCCGTTTTCCCAATGAATCCACATGACCCACTTGTCGGTTTGTGCGTTATAGATTACTTTCGGTCGCTCCAGTGTACGCCCGTATGCGATGTCTACGTTTTCGTCCGTCATGGTGCCCGTAGGGGTGAGGGCCAGCCCCACGCGCGTCCAGTTGCAGAGGTCGGCAGAGCGGTAGCAGCTGATTCCGTTGCAGGTAAGATTGGTGCGGTCTTCGCCAAACCAATAGTAGTATCCGTCGGAATATTGTACGCAGCCTCCGTGGGCATTGATGGCAGAACCTTTCGTGTCGTTCCAGGTTTGTCCGGGAAGAATGTCTCCGGGCGTAGCGTTCAGGTTCAGAGCGAATAAGCTCAGAAGAAGTGAACTGTAAAAGGAGTATTTCATTTTATGTATCTTTTTTAGGAGGGTTTTTCTTGTTTGTACTGTATGTTTTCAAGAAAAGACCTGCATGTTTCTTGTAAAAAAAGGAAGCCGTTTTCTCCGGCAAATATAGGAAAAAGCGGCTTCCTTTCGAGGTTTCGTTAATCAATAAATGACTTTTGCAGTCTGACGTTTTCCGCCGTCTACTACCAGCACGATGTAAATGCCTTGTTCGGGCAGTGCGATGCCGGTGTCGGGCATGTAGTTCGGAATGGCTGCTGCAAGATTTCCATTTGTGGTGTAAATCATCACAGAAGCATGTTCCTTCACATTCTTGAGCATGAGCATTCCGTCCGTGACGTAAGCCTGGAGGCTATTGCCGTCTCCTTCTGCCTGTATGTCTTCGATAGCGGTGAAGTCTCCTATCGTCAGGCTGGGGAAGGAGGGTGCGTAGGCCCCCGTGTTGTCGAAGCTGAAGTATTCGATCTCGGCCCCTTCGTTCTGGAATCCGATGGCCTGTGCCACGTTGCGTGCCACACCGGTCAGCTTGACGTCATCTGCAGTGAGGCTGCTGATGCTGGCGCCCCATGCGTCACGCTCCAGGTAGAAGACCACGCGTATCTGCTTGGTGGTCGCCTGCGTCTCGAAGTTGCAGGCATAGGTCTGGTAGCTGTCGCTGGTGACGGGTATTACCTCCTGGTTCTCCTCGTTCTGGAGGTCATAGATGCGTATCGAGCCGAGCTGTGTGCCGTCCGACTTGATGCCGCCCTTTGCGAGCGCGGAGAAACTGTACACCTCGTTCGGCGCCACGTCTACCGTCTGCGAGATTTCGGCAGCGGCCCATCCTGCGTTCCACATGTAGCGGTCCACCGAGAGCACGTGGTTGTTCTGGTCGACCTCGTTGCTGCGCTCCTCGGCCACTATCTGCTGGGTGGAGTTGTACTGGTCGAAGGGATATACGGTCCATCCCTCTATGCGGGTCACTACATTCCGTTTCGGGTTGAAGTTCCACTCCCCTTCGAAGTCGGGGTTCTTCAGGAGGTTCATCACGGGCTGCCCGTTCTCCACGCTCCATTCCGGCTGCAGGGCGAAGTCTGCGGTGCGGAGCGTGTCGATGGCGATACCGTCACGGTATACGAACACCCTGTTGTCGGGCGTCACGGCATAACGGTACGTATGGTACAGTCCGTCGGTATTGTAGAACGTTCCCCCGTTGGAAGGATTGCTCATCTTTCCTCCCTCGCTCTGGCTCGTGCCGTTGTAGAGCCCCATGGCGGTGGAAGAAACGTAACCCTTGAATCCGCTTCCCTCTTCGGTGACGGCGTAGGGATAGAAGTTGGTGTTCTCGTTGTCGGTCTTTACCCTTGCCTCGATGGTATATCCGTTCTCTCCCGGCTGGAACCCGTCGAATTCCATCTCCTCGTCGGTTCCTCCGGCATATACGGGCGAAGCGGAAATGTCCTTGGTGGGCAGTTCGGATCCGAAGCCGGTCACCTGCACGTAGCAGCGCGTGTCCCCGCTCCTGAGTATCACCTGTCCTTTGTTTTGTGCCAGGGTCGTGAGGTTGGTGACGGTCACTTCCGCGTTCTGTGCGCCCGGCGCCAAGGTCGTGGGGCTGACTGCGAACCCGCTCGTGGCCTTGAGGGTGATTTCGTTCTGCAGGTTGGAGGCGTCCACGGTGAATGTCGTCGTGGCTCCCGTTCCCGTGATGGTGAGGCTGTCGGCGGATGCCGTGAGTGCGGCCATGGCAGGCGCGTAGGCCCCCGTGTTGTCGAAGCTGAAGTATTCGATCTCGGCCCCTTCGTTCTGGAATCCGATGGCCTGTGCCACGTTGCGTGCCACACCGGTCAGCTTGACGTCATCTGCAGTGAGGCTGCTGATGCTGGCGCCCCATGCGTCACGCTCCAGGTAGAAGACCACGCGTATCTGCTTGGTGGTCGCCTGCGTCTCGAAGTTGCAGGCATAGGTCTGGTAGCTGTCGCTGGTGACGGGTATTACCTCCTGGTTCTCCTCGTTCTGGAGGTCATAGATGCGTATCGAGCCGAGCTGTGTGCCGTCCGACTTGATGCCGCCCTTTGCGAGCGCGGAGAAACTGTACACCTCGTTCGGCGCCACGTCTACCGTCTGCGAGATTTCGGCAGCGGCCCATCCTGCGTTCCACATGTAGCGGTCCACCGAGAGCACGTGGTTGTTCTGGTCGACCTCGTTGCTGCGCTCCTCGGCCACTATCTGCTGGGTGGAGTTGTACTGGTCGAAGGGATATACGGTCCATCCCTCTATGCGGGTCACTACATTCCGTTTCGGGTTGAAGTTCCACTCCCCTTCGAAGTCGGGGTTCTTCAGGAGGTTCATCACGGGCTGCCCGTTCTCCACGCTCCATTCCGGCTGCAGGGCGAAGTCTGCGGTGCGGAGCGTGTCGATGGCGATACCGTCACGGTATACGAACACCCTGTTGTCGGGCGTCACGGCATAACGGTACGTATGGTACAGTCCGTCGGTATTGTAGAACGTTCCCCCGTTGGAAGGATTGCTCATCTTTCCTCCCTCGCTCTGGCTCGTGCCGTTGTAGAGCCCCATGGCGGTGGAAGAAACGTAACCCTTGAATCCGCTTCCCTCTTCGGTGACGGCGTAGGGATAGAAGTTGGTGTTCTCGTTGTCGGTCTTTACCCTTGCCTCGATGGTATATCCGTTCTCTCCCGGCTGGAACCCGTCGAATTCCATCTCCTCGTCGGTTCCTCCGGCATATACGGGCGAAGCGGAAATGTCCTTGGTGGGCAGTTCGGATCCGAAGCCGGTCACCTGCACGTAGCAGCGCGTGTCCCCGCTCCTGAGTATCACCTGTCCTTTGTTTTGTGCCAGGGTCGTGAGGTTGGTGACGGTCACTTCCGCGTTCTGTGCGCCCGGCGCCAAGGTAGTGGGGCTGACGGCAAATCCGCTCGTGGCCTTGAGGGTGATTTCGTTCTGCAGGTTGGAAGCGTCCACGGTGAATGTCGTCGTGGCTCCCGTTCCCGTGATGGTGAGGCTGTCCGCGGATGCCGTGAGTGCGGCCATGGCAGGCGCGTAGGCCCCCGTGTTGTCGAAGCTGAAGTATTCGATCTCGGCCCCTTCGTTCTGGAAGCCGATGGCCTGTGCCACGTTGCGTGCCACACCGGTGAGCTTGACGTCGTCTACGTTCAGGCTGCTGATGCTGGCGCCCCATGCGTCACGCTCCAGGTAGAATACCACGCGTATCTGCTTGGTGGTCGCCTGCGTCTCGAAGTTGCATGCGTAGGTCTGGTAGCTGTCGCTGGTGACGGGTATTACCTCCTGGTTCTCCTCGTTCTGGAGGTCATAGATGCGTATCGAGCCGAGTTGTGTTCCGTCCGACTTGATGCCGCCCTTTGCGAGCGCGGAGAAGCTGTACACCTCGTTCGGCGCCACGTCTACCGTCTGCGAGATCTCGGCAGCGGCCCATCCTGCATTCCACATGTAGCGGTCCACCGAGAGCACGTGGTTGTTCTGGTCGACCTCGTTGCTGCGTTCCTCGGCCACTATCTGCTGCGTGGAGTTGTACTGGTCGAAGGGATATACGGTCCATCCCTCTATGCGGGTCACGACGTTGCGTTTCGGGTTGAAGTTCCACTCCCCTTCGAAGTCGGGGTTCTTCAGGAGGTTCATCACGGGCTGCCCGTTCTCCACGCTCCATTCCGGCTGCAGGGCGAAGTCCGCTGTGCGGAGCGTGTCGATGGCGATTCCGTCACGGTATACGAACACCCTGTTGTCGGGCGTTACGGCATAACGGTACGTATGGTACAGCCCGTCCGTATTGTAGAACGTTCCCCCGTTGGAGGGATTGCTCATCTTTCCTCCCTCGCTCTGGCTCGTTCCGTTGTAGAGCCCCATGGCGGTGGAAGAAACGTAACCCTTGAATCCGCTTCCCTCTTCGGTAACGGCATAGGGATAGAAGTTGGTGTTCTCGTTGTCGGTCTTTACCCTTGCCTCGATGGTATATCCGTTCTCTCCCGGCTGGAACCCGTCGAATTCCATCTCCTCGTCGGTTCCTCCGGCATAGACGGGCGAAGCGGAAATATCCTTGGTAGGCAGTTCGGATCCGAAGCCGGTTATTTGCACGTAGCAGCGCGTGTCCCCGCTCCTGAGTATCACCTGTCCGTTGTTCTGCGCCAGGGTCGTGAGGTTGGTGACGGTCACTTCCGCGTTCTGTGCGCCCGGCGCCAAGGTAGTGGGGCTGACTGCAAACCCGCTCGTGGCCTTGAGGGTGATTTCGTTCTGCAGGTTGGAGGCGTCCACGGTGAATGTCGTCGTGGCTCCCGTTCCCGTGATGGTGAGGCTGTCCGCGGATGCCGTGAGTGCGGCCATGGCAGGCGCGTAGGCCCCCGTGTTGTCGAAGCTGAAGTATTCGATCTCGGCCCCTTCGTTCTGGAAGCCGATGGCCTGTGCCACGTTGCGTGCCACACCGGTGAGCTTGACGTCGTCTACGTTCAGGCTGCTGATGCTGGCGCCCCATGCGTCACGCTCCAGGTAGAATACCACGCGTATCTGCTTGGTGGTCGCCTGCGTCTCGAAGTTGCATGCGTAGGTCTGGTAGCTGTCGCTGGTGACGGGTATTACCTCCTGGTTCTCCTCGTTCTGGAGGTCATAGATGCGTATCGAGCCGAGTTGTGTTCCGTCCGACTTGATGCCGCCCTTTGCGAGCGCGGAGAAGCTGTACACCTCGTTCGGCGCCACGTCTACCGTCTGCGAGATCTCGGCAGCGGCCCATCCTGCATTCCACATGTAGCGGTCCACCGAGAGCACGTGGTTGTTCTGGTCGACCTCGTTGCTGCGCTCTTCGGCTACTATCTGCTGGGTGGAGTTGTACTGGTCGAAGGGATATACGGTCCATCCCTCTATGCGGGTCACTACATTCCGTTTCGGATTGAAGTTCCACTCCCCTTCGAAGTCGGGGTTCTTCAGGAGGTTCATCACGGGCTGCCCGTTCTCCACGCTCCATTCCGGCTGCAGGGCGAAGTCCGCGGTGCGGAGCGTGTCGATGGCGATACCGTCACGGTATACGAACACCCTGTTGTCGGGCGTTACGGCATAACGGTACGTATGGTACAGCCCGTCGGTATTGTAGAACGTTCCCCCGTTGGAAGGATTGCTCATCTTTCCTCCCTCGCTCTGGCTCGTTCCGTTGTAGAGCCCCATGGTGGTGGAAGAAACGTAACCCTTGAATCCCGTACCCTCTTCGGTAACGGCGTAGGGATAGAAGTTGGTGTTCTCGTTGTCGGTCTTTACCCTTGCCTCGATGGTATATCCGTTCTCTCCCGGCTGGAATCCGTCGAATTCCATCTCCTCATCGGTTCCTCCGGCATAGACGGGCGAAGCGGAAATGTCCTTGGTAGGCAGGGATGTGCCTTCTCCGATCAAGTGAACGTAGTTGCGCACATCGCCACTGCGAAGAATCAGTTGGCCTTCGTGCCTGGCCAGATACGAGATGTTTGTAACGGTGACTTCCACCTCTTCGGCTCCAGCCGGGATGGTTTCCGGATAGACCTTGAAGCCGGTGGTTGCCCTCAGCGTTACATCCTGTGTCAGATCGTAGGTGGAAACAACCAAGCGTTCGCTTGTTCCCGTACCTACGAGCTTCAGTTCAGAAATTGAGGAAGCATTCTGACTGCTTACATTTGCCGCAGACATCTTGATGGTCAAAAGCTCGCCATCGCCAATGTCGGAGGCAAAAGCAGAAGTCCCCATGCAATTTAGTCCGAATAGCAGACTAAAAAGCGATACTGTCAGAGTTCTTTTTTTCATACCTCTTGCTTTTAATAGATAATGATTTTTAGGATATCAGAATTGTCTATATGAATTATGTACATTCCTTGCATCAGACTGGATAAATCCACAGCTTGTGTATTGGAGACATTCAGCATCTCCATGCCTTGTATATTCGAGATTCTCACATTGGAAAAGTCGGAACCGGAAGCCCGCGTAAGCGTTTTGGTCTCGTAGGAATAAGAGTAGTCGGCATCTTCCCTGAGGGTGGAAACCGACGTCGGTAGCGTATGGCCTACAACCATCCAGCCCACTTGTTCGGGCTTTACCCGTTCGCGTGCAACAGATGTCTCGCGGTCCTTGAAAACAGTGGCGGAAAACGTGTTGCGGCTTTTGATGCGCAGCACGGAAGTGATGGTGTCTTCCTCCGTTTGCATGGCTGCATAGAGCAAGGGTGTTTCGGCAAATTCCATGCCGTACTCTATAGTATATCCGTTCGAGAGGTTGTCGCCCACGGATGCCTCGGGCGTCAGTCCTACTTTCAGGGAGTGTTCGCCCACTGAGCCGCTGCCCGGCTCGACGGCGAGGTACGCTATTTTTTCAGGAACGTCTGCCGGGCTCACAGCTCCCTCGTAGCGAAGGCGCACGTCGAACCCCTTTTCCGTCACCCGGCGAATGCGGACGGAGGTAGCAGAAGCCACGTTGTCGGAGACTTGCGTAGTGAATACGACGGGAATCCGGCTGAAAGGTTTGGAGAACTCCACGCTTCTCCATTCCGTCCCTGTTGCCTCTGTAAATTCGGCTTCGGCCTCTATCCCGTTCCAGTCGTATCGCCCTGGGGCCACGCTCATGAAAGCGAGCGTGTCGGGGCGGTAGAATTCGGGAGCGAGCTGGTAGTCCCACGTATGGAGCTTGAACAGGCAGGCATTACTCGCCAGGCCCGTGATGCGGCTGCTGAGGGGCATCTTGTTGCGGTAGGTGGGTGCGCCCAGAATGGCCACAGGCACTTCTTCGTAGCGATTCAGAAAGCATGCCGACGACCATTGCTCCGAAAGTTGCAGTTCCGCAACGTAGGGCAGGTTTACCGCATCGTCGAACAGGTAGAGCTCCACTGCCTCCGACGGAGCCGGGTTACCGTATGCTGTATTTGAGTTGACACGGAAGTAAAGCCGCTCGGCACCTTGCGGTATTTTGAGGGGAAAACAACCCGTGTTTCCGCCTTCCACTTCGGCTACCGGCTCATAGCTTTTGTTGTCCATGCTTTGCTCGATCGTGTAGGAATCCACGAGTTCTGCGTTTTCGTCCGTCCAGGTCAGGTTGAGTTGGTTCTCCTCGTCCAGGATTGCGGGCTCCAGCTGGGGCGAAGTGCGTACCTTCCAGGTAGGGATTACTTCCTTCTCCCTGTTGAAGAAGTATCCGGGCCGGTTGTTCGCATAATACTCTCCTGCCGGCGTCAGCTTTGCCTCGTTCGAGATGATCATGCGCTTGTCTTCTACCCAGTTGTAGATGGAATACCGTTCGATGAACGAGGCCGTGTCCATCACCATGAGGATGTTTTTCAGGTCGCGCAGCTGCTTTTCGTACTGAGCTTCCTGCCCGGAGGGCCAGCCTTCCGTAGTCCAGTTGGCGCCGTTGTTCCATTCTTTGATCCACAGGGGGCGTCCCGTCCTTTCATGCACTTCTTTCAGTTTCTCGTACCACTCGGCTCCGCTCAATCCGCCCCAGTAGGCGTGTATCACGACATAGTCCACGCGGTAGTTCCGCTTTTTGGCCTCCGACATGAAGTCGTAGAGCCAGTTGAAGTCGGTCGTGGCGGGCGAGCCGAGGCGCAGTCCGGTTTTCAGGAGGATGGGCCATTCCTCGATAGCCGTTTCTACCGATACGTTCGACTGTTCCTTATGGTCCGGTTCGTTATAGCCCATCAGGTGGGAGACGTCTTCCAAGGTATAAAATTCCTGCGGGTCTCCTCCGGCGCCCCACTTCTCCGGCACGAATTCCTGGTTGTAGCTCTTCGATTTTGCATTCGGGTTGGTAGTTCCTTCGGCCGATGCCCCCCAGTTGTAGAACCAGGTACAGTTCGTAAAGTCGCACTGCTCGCCTACATACTTCAGGCCTTCGGGCATTTCTTTCCAAATCGACCCTGCCCAGCCCTTTTTCGACACGTAGTTCCACTTCATGACCCTCACGTACGATGCCTTCCCGTTCAGCTCGTCGGGCATTGCCGGCACAATCAGGTCGGCCGTGTCGGCCACGAACACGCGGCTGTAGCCCATGCCGTCGCTTTCGTTGGCAAACGTGGCCATGTATCCGCGCTTGAGCACAAAGGAGCGGATGCTGTTGTCCTGAGGTAACTTCTTCACCAGGCGTTCCGGGAAATACTCCGAGGGATTGTTGGTGTAGTAGTAGTTGCAGGCCATCTGGCTGCTCTTCCCGCCGAATTGGGGTTCGGTATATGTTTTCAGCGGGTGGAAGTCCGCTCCGTGGGGCATGACCACCGCTCCGTGGAGGTATATGCTGACCCGGCCGTTTTCTTCGGGCACGAGCGGTTTTCCGTCTATCAGGATTTGGTCGCTGTATTTCTCCAGTACGTCGTTGGGCTTCATCTGGTCGAAAAATACCCAGGCGTCTTCCGACGAAAGTTCCACTTTCACTCCCTCGGCCAGCGGCTCGTCGGCCGAAGTGAGGTGCAGGTCGATGCCCGTATCCAGTTTGCGCGAAACGGTCAGGCTATTTTGGGTTTCTACATCGCGAGCCGAAAGAACCTGGGAAAACATTCCCAGGCAAAGAGAGAACAATACAAATCCGCATGAGCGCATCTGCAAGAAAGGTTGTAAAATAAGGTTCATGTTTCGTTTCATCTTCCCACTTTTTTCAGGTTTATCTTTTTCCCGTTTTTTCGGGACAATACAAATTTAGCAGTCTGCAACCTAAAAGATAGAAGAAAATTCAGTAATCGACCGCGAAAAAGACGTAATCACGAAAATCCCCCCTAAAACGAATGAATCCTCCACTTTTGCCGCCAAAAATCGGGAGCTTATGCCGGAAATACCGAAAAACAGAGGGAAAGCGGGATTCCTGCCGTCCGCCGGAAGAAGCGCCCGACGGGAAAAGTCCGTAATTATTCTTCCGCATTTTTCTTCCGAAAGCCTTGCCCCTTTCGGCCAAAAGGGGGCATGCATTTCCCCTCTTCCGATGCCCTGCCGCAGCCGACGGGCGGAGGGAAAAACAATCCGGGCCATCCGCATCGCGCGGATGGCCCGGACACCATGACATCTTCTTTATATAACTTATCAATCAACCAAAATCCGAATGGAAATCTTGTTCTTGCCGTTGTTGACCGTTACGATGTACAGTCCTTGCGGCAGGGTTGCCTGGAACGAAGAAGTGCCGGCAGAGGTGGCGACGCAAGTGCCGTTGATGGAGAATACGGCCACCTGGGTACCTGCGGGAATTCCCTCCAGATTGAGCACTCCGTTCTCAATGGATTGGGAGATGCCGTCTTCCGTTACGGAAGTAATGCCCGTGATGAGGGTAAACAGCTCAATGTCGCGCTTCAGAATCTTGCATACCTTGTAGATTTCGTCCTGGTCGGTTGTCTCCATTGCCGCCTTTCCTTTCTCTATGCTTTCGGCAAGTGTTGCCTTGTCTTCTGCGCTGATCCACATGTTATCGGCAATTTCGGCATAGAGTTTCTCGGCAGTTTCGAGGAGAGTCTCCAGTTCGCTGTAGTCATTGGGTACGCGCGAGTCGCTGAAGGTGAGGGTAGCTTCTGCCAGTTCCTCAGTCTGGTTGTCTACGGTCTGTTGGTCTACTTCCTTGCTGCCTACGAGTGCCTGTGCGGCATCGATGCTGCCTTGCAGGGTAGTGAATGCGCTCTCGGGGTATTTGCCCGGTCCTTCACCCTTTTCAGCTTCGGCGTCGTCGAGAGCCTTCTCGGCATTGGCAATGGCTTCCTTGAGGGAGTCGAAGTCGATGACTACCATGGCGTTGGCAAACTCCTGTGCGGCAGTCTGCAAGGTCTGCAGGATGGCGTCGATTTCTTCCTGGGTAGCTCCGGCGTTGTCGTATCCCTCTTGGGCAGTGGCGATGGCTGCCTTGAAGGTCTCGATGGCTTCGGCAGGATATTGTCCTTCGAAGTTTCCGGCTACGGCGGCATTGGCCTTTTCCTCATCGGCCTCGATTTCGGCCTTGAGTGCTGCGCGGTCTACGGTCTGTGCGCTTGCGCGGAAGGTTTCGCGTGCGGCGGTCAGAGCGGTAATTCCGGCTTCGAAGTCGCTGGTTGCCTTAGCCTCGTCGATGGCTGCCTGGAAGGTAGCTTTGGCTTCTTCCGTGTAATTTCCTTTTTCGATGCCTACTACGGCAGCGTCGTGCTCGGTCTGGCAGGCTTCGATGAGTTGCTTGAGGAACTCGTCGGCTACGGATACGGTGTGTGCCTTACCTTTATATACTTCGATGTCGGCCAGCAGTTGTCCGGCTATGGAGTCGAGTGCTTCCTGAACCACGGCGTTCCGGGCGTCTGCCTCTGCCTGCTTCATGACATCGGCAAAGCCTTGTATGTCAGAATCGTAGTATTCGCCTACGTGGTAGCCTTCGACCATTCCTTCGTGGAACTCCTGTGCCTGGGTCATGGCGTTGTCGAAGTTGGTCCAGTCAAGGGTGATTTCGTCCGATCCGTCGCTCACGTTCCAGTGGGAATTTGTGGCGCTTGCTGCCTTGTCGCAGTAGACGATGGTTCCGTCGGTCGTCCCGTCGGTACCCAGACAGCCTTTTCCGGCCAGGTTCTGTATGGTGTAGGCTTTCTCGCCGACTATGGCGATGGTCCACTTGGCTTCGTCGCCTTCGGGCGTTTCGACCCATTCCGTATTCCATGCGCTGAGTGTGCTCTTGGCCAGATAGCTTCCGGTATTCAGGTTCTTAATATAATAGGTACCCGGTACGTCGGTTGCTTCGAATACGTAGTCCTGGCGCGAAGCGTCGTCAGTGGCGGCCAAAATGGGCTGGGTGCTGCCTTCCGTATGATACAGGGTCAGTTCGGAGGAGTGGATGATGCGGTAGTCCATGCCTTCCACGGCGGGGTTGATCTTGTTGGCTTCGAAGTCTTCTACGGCTTTCTCGATGAATTCCCGGGCTGCCGCGTAGTCGGTCATCCCCTGAGCCTCCTGGAGTGCGTTGCCGAATGTCTGGTAAGCATTGGCAGAGATCATGAAGGAACCCGTTCCGCAGAGGGCGGGGTCAATCGCGTCGTAGGTGCTTTGTGCGGAGGCCAGTGCCTTCTCGAAGTAATATTGGTCGTCGCGTTCGTCTACGGGTACGTATTTCTCTATGGTCCAGCAGTATATGCTCGACAGTCCGTTCTTGTTGGAGTAGACGGCCGAGCCCGGGGCAGTTGCGTCGGGGCCGAGCACGGAGCCGCTGCCCATGTTCTTGATCTGCACGAAAGTGCCGTAGTCTACAATCTGGAAGATGGAGTTGACGTTGTTGAGGTCTGCCGTGGTCGAGGATTTGGTATCCCATGAGCCGCTGCGGTAGATGTAGTTTCCGTCGAGGTCCTTGATGTAGTATCCTTTGGCGGGGGCGTCTTCTGCCGTGGGTTCAAAGGTGAACACCATGTCGTTGCTCTCCGTGTTTTCGATGAGCTGTACGGTTCCGCCGCCTGTGGAGAGGTAGAGTTGGTTGTTTGTAGCCTGGTTGGTGAAGGTGTACATCTCTCCTACGATGAAGGGCGGGTTCATGTTTTCCTTATAAGTGTTGATGGCCGCCTGGAGGGCAGTGTTTCCGTCGTTGATTTCCTGTTGGACGGAAGCCGAAGCCAGGGTTGCTTCTGCCTCGTCGATGGCGCTTTGCAAGGCATTGCGCACTTCGGTCGAGTATTGTCCTCTGCCGGTTCCCTCTTCGGTGGTGGCCAGCAGTTCCTTGGCCGACTCGATGGTAGCCGTGAAGTTGTCGGTGAACAGTTCGGAAGAAGCCTCTACCTCACCGAGGAAAAAGCAGTCGAAACTGGTGGGACCTCCGAGCCATCCGAAGTTGGCCACCAGGTATTGGCGGTCGGCGGTGAAGATGATTTTCGTCTGTACCCATGTGTTGCTTTCGTAGGTGAGGGTGGCGATTTCCTGGTTGGTGCCGTTCTGCGAGTCGCTCAGGTAGAGGCGGCTGTACTGGGAATTGCCCATGTTTTCGCGCTTGGCCCAGCAGGAGAAGAGGTAGGTCTTGCCCACGGTGAGCTCCCATCCGGTCTTGATGGACTGGGCGGTGCCGCTTCCGGCCGAGCTAAGCGACTTGAGGCAGGCCGACCCGTCGGGCCCTCCGTCGGCAACGATGGTAAAGTTGTCTTCGGAGAGCGGTGTGCCGTTTCCGGAAGTCCAGTTGTCGAAACCGTTATCGAACTGTGGGTTGGCAATGAGGTTCTCTCCATTTACGATGAAGATACCTTCTTCGGTCGTGATTTTGTCCCCTATCTGCGGCGTGTAGTTCTGGGCTTTGCCCGGACTGCTGCAGAATGCCAGGAGACAGAGCAGGGAAAAAAGTTTTGTTTTGAACATAGTGATAATTTAAGATTTATTAAGTAGATGACAGATTTTGTCTGGCCGATGACCCACCGACAGTTTGTTTCCCTTTTGCGGCAGATTTCCGCTGGCAGCAGACGGGTTTGCCTGTTTTCTTCAAAACCGCCGCATGCCTTAAGAAAAAGGCCTACATGTTTCGGAAAAGACCGCTGCCTGGCAGGCCGGAAGAACGGTTGCGGGCATATCCGTACCTTTTCTCTACTGCGAGCAAAGTTATTCTATTGCCGGAAGAAGAAGGAACTTTTTTTCCCCCATTTTGGAGAGGGGATGAATAATCCACCCTTTTTACGCCTTTTTCCTCGCGGCCGGATAACTCCTTGTGGGAAAATGAAAGCTGCAACAAAGAGGGAGGGCTGTTTTTCGGCCTTTTCGCCTTATAATTCGACTTATCTGCACTACTCTACCGATGCCATCCTTATTTTTTGGCTTATATTTGTGGTGGAAAAACGAATACTGTGGCAAACCATGAAAAGAGCAAGATACACCCGATTGTTTTTTTACCTGTTCCTGTACTTGGCCGGACTGTTTCTCCCCTCCGCTGCCGTCTCTGCCGGGAGAAACGGCGCGATAACGAAAAATATTGATGTCCTCCCGGATATGGAGATACAGTACCTGAGGGGAAATCTGGGGTTATCGTCGAGCAAAGTCACTGCGGTTTATCAGGACGAAAGCGGCTTCCTGTGGATTGGCACGGAGCTGGGGTTGTATCGTTACGACGGGTTTAATGCCCAACTCATCAGAAACGACTGGCAGAAACCGCACCGGCTTTCGTCCAACAAGATTACGCATATCGAAGGCGAGGGCGACATCCTCTGGGTGGGGACGGACAAGGGGCTGAACCGACTGGACAAGCGGAACGGGAGCGGCACGCAGTATCATTTCGACGATTTCTCCAACAGCGACGAGGTGGGGGCCCTGCTCATCACCAAGAGCGGCGCACTGTGGGTGGGGACCGAAGGGGGGCTGTACAAGTACGACCGGGAAAACGACCGCTTTGTGCTGATGTGCGACATCTATGGCAACTCGAAAGTGCCCCACTGCGCCATCAAGTCCCTCTATGAGGACAGCCGCCACTTCGTCTGGATTGGCACGTGGGACAAGGGACTCTTCCGCTACGACCCGAAAAAGGACGAGTTCTATGCCATGCCGAAGTTCAACGACATCAACTCCGCGCAGGTCGTCTACGAAGACAACCGGCAGAGGATTTGGGTCGGCACGTGGGGCAAGGGGCTCTATCTGATAGAGAATCCGCACGAGACGGACAAGCCTCTGCAGTTCCGCAACTTCATGTACGAAAATACCGACGGGAACCTGCTTTCCGACTACATCTACTCCATCGTCGGCGACCCCCACACCGGATTGAGCTGGATAGGTACGGCCAAGGGGCTGGTCCTGCTGCTTTGCGAAGACGGGCAGGAGAAAGTGATGTCCCTGCCCGACTGGAAGATACCCGTTCCGCGCCACATGTTCGACCGGGGTGCAGACCCTAAGCTCTGCGACCGGAACGGCAATATCTGGATATCCACGGTCCCCGTAGGCATGGCCATGGCTTCCATTTCCCAGAAGAACTTCGTCTCCCATGCGCTGGAGGAGCCGGAGCTGATGAACGATATCATCACCTGCCTGACTTGCGACCACGAAGGCAACGTATGGCTCGGGATGGAACGCAGCGGCATTGTGTGCCAAATGGCCGGCACGAACCGTACGGTCCTGATGAACCACATACCGGGAATTCGCGGGAACCGCCCCATACAGAAAATCAACGGCCTGAAAGAGACGTCGGCCGGGAACATGCTGGTAGGAACGACTCGGAATGGATTCATAGAAATCGCGGCCGACAGGAAATCGGCCAGGCATTACGACCAGACCAATACGCCGTGGTTGCCGGACAACTGCGTGTATTCGTTCTACGAGGACCGGGAAGGAAACCTGCTCATCGGCACTTGGGCGGGACTGTGCGTCAGGTACACCAACGGAAAGGGTACGCATCTGGAAGTAGAGGGGCTGCAGGGCGCCCAAGTACAGCACATCATGCAGAGCAGGGACGGGCTTTTGTGGCTTTCTACCAAGAACAGGGGCATCGTGTGCCTGTCGGGAAACATACACAGCCCCAAGTCCTTGCAGCTGAAGAGCTACCAGACGCCGCTCGACACGGAGCTCCAGCTGACGGACATCTACAAGACCCTGCAGGACAAGCAGGGACGGATTTGGGCCTGCTCGCAGGAGACGGGACTGATGCTCTACAACAAAGAAAGGGAAGGCTTTGAGTGCGTCAACCAGAAGTTTGGCATTTCCAACGAACACATCTGCAGTATCGAAGAAGGATATGAGGGCGACTTGTGGATTTCTTCCCGCACCCACGTCATGCTCCTCTCGCTGACCGCTGACGGCAACCTGGCGAATTTGTATAACTTCTCGACGATGGACGCATCCAACTCCTACTTTGAGCGAGGCATATCAGGGTCGTTCCAGAAAGCCGTATATTTCGGGAGGCAGAACGACTACCTGGTATTTTCCGACCATCACCTGCAGGCGACGAAAAGCAATACGGCAATCGCCATCACCGGAATAAAAATCTCCAATATCCCCTTCGAGATGCTGCCCGACGAGGAAAGGAACGGCATCTCCACCCTGCTGCCTCCTTACACAAAACAGATTCTTCTTTCGCCCGCGCAGAACAACCTGACCATCGAGTTCTCCGACTTTAACTACGCAAAGCAGCGGGAAAGCTGCTTTGCCTACATGCTGGAGGGGCACGACAACGAGTGGTTCTACCCCGAGGACGGGGTCTTTTCCGCTTATTACAGCAACCTCTCGCCCGGTAAGTACTATTTCCGCCTGAAGGCTTCCGATATTAACGGAGTCTGGCAGGAAATGGCGCAACCGCTTGCCATAGAGGTTCTTCCGCCCTTGGCGTTGCGGTGGTGGGCCATCCTGATATACGTGCTGCTCCTGGCTGCGGCCGTTTACTACATGATGCACCATCTGAAGTTGCGCGAAGCACACCGGAGGGAACTTCAGATGGCCTATCTGTCCAAAGAGAAGATTGAGGAACTGAACCACAAGAAACTTCAATTCTTTACGAACATCACCCACGACCTGATGACTCCCCTCACCGTAATTTCCGCTAAAATCAGTGAATTGGAGACAAAATACCCGCAAACGAGGCCGGACTACAAGATTATCCGCAACAACCTGAACCGCTTGATACGCTTGCTGCAGCAGATTCTGGAATTCCGCAAGGCGGAAACCGGCAATTTGCAGCTGCGCGTCTCGAAAGGAAACATATCCGATTTCTGCCGGAGGGAGGTGGAAAGTATCCAGCCGCTTATGAACCGGAAAAAACTGCACCTGTCCTTGCTTTGCCTGCCGGAGCAGATTGTCGGATATTTCGACCCGGACGCCTTGGACAAGATTATGTATAACCTCCTCTCGAACGCAGCGAAATATACTCAGGAGATGGGCTACGTGCAGGTGATGCTGACCGCATGCGAGGGAGAGGAGAAGGACTTTGTCCGGCTTACCGTAAAGGACAATGGAAAGGGGATACCCGCAGACCGCCAGGCCGACCTCTTCAAGCGGTTCTACGAAGGTGAGCACAGGCACTTTAACACTTACGGTACCGGCATAGGCCTGTCGCTGACTAAAGCCCTCGTGGAGCTGCATCATGGCAGCATATCCGTGGAAAGCCGGGAAGGGGAGGGCACGACTTTCACCATTACCTTCCCTATCGACGTACGCTATTATAAGGAAAATGAAGTAGACAAGAGCTGGGAAACGTCTGACTCGGAAATATCTCCCGAAGGAGACCTCATACAAGAAGATGCAAACTCGGGGGATACCGGCGAAGAAGCCTGGCGGAATGAGGACTCCGACGACGGGAACCAGCCGTACACCTTGCTGATCGCGGAAGACAACGAGGAGCTGCTCATGCTGATGAAGAAGCTGTTGCAGCGGGATTACCATATTCTGACCGCCCACAACGGCAAGGAAGGACTGGAAGTGATGAAAGCCCACAAGGTGGATCTCGTGATAGCTGACGTGATGATGCCTGTCATGGACGGCTTGGAGATGATGAAGCAAGCCAAAAACGACCTGGAGCTGAGCCATACGCCCTTCATCATGCTGACCGCCAAGCGCGGGGAAGATGAGCGCACCGAGGCCTATGAAGCCGGGGCAGATGCCTATATTACGAAGCCGTTCCACCTGTCCACCTTGCAGGCGCGCATCGCGAATCTCTTGAGAATCAAGGAAAAGGCGCTCAAAGAGATACGCGACAAACTCTTCGAGGGATTCGGAAATCTCGATGTGACCAATGCCGACGAGGATTTTCTGCACAAATGTATAGAGGCCGTACAGAAGCACTTGAATGATGCGAACTTCGATCAGCAGGAATTTGCCGACGAAGTGGCTACCTCCAAGTCCACCTTGTACAAGAAACTCAAGACGCTGACGGGATTGAATACCTCGGCTTTTATCCGCAACATCCGCATGAAAGCGGCCAAGGACATCATCCTGAAGAATCCTTCCATCCGTATTTCCGACCTGGCTTATGCGGTGGGCTACAACGATCCCAAATATTTCTCCAGTTGCTTCAAGAAGTATTTCGGCGTACTCCCCTCGGAGTATGCCAATAAGGCGAACTGACGGCCAGCCCCTATGGGAGAATGTTTTACCTCGAACGGTAATTCATTTCTCCCTTACTCATAGTTGTTCTTGTTTATCAGGTTCACAACAATGTTTCCTGTGCCTTGACCGTCCTGCCCAAGACGGCTACCAATTGTTTCAGTTCCGTATAGCGCTGCGCTGTCATGGCCTTATTGACTGCATAGCCTTTTACCAAATATTCTTTCAATACCTTGTTGGCCCAACGTCGGAATTCAACACCATTCTTCGACTTCACCCGATAACCGACGGATATAATCACATCCAAATGCCAGTTCTTCACGAATGGCATTATCAATGTGTTTTCGGATGGTCTTTGAATCCCTTCCGAATAACTCCGCCATTTGGCTACATTCAGCCAAACCGTTTCTTTGTCTATCTTTACATCTAATTGTGTTTCCCCGTCGGCAAAACGATAGATGGCTATTTTATTCTTCAAGTCCATATCCCAATTCCTTAGACAGTTTCGTCAATTCTCGTTTGCTTTCTTTCTCTTGTCGGAGTTATCTCGCGCATGAACTCGATGTACTTGCTCGGCACGAGCGACCATCCTTTCGCTGCGTGATGATATGTGCAAAGATAATGATTAAGGGAGAAAGTCAAAAAGTTCTTGCGGGAACCTTCTTTTGCGGATTCCCGTTTTTTTGTTGAGTCGGTTTAATGCAGGGTTTAAACAGAGTGTTTTTCCGGCTCGGTTCGTAGGTTTCGGTATGTGGTGACTCGGTGGCTTTACGTTGTCCGGTTTAACTTTCGGTTTAACCGTAAGCCTTCGTATGCTGTATTTGAGCCGCTTTTTGCTTCAAAATGCCATAAAAAAAGAGAGCTACATCGCTGTAACTCTCTGATTTTCTGTGGTGCCACCAGGAATCGAACCGGGGACACAAGGATTTTCAGTCCTTTGCTCTACCAACTGAGCTATGGCACCTTGTTTGTTTTTGCGTGTGCAAAGGTAAGTACTTATTTCGAATGCTGCAACAGTTGATGCGTTTTTTCTTGATTTTAGCCCGATTTTTATTGAAAAAGGGGGTGGATTTGTGCTTTTTTCCGTCCGATTAGGGAGGAATCTGCTTGTTTTTAGGGTGAAAAGTGGGGGGACTTTTCGGCAATAGTGCAGGCGGTAACGGAAAAAAGCGGGGCATCTTCGGGAAAAAGGAGGAGGGGAGACGGAAAGGGAATGCCGGCGGGGTACGGTTCGGGCGGAAGGTGATTTCGTATTTTGCTGCGGGAGGCGGGGAGAAGCGGGCTGCTACGGCTTTCGCCGTGGGGCGTGAGGTCGGAAAAGAAGGTGTGACGGGATGAAAAATCTGCGGAATCGTCTTTCAGATTGAGAGGATTTGGTAATTTTGCCTTTACAAAAGTGAGGGACATGGATGTGGAGGGATTAGGAGCGTGGTCTTCTTGAGGATTCGGCCGGAGTGTACCCCTTTTTTGTTTGACAAAATGACGACTTAAGCATGGAACTACAGAATGAACTTTATCCGGATTGCCCGATTCGTAACGTATTGGCGCGCATCGGCGACAAGTGGTCGCTGCTGGTGCTCTATACGCTGGAGAAGCATTCCGTCATGCGTTTCAATAGTTTGCGGAAGAATATCCCCGATATTTCGCAGAAGGTGCTGGCTACGACGTTGCGTATGCTGGAGGAAGACGGCTTCGTGAAGCGGGAGGTGTATGCCGAGATACCGCCCCGCGTGGAGTATTCGCTTACGCCCAGGGCGTATTCGCTCTTGCCTTATGTCGACGGACTGATTGGGTGGGCGAAGGAGAACATGGACGATATTTTGCGCGACCGCAAGCGGAACAGCCGTTAATGCCGGGGCGGGTCGGTTGCTGTGTATGCCGCGCTGTGCGCAGTGCCTTGCCGTGAGGTGGGGAAAATGGGTTAAATAATGATAAACCCTTTTGCCGGAATCGGCTGAAACCGAATAATAGTAACTTGGAAGTGACCGAGTGATAAATTTGTAACTTCTTGTAATTTAATTATTTGCGCCGTTACTTTGCATCGGAAAACAAACGGAGAGCATCCGTATTACGAACATTAAAAAAAGAAAGTATCAGTATGAAAGACGTAGTTTTAATCGGTGCAAGCGGATTTGCAGGTTCCGCTATTCTGAACGAGGCTTTGCTTCGTGGTCATAAAGTAACGGCCATCGCTCCCCATCCGGAGAAGATTACGGTCGAAAATGCCCTCCTTACCGTGGTGAAGGGCGATGCTACCGACCCGTCCGTGCTGGCCTCTGTGGCGAAGGGCAAGGATGCCGTCATCAGCGCCTACAATCCCGGTTGGGGCAATCCGCGGCAGTATGAGGAAACGCTGGCTAACTATCCGAAGATTGTGGAAGGCACGAAGCGTGCGGGCGTGCGCCGGTTGCTCATCGTGGGCGGTGCGGGTACGCTGTTTGTAAAGCCGGGTTTGCGTCTGGTGGATACGGGCAATCTGCCTGCCGAGTGGCTGCCGGGCGTGAAGTCGATGGGCGAGTTCTACTTGAACTACCTGATGAAGGAAAACGATGTGGACTGGGTATTTTTCTCGCCTGCGGGCAACTTGGGCGACATGGGCCAGAACGGTCCGGGCAAGCGCACGGGCAAGTTCCGCCTGGGCAAGGACGACATGATTTTCGATGCCGACGGAAACAGCTTTATCTCCGTGGAAGACTATGCGTATGCCATGATCGACGAGTTGGAGCAGGAGAATCACCACAAGGAGCGCTTTACCATTGGTTACTGATCGGGTCACCGCAAACACAGGAAAGGAATGCACGTCATGATGAAAAGAGTATTATCCGTTTTGTTCAGCCTGCTGGCCGTTTCGGCCCTGGTGCGGGCAGAGGGGCGCTTCGAAGTGTATGATTTCGATGGTTTCAAGCTCCATGTGTATTGTACCGGCGACGTCATGGCCGACGCCAGCTTCATCGTCGAGGGAAAAGATTCGCTTGTTACGCTGGAACCGCCCTTGTTCAAGGAAAATGCGGCAGAGTTCGAATCCTACGTCGCCCGCTTGGCCAAGCCCGTGGCGAAGTCCGTTTTCGATTATCACCTGGGCAGTGTGCAAAGCCCGAACGTAGTGATGCCCGAGGGGATGCCTGCCTTTGTCAAAGGCGAGGTGTATGACGGCATGATGCAGGGCTTCGCCCGGCAGTTTGGCGATGCGATGGTCGAGATATACGACGGCGCTGCGTCGGAAGTGCCCTTCGGCAAGACGCAGAACTGGGCAGGCGTTTCGTTTGAGTTCCGCCGGGGCGCGTCGTCCGACTTTCCCGGCGCGAGCATCCTGATAGGGGGTAAAGTCTACTATACGCACTGGACTCCGTCGGAAGCCCACGTCAGCCATTTGCAGATATCGTCGGCAGAAGGCATCGACGCCGAGATAGCCGAGGCCGAGAACTCGCTGGCCTCGGGGGCGCAACTCTTCGTTGGCGGCCACGGCTGCGCTGCGGGCCGGGACGCCGTGGAGTTCAAGATTTCCTATCTGAAGAAGATGAAAGAACTGTTGGCGGCCAGCCAGACGGCACAATCCTTCGTGGAAGCCATGAAGGAGGCCTATCCCGACTTGCCGGGCGCTGCCGGTTTGGACGAATTGGGCAAGGCCTTTTTCAAATAACTGCCGCTTGTTTTCGGGGGTGTGTCGGGACGAAAGTTTTGATGCACCCTCTTCATGATGCGCCGGAATGCGTGGAATGCAAGGCGTTGGAGGCAGGGGTGAAGGGAGTCCGCTCGCATGGACGACCGCGCTCCGGGGCCTGAAAACGACGTACCGTATGGCACATCAGGGCACATCGCCTTGCCCCTTCAGGCAGAGGCGGCTATCAATTGAACCGACTGACTAAATAGTTTCCGTTTTATGGAGAAAGCATTTGAATTTCTGCGCACGCACAAAGAGGTGGCTTTGGCCACCGTGGCGGGCGACAAGCCGAAAATCCGTGTGTTCCAGGTCATGCGGCAGGAGGGACATACGCTCTATTTTGCCACCGCGCCGCACAAGGAGATTTACCGCCAGCTGCAGGCCAACCCCCACATCGAGGTGCTTGCCATGGAGGGAAACGTCTCGGTGCGCATGGGCGGCAGCGTACGTTTTGACGTGCCGGACGAGCTCTGCCGGGCCATCTACGAGGCCAATCCCGTGCTGCCCCGCCTCTACGAAAATTATGCCGTGCTGGCCTATTTCCGGCTTCCCGTGGCGTGGTCCGACTATTTCGACCTGACGCCTACGCCGCCGGCCTTTGAGCATGAAGAATATGAAGACTGACCGACAAGAGCGTTTGCGCCGCATTTTGCACATGTTGCTGGCCGAGCGGGTCGACATGAACCAGGTGCCCGAGGAGTTGCAGGCGCAGCAGCGCCTGATGCGCGCCCTGCTCAACATCCGTCCCCCGCGCCCCGTCAGCCGGGAGTTCCTGAACCTGCAAGACAAAGAGCTGCAGGAACAGTTGGCCGAGAAGGGGGTTGTGGAGCTGGGCGACATTCCCGTGTGCGCCGGGGAGCCCCGCTTTCGCTTGTGGCAGGGCGACATCACGCGGCTGCACGTAGATGCCATCACGAATGCCGCCAACAGTCAGATGCTCGGCTGCTTCGTCCCGCTGCACGGGTGCATCGACAATGCCATCCATTCGGCTGCGGGCGTGCAGCTGAGGCTGGAGTGCGAGCGCATGATGGACGAGCAGGGGCATCTCGAACCGACGGGGCGGGCCAAGCTGACGGGCGGTTATAACCTGCCGGCGCGCCATGTGATTCACACGGTGGGGCCCGTCGTTCCCGACGGTATCCCTACGGAAGAACAGAAGCGGCAGCTGGCCTCCTGCTACCGTTCGTGCCTCGAACTGGCCGACAGCCATGGCCTCGGCAGCGTGGCCTTCTGCTGCATCTCGACGGGCGAGTTCCGCTTTCCCAATCAACTGGCGGCGCAGATAGCGGTAAGTACCGTGACCGATTATCTGGACCGCCATCCGAAAACGAGCATACAGGCTCTCATTTTCAATGTATTTAAGGATGAAGACTATCACATATACCAATCTCTCCTCTCATAGTGTCCCGGCTGCGGCCGGCTACGTGCGGCGTATGGAAAGCGTGCGCCGGGCCCTTGCCGAGGCCGACCATGTGCTCGTTGGCGCAGGGGCCGGACTTTCGGCCGCGGCCGGGCTGAAGTACGACGGAGAGGAGTTCCGCATTTATTTTGCCGACTTTATCGAGCGTTTCGGAATCACCGACCTCTACACCTCTTCCTTCTACCCCTATCCCTCGGAAGAGGTGCGCTGGGCCTACTGGGCGAAGCATGTCCACATGATTCGCTACGCTCCGCCGGCCATGCCGCTCTATCGGGATTTGCGGGAAGCGCTGGAGGGAAAGGACTATTTCGTCATCACGACCAATGTCGACGGGCAGTTCCGCAAGGCCGGTTTTGCGGCGGAACGGATTTTTGAGGTGCAGGGCGATTACGGGCTGATGCAGTGCAGTGCGGCCTGCCATCCGGGGCTTTACAGCAACGAGTCTGCCGTTCGCCGCTTATTGCCTGCCATCCACGACTGCCGGGTGCCGGCGGAGCTGGTGCCCCGATGCCCCGTGTGCGGCGGTACGATGGACATCCACGTGCGCTCCGATGCCTCTTTTGTACAGGACGACGACTGGTATGCGATGGCCGGGCGCTACGAAGATTTCGTTGCCCGCTGTGCAAACAGCCGTATGGTGCTGCTCGAGCTGGGAGTGGGGTTCAACACGCCGACCATCATCCGCTACCCCTTTGAGCAGATGACCTGTCGCAATCGGCAGGCAACGCTCGTGCGCGTCAACCGCGACTACCCCGCCGCCTTGCCCGAAAACGAGGCGCGCACGCTCTCCTTCGGCGAGCCGGCCGAGCGGTTCATGCGGGACTTGTGCGGAAAAGGGGCGGCGGAAAACGAAAATTCATGCGAGCCATGAGGAAAAGTGTTTTGCTGGTTATCCTCGGCAATCTGGCCAGTTTCGGCCCTTTTGTGACTGATTTCTATTTGCCTTGCCTGCCCGAGCTGGCCGACTACTTCTCGGCTTCGGCTTCCGTGGTGCAGGTGAGTCTGACGGCCAGCATGATTGGTCTGGCCGTCGGGCAGCTGCTTATCGGCCCCGTGGCCGACAAGTATGGGCGCCGGCGCCCGCTGCTGTTCAGTCTGGCCTTGTTTGTCGTGGCCACTGCGGGCTGCCTTTGCTCGTCCGAGATACACTGGTTCATCTTCTTCCGCCTGCTGCAGGGGCTGACGGGCGCCAGCGGTCTGGTCATTTCCAAGGTGATGGTGGTAGACCTTTATTCGGGTCGTTCGGCCGAGCGCTTCTTCGCCGTGCTCACGGCCATACAGTTCATCGCCCCTATTCTGGCGCCTGTGTTGGGCGGGGTGATATTCAGTCTGACCTCCTGGAAGGGCATCTTCATCGTCTTGGGCCTGTGGGGCGTGCTGCTGCTCTATGCTAGTTCGCGGCTGAAGGAGTCGCTTGCTGCGGAGCGGCGCCTGCGGTTGCCCGTCTGCAAGTCGCTCGTTGCCTTTCTGCCTGTCTTGCGTAACCGGCGCTACATGGTGATGAACGTCTTCCAGGCCTTTGTGGGCGCGGTCTTTTTCTCCTATATTTCGGCTTCTCCCTTCATATTCCAGAATCATTTCGGGCTTTCGCCCCTGCATTACGGGCTTTGTTTTGCCGGCAATGCCTTCGGGTTGATACTGGGCAGCCTGATTGTTATCCGGCTGAAGGAGCAGCGTTCCTGCCTTGCACCCTGCACGGCGGGGCTGTTGGCGATGTGCCTGCTGACTTCCGTGGCCCTGCTGGAGGGATGGGCCTTCCCTATATTCGAGGGATTGCTCTTCCTGATGATTCTCTGCTGCGGCATATTGATTCCGGTGGGCAACATGCAGGCGCTGGAGGCCGAGCCTGACAACAAAGGCATTGCCGCCGCGCTGGCCGGAGCGTTGGCCTTCTTGTTCGGAGGGATGGCGGCGCCTCTGGTGGGAATCGGCAACCTGATTCATTCTACGCTCATCCTGTTTATGGTGTGCGCCTTCATGTCGTTGCTTTCCTACCTCTACGCCCGTAAGAAGGGGCTCCTGGCCCGTTCGTGACGGGACGCGGCGCTCTCGGGAAACGGCGGCGGCACTTGTGCGGAAAAGTGGCGGCACTTTTTTCGCCTTGTGCCGCCGCAACTGTTTCAGACCATCTTCAGTCCGATGATGGAGGCTATCAGCGTGGTGATGAAAAACAGCCGTGCGAACGAAGCCGGCTCGTGGAAAAACACGATGCCTACTATCACGGTGCCCACTGCGCCGATGCCCGTCCATACGGGATAGGCCGTCCCGATGGGCAGAGTCTGCACGGCTTTGGCGAGGAGGGTCATGCTGGCCGTCAGGCACAGCAGGAAGCCGGCGCCCCAAAGGTAGTGTTCCATTCCGGCGACGTTCCTCATCTTGCCCAGGCAGAAGGCGAAGCCCGTTTCAAACATCCCGGCTATGATCAGAATAATCCAGTTCATGTGCATAAGGTTTCTGTTGGCGCCGCAAAGGTACGACCTGTCCTCCGCAGATTGTTTTACATTTGATAAAAAGCGCTTTCCCCCGTCGTTTTTGCGGCTCTACGGGCTGCGTTTCCGCCCGGCGTGCTCCCCTTTGCGTCCGTACATACGCAGCAGTGGGGCGAAAGAGGCGTGCCTCTTCCGTCCCACCGGCTTATGTTCGGGCAAGCGAGGGCTGCCCTTTCCGCAGGTTGCGGAGCGTATGTTCAGATGATGCCCTGTGCCAGCATGGCGCGTGCCACCTTCATGAATCCGGAGATGTTGGCGCCTTTCACGTAGTTCACGTAGTTGCCTTCGCGGCCGTGGGCTACGCATTGTTTGTGGATGTTGCCCATAATCTGGTGGAGGCGTTGGTCCACTTCGTCCGAACTCCAGGAGAGATGCATGGCGTTTTGCGACATTTCCAGTCCGGAGGTAGCCACACCGCCCGCATTCACGGCCTTACCCGGCGCAAAGAGGCACTTCTTTTCGATAAAGTAGTCCGTGGCTTCGGCCGTACAGCCCATGTTTGAGACTTCGGCTATGCAGAGCGTGCCGTTTTCCACCAGCTGACGTGCGTCGTTGATGTCCAGTTCGTTCTGCGTGGCGCAAGGCAATGCGATGTCCACCTTCCGCTCCCAGGGCTTTTTGCCGGGGAAGAATTGTGCCGAGGGGTATTCTTCGGCGTAGGGTGCCACGATGTCTTCGCCCGAGGCGCGCAGCTCTAGCATGTAGTCTATCTTCTCGCCGGAGATTCCGTCGGGGTCGTAGACGTAACCGTCGGGGCCTGAGATGGTGACTACCTTCGCGCCCAACTGGGTGGCCTTGAGGGCTGCGCCCCAAGCTACGTTGCCGAATCCGGAGATGGCTACGGTTTTCCCTTTTATGTCGATGCCGTGTTCTTCGAGCATCTGGTGGACGAAGTAGAGTGCGCCGAATCCGGTGGCTTCGGGACGCAGGTTGGAGCCGCCGAACTCCATGCCTTTTCCGGTGAATGTGCCGGTGTGTTCGTGGCTGAGCTTCTTGTACATGCCGAACATGTAGCCCACTTCGCGGCCGCCTACGCCGATGTCGCCGGCGGGAACGTCGGTGTCAGGGCCTACGTGCCGCCACATTTCGAGCATGAAGCTCTGGCAGAAGCGCATGATTTCGGCTTCGCTCCGGCCTTTCGGGGCAAAGTCGGACCCGCCTTTCGCACCGCCCATGGGGAGCGTGGTGAGGGCGTTTTTAAACGTTTGCTCGAAGCCGAGGAATTTCAGGATAGAGAGATTGACGGAAGGGTGGAAGCGCATGCCGCCTTTGTACGGGCCGATGGCGTTGTTGAACTGTACGCGGTAGCCCAGATTGACCTGTACTTCTCCGCGATCGTCTACCCAGGGCACGCGGAAGGTGATGATGCGGTCGGGTTCGACGAGGCGCTCGATGATTTTTGCTTTCTCGAACTCGGGGTGCTGGTTGTAGACTTCTTCAATGGAGAGCAGCACTTCTTTCACGGCTTGCAGGTACTCTTTTTCGCCGGGATGCTTCGCTTCGAGGGCGGAGAGGATGTTTTCGGTTTTCATAGTAGAGAGGTTTGGCTTTTTTGTATTGGTTTAATCTATATATTATTTCCGTGGAGTCCTTTCAGGGGGCTCCGTGTTTTTGCGGTAAAGATACGTTTTGCGCCGGTCAGTGCGCGGCTTTTCCCGGCTTTTTCTGGCCGGATTTGTGTTATTTAACGCTGCCGGGCTTCTTTTTCCGCTTGTGTTTCGGGTAGCGTGTTGCAAGGGCTTTTCGGTTTTCCCTTGCTGCGGTGCGGAGAAAGGTGCGGGGCTTGCGGGAAAAAGTGCCGGGGGAAAACGGCAAATCCCCCGGGGCTTTTTCGCCCGGGGGATTTGTCTTTGTATGCGGGGTGCAGGCGTTGCCGTGCGGAATCAGAGGCTGACGTATTTCTTTTCGCCTCCGGCGAGGGTGATTTCCACTACGTTTCCGCTGGCGGATACTTGTATGTCCTTCACCGGAGTGAGTTCTTTCTTGGTGAATCCCTTGTTGCCTTTCTTCCAGAGCATGAGGGTTACGTAGATTTTGCCTTTCTGCGCTTCGTCGGCCTGCAGCTCGTCGTCGGCCACGAGGTAGGCGCATCGGTCGCTTACGGGGTGCAGTCCGGTGGCTTCCTCCATGTCGGTCTCATCCCATCCCATGAGGGAGATGAGTGCCAGGCTGTAGGCTCCGTTGGAAACGATAGTGGCTTTGTGCCCACTGACTTCCGTTTCTTTCTCTTCGAAGGGCTTCCCTTCCTCGAGCTGGGGCAGGGAGTAGTGGCCCAGGCGCAGCTCGGTGGCGCGGGGGCTGAGGGCCTTGTCTACGCGCAGTATGCCGTTGGCCAGGGGAATGTCGGCCAGGCGGAACTGAATCTGTTCGTTGGTCTCCAGCACGGCGTCGCGGCGGTAGATGCCGTTCTCGAAGCCTTTGAAGGTGTAGAGGCGGAGCACTTCCCATTCGCCCTTGTCGTTCTTGACGGCGTAGTTCTGCGAAACTTCGCCGTTCTTGCCGTCGGCCATCCAGGGGAACTCCGTGTTGTAGGCCAACTTGTTGTAGTTTTCGCCCGAACGGAAGAGCTGCCAGTCGGAAGCGACGCGCTCATGACACCAGGCACGCACCTCGCTGGCGCCGCTGTTGGCGTAGTTTGTGAACATTGTGTTGGAGCCGGGCATGAAGAGGTTGTGCACTTCGTTTTTCTTCATGTCCTCCCATCCGCCGTTGTTCTCGGTGGCGGTCCAGAAAGGATTGTCGGCCGGGATGAGAAGTCCCAGGAATGCTTTTCCCATCCAGTAGACGCTTCCGCGGCAACTGTATATCTGTATGGCGGGTTCAAACGCCCCGTAGAATCCGAGGGTGGGTATGTTGTCCTTGAGCAGTGCGGGGTTGGTGAGGAACTGGAGCAGGGTGGCCGAGGAGATGCGGCGCATCCAGCCGTAGTTGATGGAGGGGTCGTCGAGCCATCCCATCAGGGGGAAGGGCACGACGGCTGCCGTGCGGTAGCAGATGCTGCGGCCGTACATGTTCATCAGCCCGTCGCGGCTCCACATATACGGGTAGGTATTGACGAGGTCGCGGAAGTTCGCTTCGAACTCTTCGCCGTACTGCGGGTTGAACTTCGCCCCGTAGTAGTGCGACCAGATCATGCCGTACATCTGGAAAGCCCACATGCTGTAGTAGTCGTAGGCCGGGCTGTCGTTGTACCAGCCATAGCCTTTGTACTGGTCGAGGCACTCGCGCAGGAGTTTCTGCAGGTGCTCGTCGTTGACGGCGTAGCCCTTGTCTTTGAAGAAGGACATGATGAATATGTTGAAGAAGCGCCAGTTCGAGCCGATGGTGGGGCCGTTTCCGTAGGAAAGCATCATGGCGGCCAGTTTGTCCTTCTCTTCTTTGGAGAGCGGCTCCCAGAGGATTTCGGGCATGGCGGTGAGCGAAAGGGCGAGACCGCCGAGTTCTACGAGCGTCTGGCTTGCTCCTCCTTTGCGGTGTGCTATGTATCCGGGTCGGTCGGGCGTAATCATGTTGCGCAACTGGTGGCGGTAGTAGTCGCCCACCTTTATGCCGTGCAGTTCAAGTTCGGGGTTTTCCTTGAGCAGGCCTACGGCCAGGAAGGTGGTTCGGCAGAGTCCTTCGAGGTTTTCGGTGCGTCCGGTGTAGCTTTTGCCCGGCTGTTGGGGGAACTTCATGGGGTCGTCCATCGAGTTTATGTAGCTGAAAGCTCCTTCGAGCAGGTAGCGGGCGGCGTCGATCCAGTGCTTGCGCGTCATGCCCGTGTAGGGGCTCAGTTTGTAGTCGGGCTGGTCTACGTGGAACACGGTGAGCTTCACCTCTTCCGCTGCGGCGGGACTTGCTTCGGCTGCCTGCGCGCCGGTCGGGCTTGCGAGCAGCAGGCCGCACGAGAGGGTGGCCAGTGAAAAGAGGTTTCGGAGTGTCTTTTTCTTCATAGTGAGATAAGGCTTTTTAAAAGATTGTTTGTGAATTGTTTGAAAAAACGGCGGGAGGCATCGCTGCTTCCCTGTGGGCAAAGATAGTGAAAGGCGAGTGCAGAGGCAAGCGAAAACAAAGTTTTCAGCTTGACTATGCCGAGCCGCCTCCTGTCTTCGCGTAAGCAAAGATACACAAAGACGCGTGCAGCGGCAAGTGAAAAGGCCGTTTTCTGGCAGGCTGCGGGGCGGCAAAAAACGGTCGGGCAGGCGGAAAAGTGCAGATATGTCCCTCTTTTGTGAGGGAAATGAAGCGTTTGTTTTTAAATTTGGCGGTACAAACTTACATTCGTCGCCCGCCTTTTGTCCGGAGCAGGTATCGGTTCCGGCTGCGAGGTGCGGGGCTTTTGTGCAAAACGTGCAGTGCTTCCATGAAAAACATGCAGTACTTTTTCCGAAAACATGCGGTGCTTTTCCTGCTTGCCTCCCTGCCGCTTGCGTCGGCGGGGCAGGACGTGCGCCCCTTTCCGCCCGACAGCCTGAACCACCGTGCCGGGGCAACGGCCGACGAGCCCTCTGCCGCGACGTGGGAGGCCGAAGACTTCTGGGAGACGCTGCAGGAGGAAAGCGCGCAGGAGGAGGGCTTCTCCCCGGCGCTGTGGGAGGAAAACCGCGACGAGTGGGAAGCGCTGATGGCCCGTCCGCTCGACCTGAACCGCGCTACCCGCAGGGAACTGGAGCGGATTCCCTTCCTCACGCCTCTCCAAGTGGAGCAACTTCTCGACTACCGCGCCCGCCACGGCGCCTTCCGCAGCCTGCAGGAACTGCAACTCATCGAGGCCTTCGACCGGCAGACGCTGCGCCTCGTCGCCCCCTTCCTCCGCGTAGTGCCGCCAGAGGGAGTCCCGCGGAGGGAAAAGCGCTTCAGCCTGCGGCGCGACGTGCGGCAGGAAATCCGCCTGAAGGCCTCCGTTCCGCTCTACGAGCGCGAGGGCTACCGAAAGAAGAGCGTGCCGGAGCTGATGGATAACCCCGACGCCATGTACCTCGGGCCACCCGTCGCCCACTCCTTGCGCTACTCCCTCCGGCTGGGCGACTGGCTGCAGGCGGGCATGGCCGCCTCGAACGACGCCGGAGAGCCTTTCTTCAAAGGCGCCAACCGCAAGGGCTACGACTCCTATTCCTTCTATCTGCTCTACCGCGGCAGCGGCCTGCTCCACACGCTGGCCCTGGGCAAGTATCGCATCGACCTGGGGCAAGGGCTCATCATGGGCAACGGTTTCCTGAGCAGCAAGGGCGCTTCGCTGCCCGTGGCGGGGCTGAGCCGCGGAAAGCTCCGCGCCCACAGCTCGACCGACGAGTACAACTACCTGAACGGGGCTGCCTTCGTGGTGCAACCCTTGCGTCAACTGCGCATAGCGGGCTTCTATTCGTACAGAAGGCTGGACGGACGGCTCGAAAACGACACGCTTCTGAGCATAAGTACCGACGGTTACCACCGTTTGCCCCGCGAAGTGGAGCGAAAGCGCGCCGCCGTCGTGCAGACCGCCGGCGGTTCGGTGCAATACCTCGGCACTTTTCTCGAAGTGGGGCTGAACGCGGTGGGATACTTCTTCAGCAAACTCTACGAACGGGAGCCGCGTTCCTACAATACTTACTACTTCCGCGGGCGGCGGGGCGGCAATGCGAGCGCCGACTACCGCCTGACGCTGCGCAACGGCCTGCAGCTCTCGGGCGAAATTGCCTTCGACCCGGACGGGAAGACAGCCCTGCTGCAGGCCGTCAGGCTGCGCCTGCCCGGCGAATGGCAGGGCGTTGCGATTTACCGCCGCTACGATATGCGCTACAAGAGTTTCTACGCCTGCAGTTTCAGCGAAGGCGGCTACGTGCAGAACGAGGAGGGATTGTACATAGGGGCGGCGGGAATGCTCCCCGGACGGCTTCATCTGACGGTTTATGCCGACCTTTTTCGCTTCCCCTACGCCAAGTATGGCGTAAGCACGGCCTCGAAGGGCTACGACCTGATGGGCCGGCTGGAGTGGACGCCGCACGAGGCGTGGCGCGTGGAGGCGTACTACCGCTATAAGGAGAAGGGAAAGAATCTTTCGTCCGACGCGCTTGCGGGCGAGGAGCGCACGACGGTCAATCCTTATGCCACGCACCGGGCCAAATTGCAGCTCTATTGCACGCCCCGCGGCGAGGAACTGCAGCTGAAGACGGCCCTGCTCTTTGCGCGCGCAGGGCATCGGCGGGGCCACCGCCGCAGCAACGGGTGGCTCGTAGGGCAAGCGGCTCTGTGGAAACCGCGCCGCTTGCCCACACGGGCAAGCGCGGGAATCCACTACTTCCATACGGATGACTACGATGCGCGCCTGTACGTCTACGAATACAGCCTGCCCTATACGTTCTCCGTGCCTTCGTTCTACGGCAGGGGGATGCGTCTTTATGCCCTCCTGCGCTGGGATGGCTGGGGCGGGCGCCTGGCCCTGGTGGGAAAGTACGGCCTGACCCGCTACTTCGACCGTGAGGAGATAAGCAGCGGGCTGCAGCTGATTCGCTCTTCCTGCAAGCAGGACGTCGAGCTGATGCTGAGGCTTAAGTGGTGAGCGTCTGCGCCGTGGAAATGCCGATTCCGCGGATGGGGCTTGGCGCGTCTTGGGAAAAAAGAGTATCTTTGGGCGGTTTTTGGAAAAAGTGCCTGCGCTTTTTCCAAAAACCGCCTCCACTTTAGCGAAATTCACACAACACTTTTCCCAAAAACAGTAGAACGATAAAGACTAAGAACATGCAAGAAAATTCTGTTTCCAACCCTTTTGTTTCCGCACTTCGTGCCGTCGGCCGGCACATGAACGGCGGCATTCTGCTCATGCTTACGGCGGCGCTGGCGCTCATCGTGGCCAATTCGCCCTGGAGCGGGGCTTATTTCACCTTTTGGCAGCAACCGGTTCATCTGCAGATAGGCTCTTTCAACGTGTTCAACCATGCCGGGCATCCGCTCACGCTGCTCGAATTCATCAACGATGCGCTGATGGTGGTCTTCTTCTTCAGCACCGGCATGGAAATCAAGCGGGAGATGCTCGTCGGCGAGCTCTCCAGTCTGCGGCAGGCGCTGCTGCCCGTGATTGCCGCCTGCGGGGGAATGATTATGCCCGTCCTAATTTTTGCGTACGTGGCCTACGGAACGCCCGGCGAGAGCGGCATGGCTATCCCGATGGCTACGGACATTGCCTTCTCGCTCGGCGTGCTGGCGCTCTTCGGCAAGCGCGTCCCGCTCAACATGCGCATATTCCTTACGACCTTTGCCGTGGCCGACGACATAGGCGGCATACTCGTCATTGCGCTTTTCTACTCGTCGCATCTGGCTTTGGAATACCTGCTTTGGTCGGTTTTGGTGCTGGCCCTTCTCTGCATCGGTAACTGGCGGGGCGTGCACAGCCGGTGGTTTTACCTCGGATTGGGCGTGATTCTCTGGTATCTCTTCCTGCAGAGTGGCGTGCATGCCACGATTGCCGGCGTAATTCTCGCCTTCACTATTCCGGCTACGCCGCAGGAGGAAACGGGGCGTTTTGCGGAGCGGTTGCGCGGGGCACTGCAGCGTTTCCGCGTTTCGCCGAAGGAGGAAATCATGCTCGACGAGGGTCAGGAGGGCACGCTGACGGAGCTGAAGCGGGCTTCGCGCCGCGTGGTTTCGCCGTTGCAGAGCCTCGATTCGGGGCTGCAGGCTACGGTCAATTACTTTATTCTGCCGGTTTTTGCCTTTGCCAATGCGGGCGTTACGGTGCTGAAGGCCGATGGTTCGATGGAGTTCGGCGTGGTCAGCCTGGGAATCATACTGGGTCTGGTCATCGGGAAGTTCGTCGGAATCTATACGTTTACGGCTATTTCCATCTTTGCCGGGCTGACTAAGATGCCTACGGGCATGACTTTCCGGAATCTGACGGGGGTCAGCATGTTGGGCGGTGTAGGATTTACGGTTTCGCTCTTCATCGCTCAGCTTTCCTTCGGCAGCGATATGCCGCAACTGCTCGACCAGGCTAAGATTGGCGTAGTGTGCGGCACGATAATCTCCGGTATTCTCGGCTGCATCATTCTCCACTTTGTCCTTCCCAAGGAGCAGGAAACGCCGAAAGAGGTGGCCGCTGCCTGAGGGTTGGGCGGCGTCTGACAACGAAAAACCGGGTCGCTCCGTGGATGAAGGGGCGGCCCGGTTTTTTGTTTTCTGCAGTGGGACTTAGTAGTTGTTGCCCCAGTTTTCGCGGTCGAGCTTGCGGTATCCGATGGCTTCGGCCAGGTGGTGGGTCAGGATGTCGGGGGCTCCTTCGAGGTCGGCTATGGTGCGTGCCACTTTCAGTATGCGTGTATAGGCTCGGGCCGACAGGTTGAAGCGCTCCATGGCTTGCTTCAGTTGGGCCAGTCCTGCGGCGTCGGGCCGTGCGAAGCGCTCCTGGAGTGCGGGCGTCATCTGTGCGTTGCAGAAAATGCCGGGGTAGGGGGCGTAGCGTTGTTGCTGTATTTCGCGGGCCCGCACTACGCGTTGGCGGATGGCGCTGCTGGGTTCGCCCGGTTCGTGGCGGGAGAGTTCGTTGAAGGGTACGGGGATAATTTCGGTTTGCAGGTCGATTCGGTCCATTAGGGGGCCTGAAATCCGGTTCAGATACCGCTGTACCTGTGCAGGGGTGCAGACGCATTTGCGGGAGGGGTCGTTGTAATAGCCACAGGGGCAAGGGTTCATGGAAGCGACGAGCATGAAATTGGCCGGATACTCTACGCTGTACTTGGCGCGGGCCACGGTTATGCGCCGGTCTTCGAGGGGTTGGCGCAAGACCTCGAGTACGTTTCGCCCGAATTCGGGGAGTTCGTCGAGGAAAAGCACGCCGTTGTGGGCCAGACTGATCTCGCCGGGCTGCGGATTGCTCCCTCCGCCGCACATGGCGGCTTGCGAGATGCTGTGGTGGGGGCTGCGGAAGGGGCGGGTAGTGATGAGGGAACTGTCGCGTTTGAGCCGTCCGGCCACGGAATGTATCTTCGTTGTTTCCAAACTCTCCGCCAGAGACAGGGGAGGGAGTATGGTCGGTATGCGTTTGGCCATCATCGATTTTCCGCTTCCGGGAGGGCCAATCATAATAAGGTTGTGGCCTCCGGCCGCGGCCACCTCAATGGCTCGCTTAACGCTTTCCTGTCCGCGCACTTCGGAGAAGTCGCAATCGAAATTTCCCTGGTGCTCGTAGAATTCCTTGCGGGTGTCTACTTCGACGGGCTTTAGGTTTTGGCCGTCGCCGGAGAAGAAGTCGACGACTTGCCTTATGTGGTCGACGGCATAGACTTTGAGTTTGTTGACTACGGCGGCTTCTCTTCCGTTGGCGCTGGGCACGATCAGGCCTTCGTAGCCGAGCTCGCGTGCCTTGATGGCTATGGGTAGTGCGCCTTTGATGGGGCGCACTGTGCCGTCGAGGCCGAGTTCGCCCATGATGAGGAAGCGCTCGAGGCGGTCGGGGGGCAGCATTTCGCTGGCTGCCATGAGTCCGATGGCGATAGGCAGGTCGTAGGCTGCGCCTTCCTTGCGTATGTCTGCGGGGGCGAGGTTGATGACCGTTTTGCGGGCGGGTAGCTTGTATCCGCTTTCGGTAAGGGCGGAGCGGATGCGGTCGTAGCTTTCCTTGACGGAGCTGTCGGGGAGTCCGACCATGGTGCAGGTGATTCCCCGCGAGCTGTTCACTTCGATGGTAATAATTACGGAGTCGACTCCTTTGAGGGCCGCTCCGTAGAGTTTGATGTACATGGAGTTGTGTTTTTCTGGCTCTCCGGCAAAGATAGTATTTTCCTGTGCTTCTTGCCGGGGTGGGACGGGGAATCTTCGTTTTTCGCCCGGTAATTTCAGTTCAGGCGCTTTCTGAGTTCCTGATTGAGCTGTTCGTTGGTGAGGACGGTGTCGAGGTTGTGTGCGGAGTCGGGCTGCTGGATGAGGACGTGTGCCGGGCGTCCGAAGTGGGGGATTTCGAGTTCGTGGAAGAAGTCTTTGCGCCCGAATTCTTCTTGTACGTCGCGCAGGAGTTCGTGTTGCGCGAGTCGGGGGGTGAGGAGGCCGTGCATTTTGCGAAGGCGCTTGGTGTCGGGGTTTTCGCCGTGGGCGGTCAGGTAGCGGAGCAGCCATGCCGAGGCCAAGTGGTCGGGGTATTTTTGTATGAAGTCTTCGGGTTTCAGGGTGTTGGCGCGCACTTGGTTGAGGTCCTGGTTGAGTTGTTCGCCGCCTTCTACGGTGATTTTTTCGGGGTTTCTCATGTCTCCTTTTACGCGGACTTCGTCGCCGGGCTGTGCGAAGAGGGGGATTTCTGTTTTTCCGTCGAGGATGAGTACGGGCGGGCGGTTGGGGTCGGGCAGGAAGTCGAGCGTGAAGTGTCCGGCCTGGTGGGCGATGGGGAGTACGGGGCACGTGTCGGGCCGGAATCCGAGGAAGAGTATGTCGGGCTGGGTCAGTCCTTTTATTTCGCCGGTGAGGTGGATTTGGGGGTCGTCCTTGCAGGCTGTGGCCAGCAGGAGGAGCAGGCTTGCGGTGAGCAGGGTGGTGAGGCGGCGGAGTGCGGCTGCGGTATTGGGGAAAAGTGCCGGGTGGTTCATGGGAAAGTGCTGGGTGTTTTTCGAAATTGATGTGGGTGTTTTTGGAAACCGGTATGGGTGTTTCCGGTTGCAAAGATAGGGCTTTGTGGAGAAGGTGGCTTGTTTTTGGGCGGTGAATTACGAAAGAACGGGTGTTTTCCCGTGGAGGAAAACACCCGTTCGTGGTTGGTTTCGGTCAGACTGATGTGGGTCTGACGTCTTGTTGTGTGTGCGTGGTTTATTGCAACAGGGCTTTGAATGCTGCGTTTCCGAGGAGTTTGGAGAACTCGAGGTCGGTAGCTGCTTTCTTGGCCATCGAGGAGTCTTTGCTGATGGCGTCCTTGAGGTTGCTGATGGCGGCGTCTGCGTTGTTGGTGCGTGCGGCAAGGATTGCGCCCAGGTAGCTGGTGTATGCGTCCTTGTTCTGGATGCTTTCGAGCGTAGACTTGGCCTTGTTGTAGTCGGAGGTCAGGATTTGTGCCAGAGCGGCGCTGTTGGTCTTGGCGTTTCCGAATGCGCTCACTGCTTTCTGGTAGTCGCCCTGCATGAGGTAGAGGTTGCCGAGTGCTTCGTTGGCAGCCGCGCTGTTTCCGGCGTTGCCGAGCAATGTCTGAGCGGCGCTTTGGTTTCCTTGTTTGAGGGCGAGCAATGCCTGATTTACTTTCACGTCTGCGTCAGAACCGTTGAGCTTTGCAGCCTGGGCTACGTAGTTGGCAGCGGCGGTGTAGTCGCCCTTTTCGTATGCCAGTGCGGCGAGGTTGTTGTAAGCACGGTAGTCGTTGGGGTATTGCTTGGTAGCAGCCGTGTAGATGGCTTCCTTCTCTTTGTTGTCGTCCGTGAGGGTTGCGGCGTAGAGGAGTTCTTCTACGGAGAGTTTCGACGGCTCGGAAGCGGAGAGTTGCTTGAGTTCGGCGTCGCTCTTACCGATGATTTTGTAGTTCAGCGTCAGGCGCGAACGACGGAGTTGCGGGAGAATCTCGTCGGCCAGGGTGGTGAATACGGTGGAGAGGTTGCGGATTTCCTGTTCGCGTTGCTCCGGGTCTTTGTACATGCTCAGCACGCGCAGGATGAGGTCCTTGTCCTGGATGTTGGATTTCGATACGAGTTCCTGGAATCCTTCCCAGTCTTCGGCCGTGTACTTGGCGTCGAGTGCGGCATCTACGTTGTTCTTCTTCATCTCTTTCTGCATGTACTTCTCGGTGTTGGCCTCACGCTTTTGAGCCAGTTTGTCGTTGAAGTCTTCCTTACCATCGGGCGATGCGTATGCAGAGATCTCGATGTTTGAGAGTTCGAGGGTGCTGTCGGCTTCGATTTGCTTCATCGTGGAAGTAAATTCCTGTATGCCCTCTGACTTGAGTTCCTTGGCGCGGATTTCAGCTTGGTTGATGAGGAACATGATGTTGGCTTCCTTGGCCTGCTGGATTTCGCGTTGGAATGCGTCGGAAGAGAGTCCGGTGTTTGCTCCGTTGAGCGTCTCGCTCACGAGTGTGGACGTGGCGATTACGCCGTCGGCTATCTTCACGTCGGGAATTTCGACTTCCTTCTTGCCTACGGTTGCGTCGAATGTCAGATAAAGCTCGGACTTGGCCATTTCAGGCACATAGTTGAACGAGTTCTTCATCGTATAGTTTCCACCTACTTTGTAGGAGATAGTCTGGTTGTTGCCTTCTACTTTTTCTCCCTGGAAAGTAGCTGTTTCGCCTTTGGCTTCGCCTCCTTCGTAGCGGAGTACGGGGGTTACGCTCACTACGGCTTTTTTCTTCATATACTTCTCGGGGAATGTTCCGTTGATCGTTACGGGTACTTTTCCGCCGATGGCCTCTAATACTTGCGGGGTCGTCGTGAAGTATTCAGAAGATAAGGCCCCTAACTTTTTACTGCAGGAGGTCGTGACCATTCCTGCTGCTGCCACTACTGCGAGCGACAGTAAGATTTTCTTATTCATCATATTTGAAATTAAAAAATTTCATCTTCAAACAGCGCAAAGATAAGCTATTTTGCTTCGGAAGTCAATAACTAATTATATTCTTTTAGCAATTTAAGCGTTAATTGTATGGGGTTTTGTTTTTTTCCTCTTCAGGAGTTTTGCGGAAAGCCATGCGGCTGTGGGTAAAAAGGTGCGGCGCTTCCGGGGAAAACATGCGGCGCTTTCGGCGGAAAGGGCCGGGGCTTTTTCCCGCGCGCGGCAGGGGAAGGGTGGGGAAGATGCGCCGGAGGTGGCGGTCAGTCTTTCAGGAGTTTGCGGCTGAGGTAGCGTATGGGATACCATACGGACAGGAATCCTACGGCCAGGACGGTGAGGAAAATGAGCAGTATGTCGCCGGCCTGTACGCTGACGGGGTAGGCGTCGACCACGAAGATGCCTTCTTCGTTGCCCGAGCCGAGGCTGATGAGGCCGTATTGCTGCTGCAGGAAGCAGAGCACGAGGCCGAGAACGATGCCGATGAGCGCGCCGAAGAGGGAAATGAGGCGGCCTTCGAAGAGGAAGATGCGGCGTATCGTGCGGTTGTCGGCACCGAGGTTGCGCAGGGTGGTGATGTCTTTTTGCTTGTCGATGATGAGCATCGAGAGAGAGCCTATGACGTTGAAGCTGGCGATGAGCAGGATGAAGGTGAGGAATATGTAGGAAATGAGTTTTTCAATCTTCATGATGCGGAAAACCTCGGCCTGTTGCTCGTAGCGGTCCTGCACGAGGAAGTCTTTCCCGAGGCGTTCCTGCAGCCGGTCGTGCATCTTTTCCGTCTCTCCCGTGCCGTCTTTTATTTTCAGCTCGATGGAACTGGCCGTGTGTGCCCCGTATCCGAGTATGCGGCGTACGAAGGAAATGGGCGTAAGCACGTAGTGGGCGTCGTATTTGCTCTGGTTCAGTGCGAAAACGATGCCGGGGCTGAGCAGATGCTCGCGCCGCAGTGAGGAAGAGGGGTTGGCGGGGTCGACTTCTGCGCCGCGTATGGGGATGTAGACTTCCAGCGGTTCGTTGCGGACGACGGCAACTCCCAGCCGTGCCGCCAGGTCAATTCCCATAATGCCATAGTCGTACAGCGAGTCGCGCAGGCTGAAATAGCCGTTGCCGTAGAGTACGTTTTCGATTTGGGTAAGTTCCCGGAAGTTATCGTCCACTCCTTTCAGCGTGGCCGTCACCTGTTTGTCGTCAAACACCAGGAGCGCCTGCTCTTCGAGGCTCTCGGTGTAGGTTTCGACTTCGGGCATTGTGCGAAGAAAGGCTAACTTCGGGTCGGAAGTGTCGAATACTTTCCCTTTTGCGGAGACGATTTTCAGGTCCGGGTCGAAGGAAGTGAAGATGCCCGCCACCATTTCCTGGAAACCGTTGAAGACGGACATCGTGCACACCAGTGCCAGTGTGGCGAAAGCTACGCCGCATACGGAAAGGGCCGATATCCAGTTGATGGCGCTGTGGCTCTTTTTCGAGAAAAGGTAGCGTCGGGCTATGTAGAAAGGGAAGTTCATCGGGGGTGATTGATGCGGGGCAGTCGGCCGGAGGCTACTTCAGTAGTTCGTCGATGTGCTCTATGTAGTCCAGTGAATCGTCGACGAAGAAGCGCAGTTCGGGTATGATTCTCAGCTGGTGGCGCACCCGGTTTCCCAGTTCGTAGCGTATGGATTTCTGGTTTGCGTTGATGTTTTCGCAGAGTTCCTTGGCCTTTTCGGAGGGGAATATGCTGATGTATGCGCGTGCCACGCTGAGGTCGGGGCTGATGCGCACGGCGCTTACGGAGATGAGCACGCCTTTTCCCCAGGCTTGCGTCTGGCGCATGAAAATTTCGCTCAGTTCTTTTTGCAGAAGGCGGGCTATTTTGTTTTGGCGGGTGGTTTCCATAATGATTGTTTCTTTAGGTGGAAAACGTGTTTTTACTCCTTATTATTGTATGGAGTGGGCGGGGTTTTCCGGTTTTTTGCAGATGAGTGTCAGTCCGTCGCGCAGGGGGAGTATCACTTTCTCCACGCGTTTGTCGGCTGCCACGTAGTCGTTGAAGCGGCGTATGCCTCGGGTTTGGGCGTCGCGGCTGTAGGCCGGGTCGGTTACGTGCCCGTCCCAGAGCGTATTGTCGGCCAGTATGAATCCGCCGGGGCGCAGGTGTTTGAGGCAGAGCTCGTAGTAGTCGACGTATTGCCGCTTGTCGGCGTCGATGAATGCCAGGTCGAAGTTTTCGCCCAGTGCGGGCAGTTCTTCGAAGATGTCCCCGAAGTGCAGCCGTATGTGGCTGGCCAGCGGCGAGTTTTCGATGCGTGGGCGGGTGAAGTCTTCCAGCTCGTCGTTGATTTCGAAGGTGTGCAGTATTCCTTCTCCGCCGGTGAATCCTTCGGCCAGGCACAGGGCCGAGTAGCCGCTGAAGGTGCCTATTTCCAGAATGCGCCGTGGGCGTATCATGCGTACGAGCATCTTCAGGATGCGCCCTTGCAGGTGTCCCGACGCCATGCGGCCGTGGAGGAGGTAGACATTCGTGTCCCGGTAGAGTTTGTAGAGGTAGTCTCCCTCCGGGTCGCTGTGGGCAAGGATGTATTCTTCCAGGTCTTTTTCCATGAAGTGTCGGTACTTTTGGGCGGAAGCGGCAGCACTTTCGGCGGAAAGTGGCGGGGCTTTTTCCGCTCTTCCCCGCTTATTTGACGGGGAAGTTGGGCAGGAGGTAGTCTTTTGCGCTGTTCAGTATGTCGCCTACGCGGTTGAGTTCGAGGAAAGTGGTGCCGCCTCCTTCGCCGTAACTGCCGCTCAGGTAGGCCACGCGGTCTTCCTCCGTAATCTTGTGGTCGCGCATGAGCATGTAGAGCGCGGAGAAGAAATAGGCGCGTGCGTTGTCCTTTTCTTCCTGGTAGACGGGTATTATTCCGTAGGAGAGGGCCAGCAGCCGCATTGTTTTCTCGCGGTAGCAGATGGCGAGCACGGGGTATTTGGCGTGGAATGCTGCCACGTGGCGTGCCGTCCGCCCCGTGTAGGAGTCGGTCAGTATGGCGCGTATGCTCATCCGCTGGGTGGCTTTCACGGCTTGCTTGGCCAGAAATTCCGTGATGTCTTCCTCTCCGGAGAGGGGGATGCGTATGTTGTTCTCGTCGGGACTGGTGCGTTCCACTTCGCGGGCAACGGTTGCCATCGTGCGCACTGCCTCTACGGGGTATTTGCCGTAGGCCGTTTCGCCACTGAGCATGATGGCGTCGGCGTGGCAGTATATGGCGTTGGCGATGTCCGTTACCTCGGCGCGTGTGGGGCGCGGGTTCTGTATCATGGAGTGCAGCATCTGCGTGGCCACGATGGCGGGCTTCTTGCGCATAATGCAGCGGTTGATGAGCTTTTGCTGAATGCCCGGAATCTGCTCGATGGGCACTTCGATGCCCAAGTCGCCGCGCGCTACCATCACGCCGTAGGCCACGTCGAGAATTTCGTCTATGTTGTCTACGCCTTCCTGGTTCTCGATTTTGGCAATGATCTTGATGTCGCTGTGGTTTTCGTTCAGGATTTCCTGCACGGCGAGCACGTCTTGCTTGTTGCGCACGAAGGAATGGGCGATGAAGTCGATGTCCTCTTCGATGGCGAGCAGTATGTTTTTGCGGTCTTTCTCGGTGATTGCCGGCAGATTGATGCGTACTCCGGGCACGTTGACGCTCTTCCGGTTGCCGAGTTCGCCGTCGTTTTGGGCCTGAAGGATGAGTTTTTTGCCGGGTTCCTTGCCGGTTACGATGAAATCAATCAGTCCGTCGTCGAAGAGTATGTGGGCGCCTTCGTCTACGTCGTTCACGAAATTGGGGTATGTGACGCATATCCGGTCGTGAGTCGTGAGCTCTTCCGGCGCGCCGACGAGGGTGATTTCCTCGCCCGTGCGGTAGTTGATGAGGCCTTCCTTGCAGGCGGTGGTGCGTACTTCGGGGCCTTTCGTGTCGATGAGGATGCCGATTTGGTTGGATACGCTGCGCACGTTGCGGATTATCTTCTTCAATCCTTCGGGCGTGGCGTGGGCCGTGTTCATCCGGACTACGTTCATTCCCTCTTCGTACAGCTGTTTGAGAAATTCTACCTCGCACCGCTCGTCGGATATGGAGGCTACTATTTTTGTGCGTTTGTTGTTCATTCTGTTTGGAGTGTAGCGTTTATTTTGTGAATGTGGCAGCAGTTTTCCCGAAAAGTGCCGTCGCTTTTTCGGTAAAGTGCCGCCCTATTTTTGCTGAAGTCTGGCCGCGAGTGCTTCCACGCCGAGGCGGTACGAATCGAGTCCGAAGCCGCATATCACGCCGCAACAGGCGGGTGAAATCATGGAAACGCGGCGGAAAGGCTCGCGAGTGTGCACATTGGAGATGTGAACCTCCACCACCGGCGCGGGAATGGCCTTGATGGCGTCGTGCAAGGCGATGGACGTATGCGTGTAAGCGCCTGCGTTCAGCACAATACCGTCGCAGCGGTAGCCGGCATCGTGGAGCTTATCAATCAGAACTCCCTCGCAGTTGCTCTGGAAATACTCGATTTCGATGTCGGGGGCATACGCCGCTTTGAGCCGTTCGAGCAGGCTCTCCATCGTGTCCTGTCCGTAGATTTCCGGTTCGCGACGCCCTAAAAGATTGAGGTTCGGGCCGTTCAAAATCAAAAGTCTCATGTGAAAAATCTAATTTTGCGGGTGCAAAGATAGTGAAAGGCGAGAGCAGCGGCAAGCGAAAGCGCCAGTTTTCGCTCTGACGATGCCGAGCCGCCTCCTATTTTCGCGTAAGCAAAGTAGTGAAAGGCGAGAGCAGCGGCAAGCGAAAGCGTCCGTTTTCGCTCTGACGATGCCGAGCCGCCCCCTATTTTCGCGTAAGCAAAGTAGTGAAAGGCGAGAGCAGCGGCAAGCGAAAGCGTCCGTTTTCGCTCCGACAGTGCCGGGCCGCCCCCTGTTTTCGCCTGCGTAAAGCCATTATAAAAGTAAGGAGAATGCCGATGTCCGCACCAATGAAAAAAGAAGAAGTCACCCGTCTGGTAGAAGAATACCGCCGTTATCTGGTCCTTTCACGCTCTTTTTCGGCCAACACCGTGGCCGCCTATCTCTCCGACCTCGACAAGTTGCTCTCCTTTCTCCTGCTCGAGCAGGTCTCTCCCCTCGAGGCTTCGCGCCAGACCATCGAGTCCTTCCTGGCCGGGCTGCACGACATTGGCATCGGAGCGCGCTCGCAGTGCCGCATCATCAGCGGCATCAAGTCGTTTTACCGCTTCCTGCTCCTGACCGAACGCATTGCCGACGACCCGACGGAGCTCATACCCGTGCCCCGGCTGGGGCGGCACTTGCCCGAAGTGCTTACCCTCGACGAGATAAACCGCATGGAGCAGGTCATCGACCGCTCCGAACCTTTCGGCCAGCGCAACCGCGCCATTCTCGAAACGCTCTACGGCTGCGGCCTGCGCGTCACGGAGCTCTGCACCCTGCGGCTCAGCGATTATTTTCCCGACGACCAGTACATCCGCGTCGAAGGCAAGGGGAGCAAGCAGCGGCTCGTACCCATTTCGCCCGCCGCCATCCACGAGATTTCGCTCTATCTGCCCCAGCGCATGGAGCAGACGGCCAAGCCCGGGCACGAAGACTTCCTCTTCCTCTCCCGCCGGGGCACGCACCTTTCGCGCATTATGATATTCCATCTCATCAAAGAGTGGGCCGCGCTGGCCGGAATCACCAAGACCGTCAGCCCCCATACGCTGCGCCACTCCTTCGCAACCCACCTGCTCGAGGGCGGAGCCAACCTGCGCGCCATACAGATGATGCTGGGCCACGAGAACATCGACACGACGGAAATCTACGCCCACCTCGACCGCGAGCAGCTCCGCAGCGAGATTATCGAGCACCACCCCCGCAACATACGCCACCCCTTCGGGCAGTAATCTCCCGCCTCCCGCGCCGCCTTCAGCCCGCCGCCTTGCCGCCCCGTCCGAAGCGGTGCAAGACTTTATCAAAAAACATGCAAGACTTTTCCCGCGAAGCCTTGCAGGTTGTAGACAAAAGTCTTGCCCTTTCTTATGCGAAACGGCAGGACTCTTGTCCGTAACACATGAGCTGTTTGCCGGGCACATGAACGCATTGGGAAACATCGGAGCATCGCCCCTGTGGGAAAACCCGTGGGGGAATGGACTTGCATATTAAGGATTGAATAATCAACAAGAGAGGCAGGTTGATGCTTATGGAGCATGACCTGCCTCTCTTGTATTAGGCTTTCCGAACCGTCACTCCGTTACCGGGCGGACAAGTCCCATGGAAGTAGTCTCATAGTACAAGCGGATGTCCGGCATCCTGAATAGCTCGCCAGTCACGAGGTTCTGGTAAAGATAGGGATTCAGATGCGCGGTTGTTGCATGTGTGCCGCAGAAAAATTCAGACTCCACCTCACGGAAAACAATAGGGATTGCCGTCTCCATAGCATAAGCGCGTGAGTCGTAGAAACAAAGCACGTTGCCATTTATCTTGCTGGTGAGCCAGACGCAGTAACGGCCTCTCACGGAGTCATAGGTCAACTCGCAATTGTCGAGTAACTGCCGCCATTCATTCTCTGTGGGTAGACGCCATGCGCCGCCCAATTGGGCGCGGGCGATATCGTAACGCGCATCGCCGCTGATATTTTCAGGCAGGCTGCTGACCCGTTGGAGTTCCCATTCTTGGGAAAGAAACACTTCCTTTCCCGTGATGTCGCCCCAACAAAAGAGATCCCATTCCAAGGCGTTTTCGTTGAAGATGCGGTGCTCGGGCACGAAAGTCGGCTCGTGGGCGATGTAGGAGCGGGCGTAACGGCGGACGACGAGGTTGCCGCTGGCCCAGTAGAGGGGCTTGCCCGAGTCGGAAAGCACGCCCATGTCGACGCGGCGGTCTACCGTGTCGAGCGGGGAGTCGTGGCGGACGGTGGTCGAATCGGTGCCGAAAACGGGGCGTATGGAGCAGCCTTGATAACGGTAGTCGCTGCTGATTTCACCTTTTCCGGCCGTGCCCACCCAGAGCG
>JBMNUT010000009.1:0-109321 GCA_050946375.1 Bacteroidaceae bacterium | reverse complement strand
GCGCCGATGGTACTGCGCAAGTGGGAGAGTAGGTCGCCGCCGTTTATTAGATCTGAGCGCATCAGTCGAGGGATAGGACCTCTGCTGATGCGCTCATTGTTTTTGTCGGGTGTTGCATGACCGGGCTCTTATTGCGGCGGCAGAAGGGAAAAGAAGGACTGGGGAGAGGGACAGTAAATAGTTTAGTTTCTGATTATTTCGATAAACTCTTTGGGCAGGCTTATATTGGGCAAGTCAATGGCTGCCGCAAACAAGGGAGCTATTTCCTGCTCGCGGAAACCGGCTATGCCGCAGCCTATTTTTGTAACAAGGAAATGCAATTCCGGATGAGTCTTGGCGAATGCAATGAATTCGTCTGTATAAGGCTTTATAGTCTCTATCCCTCCCTGCATGGTGGGAATGGCGTATGATTTCCCTTGTAGCCCTACACCTTGTCCCATGATTGCCCCGAACCGACTTCTTGCGGTTCTTGCTGCACCGCCGGCATGAATGCCTTCCAGGTTACTTCCAAAGACAAAAATCTCATTTTCCTTCAGGTATTCTATGAGGTCAGGAGTAACGCCACACGATATTCGCTTCTGATTTTCTGAGGATATAGGTTTCGACATAGCTTAAGTGATTATATTGTTGTTTTTCATTTGCCTGCCTTTGACAAATTTGTCGTAGAACTGCTGCATGACTTCTATGAACTCATCCGGCAGCCGATTCTGCACTTCTTCCAGTATGTACCGGGGAATTTCCCCATAGAAAGCCTCCGCTATACCGCCGGTTATGGCTCCCAGGGTATCCGCGTCGCCACCCAAGGAGACTGTGAGGCGTATTGCACTCTCGTAATCCGTACTTTCCAGGAAAGCTATGATGGACTCGGGGACTGTTCCCTGGCAACTTTCGTCGAAGCTATATACCTTTCTGATCTGCTCGCACGTCTTGTTGAGTTCATAACCAAAGGCGGTTTCCACATATTCCTTAATATCTTTCTTACTTTTTCCGCTGCGGGCAAGGAAAATGCATGCCGCCGTTGCTTGTGCCCCCTTGATGCCTTCCGGATGATTGTGCGTAACTTCCGCGCTTTTTCGGGCAGCGTCCAGCGTCTCGTCCAGCGTATCAAATGCCCATCCTGTCGGGCTGACCCGCATGGCGGCCCCATTGCCCCAGCTGTTATAAGGCTGCGGATGGTCGGTTTTTAGCCAGTTATAAAACATGTTGCCGTAGCCCGCATCCGGATAACGGTTGCCGTAAGTCTGCATGAGGTCCGGCAGGTTGTCGCCACTGAGCAACCATTCCGCATTGGCGACGGTCATGACCGTGTCGTCCGTGTAGCGGGAAGACTCATGAAACAGCGGAAACGAAACTTCTTTTATGGGCACAAATTCGTAATAAGAGCCTATCACATCGCCCGCAATGGCTCCCATCAGCATCTGCCTATCACGCTTCTCCTTGTGGAAAGAGTGGAACATAATGGAATAATTGTTCTTATGATTCGCCGCTGCAAGATAGGAATTTTTGAAGCTATTCCCTATTGTTCCGCTGAAAAATAGTCCTGTTTTTCCCGCTAACGTCGGGTTTATGCTGACAGGGCAGGGGTATAAACTCGTCGCGCCGCACCTCCTTCTTCGGGAGATGCGGCGCGGCGGAGAGAGAAAGTCGTGTAGCTTATCGGCGGAGCAGATACTTGATGAAGGCGTAGCCGCCGAATATTTGCAACAGCATTCCGGGCAGTCCGATGCGAACGTCCTGCAGGGCGGTGTAAAGACTGCCAGTCAATATCCATTCGCCCAAAGAACCTGCTATCTGATACGAGGCAACAACGGCTGCCAGGAGCAGCAGGCTGACGCGGCGGAAGCGGCTGGCTGCCACGCCGGCGGCCATGGCCAGCAGCGTCGACTTGAGTAAAATGGCGGGCAAGACAGCCGGTGCAGGCATCCCGAAGAGCATACTGTTCAGCAGGGGCGAGGCGATGGCCGTGAGCAGTCCGGCCTTCCAGCCATATTTGTAGGCGCCCACCAGCGTAAAGAAGTAGATGGGAAGCCACGTAACTCCGCCCTGAGGCATGAGGTGGCACAGCTGGGGCAGGACAATGTTGCCTGCCACGAAGAGTGCGGCTATCAGGTACGTTTTCGTTTCGCTGTAGGAAAGGGTGTACAGCTTGGCAGTTTGAGTTTCCATATCGTTCGTTTTTGTAGGTTTGTTATTCGTCGTTTTTTAGCGCATCACGCCGGTATGCCCGACGGGATGCAGCACTCCTTCAGGTTCAGGTTGGCCTGTTCCTGCAGGAACAGGCGGATGATGTCGAAAAGTTCCGTCAGATTGTTTTCGTGCTGGCAGCGCTTTTCCAGCGGGCACCAGTCGGTCTGGTTCCGGTTCAGTATGAAAGGAGCTATTTTCCCATAGCGTACTTCGGCACCGGCCTTCTTCAGCAGGATGAAAGCCGGCAGGCTGATGACTCCGGCATATACCGTCTGCACGCCTCCGAGGGCCATGAGTGCAGCCGCCCCCTTGCCCACTACCTTGTCGGCCAGGCAGCTGCCCTTCAGGAATGCGGGCCGGTTGCAATAGAGATTATAGAGGTCTTTGACGCCCCGCTCCCGGCAGATGAGGGTTTCGCTGCCGTTGCGGATGACGCACGAGCACTGTTCGGCTTCGAGGCGGGCAATGAGATGTTCCATAGATGTATGGGTTGTTGTGATTAGAGCGTTTCTTGTTTCAGGCTTTCCACATACTTGTCGATGCGGTGCAGCTCGTGGGGAATGTTGATCTGCTGCGGGCAGTGGGGCACACACTGGCCGCACCCGATGCAGTGGTCGGCCTGTCGGAGCCGGGGCACGCTGCGGTCGTAGCCTATGAGGTAGGCGCGCCGTGCCGCGCGGTAGGCTTCGTCCTGCCGGTTCACCGGTATGTTTCCCTCGTTCAGGCACTTGTTGTAGTGCAGGAGGATGGCCGGAATGTCGATACCGTAGGGGCAGGGCATGCAATACTTGCAGTCGTTGCAGGGAATCGTGTTGAATTCCATCATCATCGTGGCCGCCTGTTGCAGGAAGGCCAGTTCCTCTTCCGTCAGGGGCTGCAGGGGCGAGTAGGTGCGCAGGTTGTCCTGCAGGTGCTCCATGCAGGTCATGCCGCTCAGCACGGTAAGTATGTCGGGATAGGTACCGGCAAATCGGAATGCCCACGAGGCCACGCTGGCTTCGGGGTCGCGCTCCTTGAAGTGGGCCACGATGTTGTCGGGCACATTCGAGAGGCGTCCGCCCAGAAGCGGCTCCATGATGACGGCGGGAATCTTCCGTTTGGCCAGTTCGTTGTAGAGGTATTCGGCGTTGGTGTTGGAGGGATTGATTTGTTTGGCAAACTTCCAGTCGAGATAGTTCATCTGTATTTGAACGAAGTCCCAGCGGTAGTAGTCGTGGCGCGAGAGGAGATAGTCGAATACTCTGATGTCTCCGTGGTAGGAGAAGCCGAGGTTGCGGATGCGTCCGGCCTCGCGCTCTGCTATGAGGAAGTCGAGCATACCGTTGTCCACGTAGCGCGCGTTGAACTCGGCCATGGCGTCCCGTCCGCCGCCTATGCTGTGGAGCAGATAGTAGTCTATGTAGTCCGTCTGCAACTCCTTGAGCGAATTTTGATACATGGCTATCGATGCCTCGCGTGGCCAGGTCGACGGGGCAAAGTTGGAGAGCTTCGTCGCGATGAAGTACTTGTCGCGCGGGTGGCGGCTGAGGGCGATTCCCGTAGCGCGCTCCGAGAGTCCCTGGCAATAGGCGGGGGACGTGTCGAAATAGTTCACTCCGTGCTCGAGGGCATAGTCCACTAATTGGTTGACGGTTTCCTGGTCGACGACTTCCCGGCCTTCTTCCTTTTTACCTCCCTCGCGGGTCATGGGCCAGCGCATGCAGCCGTATCCCAGGATGGATACCTGCTCGCCCGTCTTGGGATTGGTGCGGTAGGTCATTTTGCCCGTGCCGGCTTGTCCGCGGCTTCCGGCTTCCGACTGGTTTCCGTTATCGTTGCAGGCCGCGAGTCCTGCGGCCACGGCTCCGGCCGCTCCCATGGTTTTGAGGAAGCGGCGGCGCGATATGTCTTTTTCGTTTGAGTTATTCATAGAGAGTGCTTCGTCTTTTTCGTAAAAGTGGCAGCGCTTTTTGCGGTTAGATGCTGCGGTGCATTTCGTTACTTTCCACGTAGATTGCGCTGAAGGGCCGTGCGGGGCAGAGGTTTTCGCAGGCTCCGCAGCCGATGCAGCGCTCCGTGTTGATGGCCGGTATGCGGGGAGCGTCGGGATTGCCTGGCTGTGAGGGAATCATCTGTATGGCTCCCGAGGGGCAGTGGCGGGCGCAGTTGCCGCATTGTACCCCGTCGGTCAGGGGGATGCAGTTGGCCTTGATCCATACGGCGTGGCCTATCTGCGTGGCCGACTTGTCGGCTTGCGTGATGGGGCGTATGGCCCCCGTCGGGCAGACGTCGGCACAGCGGGTGCATTCAGGCCGGCAGTAGCCGCGTTCGTAGGACATTTCCGGTTGCATGAACCGCTTCAGGTCGGTGGAGGGGCGCAGCACTCCGTTGGGGCAGGCCGATACGCAGAGCTGGCAGGCCGTGCAGTGCTGGGCGAAATGGCGTGCGCTGAGGGCGCCCGGCGGGAGGATGTGTTGGGAGCGGGCCGGCACTTTCTTGTCTTCGATTACGGCCAGTCCGCCGTCCACTTTCTTCTCTTGGGCCTTCAAGGCAAGGGCTGTGGCGGCAAGCAGGGAGGAAGCCAGAAAGCGGCGCCGGCCGTTGGCCTCGGGTGCTGCAGCCTTGTCCGTGGTTTGTGCTGCCGGTTGGGCCGTTGCCGGGGCAGCCTTGTGGGCAGCAGCGGCGGGGTGGGTGTAGCGGATGGCACCCTTGTGGCACTTGCCGATGCAGTCCATGCAGCTCACGCAGCGGCTGTAATCGATGCGGTGCTGCTTGAAGTCGATGCAGGCGGCCTTGCAGTTGCGGGCGCAGAGCGAGCACCCGATGCACTTCGAGGGGTCGATTACGGGCTTCAGCCAGGCGAACCGTGCCACGAAGCCCAGCACTGTGCCCACGGGACATATCGTATTACAATAGGTGCGCCCGTTCTTCCACGCCAGGATGAGCAGCACGATGAGCGTAACGGCAGCGATCAGGAAGGTAGGCAGGCTCTTTATCCACACTTCCGTCTCGTAAAATGCGTAGCTGTCGGCCCGTTCTGCCAGGTAGGCCAGCAGATTGTTTCCCCAGCGGTAGAGCGGGGCGAAAAAGTTGGAGGCGATGCGGCCGTAAGAGCTGTAGGGGGCGAGCAGCGCCGCGAAGGAACTGAAGCCGGCCAGCAGGGCTATGACGAAAAGGGCCAGCACGCTGTAGCGCAGGACGGAGCGGGCGGGCGAGTAGGAGTAGCGGTTTTTCTTTTTGCGCTTGCCGAACCAGGCAATCACGTCCTGAAATACGCCCAAGGGGCAGATGACGGAGCAATAGACACGGCCGAAGACGAGCGTAAGCAGCAGCAGGAAGACGACGATGCCTGCGTGCAGCGCCAGCAGGGCGGGGAGGAACTGGATTTTTGCCATCCATCCCAGCCAGGCATGCGTGGCGCCGGTGAAGTCAGCGAACAGCAGCGTGATGCAGCCGAGGAAGATGATTGCGAGAATAAGTCTGATGTTTCGTAACATAAGTCATGAAGATAGTGGTGTGAACGGGTGCAAAGATAATAAGATATGGGAAAAGGTTTATAACCCGAATTACAGATAGTTGTATCAGATTCTCAGAAACAAAGCTCCCCGACCGCTGTAACGAGCGACGGCCGGGGAGTCTGTCTTTTCCTGCCGGGGCAGGAGTTTTCCTGAAACGATCCGATGTTTCCCTAATTCCTATGTGAAAGTTGTTAGAAAATGATTTAAGGTTTTTCTTGATTTCATGCAAGGGTTTTCCGGAAAAGTGCAGGCACTTTTCAGCGTTTGCTGAAGGTGATTTCCATCACGGGCAGTATGTCGTTTGTCGGCGTGGCGGGCAACTCGACATGCAGGCCCTGTGCATCGCACGTGAAGGGCAGTTCGCCGCCACCGAGGAGCTTCACTTTCTTCACCTTGCCCGAGTAGTTTCCGGAGCCCGTGGCCAGTGCCTTGAGGGTTACGGAGGGGGTTTTCGGGCCAGCCGAGCAGCGAGGCGTAGACAGTGCCTTTCTTCTCTACGTAGCGTACGTCGGCCGCCGTGTAGTTTGTGCCTTCGTTGAAGCCCTGGGCGTTGAGGGGACGGGCCTGTTCGGCCGTGGGTCCTTCGCCGAAGACTTTCCACGGACGCGTATCGTAGATGCTCTCTTTGTTTACGTCCATCCACTTTTTCAGGTCTTGCAGTATCTTCAGCTCTTTTTCGTCGGGGTTTCCGTCGCCGCGCAGGGGCACGCTCAGGAGGAGGTTGCCGTTCTTGCTCACGATGTCTATCAGCATTTTCACGACGGTTGCGGCCGACTTGTAGCCGTTGCGCTCATAGAGCCCGCGGTCGTAGTGCCAGCTTCCCAGACAGGTGCAAGTCTGCCAGTATTCGGGTTGCGGCCGGTCGGGAATACCGCGTTCCACATCCCACACGATGGCGTCCTTTTGCTCTTCGTTGAGCTTCTTTCCGGTTACGACCACCTGCGGTTTCTTGTGCTTCTTGAGGTCGCGGTTGTAGTAGTGGGCTACGATTTCCACGCCTACGTTGCTGATGGGGTAGAAAGGTACTGCCGTGTCGTCGAAATAGATGATGGCCGGGTCGTAGCGGTTGATGAGGTCGAGCGTGCGGTTGTAGACGTTTGTCTGGAATGCCTCGGAGGGAATCGAAGCGCCGTTGCCCCAGTCCCATTGGCTGTGTATGGCTCCTTCGTTCTTACTGTCCTTGCTTCTGGGGTGGTTCTGCGCATAAAGGTCTTGGGGGTCGTAGCCTTCCCACCAGGTGCCTTTGCCGTCTTCGCGGGTGAGCTTGCCGTCGAAGTCCTGTGAGCCTTCGTACCAGGTCCAGGCGTGTGCGGCGTGTACGCTTACGCCCATCGGGAGGTCATATTTCTTGCAGGCTTCGGCCCAGCCGCCTATGATGTTTTTCTCCGGTCCCATGTTGCAGGAGTTCCAGGGCTGGTAGCGGCTGTCCCAAAGGTCGAGGTTGTCGTGGTGGTTGGCGAGGGTCATGAAGTAGCGTGCTCCTACGCTTTTGTAGAGGCGTATGAGCGAATCGGGCTCCCAGTTGCGGGCTTTCCACTCGTGGATTACGTCCTTGAAGCCGAATTGGGCAGGGTCGCCGTAGTGCTCTACATGGTATTTATAGGCCCAGCTTCCGGGGTAATACATGCTGCGTGCATACCAGTCGCCGGCTTCGGGCTGGCATTGGGGGCCCCAGTGTGCCCAGATTCCGAATTTGGCATTCTTGAACCATTCGGGTACTTCGTATTTTGCGAGCGATTCCCAGGTAGGTTCGTAGATTCCCTCTTCCATGGGTTCTTTGGCGGGCTGGTCCTTGTCTTGAGCCGCGGCAGTCGTCGGGACTGCGGTGCCGCACACTGCGGCCAGGAGTAGGGCGGAAAAGATTTTGTTCATAAAAGGTTTCGTATGTTTTTCGTTCGTTTTTAGGTTGAAAAATAATGAGTGCAAAGATAAGGGCTATCGTGGCTTTTCGGTTGTCTATAATTGCTTTTTGATAGGATTATATGCTCATTTCCGCCTTGGGGGCTGCGTCCGGATGGCTTTTTCTGCGGCGCGGGCGTGCAAAAGCCCCGGGCCTTTGCGGGGAAAGGCTCGGGGCTTCCGGGAAAAAGTGCCGGCACTTTGGGTGGAAAGTGCCTTGCCTTGGGATGTCTTTTATACGGCCTGCCCGCCGGTTGCGACGCCGGGGTGGTCGATGTCTTGCTTGTAGAGCGTGTCGATGATGCCGTCGGCCAGGCCGATGACGGGCACGTGTATGTAGTGTGCGTCGCAGGCTTGCGCCAAAGTCAGGAAGATGCGCGCGGCGGGCACTATGACGTCGGCGCGGTCGGCCTTGATGTGGAACGTTTCCATGCGCTGCTCCGGCGTGAGGGGCACGAGGCTGTCGTAGAGGCGTTGCAGTTCGCTCACGGGGAACGTCTGCTTTTCCTTGTCTTTCACCTCGGCCAGGCGGTAGAGGCGGTTGATGTTTCCGCCCGAACCGATGATTTGCGTGTTGGGGAATGCGGCGGTTATCCGCGCTACCTCTTCCGACATTTTCCGCCAGTCCTTCTCGATGATGCCTTTCGAGAGTACGCGCACGGTACCTACATTATAGGAAGCGGAAAACTGGAGCTGTCCGTCGTGCAGGAAGTTGACCTCGGTCGAGCCGCCGCCTACGTCGACGTACAGGAAGTTGCCCGTGCGGTCTTCGATGCGCTCAATGTGGTTGTTGTAGATGATTTGCGCTTCTTCTTCGCCGGGTATGATTTCTATCTTGATCTTGCTCTCCTCTCGGATTTTCTGTATCAGTTCTTTGCCGTTTGCGGCGTCGCGCATGGCTGAAGTGGCACAGGCACGGTATTTGTTGACGTCGTAGATTTTCATCAACTGCCGGTAGGCTTTCATCAGGCGTACGAGCTTTTCGCCTTTGGTGGCGCTGATGTTTCCCTTTTGGAAGGAGTCAAATCCCAGCCGGAGCGGCACGCGCAGGAAAAGTTTCTTGGAAAATTCCGGTCTGCCCCCGTTCTCGGGTAAAATGACTTGCTTGACGAGCAGTCGTACGGCGTTGGAGCCAATGTCGATGGCTGCGTAATTATTCGATTTCAATTTCGTTTACCTCCTTTTTATCTTGTGGTATTTCTGTTTGTGCCGATTGTGCTTGTTCCAGATAATGCTTGTATATGGCTTCCTGCGAGCGGAAGGGTTCGGCGCCTTGCGTGCAGGGTATCACGTTTCGTCCCGTGCCGTCTACGATGCGCGCCTGCTGAGTGTCGCGCAGGGCACAGTCTACGATGAATTTCAGCTCTTCTTTTATCTGGGGGTCATAGACCGGCGTGACAACCTCAATGCGGTAATCCAGATTGCGCGGCATCCAGTCGGCCGAACCGATGAATACTTTTTCCTCGCCCCCTGCGGCAAAGATGAAAATGCGGGCGTGTTCCAGATAGCGGTCTATCACTCCGCTGATGTGGATAGTCTCGCTTTGTCCGGGGATGCCGGTAAACAGCGAGCAGTTGCCGCGCACGCTGAGGTCTATGGGTACGCCTGCGGCCGACGCCTCATAGAGTTTCTTCACCATGATGGGGTCGGTTATGTGATTCACCTTGATGCGTATGTAAGCGGGCTTGCCGGCCAGGTGATTTTTGATTTCGTTTGTGATCAATTGAAGGAACTTTTTCTTCATTTCATTCGGCGAAACCAGCAATTCATGGAACTTGACCGGCGTATAGGGCTTCTCTATGAAGTCGAACACCGAAGCCACGTCGCGAACGATGCGGCGGTTGGCGGTCATAAGCAGGAAGTCTGTGTACATACGGGCGTTGCCTTCGTGGAAGTTACCCGTGCTGATGCAGGCGATGTGCCGGTGGTTGGTCATTTCGATGTGGGTGATTTTGGAATGGATCTTCAGCCCTTCCACACCGAATATGACGTGTATGCCGGCATCCTGCATCTTTTTCGACCAGGCGATGTTGGGCGCTTCGTCGAAACGGGCCATCAATTCGATGACTACCGTAACCTTTTTCCCGTTCTTTGCGGCGCAAATCAGCGCCTTCACTACCTTCGAGTCCTTGGCGAGCCTGTATAATGTCGTTTTGATGGAACGGACTTCGCGGTGGATGGCAGCCTCTTGCAGGAGGCGCAGGTAGGAATTGAACGAATGGTAGGGGACGTGGATGAAGCGGTCGCGCTCGTTGATGAGTTGCAGCAGCGATTGGGGCACGTCGAGCTCGGGCTTCACGATGGGTGCCCAGCGGGGGTAGCGCAAATCCTTGCGCCCGCAGTCGGGGAAGCTCATCAGGTCTTTGTGGTTCTGGTACTTGCCGCCGCCCAAAAGCGTGTCCAACCGGTCCAGATTGAGCTTCGCTATAATCTTTTTGCGCAGTTCTTTTGGCATCCGCGCATCGTATACCACGCGCAAGGGGAGGCCTTTGCGGCGACTCTTCACGCCCTTCGATATCTTTTGCAGGGTGCCGTTGCGCAAATCGTTGTCGATTTCCATCTCGGCATCCTTCGTAAATTTGAAAGCATAGGCTTCAAATTCGTCGAAGTCCAGGCCTTTGAAGATTTGCGGCAGGCAGATGCGGAACACGTCGTCCATGTACATGACGTAACTTACGCCGTCTTTGTCGGGCAGACGCAGGAAACGGTCGCTTCCCGAGAGGGTCATTCCGATTACGGCGTATTCGTTGCGTTTCTTTTGGCCGTGGTGACGGCTCAGTTTCACGGCCAGATAGGTGTGTTCATCCTCTTCGCCGGTGAGTTGCTTCACCTCCGAAATCCAAACGGGCATGAGCGTTCCCTCCAGATGGTTGTGGAAGTAGTCGATTACGTAGGCCGTCTGTTCTTCGGTGAGTTGCGTCTCGTCGACGAGGCATATGTTCTTTTCCCGCAAATCGGCGGTCACTTCGGCTATGGCCGCTTCGTAGTCTTTGGCATAGCGGTTGTTGAGCGTATTGATTTCCTTGAGCAAATCGAGTGCCTGCTCCCGCTCTTTTTGTGCCGACTTGTCTTCGCATTCGGCAATGCGCGTGATGGATGCGACACGCACCTTGAAGAATTCGTCCAGATTGTTGGAGTAAATGCCTAAAAAGGAAAGGCGCTCCATGACGGGGACTTCCTTTCGCATGGCTTCTTGCAGGATTCTTCGGTTGAAGTACATCCAGCTAATGTCTCGGTGCAGGTACTTTGTTTTCTTTGCTTTATCCATCTTTGTTCTTACTCTTTAGGGGCGGATTGCATTTTTTCCGCGTGTTTATGCCCCTAAAGGTACTGCTTTTCTTTCGTTTACGCCTGTGTTTGGAAAAGTCTTCCGGGGCGGAAAAGCGTTTTTTGAGGCATTTTTCCCCGTCGAGGTTTAATTTCGGTTACAAAATAACGGTTTTTTTCCCGAAATCGTGCGGTAGTTCTGGAGTAATTTGCTAATATTGCCGTGAAAAAGTTTTCCCGCTTTTCCGGAAAACCCTTGCTGCTTTTTCCAAAAAGCGGCAAGGCTTTTTGCCGAAAGGTGCAAGGGAATTTTCAGAGAATAGCAGTGCAAACAAACATAAATGCCATAATGCCATGAAGCAAAGGATACTTCTTTTCTTTCTGTCCCTCGTCGGGATACTGTTTTTCACGCCTCGTTCCGCGGCCACCGACTTCGGCAATGTCTCGGTTCACGACCCCTCCATAATCCGTACCCCCGAGGGTATGTATTATATCATAGGCTCCCACATGGGCGGGGCCAAGTCGCCTGACCTGATACGCTGGACGCAAGTGGGCAGCAGCGTGCAGGACCAGCCCTATTTCCGCCACATTACCGAGGAACTGGCCGAGGCCTTGGACTGGGCCGATACGGAGACTTTCTGGGCGGGCGACTATCTTCAGCTGCCCGACGGCCGCTATCTGATGTATTACTGCGTGTGTCAGGGCAGTTGCCCCCAGGCTCTCATCGGATATGCCGTGAGCGATTCGCCCGAAGGGCCGTTCACCGACCTGGGAGTGCTGCGCCGCTCCAACGGATACGGGCAACCTTACGACCCGGGCGACGGCTCTACGATTTATTTCGACATCGAAAGCATGCCCAACTGCATAGACCCCCACGTGTTTTATGATGCCTCGGGCGAAAGACTCTGGATGGTCTACGGCTCTTACTCGGGCGGTATTTTTATTTTGGAGATGAATCCTGAGGACGGGAGCATCCTCCCTCGCGAAGAGCAGCCGGCCTCCATCGCCGAAAACTGGCCTTATGGCCGCCGGCTGGCCGGCGGTTCCTGCGATATGGAAGCCCCTTACATCCTGTACAGCCCCGAAACGGAGTATTACTACCTCTTCCTTTCCATGGGAGGGCTGGGGCAACAGGACGGATACAACGTGCGGGTGGCAAGAAGCACTACGCCTTACGGCCCATACTATGACGAAAGAGGGCAGAACATAGTGAACGCCCGCGGAAACAACACCGCGATGTACCGATACGGCCTGAAGGTTATGGGAAATCATCGCTTCCTTCCGGGCGAAGGCGAGGCGGGAACGGCCGGCGACTACATGTCGCCCGGGCATAACTCAGCCTATTATGACCCGCTGACGAAGCGCTATTTCCTCATCTTCCATACCCGTTTCTCCACAACGGGCGAGTATCACGAAGTCCGCGTGCACCAAATGCAGATGACCGCCAGCGGATGGCCCGTAGTGGCTCCCCTGCGTTATGCCGGGGAGATGCCCTCCTCGTGCAGCGATGCGGAGGAACTGGCCGGAACCTACCAGTTTATCGACCTCGGGACCGGCGAATCGAAGGAAATCATCGAGTCGCAGGCCGTGACGCTCCATGCCGACGGCACGGTTAGCGGGGCGGTCAGCGGTACATGGGGCCTCCTCGAGGGGGAAACACCCAACGCTTTGACGATGACCCTCGGCGGTACGACCTACGACGGCTGTGCCTTTTACCAATACGACGAGTACACCTCTTCGTTCAAGTGGACCTTTGCCCTCACCGGCGGCCGCACAAACCACATGCTCTGGGGCGTGAAGACGGAAGCGGGCTATGCCCCGGCCGACCGTCTGCTGCCGAACGACAGCGAAGCGGCCTACGTGCTGATGAATGCCCGCTCGGGACTCTGCCTGACGGCCGGCAGCGGGCTGGGCGACACGGCTACGGTCGAGCCTTACTGCGGCTACGGACTCGATGCGCAGTTCTTCCGCCTGGCAGCAGACGACGCAGAGGGAACTTACCGCCTGCTGCCGTGCTCGGACGAGACTCCCTGCGCTTTGGGATTCCGCAACAACGCCGCCGTGGCGGGGACGCCCCTCGTCAACTACGACGCGGAGGACTACCAGAGCGGAAGCCGCAAGACTTTTTTCAAACTGACGCCCACCGACCGCGGCACGTACCGCCTGAGTAAGGACGGGCGGACTGCCTCCGTGGTGAGCGTGGCGGGCTATTCGGCCGTGAGTGGCAGCCTCGTGCAGGTAGCCAACCAGGCTTCCGGCCAAGAGGGGCAGGAGTGGGTACTGTTCCGTATGCGCGACCGCTCCCTGACCGACGGCATCGAGTCGGTCGAGGGCGCAACGGAATCGGCCGACCGCATCGACGTATCCCGCGATGGCGCGTCGCTCACGGTGATGCTGCCCGGCGCTTCGGGCTTCCGGCTCTGCACGGTTTCGGGTTGCGAGCTGGGCCGCACGACGGGCGGGCAGGGGCATTTCCTGTTGCCCGGCCGGGGATTTTACCTTGTCGTGGCCGAGCTTCCGGGAAGCCGGCCGGTAGTCGCTAAAATTATGTGGTAACTGTTTTCGGGAGATTAGCAGGGCTTTTTCCGAAAAAGCCTTGCCGATATTTCAGAGAAGTGCCGGTACTTTTTTCAGAAAGTAGCGGCACTTTATTGTTTGTGCCGGTGCGTTTTCGGCGGTCGGGTCAGGGCTTTTTGAGCAGGATGTATACGAGAATCGGTGCGCCGAAGAGGGCCGTTACGGCATTCAGCGGCAGCGGCTGGGGCGGAAGCTGTGCGAGCAGGTCGCAAAGCAGCAGCGTGATGCTCCCGCAGAGGAAGGAGGCGGGCAAAAGGGTGCGGTGGTCGGGCGTGAGAAACAGCCCCCGCGCGATGTGGGGCATGGTGACGCCCAGAAAAGCCACGGGGCCGGCAAAGGCGGTGACTGCCCCGGTGAGGAGCGAGGCGCAGAGAATGACGGCGTAGTGCGTGCGCCGCACGCGGACTCCCAGGGCGCTGGCGCGGCGTTCGCCCAGCTGGAGCAGGTTGAGCGCCTTGGCCAGGAAGAAAACGGGCAGCGCCCCCACCAGGACGAGCGGCACCAATATGCGCAACTGCCGGCCTCCTACGGAAGAGAGGCTGCCAAACGTCCAGGAAGTGAAGAGCTTCAGCGTGTCGGGGCTGCTGATGCTTTGCAAAACGCTGACGGCGGCGCTGATGAAGTAGCTGGCCATGAGGCCAATGATGAGCAGCGTCGTGACCTGAGGCACGCGCAGCGCGGCAAATCCCACGAGGAGCATGACGAGGACCGCCCCGACAATGGCCGCCAGGCTCTGCCCCCATCCCGAAAGGAGGCACATGCGGAACAGGTCGGCGGCGCTTCCCGTGAGGAGGGGGAGCAAGGCCGTGCCGCCCATGGTGAGCAGGGCTACGCCCAGTGTGGCGCCGGCGCTCACGCCGAGCACGTCGGGTCCGGCCAGCGGGTTGCGGAAGAGTGTCTGCATCAGCAGGCCGGCCAGCGCCAGCGCACCGCCGCAGAGGAAAGCGGCCGCCGCCTTGGGCAGGCGGTAGCCGAGTATGATTTCGCGAAGGATGAGGTCGTCCTGGCGTCCGAGCAGGGCCTTTCCGATTTCGGCGGCCTCGATGTGGACGTTACCCCAGAGCAAGTCGGCCGCAAAGGCCGCGAGGGCCAGCAAGAGGAGCAGGGCGAGCCGGACGGCGGTGCGGCTCATGGGGCGGGAAACGGCGGGTGCAGGCATCAGCGGAGCGGGCGCACGTAGATCAGTTCGTGCCGGGGAAGCAGCGTGGGGTGGAACACTTTAATCAGGTCGGCCAGCAGCGTGTCGGCATATACGATGGCACTCTCCCAGTAGTCGCTTCCGCCTTCGGGCGTGGTGCGGCCGCTGAAGTTGTAGACCTCGCCGCTGCGGAAGGGGCGGAAGAGGGCATATCGGTGGTCGGCCGACTGCAGCTCTTCGTAGGTCGATGCCTGTGCGCCCACCCAGCAGTCTGCGTCGCCGTACTGGAGGAGGGCGGCTTCGAGGGTGGTGGTGCGGCTGCCGGTGTCGTTTGCGCCCTGGTCCGGGGCCGAAGTGCTGCCGCCCTCGGCCGGAGCGGGCGGGGTGTAGTCAGCGCCCGCATCGCGGTAGAGCACGGCGTTGAAGCTGTTTTCGGCCGGCATGCTCCAGTTTCCGCGGTAGTCCTGCCCCACGATGAGGCGGGGGCGCTGCGTGCCTTTGTCCAGCGACCGGGCTACTTGCTCCTTGAGGGCCGTATAGCGGTCGGCAATGCCTGCAAAGATGCTGTCGGCCAAGGGCAGGCGGTCGTAGAAAGCGGCAATGAAGCGTATCCATTCCGCCCGTCCCAGGGGTGAAGTCTCCTGCCATTCTATATTATATATGAGGGGTATTCCGCAGCGTTCGAGGCGGCGGCTGTTTTCGTCCTGCGCATTGTAGGCCGTAGTCATCAGGGCGTCGGGGCCCAGGCGGAGGAGCTTTTCGAGGTTCAGGTTGTAGGAGTCGCCCAGGTCGGCTATGCGCCCTTCGCGCACGCCGCGCAGGACGTCGGGATTATAGATGTAGCGGGCGTTGCAGATGCCCGTCACGGTGGGGAGCGCGCCGAGCAGCTTGAGGGATTCGAGGTAGGTGGAAGAGTTGGCAGCCAGCGTGCGTAGGGGTATTTTTATCCGTGTCCCCTCGGCAGGCAGTGCGGCGGTCGTGTCGCGTACCAGCAGGTAGCGGGCCAGAACGGTGCCCTGCGCCCAGGGATTATAGACGATGGCTTCCAGATAACCGTCGTGCTCCACCAGGTCGAAGCCTTGGGCAAAGCGCGTCTGGAGCGTGTCGCCCGGTTCGGCGGTTTGGCCTTTTTGGGCGGAAGGGGTGCAGGAGGCCAGGAGGAGCGGCAGCACGATGGCGAAAAAGCGGCAGCACTTTTTGATCATAGCAGCAAGGGTTTTAGGAAAAAGTGGCAAGGGTTTCAGTGAAAAGCGGCAAGGCTTTTGCCCCGAACATGGGCAAAGATAGGACTTTTGCAGAAAATGGCCATAGCGGAAGATGAAATACAGATGGAATTCGTACCTTTGCCGCTCATATAGGAGTGCTTGTTAGAAAATGGAAACGGACATAACGCTTACCGACAGTGCCTTGCGCCAGGCGGCGCAGAGGGGCGCAGATGATTTCCTGGAATTGCTGACCGACGCGCTGCTTGCGGCAGCGGGCGGCGCGCTGACCGCCGAGTCGATGCCGAAACTCTCGGCCGAGCAGCACACGTTGCTTGCCTACCGTCTGTTCCGCGACGAGATGGCGGAGGGCGGTTTCGTGCAGCTTATTCAGAACGGCTACGGGGCTTATGTCTTCCACAACCCCTTCGCCAAGATGCTTCGCGCGTGGGGACTGGACGATTTGGCCAAGCTCGTCAACCGGGCGCGCAAGGTCTACGACGCACATCACGAGGAACTTGAGCGGGAAATGAGCGACGAAGAGTTTATGGCGCTCTATGAGAAATTTCCCCAATTCGAGGCGCCCGAGGAGGAATTCATCGAGGGCGAAGAGGATTTCACGGCCCGCGTGGCGGCTTATGCCGACGAGCATCTGGAGGAATTCGTGCGCGTCGTGGAGGATAACAACAAGTGAAACAAGGATTTTTATGAAGAAGGTTTTTCAACGTGTGCTTCAGCTCATCCTTCATCCCGCCGCGGCGTGGGATGAGATTGCGGGCGAGATGGAGGAAGGACGCTACAACGCTATCGGCGAATATCTGTATCCGCTGGTGTCTTATTGCGCCCTGCTTTGCTTTGCGGTCAAGCTGATTGCGGCCCGTGTGGCGGACAGTACGGCCCCGATGGGCGAGGTAATTCCTCGTGTCTTCCTGGAGATTGTAGGCTTTTTCTTCGTCTTTATCGGCGGGCTCTACGTGTCTCTTTTCTTCTTGCGCCTCATCTATCGGCCGGCGAAGTACACCTTTGCGGTAGGATACCCAATGGTTGCGCTGCTTGCCTACTCGATGACGCTGCTGATCGTGCTGCGCACGGTGGGGAATATCGTGGAGGTTTTCTCCTTTCTCGGCTTCCCTTTTCAGTTCTACACGCTCTACATCGTCTGGGAGGGCAGCAAGAAAATGCTGGAAATACCCGACAAATGGCGGCTGAACGTATCGGTTCTGACCGCTCTCGTGCTGATTTTGTTTACGACCCTTATAGCTAATCTCTATGAGCGCATCATCGGATAAAAAGAAGGGCAGCATGGTGAAACCTGTTCCCGTAAATATAAAGAACCGAAGGGCTACCTTCGATTATGAAATCATCGATACCTATACGGCCGGAATAGTGCTTACCGGGACGGAAATCAAGTCGCTTCGTCAAGGTAAGGGCAGCCTGGTCGACACGTTCTGCTACATGAACCGCGGAGAACTGTGGGTGAAAAACATGTATATCGCCGAGTATTTCTACGGTTCGTACAACAACCACAGCGCACGGCGCGAGCGGAAATTGCTCTTGACGAAGAAGGAACTGGGAAAACTGCAGCGTGACTTGCTCAATCCCGGCTTCACTGTGGTGCCGCTCCGCCTCTTCATCAACGAAAGGGGCTTGGCCAAAGTGGTCATAGGCCTGTGTAAAGGTAAAAAAGAATACGACAAACGCGAGACGATCAAGGAGCGCGACGACAAGCGCTATATGGATCGTTTCATGAAACACTGAGCATGAGTTTGCAAGAAGATGCCCGCCGTCGGATATTGGTGCTGGACGGCGCGATGGGCACTATGATACAATCGTACGGACTCCGCGAGGCGGACTTCCGGGGGACGCGCTTCGCCGACGTGCCGGGGCAGATGAAAGGCAACAATGACTTGCTGAACCTGACGCGCCCCGACGTCATTTCCGACATACACCGCCGCTACCTGGAGGCAGGAGCCGACATCATCGAGACGAATACCTTCAGTTCGAATGCCGTCTCCATGCAGGACTATCACGTGGCGCACTGCGTGCGCGAGCTGAATCTGGCAGGGGTGCGCCTGGCGCGCGAACTGGCCGATGAGTACACGCGGCGCACGCCGGAGAAGAAACGCTACGTGGCCGGCTCCATCGGGCCTACCAATAAGAGCTGTTCCATGAGCAAGGACGTGGACGACCCCGCGGCGCGCGAGCTGTCGTTTGCCGAGCTTCGGACGGCATACGGGGAGCAGATTTCGGCATTGCTCGAAGGCGGTGTGGACGCGCTCCTCATCGAAACGATTTTCGATACGCTCAATGCCAAGGCTGCTCTTATGGCTGCCGAAGAAGCCATGCAGCGCTGCGGGCGCGAGGTGCCCGTCATGCTGTCGGCTACGGTGGCGGACCGCAGCGGGCGCGTACTGTCGGGACAGACGTTGGCCGCATGGCTTGTCTCGATGATGCACTACCCGCTTTTCAGCGTGGGGCTGAACTGCTCGTTTGGGGCAGGGGATTTGAAACCGTTCCTCGAGCAACTTTCCGAAATGGCCCCCTGTCTGGTCTCGGCCTACCCCAACGCCGGGCTGCCCAACAGCCTCGGTCAGTACGATCAGACGCCTGAAATGATGGCGCACGAGGTGGAAGAATACATAAGCGAAGGGCTCGTCAACATAATCGGTGGCTGCTGCGGTACGACCGATGCGTTCATTGCCCGATTTGCGCCGCTGGTTTCGGGAAAAAGTCCCCGCACTTTTTCCGAAAAGCCCCGGCGCTTGCGTCTCTCCGGGCTGGAGGTTTTGGACGTAACGCCCGAGGTACGCTTCGTAAACGTAGGCGAACGCTGCAACGTGGCCGGCTCGCGCAAGTTCTTGCGCCTCATAAAAGAGAAAAACTACGGCGAGGCTCTGGCCATTGCCCGCAAGCAAGTGGAAGACGGGGCGCTCGTTTTGGATATAAACATGGATGACGCGCTGCTCGACGCCCGCGCCGAGATGGAACACTTCGTGCGTTTGCTCTCAAGCGAGCCGGAAATTGCCCGAGTGCCTTTCATGATTGACAGCTCGAAGTGGGAGGTTCTTTGCGCGGGGCTGGAGAATGTGCAGGGAAAGGCAGTGGTCAACTCCATTTCCCTCAAGGAAGGCGAGGAAAAGTTCCTCGAAAAGGCGCGGCAGATACGCCGCTATGGGGCAGCCGTGATAGTGATGGCTTTCGACGAGCAGGGGCAAGCCGATACGTACGAGCGCAAGATTGAAGTTTGCGAGCGGGCCTATCGTCTGCTTACGGCGCCCGACGGGGCCAACTTCCCGCCTGAAGACATCATTTTCGACCCGAATGTGCTGGCAATCGCTACCGGTATTCCCGAACACGACCGCTATGCGCTCGACTTCATACGCGCCACCCGCTGGATTCGCACGCATCTGCCTTATGCCCACGTGAGCGGAGGCGTGAGCAACCTTTCCTTCTCTTTCCGCGGAAACAACTACTTGCGCGAGGCCATTCATGCCGTTTTTCTCTATCACGCTATCGAAGCGGGAATGGACATGGGCATCGTCAATCCGTCGGCTTCCGTCCTCTACAGCGAACTGCCGGCTGATTTGCTGGAACTCATCGAGGATGTGGTGCTTTTCCGCCGTCCGGATGCGTCGGAGCGCCTGCTCGCTGCGGCCGAACGGCTGCATCAGGCATCGGCTACCGGCAGTGCGGCGCACGAGACGGAGGCGGCTTCGTGGCGCGACCGCCCGCTGGAGGAGCGATTGAAGTATGCCTTGGTCAAAGGCGACGGCCTCCATCTGGACGAAGACCTGCATGAGGCACTGACCCGTTACGGGCGGGCGGTGGAAATCATCGAAGGTCCGCTCATGGAGGGCATGACCGAAGTGGGAAAACTCTTTGGCGAGGGGAAAATGTTCCTGCCGCAGGTGGTGAAGACGGCCCGCACCATGAAGCAGGCCGTGGGCATCCTTCAGCCCTATATCGAGGCCGAACGGGTCGAGGGTACTGCATCGGCGGGGCGCGTCCTGCTGGCCACGGTGAAAGGCGACGTGCACGACATCGGGAAAAACATTGTGGCTGTCGTGCTGGGGTGCAACAATTATGAAGTCATTGACCTGGGCACGATGGTGCCCGGCGAGGAGATTGTGCGCCGCGCCCGCGAGGAACGGGTGGATTTCGTAGCCCTGAGCGGCCTGATTACGCCCTCGTTGGAGGAAATGGTCCGTGTGGCGCGCCTGCTGGAGGCCGAGGGTTTGCGCATCCCGCTGCTCATCGGGGGAGCCACTACCTCGCAGCTTCATACCGCTCTGCGCATCGCGCCGGAGTACGAGGCGCCCGTGGTGTGGGTGAAAGATGCGGCTCAGGACGTGCTGGTGTGCGCCGCGCTCCAGAATCCCCGCACGCGTGCCGAATACGTAGCCCGGCTGGAAGAAGAATATGCCCGCCTGCGTTCCGGCTATTCCCGGCAGCAGACTGATTTGCTTTCGCTGGAGGAAGCGCGGAAGCGGAAGCCGGATTTGTTCTGAAAGTCACGGTACTTTTACGGAAAAGCCTTGCATGAAATCCGATTTTCATGCAAGGCTTTTTTCTGATAGTTGCAAGGCGCTTGCCAGCGGGACTTGCCGTGTGTGAACAAAGGGCCGGCAAACATACGCCGCAAATGCGTATCTTGCCGGCCCTTTGTTGGGGGAGAATGGGAACGGAGTCGCGGTTAGTCGCGCGGTTCGTTCGTCTCCGGATTGTCGTAGATGCTGGACGGACAGATTTCAATGTAGTCCATCATGAACTGCGGCGTCGTGCTGGTCGTAGCATTGCGGAAGCGCACGTAGATGCTTCCGTCGGTGGTGAGCTGAATAGTGCCGAGGATTACGCGCACGGCGTCTTCGTTATAGCTGGAGCCACCCACCTGTCGCAGGCTGACGGCGGTGTTCTGTCCGCCACCGGCGTTGGAGGAGTTGGGGCCTTTCATGTAGCCGTTGGCCCGCAAGAGCTTGTCCGATTCGTAGTCGACGTCGGAGTTTTCGTCTTCAACCCATCCCTTGCTGGTCGTCTTGACGGTAAGGTCTACCGGTATTCCGGCGGCGGTCATGTTGTCGCGCGACGTGCCGAGATACATTTGTCCGCAGCCGCGGCTGGAGTTGACGGTATATCCGAGGCGCACTTCGTAGAGGCCGGCGGGTACCGGCGGGAGGCGCACGGTGAAGTCGAAGTTACCTTTCGCAATGAACTCATCGCCCTGGTAGTCGTTCCACTGCGTCATTTCGGGTGCGGTGGTAGCGAGGTAGAGGAAAAGGGTGCCCGTGGAGTTCATCCAGAAGTTGCTCAAAAATCCTTCGGGCAGGCCGTATCCGCCGCCTTCCTTGACGGTATAGCGGATGGAGTTGCTCATCATCTCGGGGAAGAGCGAGGCTACGTCGAGACGGAGGCGGGTGCGCTGGAAGTCATTGCGGGGGTATGTGAGAATACTCTCAATCTCGTGGAAAAGTCCGATGGATGATTCCATTTGCGTCTTCTGCGCAAGGAGTACGCCGTTGCGTGCCGGGCGCGTCCAGGTGCGGTAGGCCGATACGGTTTCGAGCGGCACTTGGTCGGCCGAGGGGTTGAGCTGCAGGCGGTCTACGTAGTCGTCGCTGGCAAAAGAGTTGGTGCCTGCGGCCAGACAGAGGGTCTGTCCCGGAGCAAGTGTCTCGGCATAGTCGAGATACTTGTTGTATCCGCCCTGGAAAGTGCTGGCGCTTTCGTCGAAGTCGGCCTGCGATATGGTCTTGTTTACGAAGTGGTATGCGACGAAACGGTTCAGGTAGTTGTTGGAATCGAGGTAGTTTTCGTTGTCGCCCAGTGCATAGATGTCGGGCGCGTCGCTCTCGTATGTTTCGGAGAACCACTGCCTTGCATAGGTTTTAAGGCCTTCGATGTCGGTAATGCCTGCCGCTTCGTACACCGAGTTGGGCTCAACGAAGCAGGTGAAGCCGTAGAAACGCTGCGTGGGGAAGGCCTGCATCGTGGCGCCGTTATTGTCTTCCATCGACGTGGGCGGCGTGTAATTCAAGTCTTCCTGCTCGGAATTGACGCGCTCGTAGACGCCCGTCAGCTCGAGTGCCTCCATGAAGAGCGAATACTCGGGGTGGTCTTCGAAGAATCCGAGCAGCGTCAGGTCGGAAGGCTCCAGCACTGAGTCTACGCGCTGTATGACTCCGTTGTGTACCTCTACGTCGATTTCCGTAATGTTGGCCATGTCGTTGATGCGATAGCTGTCGCCGTCGCCCGTAATATAGATGGTTTTCTTGTAAAGGTTCTGGTCGGGCAGCCGGTTCTCGAAGTTTTGCGACTCATAGATGGTAGACGCGGACGAGATGATGCTCATCAGCGAGATGACGCGTGCGGCGGAGTCGGAAACTTCCTCTATGCTGTTCAGGCCTTCCTTCTGCAGATATTTTGCCATCGTCTCATTGTCGGGTGCAAAGCAGGTGTAGTATCCCCAGGAGTTGAGCATCTCGAAGACGGTCGACCCGCTGCCGTCGTTGCTGACGTAGGAGCGGTTCAGCAATTGCGTGAAGTCGCTGAATTCGTCGGGATTGTTTTGCAGGTATTGGGCCAGTGTCTCGCCCGTAAATGTGTAGTAGCTTTCGCTGGGGATGTCGTCGTTCGTACATGACCCCATCGCGGCGGTCAGGCCCAAGAGGCATCCGATTAGTCCGGCTTTCAATAGTCTTTTGATAATATCCATAGCCTAAAAGAGAAAGTTAGAGAAGTTGATATTATAATTTAATTGTACGTTTTTGATTGTTCCCTACGTTGTAGAAATTGTTTCAAAGGTATTGCTTTCTTTTGAAATGGAGTGATAAATGAGGAATTCTACCCCCGTAAAATTAAAAAGATTTAAAGTTTGTTGTACTTTTTTCTTGCATGCTGAAAGGCCGGGGCGTGGCCGCTTCTCTTTCTTGTCCTTGCCGGGAGGGAAACGGGGTATATGGGGTGCGGGCTGCGGGTGGAGGTAGTTGGGGCAAAAAGTGCCTCGGCTTTTTCCGTAAAGTGCCACCCCTTTTGGCCGGAAGTGGCGCATGAAAACGATAAGCTCCCCTGTCCTCGTGGGGCAGGGGAGCCTATCTGTTTGTGGAGTCCCGACAGGGAACGGCGGCTTTGCTTAGTCGCGCGGTTCGGCCATCTCGGGGTTGTTGTAGACGTTGTCGGGGCAGATTTCGAGGTAATCGATGCCGAGGCGGACGCCTTCCTCATTGGTCATGGCGCGTGCGCGCAGGTAGATGGGTCCGTCTTTCTCGAGGGTTATGCGGCCGATGACGCGGCGCGAGGGGTTGTGTCCCGAGAGAATGTCGCGCAGGGTACGGGTGTCGTTACCGTTGGCGCCGAGCATATTGTTCGTTCCCTTCATGCGGCCGTTCACATACCACTCCTTGTCCAGCGAGCGGATTTCCTCTTCCGACTTGCCGGCATCGGAGGCTTCGGCTTCGGTGCGGCCCATTTGGCTGAGGAAGGAGACGGTCAGGTCGATAGGGATGCCGGTCGGGTGCAGCCCGCTGAAGTCTTTGTTTTCCCAGTCGCAGTCCGTGTCGCTACCGAGGAAGAACTGTGCGCAGCCGCGGTCGTCGGCGCTGACATAGCCGAGGCGCACTTCCCAGTTTCCGGCGGGCACGGGCGGCATGCGGAGCACAAAGTCGTACGGACCGGAGAACATCATTTCGTCGCCGAGGTTGGAGTTCCAGCTACCAATGGCGGTACCTGTGTTCGGAGAGGTCTGGATTTGGATGGTCTCGCTGGAGATGAAGTAAATGTTCGAGGCATACTGGTAGGGCTCCTGGGGCAGTACGATGTAGCCGGTGTTCATATACTTGTAGCGCAAATCGTTGCTCATGATTTCGGGGAAGAAGCTGCCCGAGATGTCGTGGCGGAAGCGTATGCGCTTGAAGTCGCGGCGCGGGAAGTAGAGGATGTCCTGCAATTCGTGGAAGAAGCCGTTCTCGGTGGTGAAAGTCTTATCCCCGATGGAGGCAACGTAGCGCACGGGGCGTCCCCAGTCGCGGTTGGTATTGTAAATAATGTCTTCGGATTCGGGATTGGGGTTCAGCACAATCATCTCGGAGTTGGGGTCGGCGTAGTTGTCGCCATCGGCCTCCCAGGGGTGACCGTTGGCGCCGGCGGAAAGATAGATTTCCTGATTGGGCGCGAGGGACTCGTAGAATTCCTTGATACGGTTGTATCCGTTGGCGATGGCTACGTTGTAACGCGTGAAGTCTGCCCGGTCTACCTTCATGTTGATGAAGTGGTAGGCTACGAAACGGTTGAGGTAGTTTTCCGGTTCGTCCCAGTTTTCGGTGAGGGCCGCTGCCTTTTCTTCGTCGGTGGCGTCGGCAAACTCGCGGTTATACCATTCGAGTGCGTAGGCTTTCACTACGTCTATGGAGTCTTGCACGGTAGTGGCGTTCTGCAGGTCGGGCAGCTCGCGGGCGAAGACTTCGTTGGGTTCGATGAAGCAGGTGTAGAACTGTTTCTTGCTGGTGGGTACCTCGATGGTGTTGGCCGCTCCCTTGTAGGCTTCGTAGTTGCGCGTGTCGGGGATGTAGTCGGCCTCGGGATCGGTGAGGATGCGCCCACTTTCGGCCAGGCCCACGTAGTCCATCAGGTGACCGAAGAGGGAGTATTGCGGATAGGTCTCGAAGAAATCTTCGATTTTCATGTCGGAAGGCTCGATTACGCGGTCGATTCCGTGCAAAACTCCGTTGTGTAATTCTACATCACGCTGCACTATGTTGGAAAGGTCGTTCACTAAGTACGAATCACCCAGCGAGGTGATGTAAATCACCTTGTCGTAGAGGTTGCGGTCGGGTATCTTTTGCTGGAAATTCTGGCTTTCGTAGATGGTGGCGTTGTTGCCGCTGCTGATGATGTGCATGCGGGTGACGAGGTTCACTACGCTGTCGGCGCTCGTGGGGTTGAGGCTCTGGTAGAGTTCGTCGAGGGAGCTGACCGAAAAGTTCTCTTCCAGGTAGTTGACCATGGCCTCGTTTGTCGGGGCGAACACGGTGTAGTAGCCATAGGAGGAGAGCAATGCGGGAATGTTCATTCCGTCTTCGCTGGTGATGTCCTTGCTCTTTTGGGTAAACTCGTTGTAGATGCTGTAATTTTCGTCCGTGTTCAGGAAGTCCCGCACGGTCTGTCCGGTAAATGTGTAGTAGCTATCGCTCGGGATGTCGTCGTTCGTACACGAGGGCGTCAGCGCAGCTATGCACAAGAGGCTGCCCCACAGGGCTGCTTGTAGTGATTGTTTGTACAATTTCATATTTGTTTTTTTGAATATATACACTGGTTTGCCAAAAGCGTCTTCGTAGATTTTATTTCGCACCAAAGGGAAATTGGCTCAAAGGTATTGAATTTTTTTAAAAAGTGGGATATCGCCTTTCGAAAAATCCTGTAAAATGTACCTTTTTTCTTTTCCGGAGCCTTTCTGTCCTTGCCCGTCTTTCGGGAGAGGGGCTCGGGGGGATGGAGCGTTTTGCTTCTTCCTGTTCTCTTTTCTGCCGCGGCCGTATATGAAAAGCCCCGCAACGTGCGTGTGGGCGCTGCGGGGCTTTTGGAGAAAAGTTGTATGACTTTTTGCAAAAAGTGGCAAGGCTTTTTCCGCAAGGTTGCGGGACTTTTGCGGACTACTTCGCCATGACTTTCTGTTTTCCTACGATGTATGTGCCCTGGGGCAGGCCTTGGGTGGCTTCTTCGGGGCGCACCTGCTTGCGCAGGAGCATGCCGCGCAGGTCGTAGACGTCTACGGGCTTGCTGCTGTCGTCCTGCAGGAGTTCGTCCAGTCTGTCGGGTATGTATTCGCCTTTGTGCAGGAGGCGCACGCGGTCTATGTAGATGCGCGTGTTGTTGGCTGCGCCCTGTCCGGCCGAGGTCTCAAGCCCCATGCTGATGCATACGTCGCTCCGTTGGCTGAGGGTGAAGGGGCATTCCATTTCTTCCCAGTTGTTGGCGCGCTCGGGGTAGAGGTATTGTTCGGTTTCGCCGTAGCTGACGCCGCAGAGGGAGCGATTGATGTTGCCTCCGGTGGTGGTGATGTACGAGCCGGAGCGGCGGCTCTCGTTGGGGCAGGCATACTGCATGAGGAAAACCAGCTTGTATTCTCCGGCGGGGAGGCTTATGGTCTGCGAAATCCGGTTCTGCCCGTCGCTCCATGAGTTGAGGATATTGAGGCAGCGCTCCCCGCAGGAGTCAAAAAAAGCCGGTTCCGCCATGATGCTGGCCGAGTTCCCCACGTTGGAGGGGGATACGCAATACATCGTTGCGCTGTACGGCATGGAGTAGAGGGTGCAGAAGTTGGAGGCAGTGGTCAGGCCGTTTTCGGCTTTCCAGCCTTGCACGGGCAGGAGCTGCGGCCATCGGCTGTTGGCGGCGGCTATGGAGTTGACGTAGCAGGGGGCATACTCCACCCCGTTGAGGGTGAAGCTGCTGCTGACCGTGCCGTAGGTGTCGTCTTCTTCGAAGCCGGGGTTGTTGAGGAAGAGGGCGGTGATGTCGGTAAATTCGTTGTCCGTCGTTTCGCCTGTCTCGATGCTGGAGTAGGAGAGTGTGCCGTCTTTTGCGGTGACGAGTACGCTGCTTCCGGCTTCCACGGGTACGGTTCCTTCGATGCGGCTTCCGTCTTTGAGGATGCATACCTCAGCCTGCCGGGCTTCCGTGCCGGGGTTGTGCAGGTAGATGCTGCAGGAGTCGCCGGGCACTTGCTTGGCGCGTAGGGCGTCGGCCTTGACATAGGCGCGCAGGGTGCTGCCGATGCTGTGGTTTACGTCGCAGCGGAACATGGCAGAGGCGCTGTCGTTCTCGATGGTGGTGGCGCAGGTGAATACCGGGGCGCCCTCGTCGAAGGCTATTTTCTCCAGCGTGCAGGAGCTTTCGCCCTGGAAGTTGCTCAGGAGCAGGTAGCGCGTTCCGTCCGGATCGGGGCAGATGACGCCGTTCCAGCCCTCGGGGAGCGAAGCGGCGAGGGGCACGATTTCCTCGGCGAGGCGGGCGGTCTGCAGCGAATCGACGTTGCTATAATATATAAGGTGTCGGCGGTCGACGGTTTCCCCTTGCTCAAAGGTGCGGTTGCCGGCCTGATAGAGGGGATAGATCTTGGCCGTGTAGATGGAGTTGCTGAGCGCGCGGTCGCCGAAGGCCATCTTGTTCTCGGATTCGGCAGTGGCAATGCCGATTTGGTTGTCGATATTTACCCAGGGACTGCTGAATTCGCAGAATTCCGTCCCGTCGCTCTGGACGCGGCCGTTGCGGAAGTAGAGAGTGCGCTGCGTCTTTGTGAAGGGGTCGACGCTGATTCCCATCAGTCCGCCTTGCGAACGGGTGATAGTGCCGTCCTTTCTGCCCACTACGTAGTCCAAATAGATGAAAGCGTTGCCGGGCGTGGAGTAAAGTGCGAAGTTGTTTTCCAACGCATTGTCGTTGGTCAGCAGTTTGCCGTTCATGGTGTAGCTGTTGCCCATGAGGTTGTAGACGCCGCTCACTACGGGCGTGGCGTTTGTGGCGGCGCCGCTTACGGAATACCAGCCTAAAATGTTGCCGGTGTTATTGGCTCGGTAGGGAACGATTATCTTGTTTTTGTCCGGGCTATTAGGCGCTATGTAACCGGTGTAGCTGCTCAGGCCGGAACTCCAGGAGAAAATGCTGAAACGGTCGGCGCTGTTGGCGCGGACGATGTTCTGCGTGGTGAAGAGTTTGGCGGTTTCGTGGCGTTTGCTGAAGTCTTCCCAGGTAGAGGGCTGCAGGTCGGCCGTAGAAGCGACTTCGTGCATGAGATAAGTCATCATTACCCGGTGTGCTTCCACTCCCATGCGTCGCGGGCCGATGTCGCTGTTCAGGAGCCAACTGCCGTCGGTTGTGGTCGTTTGGCGGGCTTTAATGTTTTTATAGGCCAGGTTTTCGAGCATGAGCGCATCGGCATCGCGCAGGAAGCAGGCCAGTGTGGAGTAGGAGGTTATCTGGTCGTAGAGGAACATGCTCCAGTCGTTGCCGTTGGGCATGGCCAGTTCGCCGTCGGCCAGGGCGAGCCAGCACAGGACGCTGTCCATTACGGCCTGGTTGTTGTGCATCAAGGCGTTTGTCTGCCACTTCGGATTTTCGCTTCCCTGGAAGAGGCTGAGGGCGAGGTGCGCTTCGCCGAGTTCCTGGATGACGACGTTCTGGTAGGAAGTGTGGAAGTAATTGTGGTTTTGCAGGGTGTAGTCGTCGTAAAGGTTGGCGCCTTTGTAGAGTTGCTGCACGGTTTGCTGGTCATAGTCCGGGTCGATTACGGAATTGTCCTGCGCGTCGTCTGCCTGGGAGTAGCTGTTTATGGCAAACTCGCGGAGTTTCTGGAACCAGCGCGGTGCCAACGGGTCGTCGGGGTAGAGGCCCAGGGCGCAAGCCAGTATGTCGGCTTCCCAACCGTTCTCCTCGGCTTTCGTATCGCCTGCATATCCGGTGGGGATGTTGCGGCCCAGTTCGTAGTTGCACTCGGCCTTGATGAGCTGATAGATGTAGTTTTTCTGCGTATCGGTCAGCTCTTCGTCGAGAAAGTAGGCGGCGTAGGCTACGGACATGGCCCAAAGACTGCTTTCCCACGTGTAGTCTGTGGTACTTACGGAGCCCCAATAGGCATTGTTGGTGCAGGTTTTCAGTTTGTTGGCCTTGTGTGTGGAATAGGCGTAGATGAGTGACTTGAGGGCCATTTGTTTTACTTCGTCCCAGGTTATGCCTTCGGGCAGGGTGACTTCCCCTTCGCGGGCGTAGCGCCAGAGGAATGCGCAGACCATGGAGAGGTCGGCATTGGTACGCACGCCGTCTTCGTTGTTTTGCCCGGCGCTGTTGGCGCGGAAGTAGCCGCAGGCTTCGCCCCGGCTATTGGCGCTGGGGCACTCCTGCCAGATGTTTTGGGCATAGCGGGTGAAGTCGGCCAGCATTTGCAGCAGGTCTTGCTGCATTTGGGCTTCGTCTATGAAATCGGCCTTGATGACTCCTTCGGTCGGGGAGCTGACCTGGTCTTCCGTCCCGCCGGAGATAGTGGGGGTGTCGGGCTCTTCGTAGCCTTCGGGCAGCTGTATGAGGTGGAAGTCATCGTAGAGGATGCAGCTGCCGCCGTTGCCCCAGGTCATTTCGGCTGCGATTTCGATGGTTGCGGCTTCGCTCAGGCTGAAACGCACGTTCTGTTCGCGCCAGGAGCTTGAGGCCATGATGCCTTCGCTGCCGGGGTTGCAGGAGAAGGAGGTGCTGCCGAGCGAGGCGGTGCCGCTGTTTACGCTTACGAAGGCCGAGGTGGCAGCGTTGTTCGCTGCGTAGGCTTTCGTGCGGAAGGTGAGTTTATAGTCGCCGGCGGGAAGGTTTTCCTTGGAGGTCTGCTTCAGTGTGGAGGTGGCGCTGCCCCATCCGAAGCGTTGATAGAAGGCAAAGTTGCCTTCGGCGGGGGTGGTTTTCCCGAAGTTATTGTCGGTGAAGCAGTCGGCGCTGATGAGCAGTGAGACTCCGGGGCTGGTTACGCTCCAACCGGCGGGGCTTATGTTCCATCCGCGCAGGCCGTCGGCGGAATTGGTTACTTTTTGTGCAGAAAGGTCTGTGCATGTGGCTGCGTCGGCCTCGAAAGAGGGGTTTTCCAGATAGGCCTCGGTTACGTCGGTCTGTGCCCCGGCTGTCGTTCCGGCGAGGGCAGCCAGGCAGAGGAAGGCGGTACGGACCCTTTCCCAGGGTGCTCTGATTGTTTTCATGAAGAAAATAATTTAAGAAGGTAAAAGATTGTATGGCTACAAATGTACGGAAAAAGGGAGAAACTGGCGGGACTTTACGAAAAAAGTGGCAGGACTTTCTACAAAAAGTCTTGCCACTTGGGGGGTGAAGTTGCGGCACTTTGGTTTTAGAACGTGACGTATGGTTCGAGACGCTTGAGGTCGTTTTCGGTGAATTCCTCGTAGAGGAGCAGTGGGCGGAGGGAGGTGAGCGGGCCCCGCTTGCGGCGGTGTTCGAGGAGGGTGCGGCACTGGCGGTAGTTGAGATAGGGATGCCGCAGGAGTTCTTCGAGGGTGGCCCGGTTGAGGTTGAGGGTTCTTTGGGGCGGGGTGCTGACGAAGAAACTGCGCTGCAGCGAGTCGGGCATGTTGGGGAGTTCGCCCAACTGGGCAGGGGTGTAGTATCCGCCCAGTTTGTTGCGGTAGTCTACGATGAGCCGTGCGCGCCAGCTCCCGATGCCCCGCAGGCGTTTGAGCTCGGTAGTATCGGCTTTGTTCAGGTCGATACGGGTGCCGGGAGGATATTTTGCAGCCCGTGGGGGAAAGCGCTTCGGGGCTGTTTCTTCCTGATGGGGCGCAGGGTCGGCATAGGGCTTCGGCTTTCGGGCGGGAAGGGCGTAGGCCTCCAGTTGCAGGTAAGGCGCGAGTCGCCGGGCGTCGGCCGCGCGCATGCCGTAGATGGAGGCAAATTTCTCGGGGGTGCGGATGACGCCGCCTTTTGCCCGGTAGCGGAGCAGGTTGCGCACTACGTAGGGCGGCAGCCCGAGGCGGCGCAGCGTCAGCGAGTCGGTTCGGTTGGGGTCGAAAGGGAAGGTCTCTGTTTTTTCCGGGGCTACTGTCTTTCCGGAGTAGGTGGCAGAACGCTGCCGGCCGGTGGCGGGGGATGAGGCGTCGAGCGGCGTGGCATACGGAAAGCCGCGGCTTTCGTAGAGGCTGTCTATGAAAGCTGCGGCTTTTTGTTCGCAGGCCGTATGTCGTTTTTCTGCGCATTGGCGCAGCAGGGGGATGGCGGGAAGTACGATGCAGAGGAGCAGCAGGGCGGCCAGGCGCAGGCTCTTTCCGAAGTGGAGCAGGTCTTTCAGACTGCGATGCCCTTCGTCGGGAGGTGTTTCGCGCGGCTTGTCCATGGCTGTCGGTGCGGTACGGTCTTATTCAACGATGGTCATTTCCTCGATGAGGTTGCTGCACTTTCCGAGTTTCTCGATGAGGAAAAGGATGTAGCGCACGTCGACACAGATGCAGCGTTGCAGGTCGTTATCGAACTGAATGTCGCCACTGAGCGATTCCCAGTTGCCGTCGAAGGCTGCACCGATGAGCTGTCCGTCGGCATTGATGACGGGCGAGCCGGAATTGCCTCCGGTGATGTCGTTGGTCGAGAGGAAGCATACGGGCATTTCGCCGTTGCGGTCGGCGTAGCGGCCGTAGTCTTTGGCCTGATAGAGGACCTTCAGCTCCTGGGGCACGATGAACTCCGGATTGCTGGGGTCTTCTTTTTCCATCACTCCGCGCAGGGTGGTGTAGTATTCATACTTTACTCCGTCGGCCGGGGAGTAGGGCTTTACGTTGCCATAGGTGAGGCGCAGGGTAAAGTTGGCATCGGGATATTGCGGGCGGATGCGTCCGTTCATCTCGCAGAGGCCGCGTATGTATGTTTTGTGCAGCAGAGCCAGGTTGGGCAGGGCTAATCGTTTCTTATTAAGCTCTTTGGATTTCTCCTTGAGGCTTTCGGCTACGAGTAGCGCGAGGTCGTGGTCGATGGCTTTCTGCCGGGGCTTGCGGAGAAATGCTTCGAAGTTTTCCCGGGAAGCAAAGATGGACTTTCCGTAGAGGTCATCGAGAAATGCGGAGATGTTGCCCTTGTAATCTTTGTCGATGACGGCATAAAATGAGGGAAGTTCCCCTCGGGTCAGTTGTTTGTAGAGGGGGATTAGGGTGTCGGCCACGGCACGGTCTACCTCGTGGCTGTAGTTCGTGTTGTGGATGATGCCGTAGATGTTTTCCAAAGTGCGGGCACAATTTTCGATTTGCGCCTCGTCTTTTTCTTCCTTGGCTTGCAGGTATTGTTCCAAAGCCTCCCGTTCGTTGAGATTGCGGCTACAGAATTCTATGCCGGAACCGAATGTCTCGAGGTAAATGTACATGGCATAATCCAATTCTCCATTCTGCTCTACGGACTGGTTGATGCGGGCCACTACTTCGCGGTAGTCGGCATTGTCCACACTGTCGGCATAGCGCGCAAAGCGGGCCTCCTGCTCCTGTTTCTTTTCGATTATGCGGTTTTTTACGATGGCTTTGTTCATTCCTATGGAGTTCTTCCAGTAGTTGGATGAAGAAGCATATTTGTTGGCATACATGAGGTTGAGGCTGTCGCTTTGTGCCATATATTTCTTGAGCACGGCCTGGCGTGCGCCGCGAACAGTGATGCGGGGCGTGTTTTCGTTGTCCATGCGGCTTTTCACTTCGGCTGCCGTCAGGTAGCGCGAGGTGCTGCCCGGGAAACCCATAACCATGGCGTAATCACCCTCTCCGTAGCCCTTTATGGACACAGGAAGGTGCTTTTTCGTCTGAAGCGGCACGTTGTTGGCGCTGTAGGCTGCCGGTTCTCCGTTTTTATCCGCGTAGATGCGGAACATGGAGAAGTCGCCCGTGTGGCGCGGCCACATCCAGTTGTCGGTTTCGCCGCCGAACTTGCCGATGGAGCGGGGCGGGGCAGCCACGAGGCGCACGTCGGAGTAGACTTTGTAGTAGACCAAATAGTAGCGGTTGCCGGCGAAGTAGGGTAAAACTTCCGGCCGTATGCCCGGTTTGCCCTGCAGATCGCTCTGTGCATACTGCGCTTTTCCCAGAGAGTCGCAGTACTGATAGGTCAGAGTGTGTATCTCGTCGGTTTTTCCCATGCGTATGTCGCGCGCTACCGTGTCCGTCAGGTCTACGATGCGCTCCACAAATGTAAACGTCAGTCCCGGGGCGGGGATTTCTTCGCCCTCGCTGTGGGCCCAGAAGCCGTCTTCCAAATAGTTTTGTTCTACGCTGCTGAGCTGTTGCAGGTAGGCGAAACCGCAGTGATGGTTGGTGAGTATCAGTCCGCGCGGCGATACTATTTCGCCGGTGCATCCGCCTCCGAAGATGCCCACTACGTCCTTCAGCGACAGACTGTCGGGGTTGTACAGGTCGTCGGCCTCCAGGTGCAGCCCGCTGCGTTTCATCAGTTCTATGGACTGCTGCTCCTTCAGCATCTGAAGCAACCACATTCCTTCGTCGGCATGAGCCGCCGTCATCCCCGTCAGCAGGAAGGCAAGCGGCAAAAACATTCTTTTAAAATTCATAGCATAAGGTGGTTTTTATTCACATAAGCCTTTATTTTCGTAAAGGTTCGTTATGCAAAGGTATAACATTTCTTTCACTTGGCAGAGTGCCTTTGCGCCTAAGATTAAAGATTGATAATCTTTTTTCGTCCCTAACTCCTCGCCGTCAAGTTTTTAGTTATCTTTGAAAAGTGAAAATGCGACCTTATGAAGAAAAACAACTACCTCTTTTTGCTCTTGTTGCTGCTTTGTGCCGTCTCTTGCAACAAGGGTTATCGGATTAGCGGCACTTCTTCGGTGTCGGTTGTAGACGGAAAAATGATTTACCTACGCAGTTTTGAAGGCGGCAACTGGTCTACGAAAGACTCGGCGTCGGTGGTTCACGGAACTTTCTCTATGGAAGGTACGGTGGACTCGGCTCAAATTGTTTCCATCTTTATGGACGGCGAGAGTTTCATGCCCATGGTGCTGGAGCCCGGGCATATAGAGATGTCCATTACGCCTGCCGGTTTCGACGTGCGGGGCACGGAACTCAACGATAAGCTCTACGATTTTATTCGTCGCAAGGGCGAACTTGACTTGCAGATTCAGGAGGCTTCGCGCATAGAGAACCGGCTTATTCTCGATGGTGCTCCGGCCGACGAGGCTCGGGCCAAGGCGGAGGAGAAGGCTGCCGAGGTTACGCGGCAGATTCAGCAGCTGACGAAAGATTTCATCAGTGCCAACTATCAGAATATCCTGGGGCCTTCGGTTTTCCTCATGGTGTGCGGCTCGAGTTTTCCCTATCCTTATCTGACGACCGACCTGGAGGAATTGTACGAATCGGCGCCGTCGTCGTTTCAGAATCATCCTGAGGTAAAGGAATATGTATCGCGTGCGCGCGAGAACATGCGGCTCATGAAGGAACAACTGCAGGCTAACGAAGCCCGGTTCCGGGCGGCGCAGGCGGCCGATTCCTTGGGCGGAGGCGGACTGGTGGGCGGCGCTTCGCCCGCGTTGGCGCTCCCCTCGACGGAGGGAGCGGGCCTCAAGTGAGAAAAAGGGCAGCCGCTTTTGGGAAAAAGGCACAAGGCTTTTCCTGAAAAGGGCTGCAGCAAAAATGAAACCGGCGGGACTCTTTCAGAAGAGAGTCCCGCCGGTTTGTTTTTTAGGCCGAGGTTCGCGTCGGTTCAAGGCATGCCGGTTTGTACCTCGAAGTGGTATTCTCCAGAGAGGAGTTCCAGCACTTGCAGCCCGCGGGGCGTAGCTCCGGCCGGTTCGATGCCGCTGCTCTCGCCGATTGGGCGCCCGCTTTCGCTAATCTGCTCGAGTGAGTTGGCCGGAAGGTAGAGGGTAGCAGTCGTATTGGCGGGTATGCGGAAGTAGTAACTGACGCTGTTCGTACCGATGGCCCAGCGGCTTTCGATGCGTCCGTAGGGCGACTGGTAGTATCCTTCGGCATGGGTGATGCGTGCGGAGGGGTCGATTTCAGGTTTGAGTATGAAGTGCTTGAAACCGGGTGCATGCGTGTCGCGCTGTATGCCGAGGGAGCGGCTGCACATCCAGGCGCCGACTGCTCCGAAGGAGTAGTGGTTGAAGGAGTTCATGCGGTTGTTGCCTCCGAATCCACGGGTATGGGTGTAGGAGTCGAGGCGTTCCCAAATGGTGGTCGCGCCCTGCTCTACGGGATAGAGCCACGAGGGGTAGTCGGTTTGGAGCAGGAGGCTGTAGGCGTCGTCGGTATAGCCGTTTGCCGAAAGGGCTTCGCTAATCCAGGCGGTGCCTATGAACCCCGTCATCAGCGAGTAGGGCGGGCAGGACTGTCCTCTGTCGGTAAGGTTGGTGCGGCGCAGGGTGCGTATGAGGTTGCGGGCGAGCTGTTGGCGTTCGCGTGCGTCGCCGGCTATGTCGAAGACGAGGGGCAGTGCGTAAGAAGTCTGGGTGTCTACGAGCTGTCCCTTACGCTCGGGTTGGAAGGCGGAGTGTATGGTGTTACGGGCCGTGTCGGGGCTTAGGTAGGTACGGCGGAAGTGTTCTTTGCGCTGGTCGCGCAGGGCGCGGTAGCGGGCGGCGGCTGTGTCGTTGTGGAGTACGGTGGCCATCTGCTCCATGAGGTCGAGGTCGTGGATGAAATAGGCTTCCCAGACGAGCGATTTGTCGTTCTTGTTGTCTTCCGGGCCGAGCCAGTCGCAGAGGTCGCCCCATGCGCGGTCTTGTACGATGAGGTGCGTCTGCGGGTCGATGTCGTGCCAGAGTATGTAGTCGATGTAGCGCTCCATGGCGGGGAAGTGCTTCTGCAGGAGCAGGGTGTCGGCATATTGCTGGAAGCATTGCCAGGGTACGGTGATTCCGGCGCTGCCCCAGAGGAGTCCGCCGAAGCCTCCGCCGAGGGGGGCGATGTCGGGAAATCGTCCGTCGGGGCGTTGTACGTCGCGCATGGCCTGCAGGTATCGGGGCAGGAACTGGGCTACGTCGGCCAGATAGGTGGCGGTTGGGGCGAAGACGGAGATGTCGCCTGCCCAACCCATGCGTTCGTTGCGCTGGGGACAGTCGGTGGGGATAGACAGGAAGTTGGCACGTGCGGACCAGGTGATGTTCTCCCAGAGGCGATTGACGCGAGGGTCTGAGGTTGTATAGGAGGCGGTAAGCTGCTGGAGGGAGCTGAGCACGTTACTTTTGACGGAGTCGAGCGGCAGGGGCGCGTCGAGTCCGGTGATTTCGATGTAGCGGTATCCGTGGAAGGTGAAGCGCGGGGCTATGGTTTCGGCTTTCCCCCCGCGGGTAATGTACAGGTCTTGCGCCATGGCGGCACGGATATTTTCGAGCATGAGCATGCCGCTGTCCTGCGCATATTCAGGCAGGGCGGGATAGAGTATCTCGGCATAGCGCAGGGCGATGCGCCGTCCGGCTTCCATCGGGGGGAGGTTGATTTCGGGAACGCCGGCTATGTTCTGCCCCATGTCGTAGACGAAAACTCCGGGGCGCGGCTCCGTCAGGGCGCAGGCGGTGAGGGTCTGGACCGATTGTACGGCCGGGCCGTATTGTCCGGTGAGGGTAAATTGGGAATAGTCGTCGACTTTGGGCTTGTTGGGGCTGCCTTCGTGGCTGATGTGCCCCTCCAAAGGAATTTCGCAAGCCTGCTTCCAGGCGACGGACGGGGCGAATTGGGGCGTGTCCCACCCGTCGGTTTGGATTTCGCGGCGGGCATCGTAGACTTCTCCCTGGAAGAGGCTGCCGTAGAGGAGCGGCCCTTGGTCGCAGGCTTGCCAGCGGGTGGGGTCGGTAACGACGTACTGTTTGCTGCCGTCGGCATAGGTAATGGCCAGTTGGGCCAGCACCGACTGGCAGTCGCCGAAGAAGTTCCAGTTATCTCCGGTGAAGGTTGCCGCACCGCTCCACCAACCTTCGCCGAGTTGCACGCCGATGGCGTTCTCTCCGGCTTGCAGGTAGGGCGTGACATCATAGGTCTGATAGTGGTGCGTCTTATTGTATTGTGTAAGGCCGGGGTTGAAGTATTCGGTGCTGATGCGCTGCCCGTTCAGGTGTACGTCGTAGATGCCCCGGGCCGTAATGTAGAGTCTTGCCCGCGCGATAGCCTTGTCGGGCTGCGTGGCGAATACGGTGCGCAGCATGGGCGCGGCTTTCCCTTCGGGACGGGTCACGCGGAAGAAGCCGCTTTTGCCTCCGTTGAGCGTGAGAGGAGCCGTCACCAGGTCGCGGAGCTTACCCTCGGGGCTGCGGAAGTTGGCGAGCCAGCAGTCGGAGAAGGTGGCTTTCTGGCCGGGACGCAGGGCGAAACCCACGTCGGCCACTACGGGAAAGGCAATAAAGTCGCCGCCTTGTCCCAAAGGATTGAGGTCGACACGGCCGATTTCGGTGGCTTCCTTTCCGGCATACAGCCGCGTGACGCCCAGCTCGGTGCTGAGGCTGAACACATGTTTGGCATACCGGTTCTGGACGTTGAGTATGGCGGACGGAATGGCGATGGACTTCAATGGAACGTTGCGACGGTCTGCCGGGTGGTATCCGGCGCGGTAAATGTGCAGCAGGGCCTCCCCTCCGGAGTCGAGGGGGGCGATGTCCAGTTCGATTTGTATGTAGGAACTGTCTTGGGGGCTGGCCAGGTGGTAGATGTTCTTGCAGGCATTCATCAGCCGTTCGTCGTTGGCGCCGTAGATGAGGCTGGCACGGGTGCTGCGGGAGGACTCGTCCAGTTGAATGGCGAAGTGCAGGCGGAAGACGGGGAGATACGGCGTATAGAGATTTTTCTCTTCCGGGTCGTAGCTTATCCAGCGTGCGCCGTTCCAGTTGCGGTAGGCACTGTCGCCGCTCATCAGGCCGGTCTCAAACCAGGACGAGGCCTTGTTTTTTTCCTTTTGCTCGTCCCATACGGTCAGCTCCCAGTCGTATCGGGTGGAAGGTGCCAGCGGTTGGCCGCAATAGCGGATGTGAAGCGAGAGGTCGCTCTCCACTTTTCCGGTATTCCACACTTCTTCCTGGTCTTCGTTGCGCACGATGATCTGATAGGCGGTCTGCTTTTCGCCTCTTGTGCCAGCGGTGTTGTCCATTTCCCAGCTGAAGCGGGGCTGTTCTGCGTCGATTCCGAGGGGAGTCGTCGTGTATTCTACGCGCAGGTTGCGTATCTTCCCGTCGGTGGCCGATGCGGACAGGGCCGAAACGAAGGCGAGGAAGAGCCAGGCGGCAAGGCTTTTTTTCATTTGTCTCATGCTTTTTATGAATAAGTGGCGGTAGTTTTTGGAAAAAGTGGCGCAGCGGCGGAACGACCGTGGCCGGGGACGGGCGAAATGCCCGCAGGGAAAGAGGGAGAACGGTGTGCCCCTTTCTCCCGGAGGTCAGGACTTCTCTTCGTAGAGGAGGCTCTCGAGTGCTTCGGCATTCAGGCGCAGATGAAACTGTCCGCGCAGGGCCGCAGAGATGTAGCCGGTCTCCTCGCTCACGATGACGGCCAGGGCGTCGGAGGCTTGCGATATGCCCAGCGCCGAGCGGTGGCGCAATCCCAGCTCTTTGGGTATGTTCATGTCGTGGCTAACGGGCAGGATGCAGCCGGCGGCATACAAGTGGTCGCCCCGTATGAGGAGGGCGCCGTCGTGGAGGGGGCTGTTCTTGAAGAAAATATTCTCGATGAGCCGCTGGCTGATGCGTGCGTCGATGATTTCGCCGGTGCGGGCTATCTCGTCGAGTTGTTCGGTGCGCTCGATGACGATGAGCGCCCCTATCTTCTGCCGGCTCATGTTGAGGCAGGCCATGACGATGGGGAGCAGTGTGCTGTGGTCCTTATCCTTGGGCTTGTCCTTGCGCAGGAAATTGAGCAGGTTGCGCATCCTTTGGTGCGCGCCGAGGCTGAACAGGAATTTGCGTATTTCCTTTTGGAAAAGTACGATGAGGGCTATGGCGCCCACGCTCATGACTTTGTCGAGAATGGCGCCCAGCAGTTTCATCCCGGCTACCTGGGTCACGATGACCCACAGCACGATGAAGACGAGTATGCCGATGAATATGTTGAGCGAGCCGGATGACTTCATCAGTTTATAAAGGTAGTAGATGATGAAGGTCACCGCCAGAATGTCGAGAAAGTCTTTGATTCCGAAAGAGAGGAACATGGGTCTTTAGAGAAAAAATGGGGGTGGTTAAGGTTGGATTGCCTCGCCGGTCGCTTCGGCCGGGGAGGCGCATTGCTTCATTTTCTGATAGATTCTTACGGTTTCTACCGCCTCGCGCACGTCATGGGCCCGCAGTATGGACGCGCCCTTCATGAGGCTGATGGCGTGGATGGCAGTCGTTCCGTTGAGAGCGTGGGCAGGAGTGGTGTCCAGCAGACGGTAAATCATGGATTTCCGCGAGACGCCTACGAGCAGGGGGCGCTGCAGAAGGGCAAATTCCTGCAGGCCGTCGAGCAGTTGGTAGTTGTGTTCCAGGGTTTTCCCGAAGCCGAATCCCGGGTCGACGATGATGTCGTTGACGCCGAGCGCCTGCAGTTTCTGTATTTTCTGCTCCAGATAGAGCAGGACCTCCTGCACGATGTTGCCTTCGTAGCGGGGGGCTTCCTGCATGGTGCCGGGCGTTCCCTGCATGTGCATGATGATGTAGGGCACCCGGAGGCGTGCTATGGTGGAAAACATGTCGGGGTCCAGGTCGCCGGCCGAGATGTCGTTGATAATATCTGCGCCCCATTCTTCCACGCATACCTGCGCCACGCGGCTGCGGAACGTATCGATGCTGACAATGGCCCGTGGGTATTTACGCCGGATGAGCTCCAATGCCGGACGCAGGCGCTCGATTTCTTCTTTTTCGCTGATGTCTTCCGCACCGGGGCGGGAGGAATAGGCGCCGACGTCTATGATTTGAGCGCCTTGGCTGAGGATTTCGTCGGTTCGTTGCTCGATTTCTTCCAGCGTCTGCTTGCGGCTTGGCGAAAAGAAAGAGTCGGGGGTGACGTTGAGTATGCCCATTACCAGAGGTTCCTGGGACAAATCCCGCAATGTTCCCTTCAGATTGATAAGTTTTGGGGGAGTTACGCTCATTTTGGTAGGCTGTTTGCTGGTTCTGAAGCTGCAAAAATAAAGAATTTATTCCTTTTTCTTTCATAAATCCGTGTATCTTTGCGCGGATTCTTACAATAAATATGAAAAATACATCCTTATCGTTTCTTTACGAAGCCTACCTGAAAAGTTCGGGTGTGGTTACGGATAGCCGGTCGTGCCCCTCGGGTTCTATCTTTTTTGCCTTGAAGGGTGACCGGTTCGACGGTAATCGTTTTGCAGAAAGTGCCTTGCAGAATGGATGTGCCTACGCCGTGGTCGACGACCCTTCGGTGCTCCCTCAGGAAGAGAGCGGCGATGAACGTTATCTTTTGGTAGACAATGTTTTGTCTGCCCTTCAGCAACTTGCCCGCCATCATCGCGAGCAGCTGAAGACCCCGATGCTGGCCATTACGGGCACGAACGGTAAGACGACGACCAAAGAGCTTACTGCTGCTGTTCTTTCGAAGAAGTACAAATTGCTGTATACGGAGGGGAACCTGAACAATCACATCGGGGTTCCGCTCACTTTGCTGCGCTTGCGTCCGGAGCATCAGTTCGCGATTGTGGAGATGGGTGCCAGCCATCCGGGCGACATACGCGAGCTGGTGGAGATTGCCGAGCCGGACTACGGGCTGATAACCAATGTGGGTAATGCCCATTTGCAGGGCTTCGGCTCGTTTGAGGGAGTGCTGCATACGAAGTGCGAGCTCTTCGATTATCTGCGCCAGAAGGGAGGAAAGGTCTTCGTGAACGTGCGCAATACGTATCTTGCGCCCATGCTTTCCGGTCTGGAGCCTTTGTACTATGCCGTGACGAGCGGCACGCCTTTTTCGTTCGACAAGCCTTATCTGGCGGAGGCACGCATCGCGCGCTGCAATCCGTTTCTGGCCTTCAAGTGGAGGTCGGCAGACAGCGGCGGCTGGAAGTGCTGCACTACGCGCCTGATAGGCGACTATAATCTGGACAATGCCTTGGCCGCTGCGGCAGTGGGCACGTACTTTGGTGTGGGCGCGGAAGACATTTCGGCCGCCATCGCCGCGTATGTGCCGGGAAACGGCCGCTCGCAGCTGAAGGAGACGAGCCGCAACCGCCTGATTCTCGACGCTTACAACGCGAACCCTACGAGCATGCAGGCTGCGCTCAATAACTTCCGTAAGATGGACATGCCGCAGAAGGGAGTTATCCTGGGCGACATGAAGGAGCTGGGAGCGGCTTCGGCCGACGGGCATGCTGCGGTGATGCAATTGGTGAACCGCTGTCATTTCCGGATGGTAATCTACGTCGGGACGGAGTTTGCGGCCGTGGGCAAAGCCTCGCCCAATCTGGCGGCGGGGGCCGAGTTTTTTGAAAATACGGACCAGCTGGTCGACTATCTGCGGGAGCAGTCGTGGCTCAGAGGCTACACGCTGCTCATAAAGGGGTCGCACAGCATGAATCTTTCGGCCGTGGCCAATGTGCTTTGAGGCCGCATGTTTATCGGAAAAGCGGCGGGCCTTTCGGAGAAAAGTGCTGCCGCTTTTCGCGGAAAGTATTGCTTGTTTGGAGAAGATATGCAGGATAGTTTGACAGAGGCCTGGCAGGAGCGTACGGAGCTGTTGCTGGGGACGGCTGCGACGGAGCGGCTGCGGCGGGCACACGTGCTGGTGTGCGGCGCGGGCGGAGTAGGGGCTTATGCGGCCGAGATGCTGGTGAGGGCCGGGATAGGCACGCTGACGCTGGTCGATGCCGACTGCGTACAGCCCTCGAACCTCAACCGCCAGTTGCCGGCTCTGCACAGTTCGCTGGGAAAACGGAAGGTGGAGGTGATGGGCGAGCGCTTGCTCGACATCAATCCGGCTTTTCGTTTTTTGCCGCGTGCGGAGTTCCTCACGCCGGAGAGCATCCCGCAGTTGTTGGACGGTGCCGTGCCGCAGTTTGATTTCGTGGTCGATGCCATCGATACGATTGCGCCCAAATGCGCCTTGCTCGCCGAGGCATATCGCCGCCGACTGCCGCTCGTCAGCAGTATGGGGGCGGGTGCCAAGAGCGACCCTGCGGCCGTGCGCTACGGGAAGTTGGGCGCCACGTTTCAGTGTACGCTGGCGCGGGCGGTGCGTACCCGCCTGAAGCCGATGGGAAAGGGGCTGATGAACATTCCCGTCGTGTTCAGTACGGAGGCGGCCGACGCCCGGGCTATTTTGCACGTGGAGGAACGCAATAAGAAGTCGACCTGCGGGACCATCAGCTATCTGCCTGCCATTTTCGGCTGTTATCTGGCGGCTTTTGTCCTGAAGCGTCTGGCTGCCGGAAAAGAAGTATTAACGGAAAAATGAATGAAGTAATGATTGAATTGCAAGGAATTACAAAGAGTTTCGGCTCGCTGCATGTGCTGAAAGGAATCGACCTCCACATCGACCGTGGGGAAGTGGTGAGCATCGTAGGCCCCAGTGGGGCGGGAAAGACTACGCTGTTGCAGATAATGGGTACGCTCGACCGTCCGGATAGCGGCACGATACGCATCGATGGCGTTTCGGTAGAGCGCATGAAGGAGCGCGAACTCTCGGCATTCCGCAACCGGCAGATAGGGTTTGTTTTCCAGTTCCACCAGCTCTTGCCGGAGTTTACGGCTGAGGAGAATGTGATGATACCCGCTCTGATTGCCGGTATGTCGGGACGGAAAGCGCGGGAGCGTGCGCAGGAGTTGCTTCGGTTTATGGGGCTTTCCGACCGCGCGGCTCACAAGCCTAAGGAAATGTCGGGAGGCGAATGTCAGCGGGTGGCGGTGGCCCGGGCGTTAGTCAATCATCCGTCGGTGGTTTTGGCCGATGAGCCTTCCGGAAGCCTCGATACGCATAATAAGGAAGAGTTGCACCGGTTGTTTTTCCGCTTGCGCGATGAATTGCAGCAGACGTTCGTGATTGTGACGCACGATGAGCATCTGGCAACGCTGACCGACCGCACGATCCGTATGACGGACGGCGTTATCTGCGGCGAGACGTCGGCTCCTTCCGCCGATCCGGCTCGCGACGGGGGCGATGTGCCTGGTCTGCAGGCGGAAACTGTTGCCGCAATGGCTGAAGAATAGGGAATCAATCGAATAAAAAATCCGGGCGACAGTTGGATTTTTCAGCTGTCGCCCGGATTTTTTGTTGGCCCTTTCGGAGTAGGGCTGCAGGTCTCTTACTTCTGGGAAGCGAGGATTTCCATCGTGTCTGTGGCAATCATCAGCTCCTCGTCGGTAGGAATTACGCATACCGTTACGCGGGAGTCCGGCGTGGAGATAATGGCTTCTTCGCCATGTACCTGCTCGTTCTTGTCCAAGTCGAGCTTGACGCCCATAAACTCCAGCCCTTCGCACGCGGCCGAACGGCAGTTGCTCTGGTTTTCGCCTACGCCGCCGGTGAAAAGGATGACGTCTACGCCGCCCATCGCTGCCGCGTAGGCACCGATGTACTTGCGGATGCGGTAGAAGTACATGTCCTCAGCCAGGATAGCGTGCTCTTCTCCGGCTTCTACTGCCTTGTGCAGGTCGCGCATGTCGGACGATTTTCCGAAAATGCCGAGCACTCCGGACTTCTTGTTGAGCAGATTGTTGACCTCAGCCGCATTGAGATTTTCTTTTTCCATGATGTAAGTCACGGCGCCGGCGTCGATGTCTCCGCTGCGCGTACCCATCATCAGTCCTTCCAGCGGTGTGAGTCCCATGGAAGTGTCTACGCATTTCCCGTTTGCCACGGCGGAGATGGAACCGCCATTACCGATGTGGCAGGTGATGATCTTCTTCCCTTCGGGAGAGATGCCGAGGAATTCGCAAACGCGCTGGGAGACGTAGCGGTGACTTGTGCCGTGAAATCCGTAGCGGCGCACGCCATATTTCTCATACAGCTCGTAGGGCACGGCATACATGTAGGCCTTTGCGGGCATGGTCTGGTGGAATGCGGTATCATATACGCCTACCTGGGGTACGCCCGGCAGGGCTTTTGATACGGCGGCGATGCCTTTCAGGTTGGCAGGGTTGTGGAGGGGAGCCAAATCGTTGCAGGCTTTGGTCATATCGATGACTTCCTGGTCGATAAGTACCGAGCTGCTGAATTTTTCTCCTCCGTGAACGACGCGATGGCCTACGGCATCTATTTCTTTCAGCGACGAGATTACGCCGTATTCCTTGCCGGTCAGGATGGAAAGGATGAACTCGATGCCGGCTGTGTGCTCGGCTATTTCCTTTTCGATGATTTTCTTTTCTCCGGAGGGCAGGGTGAACTTGAGGAATGAGTCTTTCAAACCGATCTTTTCGATGCCGCCTTGAGCCAATACTTGCTTGGCAGGCATCTCAAAGAGCTTGTATTTGATGGACGAACTGCCGCAGTTTAATACTAAAATTTTCATGCGTTTTTCAGATTAAGGGTAAGGATTTGTAGTGGATTATGGCTTGTTGTTCTTACTCGGCCTTGGCTGCAATGGCTTGATTGGCAGTGATTGCAATCATGGCATATACGTCGTCGACGGAGCAGCCGCGGGACAAATCGTTTACCGGGCGGGCGATTCCCTGCAGAATCGGGCCGATTGCTTCGGCGCCTCCCAGGCGTTGTACGAGTTTGTAGCCGATGTTTCCCACTTCGAGGTTGGGGAATATGAGCGTATCGGCATGCCCTGCGATTTTTGAGCCGGGTGCTTTGCTGGCTCCTACCGAGGGAACGAGCGCAGCGTCAGCCTGTAATTCGCCGTCAATTTCGATTGTCGGGTCAAGTGCACGGGCTTTGCTCAAGGCAGCCACCACTTTGTCCACAACCTCATGCTGCGCCGAGCCTTTGGTCGAGAAGCTGAGCATGGCGACTTTGGGGTCTTCGAAGCCGGCCACGGCGCGGGCGGTGCGAGCGGTGCAGACTGCGATTTGGGCGAGCTGGTCTGCGTTGGGAACCGGCGTCACGGCTACGTCGCCGACTACCAGGATTCCGTTGCGGCCATACTCCGGATAGCGCGTAAGCAGGACCAATGCACCGGAAACGCAGGTGATTCCCGGAGCTGTCTTTATGATTTGCAGGGCGGGGCGCAGTACGTTTCCGGTCGTATTGCGTGCGCCGGCCAGCTGGCCGTCTGCATCGCCGTGCTTGATCATGAGGCAGCCGTAGTAGAGCGGGTCTACCACTTTTTCGCGAGCTTGCTCAATGGTCAGGCCTTTGGCCTTGCGCAATTCGTAGAGCAGCTGTGCGTATTCTTCTTTCATCGGGCTGGTAGTGGGGTCGATGACCGATGCTTTCCCGATGTTTTCCAAGCCTAATTTCTCGGCTACGGACATGATTTCTTCTTTGTTCCCAAGGAGAGTTAGGTTGGCCACTCCTTCCGCCAGTATACGATCGGCGGCGGTCAGGGTACGTTCTTCCGTTCCTTCGGGAAGAACAATGTGCTGAGGCTTCATTTTAGCCCTTGCAACTAAATCGCTTACGAAGCTCATAATTAAATATAGTAGGGTTTGATTTATGTTTAATCGCTAATATTCCAGTTGTCTTGCCCCACAAAAGTACGAAAAACACCTTGCAATATGTTCTTTTATCGCAGCTTTTTTGCAAAAATACTTGAAAGCATTCGCCTGAAGCATCCCTACCCATGTGAAAAAAGCTACTTTTGTGCGGTAAATTTTGCTATGGTTATGGAATACAAAGACCTGTCTCTTTCTGATAAGAGTCTCATCGTTCCCCTTATCGAGCCTACGGACCGTCGGAACTGCGACCTGTCGTGGAGCAATCTGTGCAGCTGGCGTTTTCTGTACGCCACGACTTATGCTATTCTGTACGGCGATACGGTGCTTTTCCGTTTCCGTGCAGGCGGAGAGCGCGTTTATCTGATGCCGGTGGGCAGGGGCGATATGAAAAAAGCCCTTGCCGTCATGCGCGACGAGTGTCACGAGGAAGGCCACCCGTTGGTTGTCTACGGAGTTTGCGAGGAACATTTGCCCCTGTTCGAGGAAGTCATGCCCGGGCAGACGGAGCATTTTGCCGACCGCGCTTATGCCGACTACCTGTATTTGCGCACTTCGCTCAGCACGTTGAGCGGGAAAGCGCTTCAGCCCAAGCGCAATCACGTCAACAAGTTCCTGAAGACCTATCCCGACTGGGAGTACCTGCCTATCCTCCCGGAGCACATCGGGGAATGTCTGGAGCTGGAGCGCCTTTGGTGCATAGCCAACGGGTGCGACCAGAATGCCGGCCTGGGGCAGGAGCGCCGTGCGGTGACGTATGCCCTGGAGCATTTTTCCGAACTCGGCCTTTCGGGCGGACTGCTGCGCGTAGGCGGGCGGATAGTGGCTTTCACGTTCGGGATGCCCATCAACCACGATACTTTCGGGGTGCATGTGGAAAAGGCGGACAGCAGTATCGACGGCGCTTACGCCATGATCAACCGAGAGTTCGCCCGGCGTATTCCGGAGCGTTTCGTGTACGTTAACCGCGAGGAAGACCTCGGTCTGGAAGGCTTGCGCAAGGCCAAGCTGTCGTATCATCCGGCAATTCTGCTGAACAAATATACGGTGCGTGAGAAAGGCGGCAGGTCGTGACGGGCGCGTCTGCATCGCTTGCATCACGATGTGCCTGAAGGGCTGCCTGGCACACGCGGCGCCCGCTTTGGCGCAGCCCGGGCATTTGTCTAATTCTTAATCCTTATTCTTATTATGAGCGACGATGAAATCCAATTGAGGCGTCTCTACCACGAGTGTTTTCACGACGATCCTGCTTTTGAGGATGCCTATTTCCGATACCTTTACTCCCGCGACCGTTCGGTCATATCGAAGCGCAAGGGACAGGTTGTCAGCGGACTTATCTATACGGACTGCGGCCTGAACGTGGCGAGCGGGCTGGAGTATGAGACCGATGCCGCCTACCTCAGCGGCATCTGTACCCATCCCTCATGGCGCGGGCGCGGGCTGGCCGGCCAGCTCATACGGCGCACGCTCGCAAAGTGTTACCAGGCCGGATATGGATATGCCACGCTTATTCCGGCCGATGCCGGGCTGGCCGGCTATTACGCCCGTTTCGGATTTGCAAACTGCTTCGATTATGTGGAAGAGACTTATTACCCCTCGCCCGAGGAGCTGGCTTTGCCCGACTTGCTCGCCGCAGAGGCTGTCTCGGAAGAGGGGGTTGAATTTGCCGAAACGACTGACTATCTCTACGAAGGGCTTCCCTCCGCTCCGCTGCTCTACTATCGCTTCACCGGTTCGGGGCTGACTTCCAGCCTTTACTATACCGACATGCGCGTACTCACCCGCGGGTATCTCTTCGGTGACGATGCGCTCCACGACCTGCGCATCGAAGACGTGTACCTCTACGGCGGCATGGTCTGGAAAGTGGCCACTCAGGAGCGCGAAATCGTGGCGGAAGCCATTGTCTATCCCCGCGACGGGCATTTGCTCGTCACCTCGTTGGTGTGCGACAATGTGGAGTGCCGCATGTACATGCTCTCCCTGCTGGCTGCCCACTACCGCCTGCCCGAGATTCATATCATCCGCCCTCCGCGCCTGTTCACGCCCATCAACGGCACGCCCATCGGCCTGGAAGGCGAGCTGGCCGAGGGAGAAACGGACGGGATTGCCACGTCGCTGGTTGCCCGGCGCGGACGGTCGGACTATAGTCCCGTGCGGCCTTTGGGCATGGCCCGCCTGGTGGCGGCCGATATGCTCGTTCCGCTCGTTGCAGAGGCCTATCCGGAAGTGATGACCTCCTTCTCGCTCAACGACCCGATACTGCCGGAAAACAGTGGCGTCTATACGCTTCCGGGAGATGGAACGGCTTATTTCCACAAGCGGGGAAAGGCTCCGCAGGTGACCGTGGCGCAACTGACGCAGGCGCTGATAGGCTACCACGTCGCAGACTTGCCCGAAGCGCTGCGCTGCTTCCCCACGGGAATTCCGTATATGCACACCATGTTGAATAAATGAACGTTATTTTTGCCTTTTGCGGAGAAAAAATTTAATTTTGCCGCAGGGAAAACAGCATTATCCTACAAACTAAACTGCGTAAACAATCAAACCAAAACCCAAATAACATGAAGAGAAATCTACAAAACCACAGGCACTTTTTCCAATTAGTGGCGGCGCTTTTTACGGTAATCGCTGCCGCTTTTGGACAACCGCAGGGCATCTATGCCCAGAAACAGATTTATGAACCGTACAGCATGCGGGACGCACTGGCCAGCGAAGACGGGCAGTGGAGCTACGAGCGCAGCCGCGAATCGGAAAACTTCATCATCTTCTGGGAGCCCGGCTTCGGCAGCGACCCCGCAACCGCACCGGCTCCTTACACGGTGGACGTAGACGAGGTGCTCCGCGTGGCAGATGCGGCGTTCGACTTGTATGCCGATACGCTCGGTTTCGTACAGCGCGGTGCTTCGAAGACAGATACCTACAAAATGATTATCCGCCTCTACTACCAGACCGAGTGGCTGGCTACGGGCTCGGGCGAGGACGACATGATCGGAATCCTCAACATCAATCCCTCCACCGTGCAGCCCGCCGGGCACACCGTGGCGCACGAAGTGGGACACTGCTTCCAGTATCAGACACATTGCGATCTTAATGACCCGCAAAGAGGCTTCAATTATGGCTTTGGCTCAGGCGGTTCCGGCGGAAACTGCTGGTGGGAACAGTGTGCGCAGTGGCAGGCTTTCTGCTTGTACCCGGACATTATCTTCACCGACTACCGCTTTAGCGAATATCTGGAGAACCATCATAAGAATATCCTGCACGAAACGCCGCGTTATGCCAACTATTTCATCCAGTGGTGCTGGACGAACAAGTGGGGAAAGGACTTCATCGGCCGCATGTGGCGCGAGGCGCTCTATCTGGAGGACCCGGTGGATGCCTACAAGCGCATGAACGGGAACATGAGTCAGGAAGAGTTTAACAACGATATGTATGAGTTCAATGCCCAGCTCGCCACATGGGATATTCCTTTCCTCCGCGAACGGGGCGAAAACTACATCAATGCCCGCGCGCAGTGCAGCATGATCCGCGAGGATTCGGGCTACTACCGCATCTCTCCCGAGGAGTGTCCCGAGTATTACGGCTACAACGTCATCAAGTTGAACGTGCCGGAAGAGGGTGAGACCGTGAAGGCTTGCTTCGAATGGATTCAGCCGGACGGTACTACCTACCGCCGCCTCAATGCGCTGAACAGCGAGCTTCGCTACGGCTTTGTGGCGCTTTGTGAAGACGGGACCCGACAGTACAGCGATATGGGCAAGGCAACTTATCTTTCGCGCAAGGATACGCTCGAATTTGCCTGCCCCGCCGGTTGCGAGCGTCTGATGCTCGTGGTGAGCGGCGGTGCGCGCAACCACGTACACCATGCGTGGGACGACAATGACAACAACGATGAGCAGCTTCCGTACCAGGTGAAATTTGAGGGGACTGACCTTTTCGGCGAATACAACAACCCCGACGGCGAGCCGCACAGCGTGGAGCTGACAACCGAGGTAAGCATGCCGGTACTTTCAGGCTATGGTTACGTCGTGGTACAGCCTGATGTGCAGGCTGTCTGCGAGGCTTTCTGCATGTCGCTCTCCGAAATCAGCCAAGGGCTCGACGACGGTGACATCGCTTTCGTAGCCGTTCAGCCGAATGGCACGGAGTATGAACCGAGTACGGCAAACGGTTACGGTCATTGGTTCAACCGCACCGGGTCGGTTTGCTGGTACAGTTACACTTCGTCTTACATATTCTCCGAGCTGCGCGACCCCGCTTCGCTGAATTTCTACATCGGCCAGAACAATCCGAGCCTCTGCAATCCGGGCGACGAGGTGACCATCCGCCAGCGTATGAAGCGTACGATTGACGGAACGACCTACAACGTTACGTACATCTTCAATGTGTCCATCACTTATCCTACGGCCATCGAGGAAGTAGCAGCCGACGCTGTGCCGCTTTCTCCCTTCCAGGCCGAGTGGGAGGGCAGCCGCATTACGCTTCCGCGCACGTGCAAATCGGTTGTTCTCTACGGGTTGAACGGTACGCCCCTTGCGCAGGAGTTCGATACCGACGGGCTGGACATGGCAAACTTCCCCACGGGTATCTATTTGTTGCAGGCCGACGGAACGACGATTAAGATATTCAAACAGTAGTCCTCTGCAACGGCAGTTTACGGCAGGCGCTCCCGGCATTCGGCGGGAGCGCCTGTTTTTTTACAACCATAGGGCGGGAGTGGGCTTTTATTTGTATTTTTGCGGCGCAAACTGTGGCGCTTTTGACGAAAACCGCCGGCACTTTTAGGAAAAAAACTATGCGCAAATTTCAAAAAGTCTTTGACCCTCGCAACTATCCCTTTGCCATGGTGCTCGTGGCCGTGGTGCTTTATCTCTCTTTCTTTACGCCGCCTACCGAGGACGTGCCGAAGTTTCCCGGTTTCGACAAGATTGTCCATGTCGGCATGTATGGGGCTTTGGCCGGGACTTTGTGGCTGGAATATCTCTATCGCTACCGGTCGCAGTTCAGTTACCGGGCCGTTTTTCTTTTGACCTGGCTTATGCCGGTGCTGTTGAGCGGTTTGGTGGAGATAGGGCAGGAGTGCCTTACGGATAACCGGAGCGGCGATATACTGGACTTCTGCGCCAATATGGGCGGTGCCACACTGGCTTTCATCGTGGGGAACTGGGTAGTTCGTCCGCGATGGAGATAGTGTTTCGGGAAAGAGGGGGAAGCGTCTTCGCCGTCATCCTGTAAGCGGATGGGGCGGGGAAGCGTATTATTCCTTTTTGACGGCCAGATAGTTGGTCAGCGGGTTGGCGTACATTTCCAGTATCTTGTGGCGCAGGAAGGGAATGTCGCGGTTGGGCAAGTCGATTTTGGCCAGCCGTGAGTCGAGGTAGCTGCGGAACTTGACGAAGTCTTCCTTGGTGTAGCGGTCTCTGAACCGCTCCTCGCCCATGAGCAGGTCGTGGGCCACGTAGTTGCTGGGATAGAAGCGGTAGTTGAGGTGGATGGCATGTTCGGTCAGTTCGCGTACGCGGGCGAAAAGCTCGTTTTTGGTGAGTTCTTCTTTTTTCAGCTCTTCCAATTGCGGATTGATGCAGTGGGTCAGCTCGAAATGTACCCGTCCTTTGTAGCCGAAGAGGCCTGTTTCCATGTTTTTCAGGTCGTCGCGTTCGCTTTTCTTGAAGTTCGGGTCGTCGCGGCGCTGCTGCATTTCTTTGGCCTTGAGGTAGTCGCAGGGGTCGTACTCGTAGGAGATGGAGAGGGGCACTATGTTGAGGCTGATGAGGCGGTCTATGATTCCGCCTTCTCCTCCCATGGCAAACATTTTGAGTACGCTGTCTTGCGTACGGTCGTCTGCGTCTTTGGCGCGTCCCTGCCGCTGGGCTATCCAGATGGACTGCTTCTTTTCGTTGATGACGTAGTGCATATACTTGGAAAGGCGTATGCTCGACTCGAGCATTTGGCGCATGTTGAGGCTTCGCTGCACGATAAATGCCTTGTTGATGCGCACGATGTCTTTAATCCAGGGGTAGATGAGCAGATTATCGCCAATGGCAATTTCCACCGTGTCCATGTTTTCGCGCACAAGCAGTATGGAAAGGAACCCGGAGTCGAGCACTATGTCGCGGTGGTTGGAGATGTATGTGTAACATCCCTTGCGGTTGAAATCGTCGGGGAGGTGCATGGTGAGCTCATCGCAGTGCTTATGCTCGATTTCGGTAAGGATGTTGTAGCAAAAGTTCTCTTGGAATTCGTGAACTGTGTGGCTGTTGCGCATTTGCCGCGCGATTTCGTCGAATGGCATGGGGAAGATGCTCTCCATGGCTCCGCGGAAGTACTTGTCGGCTATGAGCCGGTCGTAAGCCTGGGGCAGTTCGTCGTCATTAAATGGGCGTATCTCGTCAAATTCAGAAGAGGAATGTTCCATATAGTCAGTGTGTGAACTTTTACTGTTAATACGGTAGGCAAATATAAGAGTTACGCGGGGCAAGGCATTCGTATGCTTATTCTTTTTAGCATATCTCTTGTCTTTTTGTGGAAATTTAAAGGCTTCCTGCGACAAAGGTGCGGTACTTTTTGGAAAAAGTGGCAGGGGAAAGCGGAAAAAGTACTGTACCTTTTTTCGCTTTCATGCATGGGAACGGAATGTAAATGGGGCCGGCGGGGCGCACGGGCGCGGCGGTAATGCGGGGAAATGGATGGATTATTCTGCCTGTTGGGCAGCGCTGAAGCGCCTCCAGCGCTCCAGCAGTTGTTGCATGTCTGCGGGCAGGGGCGACTCGAAGAGCATCTCTTCGCCGGTGCGGGGATGCACGAAGCCCAAGGTCCGGGCGTGTAGCGCCTGGCGTGGGCATAGGGTAAAATTGTTTTTAATAAACTGTTTGTAGGCGCTTGTGCGCGTGCCGCGCAGGATTTCGCTGCCGCCGTAGCGTTCGTCGTTGAACAGAGGATGGCCGATGTGCGTCATGTGCACGCGAATCTGATGGGTTCGGCCGGTTTCGAGCACGCATTCTACGAAAGTGACATAGCCGAATCGTTCAAGTACCCGGTAGTGTGTGACAGCGGGCTTGCCCAAATCGGGATTGGGGCTGACGGCCATGCGCAGGCGGTCGCGGATGTCGCGGGTTATGTTGCCGGTGATGGTTCCTTCATCCTGCTCAAAATTGCCCCAGACGAGGGCGTTATATTTTCTCTTGGTCGTTTTGTGGAAAAATTGCTTGCCCAATGAGGTCTTGGCGTCGGGGGTTTTGGCCACGACGAGCAGTCCTGAGGTATCTTTGTCGATGCGGTGCACGAGTCCGACGCGGGGATCGTTGGGATCATAGTCGGGATTGTCGCGCAAGTGCCAGGCCAATGCGTTGACCAGCGTGCCGTCCCAGTTGCCGTGCCCGGGGTGTACGACCATTCCGGCAGGCTTGTCGACAACAAGTACGTCTCTGTCTTCAAAAACGATGTGGAGGGGAATGTTTTCCGGCGTGACTTCGTGCTCATAGCGCGGGCGGTGCATCAGAATGCTGATGAGGTCTCCCGGTTTTACCCGGTAGTTGCTTTTTACGGGCTTGCCGTTTACGTGGATGCAGCCTGCCTCTGCGGCATTCTGGATGCGGTTTCGGGAAATATGGTCCAGCTTGTCGGACAAATATTTGTCGATGCGTATGAGCGACTGCCCCTTGTCGGCAGTGAAACGGAAGTGCTCGTAGAGAGTGGGAGCTTCGCCTTCTTCGGCCAGGGACTCGATGTCTTCGTCCGATTCGTCGAGCTCGTTGTCGGAGAATGGGGGAGTATCGGTTGGGGAAATGCCCGCGGCTTGCCCGGCCGAGGCATCAGTCGGAAGATTTTCTCCGGTGGCTTCCGGGAGATTGTTCTCAGATTCTTTGTTGTGGAACATGCAGGGGGAAGAATTAGAACCAGGAGTCTTCGTGTACGGGCTTGGTGGGTTGCGTTTCCTGGGGCTGCCGTTTGGGCGTCGAAGTCTCGGGGGTATTGGTGCGCGGCTCTTCGGGAGTGAGTTCGGGCGAGGAGGCATTTTCTTCCAGCAGCAGTGAGTCGATATAGAGATAGTTGAGGCTGTCCGTCAGACCCTCGCCGTGTCCGTTGCCTACGACCAGCGTAAGCGTGGCGCCGATGGGCACCGGAGAGCCGGCGGGGATGCTGCGCCCGTTCATTTTCACGTCGTATACCCACTCATTGTCCCCTTCAATATATTCTTCTTCCGTAAGTCTGAAGCCGTAGGAGGACAGTTTTGCCGTAGCCTGCCGCAGGGAACTGTTGTTGGCGATATCGGGCATTTTCATTGTCGGTACGCTTAGCGAGTTTATCGTAAGGTAAACGACGCGTCCTTCCTTGACATGTGCGCCGGGGACCGGGTTCTGTTCCACAATCTGCCCGCCTTTCATGCCTTTTATATAGATGGAGTCGGCAATTACGGCCCGCAATTTCCGCGAACGTATCAGGTTTATGGCATCGGCCTCGTCCAATCCTTTGACAGTGGGAATCTCTACTGTTTCTCCGTGGCGGGTGTAATATTTCAACCCTATCCAGATGCCTACGATAAGCAGGCATGAAAGGATAAAAATGGCCAGTAGATTGCCCCAAAGCATGCGGTTGGCACGGAAAGAAAAGAATTCTTTGAATGTCATAAAGGTAGGTAATCGTAGAACTAAATACAGCGCATTTCGGGAAAATGCGTTCAAAGGTAGGGAAAAAAAACAAAAGAAGTAAAGAGTTTGCCCTGCAACCTTTACTTCTTTCCTTTCAGTCCGGCCTTTCCGCCCGGGTATTATTTCCCGTTGTATTCGTCAGAAACGGTCAGTTTCTTGCGGCCTTTTGCACGGCGTGCTGCCAATACGCGGCGACCGTTTGCAGTAGCCATTCTTTCGCGGAAGCCATGTTTGTTCTTTCTCTTGCGGTTGGAGGGTTGGAAAGTCCTTTTCATCTCTTATGTTTGTTTTTTATGTTATTGTATCAAGTGTTGAAAATCGGGATGCAAAGATAGGCACTTTTTTCAAAACAGCCAAGTAATCACCACTTTTTGCCTTTTAGTTTTGAAAATTTTATTGGATTGATTACTTTTGCGCCCGGTTTGCGTGGCGAGGAATACCGCAACGGAAGCGATGATATATTCATATTTATATAAGAAACACAACCATTTTTATGATCAACTCGCAAGATGTTAAGAACGGAACCTGTATCCGTTTGGATGGAAAACTCTATTTCGTAATCGAATTTCTGCATGTGAAGCCGGGAAAAGGCAATACGATTATGCGTACGAAGTTGAAAGACGTTGTCAACGGGCGTGTGTTGGAGCGTCGTTTCAATATTGGTGAAAAACTGGAAGACGTACGCGTTGAGCGTCGCCCCTACCAGTTCTCTTACAATGAAGGCGATACTTATCATTTCTTGAATCAAGAGACTTGGGACGATGTCCATATTGCAAAAGATCTCATAACGGGAGTGGACTACATGAAAGAAGGTGATGTCGTAGAAGTTGTATCCGACGCTTCTAACGAAACCATCCTTTTTGCCGAGATGCCGGTGAAGACCACTTTGAAGGTTACCTATACGGAACCGGGCCTGAAGGGCGACACGGCCACCAATACCCTTAAGCCTGCTACGGTAGAGACGGGCGCTACGGTGCGTGTGCCTCTGTTCATCAACGAAGGAGAGCTGATAGAAATCGACACGCGCGACGGCTCGTATGTAGGTCGCGTGAAGGCCTGATTGGAAAAATCCCCATAACCACAGTCTGCAATCGCTGCAGCACTGTGGTTTTTTTGTTTGTCAATCCCATGAAATATTCCCTGATAATTCCGGTCTACAACCGCCCCGCCGAGGTAGAAGAGCTGCTGGAAAGTCTGACCCGGCAGGAGGAAACCGATTACGAAGTCATCATTGTGGAAGACGGTTCCTCGCTGCCCTGTCGGGAGGTAGTCGGGCGGTATGCGGATCGCTTGCCCCAATTACATTATTACTATAAGGAAAACTCCGGACCCGGGCAATCCCGCAACTATGGGGCGGCGCGCAGTCAGGGCGATTACCTCATCGTGTTGGATTCCGATGTGCTCCTTCCGCCCGGATACCTGCGTGCGGTGAGCCATGAACTGGAAGTGGCTCCGACCGATGCGTTCGGTGGGCCGGACCGGGCCGATGCCTCTTTTACCCCCGTGCAGAAGGCCATCAGTTATTCCATGACCTCGTTTTTCACTACGGGAGGCATACGCGGCGGGAAGAAGGCGATGGACAAGTTCTATCCGCGCAGCTACAACATGGGTATCCGCCGGGAGGTTTACGAAGCACTGGGCGGATTTTCGAAAATGCGTTTCGGCGAAGACATCGATTTCAGCATCCGTATTTTCAAGGCCGGCTATTCCTGCCGGCTTTTCCCCTCCGCATGGGTCTACCATAAGCGGCGTACCGATTTCCGGAAATTCTTCCGCCAAGTGTGCAATTCCGGCATTGCCCGCATCAATCTCTACAAGAAATATCCCGATTCCCTGAAGCTGGTCCATCTGCTTCCGGCAGTATTTACGCTGGGCGTATGCCTGCTTTTGCTGGGCTCTGCGGTCACCCTTTTCAGCCCGGCCCTGTTGCTTCTGTATGCTTTGCTTGTCTTTTTCGACGCGCTTCGGCAGACGCGTGCTCCGAAGGTGGCCCTCTTGAGCGTTGCGGCGGCCTATGTGCAGCTGACGGGTTACGGCTGCGGTTTCCTCTATGCCTGGTGGAAACGCTGCGTTCTGGGGCAAGACGAGTTTGCAGCCTTCAATAAAACTTTTTATAAGTGAAGTCCTTTTCCCGAGGCGGCGCGGCCATCGGGGGCGGGTCTTCCATCTCTTTTTTCTGAAAAATGCCTGAGAAACTGAATATAAAAGACTGGGACAGCGACGACCGTCCCCGCGAGCGGGCCATGAAGCATGGCATCCGGTCGCTGTCGACGGCTGAACTTCTGGCCATACTGATAGGGTCGGGGAGTCCGGACGAGAACGCTGTCGACCTGATGAAGCGCATTCTGTCCGAATGCCATCAGCGGCTTTCCGAACTTTCGCGGCGCAGTATTCTCGACTTGTGCAGCTACAAAGGCATAGGTCCGGCCAAGGCCTTGACCATCGCCGCTGCCTGCGAGCTGGGCCGACGGCGCAAGGAGGAGGCCGAAGAGCGGGAGGAACGGCCGAAAATCACCTCCTCGCGCGATATCTACAATTACGTCTATTCATTTCTTTGCGACCTGCCCGTGGAAGAATGCTGGGCCATTTGGCTGAACCAGGCCGGGCGCGTCATCGACCGTATGCGCGTGGGTCGGGGCGGAATGACGGCCACCGTGGTCGACGTGCGCTGCCTGCTTCGCGAAGCACTCCTGCAGCAAGCCACGGCGTTCATACTGGTCCACAATCATCCCTCGGGCAGCGTCCATCCCGGACCGGAAGATGACCGGCTGACGCGACGCCTGAAAGAGGCCGCCGCCCTGATGGAGATACGTATGCTCGACCATATCGTTTTCACCGATAATGCCTTTTACAGCTACGCCGACGAGGGGCGCTTGTAGAGGGCCGCTTAGCTCCGTTTCCCGGCTTTAGCGGAGGGAATCCCGAACGGGTTATTCCACTTTTTCAAAAAAGTGGAGGCGGAAAATCTTCAAAGTCCTGCCACTTTCAATCAAAAGTGGCGGGACTTTTTTGTTATCAATATTTAGCATTGTGCGATTGCTAAGCCTCTAAAAAGGATATATCGACTATCTATTGGGGACGTATTGCAAACTTTTTTTGCAAAAGTTTTGATAGCGATGAAAAACGGCTTACCTTTGGCGCGTAAATCGTGGGCGTAAAAAGAAACGAAAGTGCACGTCTGAAACGAAACGCAACCATATTATTTTCACGAATCAACTAAAATATGAAGAAAAGAAACACTTTACGTTGTGCGCTTCTGCTCGCAATAGTGGGAGGCGTAACGCTGAGTTCTTGTACGGACAGTGACTATGATTTGAGCAAAGACATTGACCTGACCATGGGACTCGGTAGCAAAGGGCTGGCCTTGCGGCTGGGAAATACCCAAAACATTTACCTGAGGGACTTTTTCACGGTAGACGACAGCGAAATGCTGGACACTTTGGCCAACGGGACTTACTACTTGATTGAAGACGGGCAGGCCTCCGTGGCAGTCGATGTGAATCAAATCAATCAGAATAACAACATTATCGATACGGAACTCGATGCCAATATCGACGTTCTGGCCGGCGGAACGACAGTTCCTGTAGGTGACGTGACGGCAAGCGGAGTAACCGGCCGTACGGAGGTGCGGGTCTCCATTGAGGATATACCGGAAGAAATCCTCAGCATACGCCGCATTTCGCCGGAATCGGCCGTAGACATGTCGTTGGAACTGAGGGTCGTAGCCAACAGTGGCGACTTCAGATTGAAAGAAGTGCGTGGGCTGAGCATTGAATTCCCCAGCTATATCTATTCTTCCCAGTATGAGCCTGGGACGCATACCTATATGATTGGCGATCTCACGTTCAGCAGTTCGAGACAAACGGAGTCTGTCCCTTCTCTGCGAATTGACTCGCTGGTATTGGGCAGCGGCAATCCTTTCGGTCTGCCTGTGGAGAACAGTGTGCTCCAGACGCCTGATGACCAGGTGGAAGACATCGTGATGAACGGTACGTTCGTCTTGTCCAACGGTCAGGAGACTACGCTGGACGGCGAAGGAGTGTCCATTGCTTTGAAAATAAACGTAGGGAGCATTCAGACCGGCGAGATAACCGGTCAGGTTTCTCCCGAGATCAATCCTGAAATCGACCCCATCGACATCAGTTCCGACCTGCCTGATTTCTTGCAGGACGAGAGCGTACAGCTGTCGATGACCAACCCCACCATCCGTTTCGACGTAGCCGGCAAGGCATTGCCCGTTCCCCTTTTGTTCTGGGGCGAGCTGGATAGCCGCAATTATACCGCATCCGGTTCCGAGTCCATCCTGCCCTCGCCCGTGCGTGTCCCGGTAGATGGCGAAGTAAGCATCCCCGACCGTGCGGAGAGCAGCTTCTATTTCTTCCAGGGCGATGCTCCTTTCGATCCGGCCTACAACAGCCATGCCGAGGAATACGAGGTGGCCAATCTCTCGAGCCTTATACAGAAACTCCCGGACTATATCGACGTAGACCTGAGCGACGGTAAGGTTAAGACCGATTTGCGCGAGCTTCACGTCTTGCAGCTGCCTACTCACGAGACCGTCAACCTGGACTATCAGGTGCTTGTGCCCTTCCGTTTCTCAGGAGGTACGCAGATTATGTACACGGACTCCGTGACTGACATGAACAGCGACTTGGAAGATTATTCGGCCGACTCCCTCTTTATCACCGGAGTGGTAGAGAATCATGTTCCGCTCGACCTTGTTTTGGACGTAGTGCCGCAGGGAGTGCCGGGACTCAATGGCGAACGTCCCTCGCTGGCCCATCTCATTTCGGTGAACTCGGTAGACCTCGCGGCTGCACAAGGCTCTGATCCTGCGGACAACGTAGTGGAAACTCCGTTCCGCATAGCCCTGAAGATGAGCGACCCGCAGGCCGTTAAGTTGCTCGATGCGCTCGAGTTCCAGATTCACGCCTCCTCTTCGGCTACGAACTCTCAGGAGTTGTCTTCGCGTCAGTATCTGAAAATTACCGATTTGCGCTTGCGTTTGGGCGGACAGATCGTAGGAGACTTCAACGACGACGATGATGAATAGAGAAAACCAACCTAATGTATAAAGAAAAGTAACAGCATACGATATGAAAAACAAGATATTCGCTGCCGTGCTGGCTGCTTCCTTCCTGGGGACGGGCTCGGTAGAAACGGTTGCACAGGAGTTGCGTTCTTCCTATTTCATGAAGACCTCCACGTACCGGCATCAAATCAATCCGGCGCTTCTCACCGAGACTTACGTGGGAATGCCTTTCCTCGGAAACCTGAATGTGGGTCTGCAGGGAAATGTAGGACTGAAGAATTTCATCTATAAGCTGGAGGGTAATCCCAATTACGACCTCACCACTTTCATGAATCCTGAGGTCAGCGCCGACGAGTTCCTCGGCGATCTGGGCGACAAGAACCGCATCAACATCCACCTCAACGAGAACATTTTCTCCACAGCCTTCTCGGCTTTCGGCGGAATCAACCTCGTGGAGCTGAATCTTCGCTCCAATACCCATGTGAATTTGCCCTACGAGCTGTTTGAGTTCATGAAGACCACCGGCTCCAAAGAGCACTATTCGCTGAAAGACGTCGGCGCACGTACGCAGAACTATGCCGAGCTGGCCTTCGGACATTCGCGGGCCATCGACGAGAAACTCCGTGTGGGTGCCAAGGTAAAGCTGCTCTTCGGTCTGGCCTATGCCGACCTGAAAGCAGAGAATCTCGACCTTACGATGACGGATGACGTATGGGCCATCGATGGCGATGTGCAGCTGAACGCCGCGCTCATGAAGACGAAGTTTTCTCATGAAGGGCCGGATAAGAACAGTCCCGACGGGCGTCCGCGCGTCGAGGGGCTGGATGATTTCAGTGGCGGCCTCTCCGGTTTCGGATTGGGCTTCGACCTCGGTGCAACTTACCAGTTCAACGAAGACCTTCTCCTCTCCGCTTCGCTCACCGATTTAGGCTTCATTTCCTGGAGCGGGGTGCAGAAAGCCTCCTCGGCAGGCTCCTGGACGTTCGATGGCTTCGACAATATCTACGCCGGTAGCGACAAAGGTCCGGACGACCGCTACATGATTGGCCAGCAGTTCGAGGACTTGGGCGACGATCTGGAGGAGATTTTCTCCGTTTACGATGATGGAGAGGGAAGCAAGACCACGGCTTTGGCCGCAACCCTCAATATCGGTGCGGAATACACCATGCCCTTTTACCGAAACCTCAGTGCCGGTTTCCTCTATACGAGCCGCTTTGCCGGAGCTTACTCCTTCCATCAGGGAATGCTGGCTGTGAATTGCCGTCCGCTCAGCTGGATTGAGGCTTCGGTCAATACGTCCTTCACTTCCACCGGCTGCGGATTTGGCGGAATGTTGAGCTTCTACACCAAAAGGTTCAACTTCTTCATCGGTTCCGACCACTTCTTAGGGAAAGTTTCCAAGGAGTATTTCATTCCGGTCAACAGCATGAATGCCAATGTAGCCGTAGGTATCAACTTCCCGTTGTCTAACAATAATTGGAATAACTAAGTAGACTTTTTCGCCCGTTTCCCGCCTCGCCAGGCGGGAAGGGCCGCATATCGGCGCAAATCCTCTGTGGGGTTTGCGCCGTTTTTTATTGGGCTACGGGCGGATGGGGGAGAGGCTTTGCCCGGTTTCAGGCAAGACGGTTTGGAAATTCAGGCAAGGCTTTTGGAAAATCCATGCAAGGCTTTTTCGATTTTCATGCGGGACTTTTCCCGATTTCATGCGGGGCTTCTGCGGCCAGGCGGCGGATGCGTGCCGGAAAGGGGGAGCAACTCCCGGCCCGAAACAGCAGCCCGCTTTCCTCCGGATGGCAGAGGGCGCGGAGTGCGGCTTGTGCCCCTTGCTGCGGGGTGCGGACGAAGGGGCGGAAGAGCCGGTCGGTGAGCGGGTCAAACCAGCGCCCCATGCGCAGAATGCCCGTGTCGACAACGCCCGGGTCGGCCGCATGCAGGGCGATGCCCTGCCGGCGGTAATCGGCTATGCGCTGTGCTGTTCCCACGAAAAGCATCAGTTTCGAGTCGGCATAGGCCTGCAGGCGGAAGTACGTGCCGCGGTAGCTGCGGCTTCCGTCTTGTGCCGCATGGGGCGGAAAGCTGCCGAAGCGGCACATGAGCGATACGGTGTTTACCACCGCGCCCCCCGTCGCCATGAGGGGCAACAGGCGGTCGGACAGCCGCAGTGTGCCGTAGCAGTTGGTGGCCAGATTGGCCTCTATTCCCCCGTCGGTGAAGGTCAGGTGCGGAGCCATTGTGCCGGCGTTGTTGACGAGGTGCGTGACCTTTTCGCCGCTCTGCCTCAGCCGTTCGACGAATGCGTCGATGCTTTCCGGTGAGGCTATGTCCACTTCTTCCAGCTGGAGGCGTGCTTCCGGCTGGGCACGGCGTAACTTTTCGGCCGCCGCTTCGCCCCGCTCCCGGCTGCGGCACGCCATGATGACGCGGCAGCCCCTGCGGCACAGGGCTTCGCAGAGAGCATATCCGATTCCCCCGTTGGCGCCGGTCACGACGATGTGCGCCGTTTCTCCCGGCAGAGGTAGCGGTTCTGTTTCGAAGTGTCTATTTTTCATAACGGTGCAGCAGGCGTTTGGCGTACATCAGCAGGCGGGCGGGCATGAGCGCGAAGAGGGGGATGAGTAGCCGGTTGCCCCATCCGGGGATGTATTGCGTGGGTTTCGGCCCTCGCCTGCGGAACAGCCGGTTCAGGGCCTTGCGGGCCAGTCGCTCGGGCGTCATGAGTACGCCCAGCCGGACGCCGGTTTTCAGCCATCGGGGGCTCAGTCCGTACAAGCCGGTGGCTATGCCTCCGGGGCAGAGGCACAGCACGCGCACGCCCGAAGGGCGCATCTCCAGGGCAAAGGCGCGGCTGAAGGTGCGCACATAGGCCTTCGTGGCAGCGTACAGGGCGATGCCCGGGAAGGGGAGCCATGCGGAGAGGGACGAGAGATTCAGTATGTATCCCTTTCCGCGCTGCTGCATCTCCTGGCCGAAGGTCTGGCACAGCCGCGTGACGGTATATACGTGCAGCCGCACGAACAGCCTCGTCTTTCCGGGCGCCGTGCGCGTCGTGTCGCAAAAGGCGAAGATGCCGGCGTCGTTGACCAGCACGTCTACTTGCAGACCGCGCTGCCTGCTTTCGGCAAACAGCTCGTCGGCGGCTTCTTCGCGCCCCAGGTCGATGTCGGTCGTGTGGCACTTTACGCCGAATTCCTTCCCGATTTCTTCCGCCGTGCTGCCCAGCGCTTCGGTTTGATTGCTCACTAACCATAGATTCCATCCCCTCCGCGCGAGTTCGCGGCTGATGGCTTTCCCGATTCCGGAGCTGCCTCCGGTGACCAGGGCTGTGGATTCTGTCTTCATCGCTCTCCTTTCTGCTTGAAAAGTGCCGGCGCTTTTTCCGTAAAGTGGCGGCACTTCGGGCTAAAACTTACAGCGCTTTTTTCTCTTTCTGCTCCATCTTTTCCAGTTCGCGCTGCAGGACGGGCGGCAGGGTGCAGTGCTCGTGGCAGGCCATCTCCCGCGAATACATGCGGGCTATGCAGTAGTTGGCGTGCGTACAGCCGCAGCGCTCTTCGCCGTTGCGCAGGCGGTTGATGAAATCAGGCTCGTTGATGAGCGCGCGCGCCATCTGTACGGCCTCGAAGCCCTTGCCCAGCACTTCTTCTATCTTGCTGCGGCTCACGAGTCCGCCTACGTAGACGAGCGGCAGATGCAGGGCCTGGCGGAAGCGGAGGGCTTCTTCGAGGAAATAGCCCTCGCTGAACGGGCAGTCGGGGATGAGAAAATGGCCAAAGTGGCGGGCAAAAAATTTAAGCCAGCGCTGTTTCATGTAATAGGCCATGGACTTTATGGGCATGGCTCCCCGCATTACCTCCATTGGGGCTCTGCTTACGAAACCGGCGCTGAGCACGAGGGCGTGAACGCCGGCCCTTTCCAGCTCGGCGGCAACGCGGAGGCAGTCGGGCGTCTGCATTCCGGAGCGGAAGCCGTCGTGCATGTTGATTTTCACCAGCACGGCCAGGTCATTGCCGGCCGCTTCGAGCACGTTCTCGATGCACATGTTCATGAAGCGCATGCGGTTTTCGAGCGAACCGCCGTATTCGTCGCGCCGATGGTTGGTGTAGGGCGAGAGAAACTGGCTGATCAGGTAGCCGTGGCCGGCATGTATCTCCACGGCGTCGAAGCCCGCGTCGCGCGCCATGCGCACCGCTTCGCCGAAAGCGTGGGCCAGCGGGGGCAGTTCGTCGCGCCGCAGCCCGCGAACGAAGGTAGGCGAGTAGAGATTGAAGCCGGTGGAGGCGCTGACGGGCATGCATCCGGCCATGGCGGGCTTCGACATGTTGCCGCAGTGTCCCAGCTGTATGGAGGCTTTGGCTCCGGCTTTGTGGATATCGTCGGTAATGTTTCGCAGGGCGGGGAGCACCTCGGGGCGCATCCACAGCTGGTGGGGGAAGGAAAGTCCGCTGCGGGTGACGGCGGCGTAGGCCAGTGTGGTCATTCCGATGCCGCCCTTGGCCACGCTGACGTGGTAGTCGTGGAGCATTTGCGTGGGGGCGTTGCCTTGGCACATGCCCTCGAAGGCGGCCGAACGGATGCTGCGGTTGCGCAGGGTGAGCGGCCCGATGGTGACCGGGGTGAAGAGCAATCCCTCTGCCGGGGCAGGGGAGTGGGGATTATTGTCCATGGGTTGTTGTCGTTTTGTGAGCGGTAAAGGTACAAAAAGCACGGCACTTTTGGGAGAAAGTGCCGTGACTTTTCGGAAGAAGTGGCGGCACTTTTGCCGTAAACTGCCACTTCTTTTCCGTTATGGACTATCGTTCTTCCGTCAGAACTGCTTCGATATTTCTGCTCCGGTGTAGTGCACGTCTTTCGTTGCAGGCTGCCCTTCGTGGTGGACTACGATGCGGAAGTCGCGCTCGGCGGGCATTCCTTCGTAGCTCCCCTTGCGGCGACCTATGGTCAGCGTCTGCGCCGCTTCGTCCCAGTGCAGGGGGATGGTGGAAAAGGCGCCCTGCTCGTAGCGGTAACTGTCGCCTTCGTCTTCGTAGAGAGTAAAGTCCGCATCGCGTCCGGGGTAGATGTGCAGGGTGAGCATCTTGCCGCTTTGCTCGGCGCTGTACTGCACTACCGGCCCCAAGGGCAGGATGGAACCGTCGGGCACGTAGAGGGGAATCTTTTCAAGCGGCGCATCGGCCTTTATGGTCTGCCCGCCTTCGTAGTGTTTCTCCGTCCAGAAGTCGGTCCATTGCCGGCCGCGCGGAAGATAGACGCTGCGGGTCTTTTGGGTCTGCTGCAGGGGTTGCGACGAGGGGCCGTAGTACATGGGTTTCGTGACGGGGCACACGAGGAGCGAAGGGCCGTACATGTATTCGTCTTTCAGGTCGAGGACGGCGGAATCCTGCGCAAAGTCGAAGGCCAGGAGGCGCACCGGCGTATAGTCGGCCTGCGTGACGCGGCCGGCCAGCGAATAGGTGTAGGGCAAGAGTTGGTAGCGCAGCCTGATGTAGCGGGCAATTACGTCGTAGAAGGGCTGTCCCGGCTGGCCAAACCGCCATATCTCCCGCGGCGTGTCGGTGCCGTGGCTGCGCATGAGAGGCATGAACGTGGCGTATTGCAGCATGCGGGTGTAGAGTTCGCGGTAGCCTGAGTCGGAAACCCCCTGCGGAAAGTCGCCGCAGCGGAACCACGTTTCGGAAGTGACGGTAAAGAATGCGCCAATATCGACTGTCCAATACGGACAGCCCGTAGCCATGAAGTTCAAACCGGCGGGGATTTGGCGGGCAAAGGCTTCCCAACTGGCCGAAGTGTCGCCGCTCCAGGTGATGGTGGCGTAGCGCTGTTGGCCGGCATAGGCCGAGCGTGTGAGATTGACGACGCGCTTTTCCAGGCTGGTGCTGCGCTGGTTTTCGTAGATGCCCTGCGAATGAAACAGACTGTAGAGGTTGGCGCGTTCGGCTCCCAGGGCGTCGTTGAGGCATTGCGTGTTGCGTTCCCAGCGTTCCTCGTGGCTGTTCCAGTCGTAGCCTTGCGGCATGACGCTCCAGTCGCCGTCGATTGGCTCGGTACAGTCGCACCACCAGGCGTCGAAACCCCGGCTGAAAAATTCGTCGTTGGCATATTTCCAGTAATAGCGGCGGGCATCGGCCGAAAATGCGTCGTATGCCACGCCGGAGGGCAGCATGTATCCCCGCTGGCGGAAGTCGTCGGCTTGCGGACAGTTGCTGGGGTTGGGCCAGATGGACACCATCAGTTTGGCATTGAGGGCATGGATGGAGTCGGCCAGTTGCTGCGGATCGGGGTAGAACTGAGGGTCCATCTTGATGTAGCCCCAGCTCCCTTGCGGCCAGTAGCTCCAGTCTTGTACGATAACGTCGAGGGGGATTTGCCGTTTGCGGTACTCTTTTACGACGTTAATCAGCTCTTCCGAGCTGCGGTAGCGCTCCTTCGACTGGATATAGCCGAAGATGTAGCGGGGAAGCATGGGGCTTTGTCCCGTAAGGCGGCGGTATTGGGCCACGACCTGGTCGGGTCGGCTGCCTTTCATGAAGTAGTAGTCGAGCTCTTGTGCGGCTTCCAGCTCGAGGAGTCCCTGCCCGCCTTCGTCGTCGAAGCGCATGCTGCAGCCGGCGTCGAAGAGGAGTCCGTAGCCTGCGGTGGAGGTCAGCACGGGAACCACTGCCTTCAGGTTGTGCTGGATGAGGTAGAGTTTCTTACCGCGCAGGTTCAGATAGTCTTCCATGTGGGAGCCCAGCCCGTAGAGTGCCTCGCCGGGGGCGAAACGGTAGCGTACCTGATACTTCCAGGCACGCCCCAATGTGTCGCGACGGGCTACGTCGGCAATCCAGCGTTCCCCGTTGGCCGTCTGAATCTTGCGGCGCGTGCTTTCGTCGTAGGTCACCTTTTCTATATAAGTGCGTGCTCCGCTGTGCGGGGTGGCAGGGTTTTCGCTCAGGAGGAGGCGTCCGGTGGCGGCGTCGCTGTACGTAATGGCGCCCGAGGGCAGGGCCACGCGGAGGATGAGGCTGTCGGTGGAGAGGGTGAGCTGCTGTCCTTGCTGTTTCAGCCTGAAGGCTACTCCGGATTTCTCCGGGTGCGGCAGGCAGACGGAGGTGTGGTTTCCGCTCCATGTGTCGCCGCGGGTGAAGCGGATGCGTGCCACGTCGGGGCTGACGAACTCTATCTTCAGTTGTCCCGGCCCGGTGGTTATCTGTACGCCGTTGTCGGTCGGCTGCACTTGGCCTGCGCCTTGAAGGCAGAAGGGGCACAGAATGAGGAAGAGGCAGAGTGCCCGCAGGTGTTGGGGGATGGACTTGTTCATGTGTGTGGGGTGTTATTCAGATAATAGGGTTAAGGGTTTCGTGCAAAACTGCAGGCGGTTTGGTCAAAAAGCGGCGGCACTTTTTGGAAAAAGGGGCGGTACTCCGGCCGGCGAGGGGCGGGCGTCAGTAGATGAAGGGGATGATGCGCTTGCGGTGTTCGTCGGTATATTCTTTCCCGAAGAGCTCGATGTAGCGCCGGTGCGTAGCGGCTGCGCGCGGAATGAGGTTGGCCGCCGTCCAAAGGGCGAAGACGGCTCCGGAGAAGGACCACGTGAGCAGGGCGAAACCGCACCATTCGACGAGTTCGCCCAGGTAGTTGGCCGAGGCTACGAAGCGGAACATTCCGCCGCGGGGCAGGTAGTGCTTGCGGTCGCCCGGCTGGCGGAGGTGGCGGATGATGTAGTCCGAATGCCAGTTGATGGCCATGCCGCCTGCGAAGAGGAGTACGCCGATGAGGAAGCGGGGGTCGGCAAACCAGCCGTCGGGGTAGTAGTCGTCGGGGGAAAGGTAGAAGATCCATCCGCCTTGCATCAGGGCATTCAGCAGATTGAAGAAGACGCCCATGGCCACGATGCTGAGCGGCATGCGGCTCGCCCCGCGCAGGAGGAAGGGAAAGACGAAGGAACGCTGGAAGTAGTGGAGCTCGAAAAGCAGGAAGAAGCAGAGGGGCACGGCTTCCGCCCTGCGGTCGGAGCAGGCCCACAGCAGGGCCATGGCCAGAAAGACGGGGCTCTCCATGAGGACCCATCCCCAGCGGTTGGGCAGAGTGGGGCCCCATTTGGGGTTGAACATGAGGCCGTATCCGGCGTTTACCTTTTGCAGGGCCAGGAAAACGATTACCGCCGTGGCGGCCATGATGCAGAGGAAAAGGTTGAAAATATCGTTCATCGTCAAGATAGGGTGCGGGGCGGTTCCGGCAGTGCGTCGGGGGTTATTTCTGGAAGTCTTTCTTGCGCAGGACGAAACTGCGGCCGAGGTATTTCTCTTTCACCGTCTGGTTGTTGGCCAGCTCCTCGGGTGAGCCCTGGAAGAGGATGCGCCCTTCGAAGAGCAGGTAGGCGCGGTCGGTGATGGTGAGCGTCTCGGGCGCGTTGTGGTCCGTGATTAGAATGCCGATGTTGCGCTTCTTCAGGTTCCAAACGATTTGCTGAATGTCTTCTACCGCTATGGGGTCTACGCCGGCGAAGGGCTCATCGAGCATAATGAACTTGGGGTCTATGGCCAGACAGCGGGCGATTTCCGTACGGCGCCGCTCGCCTCCGGAGAGTTGGTCGCCGAGATTTTTGCGAACCTTGTTCAAAGTGAACTCTTCCAGCAGCGATTCCAGTTTTTCCTTCTGGTAACTTTTCGGTTTGCCGGTCATTTCCAGCACGGCGGCTATGTTGTCTTCCACAGTCATCTTGCGGAATACGGAAGCCTCCTGGGCCAAATAGCCGATACCGAAGCGCGCCCGCTTGTAGACGGGGTAGCTTGTGATGTCGAGGTCGTCGAGAAATATGCGTCCCTCGTTGGCCGTGACCAGTCCGGTGGTCATGTAGAAGGAAGTAGTCTTGCCGGCTCCGTTCGGTCCCAGCAGTCCTACGATTTCTCCCTGCCGCACATTGATGGAGACGTGGCTGACGACGGTGCGTTTGCCGTACTTCTTCACGAGGTTTTCGGTGCGCAGCATCATGCGGTGCGGTGCGGCTGTGGCGTCGGAGTCCGCAGGGTTTCCGTCGGCAGGGGCCGCGGAGTTGTCGTCGGTTATGCGGATATGCGGGGTTTGCTTCTGCTTTCGCGGGAAAAGATGCAGGGCTTTCCAGGAAAAGCGGTGGCGCTTTTCGGGCGAAGTGCCGGCACTTTTTCCGGTTTCTGCCGGCGCTTCCGGCTGTTCTGCCGGTACTTCTGCCGGAGAGGGTGGCAGAGTGTCAGTGGAAGAATGGGCGGAAAAAGTCGTAGATTGCTCGCTATTGTCCATATTTGATGCCGGTTTTTGCGGCAAATGTACGAAGATATACGCACAAAATAGCTACTTTTGCACCAAAAATAGGAGTAATAATGTTTAAAGCTCTCAGTACTTTTGGCCGCTATCTTGCGCTGATGGGGCGGGTTTTCTCCCGGCCGGAGCGGATGCGGATGTACTTCCGGCAGTTTATAGCCGAGGTGGAGAAGCTCGGAGTGAACTCGTCGGGTATCGTGATTCTCATATCCCTTTTTATCGGTGCGGTAATCACCATGCAGATTAAGTACAACATTCAGAGCGCATGGATGCCGCACTGGGTGGTGGGATATACGACGCGCGAGATTCTCTTGCTTGAGTTTTCTTCTTCCATCATGTGCCTGATTCTCTCGGGGAAGGTAGGCTCGAACATCGCTTCCGAGATAGGAACGATGAGAGTCACGCAGCAAATCGACGCTTTGGAGATTATGGGCGTCAATTCCGCCAGCTATCTGATTCTGCCGAAGATAGCCGCTCTGATGTTCTTCATCCCCGTTTTGGTTACGTTCAGCATCTTTTTCGGAATAATCGGTGCATACATGACCTGTTGGTTTGTAGGAATCATGACGGCGACCGAGCTTGAGTCGGGTTTGCTGCACGACTTTAATCCTTATTTTGTGCTCTGTTCCTACATTAAGAGCCTCTTCTTTGCCTACATCATTGCTTCCGTGTCGGCTTTCTATGGCTATACGGTAGAAGGCGGTTCGCTCGATGTGGGAAAGGCCAGTACCAATTCGGTGGTAAGCTGTAGCGTGCTTATCTTGTTTGCCGACCTGGTTCTGACCAATCTGCTGAGCACTTAATCCGTTAAATAGAGTATCCTTTTTATGATAGAAGTACAAGGTTTGTGCAAATCGTTCGAGGGGAAGCCTATCTTGCGTGATATCGACGCTACCTTCGAGGCGGGGAAGACCAGTCTGATCATCGGGCAGAGCGGCTCGGGAAAGACGGTCTTCATGAAGTGCGTGGTAGGACTTTACGAGGCCGACGCTGGCCGGTTGTTCTACGACGGGCGCGACTTCCTGAGCCTTTCCAAGAAGGAAAAGAAGAGCCTGCGCAAGGAGATGGGAATGGTCTTCCAGAGCGCTGCGCTGTTTGACTCGATGACCGTGCTGGAAAACGTCATGTTTCCGCTGGAAATGTTCTCATCGAAGACGCGAATCGAAATCGAAAAACGCGCCAAGTTCTGCCTCGACCGGGTAAACCTGAGCGAGGCTTACCTGAAATACCCGGATGAATTGAGCGGCGGCATGCAGAAACGTGTAGCCATCGCCCGCGCTATTGCCTTAAACCCAAAGTATCTTTTCTGCGACGAGCCTAATTCCGGCCTGGACCCCAAGACTTCGCTCATAATCGACGAGCTGATTCTGGATATCACGCGGGAGTATAACATAACGACTCTCATCAATACGCACGATATGAACTCGGTTATGGGAATAGGCGAGAAGATAATTTTCCTTTGCGAGGGGCGAAAAGAATGGGAAGGCACTAAAGACGAGGTAATCTCCTCGTCGAACAAGAAACTGAATGACTTTATTTTTGCTTCCGACCTCTTTAAAAAGGTACGCGAGGTGGAAGAAAAAACGGTACAATAAGCACTTTTTATGCGTTCTGTATTCGAAATCTATCGCATCGGGCATGGCCCGAGCAGCAGTCATACGATGGGGCCGCGAAAAGCGGCAGAGTTTTTTCTGGAGCGGCATGGCGGAGCGTCTTCTTTCCATGTGACGCTCTACGGAAGTCTTGCCGCTACCGGCAAGGGACACCTGACGCATTTGGCGATTACCGACGTGCTCAGCCAGAAGGCGCCGGTGAAAATCGAGTGGAAACCGGAGGTCGTTTTGCCTCTGCACCCCAACGGAATGAAGTTTGAAGCCCTGGACGAGCAGGGAAACTGCATGGACTCGTGGGTGGTGTTCAGCATAGGAGGCGGCGCACTCATGGGTGAGGACAAACAAATCATCGACACGACGCCCGTCCCCGTGCGGGAGTATGAGATGAATACCCTGACCGAAATCCTGCATTGGTGCGAGCGGACGGGCAAGAGTTACTGGGAGTATGTGTTCGAACATGAGGAGGAAAGCCTCTGGAGCTACCTCGAAGAAGTGTGGGACACGATGCAGGCTGCCATCCAACGCGGGCTGGCCACGGAAGGCGTGCTGCCCGGTCCGCTGAACTTGCGCCGCAAGGCTCCTACCTATTATATAAAGGCTATGGGCTACCGGCAGGCGGTTCAGACGCGCGCCCTCGTGTTTTCGTATGCACTGGCCGTAAGCGAGGAGAATGCGGCCGGCGGGGAAATCGTGACGGCCCCCACGTGTGGCTCGTGCGGCGTGCTGCCCGCAGTGCTCTACCACTTGCAGCACGGGCACAGTTTCGACAAGAGCCGCATCATTCGTGCCTTGGCCACGGCCGGACTGGTGGGCAACATTGTGCGCCACAATGCGTCGATAGCCGGAGCCGAGGTAGGCTGTCAGGGCGAAGTGGGCGTGGCCTGCGCCATGGCTTCGGCGGCGGCTACGCAACTGTTCGGCGGCAGTCCGGCTCAGATTGAGTATGCGGCCGAGATGGGGCTGGAGCACCATTTGGGCATGACGTGCGACCCGGTGTGCGGACTGGTGCAGATTCCCTGCATCGAGCGCAATGCCTATGCGGCTACCCGTGCGCTGGACATCAACATCTACGCCTCGCTGACGGACGGTACGCACCGCGTATCCTTCGACCATGCCGTGCAGGTGATGAAAGAAACCGGGCACGACCTGCCTTCCCTCTACCGCGAGACGGCGCAAGGGGGACTGGCCAAGGGCTACGAACCGATGTAAGACGGCGGGAAAAGTCTTGCCACTTGGAGTAAAAAGTGCCGCGCCTTTTCGGGAAAAGTCACAGGACTTCCGGAAAGGCGCGGCAGTGCTTTTGAACCGGCGGCGCGCAGGGGCGGAGTTTTTCTTACAGGTATCCCAAGTGCTCGCACAGTATCTTCAGGCCGATGACGATGAGGATAATGCCTCCGAGCAGCTCGGCTTTGGGGTGAAAACGGCGTCCGAAAACGATGCCACCCAGGAATCCTCCGATGCTGAGTACGAAGGAAACCGCGCCAATGATGAGCGCCGGCGAAACCATGGAGCCCAGCGTTTTGTAACCCACGCAGGCGAACGAGATGCCTACGGCCAGGGCGTCGATGCTGGTGGCTATGGCCAGGGCCAGTACCGTCTTAAGCTTTTCGAGGTGGAAAGTGTGGCATTCCGCGCATTCCTCTACCTTGTATTCCTCGCGGATCATGCGGATTCCCAGGAAAGCAAGCAGGCCGAATGCAATCCAGTGGTCAAAACTTTCGATGTAGCGGTTGAAGCTCAGGCTGAGTGTCCAGCCCAGTATGGGCATGACTCCTTGAAAAAATCCGAAGAAGAAGGCCGCGGTCAGAATCGTCCGCCAGCGTATCTTCTGCATGCCCAGCCCCGCACAGATGGAAACGGCAAAGCAATCCATGGCGAGGCCTATGGACAGTGCCGCAATCTCAAAGTAGTTCATGATTAGTTTATTGTGTGTTTATAGAGGAAGTTTGTAGATCAGTGAATAAGTGATGCCTATGGCCGACGTGTCATTCTCGCCGAACCCGGGAATATAGGAGGGGATTGCGTTGTCTTGCCCTGAATATCCGAAGCGCATCTTGTAGCGCAGCGACCAGCCCATGAGGAAGTTTTTCCAGACTTGGGCGCGCAGTCCGAAGACTATCTCGCCCCAGTGGGCCGTACCGCTGGCGCCCTCTACGCGAAACGGCACGCTTCCGCCCCAGATGTCGTCGCTCAGGTTCGGATTCGACGGGCCTTCGCCGAAGAGGGCATCGGAGATGGGGATGCTCTCTACGTCGTATTTGAACGGCGACCAGCCGTAGCGCAGCCCGACGAATATGTGACTCTCCGAAGGGTTCTTGTATTTTATCTTATAGTTCAGCCCCAGCCGGAAGTAAGTGCCCCTCGACTGGTAGCGTGAACCGTATTCGCTCACCATGTCCGTCACTGCATATCCTATTTCGGCCACGGGGAAAAAGCGGTTCTTCAGGTTGACGTCCACCTGTACCTCGCTGCTTTTCGTGTCGCTCCCCAGGAGTGGCGCCCCGATTCCGTAGAGGTCTACCCCGACGTAGGTGCCTCCGTAGAGCGGAATCGTGTCGCTCGCGGCGGCCGCCTGCTTCTTCTTTTCGGCAAGTCGCTTGCTGTCTTTGGAGAAGCGCTTGGGCTGCGGGCGGTCCTGTCCGGCCATGTAGGTCGGCACAAGCAAGGCCAGCGCCAGCGGGAGGAGGGCCTTAAGGATAGGTGATAGCCAGGTTTTCTTGCTCATACGTAGTGATGGAAGTGGAGACGACCGTAATGTCTTCGATGGCGTGCCGGGTGGTGCGGACGCGCAGTATCTCGTAGTTCATGACGTAGCCTGCGTCGAGCGAGACGAAGCTCGGAGTGTTTTTGTGCACGACGGTGAGCGTATCGGGCATGTGGTCGCCCTGTTGTATGCTGAACTGCGTGCTGTCACCTATGTAGCGCAGGGGCAGAGAGATATTTTCCCCGCTGTACATGTGGTAAAGCACGCTGTCGCCGTGTTCAGTCAGGGCGGCAACTGTCAGCGAGTCTACCGTCTGCCGTCCGGCGTCCAGGTCGTAGAAGTAGACGCCGCAGGTCGTGCGTGGCAAACTGGTGTCGCTGTCTTCGTCGCATGCCTGTGTTGCGAGGAAAAGTGCCGGCGCTATCAGGAAAAGTGCCAGCACTTTTTTCCATTTTCCTTGCCTGTTTTTGGTAGTCATGCTGCTCTAAATTTCTTTTTCGATTTGGTAATTGTTCCGGTTCTCCGACTGTCGGGCTATCATGTCTCCCAGAAATCCGGTAAGGAAGAACTGAGTTCCGATAATCATCAGCGTCAGTGCCAGAAAGAAGTAAGGCGAATCGGTAACCAGGCGGTAGGGCATGCCGTGAGTCATGGCCCAAAGTTTGGAAGCCCCTACGATAAATGCGGAAATGAAGCCTAAAACGAACATCAGCGAGCCTAAAAAGCCGAAGATGTGCATGGGTTTCACGCCGAATATCGACAGAAACCACAGACTGAGCAGGTCGAGATAGCCGTTGATGAAGCGGTTTAGCCCGAACTTGGTCTTCCCGTACTTGCGGGCCTGGTGGTGTACGACCTTTTCGCCTATCTTTGTGAATCCGGCATTCTTGGCCAGGAAGGGAATGTAGCGGTGCATTTCGCCGTAGACTTCGATGTTCTTCACGACTTCCTTGCGGTAGGCTTTCAGGCCGCAGTTGAAGTCGTGCAGATTATGTATGCCGCTCACCTTTCGGGCCGTGGCGTTGAACAGCTTGGTAGGTATGGTCTTGGACAGCGGGTCGTAGCGTTTCTGCTTCCAGCCCGATACCAGGTCGTATCCCTCTTGCGTGATCATGCGGTACAGCTCGGGTATTTCGTCCGGACTGTCTTGCAAATCGGCGTCCATGGTGATGACTACGTCGCCTTCGGCCCGGCGGAATCCGCAGAACAGGGCGGGCGACTTGCCGTAGTTGCGGCGGAATTTGATGCCGCGCACTACTTCCGGATTCTCGGCGGCCAGCTTTTCGATGACTTGCCAGGAGGAATCGGTGCTTCCGTCGTTGACAAACAGGACTTCATACGAGAATTTGTTCGCTTCCATGACGCGCTTTATCCATTGGAACAGTTCGGGGAGCGATTCTTCCTCGTTGTAGAGGGGGATTACTACTGATATATCCATAAGAGCAGGCTCGTTATTTTTTTAGTTTGTATTGGGTTTTTGTTTCTTCCGGGCGTGGCTTCGGGGGCGAAGTCTTTCCTCAGCCCATGATTTTCGGCCCGGGTGCTTTGCGCCGGGCTACGAAGAGGGCGATGAAGAAGGCTTGTAGTGTGCCGTAAAGTATGTTGCTCGAAAGTAATTGCATGGTGATGTCTATCGGGCGCAGCGAGAGGAGCAGGTCGCGCGACTGCTCGAACATCTGCTTCAGTTCGGGCTGGCTGCTCAGGTCGTTGCTCTCCGCCAGCGAGAAGAGGGTGGAGAAGAAGGCGCCGCCGCCGTCGATAAACTGGAAGTAGACGTAGTGTCCCACGGCAGCGAGCAGGGCGGCAAAAAGATAGATGAAGGTGATGAACAGCCAGGCGGAGCTGAAGTTGAGTATGCCGCCGCACAACCGGTTGCGGAACTGCCGCGCCATGAAGAAAGCGAGAAACGGTACGCTCAGCGTGGCTACCATGAAAACCAGGTAGCCCAGGGCGAGCAGCAGGACATTGCCGGAGAATAAACCCAGCAAGAGGATGAAAAATTTGGCAATCCATAGGAGCCCCATGCTTGTGCCGTAGCGCATTGCGTACTGGAGCAGGTTGGAGGGTTGGGAATTGTTCATGTTCACACCGTTAGTGAGGCTATTCGTGGCGCAAAGGTAGTTTTTTTCGTGTGAATATGGTTATCTTTTTCGGTAGAATGCCGTTAAAAAGCGGAAAAGGGGTGCACTCCGCCGGCCGGAAAGACAAAAGCATCCGTGCGGGAAGCGCGGATGCTTTGTGGAGACTCACGTGGAGCTGTCTTTTAGGAGAGCCTCTTGTCGGATTCGAACCAACGACCCCGAGATTACAAATCACGTGCTCTGGCCAACTGAGCTAAAGAGGCGGGTGGGTAAGCTATCTATATCGCGCCGCTACAACCAACTACCTTTGCTGCGGTCAAGCCCTGGAGGATTCGAAGGGAGCTGGCCGTATAGGACTTACCCGTGCGATATTTGTGGCTGCAAAGGTACGCACTTTTTTCAAATATGCAAGCGTTTTTTGCCCGTTTTTCTGCATCTCCTTGGAAAAAGTGCAGGCACTCTCGGGGAAAAGTGCTGCCGCTTTCGGGGAAAAGCCTTGCAGCTTTTGCCCGTTTCCCTTGCTGCTTTTGGGCGGAGGCATTAAACCTTTGTCGGCGCAAAGCGTCTCAATTTCAGAGAAAGCGGGGCTCTTTTCTTTCCCCGCGCACGCAGAGAGAATCTTTAAAATACTTCCGTCTTATGAATAGAACCTTGGGAATCTGGATGCTGGGCATCCTCAGTGGGCTGTTTGTCCCTCATGTGTCGGTAGGGCAGGGGCAGTCGTCTGTCGCGCACTATCGGGTAGAAACCGGTCAACCGATGCAGCCGATTGACTGCTTCGGGGCTTCTGACGCGTGGAGCATGCAGGAGTTGGGCTTATGGCCCGAGGCCAAACAGCGGCAGGCAGCCGACTGGCTGTTCAGCTCGGAGCTGGACGAGAGCGGTAAGCCTAAGGGTATCGGGCTTTCGTTGTGGCGCTTCAACGTGGGCGCGGGGAGCGCCGAGCAGGGACGGGAAAGCCAAATCAACCGCGGCACGCGCACCGAGTGTTTTCTGCAGGCCGACGGCACGTATGACTGGACGAAGCAGCCGGGGCAACGTGCCTTCCTCCGCCTGGCCAAGGAGCGGGGAGTGCCTTACTTCCTGGCGTTTCTCAATTCACCGCCCGTATATTTCACGCAAAACGGCCTGGCTACGAACACGGGGCGCGGGGGTACGTTTAATTTGAAGGAAGACTGCTACGACGACTTTGCCCGCTTTCTGGCCGAAGTGATGGAAGGCGTGGAACGCGAGGAGGGGATTCATTTCGATTACCTCTGTCCGGTGAACGAGCCTGACGGGCATTGGAACTGGATCGGGCCTAAACAGGAGGGAACGCCTGCCACGCAGCGCGAGATAGCCCGCGCGGTGCGCGAAATCAGCGCCGAATTTCAGAAAAAGGGGCTGACTACGAAGATATTGGTCAACGAGTCGTCGGACTACCGTTGCATGATGGGCGAGCACATGGCCGGCTGGCAGCGCGGATATGCCATCAGCAGTTTCTTTTCGCCCGACAGTTCGGCCACTTACCTGGGTGATTTGCCCAATGTGCCTCGCCTTATGGCCGGACACAGCTATTGGACCAACACGCCGCTGAAGGCTTTGCGCGACTACCGTTGCGCCTTGCGCGATTCGATGGAGAAGTTCGACGTGGAGTTCTGGCAGACGGAGACGTGCATCATGGGCAACGACGAGGAAATCGGCGGCGGTGGCGGATTCGACTCTACGATGGAGGTGGCTCTCTACGTGGCGCGCATCATCCATCATGACCTGGTTTATGCCCACGCCCGCAGCTGGCAGTGGTGGCGCGCGGTGGGCGGCGACTACAAGGACGGGTTGCTCTACATGCGTTCTGTCCGCGGGCCTCAGAAAGACGGGCTGTTGCGCGACTCGAAGTTGCTGTGGACGCTGGGCAACTACAGCCGTTTTGTGCGTCCCGGTGCGGTGCGTTACGCCATGTCGGCCGAAGATGCCGGGGGGCGGCTCGTGCCTGAGGGCGATACGGACCCGCGGGGAGTGATGTGTTCCGCCTATCGCAACGAGACGGGGCAGTGGGTTGTTGTGGCCATCAATTATGCCGCGGAAGAGAAGGACTTCGCTTTCTCGTTGAGCCAGGGTTCCGTAAAAGAATGGCGGCTCTACCGCACGTCCGACCGGCCGGGCGAGAGTCTGGCTCCGGTGGGCAGTCTGGCCGATGGCGATAGCGCGCTCTTACCCCCGCGTTCGGTCACGACTTTCGTGGCGCAGGACTAAAAACTGCGCTCTTTGCCGTTTTCCGGCTTAATTTTCTGCCCGAAATCTCTAACTTGCCCGCATTTCTATCTTTAAAAATGCGTGTCTATGGAGGTTTGGGGGCGAATTCGGGCATTGTTGCGCAAGATTTTCGGGAGAAGGCAAAGGACGTCGGTGAGCGAGGCGCAACGGGTATTGGAGAAAGTGCTTCCGCAGCCTGAGGAATGGGCGGAGCGGGTTTGGAAAGTCTTCTCGGAGAAGCTGGACGATGGGCTTCCCGATGCTTTCCAGCAGGCTTTGGAACAGGCTAATGCGGCTCTGCGCAGAGCCGAGGAGGGGGCGGGAGACGATGGAGATCCGCCGCTGGATTTTGTGCCTTACGCGTTGGAAAAAATCAAGGACTTGCGTAGCAGCCGGCGTCATAATACGGCTGCTACGCTCCAAACGGCCCTGAAGTCGCTGCGGAAGTTCTGGGGGCCCGACCGGCCGATTCCCTTCCAGGAACTTACGCCCTCGCGGCTGCGGGCTTATCAGGAGTGGCTTCTGGCCGAAGGGGTGGGGCTTAATACGATTTCGTGCTACATGCGTGCACTGCGTTCGCTTTACAATCGGGCGGTATCGGAGGAACTTATTACGGACAGCCGGCCGTTTCGCCCGGTTTATTCCAAGGTGCGCGAGACGAATAAGCGCGCTATTCCGGCACAGTACCTGCAGAAACTGAAAAAACTTTCGCTCGAGGGCGAAGAGAAGCTGGCTTTTGTGCGGGATCTGTTCTTGTTTAGTTTTTATGCGCGGGGCATGTCGTTTGTAGATATGGCTTATTTGCGTAAAGAGCAGATAGAAGGCGGATTGCTCGTCTATTGTCGGCACAAGACGCGGCAGGAGATTCGGATAAAGATGGAGAAGTGTATGCAGAACATTGTGGACCGTTACGTCGCTCCCGACCGGGCACATGTGTTTCCGATTCTAACGACGGACGAGGAACCCGAGTGTTTCCGTCAATACCGCTCGCGGGCTTGCTATTACAATAAGTTGCTAAAGGAATTGGGGCGGCGTGTGGGGCTGCAGGTGCCGTTGACTTTTTATGTAGCCCGGCATACCTGGGCGAGCCTGGCCTTTCATAACCGCACGGATCTGGGGGTGATTTCGAAAGCCCTTGGGCATACTTCGCTGAAGACTACTCTCATTTATATAAAAAGTATAGAAAGCGATAGCGACTTGCACGCCGCTAATCGCAATCTGATTCGTCTCGTCGTAAAGTAGAAACGGGGAGCGCTTAACAGCAGTACTCGATGAGGAAAAGATAGCAGAGCGCTGCGGGGATGGCCAGAAGCGAACTGTCGAAACGGTCGAGCATGCCTCCGTGTCCGGGCAGGATGCGCCCCGAGTCTTTTATTCCGAGTTGCCGTTTGAGCAGAGACTCTACAAGGTCGCCCCAAGTGCCGAAACCTGCGACGACAAGTGCCAGTCCAATCCATTCACCCACCGTATATGCAGCCAGATAGCGGCTGTCTATGTGCCAGATGAGCAGGGATATGAGCGCGGCTATTACCAGTCCGCCGATAAAGCCTTCCCATGATTTGGCCGGCGATATGCGGGGAAAGAGGCGATGACGGCCTAACAGGCTGCCTACGCAGTAGGCTCCAGTGTCGTTGGCCCACAGGAATATGAAAATGCTCAAGGGAAGCAGGAAAGAGGCACGGAAGACTTCAGAATTCCCGACGAAGTCGGGCAGAAGAACGGAGTTCGTGCTCAGTTCCGGCTGGCTGAAAAAGAGGTAAAGCCATACGAGAAGCGAGAAAGGAAGGGCTATGTAGATCTGGCTCAGCATGGCATAGGCCCAATCGCCCATGGGATTGCGGCGTTTCAGGTAGAGCTCGCGCACCATAATACCTATTATAAAGAGAAAATAAGGCGCGAAAGCGGCCATTGTGCCCATGGTCATGTATAAAACCTGGGCTATGAACAAGTAGACGGAAGCTGCAATCAATAGCGTGGTAGGCAGCCGTACTTCGCTGTTGGGACGGTTATTGATGAGTTGGCAGTATTCATGTACAGCCAGTGCCGTAATCAGGCAAAAAAGGCAGGTGAACGACAGGGGACTGTACATGATTCCTCCTACTAACACTGCTACAAAAAGCACCCCGGTCAGGGTGCGTTGGATAAGATTGCTTTTCTTTTCCATTTTTGTATCTCCTTGCTTTATTCGGTTTTTTCCGGTTCTTGGGGAGAGGAAGATTCTGCTTTTTCTTCGTTTTTAGGAGTGGCTTCGGCTTCCGGAGCGGTATTCTGCTCTTTGTTGTCGGCGGTGTTTTTTTGTTCGTTGGCCGACTCTTGTTCGTTCATGATTTCCTCCGAGCGGCTGCTCCACGGGCGTTTGCCGAAGATTCGTTCTACGTCTTCCGCAAAAATCACTTCCTTGGCGATGAGCAGTTCGGCCAGTTGATTGTGTTGGGCCTTGTGCTCTACCAGGATTTGCTTGGCGCGTGTGTACTGCTCGTTGATGAAGCGTTTGGCTTCTTCGTCAATCAGTTCTGCCGTTTTCTCGCCGTATGGGCGGTTGAGGGCATAGGGATCGGAGTTGTAGTAGCACAGGTTGGGCAGTTTTTCGCTCATGCCCATGTAGGAAATCATTGCGTACACTTGTTTGGTAACGCGGTCCAGATCGTTCATTGCGCCGGAAGAGATTCTGCCGAGGAATACTTCTTCGGCGGCACGGCCTGCCAATGTGGCGCAAATCTCGTCGAGCATTTGTTCTTTGGTGGTTATCTGTCGTTCCTCAGGCATGTACCATGCAGCTCCAAGTGCTTGCCCGCGGGGAACGATGGTGACCTTGATCAGCGGATTGGCATGCTCGAGCAACCAGGATACGGAGGCGTGTCCCGATTCGTGTATGGCGATTGCGCGGCGTTCTTCCTTGGTCATTATCTTGGTCTTCTTCTCGAGTCCGCCGATGATGCGGTCTACGGCGTCCAGGAAGTCTTGTTTGCCTACGCTCGACTTGCCGTGGCGCGCGGCTATCAGGGCAGCTTCGTTGCAGACGTTGGCAATGTCTGCTCCGGAGAAGCCGGGCGTTTGGCGGGCGAGCAGGTCCTTGTCGACAGTATCGTCTATCTTGATGGGGGCAAGGTGCACGCCGAAAATTTCTTTGCGCTCATTCAGGTCGGGCAAGTCTACGTGTATCTGACGGTCGAAGCGGCCGGCACGGAGAAGAGCTTTGTCGAGGATATCGACGCGGTTCGTGGCGGCCAATACGATGATGCCGCTGTTTGAACCGAAACCGTCCATCTCGGTAAGCAATTGGTTCAAGGTGTTTTCCCGTTCATCATTGCCGCCCATCGCAGGGTTCTTGCCTCTTGCGCGACCTACGGCGTCGATTTCGTCGATAAAGATGATGCAAGGTGATTTTTCCTTTGCCTGTTTGAAGAGGTCGCGTACGCGGGATGCACCGACTCCGACGAACATTTCAACAAAGTCCGAACCCGAAAGGGAGAAGAAGGGCACGTTTGCTTCGCCAGCCACGGCTTTGGCCAGCAACGTTTTGCCCGTTCCCGGAGGACCGACAAGCAGTACGCCTTTAGGAATCTTACCGCCTAATTCGGTGTACTTCTGCGGCTCGCGGAGAAATTCTACGATTTCTTCTACCTCCATCTTTGCTCCTTCGAGCCCGGCGACGTCTTTGAAAGTAACGTTTACCTTGGTACCTTTTTCAAAAAGCTGGGCGCGCGATTTGCCAACGTTGAAGATTCCCGAGCCACTGCTTCCGCCTCCACTCATGCGGCGCATGAAGAAAATCCAGATTCCTACGAAGAGCAGGAAAGGAAGCAGGTTGAGCAGCAGCGTGAGCATGAAGTTGCTTCGTTCGGCATACTCCTCTTTTCCGGTAAAGTGCTTCAGGGCGCGTTGTTCTTCCAGGAATTTGCTGACGCTTTCATTCGAAGGTACGCGCGTGGAGATCATCGGCTCGCGTGGCATCTGTGCGTTTGTTTCCTTGAAAACGTCTTTTACGTGTTCCGGGGAGATGTACATTTCCAGCGAGTTATCGGTATAGGTAACTACGCGGTTAACGTATCCGTTTGCTACGTATTCCTTGAATTTGTTGTAGCTGACTTCCTTGAGCGATGTGTTTCCGCCGCCTGAAAGGTAGAGGACAATCAGGAGTCCGCCGATAAGTATGTATAGCCATGTCAGGCTGAACCGTGGGGCTTTCCGGCCCGGTTGAGGCTGCTGGCCTGTGTCGTTCTTTTCCATATTTGCAGGTTTATAAATGTGGTCAATCCAAGTCTGCTATCTCTTTTATTTCTGCGTCGGCCCAAAGGTGTTCCAGATCGTAGTATTCGCGCTGTTGGGGGAGGAAGATGTGTACAACGACGTCGCCGTAGTCCATGGCGACCCATTCGGAATTCCGTATGCCGTCGATGGAGAGTGGCTTTTCCCCGGTCAGCTTGTGTACCTGGTCCCATACTTCATTGCTGAGAGCTGTGACCTGGCTGGGATTGCTGCCTTGGCAGATAACCAGGCAATTGGTGACGGAAGTATTAACTTTTTGCAGATTTACGACTTCGATTTTTTTCCCTTTCTTTTCTTGGATACCGCGGATGGCTGCATCCACTACGGAAGGAGTACTATTCATGTTCTCTTCTCTTGAAATTTTTCTTGTTGCTTATTTCTGTTGGAGCCGGTGGCTCTTTGCGGCTACAAAGATACATTTAAATCTACGCGCACGTGCGATATTCGCTCGCCTTTTGCATTTTCTAACAAAAAAAATCTCCGCAGGCTTTGGTATTTATGAATTTAGCCTTACCTTTGCAGCCGAATTCAAAAAGCAATTGGGCTATGGTGTAATGGTAACACTACAGATTCTGGTCCTGTCATTCTTGGTTCGAATCCAGGTAGCCCAGCAAAAGAAGCGAGTCACGCAGCATGAAAGCAAGTGGCTCGCTTCTTTTTTATATCTCTGCCGGCCGGTAGCGGAGTGCGCTGCAGGGGAAGGGTAGCTCGGGGGAGCTGCCTTTTGCAGCGTAGTGAAGGGATGGAAGGTCAGTGCTTACCGTGTTTTTTCTCGAACAGCTCTTTGTTTTTCGTACCCCATTCGATCATTGCGTCGATGATGGGGATGAGTGTTGCGCCAAGCGGGGTGATACTGTATTCCGAATGGGGCGGAAGTTCGGGAAAGACGGTTCTTTCGACCAGACCGTCTTCCACCAGTTCCTTCAGTTGCAGGTCGAGTACGCGTGGAGTCGCCTCGGGCAAGAGCCGGTGCAGCTCGCTCGGGCGCAAGGACTTGTGGCGGAGTTCGTCGAGAATACACGATTTCCATTTGGAGTTGAGCAAGCTGATGGTGAGCCGCAGCGGGCAGTCTAAGTCGATGGGTATCTTTCGTTCGTACATGGTTTCTGCGTTGGTGCTGTAAAGGTACGGATAAGATTTCGGATACGGCCAATGGGGACAAAATTTTCAGTACGTGAATAATTTTGCGGTACTTGTGGACAGGGCGGCTACTGCCTAATTTTGCGCAATGAAATAGTGACAGAAAAATCGGATTTACTATGCGTGAAAAAATAGAAGAGTACAAGGCCGTAGAAGAAGCGGCTCAGAAATTTGTGAAGAGTGTGGCCGAAGGCAACAGTGCGTATGCCCGTACTTTGTTTGTCGATGAGGCGGTATTGTTCGGTTATCTGGACGGTAAACTGGAGCATGGCTCCATCGAGCAGTTTTATCATAATGTAGATACGGTGGGTGCAGGTGCTGATTTCCGGGCGCGGGTCGATGTGTTGGCGCTGGAAGAGACGGTTGCCGTGGTGCGTGTGCTCGAGGAAAAGTGGGGTGGCCGGATTGATTTTACGGATTACCTGCTGATGCTGAAGATGGACGGCGAGTGGAAATGCGTAGCCAAGGCATACAATCAGAATTTTGATACAGTGCGCAAATAGTCGCTTCCCGTGTCGGAACCGGATAGAAGGGCTTAGTACGGTCGGCAATACAGTCGGTGGTACTAAGCCTTTTTTACAGGGATTCATTGGCTCGCACTGCCGTATTGTCGGCTCGGAGGCCGCATTTTCGTGGGCCTTGTTCAGCTTCTTTTTTCCGCTACGCTGCCGTCCTTCCGTTTTTTCCTGCAGGGCTTGCTTCCATTTCCCTTGCATCTCTTTCGCAAAAATAGCGGCATTTTGGCGTAAAAGTGCAGGCACTTTTTTGGAGAATAGCTTCTTTTGCTACCTTTGCAGTGAATAACATTGCTTGCAAAAAGCTACTCAGAGATAAAAATATGGCTCGACGACGGAAAACAAGTTTCTGGTTTCTCTTATTGTTGATAGTGGCCGCCGGCGCCTGGCGCTGGATGAACGGTTCTTCTCCTGCCGGCGAAAGGGTGGGGCAGGCGCTGCCTGCTGCCGAATTGGACGCTTACTGCATTCCCCGCCCGGCAGGCGGACAGAAAATGCCCGTGGTGCAGCATGTGGGTTATACGGCTGCTTTCAACACGGAGCGGCAGACGCCCGACTGGGTTGCCTATGTCCTGACGGACGAAGAAAGTCAGGGAACCGAGCCTCGCAAGGACCGTTTTGTGCCCGACCCCGATGTCGCTTCGTGCCGTGTTACGACCGACGACTACAAAGGCAGCGGCTACGACCGCGGACACATGGCTCCGGCTGCCGATATGAAATGGAGCTCTCAGGCCATGGAGGAGAGTTTCTATCTGAGTAATATATGCCCGCAGAACCGTAACCTGAACAAGGGTGACTGGAACGACCTGGAGGAAAAGGGGCGCGAGTGGGCACGCCGTTATGGCTCGGTCTGCATCGTTTGCGGACCGGTATCGGGCGATGCTCCGGTTGAATGGATTGGCGATGCGCCCGTTGCCGTGCCTTCCCGTTTCTTCAAGGTGTTTCTTCGCAAGGAGGGCGACGGGTTTCGCGCCATCGGCTTCCTCTTTCCCAACCGTGCCGGCAGCCACGATTTGTCGTACTATGCCGTCTCCGTAGACTGTGTGGAGCAGGAGACCGGCCTTGACTTCTTCTCTGCTTTGCCAGACTCTGCCGAGGATGCCGCCGAGGCGGTATGCAGTCCTTCGGAATGGGGACTGTGAGCGGGACATGCGTGCCGGGCTAATGAGTGTAGACTTAATGTATAATTGTTCAAATATGTCAACCATGAAATTCAAATTTCAGTTGTTTCTCGTAGCGGCAGGTGCAGCGCTGTCTGTTCCCTCGACCGCCTTGTGGGGCCAGCAGACGTACCGCCCCGAGCCGAATGGTAAAGAAATCTATATTCCTAAGGAGCTTTCGCGCATGAACCTGCAGAGCGATACCTCGCTCTATAGCTACCAGCGCCTGCGTTGTACGCCTGATTTGGCCGCTTTCTGGGAGCGTCCGTTCGGTGCGGACCCCGCCACGGCGCCAGACTACAAGGGGAAGGGGATGAAAGTAAATATAGACCAGGTACTCAAGCGCACGCAATACTTCTACGACTTTTATGTCGACAGCCTGAAGTGGCTGCTCCCCGGCTCGAAGGCCGAGCGCTACCGCATGATGATTATGCTCCGCTACAACGACGACGGTACGGCTTACGGCGGTGACTACGATGGCGAAGTGGGCGGCCTGTGGGTGAGTCCCTCACGCCTGCAGGACACTACGCTCAATGTGCTGGCCCACGAGCTGGGACACTCCTTCCAGGCTCAGCTCGGCGCCGACGGAACCCGCGGATTGAACCAGGGTCCGCTCTGGGAGATGACCTCCCAGTGGATGCTCTGGCAGGTGAATCCCGACTGGGTGCGCGATGAAAACTACCATTGGGTAGAGTTCATGAAGCGGACCAACTACGCTTTCTGCCATTTCGAGAACATTTATCGCTCGCCCTACGTGCTGGAACTCTTCAGCATGAAGCACGGACGCGAATACATCGGCAGGTTATGGCGCGAAGCGAAGCCCGATGAAGACATTGCACAGGCATATATGCGTCTTTCGGGGCTGACGCAGGAAGAATTCAACCGGGAGATGTATGAAGGGGCGGCCCGCTTCATGACGTATGACATTCCCCGCGTGTGGAAAAACATGCGCCCTTATGCCAACCGCCACTGCTGCCGCATGACGGTCGACCCTAAGGATGCGGAAATTTACTACATCGCTCCCGAGCGCACGCTGGGCAGCTACGGCTACAATGGCATACGCCTCAACGTGCCCGCCGCAGGCAGCAAAATCAGTCTGAAGCTGGTGCCCGATTCCTTGACTGCAGGGGCTACGGGCGGTTTCTACTACGGTCTCGTTGCCGTGGACAAGGCCGGCAAGCCACACTATGAAGCGATGGAGTACGTAGCTGCCGATGAAGGGAAGAAAGCAAAGTCGCTGAAGTACAAAATACCCGCTTCGGGTGTGGACTATCTGTGGCTGGTCGTAACTTCTGCTCCGGCTGAGCATACGCTTTCTGCCGACGCCCGCTGGTATTGCCACTTCGAGATGAAAGGAACCCGCCCGCATGACGACATGCTGAATGCCGAGCCTTTCGATGCACCCAAGAAGCGCGCTCGTGGCAGAAGATAGGACTTAAAGACAAAGAAGGTTATGAATAAATCAAGAAATCAACTGTTCTCGTGGCTATTGGCCGCCCTGCTTTTGCTGCCGGTCGGCATGGCTGCCCAGCGGAAGTCATTGGCCACTTTCGAAGAGGGGAGCTCCGATTTGTTGTCGGTGGAAGCCGGTTCATACACTCCCTCGCTGTTTGTCTCGACGCCTGCCGTGTGCGACAATCCCGACACTTCCGGCATCAACAAGTCGGCCAGGTGCCTGGGCGCAATCAACGTGGCCGATGCCGACTGGTACGGCAACACTGTGGAGCTGAAGCTCAGCACCCCTTTGCGTATCAATGCCAGCAATCGGCTTCTGACCTTCCTCGCCTATCGCTCCATCCAGCCCAAGAAGATGCGCATTGGCTTCAACGGCTACGAAGAAACGAACGAGGTATATTACGACAAGGTGCAGACCGACGGTGCCTGGGAGCGCATCATCGTAGACCTGGGTACGGAACATCTGAACGATACCCTCCGCTCCATTTGGATTGTGTTCAGCTGCAACTGGGACGAACCGCGCACCGGTTGGGGAGAAGCCGCTTACTATTTCGACGATTTCCAACTGCTTTCGGAGCGGTTGGTGCAGAGCACTTCCGTCGTTGTCTTCCCTTCTGTGACGTATCAGACTGTGAAATCCTTCGGAGCCTCTGACTGCTGGGTGGCCGACATCGTCGGAAAATATTGGGGCGATGCCGAAAAGGAATATGCGGCCGAGAAGTTATTCAGCCAGGAGTTCGACGCTCAGGGCAATCCCTTGGGCATCGGGCTCTCCAACTGGAGGGTTAATCTCGGGGGCGGCACGTCGGAACAAGGAGACCAGAGTGACATTGAGGACGTGGCGCGGCGGACTGAATGCTTTCTTACGGCCGACAGCACGTATGACTGGACGAAACAGTCCGGACAGCAGTTCTTTATGGAGCGGGCACGCGACTATGGTTGCGAGTCCTTTGTCTTCTTTTCCAATACTCCGCCGGTGTATTTCACCAAAAACGGCCTGGGTTATGCGAAAGGGTCTCATTTCTTGAGCGGAAGCAACCTGGCCGAAGACAAATACGATGACTTCGCCGAATTTATGGCCACCGTGGTTCAGCACTTTACCGACGAGGGTTATCCCATCAGCTATATCAGTCCCGTCAACGAGCCGCAGAACTCCTGGAGCGACCCCACGCAGGAAGGTTCGCCCTGGCAGAACGCGGAAATCAAGAAGCTGGTGGTCGAACTCGACAAGAGCCTGCAGGCACGCAACTCCACGACCCGCATTATGATTCCCGAGGCTTCCAGCTACAAGGAACTGATGGAGAACGACTGGCGCGCCGGGCGGCAAATCAACGCTTTCTTCAATCCCGCTTCATCCAACTATGTGGGCAATTTGCCCACGGTAGCCCCGCTGGTGGCCGGGCATAGTTACTGGACTTATTCCACCAATGCCGACCTGAAGGACACGCGCGCCATGCTGAACGATTCGGCCAAGCTCTATGGTCTCGACGTATTCCAGACGGAGTGGAGCATGCTCGACACGGAGCCTTCGACCGAAACCGGCTTCCCCGAATCCTACGACAAGGCTTCCTACATGGATATTGCCCTCTTCATGGCGAAACTGATACATAGCGATCTGGTCTTTGCCAATGCTGCTTCGTGGGATTACTGGACGGCTCTGGCTACCGAAGTCTACAGTCAGAAGAACCGTTTCCTGCTGTTGCGCGTCACGCCGGGCAATGGCAACGGCGGATACGACCCCTACGCTTCCATCCTCAACCCGGGGAAAATCGAAAGTACCTCTACGCTTTGGGCTCTGGGCAACTACAGCCTTTTCATCCGCCCCGGCTATAAGCGGGTGCGCATCGATGGCGTTTCGGAAATGAACCATGTATTGGGCTCAGCCTATCTGGCGCCCGACGGGTCGCGCCTTGTAGCCGTGTTTGTAAATACGGGCGAGCAGGCGCGTAACCTCAACATCTCTTTCCAGGGGCTGGAGGGGAAAGCCGTCAGCGTGCGCAAGTATGTGACGTCTTCCTCCAAGTCTTTGCAGCGCGACCAGACGCTCGCTGAAGACGGGGTAGAGCGCATGCAGAATCTGGCCGCACGCTCCGTTACGACTCTGGTGTACGACATCGGTCCGGAAGACGCCACGGCGCTCTCGACGATAGAGGCCAGCCGGCCGGAAGAGCCGCTCTCCCTGTTGCCCAACCCGGTACGCCCCGGTGAGGAAGTGACTCTGCGCCTGAATGCAGCGGCCGGGGAGCGCAGCGAGTATGCCGTGGAAATCTACGGGACGAATGCCTCGCTGGTCTATCAGACCCGCGTCGTGTCGGGCGGAAGCACATCGTTTACCGTTCCGGAACTGCCGTCGGGCATGTACGTCGTGCGTGTCACTTGTGGCACCGAGCAGTATCGTACGAAGCTCATCGTAGAATAAGGAATCTTTCTCTGCCGGCGTTTTTTCCGTCGGGAGAGCCGAAAAACGCCACAGACCGGACAAGGAGGTTCTTTTTCCTTGCCCGGTCTGTGGCGTTTAGTCCTTGCCGCTTGTACGAAGGCGGCATTAGCTTGGCGTCAGACGCACTCGTGGTTGTGGCAGTGGGTAGCCGTACTTTCGAATTCCAGCGTAGAGTGGCTGATGCCCAGCTTGCCCAACTGCGACTTGATGCTCTCGCGTACCGGCTCGATGTGCTCCAGTTTGTCCAGCACGATATGGGCCGTGAGCGCCGTCTCCGTAGTGCTGAGCGACCAGATGTGCAGGTGGTGCACTTCGCTTACGTGGGGTGTTTCCTTCAGGCAAGCTGTCACTTTGTCCAAATCGACGGACTCCGGTATTCCATCCATCGACATTCGCAGGCTTTCGCTCAGCAAGTGCCAGGTGGATACCAGTATGACTATGGCGATAAGCAGGCTGATGATGGGGTCGACAACCGTATAACCGGTGAACGTGATGATGAGGCCCGCGATGACGACGCCTACGGAAACCAGTGTGTCGGCCGCCATGTGGAGAAACGCGCCGCGTATGTTGAGGTCGCCTTTGGCGTCTTTCATCAGCATCCAGGCCGTCAGTCCGTTGACGAGGATGCCTATGCCCGCCGTCCAGGATATGGCGGCACCGTTGACGGGCACGGGGTCGCGGAATTTATAAATACTCTCGATAATGATGGCCCCTACTGCCATCAGCAGGATAATGGCGTTGAGCAGCGAGATGAGTACCGTGCCTTTTTTGTAGCCATACGTGTAGTTGCGCGTAGAGTGCCGCTTGGCCAGACGGAAAGCAAAGAGGGCGAGGAGCAGACTGAATACGTCGCTCAGGTTGTGCCCTGCATCGGAGAGCAGTCCGAGCGAGTTCTCGTAGAGACCGACGCCGGCTTCTACGATGACGAATAGCAGATTCAGCACGATGGAGGCAATGAAGATGCCGTTTATCGTGCTGGGTTGGTGCACATGATGATGGTGGTGTTCGTGAACGTGTTCCATATATTATGCCGTTTTTATTGATTTCTGGCAGCAAAAGTACGCCCTTCCGTTTGCAATCGTGTTGCAAAAATGCGTTTTCTTCCACTGCCGTTTTTTCTTGCCGATGCGCTTCTTTGGAGAAGAAGTTCAAAGGCTTTTTCGCCTTTCCTGCAAGGCTTTTTCGAAAAAGTCCCAAGCCTTTTCGCGAAAAGTGCCGAGGGTTTCGTAAGCCGAGCTGCGTTGCTTGACTGAAAAGGAAATAGGGAATTGATTCATAGAAATATATTATTTTTTCTAATGAAAGTTGTGCTTTTTGAAAAAAGTCGTATTTTTGCGGCAGTCCCCACGCTGTGCCACAAGAGTGGAGCGGCGGTGGGTACTGTTATACATAGAAAGGCGTTTCCTGAACGCTTTGATTTGACGATTCAAGAATCTCGCAAGTTCTTCAGAATAATTTGTCAAAAACAAAGCAACAAGAACGCCCCTTGGGATGTTTCTATAAGCCTCCCTGCTTGGCTGGTTCGTATCTTTTCCGGATACGAAGGCCGGGAAGGGTGTATTATAAACATCAGCGTGGGGCTTTCGCGTTGCTCGTTTCGACAAATTGGGCAATGCGAGAGCCTTTGAATCGTGGGACGAGTGACCGGATCGGCTCCCACGTTTTTTTATGTATAGACCGCTAATATCATTGAAAAATCCGTAGGGAGTCAGCGGATGCATTGACGATCAATATGGAATTGACAGAGCAATTGGAGCATCTCTATGCTTCCGGCTGGCAAGAACTTTGCAGCGCATTTCAGATTGAGGACAGGAACAGGCAGATTGCCGCGAAACCGGCTTATCCGTTTCTGTTAAGTTTGGCCCACTGGGTAGGCAGTCAGGTAGATGAAAACTGGTATGCCGATGCGGACTTGAAGGTCATGGTCTTTGGGCAAGAAACGAATAGTTGGGTCGGAGACTGTGACGATTTCGGCACACCGCCCTCACCGGTTTTCAGCCCGGAGGTGCCGATAGGAGCTATTATGGGCATCTATGAGAATTTTTATGCCACCTATTATGATAGTAAAGGTTTTAGTTATAACGGCACACGTTATGGCACGTTCCATTACGGTTTCAATCGCTTTGTGTCGTTGCTCAATGCACGCTATCCCGACAAGCATATAGCCTATCTGTGGAACAACATAGTGAAGATAGGAAAGGCGGAAGGCGCCGGTTTCTGTGGCGAGGAGATTTACGGCATTCAGAAACGGTTTTTCGATGTGGTCGGTAAGGAAGTGGAAATCTTGAAGCCCGATCTTATATTGTTTCTTACCGGGAGTTATGATGCTCGTATCTGCGATTGTTGGAACGGGGCACAGTTCACTGCCGTGTCGCCGTTTGCCGTGGAAGATGTGGCGGCAGTGACACTTCCGAGAGTCACCGTCCCGGCTTATCGCACCAACCATCCCTCGGCCCGTCTGCCGAAGGAGGAAAAAGAAAGACGCCTTGAGGCTATTGTGAATGATTTTGTAGAATGTAAATAAATTAGATTGTAAGAATAGATAGCATATTTTATATTTATGGGAAGATGTAATTGGTGCGGACGAGAAACTGAAAAAGGGGTATATTACGGGCATCGGTGGTATTCCTCATCATTTTACTGTTCGAACCGCTGTTTGAATCGAGCAATAAGCTCTGGGATAGAAAAGCCTGGAGGCAAAAGGCATACTTTGTCACTCACGGAGCGAGTTACGGGGCTAATATGCTTGGCGGCAATTGGCATCCCTGTTATTACTGTCATTTTAGATACAATAATTATTTCAATAGTAAACTTCTTTAAGTAATAAGATATGGATAAGAATAATATTTTGAAGAATGAGGATTCGGCAACCATAATGAAATTGGTTGAAAGGTCAAAACACACAAATGCTGGTTTGGGAGGATACTTGGTATATATGGTTATCCTTTTGGCCGTATTATTGGTAGACACTGTTTATTATGAGAAACATGTATGGTATGATGCTGATTATGACATTTATACTGGATTGCTTCAGACTGTCATCTGTTTCTACGCATCTGTATATCTGTTTAAAGGAACAGAAGGATATCGGATTATTTACGGTTGGAGGCGTTGGGTATTAGGCTGTGTGTTTGCGATTTGGACATTGCTTTTTGCGTTTGGAGCGTGGGTGTCAGTGGAACAAACAGGTGAAGAAATACACAGTAAGACAGGTTACACGCGGACGGAAATGCAAGAAATCAGGCAATCCTATCTTGATGAAGGATATACTGAAAAGGACTTTCAGGCAGACATGATAGCTGAAATCCATAGTAATGAGCTATCCAAGCGTATATTGGGCTTTTTGTATATTGCCAGTTGTATTGGCTTGTGGTATTGGACCGTATCGGTAAAGAAAATAGAGAATAGTAATAAGGAAGATGAAGATATAATAGAAAGGGTAGAACAATGAAAAAAATAATAATTATCTCATTAGTTTTTTCTTTATGTGTTGGCTGTGAGTCACGCCAAAAGGACACAGAAGAAATGACATTTGATGAATGGAAATCTGCTGCGCTGGCTTACACAAACGAAGCCTATTCAAAAGAATATATTAACGACGCAGAACGTGAGGAAATGATAGCTCTAATAAACAAAGAGTATAATAATCAGTATAAATTTGATTATAAAGCGACTCTTGACAAGTACACATGCTCTGATGCTCAGTCGCTTAAGGAGGTGAGGCTTTACAGGAAGGCAATAGCCGTGGTGCAAGAGAGACAAGAATACTATACGACGTATTTATATGGGAACGACGCTTGTAATGATGCAATTGGACGGATAACTGCAATGCAGAACAAACATGATACTGCAGTTCTTGCTTCTATACAATGGGATACGATAGAAAAGTTGGATGATTTTACGGGATGGGTGAACAAAGAAGAACATTTGTGTTTTACAAAAAATGATTCTGTCTTTGACTTGATAACGGGCGACTTTCTGAAACTAAATTCTGAAAGGGGGAATTGATGTCTCCACGAAATAGCTGGTGATATGTGACGTGAATTGACCTAAAAAAGAAACCATATGAAGAATCTTATTTCCTCAATAGCATTGCTTATGCTTGCGGTGTCAAGTGTAGGGCAAACACTGAAAACCTATAATGGGCCGTATGAAGTGGGGACGTATAAAGAGGGGAATGTTACTTATACTTATTATGAGGATGAAAATGGAGAACGTGTAAGGCATGGAAAGTTCACCTACACTAAATCCTCTCCTGGCATCAGATCTGTCACAGTGACTGGTAGTTATAAAAATGGCATGAGAAACGGCCGGTGGACTTTCAAGGATATTTCGAGAAATAGGAAAGAAACAAAAATCTTGAATCTCGTTGATGGTAACTTGGAAGGCTATATCAGCAAGACGACTCAGGAAAGGAATAGTGCTGCCCACACAGAGCGTTATCAGATGAAAAACAACAGATTGATTGGCAAGGTGAAAATGAAAGACGATAACATTGACGCTTGTGGCCAATTTGATGATGAAGGCTTTCCTGATGGGGTATGGGTAAATAAGTATAAAGATAAGTACAACGGAAATATCTTTACGGAGACCGAGGAATATGTGCATGGAGTATTGGTGTTCAAGCAGAAGAAAAATGAAATAACCGGCGAAATATGGAGGCAGAAGTTCTACTTGGAACCACGTAAATTCATAGATGCTTATAATTCTGATAATGACACGGTAGTCGTAGATAGCTTTTTCTGTAAACAAATAGTGCGTTTCGCGCATTATGAAAATTGGTACACTTTTATTCGTAAGCCGAGAGTGCTCTATTCTAAAAAATGTGCTTTTGTGGAAGACGATTGGCCCGATGATGGGGATGATTGGGATCGGATTCCTGACAACTGGGTAAAGAAAATAGATAACTTTTTCGACTATGGATATGGGCAAAATGATTATCAGGGTATCCCATTTAAGGAAATAGTTATCATAGGGAAGGAGCTTGCACCGAATAAAGGGATAGCGTATACAGGAGGAGTGGAGCAAATGCCTCAGTTCCCAGGAGGCAAAGAAGCATTAGATAAGTATTTGAAAGAAGAATTGAGATATCCATCAGACGCTGTACAGCAAGGGATACAAGGATCTGTTATGGTGCGATTTATAGTAAATCGTGACGGATCTATTTCTGATGCTGTGGTTTCTCGTGGCATTTTAAAGGATGAAGCGGGGGTATGTAGTAAAGAGGCCCTACGGCTTGTAAACGCCATGCCTAAGTGGATTCCTGGTAAATCGGGCAATAAGAATGTTCGTGTATATTATACACTGCCGATCACATTTTCTTTATGAGGAACAATGAAATATTTGTTGCTTGTTTGCCCTAACAAGGGATATCCCTTTTCTTTCGAATAGTTACGGCGGTTTGCCCTAAAATATATGCTTGTTCTTATAAGGTATGGACCGAAAACATTTGGTGTAATCTTTGCCTGAAAAGAAGGATTTGCATAGTTTGTTATGGTATTATTTCGATTCCTTGAATTTCCGCTGAAATTCTTTTGTAATTATTCTCGCTGAAAATGAGAGGAATATGAAATTTTGGACGATTCTGAGTGGAAAAAAGTACGGGAAATGCTTGCAGGATTGACAGGAATGCTCTACCTTTGCATCGCTTTTCCGGAGAGAAGCCCAGAAATGAATCGGGCGCTTAGCTCAGCTGGTTTAGAGCATCTGCCTTACAAGCAGAGGGTCGGGGGTTCGAATCCCTCAGCGCCCACAGCCGATTCGGAAAAGTTTCGTTCCAAGAAATAGGGGCGCTTAGCTCAGCTGGTTTAGAGCATCTGCCTTACAAGCAGAGGGTCGGGGGTTCGAATCCCTCAGCGCCCACGATAAAAAAGAGATTCCGAAAAGTTTCGGTTATTTAGTGTGTTTTCATAGTTTTAGGTTTGGCTGATGTGTATAACATCGGCTTTTTTTGTTTTTATAGCTCCCTCCTTCCGTTTATTATTGCTACCTTTGCGCCGCCCGAGCCTGCACAATGAAAAAAGGAGGCCCGGGAAAAGACGGAAATAAAACATCGATTGAAAAGAAAACATGAAGCAGACTGTATTGAGCGGTATTCGCCCGACGGGCAATTTGCATCTGGGAAATTATTTTGGCGCTGTGCGGAGTTTCGTCCGGATGCAGGATGAGTATAATTGTTATTTCTTCATTGCCGACTGGCACTCGCTGACGACGTGCCCGAAGCCCGTGGATATCGTGGCTTCCGCCGAAACTATTTTGGCTGAATACCTGGCTTGCGGGTTAGACCCGGAGAAAGTTACCATATATTTCCAAAGCGACGTGAAAGAAGTGCTGGAGCTTTATCTGTATCTCAATATGAATACGTATTTGGGTGAGCTGGAGCGCGTCACGACCTTTAAGGAGAAAGCCCGCAAGCAGCCGGACAACGTAAATGCGGGGCTGCTCACTTATCCTACTCTCATGGCGGCTGACATCTTAATCCACCGCGCGCTGAAAGTGCCGGTGGGCAAGGACCAGGAGCAGAACATGGAGATGGCCCGTAAGTGTGCGCGGCGTTTTAATAATATATATGGTGTAGACTTCTTTCCTGAGCCTGAATCTTTCCATTATACCAAGGAGGCGCTGAAGGTGCCTGGCCTGGACGGAAGCGGGAAGATGGGCAAAAGCGAGGGAAACTGCATCTATCTGAAGGATGAGCCGGATGTTATCAGGAAGAAAGTGATGAAAGCGGTGACGGATAGCGGGCCTACTGTGCCGAACAGCGAGAAGCCTGAGGTAATTCAGAACCTGTTTACTTTCCTTGAGATTGTGTCTAAACCTGAAACGGTGGCTTATTTCGAAGAAAAGTGGAATGACTGCTCCATCCGTTACGGCGACTTGAAGAAGCAACTGGCTGCGGATATCATTTCCTATACCGAGGAAATCCGGGAGCGCATCCTGGAGTATTCTTCCGACCGCAAGCGCTTGGAGGCAATTTCTGCTGCCGGAGCCGAAAAGGCACGTATCAGTGCGCAGGCAACGATTAAGGAAGTGCGCGAAATCATAGGGTTCCGTAATTGACCGGGAGTGCTGCATGGCGCGGATTCTGGCAATAGATTACGGGAAAAAGCGGACGGGAATAGCCGTAACCGACCCTTTGCAAATCATAGCCAACGGCCTGACGACGGTGAACACGCCCGAGTTGGAGGAATGGCTGAAGGACTATCTCGGGAAAGAGCCGGTGGAACGCATTCTGGTCGGCATGCCGCGGCAGAATAGCGGCGAGCTTTCGGAAAATGCCGCCCGGGTAATTCCGTTTGTGCGGCGCATACGTAAGCTATATCCGGCTATTCCTGTCGAAGAAGTGGATGAACGTTTTACTTCGGTGCTGGCCCATCGTGCCATGCTCGACGGGGGGCTGAAGAAAATGGCACGCCGCGACAAGGCGTTAGTCGATGAGATCAGCGCGACGATCATCCTGCAGTCTTATTTGGAACAGCGCCTTTTCCGATGAAAAACAACAAATGAATAACAAAAAAACGAAGCGATGATATTATCAATTTATACGTATGGACAGTCGGTCCTGCGCAAGGAAGCAGAAGATCTGGATATTACTTCGCCTGAAGTAAAGAAGCAGTTGGAAGAATTGATACCGGATATGTTCGAAACCCTCTCCCGTGCCGACGGAGTGGGGTTGGCCGCTCCGCAAGTGGGGCTGGCTATCCGGTTGGTAATTGTGGACCTTTCGGCTTGTGCCGACGAGGATCCGTCGTTTGCCGACTATAAGAAAGTGTACATCAACCCCGACATTTACGAGGAAAGCGAGGAAGAATGCTCCATGGGCGAGGGCTGTTTGAGCTTGCCCGGCATACATGAGAGCGTGAAGCGCCCCGTTTCGGTACGGGTTCGCTACTTGGATGAGCATTTTCAGGAGCACGATGAAGAACTGACGGGCTTCCCCGCTCGGGTTATCCAGCATGAATGCGACCATTTGGACGGGACTATGTTCATCGACCACCTGAGCAGTCTGCGGAAGCAGATGATAAAAGGCAAGTTAAACTCGCTGCTGAAAGGAAAAATCAGTGCCGATTACAAGATAAAGCCGGTTCGGAAATCGTAAATTCCCCTTCCCCGTGTTTCGGAAAGTTGTATTGCTTCTGGGTTTTTTGCTACTGTCGCTTGGTTATGCGCAGGCGCAAATCCGGGTCGACCATGCGCTGGCAATGGGACGGAATGCCCTTTATTATGAAGATTACATGCTTTCCATTCAGTATTTCAACCGGGTAATCGGTTCCCGTCCTTATCTGGCACAGCCTTATTTCTTCCGCGGGTTGGCCAAGTTCCGGCTGGAGGATTACAGCGGAGCGGTGGAGGACTGCAGCGAAGCCATCCGGCGGAATCCTTACTTCAGCGACAGTTACCGCCTGCGGGCCATCGGCTGGATCGAGCTGGAGCGCTACGATTCGGCCGTGGTCGACTACAAACATGTGCTTTCCCTCAACCCGCAGGAGACCGTGGCCTTGCACAATATCAGCCTTTGCTACATGCATCTGAAAGAATATGAGGCCGCATGGAAAAGTCTGGAAGCTCTGGACCGCTACAGCCCTGCGGCCGACAAAGACAAGGTCTGGCTCATGAAAGCCAGTGTGGCGCTGGAAGAAGGCGATACCCTGCAGGCTTTGGACTGCGTGAACCATTCTTTGGAGTACGACTCCCTGCAGGCTGACGCATGGGGCTTCAAGGCTTCCCTTTCGATGCAGGAGGAAGAATGGGAGCGGGCAGAGGAAGAGTGGACAAAGGCCATACATTGCGACATAAGGAACGCCGAATTTCACGTAAACAGAGCCTTGGCGCGCTATTACCTTTGGCGTTATGACGACGCGCTGGCAGACTATGACGACGCGATTCGCATCAATTCCCGGCATGTGGTGGCACATTACAACCGGGGGCTGCTCCGGATGAACGTAGGCGACGACAACCGGGCCATCGAAGACTTCGATTTCATCCTTTCCCTACAGCCGGATAACGAAACGGCTCTCGTAAACCGTGGAATCTTGCGCCTGCGTACCGGAAACGTGCAGGGCGCCATCGAAGATTTCAGCGGCATTCTCAAACGTCATCCCAACTTTCTGGCAGGCTATTACTACCGGGCCGAGGCATACCGCAAGGTCGGCATGGCATCGGCCGCCGCACGTGACGAAGCCAAGCTGATGAAAGCCGATTTGGACATGCGCTTCGGCGGTAACAGCTGGAAGACGGGCGGAAAACCGCAGCCTGCGCGGAAACTTTCCGACCTGGATATTGAAAACTACGACCAGGTAGTGGAGAACGACGACAAGGCAGACGAGCCGAAATACGAGAGCGAATTCCGCGGAAGAATACAGAACCGCGCGGTTGAGGCCGTGCCTTGTCCGTCTTACATCCTGACTTTCTACCGGACTTCCGGGGAGTTTCGGGCCGCGTTGCCCTACTATCAGCCGCTGGAGGCCCTCAACCGGAAGAAAGTGTTTAGCGCACCGCTCTATTTGGACTGTCCCGATGCGGCGCTCACTGCCAGTCAGGTGCAGGAACGCTTCGTCTCCATCGACAGCCTGAGCCGCCAGATTGAAAAAGTGCTGCAACTTCTTACCGAAAGTACTGCCGCTTCTGCCCGAAACCGGCAAGGCAATTCCGCTCAGGCGGCGCAAGATTTTCCCCGCGAGATACCCGCTTTGCTCTTCATGGCGCGCAGCATTGACTACAGTCTGACGCACGACCTGGAAGCAGCTCTGGCCGATGTGGAGCAGGCCATAGAGATGGATTCCACTTTGGTATGGGCCTATTTCCAGCGAGCTTCCGTATTGCTCAAAATCTACCGCCTGCAAAAAGACCGTCCCACTTTCTCCTCTTCGGTTCAACTTACTTCGGAAACGGCACAAGAACCTGTGCTTCCGGCCGTAACGCTTCCCGAAATCTATGCCGACCTGGAGCGCGTGCGGCGCATGGCGCCCGATTTCCCGTACGCTTGTTATAACGAAGGAATCATATTGGCGCTCATGGGGAAGGGAAAAGAGGCCGTGGCCGCTTACGACGAGGCAATTCGTCTGGACCCGACCTTCGCGGAGGCTTATTTCAACCGCGGGCTCCTGCTCATGGAGAGCGGGAATGAAGCCGACCGCCCCAAGGCCTTTTCCGATTTGAGCCGTTCGGGCGAATTGGGAATTCCTCAGGCCTATAGCCTCATCAAGTCTTATTCGAAGTAGAAAAGTCCGCACCTTTCCGTGCTTTTTCGAGTGGAATTTCAGGGAAATTTCAGAAAGAACTCGTTTCTTTGTCCGTATAAAATGCCGGTATTATGAAAATACTTATTGTAGAAGACGAACCCCATTTGCGGGAACTTACCAAGAAATCGCTGGAAAAGGAACGTTATGTCGTAGAAACGGCTGCCGACTACCGTTCCGCCCTGCGCAAAATAGAGGATTACGAGTATGATTGCATCCTGCTCGACCTCATGTTGCCGGACGGCAACGGCCTCTCTTTGCTCAAGGCTTTGAAGGAATTGGGAAAAGAGGCTTCCGTCATCATATTATCGGCGCGCGATGCGATAGAAGACAAAGTGAAAGGGCTGGATCTCGGCGCCGATGATTATTTGTCGAAGCCCTTTCATACGATTGAGCTTACTGCTCGCATAAAAAGTGTGCTCCGTCGAAAGAATTGCGGGGCAGAAATGACGTTGACCGTGGGCAATGTGACGCTTTTCCCCGACAACTTCCGGGTGCTCGTCGGTGGAAATCGGGAGGTAGAGCTTGGGCGTAAGGAGTACGACATACTGCTTTACTTCATGAACCGCGTGGGCCGTCTCGTAAGCAAGCATGACCTGGCGGAGTCGGTATGGGGCGATCATTTTGACCAGGTGGATAACTTCGATTTCATCTATGCCCAGATCAAGAATCTGCGCAAGAAGTTGAAGGAAGCCGGTGCCAGCCCGGAGATAAAAGCAGTCTACGGTTTCGGATATAAAATGGTGCTCGAGTAGTAAGATGAAACGCTCCTTTTCGCTCTCTTCCCTCATTCTTTCCCGCATTTCGTGGTGCCTGATTCTGGTATTCTCGGTGTGGGGAGTGTGGTTTTACTGGGCGATTATAGGCGAAATCAACGACGAGACCGACGACGCCCTGGAGGACTATTCGGAAACCCTCATCATCCGTTCCCTCTCCGGCGAAAAGCTCCCTACCGCGAGCGATGCCTCGAACAACCAGTTCTACCTGCGCACTTTGCCCGACGACTACGTCCCGATTGAAAAACGCATTACCTACAAGGACTCGATGGTCTATATTCCGCAGAAAAGGGAGGAAGAACCGGCGCGTATCCTGACCACTATTTTCGAAGATGCCAATGGGAATTACAAAGAACTGACCGTCCTTACGCCCACCTTTGAGCGTGAAGATTTGCGCAAGGCCATCCTTTTCTGGATAGTGGTGCTCTATTTGTTCATGCTGCTGGCCGTTTTGTTTATCAACATTTGGGTTCTGAACCGAAGTATGCGCCCGCTTCATATTTTGCTCCGCTGGTTGGACGAATACCGCATCGGCGGCAAGAATAAGCCTTTGGCCAATCAGACACGGGTGATAGAGTTCCGTAAATTGAACGAAGCCGCCATCCGACATACCCGGCGGAATGAGCGCCTTTATGAGGAACAAAAGGAATTTATCGGCAATGCTTCTCACGAGATGCAAACGCCTTTGGCCATTTGCCAGAACCGTTTGGAGATGATGATGGAAGAGGACGAGTCGCTTTCCGAGGAGCAACTGATGGAACTGGCCAAGGTACACGCCACAATCGAACGTATGATTCGTCAAAACCGCTCGCTTTTGTTGCTTTCCAAGATAGACAACGGCCAATTTAATGAGGCTTCTTCCCAAAACTTGAATGAATTGCTGAAAAAGTATATGCCCGATTACGAAGAGGTATATATGTATAAGCAAATCACCCTCGTGATGGAAGAAAAAGGCGAGCTGTGCGTAGAAATGGATAATTCGCTTGCCGCCACAATGCTGGTCAATCTTTTGAAAAACGCCTATACGCACAGCCCCGACGGCGGGACTATCCGCATTTCGATCGACGCTTCCAGCCTGGAGATCTGCAACACGGCCGACGGAAGCCCCCTCGATGCGCAGCATGTGTTCGACCGTTTCTGGCATGCCTCGAAGAAAGAAGGCTCGACCGGCCTGGGCCTTTCGATAGTGCACTCCATCTGTCGTCTCTATGGGCTGGTGATTACCTATGAATACCGCGACGGAAATCATTGTTTCCGCCTTTCTCTGCCGCAGACCACCGAGGGATGAGAACGAATTTTTTTCGTGATTTCCGAAAAAAAGTTCGCATTTGGCGCATTATTTCCAAATCTTTTCAGAATCGCCTCATACCTTTGTCACACGAAATTAAACGAACAGAGTATTAACCCTTAAAACTATTGAGATTATGAAGAAGTTGTTTTTTGCTTTAGTATGCTTCGTTTCCGTTCAAGTGATGGCTTTTCCGCTGATAGGAGATGACAAACCGATCCAAGTGTCGCAACTTCCGGCTGCAGCGCAGCAGCTTATTAAAAAATACTTTGCCTCTAATAAAGTAGCGCTGGCGAAGATGGAACGTGACTTGCTCAGCAAATCGTATGACGTTACGTTTACCAACGGCGACAAGCTGGAGTTTGACTCCAAGGGGCAGTGGACGGAAGTAAAGTGCACCACCACCGGTGTGCCTGCCGCAGTGATTCCGGCTGCAATCGCAAGCTACGTGAAAGAAAACTACAGTGATGCGAAGGTTATCTCCATCGAAAAAGACGATACCCGCTACGAAGTGAAGCTCTCGAACCGCGTGGAACTGGAATTTAACAAGGACTTTCAATTAGTTGATATAGACTGATTCCCAAGAAGTCATGATAGTATGAATGGAAAGTTCCGCAACTTATGCGAATAAGTTGCGGAACTTATTTTTGTTTGATGCGGCACTTTTTTTCCCTACCTTTGCATCCATATCAGTCTTTACTGTCATTCATTGATTGCTATGCCCTGTAACTTGCAAGTTGAAAACCTCACAAAATCTTTCGGAGCCCTGCTCCTTTTCGAAAATCTTTCCTTCGGTCTGAACGAAGGAGACAAGGTTGGTCTCATAGCCCCCAACGGGAGCGGTAAGTCTACGCTGATGAGTATTCTTGCAGGCCGTGAGGGATACGATTCGGGGCGCATCACCTTCCGCAAGGACCAGCGGGTCGCATTTCTGGAGCAGACTCCGCTTTTTTCCGAAGGGGCGACAGTGCTCGAGGCCTGTTGCGCCCATGCGCGGCAGAATGCTTCCGCCGGGCATGTCGTGGATGACAACGAATTCCGACAGAAGGCCCGTCAGTTGCTCTCGAAGTTGGGCGTAGGCGAGTTCGACCGCGAGGTGGCTTCGCTGAGCGGAGGGCAGCAGAAGCGCATAGCTCTGGCCGCGGCTTTACTGGCCGAGCCGGATATTCTGTTTTTAGACGAGCCGACGAACCATTTGGACCTGCAGGCTGTGGAATGGCTGGAAGGCTATCTGAAGCGGGCTTCGCTGACTTTGCTGATGGTGACGCACGACCGCTATTTTCTCGACCGTGTTTGCAATTCCATCCTTGAGCTCGACGGGCAGCACCTCTACTCTTATGCCGGAAACTATGCCTATTATCTGGCAAAGCGGCAGGAGCGTATCGATGCGGCGCGGGCCGAGACGGCACGGGCGGCCAACCTGTACCGGACCGAGCTGGAGTGGATGCGCCGTATGCCTCAGGCGCGCGGCCATAAGGCCCGCTATCGCGAGGAAGCCTTCGTGGAACTGGAGAAAACGGCCAAGCGTTCGAATGCCGACCCGCAGAGCATTCGTCTGAAGCCGCAGGCCACGTACATAGGAAAGAAGATATTTGAGGCAAAAGACATCTTCAAATCGTTTGGAGAGAAGGTGATTCTGAAGAATTTCTCTTATGTTTTTTCCCGATACGAGAAGATGGGCATCATTGGCGACAACGGTACGGGCAAGACGACCTTCCTGAAATTGCTGACCGGCCGGCTGCAGCCCGACGGAGGGCAGCTGGAAGTGGGCGAAACCGTCCGCTTCGGTTATTACGAGCAGGGCGGTCTGACGTTCGACGTGCAGCAGCGCGTAATCGATGCCGTGACGCAGATAGCCGAAGTCGTGAAGATGCAGGACGGAAGTACGCTGACAGCCTCGCAGCTTCTGACGCACTTCCTGTTTCCGCCGGCGCGTCAGCACGATTATATCGGCAAACTGAGTGGAGGCGAGCGCCGCAGGCTCTATCTTTGCACGGTGCTGATGCGGAATCCGAACTTCTTGATTCTGGACGAGCCGACCAACGATTTGGATATCCTGACGATGAACGTGCTGGAAGAATATCTGGCGCAATTCAGCGGTTGCCTCATCGTAGTCTCCCACGACCGCTACTTCATGGACAAGGTGGTGGACCATCTGCTGGTTTTCAACGGCAACGGAGACGTGCAGGACTTCCCCGGAAACTACACGCAGTACCGCGCCTGGAAGGAAGAACGCGAACTTGCCGCAAAGAAATCTGCCGGCAGCGGACGTACAAGTCAGAAGCCGGAAGCCGGCGGCGCAAAGGCAAAACCGCGGCTGAACGAGGGCGCTAAGCGTAAGCTCAGCTACAAGGAACGGATGGAGCTGCAGGAATTGGACAAACAGCTTCCCCTTCTGGAGGAAGAGAAGCGGGAATTGGAGAAATTGCTGGCCGGAGGGACGGACGACGCGGAGCTGATAGCCGCATCGGCCAAGCGCTATGGTGAGCTGACGGCGGAGCTGGACGAAAAGGAAATGCGCTGGTTGGAGCTGTCGGAGGTATGAACGTCTCGGAAGAAGGAGGTATTTGAAAAATGGGGAACCGCACGAATTATCACAGTCATTGTTCATTTTGCGACGGGCATGCGCCGATGGAGGACTTCGTATGCGAAGCTATTCGCCAGGGCTTCACGACCTATGGCATATCTTCCCATGCCCCGCTGCCTTATTCCACGCGCTGGACGATGGAGAAGGCCGACGTTCCGGCCTATCTGGCAGAGTTCGCTCGCCTGAAGGAGCGCTACGGCGCGCAGATAGAGCTGTATATCGGACTTGAAATAGACTATCTCGACGAGACATATAACCCCTCAATTCCCTATTTCCGGGAACTTCCGCTGGATTACCGCATCGCTTCGCTCCACATCTTGAAGGATGAGGCCGGAAACCCGGTAGAGATTGATTGCGACAAGGCTACGTTTCGCGACAGGATGCAGCAGCATTTCGGTAGTGACCTCGAGGCCGTGGCCCGGGCCTATTACGCCACTCAGCAGCGGATGCTGGACTTGGGCGGGTTTGACATACTGGGTCATTGCGACAAGCTGGACTCCCGTGCCGAATATTGCAGGCCGGGCATCACGGAAGAAGCCTGGTACAGGCAAATGCGGACAGACTTTCTGGACAAAGTGGCTTCCTGCAGCGGAGTGATGCTGGAGGTAAATACCAAGAAATATAAGGAAGACGGCCATTTCTTCCCCGCTGTCGAGTGGTTTCCCGAACTCTTGCGGCGAAACATCCCGGTGGTCGTCAATTCAGATGCCCATTATCCCGAACGCATCAATGCCTCCCGGGAGGAGGCATTGCAGGCGTTGTACTCGGCGGGTTACCGGAGTGTGCGCGAATTACACGGAGGGCGGTGGGAAGACTGTCCCATCGAATTCTGATACAGTAGGATTTATTCCGTAGCAGGCGGGAGGTCAGGCCAGCGTATAGTACACCGTTCCGCCTCTGCTGTTCTGCTTGATTTTATTGTGCTGGATTAGCCAACTGATGGAAAGACACAAGTTGGTATCGCCAAGCATACTCTGTTGCGCTAATTCGGAGAAGAGGATTTGTTTCTTCTTACAGATGATGGAATAGATTTCCTCGCTGTTCTTTGCAATTGATTTCATGTCGATTTTCATAGTTCTTGTCCCTTTTGTTTTTTACGCTGTAAAGGTACAACGAATTAACTTAATAACCAATGCGGTTTTTACAGATGAAATGGTCTAAAACGCCTGTTTTGCAGTATTTAGCGTTACCGATAAAATGTAATATGTAACATTATTTGAGCATTAAGCATGCCGGTTCAGGAATTTCTCCCTATATTTGTGCCATCTTGCTAATCTTATTAAAAAACACTTTGTATGGAGAAACATTACATTGCTAAGTACTTATTTGCCGCAGGATGTGCGGCTTTATTCATGTCGGCAGCTCCGGCAGGCGCCTGGGCGCAGGAGAATTCCGACGAATGGGCTACGGAAGTTCTGGATTTCGGGGGCGTTTTGGCAGAGCCCGATACGTTTTACATCTCTTCCGACGCCTCGCACCTGGACGGATATAACTACAAAACGATATTGGAGGCCGATGGTTATGAATTCTCGCACTATTGGGCCGACTATGCACCCGGCTTTAGCGGCGGTTTCACCTATTCCAACTGCACGGATGTCACGACGCCCGGTTATCTGAACCTGAGTGCTTTCACCGGTTCGGGCTATGGCGACGATACTTATCTCATCAGTTATTACAGCGCTTACACGATGCCTACGCTGACGAGGGCGGGAGGCATGCGCTTCGCTCCCCAAGGGGCTTATGTCACGAATGCTACCTATGCGGCGCTTTCCATGCTGCAGGGCGACGCCGTGGCCAAGAAGTTCGGCGGTGCGGACGGCACCGATCCCGACTGGTTCCGCCTCGTGGTGCGTGGTTATCTGGAGCAGCAGGCGGTGGAAGACACGGTGGTTTTCTATCTGGCCGACTACCGGGCGGAGAATTCCGACGAGGACTATGTGGTGCGCGACTGGACTTATGTGGATTTGACTCCGCTGGGCGTTGTCGACAGCATGACGTTTGAGCTTCAGTCGACCGATGTCGGTGCTTGGGGCATCAATACTCCTACCTATTTCTGCATGGACAATCTGGAAATTGCGATGCCCTCGCTCACGGGAGTGACGGCGGTGGAGGCAGACAGCGACCTCTCGGCGTGCGTTTCCTATGCCGGCGGCGTCCTGAACTTGAAGGGCCTGGCGGGAACTGATGTGGCCGTTTATTCGTTATCCGGGGTACTTGTGGCTACCTATCGGGTGGAAACCGACGAATACGCCTGCACTCCGGAGCTTTTGCCCGGCCGCTATGTGGTAAGCACCGTGCGGGGCGGACAAATCATACAAGTGAATCGTTGAAAAGGGGCAGGGCTTTTCTCGTAAAGTCCCTGCGCTTTTTTCTGTTTTCCTTATACTAAAATCCTGTAATTATGAAGACAAAGAAATGGATGGCCCTGTTGGGGTGCATGGGAGTGGCGGCGCTCGCTTCGGTCGATGCGTCGGCTTGTACCGGAATCACCTTGGTTTCCAAGGATAGTGCTTGCGTCCTGGCACGGACGATCGAGTGGGGCGGCAGCGAACTGGATAGCCGCTATGTGGTCGTGCCGCGGGGATATGTACAGAGCTCCATGCTTCCCGGCGGAGCGGCAGGCGGTATGGAGTTTGAGGCGCGCTACGGTTACGTAGGACTGTCCGTGGAGCAGAAAGAATTTGTGGTGGAAGGCCTGAATGAAGCGGGACTTTCGGCGGGATTGTTCTATTTTCCGGGATACGGAGGCTATGAAACGTATGATTCCGCGAAGAAAGATGCTACAATCTCCGACTTCCAGTTGGTCTCCTACCTACTGTCTTCGTGCGCTACGGTAGATGAAGCCCGCGAAGCCTTGCAGGGCGTACACGTAGTGGGCATTGATCCGCGTTCTTCCACGGTGCATTGGCGCATAGCGGACTTGAGCGGGCGGCAGCTGGTGCTGGAGATTGTGGACGGTGGCGTGCTCAAGTTCTACGAAAACCGCCTGGGTGTGTTGACGAACTCGCCGGGATTCGAGTGGCAGCTGACGAACCTGAACAATTATGTCAATCTCTATTCCGGCGGCGCCGAGGCGCACTCTTTGGGCGACTTGACGCTGGCGCCGTTTGGGGCGGGGAGCGGCATGCTGGGTCTGCCGGGCGACGTGACGCCGCCTTCCCGCTTTGTACGCGCGGCTTTCTACCAAGCTACCGCGCCGCAGCAGAATACGGCGGAAGAGACCGTGTTGCAGTGCTTCCAGCTGCTTAATAATTTTGATATCCCCGTGGGAGTGGAATATCCGATTGGCAAAATTCCGTCTTCCATACCGAGCGCTACGCAGTGGACTTCGGCCACGGACATCAAAAACCGTGTGATTTACTACCGGAGCATGTATAACAGCGCCATCCGCAGCATCGACCTGAAGAAAATCGACTTTGGCCGTGTGAAGTATCAGGCCTGCCCGCTCGATGAGGTGAAGCGCCAGCCGATTCTGCCGATAGAGGTGGATTGAAATTTCCTTAGCATCTTTTTGGGAAAAGTCTTGCGGCTTTTTCCGGAAAGCCATGCCGCTAATGCCCGAAGGGCGCATGACTTATTATAATAAGGTTATGCGCCTTTCTTTATTTCACTTTGCCGAAATTTGAGAATAAAAGGGGCGCTTTTCGGATTCTTTTGTATATTTGCGCAAAAGAAACCGAACGACAAATTTATTATCAGTACCTATGAAAGAAAAAATCTTAGTGACCGGTGGAACCGGGTTTATCGGCTCGCATACCGTGGTCGAGCTGCAAAATAGTGGATATGAAGTCGTTATTGTGGATAACCTCTCCAATTCCAGTGCGATAATGGTAGACAATATCGAGAAAATTACGGGAGTCCGTCCCGCTTTCGAAGAGGTTGACTGCTGCGACAAGGCCGCTTTGGAAGGTGTGCTTGCGAAATATCCCGGAATTAAAGGCGTCATTCACTTTGCAGCCAGCAAGGCAGTAGGCGAATCGGTGCAAAAGCCGCTGATGTACTACCGCAACAATATTCTTTCGCTCATCAACGTGCTGGAGCTGATGCCCAAGTATGACGTGAAAGGTATCATCTTCTCTTCTTCGTGCACGGTATATGGCGAGCCCGACTGCCCGCCCGTAACGGAAGAATCGCCCATCAAGCCGGCCCTTTCGCCCTATGGGAATACGAAGCAGATCAATGAGGAAATCATCCGCGACACGGTAGCAAGCGGTATGCCTGTCAGTGCTATTCTGCTGCGTTACTTCAACCCCATCGGCGCACATCCCACGGCCTATATCGGCGAAATGCCGAACGGCGTGCCCCAGAACCTCGTTCCTTATCTCACGCAGACGGCTATCGGTATTCGCCCGATGCTGACCGTCTTTGGCGATGACTACGCAACGCCCGACGGCTCGTGCATCCGCGACTATATTTATGTCGTTGACCTGGCCAAGGCACACGTAACCGCTATGGACCGCATCCTTTCCGACAAGCAGAAAGAGAAAGTGGAGGTCTTCAATATCGGTACGGGTAAAGGCGTTTCCGTATTGGAGCTGATTCATACGTTCGAGAAGGCTACCGGCGTGAAACTGAACTATAAGATTGGACCGCGTCGTGCTGGTGATATCGAGAAAGTATGGGCCGACCCGAAGAAAGCCAATGAAGAATTGGGCTGGAAGGCAGAGACTCCGTTGGAAGACATTTTGCGCTCGGCATGGGCTTGGCAGTGCAAATTGCGCGAAGACGGCATACAATAAAGCAATGGTTTAACGTTTTTTTGCCGACATGGGGCAATAAAAACGGAATAAATAAGTTCTATTGTTGCGTTGAAGCCTGAATCCGCGAGTGATATGGGAATATCGCGAGGGACTAACTTATACTTCTTTTAGGTATAGACGCTTCATCGCATAGTAGTTTTGTCGTGTTTTATTTTGTGTTTGTGTTGTGACCGGGAATCTATGTGAATAGTTTCCCGGTATTTTTTTACCTTTGCCGGCCGAAATGCGGAAGATGCCCTGGAAGAACGTTGCAGACTATGTTGTCGGCTGTCCATGCTCTGGGGCGGGAAAATATGAACTTTAAATACTGATGTACTTGGGATGAATACGATTTGGATTGTACTGCCTATTCTTATTTTATTGATGTTTCAGCTGGGAATGGAGCTGGATGGAGCTTCGTTTCTGCGGGTTTTGAAGCGTCCGCTGCCGGTTTTGGTCGGTTTGGTCGGGCAGTTGTTGCTGCTTCCTTTGCTGGCTTTCGTCATTGGATGCTGGTTTCATTTGCCTCCGGTCTTCTTCATCGGGTTGATGTTGATAGCCTGTTGTCCGGGCGGTAGCTCGTCTAATGTCTTTTCCATGCTGGCCAAAGGCGATGTGGCGCTTTCGGTCATGCTGACTGCATTGAGCAGTGTGATTACGTTGTTTACGATCCCGGTGGCGATTTCCATGGTTACGCACTACGTTTCCCTCTATTCGGATGTGGAAATTCACTTGCCTGTAGGCCAGCTTATGGTGCAGAATTTATTGCTGATGTTCTTGCCTATGGTGTGCGGGTGGCTCATGCGGGTCTTTTTCCCTAAGCAGGCAATGTCGGCTCATGCCGTATTGGGCCGTTTGTCGTTCCCGGCCTTGATGTTGCTTGCGGCGGTGTTTTTCGTTCAGCATTACGAGGCAATCATTCATAACTTTACGCTGTTGGGATTTTCCGTAGGGGCACTCATTCTTTTGGCCATGGGTGGTGGATGGCTGATGACGCGGATGGCCCGTCTTAGAGGGCCGCAGCGGCGTACGATTGTGATTGAGATTGGTATGCAGAATGCCGCTCAGGCAATCGCAATGGCGGGTAGTCCGTTTATCTTTAATAATGAGGTAATGGCTATTCCGGCCATTATTTATGCTCTGTTGATGAACGTTATTTTGCTGTCGTACCTTAAGCTTTTGCCGAAGATGTCTGCCGTAGTTGCCGATTGAGGTCGGGCTTTTGCTGCAAAAGATTTGTTACGCACTTTGGAAAGTGCAGACTGGTAACTAAAAAGCCGGGAACTGTTCCTTTGAATGGTTTCCGGCTTTTTAGTTGTATAGCGCTGCCCTTTATTATGTGAGGCATAAGGGTATCTTTTTGACTGTGCTGATGAAATGATGTGTAGTAGTTGCGCTCATCAATAAAACGAGGTTTACTTATCGTTCTTTTGAGGTTTGTTTATCAGTAAAACAGTGGATTTTTTGGTTTGAAATTACTCATACTATATAAGAGTGAGTAACCCACAGAGTGTCTGATCGCAGTACCAAATCGGTTGCAAATGTAGTGTAAATAATAATGACACACAAGGATTTGGCCCTTAAAATTGCGCCTTTCGGGTATTCCTCTTTACCCCTTCCTACTTTCATTTTACTCATAACAAACCTTTCCTCTGTATTCTTATTAAAACGCTGTAAGATAATAGGATAGGTGCACTTTTGATTACTCATTATTATATAGAGTTCTACCGTCTCTGCCAGACCCTTTCCGGCCTGTTTCCTTTGGCCTTTTCCACAGCCGTTTTGTGGCTCTGGAAGAGGAGAAGAGAGACTGTCCTGAAAAGATTTCTTTAAATAACCAAGGTCATCCGCCGTATGTTCCCGACCCATACCGACCCATCCTCGGAAGCTACCGTCCCTTCGGGACAACCCGCCTCCGCCACATGGTACGCCCTGCGCACCTTCTATTGTAAGGAAGAAGTCCTTGGCGAATACCTCACGGGCGAAGGACTGCACAGCTTCATCCCGATGCGCTATGCCGAACGCCCGAACGGCGAAGGGAAACCGCACCGCGTACAGGTTCCCGCCGTGCACAATCTTGTTTTCCTGAAGAAAACGTTTCAGACCCGCGAACTGAACCGCCTGCTGACGGCTTCCCCCGTTCCATTCCAACCGCTGAAAAAGGCCGACGGGAGCGCTCCGGCAGAAATTCCCGACTCGGCAATGACCGAGTTCCGCGCCGTGTGCGACCCGAACTACACGGGCACCATCTACCTGGATTCCGTGGAAGCCGATGCCCGCCCGGGCAGTAAGGTACGCGTCATCCACGGCCCTTTCACCGGACTGGAAGGCAAACTGA
>JBMNUT010000008.1:0-126557 GCA_050946375.1 Bacteroidaceae bacterium | reverse complement strand
AGAAAAGGTTGCATTTTTGGTGTTGTGCGCTTTTGGTTTTCAGAACGCTTCGTTTTATATGAAAATTCGATTTTCGGACGTTTCGTTTCGGATTTGGCGGAAAATTGGATTTGCGGATTATAAAAGTCCCTGAGGTTTTTCCGAAAACTGCAGGGACTTTTTTCTGTATGTCTCTATGGCTTTTTGGAAGAAATACTGGGGGCAAAACGCTTCTTTTCTTACCTTTGCCCCCAATTACTTATATTTTTTTGCCATGAACCTACGATTCCTGCATTTTTTCTTTCTACTGTCCTTCTTGATTTCTCCAGGCGCACTGCTGAAAGCACAGATGGCAGATCCCGTTTTTTTCCGTGTCACGTCGAAAAATGTCTCGCCTGAAGAGTTGGAAATTCGCTTCGATGCTTCCATAATTCCCGGCTGGCATCTGTATTCCACCGACCTCCCTTCGGGCGGCCCGACCTCGGCTACGATCAATTTCGACCAGCTGGAAGGCGCCGAACCCATAGGGAAGCTGCGCCCGGTGGGTAATGAAATAGAGCGGTTCGACCCTATCTTTTCGATGGATGTGCGCTTTTTTGAGGGCAAGGGGGCATTTGTTCAGCGCATGCGGCTTACGGCTCCTGCCTATTCGATAAAGGGATACCTGCAATATGGGGCGTGTGACGACCAGAATTGCCTGCCGCCCACTTCGGTAGACTTCAGCTTTACGGGTAAAGGGCCTCAGACCGCTGCTCCGGCGGCAGAGCAGAAACAGGCTGTTTCCCCCGCCACCCGCGCGGAAGAGGTGAAGCCTGCGGAGCCGGTTGCTGCGGTTGTGGATTCGGAAACCGCGGCCGTTGCCGACACGGTACTGCAACAGCCTCTCTCGGAGTCGGCTGCCGATTCGGCTACGCTGTGGGCTCCGGTTGCGGACAAGTTGAGTGCCTTTTCCGATGGCGATGCGCTGGACAGCATGGCGCAAGGCTCTTTGTTCTACGTTTTCCTGGCCGGTTTTGTGGGCGGACTGCTGGCGCTGCTTACGCCTTGTGTATGGCCGATTATCCCGATGACGGTGAGCTTTTTCCTGAAACGTTCGGGCGACCGCAGGAAGGGTGTGCGCGATGCCTTTATATATGGCCTGAGCATTGTCGTGATTTATGTGTCGCTCGGATTGCTTGTGACCTTGGCACGGGGCGGAAATGCGCTGAACGAACTGAGCACGAATGCGGTGTTCAACATTGTTCTCTGCTTGTTGCTGATTGTTTTTGCAGCCTCTTTCTTCGGGGCGTTTGAGATATCTTTGCCGTCTTCGTGGAGTACGAAGATCAGTAATAAGGCCGACAGTACGGGCGGATTGCTGAGTATTTTCCTCATGGCGTTTACGCTTTCGCTGGTTTCTTTCTCCTGCACGGGACCGATTATCGGCTTCCTGCTGGTCGAAGTGTCTACTTCGGAAAATATTGTGGCGCCGGCAATGGGTATGCTCGGCTTTGCTCTGGCTCTCGCGTTGCCGTTCACGCTGTTTGCGCTTTTCCCCAATTGGCTGAAACAGATGCCGAAGTCCGGCGGATGGATGAACGTGGTGAAGGTTTCCCTGGGCTTCATCGAGCTGGCCTTTGCCTTGAAATTCCTTTCCGTGGCTGACCTTGCTTACGGTTGGGGCATACTCGACCGCGAAGTGTTCCTGGCCATTTGGATTGTACTCTTCGCTCTGTTGGGATTTTATCTGCTGGGGAAAATCAAGTTCCCGCACGACGACGAGGATACGCACATCGGCGTACCCCGCTTTTTCCTGGCACTTGCCTCGTTGGCCTTTGCGGTTTACATGGTTCCCGGCCTGTTCGGCGCTCCGCTCAAGAGTATCAGCGCATTTTCTCCCCCTATGAATACGCAGGATTTCAACTTGCAAAAGGATGAAATCGTGGAAGCCGAGTTCTTCGATTATGAAGCGGGCATGCGCAGGGCACGGGAGACGGGTAAGCCGGTCATGCTGGACTTCACGGGATATGGCTGCGTGAACTGCCGTAAAATGGAGCTGGCCGTATGGACCGACCCCGAGGTGAAGCGTTTGATTCGCAATGACTATGTTTTGATTTCCCTTTATGTGGACGACAAGACGCCGCTGCCTGCACCGGTAGAGGTGGAAGAGAACGGCCGGAGACGCACGCTGCGCACCGTAGGCGACAAGTGGAGTTATCTGCAACGGACCAAGTTCGGCCACAGCACGCAGCCTTTCTATGTGCTTGTGGATGCGGATGGAAATCCGCTGAGCTACTCTTATTCGTACGACGAGGACATCGATAAATATGTAGACTTCCTGAAGAGCGGACTGGAAAACTTCCGCAAGTAAGGCTGTCTTTACCCGGGAATACGAAACCGCCTGCATGACTTCAGGGCCATGCAGGCGGTTTCTTTTGCTTAGCAGACTGTATCCGTGCGGGTAAAGGCTTACTTCCCGTTGAGCTTTTTCTTGACTTGTGCGGGGTTGCCCGCTGCAAGGGAGTCGGAAGGGATGTCGCGGGTTACGACGCTTCCTGCGGCTATGATGCAGCGGTCACCAATCGTTACGCCGGGGCAGACGATGACGCCTCCGCCCAACCAGCAGTCTTCGCCGATGGTGATGGGCAGGCCGTATTCCTTGGGCTCACGGCGTTCGACGTAATCCATCGGATGCTGGGGCGTATAGAGCTGGCAGTTGGGGCCAATCAGCGTATTCTTTCCGATGCGGATGAGCCCTCCGTCGAGAAAGATGCAATAGCTGTTGATGAATACCCCTTCTGCCAGTTCGATGCCGTTGCCGTGGTCGCAGAAAAACGGCGGACATATCGTGACCGAAGCGGGCAGGTTGGGAATCAGGTCTTCCAGGAGTCCGCGCAAATCGGGCTCGTGAATGTTCTTGTTCTGTATCTTGGAACAAAGCATATGGGCGTGCTCGAAACTGGCTTGTATGGCCGGGTCGGAGCAATCATACAGCTCTTGGCTGCGCATCTTTTCAAATTCTGTTTTCATAAGGCTTGCATTCGTTGGGGAAGAGACTTAATAGAACTTGTTCAGGGCGCGGTTGTATTCGAAACCTGCGCTTTTGAGTTTTTGGGTGATTTCCTGCTGGTTCAGGTTCAAGTCTTCGCACAATTCCTCCAGCGAGGGGTAGCAATCACGTAATTTCATGTTGATGAAGCTGTACAGCATCATCGGGTCTTCAGGCATATTCATTGGATGAATCTCTTTAGAGTGTTTGATAAATGCGTTTTTATCGTTTGTCATTTTTTGAATTCGAGCTTCGTATTCCAGTGCTTGGCCAGGCGCTCTGCCTCCTCACGGGTAAGGTGGATTACTGCGCCATGCTTGGGCGACTGGAAATTGGTGGCTTTCATTACGCCTTCGTTGAAGCGCCCCAGATTGGTGAAGTGCTTGAAATCGGACGTTTCGCTGAATCCGAAGTTATGGGGATTGATGCCGAATATGTCATACATCAGTACCCATTTGTCTTCGCCTATGCGTTTCCATACGTTGGGAGCCTCGCAGGCTACGGATTCCGGGTCGTACCATTGGGGATCGTAGGCATATCCGGTGTAAAGACTGTCGGATACGGCCTGCTTGATGCCGCCCGTTCCGTCGTGCGATACGTAGAAAAGATGGTATTTGCCCTGTGCGTAAGTGATGTCGCCGTCGATGTATGATTTGGTAGTGTCCGGGTATTGGAACAAGAGGCGCGGGGCTGCTTCCATGCGGGTGAAGTCATCGTTCATGAAAGCATAGTAGAGACGGTTCACTCCGTTGCCGTGGCGCATGGTGAAGTAGAGCATGATTTTTCCGGTCTGCGGGTCGGTTGTCGTTTCCGGTGCCCATATGCAGCCCACGTCGCTCCACTCTTCGGGAAAAGCCTTGTCGACCCGGAAAATAGTGTGCGTCCAGTTGATTAAATCCTTTGACTTCATCAGGACGAGGGCACGGTTGTTTCCCCAGCCGAACTGCTTCCCGTCACGTTCCCACTCGGTATCTCTCAGTCCTTCGCGCTGGGCAAAGATGTGCAAGTCGGTCATGGCTAAGTAGAAAGTACCGTACGGACCGCGATAAATATGCGGGTCGCGTATGCCGCGCTGCTCGGAGAGTGTGTCGCCGGACATGATGGGTTGGCCGTTGTTGAGGGAGGTAAACGAATAACCGTCCGTACTGATTGCCATAAAGAGGTCGTGTGTCGGGTCGGTGAAGTAGACCATCAGGTAAGCGGCCATGTCCTTTTCCGAATATTGCTTCTTGGCCTCTGCCGAAGGAGTGGCAGAGGCTATCAAGAGAGCTAAGGCTAAAATGAATTTGTTGCGTATCATTGGGCAGATTGATTAGAGATTCGTACTACGGTGAGGGAGTAGGCGGGCAATTCCAACTGCAGCTCTGAACCGGAAGGGCAGGCCTCGGTCGTAAGTTGTCCCTGCCGATCGTCAGCATTCCCCTGCAGGGTTGTCTTTTCGATGCGTGCGGAAGAAGCAATATCTTCCGGCAGAGTTATCTGAATCTTGCCGGCAACCGGGAGAATGTTGACTAACTTGACGATTAAGTCGCCGTTCTCCGCGCTGACAACCGAAGAGGCCATGCGTAACTGTACCGCAGGATCGCCGTGCTCGATGCGGAGCGTATTGCCTACGTATGCCGTACCGCTGTTCTGGCCGAACAGCTGTTGGACGTAATAGTTGGGCGTCGGTTTGATTTCGGTGTTGTTGAAGTAAATCAAATCGGGATTCCAATTGGTGTGTCCTTCCTTGGCTAACAGCGGAGCATAGGAAGTCATCCGTACAATATCGCCGTTTCTTTCTATTCCGCACAGGTAGGCAGCTTCAACAAGGGCATTGTACATCGTATTGCCTTTCGAGGCGTATTCGCCCAGATATACCTGCGATTTGTTCCGGTCGTAGTGGTCGTAGTAGTCTTGGTTGTGCAGGAACCAGCCTGGAGTCTGGTAGTAATGTTCGTCGACAATAGGCACTCCGAGCTGTGTGGCGAAAGCCCAACCTTCTTCGTAGTCGCTGCCTTCGTTGAAAGGTCCTACCGTTCCGATTACGGTGATTTCGGGGTGACGCTCCTTCAGTGCGTCGAAAATGAGCTTGAAGCGCTCTTCGAATACGTCGGAGATGAGGTCTTCGTTACCGATGCCTATATATTTCAGGTTGAAAGGCTTGGGGTGACCGGCCTGAGCACGCAGCTTTCCCCACTCCGTGGTCTTGGCATCTCCGTTGGCGTACTCGATTAAATCGCAGATTTCCTCAATGTATTCGTCCATTTCATCCAGCGGAATACCTCCTTGTTGCCCCGCGCCGCCCGTATGGGAGTTCTGGCAGGGAACGCCGGCTGCAAGCACCGGTACCGGTGCTGCCCCAATGTCTTCGCAGAAGAGGAAGTACTCATAGTAGCCCAAACCGGCCGTCTGGTGGTAACCCCACAGATTGCGTTGCGGTTTGCGTGCTTCGAGCGGGCCGATGGTCTGCTTCCAGCGGTACATGTTGCCCAGCCCGTCGCCGTGAGCCACGCATCCTCCGGGGAAACGAACGAAGCGCGGATGCAAATCGGCTATCACTTGTGCCAAATCGGCACGCAGTCCGTTTTCGCGGCCTTTGAACGTTTTCTCCGGGAAGAGGGAGATCATGTCCAAAGCCACCGTGCCTTCGCTCAAGGGGCGCACTTCCAGTCGGGCATCGAGGGCATCGGACTGAGCCTTCAGCGTAACCTTATATTTTTTCCACTCGGTGCCGGGTGCGGAAATCCTGGCAGTAGCGTAGACTTCCCCGTCTTTGCCTACGAGCGAAACCTGCAACTTCCCTTTTTCCCCACTTATGCGACGGGCAAAAACCGAGAAGTCATATTTTTCGCCCTTCGTGAGCGGAATGCCGTCGAAACCTGCGTTTTGCAGGGCTACTGCGCCGGAAGTTTTACTCTCCAGCAGGGCATAGTGCGGATTGTTAGGGTGAATCGGTTCGTCCGTAGCAATGCTGAAGCTGCCGTCTTCTCCGTTTAGCGACCAGGAGTGCGTCGCATTCCAGGTCTTGTCTTGCCCGTCTTTGTCGGAGAGGGCATACTCGAAGTCGCGGTTCTGTACGAGTTCAGCGTAAAGTCCCCCGTCGGCTGCCCGGCTTATATCCTCGAAAAAGATACCCATCAGCATCGGGCTGATGGCTTTCTTGCGGGTCGTGTCGATGGTCAGCGTACCTGTTATGGGTTTCAGGTCGGCAAAACGCCGGGCATCGCTGCGGGCATTTTCCGAATAGAGCGTGTTTTTCCACGCACGTGCCTGCACCTCGTTTTTGAGTGCCCGCACTTCGGAGGCGGCTACTTTGGTGACTGTACCGTAAGCCGTGGCGTCCACTTCGGACAGGTTCTGCGCATCGGATTTTTTCATATTGCCCGGAACGGCACGGGCGGCAGTGTATTTCATGAAGTCTTTCGTGAAACACGAATAAGTGGTATAGCCGTTTTCTTCATCGCCCGACTCCCAGAGTACGAGGTACTGCCCGGACCGCGGGTCGAAACGTGCCTCTATGCGCAGGCAGTTGGCGCCCTTGGGCATGACGTAGGCGTAGTTTTGCGGCTTCCAGTTTATCAGGTCGGCGGAACTGGCGTGGGCAATGACTCCGTCGCGCTCGTTTACGCTCCAAAGGGCATGCCAGATGCCCGACTGGTCTTTGAGCAAATAGGGCCAAAGCATGCGTTTCTCGCCGCCCCACATGCCGTAGTCGCAACTGACGAACGTATGGTTAGGCCCGATTTTGCTCCAGTCTTCACCGTTTCCGCTCCAGGCGCAGTGCAGCCCGTTGCGTCCCCCGTTGGCCGAGGTGGCATAGGTGTAGAGAAAGAGTGAATCGGGTTGGTTGGCTTGTACTTCTGGTGTGGCCAATGCAACGAGAGCCGCCGTTGCAAGGCCGGCATAAGTCCATTTCTTTTTCATTGCTTCTTTATTCGATTGAGTGATTGGGATAAAAAATAATATGCGGAACAAATGTAGTGAAATCGGCCAGTATGCTCGCGCAAGGGCTTGAGCCCCTGCATTTCCGGCCGGCAGCAACCGGCGGGGCAGGCAGGGGAACTAAGCCGGGAACAGCTCGTCCAGGAACTTGATGCCTGTCGGAGTCCGGAAGATATGAGCCTTGATTTTGGCCGTTGCCTCAGGCGAAATTCCGTCTTCGTATATGTTGACCAGAAAATCGGCTTCGACTAAAATCTGGTAATCAGCCCCGTTTATATCCTTGTAGGTATGGTGATGCCCCACCAGCCAGCATACTCGGTCGATTTGCTGCGGGGTATATCCGCCTACGGATTGCAGCAATTTGCGGGCTTCGGCCGGTCCTTCCATTTCCTGATGCCTGCCGTCGCACATCCCATACTTGGCCTCGCATACGTGGATGCCTATGTCGTGTACGATGGCTGTCGTCTCCACGATGAAGAGAGTCTCGGAATCGAGTTTTTCCAGCGTGCCGATGGCAGACGCAAAGCCATATACTTTCATGAAGTGGTGTATGCGCATTGCGTCGCCCCGGTCGTATTCTATCATTGCGGCTATCAGCCGTGCGTGTTGTTGTTCCATGTTTCTTCTTATTATATTATAGGGTCGTTCAACGAATCCGCTTGCATTTTCCGCTCGCGGCTTGCAGCGTGATACGGATAATCTCGGTGCGGTGAAATGATTTCTCGGCATATTTCCGTCCCACGACCTGGTCATTGGGCGAATACTTCGCCAGCAACAGCTCCAGCGCGTGCATCCGTTCCTCGGGTTCCAGACCGGTTTCTGCCCGGCCCCTCAGTACGACGCTCTCGTAAGCCGTAGTGAATTGATTGGAAACGACGTGGGTTTGCCCGACGATGCAGAAAGAAACTTCCGGACAGTGGCTGATGCAAGCGAGTTTCCGCCCTTCGGGCGCACAGTGGATGTAGAGGTTTTCGCTACCGTCCCATACGAAATTGACGGGAATACCGTAGGGATTTCCGTCGGGAGATACCATCGACAATACTCCGTATTCGCCAGTTTCCAGCAGGTGGCGCGCGTCTGTTTCGGGCAACAGGCGGTCTTGCCGGCGTACGCTATCGTTGTTGTATATCATATTCAATGTCGGTTTCTTTGGAAATGTATGCTGCAAAAATACAGTATATATTGGACTTTTTGTTGGCTTGGTGTGTTTTTTCCCCATTCTGGCAGGCAGATGTTTGGTACGGTCTTGCATCTTTTGGAAAATGGATGCAAGGCTTTTTCCATGCGGATGCAAGACTTTTCGGAAAAACACATAAGGCTTTTTGTGCCTGCATCTTGGGAAAATCGCAAGGCGTATAGCGTCAAAATGGCAGAAGTCTGCGGCTGGCACTCTTTTTGCGTAGGAGGAAATTTAGAAATATCATAAAACAATAAGTATATGCAGAAAGGTAATATCGGGGTAACTACTGAAAACATTTTCCCCGTCATTAAGAAGTTCTTATACAGCGACCATGAAATTTTCCTGCGTGAGATAGTCTCGAATGCGGTAGATGCTACCCAAAAGCTGAAGACGTACGCTTCGTTGGGCGAATTCAAGGGCGAATTGGGCGATTTGACCATCCATGTTTCCTTGGATAAGGACACTTTGACAATTTCCGACCGGGGAATCGGCCTGACGGAGGAAGAGATTGAGAAATACATCAATCAGATTGCTTTCTCCGGCGCAAATGATTTCCTCGAAAAATACAAGAATGACGCCAATGCCATCATCGGTCATTTCGGATTGGGCTTCTACTCTTCGTTTATGGTCTCCAAGCGCGTCGATATTGTTACGCGTTCCTATAAGGAAGGCGCAAAGGCCGTGAAATGGTCGTGCGACGGAAGTCCTGAATACACCATCGAGGAGTGTGACAAGGCCGACCGTGGTACAGACATTGTCCTGCACATTGACGACGATTGCAAGGAGTTTTTGGAGAAGAGCCGCATCGAAAGTCTGCTGAAGAAGTACTGCAGTTTCCTCCCCGTGCCGGTAGCTTTCGGAAAGAAGCAGGAGTGGAAAGACGGAAAGTACGTCGATACGGACGAAGACAACATCATTAACGACACAACGCCCATGTGGACTCGGAAAGCCTCCGAGCTGAAAGATGAAGACTACAAGGAGTTTTACCGCAAACTGTATCCGATGAGCGACGAACCCCTCTTCTGGATTCATCTGAACGTAGACTATCCTTTCCATTTGACGGGCATTTTGTACTTCCCGAAGGTAAGGAGCAACATAGAGTTGCAGCGTAATAAAATACAGCTTTACTGCAATCAGGTATATGTGACGGACTCTGTGGAAGGAATTGTGCCTGAATTCCTGACACTGCTGCATGGTGTGATCGATTCACCCGACATTCCGTTGAATGTATCCCGTTCTTATTTGCAAAGCGACGCCAATGTGAAGAAAATCTCGGGCTATATTACCAAAAAGGTAGCCGACCGCTTGCAGTCCATCTTCAAGAATGACCGAAAAGAGTTTGAGTCTAAGTGGGATGACTTGAAGATTTTCATTCATTTCGGCATGCTTACGCAGGACGACTTCTACGAGAAAGCCATCAAGTTCGCCCTCTTCAAGGATGCGATCGAAGGGAAATATTACACGCTCGAGGAGTATCAGACCTTAATCAAGGGTGAACAGACGGATAAGGACGGCCAACTTGTCTATTTGTATGCCAACAATAAGGATGAGCAGTACACCTATATCGAAGCGGCCAAGAACAAAGGCTACAGTGTGTTGCTCTTCGACGGTCAACTCGATACGGCTTTGGCCAATATGCTGGAGCAAAAGCTGGAGAAGTCCCGCTTCGTGCGCGTAGACAGCGACACGATTGAGAAACTGATTCCCAAGGAAAACTCGGCAACCGGCAGTACTTCTGTAGAAGCCGCTGCGGCGGAGGCGCTTTCGGAGGCATTCCGCAGCCAGCTCCCCAAGCTGGACAAGGCTGAGTTCCATGTGTCTGCCGAAGCACTGGGTGCGGAAGCTGCGCCGATCACCATAACGCAAAGCGAATACATGCGGCGTATGAAGGAAATGGCGGCCATCAATGCCGGAATGTCCTTCTACGGTGAAATGCCGAACATGTATAATATGGTATTGAACCACGACCATCCGCTCATAAAGTCCGTGCTCGAAGCCGAAAAAGCAGAGTGCGGCGAGGATGTGGCTAAAATCGACGCAACGATTTCTTCGCTGGATGCCGAGAAAAAGCAGCTCGAAGAAGCCAAGAAAGGCAAGAAAGACGAAGAAGTTCCTCAGGCAGATAAGGACAAATTGGCAGATGTCGAGAAGAATATCTCGGCAGAACGCGAGAAAAAGAATGCCCTCTATGCCGGATTTGCAGCCAAAAGCGATACGGTCAAGCAGCTCATCGACCTGGCACTCCTGCAGAATGGCATGCTGAAAGGTGAGGCTCTGAGCAAGTTCATCAAGCGGAGCATCGATTTGATCAAGTAAATTATCATGCGATACAAAAGGCGGAGAAACTACGGTTTCCCCGCTTTTTGCGTTTTTATCCGGAGTTGTAGCTTCTTTTCCGCAGCGTTTTGTCTTGTTCCGGCAGGGAATCGGGTAAGAAGTTACGCCGAGATTGCAATACAGTTGCAAGGGAAAGTCATTACATTTGCAGCGGTTTCGGCAAAAAGTCCCGGCACTTTCAGGGAAAACCGTTGCCGCTTTTTTAGAAAACACCCGTAAGATTTTAGAATTATGGCCAAGCGTGTTGTTCCAGTATTGGAGATGAGTTGCGCAGTTTGTGCGGCTAATGTGGAAAATAAGGTAAAGCAATTACCGGGCGTGCGGAGTGCTTCGGTAAATTTTGCAGCGGCCAACTTGTCGGTCGACTATGATGAAAAACAAATAACCCTCGAGGAAATCCGCAGCCAGGTGCAATCCATCGGCTACGACCTCGTGCTCGAAGAAGAAAAGGCAGCCCCCGCCGTGGCGCAACAGCGTAGCCGCACGGGGCGCAAAGTACTTGTGGCGTGGCTGCTGGGCATTCCCGTTATGGTGATTTCCATGTTCCATTCGGTTCCCTATGCCCCATGGATTCTGCTGCTACTCACCACACCGATTCTGCTTTATGCAGGGCGCGATTTCTATGTCCGTGCGTGGAAACTGTTGCGTAACGGCACGGCCAATATGGATACCCTCGTGAGTCTGAGTACACTGATTGCTTATTTCTTCAGTTTGTTCAATACGGTTTATCCGGAATTCTGGGAGCAACGCGGCATGGAAGCGCACGTTTACTACGAAGCGGCTGCCATGATTGTCTGCTTTGTGCTCATCGGTAAATGGATGGAAGAGCGTGCCAAAGGCAATACCACTTCGGCCATCAAGGGATTGATGGGGCTGCAGCCCCGTACGGCCTGCCTCCTGCGCGGAGAAGAAGCGGTGGAAGTGGCTATTGCCGACCTACGTGCGGGCGACCGCCTGCGTGTCCGTCCCGGAGAGAAAGTACCTGTTGACGGACGGGTATGCAGCGGCAGTTCGTATGTGGACGAGAGCATGCTCAGCGGCGAGCCGGTCCCTGTGCGGAAAGAGGAAGGCAGTCCCGTCTGGGCCGGTACGCTGAATCAGAAAGGCGTATTGGTCATAGAGGCCGAGCATACGGCCTCGGGCACGTTGCTGGCGCAGATAATCCGCATGGTGCAGGAGGCGCAGGGCAGTAAGGCCCCCGTGCAAAAACTGGCCGACCGCATCAGCCGCATCTTTGTACCTACGGTTGTGGGCATATCGGTGCTTACTTTCTGTTTGTGGATGCTCTTCGGCGGACGCCACGACTTCGCCTATGCGCTGCTTTCGGCAGTCTCCGTGCTGGTTATCGCCTGCCCCTGCGCACTGGGACTGGCTACTCCTACGGCACTCACCGTAGGCATCGGCCGTGCGGCACAGCGGCATATTCTCATTAAGGACGCCGCTGCGCTCGAAAAGCTCTGCAAGGTAGACGCCGTAGTCTTGGACAAGACCGGTACGCTCACCGAGGGACGGCCTGAAGTGACGGGCATTTCCTGGTCGACCGACGAAGCGCTCCGCCCACAAGCCTTGGCACTTCTGCAAGCCGCCGAAGCTAATTCCGAGCATCCCTATGCCGCGGCCATCACGCGCTATCCCGCCTTGTCGGGACAAACGGCAGCGGAAAGCATCGAAAACTTCCGCAGTCTGACGGGACGCGGCATAGAATTCACCCACGACGGCCGCAGCTACTGGGTAGGCAGCCCGCGTCTGGCCGAAGAGCGGGGTGCAGTGCTGAACGCCGAGCAGCAAGCCTTTTCCGACGAACATGCGCAGGAAGGGGCAAGCATACTCTGCTATGGCAGCGGAACGGCACTCATGGCCGTGCTCAGCGTGGCCGATCCTTTGCGCGAAACGGCTGCCGAAGCCATACGGCTCCTGCGTAAGGAACACGTAGAGGTGCATATCCTTACGGGCGATTCTGCCCAGTCGGCCCGCGCGGTGGCAAAGCGTCTGGGCGTGACCCATGTGGAAGCGGGCGTATTGCCGCAAGGCAAGGACGACTATGTACGGCAGCTTCAGGCCGAAGGGCACGTGGTGGCAATGGCGGGCGACGGCATCAATGACTCGCAAGCTCTGGCGCGCGCCGACGTAAGCATAGCCATGGGCCGCGGAACGGATATAGCCATGGATGTGGCGATGCTCACCCTCATGACATCCGACCTGCGCCTGCTTTCGGAAGCCATCCATCTCTCGCGGCGCACGGTGCGCATCATTCGCGAAAACCTCTTCTGGGCATTCATCTACAACCTCATCGGAATCCCCATTGCCGCAGGCATTCTTTATCCTTTCTGGGGCGTTTTGCTCGAACCGATGTGGGCCAGTGCCGCCATGGCCTTTAGCTCCGTGTCGGTTGTGACCAACAGTCTGCGCCTGCGCCGCTGAGTGGCAGGCCGGGAAGCGGGCAAGCAGGGAGAGAAAAGTCTCCTTCATGGCGTCAGTCAGTTTAGGGCGTGAAACATGAAATACGGTGAGCGCAAAGATAAGGAGTCGATTTTTTTCAAGGAAACGGGTACTTTTTTGCATCGAAAAAGACTCTTTTCTTCCGGGAAGTCCCCGGCTTTTCTGCCAACAGTTGCGCGGTATGGAAAGAAAGGACCGGCGGCAGTGTGGAATAGGCTTGCCTGTTTTTTGAAAACCCCCTGCCTGTTTTCTGAAAAAGATGCAGGGCTTTTTCTGCGAACTGGTAGGACTTTTTCCATCCGGTGGCAGAACCTTTGGAAAAAGACTTTCGCCCTTGCCGGAAAAGACTTATATTTGCCTTCCCAAACGACCGCGCCCCGATATGAAAGGGCGGGGCACGGACGACGAAAGATAATGTTCAAATTTAAAAAAGGAGATAACCGAAAATGGCAACAATGCACTTCAAGACAAATGCAAAATGCGCCGGTTGCGTAGCGCGCATAGGTGAAGAACTGGACAAGCACATGGCTCACGAGCAGTGGTCGATAGACCTTTCTACGCCCGAGCGTACGCTGACGGTAGAAGGTGACTGCGCGGCAGGCGACGTGGTGCAGTGGGTGAGCGCAGCAGGCTTCAAGGCTGAACCGCTTTCTTAAAGTGTTTTTCTGAAAATCCGACTACGTAAAGCCGAGGAAATGGAAGAAAAACACACGGCCGAAAGCGCACATGCCGGAAAAGAGCCGGAGCTGACTCTGTTGGGACACAAGACGGTGTACCGGCAAGATTATGCGCCCGAGGTATTGGAATGCTTCGCCAACAAGCATCCGGAGCGGGACTATTGGGTACGGTTCAACTGCCCTGAGTTTACGGCGCTGTGCCCTATTACGGGACAGCCCGACTTTGCGGAGATTCGCATATCGTATGTTCCCGACGAGCGCTTGGTGGAGAGCAAAAGCCTGAAGCTCTATTTGTTCAGCTTCCGCAACCATGGGAGCTTTCATGAGGACTGTGTCAACGTAATCCTGCATGATCTGGTGGCGCTGCTGGCACCGAAATACATGGAAGTGAAAGGGTTCTTTCTGCCCCGCGGGGGGATTTCGATTTATCCCTATGCCAATTATGGCAAACCGGGCACACGCTACGAGGCGTGGGCAGAGGAGCGGATGAAAATGCAAGACTTGGCTCGCTGAAGGCGTGCCAAGTCTTTTTTGTTGAAGTCTGGAGGGATTATTCTATTTCCAGTCCCAGTTCCTCGCGCAGGCGGCGCAGGGCGGGGCTGATTTCCTGCATCTTCTGGAAACGTTCGCTTTGGGTCAGCGCCATTTGTTGCTGTTCCTCGATTTCGCGTACGCTGATGTTCATGTGGCAGGGGCGTTGCAAATGCTGGAAAAGGTATTGTTCCAAATCGGGACGGATGCGCAGGAGGTCTTTCTCCAGCATGCTGCTGTCTACAACAACCTCGAAGCTGCCGGCTTCGGCATCCCGCACTTCGGGCATCAGCCCCAGCATGCGTATCTGAAGAGCCTTGTCGGCCTGGGGTAATTGTTGGGCAAATCCGCGCCAATGGATGCGCAGGTTGGCCTCCGAAAGCGGCGTGGTCGGTCTGTTTGTTGCCTCGTAGGTGGTGGGATTCTCCTTGACCATGTTGTCCGCGCCGCCGGTATTTTCGACCGCGACTTGTGGGTAGGGTGCGGCCGGTGCGGCGGAAGCTGCTTTCTGCTGGGCCTGCATTTTCTTGATGGAGAAGCCGAAGTCGCCTTTGTGCCGGCGCGGCGGTGCAGAAGAAGATACGGTTTGGGCTACGGGTGCAGGGGCCGGAGCGGGTTGGGGAGCTGCCGCAGGTGTCTCGGTACGGGGCGAAGCGGGCTGAGGGGCAGGGCTTTCAGGTGCGGACGCAGCAGATTGTGCGGCTGGCTGCCCGGCGGGGTGGAATAGGGGTTTCAACTTTTTGGGGCTACGCCCCGCGCCTTCCGAGTCGTCTGCCTCGCTTCCTTCTTCGGTGAGCTGGGCTATGCGGATGAGGGTCAGCTCGATGAGGAAACGTTTGTTGTTACTTACACGGTAATTGAGGTCGCAATCGTTGCAGAGCCGCATGGCGCGCTCGATGAAGTGCGGCGGGCACTGGGCTGCCTGCTTCTGGTAACGTTCGCGCAGCGTAGGGGTTGTCTCCAAAAGCGGCAGAGTGGCTGGGTCGCGGCTTACCAGAAGGTCGCGGAAATGGTTGCTCAGGCCGTTGATGAAGTGGGGTGCGTCGAAGCCTTTGTGCAGTATCTCGTCGAAAATGAGCAGGACGTTGCTCACCTGATTCTTGAGGAAATGCTCGGTCAGACGGAAGTAATATTCGTAATTGAGCACATTGAGGTCTTCTATGACCTGCTCGTAGGTCACTTTTCCCCCGCCGGCATAACTGACAACCTGGTCGAAGATGGAAAGGGCGTCGCGCATTCCTCCGTCGGCTTTCTGGGCGATAATGCTCAAGGCATCCGGGTCGGCTTCGATATGCTCCTGCGCCGCTACGAAAGCCAGATGTCCGGCGATGTCGCTTACGCTCATGCGGTTGAAATCGTAGACCTGGCATCGGGAGAGGATGGTGGGCAGGATTTTGTGTTTTTCGGTAGTGGCCAGGATGAATACCGCATGGGCGGGCGGCTCTTCGAGCGTCTTGAGAAATGCGTTGAACGCTGCGGAACTGAGCATGTGCACCTCGTCGATGATGAATACCTTGTAGGAACCGATCTGAGGGGGAATGCGCACTTGGTCGACAAGCTGGCGTATGTCGTCTACGCTGTTGTTGCTGGCTGCGTCTAACTCATGTATGTTTAACGCTCTTTGCTCGTTGAATGCCCGGCATGACTCGCACTCGTTGCAGGCTTCTCCCTCGGGGGTGGGATGGAAGCAGTTGATGGTCTTGGCGAAAATGCGCGCACAAGTGGTCTTCCCGACTCCGCGCGGTCCGCAAAAGAGGTAGGCGTGTGCCAGCCTGTGGGAGCGGATTGCGTTTTTCAGCGTAGTGGTCAGGGCTTGTTGGCCTACTACACTGTCGAATGTCGTCGGGCGGTATTTGCGGGCCGATACGATATACTGACTCATAGGTGATGCATGTTTTCGGGGAAAGTGTAGGGGCTCTTCGCAAAAAGTAGCGGCACGTTGGGAAAAAAGCGCCGGGGCTTTTCGGGAAAAGCTCCGGCAAATTTAGGGAAAAATATGAGGGTAGGATGGAGAATCCCTGCATTTTTTATACATTTGTACCGTTCATAACCGAATTCTCCGAAATGGAAAAACTCAAAGCCGTCTGGCATTTCGTGCGCCGCAGGAGCAACAAGTATGTAATAACGGTGCTCTTATTCGTCGGACTCATAGGATTTGTGGGCGACAGCAGCGTGTATCAGCGCATCCTGAACATGCACCGTCTGATGGAACTTGACCGGCAAATCGAAGCCTATAACAAGGAATACGAGCGGGATACCCGTGCGTTGGAAGAATTGAAGACGAACCCGCTGGAGGTGGAACGCACGGCACGCGAGCGATACTTCATGAAGAAGCCGAACGAAGATGTGTTCGTTTTCGAAGAAGACTTGCTTGAACTCCCGCCGGGCGTGTCGGTTTCCGTAGGTGAGGCCGAGGAGGAGAGCGACGTTTCACGCATAGCAAACGACCAACCATGAAGCAATTTCTGACAAAACTTTATATCCCCGGTGCCGTATGCGCATTGGCGGGGCTGGTGGCTTACTTGCCTTTTCGCGAGGGAGCACCTTATATTTTAATTACGGGCGGGGCTTTGATGGCCATAGCCCAGTTCTTCATGCCGGTACAAACAAAAGATCCCGTCATCATACGGCTGTATCGACAACGGGTCTTCAGTAGTTTGTTTCTGGTTGTGGCAGGTATCTTGATGAAGTACTTGCCGCGGGGAAACGAATGGATATTGGCAGTGGCTATAGCCGCCGTAATTCAGCTGTACACCGCTTTCCGCATTCCGGTATTGGAGCGGAGGGAAGCGGAAGAAAAGTGAATCTTTCTAAGGATACGGGCTATTCGCTGAAGGAAAAGAGTTCGGTGGAGAGATAGCGTTCGCCGCCGTCGGGCAGGAGGACAACGATGCGTTTGCCTTTATTCTCGGGGCATTCGGCCAGACGTGTGGCAGCCCATACGGCAGCTCCGGAGGATATTCCTACCAAAAGTCCTTCGGTATGTGCCAATTCCCTTGCGGTTCGGATGGCTTCATCGCCGGGTACGTCGATTACCTTATCTACTATTTCTGCATTGTAGTTGCCCGGGACGAATCCGGCGCCGATGCCTTGTATCTTGTGTGCTCCGCTTTTTCCTTGAGTCAGTACGGGACTCTCGGCCGGTTCTGCAGCGATGATTTGAATCTTGGGGTTGTGTGCTTTCAAAGCCTTTCCCGTTCCGCTGACTGTGCCGCCTGTTCCTACGCCAGCTACGAAGATATCGATATTTCCGTCGGTACCTTTCCAAATTTCTTCACCGGTCGTACGTTCGTGGACAGCCGGATTTGCCGGATTCTCGAACTGCTGGGGAATGAAAGAGCCGGGGATTTCCTGATGTAACTCTTCGGCTTTCCGGATAGCGCCGCGCATGCCTTCCGCTCCGGGGGTAAGGATTACTTTTGAACCCAGTGCCTTGACTAAGTTTCGGCGCTCGATGCTCATCGTTTCGGGCATGGTGAGAATGAGGGTATATCCCTTGACTGCGGCTACGAATGCCAGGCCTATTCCGGTGTTGCCGCTCGTCGGTTCGATGATGGTAGCTCCGGGTTTCAGCAGGCCTTGCGCTTCGGCTGCTTCAATCATGGCCAGCGCTACGCGGTCTTTTACGCTTCCGGCGGGGTTGAAGTATTCCAGTTTGGCGATCAGGGTAGCCTGCAGATTGTGTTTTGCGCCGTATGAGGCGAGTTCAAGCAGGGGAGTATTTCCGATGAGGTCGGTCAGTTTTTTAGCAATCTTTTCCATATCTGTATGTTTTTAGTAGTGAGGTTTAATTGGTTTTGCAGGTCAGTGGTTCGACAAGTATTCCTGCAATGTCTGAATTTGAGCATTCTTTAGCAAGATAGTGCCTTGTTTATCTAGCAAATATAAGGCAGAAGAGCTTCGCATGTAGTAGGTTTCTTCCATAAATACGGCCTCTTTGGCGTCATAGGTATGAATCCATAGGGAAGGGAGTTGCTGGATATAGGATTTCCAGGCAGGGATATTTTGCTTATATAGCTGTATGGTAATAACTTGGAGTTGCGGATATTGAGGAGAGATGCGGGTGATTTTATCGATCAGTTCCTGACATACGACACAATCAAGGTCGTAAAGTATCAATAGGGTATAGGCTTTTTGGCTGGGCTTACGCAATAATTCGTGCAAAGTGGTCTCACTTCCGTCTGGCAGTCCTAACAATAAATCATTGGGGAGCGTACCTGTTTGATTTTGGAGTAGCTTCGGCAGTAGCATGGCGGCTCTCGTTTTGCTTCCTTCCTCTTCTTCCGGGCGAAAAGCTCTATAGCGAAGCACAAAAGCGTATAGGGTTTCGTTGTACATCGGAGACTCTTCGTCCCAAAGGTATTTCTCCAATAAATCATTGACCCAGTTGTATGTCTTGTTTGTAGAGTCGGAACAAGCGGCAAGTGTCAAGAGATTATTGAGCGAATATTGCTGGTTGATAGAGTCGCATAAGGGCAAAAAAGAAAGAAAGTCGACTAATCTCTGTTCTCCTTCCGCTGCTTTTTCCGTATGAGCATATTGGTAAAAGTCTTCCGGGCGGGTGTTTTTCCACCAGTTGCGGGTGATAAACCCGGCTTTCTCTTGTCTTGTGGTACAATATGCTGGAGGAATTGGTATTCCGCTTTGGGCGTCGAACTGCAAATGCAGACTGTCTTTGGCAAAAAGGGAGTCTGTGTTCACCGTCTCGGGTAACGGATATGTATTAAATGCCTGTACATTTTGTAATAAGACGAGCGAGAAAGCAAAAGAAGTGAAGGCAGTCTTCAGAATTGACTGGGAAGTTCGGACAAATTCAGCCATGATTCTCGTGGTATATTAAAAAACTTTGGCAGGAAACTATTGCTTGAATATTTCCTGCCAAAGTAGGGAGCGAAAAACGGGACTCGAACCCGCGACCCCGACCTTGGCAAGGTCGTGCTCTACCAACTGAGCTATTTTCGCATTGGTTTCTGACGTTTTTTTCGAAGTGAAGAGGAGGAGACTCGAACTCCCACGGCATAATTGCCACTACCCCCTCAAAGTAGCGCGTCTACCAATTCCGCCACCTCTCCATTCCGATAGGTAAAAGGAAAACAATTCTATTATCCTTCCCCGTAACAGTGCCCAGAATAGGACTCGAACCTACACGATATTGCTACCACTAGTACCTGAAACTAGCGCGTCTACCATTCCGCCACCTGGGCAAAGCACTGCAATTTCTCGTTGCAGAGTAGGAAGTAATTTTCTTGTTCTTCCTTTATTAAATCCTGTAAATGTGCGTCGAGCGAAAAACGGGACTCGAACCCGCGACCCCGACCTTGGCAAGGTCGTGCTCTACCAACTGAGCTATTTTCGCAGTCTTTTTTGGTTTTGCGGTTGCAAAGGTAGGCATTCTTTTTGAATTAGCAAGCATTTCGGGCAAGAAAAATGTTTTTTTCTTCAATTTATTCTGCCCAAACCGCTCAACACATACGCTCAATGTAATCTTTATAAGTATATATTCGAAAGATTTCCAGCTGATTATCTGCTCGCCACAGCGCAATGGAGGGATGAGCGATGCCATTGAACATATTTGTTTTAACCGTGGTATAATGAATCATATCCTCAAAAATAATACGCTCCCCAATCTGCAATTCGTGGTCAAAGCCCCAGTTTCCGATATAGTCTCCGCTCAAACAGCTATTTCCTCCCAACCGATATACGAACTCCCCGTCGCGCGGTGTAGACGATGCTCCCCGCACAACAGGCTGATAGGGCATTTCCAGACAATCGGGCATGTGGCATGTAAAACTCACGTCGAGTATAGCCGTGCGGATGCCCCGGTTTTCAACAATGTCTACCACACTTGCAAGCAATGTCCCGGTTTGCCATACGAATGCGGCTCCGGGTTCTAATATAATATGTAAGTTCGGATATCGGCGGCGTAAGTCTTTGAGTAGCGAGACAAGCAATTCCACGTCGTATCCTTTACGCGTCATGAGATGACCGCCACCGAGATTCAGCCATTTCAGCTGGGGAAGCCAGGGAGCAAAGTGCTCTTCCAGATGGGCAAGCATCTCTTTTAAGTCGTTTGCCGAGCTTTCGCAAAGAGTGTGGCAGTGGAATCCTTCAATTCCTTCCGGCAATTGTCCCAGAGGAAGCAGGTCAGACGTCACTCCGAAGCGGGTTCCCGGGGCACAAGGATTGTAGAGCTCGGTTTCTACTTCCGAGAATTCCGGATTTATACGCAGCCCGCATGAAACCGGATGAGCAGTGTATGCCTTTACCTGTGGGTAGAAACGTTCGTATTGTGATAGGGAATTGAATGTTATGTGGCTGCTCTTTTCCAACAGACCGGGAAAATTTTCTTCCGTATAGGCCGGCGAATAGGTGTGGGGGCGGCTTTTAAATTTCTCTACGGCCATTTGCGCCTCATAGGGAGAGCTTGCCGTGCAACCGTTCACGTACTCCCGGATAATGGGAAACGCCTTCCAAAGGGCAAAGGCTTTAAAGGCAAGAATGATTTCCACGCCGGCCCGTTCCTGTACGCTGCGAATCAGTTCAAGATTTTGGCGCAGGAGTTTTTCTTCCAATACATAGCAGGGAGAAGGAATTTGCGAATAGTCGACCATAATATTTTTTGTAGTTTCGTTTTTATTCATGATGGTAAGGCTGATTGTGCAATATGGTGAAAGCCCGGTAAAGCTGTTCGGCAAAAATCAGTCGAATCATTTGATGGGAAAAAGTCATACGCGAGAGAGACAGGGCTGCATTGGCCTTCTCTCTTACTTGCGGGCTGAATCCGTATGGACCGCCGATGAGAAAGACCAATCGGCGCGGTGCACGGTTGAAGCGTGTCTGCAGCCATTCTGCAAACTCCAGCGAGCGCATTTCCTTACCCCGTTCGTCTAACAGAATCAAGTCATCACCCGGTTGGAGCGACTTCAGGATGAGTTTTCCTTCTTCTTCTTTCTGCACGTCTTCGCTCAGGCTTTTCGTGTTTCGAAGCTCGGGGATAACCTCTATTCGAAAATCGGTATAGTGTCCCAGCCGGTCTGCATAGTCTTTCAGCCCTTCGATGAAGTGCTTCTCCGTAGTCTTGCCTACAACAAGAAGAATGATTCTCATATTTTGTTTTTAAGGAAAAAGTCCCGCCGTGCAGGAAGGGGTTGAAGATTCCGTTTGCAAAGGTAACTCTTCCGATGGATTTACCCAAACCGATTGTCCTATTCCTTATATATAAAGGGAGAAAGGCTCTCCCTAAGAACAAATGTCTTAGGGAAGAGCCTTTCCAAAGCCGAATACGGGTAAAATAAGCGGGTTATTCTTGTACGAAGAACTTGCGTACTATTTTTTCCGTTCCGTGTTCTACTTGAATCAGATAGGTGCCCTGTGTAAGGTCGGATATATCCAACGTCGTGCGGCAACTTCCTTGTGTCTGGAGGCTCTTTACTGCAACACCGTTCGTATTGTAGAGGGTGATTGCCGTAGTGCCTTGCTCGTCGTTGGCAGTATAGTCAATCTGCAGACTTTCGCGTGCAGGACTGGGGCCGAAGATAAAGCGCTTTCCGGCGGCATCTTCCTCTATGCTCTCCAAGGCATCGGGCCGATTTTCCGCCAATAGGGCTATCTCTTCCGGCGAAACAGCGTAGTTGTAGATGCGTACATCGTCAATCTTTCCGGAGAAGAGTGGCGTGTCGCTGTCTTGACCACGGCCGATGTAGTTCAGTATCAGGTTATAGTCGGAAGGAATAAGAGTTACCCGTTGCGACTTGAAGCTCTGTGTCCCGTTTTTGTAGAGGGTAGTTCCTGAAGCATCGAAGGTCAGCGCCAAGTGTATCCACTCGTCGGCAGTGAGCGAACCGGTCATGCTGGTCTGCTCCGTCTCGCCGTCCTGGAAAGTGATGTGCATGTACCCGTCACTTGCGCGGGGCGTCAGATACAGGCTGCGGCCTTCACCATCGCCGAAGTCGAACAGGTGTTCTCCGCTCCGGCTTCCGTTCCAATACACCCATGCCGTCAGGGTTATGACTTCCTGGTCGGCTATGTGAGCCGGAAGTTGTACGAAGGTTTCTTTCCCGTCCAGTGCGAGCGACTGCGCTCCGTTTTTCCCCTCGGCATAAGAAGACGATGCGGGAGCCACGCCGTGATTCCCGTTGCAGGTCGTATCTTGCGTATTGCCTTCGAAAGCCAGGCGCATGAGCAGGTCGTTTCCTCCGGTAGCCGCACACGATGCTTCGTTCGAATAGTCGGAACGGTTCAGGGAGTTGTCGTAGGTTCTTACCACGTAGTAATAATTTTGTCCGGCCTTTACTTTGTTGTCGGTGAAGCTCGTGCCCGTTATTCCGCGGGCTATTAGCTCATAGGCTCCGCCTGCCTCGGTAGAGCGGTATACGGAGTAGTCTTTGGCATCGGTCGACGTGCTGGCAGTCCACGTAAGGTGTATGGAGGAAAGATTGGCACTTGCGGTCAATTCGGTGGGAGCGCTGGGGGCTGTAAACTCTACGCGGGTGCCGACCGGTATGAAGCGCCATAGCTGATTGCTTTCTCCCGTTTTCTCAGCCTGCCGCAGCGGTGTTCCGTCGGTTCGGTTCGATTGGGGCACTTCCAGGCAGAGCGAGCTGTGGCGGCTGCGGATGAAGAAGCAGCCATCGCCGGCATATTCGAGGTACCATTGCTGGTTAGCTCCGTTGGCTACCTCGTATGTAATGACGTTTCCGCCTTCTTCCAGCGACCAGTTCAGCAGGTCTATGTTCATTCCGTTGTAATTCGAATTGATAGTGTAGTAGCTGAAGTCGCCACCGATGCGGGAATCAACGGGAGCGACGGTCCATTGCTGATAGGCAGCTGCCTTATTGCTGTTCTGCACGATGGACGCACCGGAGTTGGCAGCACCGTCTTTTATGGTTATCAACTTGCCGTTGCTGCGGTTTGCGATGATGTATTTTCCGTTGATAACCGGTTGTATGTCTTCGCCCCAGGTTACGTTTATAACCCGTTCGGCATTGGGCTGGTCTACCTGATAGCCGGTTCCGCCGGGAATCTCAAGCGTAAATTCGCGCAGCGGCCCGTGTCCGTCGAAAAATACGTCGCGGTCTTTCGATACGAAGCGGTAGGTAGTCGTTGTGGCTTGCCGCTCGGAAGCTCCGGCGAAGGCCTGTATTTTTCCCTCGGGGGTGCGATAGACGGAAGCGGCCGTCCAGTTGGGCCGGTGTTCGGTATAGGCCAGGCGTTGCCCGTCGCTGGCTTTGCAGAATTCGCCGCGGGCATATTCGGCCGTTCCCCACCAGATTCCGGTCTGCATGCCGTATTCTGCGCCCACCATGGCTTCCATCACGTTATGCAGCTCGTCGTTCGTAGCATGGTCACCGTTGTTTCGCACGGTCTGGAAGAACTCGGCGTAGTGATCGAAGGTGCCGGCAAGCTGGTGTGTATTGCCTTCGTCGAGATACTCCGACAGATAGGTATAGAACTTCAGGGCCGAATCGGTATTCAGGGTGTTTCCTCCGGAGATGCGGATGTCGTCGAACTCAGGATTCTTGCGTAGTTCAGCGGCAATCTGCCGGAAATCTTCGATGGTGCCCTGGCCGGTTGCGTAAAGGTCGGGCTCGTTGAAAGGCGAGACGGTAATGACTTGCCGTCCGGCGGCTTCATGATGGCGGCGTGTTACGTCGATCAGTTCTGCCCAATGCACCGGATTTCCTACAAACCAGGAAGAAACGGACGGATGGTCGCAGTTGAGCACGACTTTCGTCTCGGCGGGCAGGAGACTGATGATGTCCAGCCGCTCGTTGAGGGTAGCCAGTTCGTCGGCTTGCAGTTCGTTGTCGACCAATGGGCTGGTGGGTGTAAAGGAAGAACGTACCACATCTACGTTTTCCGGTCCCATGAATGCCATGCCGCGTATGATATTATCGCGGCTGAGCCAGGCCAGGTCGAGCCCCCAGGTGATGGGTTTGGCTACGCCTTCGTCGGAAATGGAGAAGGAGAGGGTACGGTCAGCCGGAAGCTGGACTTCTCCGTTGCTGCTTGCACTGGCGTTTTGGGCAAGGGTCGTACCGCTTCCCAGGCATGCGGTGCAGAGCAGGAGTAAAAAGGGAGTTTGTTTTTTCATTGCATGTATTTCACTAAATATTTAAGGTAGAATGCAAATATAAGGGAAGGCGAGTGCAGAGCCAAACGAAAACAGAGTTTTCGATTGGTTTATGCCGAGCCGTCTCTTGTATTCGCGCAAGCAAATATAGAGAAAGCTGCGTGCAGTGGCAAACAAAAATAAAGTTTTTTCCGAAAAAGTACTGCAGGTTTTCTTCTTTTCCCTTGCAGGTTTTTGGAAAAAGGTGCAAGGGTTTTGCGGATTATCCTCGGGACGCCGCTGTAATATAGGTATGAAAAGCCGTAATTTTTATACCTGCCATTTGCAGGGACTATACTATTTTTGCCGCCGAAACAGAAAACAGTAGCAATGAAGAAACAGAACCCAACTTGCCGGGCACGCAGATGGAAAGGCACTTTCCTTGTAGCCCTGACCGGATGCGCGATGCCTTTTTTGGGGTGGGCCGAGTCATTGGACACCTTAGGAGTAACGCGAAATTATTCACTGGACGAAGTGGTCGTTACGGGAACCCGCAACGAAACCGACGTCCGCCATTTGCCCATGACCGTTTCCGTGATAGGGCGCGAACAGATAGAACAGGCCAATAATCCCTCGTTGCTCCCGATATTGACGGAGCAGGTGCCGGGGCTTTTTACAACGGCGCGTGGCATAATGGGTTTCGGCGTCTCCGACGGGGCAGCCGGAAGCATCTCCTTGCGCGGAATGAACGGAGGTTCCGGCCGCTTGATGGTATTGATTGACGGACATCCCCAGTACATGGGACTGTTTGGCCATCCGATAGCCGACGAGTATCAGTCGTTCATGGCGGAACGGGTAGAGGTATTGCGCGGGCCGGCCTCGGTTTTGTACGGTTCGAACGCAATGGGCGGCGTGGTGAATATCGTAACGCGGAAAATGCGGGAAGACGGTGTGAAGACGCACGCCAACGTAGGCTATGGGTCATACAATACGTTGCAGACGGAGGTGACGAACCGTGTCCGCAAAGGGCGCTTCACGAGCATCGTAAGCGGCTCGTACAACCGAACGGACGGACACCGAAACGATATGGATTTTGAGCAATATGGAGGCTATGCCAAACTGGGTTATGAGCTGACGGATGCCTGGAATCTGTGGGGCGATGTAAATGTGACTCATTTCAATGCGGCCAATCCCGGCAGCATCTCCAACCCGCTGCTGGATGCCTTTCAGCGCATTACGCGGGGTATGACGTCGTTTGCTTTGGAAAACCATTACGAAAGGACTTCAGGGGCACTGAGCTTTTTCTACAACTGGGGACGGCACAAGATTGACGACGGGTATCTGCCGAACGAAGGCGAAAGCCCGCTGGACTACCGTTTCCACTCGAAAGACAACATGATGGGGCTTTCGTGGTATCAGAGCGCACAGCTTTTCCGCGGCAACCGCCTGACAGTAGGGGTGGACTGGTATCGTTTCGGGGGTGATGCCTGGAACCAATATATTTCGGGCGAGCGCGCCGGAGAAGAACAGACTATCGCCGGAATGCCGAGCACGGAACACGAAGTGGCCGGATACTTCGATTTTCGTCAGAACATAGGTACTTGGATGACTTTCGACGGCGGTCTTCGGGTAGACCATCATACACAGGCCGGAACAGAATGGGTGCCGCAAGTCGGTTTCTCTTTTCATCTGCCCGCATCGGCCGAGTTTAAGTTGTCGGCCAGCAAGGGCTTCCGCTACCCGCTTATACGGGAAATGTTCATGTGGGGCGTAGCAAATCCCGACTTGGAGGCGGAACGGATGTGGAATTATGAGCTTGCTTATTCGCAGACGCTGATGAACGGACGCTTGTCTTATGGCATCAATGTTTTTTATATTGATGCGGATAATCTGATTGCGGTAAATATGCTGAATGGCCGCCCCATGAATGTCAATACGGGCGAGGCGAAGAATGCCGGAATGGAGGGGCAGATAGCTTATCGCTTCAATCAAGCGTGGTCGGCCGATGCCAATTACAGTTACTTGCACATGGAGAATCCTTTGGTGGCAGCTCCGGAACATAAGTTATATGCCGGGGTTAATTATGGAAAAGGTGACTGGAACTTCTCGACCGGGTTGCAGTACATAGGAGGACTATACACGGAAACCGGAGAGAATCCGAAGACCGAGGATTTCGTACTGTGGAACTTCCGTGCGTCTTTCCAGGCAACTCCCTGGTTGGGACTTTGGGTACGGGGCGAGAATCTGCTGGCTCAGGAGTATGAAATCAATGCTGGTTATCCCATGCCGCCTACTACGGTCATGGCAGGAATAAATGTAGATTTTTAGAATAGGGGAGAGCAGGAAACCGCAAATGCGTGTGCGTTTCCTGCTTTTTTCTACTTTGCCCTAAAATTTCCGGGTAAATCTTTTGCAGGATTACAGAAAGTGACTATCTTTGCACCCGCAATTGAGAAAGCATAGAGATGCAAGCGGTAAAAACGCGAATCATGCAGCTTTCTTGAGGGTGCGTTAGTTCAGTTGGTTAGAATACATGCCTGTCACGCATGGGGTCACGGGTTCGAGTCCCGTACGCACCGCAAGATTTCTGAAATAATAGGAAAGCTATTAAATGACACCGCCCACAAATCCAACGATTTGTGGGCGGTGTTGTTTCTGTTTATTATTAGTCTATAACCTTTTTCTGCCCGTTAATGACGTATATTCCAGGGGAAAGGGTTCTAAGGTCCTTTGCATTTGTCAGTACTTTAACTCCGTCTACGGTAAAGACATTATAGCGCTGACTGGCTTGAAGAGCTGTTTGTTCTATCCCTGTGCTTTCGTTTATGTTTATCAAATTGTATGTGGTTGTACCCCATAACAGCCATTATTATATATGCAAAAAGTGTCTTTTTCATTGATGTTGCTATTTATTATAAATGTTTCCCGAAGAATTCCGTCAACTTCTTTACAGCTTGGTCCACATACTCCGGTACCCAGTAAGTCTGAATGTGCGTAGCGCCAGGGATGAGGTACAGTTCTTTGTCTTGCGTGCCCGTGGCCTTGCTGTAGCATTGTTCCGTCATATAGAAAGTATCGGCAGTGCTGCCGGCCATCATCAGCAAGGGTTGGTTGATGAGGTACATGCCTTCTGAGGCATCGAATGCCATCAAATCTATCAGACTGCTTTTGGTATAACGGAAAGTGGAGCCGGGATGAGCGTGCGTCTGGAGGTAATATTCATAACCGTCGCGGTAAAGGTCGAACGGCAGTTGCTTGGCCTGTTCCGGCGTCATTCCGCTCATATCGCCCACATACTCCGGAGCTTCACCGTTGGCTTCCTTCTGTCGGGCGGCACAAGCGTCGGCCAGGCGTTGCTGCACGTCGTTCATCTGTGAGTCGAGGAAACCGTTTCGGCGTACCAGGCCCGTGTTGAACATACTCAGCGTAGCCACTGCCTTGAAACGTTTGTCGGTCTGTGCCACTTTCAGCGTATAGCCGCCTCCGCCACAGATGCCGAGAATGCCGATACGGTTGGCGTCCACTCCGGGATATTGCGCCAGTATGTCGGCAGCGCGGCGAATGTCCTCCATGCGATTGGCTGGCTTGTCCACGTTGCGCGGCTCACCTTCGCTTCCACCTTGATAGGCGGCGTCGAAAGCCAGGCAGATGTAACCCTGTTCCGCCAGGCGCTGGCTGTAGAGTCCTGCCACCTGCTCCTTGCAGCCGCCGTTGGGGTGCGCCACCCAAGGGCGGGATAAGTTTTCGATGTGTCGTATCCGGTAGGTGTATAGACGTTGGCAACTATCTTCAACCCATTCAGGTCGTAGTTGATGCGACGGATGTTTACCTTGCCCGGCTCGTTCCGGGTGATGGCATCCCGATAGACCAATCCGAAAGGATTGCTGTTGGGACTGGCAGGGAAGTCTACTGATGTGAATGCTTGCCTGCCTTGTGCGAAAGAAGTACCTGCCACTATCAAGGCAGCGGCACCACACATTATTGTTTTCACTAAAGTGTTCATTCTGTTTTCTTTTATGGAGTTACATACGTTCTTTCAATATCTCAAACAGTTCATCGCGGGTAAACTGCTTGCAGCAGCCAGGCATGAGCAGGCAAGTGTCGGCGGCAGCGCGAAGAACGGCTTCGTCCGTGATGTTCAACTCGCTCCAATGAGTGGGCAAACCTGTTTCCCGAATAAAGGCTTCGAGCGCATCGATTCCCTTCTCGGCAGTCTGTTCCATCGTGTCGGCTTTAATGCCCCACACACGTTCGGCTATGCGTGCCAGTTTTTCCTTCCCCTCATTGAGCAGATGACGGTAGAGTGGGGGATGAATGACGGCTAACGCCCGCCCGTGATTGCAGTCGGTATAAGCGCCTATGGCGTGCTCCAGCATGTGACATTGGAAGTCGGTCTGTTTGCCCAGCTTCAGCAAACCATTCTCCGCGAGGGCGGAATCCCACATTAGTTCGCCACGGGCAAAGTCATTGTCCGGGTCAGCTATCAGAGCACGCAGGTTCTTGATGACGTTACGCATCACTGCTTCATTGATTTCATCGGAAAGATTATCTGTCTGCGGCTTACCCATGTAGGTTTCCATGCAATGGCTCAACGTGTCGAATGCGCCGCTGACGACTTGTGCCATCGGGAGTGTACGTGTCAGGTCGCTGTCCAATATGGCAAAACAGTTGTATGCACCCACCAACGGTTGCTTCAGTTTCTTTTCGGTATGGGTAATGACAGCCCCGTTATTCTGCTCGGCTCCGGTACCCGATGCCGTAACTACGGCTCCCATCGGCACGAACTCCGTAGGATACTGGTGCCTGGTATATTGCATCTCCCAAATATCCTCCTCCAGTTTGGCTTGTGCCGATACGATTTTGCAGCAGTCGATAACCGAACCACCGCCTACGGCCAGGATGAAGTCGATGCCGTACTCACGCACCAGCCGTGCGCCCTCCTGCACTTTTGCATACGTGGGATTGGGCATAATGCCGTCGAAGTCCACCACGTTTTTGCCGCACTCGTGCAGCCAATCCATCAGGGTGTCATACAATCCCGTGCGTTTCAACGAGCCGCCTCCGTATGCCAATAGTATGTTTCTACCCACACGGTTCATTTCTTCCTTCAATGCATTTTCGGCACACCCCTTGCCGAAATGCTGGCGGACGGGATATTGATAAGTGAAAAGGTTCATTAGTGTCTCTAAAATTTGATTCTTTCTATTTTTATCTATTGCAATATTCCGATGCTTTTCAGCCACTCCGTGATGCCTTTAGTATCGCGGTTTACCGCACCGAAACCTTTCAGATGCTGGGCAGCGGGAGTCAGTTCTACGATTTTGGCCAGAGTTTCATCGCGATAAGTGGAAGCATAAGTACAGAAAGGAATAACGGTTTTGCCCTTGAAGTCATAGCTTTCGGCAAAAGTGTTGATAATCATCGGCGCTGTCCACCACCACACCGGACAACCGATGAATACGGTATTGTAACTGTCCCAGTCTGCTACTTTGTTCTTGATGGCAGGGCGCGCATTGTCTTCCTTCTCTTTCTTGGCCACTTCGGTGCAAGGCGTGTATTCCGTAGGGTAGGGTTTGAGCGGTTCGATACGGAAGAGTGTGCCGCCGGTTTCTTTGGCAATATATTCCGCCACGTGCTGTGTATTACCACTCCAGCTAAAATAGGCTACCAATATCTTGCGGTCTTGTGCATAAATACTTGCCCCGCACAGCAGCAGGGCGATAAGGGTAATCAGTTTTGTTTTCATTGTCATAATACCTTTTTATTAAGATTCTTCATTTTCAAGTATTCCAATTTCACGCAGCCACGCTTCCACTCCGTTGGTATTTCGTCCGCTCACGCCCCAACCGGCAAGATGTGTGGCACCAGGTGTCAGTTCCATAATGCGGGCAAGAGTCTCGTCGCGATAAGTAGAAGCATAAGTACAGAAGGGAATGACTGTCTTGTCCGTAAAATCATAGCTTTCGGCAAAGGTGCTGATAATCATAGGTGCAGTGTGCCACCATACGGGGCAACCGATGAATACCGTGTCATACTGATCCATATTTTCTACCGATGTGGCAATCTCAGGGCGTGCATTGGTGTCACGTTCTTCCAACGCTACTTCGGTGCATGCGGTGTAGTCAGTCGGATAAGGCACGGCAGGTTCGATACGGTAAAGCGTACCGCCGGTCAGCTCCGAGATGCGTTCGGCCACGGCTTGTGTGTTGCCACTCCAACTGAAGTAAGCAATAAGTATGTTGCGTGCCGCGCCGGAAGATTCGTCCGATTCATCCGCATTGTCCGGAGTCTCGGAAGTATCCGTAATTGGTTCTTCTGTCACCGGGTCTTCATCCGAGCAAGCATTGAATGCCACGACAGCAAATGCCGTCATCAGATAAACAAAAAACTTTTTCATGGCCGTATGTCTCTTCACATTATTGTTCCTTATAACTGTTATACTCCTCGTCCGTTACGGGTTCCAGCCAGGTCACGCCGCCTTTGTCCAACTGCGTTCCGATGGCGATATGCGTGAACTCACTGTCGGGAGCTGCACCGTGCCAATGTACCACGTCGGGAGCAATCTTTACCACGTCGCCGGGCAGGAGCAACTGAATGGGTTTGCCTTTCTCCTGATAATATCCTTTACCGGAGGTGCAGAGCAGGAGCTGTCCACCCTTATGGCTATGCCAGCTGTTGCGGCATCCGGGGGCGAAAGTTACGTTGGCCACCGTGCAGCCAAAACCGTCCGCTGCCGATACATAGCCTTGCAGCCATGCCTTGTCGGTGAAGTTCGGATTGTCCGACAGCAGCGTGCCGCGTGCGAACGGGTCATCGTCTTTCATTCCGTTCACGATTTCCGTCATTTGGCGGAGCTGCCCCTTGGTAATGCCTTGACGCAGGCAGATGGCAGAATGAGACTTCAACATCGGTTCTACCCCAGTGCCCATGGCAGAAAGAATAGACACGGTAGCCAGTTCCCGTTCCTGCCATGTCAGCAGATCGCACTCGAAAATGTCGCAGAACAAGTGCTCTTTCAAGTATTGCTCGATGATGGGAGCAAAGGCGGCATAGCCTGTCTTGGGTGCATCTTTCGGCGCACCGCTTAACTCTTCGAGGAGCTCTGCTCCACGGGTATATTTGTCGCGGGTATCGGCGATGGGAGATGCCTCACGACCTGTCGGGTCTATGATGCCTTGCGCCTTCCGTTCGTCCAATACTTCCATAAAGGTTTGCAAGGCACGCAGGCTGCGGGGGAATCCGCAATAGGCATAAGCGTGCACCAACACTTCCTTGATTTCGTTCACCGTCATGCCGTCGTCCAGTCCGCGGGCAAGAGATGTTTTCAAATGCTGCAAGTCACCTCGCGTGGTGGTGGCGGTAATAAGTACAATGTTCTGTTGCCGGATGTCCAACGTGTCGGTCTGTTGCGCGCGCACCGATAAGCACGTAGTCAACAAGACGATGGCTAAAGATAAAACTGCCTTTCTCATAAACCAATATTTTTCAATTTATTATGGTGCAAAGGTACGCCGTGGCAACGTGCTCGTCCATACACAGATTACGGATTGATGCACCAATATCAACGGAAGTAAAAAGCATCTCCGAAACTCACGCTCCAGAGATGCTTGCGTTTATGTGTTATGCGACTAAGAAAAGTCGTTAGTCCAGTCCTTTCTCTTTCAGCCAGGCGGACAGCAGGTCGGCAAGCTGTACATTGTTTCGCTCGGCAAAGAGAAAGTGTGAATTGCCTGTAATGCCCTGTTCGGGCAGATGCACCACCGTGGCATCCCCGCCGTGGCGGTTGATGCACTCGGCAAACAGGCGTGCCATCTGTAGGCGGACCCGCCAACTGTCCATCGCCCAGTTCGTGCTGGGCTCGGTCGGGATATAATCACCATAATAGATAATGATGGGGAAACGGGTCAGTTTCTTGAAGTCGGCCATGGGGATGGACGTCGCACTCAGTGCTCCGAACGGGCTGATGGTCTGTAGGGGTTCGGGCGTTTCGCCTTCGGGGAAGACGAAACCGCTGCCCGGTTCGTAAGACACGATGGCACGTACCTTGTCGCTCTTGATGGCCGTGTGCCAGCCCGGTCCGCCGCCCTGCGAATGGGTGACGAGGATGCCGCTGCCAATCTTGTTCAGCAAAGCGGCCAGATCGGTGGCAATCAGTTGCTCGTCGTATGTTCCCGTGTTGGGCGTTATCTGGCGGAAAAACTGGTCCAATGCTTCTGCCGACCGGGGAAACTGACTGCCTTCATAATACTCCGGCCACTGGCCCATACGGAAGTTCTCGAACCAGAACTGATCGTCGGGCGTGGCTTGGATGGTTTCGTCCGTCGTACTGCGGCCGGCGCGTCCCCGGCGCGGCTGGTCTACGAGATAGGTACTGAATCCCCGGCGGAGGAACAGCGTAGAGAAGCCTTCGCGTCCGTCGGGAGTCGTTTCCCACGTTTTGGCAGACTGCCCCGCACCGTGCAAAAAGACGAGAGGGTTTTTCCGAAAACCTGCGGGGATTTGGTAGAAAACATAAGCATGATCGCCGTGCAACGTCTGCCCCTCTGCTTTCAGAGGCTGATGGGTGTCGTAAGTACCCGGCTGTGTCTTGACCGATCCGCCTATCAGAAAACTGCCCTGTTCGCGAAGGACAAGAAGGCTGTCGTTTGCCACTTCCTCCTGAGAGGACGGTTGCCCGCCGCTGCAGCCGGCACACCCGACAAGCAGGACGGATAGAAAAAAGTTACTGAATCGTTTCATCTGATTTCATGCAGTTAATTGAGTTCCTCCGAATATGCCGGACATCGGCATTACGTCCAATGCCCGGTCTATCTGTTTCACTTCTTCGTCTGTCAGCACGACGTCCGTCGCCCCGGCGTTCTCCTGCAGGCGGTCGGGCTTGCGGGTGCCGGGAATGGGTACTATCCAAGGCTTCTTGCAAAGCATCCAGGCCAGGGAGACTTGTGCAGGCGTGGCGCTTTTCTCTTGTGCAAGGCGGTCTATCAGGCTGAACAGGCTGCGGTTCTTTTCGTAACTGTCCGGCTGGAACTGGGGCATCGTAGCGCGGTAATCGGTGTTTGCCTCGAAGTGCGAGGCAGCGGTGTACTGCTCGGACAGCAGTCCGTTGGCGAGCGGCGAGAAAGCGACAAAGCCGATGCCCAGTTCCTCGAGCATGGGGAACAGCGCCTCGTGCCACCGCGCCATCATCGAATAGCGGTTCTGTATGGCGGAGAGCGGACAAATGGCGTGTGCCCGGCGTATGTCTGCCTCCGGTGCTTCCGACAGGCCCCAGTAGAGCACCTTGCCTTCGGTTATCAGGTCGTGCATCACGTCTGCCACTTCCTCAATGGGCACAGCAGGGTCGGGCCGGTGTTGGTAATACAGGTCGATGTGGTCCGTCTGTAATCGGCGGAGCGAACCTTCTACTGCCTTCCGTATCGTCTCGGGACGTGAGTCGGCTATCAGCGGATAAGGCACTTTGCCGCTTTGAATATCGAAGCGCAGACCGAATTTCGTGGCAATGACAATCCGGTCGCGGTAAGGCTTCAGGGCATTGCCGAGCAGTTCCTCGTTGTCGTGCGGACGTTCGGGCGTGCCATACACTTCGGCTGTATCAAAGAAGGTGTACCCCATATCGACCGCCTTTGCCAGCAGTTCCGTCATTTCCCGGTGGTCGGCAGGTGCGCCGTAGGCATGGCTCATGCCCATGCAGCCCAGTCCGATGGCGGAGACACGGAGTCCCCGGTTTCCTAAGTTTCTGTATTCCATAGGTTATATGTGATTCGTTTTGTTGCTAAAATGATTCGTTTTTTCTCATTGTCGTGTCCCGTCTTCCTTTTTTCCATAGCTGCCACGAGTTCACAATGTTCTGCCAAATGATGTAGCAGCTCGGCGCTACGGAGATGACGGGCGACAGATAGGTGTAAGCCGTCCAGATGGCGAGCAGTGTATTCTTCTGCCCGTTGCCCTGCCCGCAGCTGATGTAGTCGTGATAGTGCCTGCCCACCAGTTTCCCGGTCCCGAATTGCCAGACGCAGACTGCCAGTCCGGACAGGGCCAGCAGCCAGAGTACGTGGGTATTGAAGTGGCTGTTAACCACCGAACGCAAGGTCAGCCCGATGGCGATGATGAGCGAAATTCCCCACAGGTAGAAAGCCAGACTGCCGAACAAGCGTACCATCCAGGCGTGCGCTTTGGGGAAGAATTTCCTCAATGCCCATGCCGCCAGAAAAGGACAGATAAGCAGGGGAAACACGTGCCTGAGAATCAGCATAAACTGCTGGGTAAACGACCCGGCTGAGTGCATCTCCACCAACGGAAATACCGCCGGAATCATCACTGCCGCCACCAGATTGCTGACGATGGTGTAGGTGGTCAGCGTAGTCTCGTTGCCGCCCAGCCGCCCGGCAATCACCGCTGCAGCCGTGCCCGTCGGGGCAATGAGGCAGACCAATGCCCCTTGTGCCACCACACGATAGGGTGAACCGGGAAAGTAATGCGTGGGTAACGCTACCGCCAGGCAGCATACTAATTGAAACAGTATCATCACTACGTGCCACCGCTTGAGGCGCATCTCGCGTGGATTAACCTTGCAGAAGGTGGTGAACAGCATCACGAAAATCATGCAGGGCATCAGATAATCGTTTGCCCCGTTGGCCAACACCTTGAGCGGGGCAAGCCACGGGATGTAGTGGAACATGAAATTAATGAGAAAGCCGGCGCACATACCCAGTGGCAGCGTCCACATTTTGAAGAAATGGATGATTTTCTCTTTCATATCCATTCGGTTTGATTTTACGTGGCAAAGTTACGGTAAGGGAAGGCGCGCATCCATACACAGATTACGGATTACAGCACCAATATCAATGAATCTCATATTATGCCATATCGTCGCCCGTCTTTACTACCGGCACTTTTACAGTCCGATGGAAGGGAATGAATGCCGCCAGCACTGCCAGCGCGATGGCAAGTATCAGCATATAACCCAATATCACTTTTACTCCCAAAAGGGTGGCCTGCTGTTGCAGGACAGTATAGAAACTGTTGTCCGCCATTTGTGCAGCTGCCTCCAGACTATGGCCGGAAGCCAGTGCACCGGTGAGTGACTGCCCATATTGTCCGGAAAAGAAGGGGTTATCCATACGCATTTCCTCCGTCAGAATGTACATTCCCTCCGACTGACACTGATAAAGCCAGTTACTGAACAGAGAGGCAGAAATGGCGGGCGCAAGGGACGAACGGATGCCTATCATAAAAAAAGTGTTGGAGGAAATAATGTCCGGTGTAAGATCTTCCACTACGAACAATGCCAAAGCGATAAACAACACCATCATTCCCAACCCGCGAAAGAACATAGGCAGGCGCAAAGATTCGTAGGTGGCGTCCGTCGCCACGCCGAAGTAGAGCAACGCCAGATAGATGACGAAGCAGAACAATCCGCCCGATATGAGGTAACGAAACCGCCACCGCTGCCAGCGGAACCACCAGAAACAGATGACCCCGCCTATGGCAAACCCTGGAAGCAGCCACAGGTTCAGTGCATTGGCGTGCAGGCTGTCCACTCTCAGAACGGTATTCATATAGTTTGTCACCAAGGTACTTGTGGTGGAAAAAAGCATCGTGAAGAACATAAACACATAACCGATGGCAGGCTTGAAGGTACGGAAGATACGCAGACTGACAAAGCGTTCGCTGTTGTCTTTCTGTCTTTGGATGAAAAGCAGGAAGAGCAGGGGAATCAGCACCGCATAAATCCGCAGTCTGGTGGAGGTGAACCAGTCCAATGTCCGGCCGTAGGTGAAGAGGTAGATGGTCATCAGCATCATACCTGCCGCGATGGGGATGCTCTTCCAGTCCGCTCGCTTGAAGTGCATATAAACCGGACGGCGAAGAAACCGGAAAAAGCAAAGGACGAATATGATGGCCACCAGCAAGAGGATGATGACAAGGTAGTACATATATTGCCACTGGTAATAGTAAGCCAGCTGAGCCGTAAGCGCAATGGACACCTGTCCGCCGGCAAACGCCAGGGGATAGAAATAGGCATAAAACTCGCTACGCACCTTCTTTCGGCTAAAGAAGGGCTGAATCATCACTACCACCTCGAACATCACGAAAGCCTTCAGGAATCCGATGAAGAAACTGCAAATGATGATGACGTCCATATTCTTCGCATAGCCGCAGATGAAGCTCAACAGGGTTTGAAACACCAGGTTGGCCAGCAGCGTCGTTTTCGATGTAGCGGCATCCCGTATCTTGCGGATAACAGGGTAAGCCATAGCCAGCCCTGCCGAAGTAGAATAGTAAGCCATCGTCATGTCCTCGCTGAGTACGCCCAGCGTATTGGAAACCTCTACCGTACTGCCCGTATAGGCTCCGTTCATCAGTAACATCGGCAATAGGATGACGAATACGGTCACGATGCCGAGCCACTGCGGAACCCATCGGCGTATGGGCAAGTCGAGTACTAATCTGTCCATCACGTTATCTCCTTAATGCTTCCGTTTCCACCATCATTCCTGCCCGCAAGGTTTCCATTTCATCGGTCGAAGCGTCATCTATACGGATGCGGACTGGAATGTGCTGCTGTACCTTTACAAAGTTTCCTGCCGAATTGTCGGTAGGCACAAGGGCGTATTTCGAGCCTGTCGCTTCCGAAATGGCCGTTACCGTTCCGTGGAATATCTTGCCAGGAAAAGCGTCTACCTTGATACGCACCGGCTGACCGATATAAAGATTGGCTATCTGCGTCTCGCGGTAATTGGCAGTTATCCATTTGTCGCTGCTCCGCACGAGGTAAGAAATGGTCTGTCCCGCCTGCACGTATTGCCCCACTTCCAACGACCGCCGTCCCATATAGCCATCATAAGGAGCGGTAAGCACGGTGTATGAAAGGTTGAGCCGTGCCATATCCAGTGCGGCTTCCCGTTGCAGGATGTTTGCCTCTGCTCCGGTCTGCCGCCGGGAAGTCTCTGTGAATTGGGACTGGGCGGCTTCTTTCTGATGGCGCAAGGCTTCATAATGGGCTTGGGTTGACTCATAATCCGCCTTGATTTGCTCGTATTGTTGTCGGCTGACTGACTCCTCCCTCATCAGATTCGCGTAGCGACGGTATTCTTTCTCCTCTTGATTCAGGCGGATGGCAGTCTCTTCTATTTCGGCATCCCGTATGGCTATGTTGGTTTGTGAGGACTGAATGGAAGCCAGCAGAACCTCCTTTGCTCCCTGCGCATTCATATATTCCGCCTCAGCATCTTTTACGTGAATGCGGTATTCGCGGTCGTCGAGCACCAGCAAGGTATCTCCGGAGTGGACATACTGGTGCTCGGTAAACCGGATTTCCTTCACATAACCGGCTACGCGGATATTGAGCGGGGTGATATACTGCTCGACTGTTGCATCATTGGTTATCTCATAATGCACGTATTTCCAGAAGTAATTTACCGCCCAAACGATACAGCTTCCAGCCAAAAGGATGCAGGTGACGTTTACGGTAATGTTCCGTATGCGCAGCCTTTTCAACATCCGCTGTTTCTTTATCCATTTTTCCGTCATAATCATTTTGTTATCCTGTCAATTCATAAGAGCCCGCAAATGCGTTGAAGCTCGTAATAAGTATAGACGGCCTCAGTCTTTGCGCCTATCAGTTGCAATTCCGCATCGAGCCTGACGCTTGTGGCATCGAGCAGGTCTGTCAGTATAGAGAGCTGGTTCAGGTAGCGGTTGTGCACGATGCGATAGTTCTCATCCGCCTGACGGACAGACAAGGAGAGCGCCCTTATCCGTTCCAGTGCTTCTTTGTGATGGACGTAGGCAGCCCGCACATCATTGCGTAAGACCTGCCGTTGCAACTCTTCGCCGTAAAGCTGCCTTTCGACGTCATAGCGGGCTTCGTACACGTTGTGACGGTTACGGTAAAGTGAAGAAAGGCTGTAGGATAGACTCACTCCGATACTCCACGTGTTGTTGTAATAATCTTCCATCGTGTTGCTGACAGGTCTTGCCAGCGTATTCCCGATGCGAAACGACAAGGTCGGAAGCATTTCTGCCTGCACAGTCTTGACATTGTTTCGTGCCAGCAACGTGTTCTCCTGCGCCAGTTTCATGGCTGGATTATGGTCGTAAGCCGTCTGAATGTAATATTCAAGAGCCCCCGTATGTAAGGCTTCCTCCAGCAGGGAAGTGTCTGGAACGATGACCAGCGACTCATCCAGCCCCAACAGAATGTCGAGGCTTTGCGAGTTAAGTACAATCTGATGATCGGTTTCGCATGAGTCCAGCCGGTCATTAGTCAGTTGCAGTTCACTCCGCAATTCATCGTTACGGGTAAGCACACCTTCCTCCCGCATCTGCCGGATGTCCTTCAGACGTAATTCGGCCTCTTCGATGTTCCGTGCCAACACGTCCTTTTGCTTATATAATTCAAACAGGTTTAGATAACTTCGCAGGAGAGTCAACTTGATGGATTCTTTCTCGTCTGAGGCACTCAGTGCCGCAATGCGACGGTTGATTTCTGCCCGTTGTATATGGCTTTGTATTCTTCCCCCGTATAGAGGGGTTGTGTCAACTCGACATTGTAGCGTTGCGACCAGTCGGGCGTTTCTGGACGTTCAGGCTGTGACAGTCCGCGTCTGAAGATGACTGGCTGCCCGATATTTCCACCTTCCAATCCGATACTGATGTCGGGCAATCTTTCCGTTTGCGCCGTTTTCAGTTGTTCCTCGGCCATACGTTCCTGTATGTTGGCACTCTTTATCCGAAGGCTGTTCTCGATTCCTAACCGGAACAAATCATCCATCGTCAAAAAGAGAGAAAATTGTTGCGCCTCCGCATTCACGCAGGCGCAAACGATGTACAACAATACATAATAGAACCGCTTCATCCTTTCACCTTCAGTCCTCCGAACACCTCGCTTATCTCCATTTCATCCAGTGCCTCGTCAATGGCATTGACCTCCTCAGTGGTAAATCTGACATCCGCCGCTCCTGCATTCTCTTGCAGGCGGGCAAATTTGCGTGTGCCGGGTATAGGTACAATCCACGGTTTCTTGCAAAGCATCCAGGCAAGGGACACTTGTGCAGGTGTGGCACGGTGCGTATCGGCAAGATGGTTGATAAGGGCGAACAAATGGCGGTTCTTCTCAAAGCTCTCTGCCGTAAACTGGGGCATCGTACTACGGAAATCAGTTTGAGCGTCAAACTGTGTTTGGGCATTGTAGCACTCGGTCAGCAAGCCATTGGCAAGCGGAGAGAATGCCATCAGCCCCACGCCCAGTTCATCAAACACAGGAAACAACGCCTCGTGCCACCGCGCCATCATTGAATAACGGTTTTGCACGGCAGCTACCGGACAGACCTTGTGTGCCCGTCGCAGGTATTCTTCGTTGGTTTCCGAAATGCCCCAATATAGAATCTTGCCTTCCTTGATAAGTTCTGCCATTACTTCAGCCACAGTTTCAGGTTCTACACGCGGATCGATGCGGTGCTGGATATAAAGGTCAATGTGGTCGGTTTGCAAACGGGTCAGAGAACCTTCCACCGCACGGCGTATCGCTACAGGTGATGAGTCAGCGACAACGGGCCACGGCCAGGGCACACTGCGGTCCATCGTAATGCCGAACTTCGTAGTGAGCACCACTTTGTCGCGATAAGGTTTCAGAGCCGGACCAACAAGGTTCTCGTTATCGTGCGGATCGGTTTGTGTGCCATAGCTTTCGGCTGTGTCAAACAACGTGTAACCCATATCTACTGCCTGAGCTAACAGTCGGGTCATTTCCTTTTTGTCCGCCGTTGCACCATAAGTGTGGCTCATTCCCATACAACCCAGCCTCACGGCGGATACACGAAGGCCGCTACGTCCAAATTCTCGGTATTGCATACGTCATACTCCTTTCCCTAATTCATACGCCTGTTGCATAAACACCGTTCCTTTTACGCTGCCTTTCCGTCCCAGTCCAATGGCCTTTATCATTCCCCGTTCCGTAGGATTGGGCAGGCACATTACGAAACCTCTGAAACCAGCGATGGCAAAGTCGGCTGTGCTTTCGGCATTGTCCGCACAGGCGGTGATGTAATAAAATTCCTTGTCTTTCAAATCCATAAAGTGTGAATAAGTACGGTCGATGAGCGTCTTCATCTGTCCGTTGATATTCATAAAATAGACCGGACTTGCCAGAACGATGATGTCTGCATCCAGCATTTTGCGCACAATCATCGGCGCATCGTCCGTAGCCACGTCTGCACTGTCGCCCACATGACGTTCGTCCGCTTCCTGGAAGAAGGCGATGTTGTAATCACCCAGGAATATCTTTTCCACTCTCGCTCCGACTTCTTGGGCGCCGCGTGCAAACTCGTCGCAGAGCAGGTCTGTGTTGCCCTGTCTGCGGGGACTGGCGGAAATGACCAGCACGTTCTTGTGTGTCTTCTTGATGGTTGAGGTGTCCGAATAGTTGATGCCGTAACGGTCTGGTCCTTCCGACTGTTGTTTTTCCCCATTGCCACAAGAGGCAAACAATGTCATCACACTGATGACAACAATGTATAGGATGTTTTTCAGATTCATTCGTTTTTTTGTTAGAAAAACAGACTTTTATTTTTGTCCAGTTTACCAATGATTTCCATATCTTCAGGGGAAAGTGTGAAGTCAAATACATTAAAATTCTCTTCCATGCGATTCTTGTGTGTACTTTTAGGGATGACTACCACACCGCATTGAATAAGGTAGCGGAGGGCTGTCTGTGCGACGGACTTGCCATATTTTTCGCCAACATTTTTCAGTATGGGGTTTGAAAAGTAGTTGTTACGTCCTTCAGCAAACGGTCCCCAAGACATTATCTGTGTACCGAAAGGTTGCATCAATTTCTGCATTGTGCGTTCCTGATAAAAAACGTGAGTTTCAATTTGATTTACCATAGGCTTGATTTCACAGTCATTAGCCAAGTCCGTAAAATGCTTGCCGTGGAAATTCGATACTCCGATGGCGCGGGCTTTACCTACACGATATGCTTCCTCCATCGCTCGATATGTACCTCGATAGTCACCCATTGGTTGGTGGATGAGCAACAAGTCCACATAGTCGCTTCTCAACTTACGCAGGGAATCGTCGATAGAGGCTTTCGCCCGTTCATATCCAGCATTGGAAATCCATATTTTTGTTACGATGAAAAGTTCACTACGCGACACTCCGCATTTACTGATAGCGTCCCCCACACCCTGTTCATTTCGATAAGCTTGCGCTGTGTCTATTAAACGATAACCGATCTTGATAGCATCGCTTACGCAACGCTCGCATTCAGATGGAGATACTTGATATACTCCATAACCCAGTATCGGCATTTCTATGCCATTGTTTAATTTTACCGTATCCATTTATTATTTTTTTGATGCAAAATTACTTTGATAAATTCCTTTTGTCCATGCATGTATTACGGAATGAGTTACCCATATTATCGAAGGAAAACATCTCCAAAATGAGGATATTTTTCATATTTCTCAAAGATATGATTGACAATTTTACTGCTTCGTTCCCCACACCATCCGCTTCACATCATCCAGCGTGGCGTTGAAGAACCGCTGCTCTTTGTTAAGCGAACGCATGGCGGTCATTTCCTCATCTGTCAGCGAAAAATCGAAAATCTGGATGTTCTCTTTGATATAGTCCGGGTTCGATGCGCCGGGAATGACGGAGAAACCTTCCTGGATGTGCCAGCGCAGGATGACTTGGGCAGGCGTTTTGCCGTGTGCTTCGGCTATCTTTTGGATAACCGGGTCTTTGAAAAGTGCCCCGTTCGACATCGCGCCGCCCAGCGGGAACCAGCATTCCACTTGGATGCCTTCCTTGGCTGCTTTTTTGCGTATCTCGACGCGTTGGGCATAGGGGTGGCATTCTATCTGGAGCACGGCGGGTTTGATGGTGGCAGCACTCATAATCTCGTCCCATACCTCGTCGCTGGCGTCGAAATTACTGATGCCCAGGGCACGTACCTTGCCCATCTTGACGGCCTTCTCCATGTCCTTCCATGCTCCGACGAAGTCGCCCACGGGCTGATGCACGTAGAGCAGGTCGATGTAGTCCAGCTGCATCCGTTCCAACATTGCGTCGATAGCTTCCATTGTCTTGCCTTCGCCGTATTCCGTAGGCCATAGTTTGCTGGTAATCCAGATTTCCTCGCGGGGAATGCCGCTTTCCTTTACGGCACGTCCCACGCCGCGTTCGTCGTTGTAGGCATGCGCCGTATCAATGTGGCGGTAGCCTGCCTTCAGAGCGGTGAGGCATGATTGTTCGCACACCTCGTCGGAAGGTTGCAGGAAGGTTCCCAGTCCGAAGCGGGGCATCTCTACGCCATTGTTCAACTTGACCACGGGTACACCGGCAGTGGTCCTCTTCTCTTGCGCGCTCATTGCGCCTGCGCAGCCCAACAGCAGGGCAGCGGAAAGAAAGAGTTTCTTCAGGGTATTCATATTCTCTCTGTTTAAATTTATAATTCAATGTGTCATTACCTGCATCAGGAAGCTGTCGAACCAAGTAGTCCATTCGCCCCGGACGCCGAAACCGTGCGGCCAACCGTCGAGTACATGTTCTTCTACCTGCACACCGGCTTCACGGGCGGCGTTGGCATTCTACCGAAGCAATGCGGTCGGGGGCGATGCCATAATCGGCGGCATGGCTCCGGACGTAACGGATGGCACGCGCCAAGTCCAGACTGCCTTCCTCCATCGTATAGGGATGGACGTGGATGCGAACGATTCGGGTGAACCGTCGGCTTCCGTATGGGAATTGTTGATTGACGGCTCAGCAGATGTTCCCCAGCAAATGCCAAAGGCTGTGACAGCTTCCGTATTGCCGGAGATACGTCCGCCGGATATGGCAGAAGTAGAAGTGATGTCAGTCGTAACAGTCGTTTCCATTGTTACTGCGTTTTTCCATTCGTCCTCTTCCGTATTGTTGCAAGCTGTTGCCATATTTGCGACAAAAAGCAGACAGATTAGTTGAAATATCTTTTTCATAAGCGGATTACCGGATAAAATTTGTATAGTTCATTTTTCTTGCAAAGTTACGTTTGCGAAGGCTCTTTGTCCATACACAGATTACGGATTGCAGCACCCATTTAACAGAATTATTTCCGCTGTTCATCCCAGAACCGCATCTCCAGTTCATTCTTAAATACTTATATAAGCGTCAAAACGAGCGAATAACACAAAATACAGAATATAGCACCTATTTTACAGATTTGTTATCCGATATGAAGAAGAGGCTGTGAAAAAGACTATTTTTGTGCTGCCATACTGACAAAAATGAAAGGAAAAAAGATATGGGCGACATCATCAATATCAACAGCATCCATGATTATAACGAGTTTCTGGGTATCGAAACGCTTAACCCGTTGGTAACATTCATTGATTTCAAGAATGTCAAAGTGTTGAAACACAAAAAGAAGTATTATGGTTTTTATGGCATTTATCTGAAAGGGAAGGTGCACGGTCAGTTAACCTACGGCCGCAGCAGATACGACTATGAGGAGGGAACGCTGGTTTTTGTCGCTCCCGGCCAAGTGGCAGGCATAGATGACGGAGGAGAGACGCTCAACCCCGAAGGATATGCTCTGCTGTTTCACCCCGATTTGCTGCGTGGGACGTCTCTTGCCCGCAAGATAAAAGAATATACTTTCTTTTCCTATGAAGTGAACGAGGCTTTACATATGTCCGAGCGCGAACGCCAAACCATCTTCAACTGTTTCACCGAAATAGAAGAAGAACTGCACCACAACATCGACAGGCATAGCCGCAGCATTATTACTTCCAATATTGATGTGTTGCTCAACCACTGCCTTCGTTTTTACGACCGCCAGTTTGTTACCCGTGAGGCTATCAATCGGGATGTACTCATACGCTTTGAGGAATTGATGGCCAAGTACTTCGATTCAGATAAGCCCGAACAAATCGGCCTGCCAACCGTAGCCTGGTGCGCCGACCAGCTGCATTTTTCTGCCAATTATTTCGGTGATTTGATAAAAAAGGAGACGGGTAAGACAGCCATTGAATACATTCATCTCGCCGTTATCAATCGTGTCAAAGACTTACTTGCAAGTACAGACAAGACCGTGAGCGAGATAGCTTACGAAGTTGGCTTCCAATATCCGCATCATCTGAGCCGGCTGTTCAAGAAAGTGGCGGGGTGCACGCCGAATGAGTATCGTGGACGAGCGTAACAAACGCGTGCTTGCATAATACGAAAAGAGGCTGTCTCAAAATCAGAGATGGCCTTTTTCTTTTTTATTCATCCGTTTCACGCCAGGCATAACCTTTCTCCTTTTTCCCTTCCAATGTACGGGGCTGGAAACACGCCGCAGGCACTCATGCCGACTGCGGCTGCCGTAATCTATCCCGCGCTCTACATAGGTTCTTGTTTTATATAGTTCAAGCAGTGAAAAAGCTGATGGAGTTTTTCGAAAAACATATAAGGCAATTCAGCGAAAGGTGCAAGGCTTTTTCGAAAAACCTCCAAATGAAAATTTTCGCAGTCTAATCCATAATCAGTAAAAGGGTTACAAATCTCCGTAAATTGTTTACATCCGTTTTTTAGCATCTCTGCTACTTTTGCATCAAAGAAATCTTCGCTTAACTTCCCAAAGAAAGGGAGTTTAAAGCGGAATGGATCATTGAACACAACAAAACAGAAGAAGATGAAAAAGAACATTGGCTCTACTTTGGCATTGTACCCTACGCCAGCAGTGGTTGTCGGTACTAAAGTTAATGAAAAAATTAACTGGCTTCTTGTTGCTCATATCGGTATAATCGGTCATGACCGGATTATGCTGAGCTTGTTTAAAGGGCATTATTCCAATGAGGGGATAAAGCAGACGGGAAAAGTATCTGTCAGCATGGTCGACGAAGCCATGCTGGAGCGTGCCGACTATGTAGGCTGCGTGAGCGGCAGTAAGGCGGATAAATCCGAAGTATTTACGTGGCACCTGGGCGATGCCGGCACACCCGTCATTGACGACAGTCCCTTGGTGATGGAATGCGAGGTCGTAGATAATTACGAAACGGAGACTTTCGATAATTTCATCTGCAAGATCGTAAATACTTACGTGGAAGAAGACAAACTGAACGAGAAGGGTAAACCGGATTACGACAAGTTGAAACCGGTATTGTTCGAGATGCCGAATTATACTTACCTGCGCACGGGTGATACGATCGGCAAATGCACCAGTTTTGGAAAGAAGTACGGAAAGGAGAAATAGCAATGAAGACAAGAAAACTTGGGAAAGACGGACTGGAAGTTTCTGCAGTAGGCTTGGGATGTATGGGGTTCACTCAGAGTTATCCCCCTTATCCCGACCGTAAAGATGCCATCAACACGATACGGAAAGCCGTAGATTTGGGAGTGACTTTCTTCGATACAGCCGAGGTGTACAGTTATGGTAAAAACGAAGATCTGGTAGGCGAGGCATTGGAACCGGTACGGAATCGGGTCTGTATCGCTACGAAGTTCGGTTATGATCTGACGGAGATGCCCGACCTTACGACTACGGCTCGTCCCGTAAAACTCTCCAGCCGGCCGGAAACCATACGCAAAGCCGTCGAGGGTTCTTTGCGTCGTTTGCGTACCGACCGCATAGACCTTTACTACCAGCACCGTGTAGATCCCGATGTCCCGATTGAGACAGTGGCTGAAACCGTAAGCGAATTGATAAAGGAAGGCAAGGTTTTGCACTGGGGACTGTCGGAGGCTGCTCCGGCAACTGTCCGCCGTGCGCATGCCGTATGCCCGCTGACTGCCGTACAGAGTGAGTATTCTCTTTGGTACAGGAAGCCGGAGGCAGAACTCCTGCCGACTCTTGAAGAACTGGGCATTGGCTTTGTACCGTTCAGCCCGCTGGGAAAAGCTATGTTGACAGGGCGTTTCAATAAGGATACGAAGTTTGACGCCACAGACTTCCGCTCCTCCATCCCGCGTTTTCAGGGGGATAATTTTAAGCACAATATGGAGCTGGTTGACTACGTCGAGACGCTTGCCAAACAGAAGGAAACGACTCCGGCGCGCATCGCTATCGGCTGGCTGCTGGCGCAGCATCCGTGGATCGTGCCTATTCCCGGAACGAAACGGATTGAGCGCATAGAAGAAAACATCGGGGGAGCTGATATCCAGTTTACCCCAGATGAGCTGAAGGATATCCGTCAGCATTTGGATCACATCGAGGTATTGGGCGGACGATATCCTGAGGACCAGGAAAAGATGACCGGACTTTGATTTTGCCCAATGTGTCGGTAGATTTTTGAAAAAGACTGCATCGGCGCAATTGGATGCATGCAAAAACAAGTCACGAACTGAGCCCGTAGGATTGATATTTCTACGGGCTTAGTTTTGAAAGTCTTTTATTTATGGTTTATAAAGTAAGGGGCATTTATTCGGTTGCCCCTGGGGGAAGATTATAATTTCCCATCGCAATAGCCACTTTCCCGCAGCCTGTTCCATCCGCCGTCTTCAATCTCTTTCAGGAGCAGCCGGGCACACATTTCCGCATCGTCGCCGGCGCGGTGATGATGGCCGCAGTATATATCGAATTGGTGGCAAAGATAGTCCAGACTGTTACAGCCGAAATCGTAGAGTTTCCGCGCCGCCCGTAGAGAGCAATAGTAGGTTACGTCCGGTTTTTCTATGCCGTATAATTCGAGTGAATGACGAATGCAGCCTATGTCGAAAACCGCATTATGGGCAACGAGGACGGGACTCTTTTTCAGATATGTGCAGATTTTACTCCAAACCGCCGGAAATTCCGGTGCATCAATCGTATCATCAGGACAGATTCCATGTATCTGGATGTTCCAATAGCTGTACAAGTTTCCTTGCGGACGCACTAACCAGGAATGTTTCTCTGCAATTTTTCCTTCCTCCACGATGCAAATTCCGGCCTCGCATATGGAGGCCCGTTTGCCGGTAGCTGTTTCAAAATCGATGGCGATGAAACTCGGTTCTTTCACGCCATCTCCTCCGTGTCTTCGTAATACTCTAACAACGTTTTCGCATAGCTGTGCATGACGTCGCGAACCGATTGCGGTTTCAATACCTTCACCTGATCGCCTTGGGCCAAGAGCCATTGGTAAAAATCGAAAGTTGGCTTTATGTGGTATTCGAACAGTGCCGATTGATCGTCGCAGCTCAGCTCCGTTTGGGAATCATGCAAGGGTAGGGTACGCAGATAGTTTACGAACTCACCGTAAGCCTGAAGCACTATTGTCTGAGAGGGCTCATCGGAAGTTATTACCCCGCAGCATCCTTTAAAATAAAGGTCTGCATCGAAATCCTCTTTCATGACAAAAGATTTTTGAGTCTCTTGGAGATCCAGAATCCGATCGAGTGCATAAACCAATATTTCTTTTATCTGACTGCCCGTAGCGGCATTCTTCTCTGAATAATAAGGGCTTCGTCCTACGACATACCAGCGGCGTTTCACGACTTTCAGGCAATAGGGCTCTATTTCGAAAGTCGTGGGTTCGGATTTTCCGAAGCCTTGATATGTAATACGGAGTGTCCAGTTGTGCCGCATGGCGTCGCTTATGGTGGTCAACCAAATCTGCCCGGAGGGGATATTCTCAAACAGAATTCTATTTTCCAGCTTCCGGTCGGCTAAAACCTGGTTCAACGTTGCATAAGAACTTACCAGCCAACTGCGGAAATTGTCGCCTTCTAACTGCTTGGGATTGACAATATAATACCGATAACCGTCCTTTTTGTCGCAGTCGATATAGATGTCAAAGATTTCTTCAATAGCCTTTCGATGGTTATGAAAAGTGCGTAAAGGAAGTTCTTCGCCATAATTTAAACCGCTGTCCAGCCACAGTTCATTGATTTCCTGAAAGGTCAGTCGTTTGTATCTCCGCAGAATATCCACGAGCCATACGTATCGTCCTAAAAGATTGGAAGCCATATTTTGGGGTTATGTTGATTATTAGGATGCAAATTTACGCATCTCATTGTGAAAAACGATGGCACATATTTTCTTTTCTGACAAGTTTTGTCTCTTTTTTACTAACTATTCTTATTTATAAACACTTTTGGATTGATTTTACAGTGGAAATGCCGTCGTTTTTTTGAGGGTAGGGTGTGGAATTATCGGGTAGGGGTATTGGTTCAACTCCCCAGGCAGAATTGGAAAATAGTGGATAGGCTTTTGGGAAAAACGTCCGGCCCTTTTTGCACGATGCCTATCGATTTATGACTTAACGTGCATCATAAGCTCCAATAATTTGCACCAGATTTGCACCAAAAGGTACTCCAAAAGGGGCAAAAAGCCCCCCAAAAGTGCCTTGTTTAACAAAAGTTGGCACGAAAAAAGGAGCTATCCACATAAGACAACTCCCTAATTTTCAACCAGAGCGGCAAACGAGGCTCGAACTCGCGACCCCCAGCTTGGGAAGCTAGTGCTCTACCAACTGAGCTATTGCCGCATTGTAATCATTGTTTTTATGAAAGACTCTTCCTTCCTCTATGCAGTAGAAACAGAAAAATGTGAGAAAGAAATTGCGGAGAGAATAGGATTCGAACCTACGATACCCTTTAGGGGTATACACGCTTTCCAGGCGTGCCTCTTCAACCACTCGAGCACCTCTCCTGTTGAATTGCGGTGCAAAGGTAGCGCTTTCCCGTGAATTAGCAAATATTCTCCCCGTTTTTTGTTGCAAAAGAGTTGCAGTCGTCCTGTTTTTGCATGAGACGCTGGGCATTACGCGTAGTCGTTTCTGCAACTTGAGAGGGGGAAATGCCATAAATCTCTGCTATCTTCCGGGCGGTATATACCAGATAACTGCTTTCGTTACGCTTGCCGCGCTTAGGAACGGGGGCAAGATAGGGGCAATCGGTCTCCAATACGATACGCTCCAAGGGTACGTATTCCTTCAGGATATGCGGGAGGTTGCTTTTCTTGTAAGTCACAACCCCGCCGATTCCCAAATAGAAATTGGGAAGTGACAATACTTTTCGGGCTTCCTCTTCTGTTCCCTCGAAACAATGGAAAATGCCTTGCAGTTTCTCGCCATCCATTTCTTGCGAAACGATTTCAAACGTTTCGGGAAAAGCCTTCCTGCAGTGGATGCATACCGGCAACGAAAATTCCTTCGCCCAGCAGAGCTGTTCGCGAAAGACTTCTTCCTGTTCCTTTTTATATGAATCGTCCCAATAAAGGTCCATTCCAATTTCGCCGATGCCGACATAAGGAACCAGGCAATCGGATTCCGCATTTTCAGTCTTCCGATTAGTCTTCTGGAGCTGGGCATATAGGAAATCCAGTTCTTCCCGATAGTTTGCGGCAACGGAAGTGGGGTGCAGCCCGATCAGGGGAGAGACATATTCGGGATAGCGCCTTACCATATCGAGCAAACGGGGTAAAGAAGCGGAGTCGATATTGGGTAAATAGAGATGGGCTATGCCCGCAGCTTGAGCGCGTGACACAGCCTCATCCCGATCTTCATCAAATTCTTCAAGGAACAAATGGGAATGAGTATCGATCCACTCCGGTTCCGTTTGTCCAACAATGCCTGTGGGCATAAAACAAGTGCTATGAAGGTTCTTATCTTTCTCGATTGAGCATCTTTTCGGCTATTGCATACAGTTCCACCTTGCGGTCTTCCGGAAGGGATACTTTGCGCAGGCTTTCGATGCCCATTCGATAGTAGTCGTTAATCTTTTCTTGGGCCAGTTCCCCGATGTGGGTGGCATCGTAGATGGCCGTCACGGCAGCTATTTTTTCTTCGGCCAGGAAGTCGATGCGGTTCAGCCATCCGCGCAGTTGCAACCGGCTCTCCTCGTCGGCCAGTTCCAGGCACTTGATAAGCATCCAAGTCTTCTTGTTGCACAATATGTCACCTCCGATTTTCTTTCCGAACGTTTCCGGATTTCCATATACATCGAGGTAGTCATCCTGAAGCTGGAACGCCAGTCCGATGTGTACGCCGAAGTCGTACATCAGTTGGGCGTCTTCTTCTTCCGCGCCACTGTATTCCGCGCCTATGCGCAAGGCTGCGGCCAGCAGTACGGAAGTCTTCAGCCGTATCATTTGCAGGTATTCGGCTTCCGTGACGTTATTCAGCGTTTCGAAGTCCATATCCATTTGCTGACCTTCGCAAACTTCCAGGGCAGCTTGTGAGAAAGTACGGAGCATAGCCTGGCTGTACTCGCTTCTTACCTGCATGAAGTAGTGGTACGACAGAATCAGCATGGCGTCTCCCGAGAGGATGGCCGTGTTGTCATTCCATTTCTTGTGCACTGTAAGCATACCTCTGCGGCGGTCGGCCTTGTCCATGAGGTCGTCGTGCAGGAGCGTGAAGTTGTGGTAAATCTCAAGTCCGGCAGCGGCAGGCAGCAATCCGTCAACGTCTTCTTTCCACAGATTGGCACTCATCAGCATCAGCAAGGGGCGTATGCGCTTTCCGCCCATTCCCAAAACATACGAAATCGGCTCATACAGGCCCTGCGGAGCCTTAGGATAGTCCAGCGAAGCAATGTAATTATTCAACCGTTCTGTAAGGACTTCTGTTGTTTCCATAGTGTAGTTTCCTGATATCGTTAAACATTGTGGGGTCAAAATTACTATTTAATCGACCGTAAACCCCGCTATTTAGTTTTTTTTAGACTGGCTTATATCCGAAAATGCCCTTTTTCACGTTTTATGTTCAAGTGTAATTATGCAACGATGAGAACTACTCTCTTTATATGCCTGCTTCTCCTGGCCAGGATTTGCCCCGTTTGGGCGCAAGCTCCGGGCGAACGCAGCTACTCTTTTCTGGACCTTCCCGTCTCTGCCCATGCCGCAGCATTGGGCGGAGACAATATCTCAAAAATAGAAGATGACCTGACTCTGGCCGTCCACAATCCGGCGCTGCTCTCCAGTGTGGGCAACCATACGCTCTCCCTCGGCTACATGAATTATATGGAAGGCATCAACTCTTTCCACGCGGCCTATTCCCAGTTTGCCGGAGAACGCGGTACGTGGGGAGCTTCCATACAGTATCTGGATTACGGCACCTTCTCGCGTCGCGATGAGCAAGACCAGGATTTGGGCACTTTCCGCGCCAAGGATTTCAACATCATGGGCATGTATGCCTACAATCTGACCGATTATTGGAGCGGTGGTGTGGCGGCAAAAGTCATATACTGCTCCTATGAGAGCTATTCGAGCGTAGCCCTTGCAGCCGACCTGGCACTGAATTACTACAATGCGGAGTGGGACTTTTCCTTTTCGGCCGTGGCACGCAATCTGGGCGGAGAGGTCAAATCGTTTGAAGACGAGACCGAGAAACTGCCGGTAAACCTCATGATTGGTGCCACGAAGCGCTTTTCCCATGCTCCGATTGCGCTCCACCTGACTCTGTCCCGACTGCAGGATTGGGATGAGTCGTTTGCCAAGCACATCAGTTTGGGTGCCGATATTTACCCGATTCGCAACTTCTATGTAGCCGGAGGATACAGCTTCCGCAAGGCAGACGAGATGAAGGTAGGAGAATCCAGCCATGGTGCCGGGTGGAGCTTCGGTGCCGGTTGCCACATCAAGAAAGTCAAAATCGATGCCGCCTATGGGAAGTATCACGTAGCGGGCGGGTCACTTTTGATGAATATCGCCTACGCTTTTTAGTATTATCGCCATATCTTTTTTCAAAAACATGCAAGAGAAAAAAATCATAGTAGCAATCGACGGACATTCCTCGTGCGGCAAGAGCACGATGGCCAAGAGCCTGGCCCGCCAGATAGGCTACATCTATATCGATACCGGCGCCATGTATCGCGCCGTAACTCTGTGGGCCATGGAGCAAGGCCTCTTCAGCAACGGTAAACCCGACGAAGAAGCCCTGCGCAGCAGGCTTCCCGAAGTCCATATTTCCTTTTCCCTCGACGCGCAAACCGGCCTGCCGCACACGCTGCTGAACGGGCGCGACGTAGAAGAACGCATCCGGATGCTCGACGTATCGTCCCGCGTCAGCCTCATTGCCTCGCTCGGATTCGTGCGCGAAGCCATGGTGCAACAACAGCAGCAAATGGGCAAACAGCGCGGCATCGTAATGGATGGACGCGACATAGGGACGGCCGTTTTTCCCACTGCAGAGCTGAAAATATTCGTGACTGCCTCGCCCGAAATCCGTGCTCGTCGCCGTTACGACGAACTGCAGGCCAAAGGTCAGCCGGCCAGTTACGAAGAAATCCTGAAAAACGTACAGGAACGCGACTACATGGACACCCACCGGGCCATATCGCCCCTGCGGAAAGCACCCGATGCCCTCTTGCTCGACAACAGTGAGATGAGCATTGCCGAGCAGGAAAAATGGCTCTTGGAACGGTTTCACGAAACGATTAAGAAATTGAGTTAATCGGTCGAAGAACCGTTCCTCTACGCAACGGTTCTTCCCAACCTTATATAAACAATGGTACAGATAGAAATCGACGAAAGTTCCGGCTTCTGCTTCGGCGTCGTCACTGCCATCCGCAAAGCCGAAGAAGAGCTGAGCTCCGGAAAAACACTCTATTGCCTGGGCGACATCGTGCACAACAGCCGGGAAGTCGAGCGCCTCAGTTCCTTGGGTCTGAAGACCATCGACCACCAGCAGCTGGCCACCCTGCACGACACCAAAGTCCTGTTGCGCGCCCACGGCGAACCTCCTTCCACTTACCGCCTGGCACAAGAGAACGGTTTGGAAATCATCGACGCCACATGTCCCGTAGTGCTTCAACTTCAGAAAAGAATCAAAGCCGAATACGAGTCGCACATCGGTTCTTCGAGGCAAATCGTTATTTTCGGAAAAAACGGGCATGCTGAAGTCTTGGGGCTCGTAGGTCAGACAAACGGTGAAGCCATCGTCATCGAAAGTCTCGAGGAAGCCAAAAAACTCGACTTCACACGTGACATAGTACTCTACTCGCAAACCACCAAATCCGTGCCCGAATTTCAGGAAATCGAGCACTACATTCAGCAGCACATGGCCCCCGGCGCACACTTCCGTGCCTACAATACTATTTGCCGCCAGGTATCGCACCGCATCGAGAGCATACGCCGTTTTGCTTCTTCACACGACCTCATATTTTTCGTCAGCGGCAAGAAAAGTTCCAACGGCAAAGTCCTTTTCCACGAATGCCAGCAAGTGAATCCCCGGTCGTACCTCATCGACAGCGTCGACGAAATCTCCCCTCACCAGCTTCAAGGAGCCCGTTCCATTGGAGTATGCGGTGCCACTTCCACGCCCAAATGGCTGATGGAAGAAATACGTGCCCACATTCAATCCATCCTCCACGAGTAAAAAGACATATATACACACATCTACAAATAATCGCACCACAATGAAAATAGGAGATACCGTACGCTTCCTCAACGAAGTAGGAGGCGGAAAAATAACCCGATTCCTCAGCAAAGACATGGTCGCCGTAGAAGACGCCGACGGATTCGAAATACCCATTTTGAAACGGGAATGCGTAGTCATCGAAACAGACGAAAACAATTCGCCTCATCCCTCTCCCCGCACCAATAAGCCTGCTCCTGCAGCGGTCCATCGGACAGAGACGAAGAGCGAAGAAGAGCCCCAGCCGTCTTTCACTCCCAAAGCGCAAGAACGAAAAGGCGGGAATGTGCTTAATGTTTACCTCGCCTTTGTTCCCCTTGACTCGCGACGCATGACGGAGACTCCCTTCGAAGCCTATCTCGTGAACGACAGCAATTATACTCTTTTCTTCTGCTACCTGAGCGCCGAAGGCCATGCTTGGCAAACCCGTTACCACGGACTCGCCGAGCCGAACACCAAAATCCTTCTCGAAGAGTTCGACAAGTCCGACCTTAATCAGCTGGAGCACGTAGCCTTGCAGCTCGTAGCTTACAAGCCCGACAAGCCTTTCCTGCTGAAGCCCGCCGTGCAAGTCGAGCTTCGCATCGATACCGTTAAGTTCTATAAGCTCCACACTTTCCAGCCTACGGACTACTTCGAAGAGCCCGCTCTGCTTTATCCCATCGTGCGCGACGATACTCCCGCACGACAAGTCTACGTAGACGCCCAGGCCTTGCAGCAAGCCCTCAGTGAAAAACGCCGTGCCGATGTACAGCCCGCGAAGCCCGTTTCGTCCCATGCAGAGAAAGGCAAAAAAGGCGCGGGGAAAGACCTTGTGGAAATCGACCTTCACATTAACCAGCTGCTCGACACCACTCAGGGCATGCAACCTAAAGACATGCTCGAATACCAGCTAAGCGTCTTTCGTAACACGATGGAGCAATACAAGGGAAAGAAAGGGCAGAAAATCGTATTCATCCATGGGAAAGGCGACGGTGTATTGCGTCGCCGCATACTTGACGAACTGCGTCACAACTACAAGACCTGCCAGGCGCAGGACGCCTCCTTTCAGGAATACGGATTTGGAGCTACTCTTGTAATCATCCACTAAGAGCAACAGAGCGAGAAGGGCAGGGGACAGTGCAGACTAAGGTAGACACTTTGGTACTTTTTACCCCTGTTCTTCAAAATCGCGAGGCAGCTATATTTCTCAGAAAGCACGGGTCTTAAAGAAATACGCCCCAAAAGTCTTGCGTTGGACTTTTGGGGCGTATTTCTAAAACTTACTCGGAGTTTTTTATCTTGTTGAATGGGGTCGGGCCTTATGTCCCGGTGGGGATTTTTATTTCTTCAAGTACCAATCGTATAAAAGTTTAACCCCGTCTTCCAGTTCTATCCGGTGTTTCCAGCCAAGGGCATGCAGTTTGGACGGATCGGTCAGCTTCCGCATTGTGCCATCGGGTTTGGATGCGTTGAAGACGATTGCCCCTTTGAATCCTACGGTCTTGGCTACTAACTGTGCCAGCTCGCGTATGGTGAGTTCTTTGCCCGTACCGATATTGATATGGCAGTTGCGGATTTCTTTTTCTTCTCCGTGCAGGTCTTTGAAATCAACATGCTCCATAACAAAAACGCAGGCGTCAGCCATGTCTTCGCTCCATAAGAATTCGCGCAAGGGAGTGCCTGTTCCCCAAATTTCTACACTGACTTCGCCGTTTTCCCTACGTATGCCGTATTTATTCAACTTGGCGGAAATCTCGTTTTCAGGCGCATTCCCGTCGACACCCTCCACCGGATATCGGGTAAAATCCTTGCGGATTGCTTCCCAATTATCGGCAAGCAGGCATTGTCCCAAGTGCATCTTTCGAATCAAAGCGGGTAATACGTGGCTGCGTTCCAGGTCGAAATTATCGTTGGGGCCATAGAGATTGGTAGGCATTACTGCAATATAATTGGTCCCGTACTGCAGGTTAAAGCTCTCGCACATCTTCAGTCCGGCAATTTTCGCCAGTGCATACGGCTCGTTCGTGTACTCCAAAGGAGACGTGAGCAGGCAACTTTCGGGCATAGGTTGGGGCGCTTCGCGCGGATAGATGCACGTACTGCCCAAAAAGAGGAGCTTTTTTACTCCGGTGCGCCATGAGTTGTAGATAACGTTATTCTGTATTTGCAGATTGCGATAGATGAAATCGGCACGATACAGGCTGTTTGCCACGATTCCGCCTACGTAAGCGGCAGCTAAGAAGACGTATTCCGGCTTTTCTGCGTCGAAAAAACTGGAAACTGCCGGTTGGTCGCACAAATCAAGCTCGGCATGTGTGCGTAACACAAAGTTTGTATAGCCTTTGCGCTTCAGGTTTTCCAAAATAGCAGAGCCGACTAACCCGCGATGCCCTGCTACAAATATTTTGGCGTCTTTCTCCATTGTATCAAAAGTTAATCAGAGTTTATGTTTTGCTGCTTTTGTCTGGCGTACATATTCCAGGTCGCTCTGCACCATGATGCGCACCAGTTCTTCAAAAGAAGTCTTTCTCGGATTCCAACCGAGTAGAGTTTTGGCTTTTGTCGGGTCGCCCAAGAGCTGTTCTACCTCGCAAGGACGGAAATACTTCGGGTCTACTTCCACCAAGACTTGCCCGGTTGCCTTATCTATGCCTTTCTCTTCTACTCCGGCGCCTTGCCATTCCAGCTCAATGCCTGCCTCTTTAAACGCAAGCGTACAGAATTCGCGCACACTGTGCATCTCTCCTGTGGCAATCACGAAGTCTTCCGGAGTCTCGTGCTGCAGGATCAACCACATGCACTCTACATAGTCGCGGGCATAGCCCCAGTCGCGGCATGCATCCAGGTTGCCAAGATACAATTTCTTCTGCTCGCCTTGTACGATACGGGCGGCAGCCAGCGTAATCTTGCGGGTCACGAAATTTTCGCCTCGGCGCTCGCTCTCATGATTGAAGAGGATTCCGTTTACGGCATACATGCCATAGCTTTCGCGGTAGTTCTTCGTTATCCAGAAGCCATACTGCTTTGCTACGCCATAGGGAGAGCGCGGGTAGAAAGGAGTGGTCTCTTTTTGCGGAACTTCCTGCACCTTTCCGAAAAGCTCTGACGTAGAAGCCTGATAGATGCGTGTCTTTTTTTCCAATCCCAGCATGCGGACGGCTTCCAGCATGCGGAGTGTTCCCAAAGCGTCTGCGTCCGCGGTATATTCCGGTACGTCGAAGCTGACTTTCACGTGGCTTTGTGCGGCCAGGTTATAGATTTCGTCGGGTTGGATGAGCTGAATGATGCGTATGAGCGAACTGCTGTCGGTCATATCCCCCCAATGTAAATTGATGGTGCGCTGCTGTTTCATGTCAGACACCCACTCGTCGAAGTAAAGATGCTCGATGCGGCCTGTATTAAATGAGGAGGAACGGCGCAATATGCCATGTACTTCGTATCCTTTTGACAATAAAAATTCTGCTAAGAAGGAACCGTCTTGCCCGGTTATCCCTGTAATCAATGCTTTTTTCATAATAAGTTTGTGGGTTATTGGGGAAAGTCTATGGCTACAAAGGTAGTGTTTTCCGGCGATATCACGGGCCGGATGAAGCGTTATTCCGTTTTTTTCTTTTATATTTGCCGCTGTCTTAATACATATATCATCAAACGAATAAACTATGAAAACCGGCATTTTTACACTTTTGTTACTGGCTTTGTTCACTTTGCCCCAATATTCCCAAGCACAGCAACAAGGCGATGAGGAAAGAGTACCGCTCTTTGGGGCTAAAAAATCGAAGGATAAGAAGGAAAAGGAGGACGATTCTGCCTATTTGGCGGGAGCCATTCCGGTAGTCAACGGCGAGGTTTGTTTTTCGCAGACCTTCGCAAGCAAGCTAAACAAGGAGGAAATGGCAGAAGCCTTGAAGGACTGGGCAGAAAAGACTTTCGTGCCTCAGGAAGCAAGCCTGGCCCGGCAGGCGACTTCGCCCGGGATTCTCAGTTTCGACGCTGCACAGGGCAAGCTGAAGATACAAGGCGACGAATACATCATTTTCAAGAATAAGCCGTTGGTGCTGGACCAAACGAGAATTTACTATACGCTTTCCGTGGACTGCAGCGACGGAAGTTGTTCCGTTACCATGTCGCGTATCTTTTATGACTACAATGATACGCAAAGCGAGGAGACGATTCCCCGCATAAAGGCAGAGAATCAGATTACCGACGAGTATGCTTTGCGCAAGAACGGGACTAAGCTGGTACGTGGAACCGGTACGAAGTTCAGAGTGCGCACCATCGACTTGAAGAACAAACTGTTTGCCCAAATACAATCTGTTGTGGAATAAATCTGCAACTGCGTCTGCAGGACAAAAAACAAAGCAACGGGAATCCGCTCATGGGCCGGGTTCCCGTTGCTTTTTTGTATCCGGACTTTCGGGAAAACGGGGTTATTCGTTCTCCAAAGCGTATGGCTCAAAATAGACTTTTTGCCGTATGGTTTCAATCTTTTCTTCCGTATTTCCGGCTGTTCCACGCCCCATAATCCACAAAGGAAGCCCTTGCTTATCAGCGGCAAACTGCGAGTAAGGCGGTTGGACATAGGAGCGGTTTAAGACGCAGAAACCGTTCCGCTCGTAATAAGCCACGCGGCGGCGGGTCAGTTCGTCTGTCGGTGGTTCCACTTCCAGCAACTGAAGAGTAGGGTAGTGCTGTTCCATGTACGACAAGACCTTGCCGCCGATTCGCCGGTTGCGCAGCTCGGGGAAGGTGGCCAGATGCTCTAGATAGAGAAAATCGCCCAGGTTCCAGAACGAAAACAGTCCGCAGACTTTTTGTCCCTGAAAGAGTTCTTCCGCTTCGGTGCAGACCGGCTCGCCGGAGTCTGCCGCGAGTTCCTCGGGCGACATGAGTATGGCATTGAAGTTCATCGCTCCCGTTTGCGCAATCATGCGGGTCAATTGCTGTCGGGTACGGCGTTCCGCCTCGGGGAATGCCGCTTCGTAGAGCGGAAACAGTCGCTCCAACAAAGAATTTGTTGCAGTGGTTATTCGAAAAAGTTCCATAGCTTTTTGTGAAAAGTTGCAGAGGAAATTTGTAATAGTTCAAGGCCTGCAAAAATAGACTAATTCCGCTCGCGTTCCAAAATGAATCGGATTTTTAGATTTTCTTATGAAGAAAATGCTCCCTGCTACTCGAAAATCCATCGGAAAATCGTACCTTTGTAGCCTGATATTCTTAACTACTGCGTTTTTAACTACTGCGATGAACTTGGATCAACTTACGGCCATCTCTCCTATCGACGGCCGATATAGAAGCAAAGCCGAACCTTTGGCTGCTTATTTCTCGGAGTTCGCACTGATTCGATACCGCATTCGGGTAGAAATCGAATATTTCATCTCGCTTTGCGAACTGCCTCTTCCTCAACTGAAACCTATTTCGACCGACAAGAACCTGCATGAAACATTGCGGAATATATACCGTAATTTCAACGAAGCCGACGCTTCGCGGGTAAAAGATATCGAAAAAGTAACGAACCACGACGTGAAAGCGGTGGAATACTTCATCAAGGAGCAATTCGACCGCATCGGCGGACTGGAAGCCTACAAGGAATTTATCCATTTCGGCCTCACTTCGCAAGATATCAACAACACTTCTGTCCCGCTCTCCCTGAAGGAAGCCTTGGAAGAAGTCTACTATCCGCAGATTGAAGAGCTGATTGGCCAACTGGCGCAATACGCTCAGGAGTGGAGCTCTATCCCGATGCTGGCCAAGACCCACGGTCAGCCCGCTTCGCCTACGCGTCTGGGAAAAGAGATACAGGTTTTTGTCTATCGCCTGCAGGAACAGCTGAAAAGCCTTAAGGGTTGCTGCCTGAGCGCCAAGTTCGGTGGTGCAACGGGTAACTACAATGCCCATCATGTGGCTTATCCGGCGTACGATTGGAAGGCATTTGGCGACCGTTTCGTCTCGGAAAAGTTGGGATTGAAGCGCGAAGAATATACGACCCAGATATCCAATTACGATAATCTGGCTTCCGTTTTCGATGCGCTGAAACGAATCAATACGATAATCATCGATATGGATCGGGATTTCTGGATGTATATCTCGATGGAGTATTTCAAACAAAAAATAAAGGAGGGCGAAGTTGGCTCAAGCGCCATGCCTCATAAGGTAAACCCGATAGACTTTGAGAATTCGGAAGGCAACTTGGGACTGGCCAACGCCATTCTTGAGCATTTAAGCAGTAAACTCCCGATTTCCCGCCTGCAGAGAGATCTTACGGACAGCACCGTATTGCGCAACATCGGAGTGCCTTTGGCTCATACCATCGTAGCAATCCAAAGTTCTCTGAAAGGGCTCCGTAAATTGTTGCTGAACGAAAACAAGATTTATGCAGACTTGGATAACTGCTGGAGCGTAGTGGCCGAAGCCATTCAGACCATCTTGCGCCGGGAGGCTTATCCGCATCCTTACGAAGCCCTCAAGGCACTGACGCGCACCAACCAGGCCATTACGGAGAAATCCATCAAGGAATTTATCGAGGGCCTGGAGGTTAGCGAATCAGTGAAGCAGGAGTTACGTGCAATCACGCCCCACAATTATACAGGAATCTGATTCCTGCATAAGGAAAAGGAGCATCAAAAAAAACGATTCCCCAGAGACTTGATCTCTGAGGAATCGCCCAGATAACGGAAAAGAATCTCGCAAATTTGCAGATACATTATATATAATATATGATAGAGCGGCCGCGAGGCCGGAAATGAGAACCAACGAATAACAAAACAAACGAGAAGAAACAATGGACACAAGCAATGAAGAATGGAAAGACGTTGCCGCAGAAAGCAATGCTCCGCAGAACGAATCGAAAGAGAATGCCAATGAAACGGCGGCTTCAACCAGCCCGGTAACCGGACACCGCCGTCCACGCATCCCCCGCGACGGGAACAATTATTCTTCCTATCGGAAGCCTTATTCTTCCTACGCCGGCTCTTACAGCCAGGAGGAGCGTAGGCCCTATTATAATAATAACCGCTCGTACAACCGTTACGATGCCCAAAACGAGAAAAAGCCTTTCTCATATTCTGCCAATCCCGGAGAAGAACGGCCCTATCGCCCGCGTCCGTATGGGAATAATTCAGCATATTCCCGCTCGGAGCGTCCGTACCGTCCGCGTTATAACACTAATGCGCCGGAAGGAAGTGGCGAGGAACGCCAATGGCGCCCGCGCACTTACAACCGGAATGAGAATGCGCCTTATCGCCAGGAAGGTTACAATCGTACCCGCATGCCCCAGCGTTCTTATGAAAACCGTTACTACAACGAGCGCGGAACGTATGCCAATCCGGACGAAAGTACCTTCGAAGAGCGTCCTTCTTATGGCAACCGTCCGGCATACCGTCCTCAAGGAAATGGATATAATGACCGCCGTTTCCAGACGCCCCATCGCCAAGGCGGATACAATCGTCAGGGGGGTGGCTACAATCGCGGCCGCTCCAATTTTGGCGGACGCCCCGGTTTCAATCCGAATGCGAACTACAGCCAGAAGAAACAGATAGAATATAAGGAGGAAAACGTAGATCCGAATGCACTGATTCGCTTGAACAAATTTCTGGCCAATGCAGGCATTTGTTCCCGCCGGGAGGCTGATGAATTTATCCAGGCAGGCGAAGTGACTGTAAACGGTACCGTAGTTACCGAATTGGGGACGAAAGTTAAGCGCTCCGATGAGGTACTTTTCCGTGGACAGAAGGTTGTTATGGAAAGAAAGACCTATGTTTTACTCAATAAGCCCAAGGATTGCGTGACAACCGTTGACGATCCTCAGGAAAGGAAGACCGTTATGGACGTAGTGAAGGGCGCTTGTCAGGAACGGATTTACCCCGTTGGCCGTTTGGACCGCAACACTACGGGCGTTCTGCTCCTCACTAACGACGGAGAGCTGGCCTCCAAGCTGACTCATCCGCAGTTTTTGAAGAAAAAGGTCTACCAAGTGACGCTGGACCGGGTAGTAAGTAAAGAAGACCTCGATAAGATTGCCACAGGTATCTCGCTGGACGACGGAGAAATCAAGGCAGATGCAGTCGGTTACTCAAACGAAAACGACAAGCGGCAAGTCGGAATTGAGATACACTCCGGGCGCAATCGCATTGTGCGTCGTATCTTTGAAAGCCTCGGCTATCGTGTCGTAAAACTCGACCGGGTACTTTTTGCCGGACTGACGAAGAAAGGTCTGCGCAGAGGTGACTGGCGTTTCCTGACAGAGGCTGAAGTAAACATGCTCCGCATGGGGGCTTTTGAATAATTGAGAAGCATCATTGACGATATAAAGCAAAGGCATATGCCTTTAATGAGTAAAGAAAATGACAGAAAGAATTCGTAGAACAAAAATAAGCGATGCCCTGAAATCGGAAGATTACGGCACTGTAATCAACGTAAAGGGCTGGGTACGTACCCGCCGGGGCAGCAAGAATGTTAGTTTTATTGCCCTCAATGACGGCTCTACCATCCACAACATTCAAATAGTTGTAGACCTGGGAAATTTTGATCCGGAGGTTATGAAACTTATAACTACCGGTTCCTGTATTTCCGTGATGGGCGAAGTGGTCAAATCGCAGGGGAAAGGTCAGAACATAGAGCTTCAAGCCAAAGAAATCGAGGTCTACGGAACGGCCGACCCCAACGAATATCCTCTTCAGAAGAAAGGCCACAGTCTGGAATACCTGCGTGAAATCGCACATTTACGTCCCCGTACGAACACTTTCGGGGCAGTTTTCCGGATAAGACATAATATGGCGATTGCAATACACCGTTTTTTCCACGAACACGGCTTTTATTATTTCCATACTCCCATCATTACTGCCTCCGACTGTGAGGGAGCCGGACAGATGTTCCAGGTCACGACCAAGAATCTGTATAAGGAACTGAAAAAAGACGAGAACGGTTCAATCCTTTACGACGATGATTTCTTCGGAAAGCAGACGAGTCTGACCGTTTCCGGCCAGCTGGAAGGCGAACTCGCCGCTACGGCACTGGGTGCGATTTACACTTTTGGCCCGACGTTCCGCGCCGAAAATTCAAATACGCCGCGCCATTTGGCAGAGTTCTGGATGATTGAGCCGGAAGTGGCCTTCAATGACATAACGGACAATATGGATTTGGCGGAAGAGTTTATCAAATATTGTGTTCAATGGGCACTTGACAACTGTTCCGATGACCTTCAGTTCTTAAACGACCACTTCGATAATGAATTGATAGCCCGTCTTGAGGGAGTCGTGAAAGAGACTTTCGAGCGTTTGCCCTACACCGAAGGAATACGCATACTGGAAGAAGCTGTGGCCGCAGGGCACAAGTTCGAGTACCCGGTATATTGGGGATGCGATCTTGCAGCCGAGCACGAGCGTTTCCTGGTAGAAAACCATTTCAAGAAGCCGGTAATTATGACCGACTACCCTAAGGAAATCAAGGCTTTCTACATGAAAATGAACGAAGACGGCAAGACTGTTCGCGGAATGGACGTTCTTTTCCCGAAAATCGGAGAGATTATCGGAGGTTCCGAGCGCGAAGAGAACTACGACAAGTTGATGGCACGTATTAAAGAGCTTAATATCCCGATGAAAGACATGTGGTGGTATCTCGATACACGCCGCTTCGGTACGTGTCCCCACTCCGGTTTTGGTCTGGGTTTCGAGCGCTTGCTCCTCTTTGTGACGGGTATGGCCAATATTCGCGACGTCATTCCGTTCCCCCGCACTCCGAAGAGTTGCGAGTTCTGATGCGCTTTTCGTAAATTACCGATATATTGAAAAGAAGCGGCCCGAAGATGTTTTCAGTCTTCGGGCCGCTTCTTTTTCTTTATCGCGCTGGAGCCGGGTAATGGCGGTGCGCTTTTTGGCAAATAAATCAGTTGTATTCCTTGATATGCTCGAAGCGCGACCAGATTGGATGCGACGTATATTCCTTTAAGTGTCCGGCCGGTATCTGTACCTGTGCATGGCGGAATGCGTACGGGTGAAACGTGCCTCGCTTGATATCCGGCGGAGTAGGGTTCTCGCAGTGGATGTTTACAATCGACTGGCAGCGTTCGAAGACGCCTTTGCCCAATGCCTTTACCGAAGCGCCCAAGTTGACTTGCAGCAGTTTCTCGCAATTGTAGAAAGCGTAGTCTGCAACTTCTGTCGTAAATCCGGCCAACTCCAGTTCCTGCAACTGGGGGATTTTGGAGAAAGGCGTGCCGTCATCCGTATAGAGCGTATTCCACTCCAGATTGCGGCCGATGTACATATATTCAGTTTTCGGCCCCCAATATTGCCATTCCTCCGTATCTTCCCGCTCCAGGCGTAACGGCTTTTCGGCATCGGAAATCCTGATTTCCCGCAAAGCGCTGCAATCCGTGAAGCAATTAGGGTAGATTGTCTCCACTTGTTGTGGTATTTCAATCTGGAAGAAGGGACTTTTCCCGAAAGCCTTGGGCTTCAAGGAACGGGTTTCGTTGGGCAGTATGAGCCACTCCACAGGCAGATTGTAAAGTAAATAGGAAGAGATTTCCCCGTCTTCGGCAATGGTGTAGGAAGCATGATAAGGCTCTTTTCCTTTTTTGATGGAGGCTTCCGACAAGTCGAGGGCGGAGAGATTCTTCAGTTCCCGCAGGAATCGGAAGTCTTTCCCATTCATATCGCCAAAAATCTTCAACGATTTTATCGAGAGAAGGTCGTAGTCTGCAAGTTTTTCCTCTAAGGTTCCACAAGAGGCGACCCGTACTTCCAGTGCAGAAGGCCTTTTCTCTAATCGAGCATTCCTCCGGGATTTAAACACTTCATAGCATAATTTGTTCAGAAAGGCATAGCTCATAAAAGAATATGGTATAAAGGATAGTTTGTCAGGTATATTGGTAATAGAATTTATTTCTCCGTGCGAAAGAGGTCAGACGTGGGAAGGATAAAACGATGGAAGCAGGTCGATGCCTCGTCTCTTATGCTTTTCCTTATGTAGACCAATGGCGCGTGAATAGTATATTAAGGTAGATTTCATGGTTTTGTGTCTCATGTTTTAGGCATGGATGCCTGTTTGGTTTTTGTCAGTTTGTTTGCTGTTCCGCCACAAAGGTAATTCTTTTTTAACAGGAAGCAAAGATATCAGTAAGAAAATTAAATGTGACTGTTGTGATATACCTATTACTTGTGAGTAGAAGGGGCAGGACTTCTCGACGGAAGTGCCTGAACTTTTTCCGAAAAGTGCCGCAACTTTCGTTGGAAAGTTATGGATGTTTGAAATATTGCTGTAACATGAATCTGCTTCCTTTGCTGCCTGAAATCAAGGAAAACAGTGAATCGATGAAAACTTTCTTTCTCTTCTTATTCTGTTTGTTTACCGTCTTTTCGTCGGCACAGACCGATACTTTGCGGATAGCTACGTTCAACATCCGCTACGACAACAAGGATGATTATCCCAACGATTGGGTACATCGGCGGGATACGCTGGCTGCCTTCGTTCGGGCACAAGGGCTTGACTTGATAGGCATGCAGGAAGTGCTCCATAACCAGCTGGAAGATTTGGCAGCGCGTCTGCCCCAATATGAGCACATAGGTGTCGGCCGCGACGATGGCCGGCAGCGTGGCGAATATGCTCCGCTCTTTTTCCGGAAAGACAGGTTCCGTCTGCTCGAAAGCGGCACGTTTTGGCTCTCACAGTATCCCGACAGTGCCGGATTCATCGGCTGGGATGGCGCGTGCACCCGCCTCGCTACGTGGGCACTGCTGCGCGATTTGCAGAAAGGGGAGGAGCTTTTCGTGCTGAATACGCATTTTGACCATGTGGGCACCGAGGCCCGTAGGCAAAGTGCCCGTCTGGTACGCCGGATGGCCGACTCCCTTGCGCAAGGGCGCAAGCTGATTCTTACCGGCGACCTGAACGTTTCCGACCAGTCCGATGCCTATCGGCTTCTGCTGGCCGACAATGCTTCGCTGAAAGATGCCTGGAAAACGGCGGAGAAACGCTCGGGAGCGACTTATACGTTTCATGACTTCGGCCGGCTGCCCGTGGACTCCCGTGCGAAGATAGACTTCGTTTTCGTCGATACGGGCTTCCGTGTACTGAATAGCTTCATACCGGCCGAAGACGGGCGGCACGGATTTCTTTCCGACCATAATCCGCAACTCGTCGTACTTTGCTACTGAGCAGCAGAAAAGGCGGGGCATAGTCGTGCGGAAGTGTGCGAAAAATGTATCTTTGCACACAGTTAAAAACCGACATGAATATGCCTGAAACTCACGAAATCATTATCCGGAATGCCTCTCTGAACGGGCAGTCCGTTGACTTGTACATATCGGGAAACCGGATTTCCCGCATCGTTCCTCATGAATCTGCTCCTGCTTCCTGCCCCGACCGGCAGGAGGCCGTATGCATCGATGCACAGGGAATGACCCTGTTCCCCGCGTTCTACAACATGCACAATCATGCCGCCATGACACTCCTGCGGGGCTATGCTGACGATCTGCCCCTGATGGAGTGGCTGGAGCAGCATATCTGGCCCGCCGAGGCTCGCTTTACGGACGAACACATCCGCGTTGGGGTAAGACTGGCTTGCCTGGAGATGATAAAGTCGGGCACGGTCTTCTTCAACGACATGTATTGGAAGGAAGAAGTGGCGCTCCCCGTAGTGGAAGCCATGGGGCTGCGTGCCACGTTGGGCGTTTCGCTCATCGATTCGCAAGAGGCTCGGGTAAAAGACCAGTGCTTCGACCTGTTGGAGCACTTCGTCCCGGGTCCGGAGGGGCGGGTCTCTCTCGCCGTTGCACCGCATGCAATCTACACCGTGGGCAAGGAACTCCTTTGCCGGAGCGCGGATGCTGCCCGGAAGAACGGGCAGAAAATCCATATCCACCTCTGCGAAACACAAGGCGAGGTGGAGAATTGTCTGAAAGAGCATGGCTGTACGCCGGTTGCCTATCTGGATAAGATGGGTTTCCTTGGGGAAGATGTAATTGCAGCCCATGTGGTGCACGTAACCGATGAGGATATTCGGATTTTGGCCGAGCGGAAAGTGACTGTTGCGCATTGTCCGGTCAGCAATATGAAGCTCTCTTCGGGCATTGCACCGGTGCAAAAGATGCTGAACGCAGGTTGTCGCGTCACTTTGGCTACGGACGGTTGTTCTTCCAACAATAACCTGGACATGCGGGAAGAGATGAAAATTGCAGCTTTGCTGGCAAAAGTTTCCAGCGGGCCGCAGGCCTTGCCGGCCGGCGAGGTGCTGCGTATGGCTACGCGTGCCGGGGCGGAGACTTTCGGGTTGGATGCCGGTGTGATAGAGGAGGGGCGCCTTGCCGACTTACTCTTGGTGCGCAACGACAGCGCATGCATGACGCCCATGTTCCACCCCGAGAGCAATTGGGTCTATGCGGCAGACAGTTCGGTGATTGATACCGTAATTTGTAACGGAAGGATTTTGATGCAAGGGCGAAAAGTGGAAGGCGAAGAAGAAATACTGGCCGATGCCCGCCGCATTGCTGCCACGCTTTTGTGAAGTCAGCTTATGTAGGCCAGCTCCTTTCCCAACAGTCCTTTTTGACGGGTGACGGAGAGAATTCCCGTTTCTATTGCCTCAGGTGGCAAAAGGAAGCGGTAAGAAGGCGGGAAGTGTTGCTCCATCAGATAGACAGCCCCAGCGTTGTGCAAGGCCATCGTGGCATCTATGTAACGCAAGCGGGTGGGTTCTTCCAAAATGAAGTTCAGCGTTTGCTTGTTATTCAAGACGGATTCGGGTGCTACGTGCGGCCCGAATTCGTCTTCTACTCCCATGTTTGCCAGCAAAGCGCCGCATCCGGTGAGGATTCCTGCCGGAATGGCAGATAAAGCGTTGCGCACCCCCGTGGCTGTAACTACGGCATAAGCTCCCTGCAGGGCTGCGGTGATACGGGGCAAGTCGTGCCAGTCTATGATTTCAGCGGCATAGCCTCTGACTTCCGGCCGCAGGCAACTGAGGTCGCTCACTACCGTGGTTTTGACACCTCTGCTGTGGGCTTGGAACAAAATGCCGGAGCCGACCTTTCCACATCCGAAGAGAATCAGCTTCCGACCGTCCCAATCGTTGTATCCAAGTTGCTGCATGGCGCGGAAATAGCTTTCGCCCGTGCCCAGGCAAGTCTCTATGCGCTTGATTTTTCCTCCATCGGCAAAGAACACGGGGCGTTGGTTGTTCTGAAATGAATCCATGCCGCTATGGGTCAGTTCCACATAGCCTATCCGTGGAATCAGGCGGGAAAAAGACCCGGCGCAGTCGAGAATCAGATCGAAAGTGGCGCCTTGCCCGCAGTTTTCCGCATCACAAACCGGGACGCCACACTCCTCCAACAAACGGATGATGCCCGGGTCGTGCGCCATTACCCGGGAAGTCCCGACCGTAAGTTGCGCACCGGCAGCCATCAAAGCCAGATACTTCAGGAGCGTATTGCGGTACACCGGAGTTGCATCCAGCACATGCATTCCGGCAAGGGGGCGCTCCTTGGCCCAACGTGTCATTTGCTCTTTCAGGGCGGGATACTCGGCTTCCTCGTAAGTACGCCGGAGCAGTTCTTCGATTGGCTTCAGGTTCATTGCGGCAAGGTATAATACTTTTTTTATTCTACGTAAAGCACCAGTCCTTTCAGATACTCACCTTCCGGATGATAGATGCTCACCGGATGGTCGGCAGGCTGGGTGAGTTGGTGCAGAATGCGCACGCTTCTTCCCGAAAGCGCTGCGGCGGTGAACACCGTAGCCCGGAACTGTTCGCGCGAAACGACCTGCGAACACGAAAAAGTGAACAGTATTCCGCCCGGTTTTATCTTTTCAAATGCTTTGGCGTTTAGCTTCCGATAGCCAATCAATGCGTTGTGGAGCGCGTCGCGATGCTTGGCAAAGGCCGGAGGGTCGAGTATGATTAAATCATAGTTCTCGCCCATACGGTTCAGATACTTGAAGGCATCTTCGGCAAAAGCCTCGTGACGCTTGTCGCCGGGGAAGTTCAATTCCACATTGCTCTTGGCCAACTCGATAGCCTTTGCGGAACTGTCGACCGAATGTACCAGCTTTGCATTGCCCCGCATGGCATAGAACGAAAAACCGCCCGTGTAGCAAAACATGTTCAGCACGCATCTCCCGGCCGCATATTGCTCCAGCAGGCGACGGTTCTCACGCTGGTCGACAAAAAAACCGGTCTTCTGTCCCTTCAGCCAGTCTACATGAAACTTCAATCCGTACTCCATGGCTATGTTTTCCGTGCTGTGCCCGACGATGAAACCGTCTTCGGCTTCCAGCTCCGACTTGAAGGGGAGTGTCGTTTCCGACTTATAGTAAATGTGCTCAACCAGCCCTTCCGTCGCTTCCAACAAGGCATGCGCGATTTCCATACGGTTGCAGTGAATGCCCACTGAATGCGCCTGCATCACGGCGGTCTTGCCATACAAGTCGATGACCAGCCCGGGTAATCCGTCGCCTTCTCCATGCACCAGTCGGCACGTGTTGTTGTCCTCTCTGCCCAGAATGCCTATGGTTCTGCGCAACTGTACGGACTCTTTGAGCTTGCGTAGCCAGAACGAAGCGTCGATTGGCTCGTCGCAGAAAGAGAGGACCCGCACGGCGATGCTCCCTTTCTGGTAATGCCCGACGCAGAGGAATGTACCGTCGAGCGTCAAGACCCGAACCGTTTCGCCTTCGCCGATGGAGCGGTCGGTATGATGGATGGCACCGGAAAAAATCCACGGATGGAAGCGTTTCAGCGATTCTTCCTTACCGTTTTTCAAATATACATTCTTATAGGTCATAGGTCATACGGGGTTTGCCACTGCCTGCTCCACCGTTTCGGGCGAAGGCTGCGTGGGCGGTATTTCTTTTATTATGTAATTTCCGCTGATGCGGAGTTCGTGAAGGCAATTATAGATGCGCAGGCAGGCGTAAGCGTCGAGTGCGGCATAAGCCTGCTGGGCTGCGGTTAATTCGGGAGCTTCCCAGTTGCTCAGCCGTTGGCGCTTGGAGATACGCTCGTTGAAGAGTATGGCGTAAATCTTTTGCAGGCTGCGCTCCTCGATTCTGAAGGCGCCGACGATGTCTTGCAGGTCGACCCATCCGCCGGGGGTGAAGTCGAAACGGCGGTGCAGCGTGAGGGAATCGTCTTTGAGCGAGAGTCCTATTTTCTTAATCCGTTCGTCTTCCAGGAAGCGGACGAGTAACTCCGGATTTTCAATCAGTCCCAAACGAAACAGAAAGCATTCGTCCAGCGTGGAGACCTGCAGGAGTGACACCTTGTTGAGCCGGCCCTTCTGAAACGAAGGCCGGGTCTCGCTGTCGATGCCCACCCGTGCTTGCCGGCTGAGGAAGTCTATGGAACCGGCGAGTTGTGCCGTGGAGTCGATTACATGAATTACGCCGCTGAACGAAGCAGTAGGCATGTCGTGCAGTGCTTCCTTAGGGATTCGCGTATGAATAATCATCGTTCCTCCCTTTCTTCCGCCTCGTCGTCCATGAGATCATAGTAGTCGTTTCCGGCGTCGTCCTCCTCTTGTTCCGACAGGAGTCCGCCGTTTTCCTCTTCGTCTTCTTCCGTATCGGGGTCCTTGTACTTGGCTTCGTGCAGGGCGCGCAGCGTGTTGACGAGCGTTTGCCCCCAATAGTCTTCGAAACGTTCCCGGCAGATGGCCAGTGCGTCGTGCATCGTTTCGTTGATTCCCTGGCGGAAAATGAAGATGAAGTCACGCAGAGCCTGATAGATGTCGCACAAGTCTTCCGAAATGAAGTTGGGCAATGCGCCTTCGCTGTACGCCATGTCCGGCGTAAAGACTTCCAGATAGTCGTCTTTGTCGCCCATGATTTCGGCCAAAACAGAACGCATCCTTTCGTAAGACTCTTCGGTGACGTACGCATCCGGCTCTTCGAACCCGATGGTTTCACACTCGGGAATGAGCGTAGCCTTCAGGTAGAGCAGCGGAAGCAGCTTGACGGTCGTGTCCACAAACCGCCGCCGACTGATGGGCTGCTGCTGGCATTTTTCCAGAAAGGCACAATATTCTGCCGCCACAGTTACAAACTCAACACTGTTTCGATCGAAGATTATATCGTGATATTCTTCCATGATTTCGCATAAATTTCCGCAAAGATAGTGAAAGGCGAGTGCTGTGGCAAACGAAAACGTTGTTTTCGGTTTGACAAAGCCGAGCCGCATCCTGTTTTCGCGTAAGCAAAGATAGTGAAAGGCGAGTGCTGTTTGGCTGAAAATACCCGTCGCTTTCCGGAAAAAGGCTTACTGGTTTTCGGAAAAAGCAGCAAGACTTTTCGGAAAAAGTATTGCACCTTTTCCCGAAAAGCCGCAGGACTTGTCTAAAGATTGCCGGCTGCTACCAACCGAAGGCCTCATCGGTCATCCACTGACCGTGCGCCTTGAGTACCTGTTCCACTACGTCGCGTCCGCAGCCGCCTCCGCCCGGATATTCGGAAATGTAGCGGCACACTTCTTTTACTTCCGGAACAGCGTCGGCCGGACAGCAGGGCAGTCCGCACATGCGCAGTACCGGCAGGTCGGGAATGTCGTCGCCCATGTACAGTACTTCCTCGTCGCTCAACGAATACTTGCGGCAGAAGTCGCGATAGTCATGTATCTTGAGGGCCGAACCCATAATGATGTCTTTGATGCCCAGCCCCTCGAAACGCTTGCGCACGGCTTCGGTTCGTCCGCCGGTTATGATGGCCAGGTGAAATCCCAGCTTGGCGGCGAGCTGCAGGGCATAGCCGTCTTTGATGTTTACGTTGCGCATCGGCTCACCGCAGGGGTGGAGCGGAACGATACTGGCACTGAGTACTCCGTCGACGTCGAAGGCCATCGCACGGATGCGGGTAAGGTCGTAATTTATATTGCCCATGGTTCTATTGTTTTTGTTGGATGTAAATACTTTCGCTCAGCAGCACATAGAGTTTTTCCATCAGTTCGGCTTCGCGGGCCGGCAAGGCGCCTTCTTGGGCCAGTTGCCTGAGTAACCCGGTGTGCCGCCCCATGGTTTGCGTGTCGTTGCGGCAGGCTGGGCCGGTTTGAGCAAGGCGGGGCGGAATTTCGTGCACCTTGGCTGCGGTTTCGTCGATGAGAGGACACAAGGCGCTGAAGGGGATTCCGGCACTTTGGAGTATATCGCCGGCCAGAGCGTACAGATGATTGGGAAAATTGCAGGCGAAGACGGCGGCCAGATGCAGGGTGCGCCGCTTTTCGGAGTCGAGCACGTAGGTTGTAGCCGTAAGGTTCCGGGCAAAAGTCCGGAGCTTTTCCAGCGTCGGGGCATCGGAAGCCTCCAGGAAACAGGGAATGGAATGGAAATCCAACGTCCGTTCTTTCGTAAACGTCTGCAGCGGATAGAGCACGCCGAAGCATTCTGCGTACGAAGCGAATACGCTCATGGGAATACACCCGGCCGTATGCAGAAAGAGAGGCTTTTCCTCATTTTTCCGCGCGGCGCGGACGCGGGTTGCCACGGGCGGAATGATTTGTTCGAGCAGGTCATCTTTCCAGGCAAACAGGTAGATTTGTGCATCGGGGTCGAGCTCTTCGGGCGTGAATGCGGTACGGCAACCGAGTGTTTCCGCCAGTTTGAGGGCAGGGGGTTGCGAGTGCCCGAAAATTTGCCGTATCTCGCATCCGGCATCTTGCAGGGCTTTCCCGAAATGGGTAGCTACACGGCCGGAACCGATGAGTACAACGGAGTAGGGGGAAGTGGTATTTTTCATAGAAAGAGTTATTGTTTTCGCAGATTCCGACAGGGAAGTGGATGCAAATATACTTATAATCTGAAGGAAAACTTCTACCTTTGTCCCCGAAACGGCAAAGGAAAGCAGTTTCTTTGCCCATAAAGTTTTGAAAAAAGGAAAAGTATTGCCCATGTTCTCGTTAGGAAATTACAGATTAGTACTGGCGTCCAACTCTCCCCGCCGCAAAGAACTCCTGAAAGGATTGTGTCTCCCCTATGAAGTGCGTACCCTGCCGGGTATCGACGAGTCGTATCCTCATGAATTGCGCGGGGCGGATATTCCTTTGTATATTGCCTGCAAAAAAGCCGAGGCCTATCGCGACAGCCTGCAGGCGGATGAACTTTTGCTGACAGCCGATACCATTGTCTGGATTGACGGCGAAGTATTGGGGAAACCGGCCGATGCTTCCGACGCGGTGCGCATGCTCCGCACTCTTTCCGGTCGCACTCATCAGGTGTTTACCGGAGCGTGTCTGACGACGACTGAGCGGCAGAAAAGTTTCTCGTGCCGCACGGATGTCACGTTTGCGGAGCTGGAAGAGGATGAAATCGAGTGGTACGTGGAGCATTTCCGGCCTTTCGACAAGGCTGGTTCGTATGGCGTTCAGGAATGGATAGGCTACATCGGTTGCAGTGGCATGCAGGGCAGCTTCTACAACGTGATGGGACTTCCCGTACAGCGGCTCTATCAAGAACTGAAACAGTGGTTCGCCTGAGGAAACTGCTGCCGCATCTTTACGTCCGGGGAACGAAGAAAAGGATAAAAAAATGGTCTATAATTCGCAAGACACATTAAATATGGAGTGAACTGAGGGTAGTTTCTTGGTAGAAAAGGCGGAAATAAGGTATCTTTGCCAATCACTTATTTAGTAAGACGACATGCAGATCTCTCCACGACTTTTGTTTTTCTTGTCTTTTTTGCTCGTCTCCTATGGAATAAAAGCGCAATATATTACCGGTGTCCTTACCGATTCGACGACGCAAGAGCCTGTTCCTCATGCATCCGTCCTGCTCAAAGGCAGCAATGCTCAGGGGGAATTGACCGACAGCCTGGGGCGTTTCCGCCTGCGGGCCAATAAGAGATTTGACGTAGTGCAGATCAAAGCTCTGGGATACGAGACAAAACTCATAAAAGTTGAGCCGGGCAAGGATGCAAGCCTGATTTTAAAGTTAGTTCCCGTAGACCTCGTGCTGGAAGAAGCCATCGTGCGTCCCAAAAAGCAGAAATACAGTCGTAAGAATAACCCGGCTGTAGAGCTGATGCGCAAGGTCATTGCCCACAAAAAGAAGTATCGTCTGGAAGATAACCTGTTCTATTCGTACAAAAGGTACGAGAAAATGACGACTTCCCTGAATGACATCAAGAAAGAAGACCTCGACAAAGGTATCTTCAAGAAAATGCCTTTCCTGATAAAGCAGATAGAAGTCTGTCCGGAAACGGAAAAGTATATCCTACCTTTCTCCATACAGGAAACGGCATCGACCCAGCTTTACCGCAAGATTCCCCGCAAGACGAAGGAAATAATAGAAGGAGTCAATACGGAAGGTATAAATGAACTGTTCTCGACAGGCGACATTCTGAATACGGTGCTCGCCGATGTTTTTACGAACATCGACATTTATGACAATCACATCCGTTTCCTCCAGCAAAGATTCATAAGCCCGATATCCAGTATCGAAGCCATTTCTTTCTATCAGTATTACATTGCGGACACGGTGATGGTAGATAATTTCCGCTGCATACACCTTGCTTTCGTGCCGGCCAATCCGCAAGATTTCGGTTTCACGGGCGATTTGTTTGTATTGGATGACAGTACGTACCAAATCAAGCGCGTGCAATTGCGTTTGCCTTACCATACGAACGTAAACTTCGTGAGCAATCTGCAGGTGGCGCAGGACTTCGACAAATTATCGACGGGCTCCTGGGCTTTGGCACGAAACGATATGCTCGTGGAGTTGTATGCCCTCAAGTCTATTCCCGGCCTGCAGGTGCGACAAGTGACGCGCTATTCCAATTTTAACTTCGCCCCGATCGATGAACGCTTGTTCAACGGGACCGGAGAGACCATGCGTTTGGACAACGCGATGATGCGCGACGACAAATTCTGGGCGGGAATCCGCGAAGTTCCTCTCACGGAAAAGGAAACGACGATGAGCGCTTTCGTAAAAGAGCTGGAGAATATCCCCGGTTTCAAGTACATTCTTTTCACGGCACGGGCGTTAATCGAAAACTTCGTAGAGACCGGCTCCAAAGAGCACCCCAGCAAAGTCGACATAGGCCCGGTAAATACGATGGTCGGCTATAACTCAATCGAAGGTTTCCGCACCCGTCTCAGTGCACAGACTACGGCCAATCTCTTCCCGCACTTCTTCCTTAAGGGATATTATGCCTATGGTTTTGTAGATCACAAGAGCAAAGGTAGCTTAAAGCTGGAGTATACGTTTAAAAAGAAGGATTATCTGCCCCGAGAGTACCCGCGTCATTCGATTTGGGCCAGCGGAAGCTATGATTTGGAGACTCCTTCTGATAAATTCCTCAGCACGGATAAGGACAACATGTTCCTCGGATTCAAATCGAGCGATGTCGACCAGCGCTCGTATGTGCGCCGCTTCCAAATAGGCTACGAACGCGAGCTGCGCAACGGGCTTTCTTATTCGGCAACTCTTGCCAACATTCATGATACGCCCGCAGGCGCTCTCCAATATCGCTGGATGGATAATAATGAACTCGTGCCGAACCTGGTGTCTACGCAGGCGACTTTCTATATCCGCTACTGTCCGGGTGAGTCGTTCATCAATACCAAACAGCGACGGCTTACCATCTCTTACGACGCTCCCGCCCTCACTTTGTCGCATACGGTAGGGGTAAAGGGAATTCTCGGCAGTGATTACAATTTTAATCTGACTGAAGTGGGCATTTGGAAGCGTTTCTGGCTTTCTTCCTTCGGGCGTTTGGACATTGACCTGAGGGCCGGAAAACAATGGGACAAGGTGCCTTTCCCGTTACTGCCGGTTCTGCCGTCGAATCTGTCCTACATTATTCAGAAAGGAACATTCAGTTTGATGAATAACATGGAATTCATGAACGACGAATATGCGATGCTTTTCCTGACATACGACTTGAATGGAAAATTGCTGAGCCGGATTCCGTTTATACGTCGCCTGAAGTTGCGTGAAGTAGTACGCTTTAACGCCATGTGGGGACGCCTCAGTGCGCGCAACAATCCGTATATTGAAGGAAACGGACAGCTCTTCCAGTTCCCGACCCGCGATGGAGTGCCGACCGCATACGCAATGGGAAGCACGCCCTACATGGAGATTTCGTTCGGAATCTACAACATCTTCAAACTGATCCACGTGGAATACGTGCGGAGATTGAGCTATTTGGACCATACCGACGTAAACAAACACGGCATACGTTTCGCAGTCATCATGAATTTCTAACGGCGCAGTTTCCGAAGAGGCGCAGCATAAGAAAGAAAAAGTCTTGCCACTTATTCATTAAAGTGGCAAGACTTTTTTCATGGGGATGCAGCAGAATTTCGGAATCGCGCAAGGACTTTTTCCGGCAGGAGGTAGTACTCTGGCGGTGATGTCGCTCAGAAATAGAAACCTATGTTGACATAAAAGCCTAATTTGTCCGTGTGGTTGCTGTATTCGGTAGAAGCACTAAGCGGACCGAATGGCGTCTGCAGGCTATAAGTGAGGTTAATGCCGTACATGAATTCCCCGCTCCAGAAATGTCTCAGGTCGTGGCTGTTCATTGCAGCGCTGCCGTTCAGGCTCAGATAGTGTATGCGCGCCAAGTGATAGCGCAGCTTGACGCTGGCAATGGAGAGCAGGTTGTCGGCCAGTTCGGTATTGCAAATGCCGTAAAAGGGCAGCTGCTGTACCAGAAAGCGACCGGGATAGCTTCCGCCCAAGGTGTTCTGTTGCGAATAGGGGATGGTGTTTCCGTTGATAAGCCTTGCGTGGAACGCCGGCTGAAGCACAAAACGGTTGGAAAGGCTAAGGGCACCTTCCCAGGAAGTCTGTATGGCAAAGAACGGTTTCTCGTCCTGATATTTGGCAAAGTTATCCGTTGTCAGCGTATAGCTGGTGCGCATTTGTAGACCGCGGGTGGGAAAATACGCATCGTCCCAGTTGTTTACCTGTAACTCGCCGAAGTAACTGATAAGGCGCTCGTTCTCTGCCTGAGAAACGTTGGCGTATTCCGAATTTATGTTGGATAAAAAGTTGCTGTAATTAAGGAATTCGCAGCGAAGTCCTGCAATAAACCGCAAATTGTGGGAATTGCTTGTGGCAAAGAAGGCCTCCATTGCATGTTGGCGGTAGGTGGCGTTGTAATAGCGCTTCCCCTGTCGGTGTACGTTGATGTCGTTGTAGCGGAAACGGTAGAGCAAATTGGCTTCAAACTGCTCTTTCCGGTTCAGTCGCCAGCTATATCCGATTTCTCCCATATAGCGTTTTCCCAAACGGGCTGTCAGAGAAAGCGACGAGGGGCGCTTCCCTTTCAAGTTAGCGGTAAGGTTCAGTAACAGACTGGCCAGCTCTTCGCTGTCGAAGCGGGCGCCTACGTTGATTTCAGTCATTTGTTTCTGCTCGGGCATGAACTCCAATGTGTATAATTCGTCGTCGTCATGCTTCAAAAGACGGAAATTTACCCATTCATAATTGAAGTGGCTGCAAAGCAAGTCCATTGCCTTTTCTATCTGCTGCAGGCTGATGTAACTGTTTTCCTGCAGCCCGCAGCGTTTCATGATCCAGTTCTCCTCCTTTTGAGACATGTGCGGAATGACAATCCGGTCGATGGCTATTTTCTGCTGGTTGGAGAAACTGCGGTAAGGGCGCTTCGGCGTATTGGGAGAATAGAGCGTATCGATCGAAAGAGGCGAAATGCCGTAAGCTCTTTCCTTAAGCGCTATGGCACGCAGGGTAATCCATTCTTTTTCGGCGGCTTCCTGCCCTTTATGAATCAGGCTGTCAATGGCGTTGGGCGTAAAGCTGGTCGAGCCGTATCCCTCCACATCGACGCGGATATACACATCGGTATTTTCTATGTTCTTGGAATACTTTTCCTTACCCATGAGGCTCACTATCTGCCCCAATATATCGCCTGCATTCTTGAGCGTGCTGTCGTTCTTCAGATTGTTCTGTACGTCTACACCGATTACGATATCGGCTCCCATTGCGCGCACTATGTCAACCGGATAATTGTTTACCATTCCTCCGTCAATCAGCACCATCCCATGTTCGCGGATGGGGGAGAATACGCCGGGCACGGCCATGCTTGCGCGCATGGCGGTGCTCAATACTCCGCTTTTGAGGACGATTTCTTTTCCCGTCACAATGTCTTGTGCCACACAGGCGAAGGGGATGGGCAAATCGGCGAAGTCGATGGAGTCGTGATAACCGATGGTGAGGGCCGAAAAGGTATTCTGAATGTTATTTCCCCGTATGAACCCTCCGCCAAGCGACTCGTCTGTTTTCATCTTTTTCCCGAAGGAACGCGATACGATGTAGCGCTCCGAACGGTTGCGCTCCTGCATGTTTTGAGCCTCGCGCCGCTTTTTGTCGCTCAAAAGAAAGCTCCAATCGATATCGCGCACTATGCTGTCCAATTGATTGGCAGAATAGCCTATGGAATACAGGCCTCCGATGATGCTGCCCATGCTTGTCCCTGCGATATAATCGATGGGGATTCCGGCCCGTTCCAGCACCTTCAGCGCCCCGATGTGTGCAGTGCCTTTGGCGCCTCCGCCACACAGGACGAGTCCTATCTTCGGCCGTTCGGAAGAAGACTCCTTGATAAGATTATTTTCTGCCTTCGTCGTTTGGAAGAGAGCGAGAAGTAAGAAAAGGAAAATAGCCCGTCGTCCCATGGCGTGCATCTGTTTTTTCGTTTATTCCTGCTTTTGGAACGCTTCGAGTTCTTCAGAAGCTTTTTCCCATTCATCCACCTTTAAATCCAACTGCTTCTTCAGGTTTCCGTGCTTTTCATAGAGAGACACATCAGAACTGCCCTCGGGGGTAGCCATTTGTGCCTCAAGGATTGCAATGGCCGACTCCAGCTCATTGATGGCCTGCTCGCATTCTTTGACTTCTTTCTCCAGCTTTTTCTGGCGTTTGTTGCGCTCTTTTTGTTCTTCATACGAAAGGGAGTTCGAATTTCCCTTGCCTCTTTTGTCCGAAACCGCCGTGTCTTTTCCCGAAGACTGCCCGGGCTTTTTGCCATTGGCGGAGGCAGTCGGATTCAATTCATTGAGGCTTTCGATTTGTTTCTTTTCCAGGAAGTCATAGATGCCTCCCAAGTGTTCGCGCACTTTTCCGCCGCCGAATTCATAGACCTTCGTGACAAGCCCTTCGAGGAAGTCACGGTCGTGGCTGACCACGATAACCGTGCCGTTAAAAGCCAGTATCGCCTCCTTCAAAACGTCCTTTGAACGCATATCCAGATGGTTGGTTGGCTCGTCTAATATGAGGAAATTGACCGGTTCGAGCAGCAGACGTATCATTGCCAGCCGTGTTCTTTCGCCTCCACTCAGCACTTTTACCTTTTTGTCGGAGGCTTCTCCGCCAAACATGAACGCGCCCAGCAGATCGCGTATCTTGGTTCGTATGTCTCCCACGGCTACTTTGTCGATTGTCTCGAATACGGTCAGCTCGCCATCCAGCATTTGGGCCTGATTCTGGGCAAAATATCCGATTTTCACATTGTGCCCGATGGTCAAACGCCCGTCGAAAGGTATTTCACCCATGATACATTTGACCAGCGTACTCTTTCCTTCGCCGTTTTTCCCGACGAAAGCAACCTTTTCGCCCCGCCGTATTGTCAGGTTCACATGGCTGAATACCGTGTGTGTGCCGTAAGTTTTCCCGACTTCTTCGCAAATCAAGGGAAAATCACCGGAACGTTCGGCCGGGGGGAACTTCAATCGCAGCAAAGAATTATCCTCTTCGTCGATTTGTATGCGCTCCAATTTGGCCAACTGCTTGATTCGGCTCTGAACTTGTACGGCCTTTGAGGTCTTATATCGGAATCGTTCGATGAAGGCTTCCGTATCTTGTATCTGTTTCTGCTGATTTTCGTAGGCACGGCGCTGCTGTTCGCGGCGTTCTTTGCGGAGAGTTACGAACTGGTCATAGGAGACCCGGTAGTCATAGATATGCCCGCACTCGATTTCTATCGTGCGGTTCGTTACATTATTTATAAATGCCCGGTCGTGACTGACCAGCACAACGGCATTGGCCCGCGTGGCCAAAAACTTTTCGAGCCACTGGATACTTTCAATATCCAGATGGTTTGTCGGCTCGTCCAAGAGCAAAACGTCGGGATGCTGCAGGAGCAATTTGGCCAACTCTATGCGCATTCTCCATCCGCCGCTGAACTCTGAAGTCGGTCTGTCGAAGTCTTCGCGCAGAAATCCAAGGCCTATCAGGGTACGCTCGGTCTCTGCACGGAAGTTTGTGCCTCCGGCCATCAGGAATTGTTCGTTCAGATATGTAAAACGGTCTATCAGGTTGTGGTATTCTTCGCTCTCGAAATCGGTACAACTCTCCATCTTTTTCCGGAGCGTCTCGATTTCCTCTTTCATCTTGTGGATGGCTGAAAAAGCCTTTTCTGCCTCTTCGATGACCGTCAGATTATCGTTCAGTTCCATCACCTGTGGCAGGTATCCTATCGTAGTGCCTTTGGGCATCGACACTTGCCCGCGAGTCGGCTGCTGTATGCCTGCTAATATCTTCAACATAGTAGACTTTCCGGCTCCGTTTTTCCCGACCAATGCAATCCGGTCGTTAGGGTTTATGACATAACTTACTTCTTCGAACAGGCTGTGGGCGTTGAACTCTACGGCTAAATTATCGACAGAAATCATTTGATGCTACGAAATATGATATAACAAGATTCTCAAGAATAAGGGCAAAGGTACGGTATTTTAGTTGATGCGAATGCTTTTTTTTGTACTTTTGCGCAAAACATCAACCATAATAAGCAGAATGAACCCTACTAATGATACTCCAATAGCCCGAAAATACATTGAAGAAGCGGTAGAGAAGATGGGCATTGCCGACTTGACAAAAGCTACGATTCGCGAGGTAAAGGCGATTGCCTCCATGGCAGAGCAAACCTCCGGGCAAGAATTCATCAAGATGGAAATGGGCGTACCCGGCCTGCCTCCGTCGGAAATCGGCGTAAAAGCCGAAATAGAGGCTCTGGAAAAAGGAATAGCACGCCTGTATCCGGATATAAACGGCTTGCCCGAACTGAAAAGGCAGGCTTCGGCTTTTGTGAAAGCCTTTATCAATGTCGACGTTTCGCCGGAGGGGTGCGTACCCGTGACTGGCTCCATGCAAGGAACCTATGCCTCTTTTATGACTGCGGTGCAAGCCGATCCTCAAAAAGATACGATACTTTTCATCGATCCAGGCTTCCCCGTACAAAAACAGCAGTGTGTCGTAATGGGAGCCCGCTATGAAACGTTCGATGTATATCATTATCGGGGCGAAAAGTTGCGTGATAAGCTGGAAAGTTATTTGAAGAGCGGCCGGATATGTGCCATTATTTATTCAAATCCCAACAATCCTTCGTGGATTTGTCTGTGCGAAGAAGAATTGCGCATCATCGGTGAGTTGGCGACTCAGTACAAAGTTGTAGTCCTGGAAGACCTCGCTTATTTTGCCATGGACTTCCGCAAGGATCTCAGTACCCCTTACCAACCGCCTTTCCAACCTACCGTAGCGCGCTATACGGACCGCTACGTTTTGCTTATCTCAGCATCGAAAGCCTTTAGCTATGCGGGGCAACGCATAGGAGTATGCTGCATTAGCGATGCTTTGTATCATGAGACTGCGCCCGGTTATGAGCAAAGATACGGGGGAGGTACGTTTGGAACTGTATTTATCCATCGCATCCTTTACGCTCTTTCCTCGGGGACAAGTCACTCCGCCCAATATGCGATGGCTGCAATGATGAAAGCAGCTGTCGAAGGACGCTATAACTTCCGGAATGAAGTAATAGAGTATGGCCGTCGGGCAAAGCGCCTGAAAGAGATATTTTGCCGGCATGGTTTTTATCTGGTCTACGACAACGATATGGGCGCCCCTCTGGCCGATGGTTTCTACTTTACAATCGGTTATCCGGGAATGACCGGTGGAGAGCTGATGAAAGAACTGCTCTATTACGGAGTCAGTGCTATTCCCCTCGACACAACCGGAAGCGACCAACAGGGATTGAGAGCCTGCACGTCTTTCATCGAGCCGCATCAATACGAACTTCTGGAGCAACGAATGACTTTGTTCGAAGCCAATCATCCACGGAAAGCATAGTGGACTAAAACAGGAAATGCCTATGGATATCCAGGATTTGAAGGAGTTTTATCAAATTCCCCCTGCCAATCAGCCGAGACCGCAGGAGGGAATGCTGTTAATCGCAGAGCCTTTCATGCACGACTACGTGTTTCGTCACTCTGTGATTCTGCTGATTTCCATCTCCGACAAGGATGTTTTAGGTTTACGCCTGGATTTGCCACCTTTTTACGACCGTGGATTGGGTCAGATAGTCCCCGAATTTGCGCATATCGATTCGTTGGAACAGAATATCTACAATGGAGGTCCAGTCGGAAAGGACACGCTTTTTTTCCTGCACACTTATGGTGACCTGAAAAACGCTTCGCCCGTTTTGCCCGGCCTATGGGTAAATGGCGATTTCGAGCAGATGAAACAGAAAATGCTTACCGACTCTAATCCCAATGCGCACAGCCGCTTTTTCTTAGGCTACTCCTGCTGGACTCCGGCCCAGCTGAGAAATGAGATAGAACGTGCACACTCATGGATATTGGGCGGGACTGATGTGCAGCATGCGCTGGAATATGAGGAAAACATGTGGGCATCGACCTTAACCCGCATGGGGCGCAAATATGAAATCTGCACCCTCTTTACCCGTATTCCTTTGTATAATTAGCAGAAATTACCCTCGTAATATCATGAAAAGGAAGCCTGTTTACGTACAATTATGCAATCTGCTGAGCGCAGGATTGGGCGTGAACGCACAAGCTGACCCGACTTTATTTCCAAAAGGGGAAACCGACTGGGAATCTGTATATAGCCTGTCTCAACAACAAGCAGTGGTTGCTGTTGCGTGGGACGGGCTTTTGACTTTACCCAAGGAGTTGCATCCCGAAAAGGAGCTGTTCTACAAATGGTTTTCGCGGGTGGTGGAAACAGAACGCGCCAATCAACGGGTAAATTCGGCCTTGCAGGAATTGGACAAACTTATGGTCGGTGAGTTTAAAATGCCGTATGTTTGCCTGAAAGGGCAGGGGACTGCCGCACTTTATCCTCACCCCCAGCATCGTTCTTGCGGCGATATTGACTTTTATGCCGGACGGAATGCGGCTAAAAGACTGGACACATTGCTCGAAAGCCACGGTTTTCAGATAAAATCACACTCAACCAAACATTCGGAGTACTCCTATAAAGGCGTAGACATAGAGAACCACTACATGATTGCGCTTTTCTTCTGGCTGGGAAATGCGTGGAAATTGGAGACACTGGTAAAGGAATGGTTCCCGGGCGGCATTGTTTCCCGTACATTACAGCAGGCAGAGGGCAGTGAACCACTGACAATTCCGGTGGCACCTTCCTGGTTTGAAGCCCTGTTTTCCGTAATCCATTTCTCGGCTCATTTGCGTCTCGAAGGGGTAGGGCTACGGCATCTTTGCGATTGGTACGTTTTGGTTCATCAGCCGGGGCTGGACATCGACCGTTATTCGCAAGGCCTTCATTTACTCGGGCTTGCGTATATGGCTTCGGCCATGGACCGCTTGTCCCTCTCGTTGCTGGAAGGGAAAAAAGTCCGACTGCGGAAGATGGAGCAAAAGGTGGAAGACGCTATTTGGAAAGGCGGCAACTTCGGCCATCATGCTGAAGACGCCTACGACCATGCGTTTGCGTCCTCCGGCGGATTCTGGAGAGTGATGTTCCGGCTTTTCAGGCATGATGTCCGTCGCAGCTGCGATTTCTTCCGACTGGCGCCGATGGAGTGTCTGCTGACTCCCCTGTTCCGGGTAGCCGGCTATGTACGTCGCAGAGGCGGCATACGGTAAACGACTCCTTTCTTTCGCAGGCATCCTATTCGTAGTTTCCTTACGCCTTTCTCAAGTTTCCTCAGCATCTTTTTTCCATTTTATGCAGTACTTTTTTTGAAAAGTACAAGTGCTTTTTGCTCACTCATTAGCACATTTTTTCGATTGCCGTGCCTCCATTTGAGTAACTTGCCGCTTTTTCTTCTCCGAGGGCTTGTAAAAGTGGGTTTCTTGGGGTAATATTGTTACCTCCGCTTTGCATTTTTCCGACTTATTCTCCGTATATTTGCGCACGAAAACTGGGATTACCATAAAAATCATAATATTTACAGTTAAAACATATATTTAAGTTTTATGAATTTCATGATGTTCATGGTGGCTATTGTTGCTGCGCTGATCCTGGTAACAGCAGCGCTGATAATAGCCAAAGCCATCGGGCCTCGTTCTTTCAACAAGCAGAAAGGCGAGCCCTATGAGTGCGGTATGTTGACGCGTGGGGACACATGGATGCAGTTTAGGGTGGGATACTATTTGTTTTCCATCCTTTATCTGATATTCGATGTGGAAGCCATGTTTCTCTTCCCGTGGGCTACAATTGTGGAGGACTTGGGTACGGCAGCTCTGACTTCCGTGCTCTTTTTCCTCGGTGTGTTAATCTTAGGTTTGGCTTATGCCTGGCGTAAAGGAGCGCTTGAGTGGAAATGATGAAAGAGCCTAAAATTAAGTCTATTCCCTATTCGGAATTCAAAGACAACGAGTACCTGGAGAATCTGGCGGCCGAGCTGAACAAAGACGGTGTCAACGTAATCGTAGGTTGCTTGGACGACTTGATCAACTGGGGCCGCAGTAATTCACTCTGGTCGCTGACTTTCGGTACGAGTTGCTGTGCCATCGAGTTCATGGCACTGGGTGCTGCCCGTTATGACATGGCGCGTTTCGGATTCGAGGTGACTCGAAATTCTCCCCGCCAGGCAGACATGATTATGGTGCTGGGTACGATAACCTATAAGATGGCACCGGTTTTGAAACGCTTGTACGACCAGATGGCCGATCCGAAATACGTGATTGCCATTGGCGGCTGTACGATAAGCGGAGGTCCTTTCAAGAAGTCTTACCATGTGGTTCAGGGTATCGACCAGATTGTGCCGGTCGATGTCTATGTACCCGGTTGTCCTCCGCGTCCCGAGGCTTTTTATTACGGTATGATGCAGCTCCAGAGAAAAATCAAGGTAGAACGTTTCTTCGGAGGTGTGAATCGTAAAGAAAAAGAAGACAAACAAGAAGAAAGTAACGAGTAAACTATGGATATAAAGGACAGAATATTAAAGCTGCAACCGGATGTCACCTTTGAAGAAAAAGGCGACCTGATAGCCGTGGTTGCTCCTGAAAAATTTCGAGCTTTAATGGAAGCCCTGCGCAACGAGGGAGACAAGATGGACTACCTGCGCGAGATTATGGGCTTTGATACGGGCACAGAACTGGGTACTCTCTATTATCTGGAATCGACGACCACCTACGAGCAAATTGCCGTGAAGACGATGACCTCGGATCGGGAGAATCCGATGCTGCCCAGTGTATGCGACCTGTGGAAAACGGCTGAAATCAAAGAACGCGAAGTCTATGACTTCTTCGGCATCCGCTTCCTCAACAATCCGGACATGCGCCGCCTCTTCCTGCGCGAAGACTGGGTAGGCTATCCGCTTCGTAAGGACTACGACATGAACTCCAACCCGCTGAACATGGAGAATGAGCTGAACGCCGATGATACGGATGAGTTCATTATCGATTCGTATGGCGACGTAGAAGACCTGAAGAACAAGATTTTCGGCCGGGAAGACTTCGTGGTGAACATCGGTCCGCAGCACCCCTCCACGCACGGTGTGCTCCGCTTGCGTACTTCGCTGGAAGGTGAGATCGTAAAGAAAGTAGACCCCATTTGCGGATACATTCACCGCGGAATCGAAAAGATGGCGGAAAGCATGACTTATCCGCAGACGTTGGCCATGACCGACCGGTTGGATTACCTGAGCGCCAATCAGAACCGCCACGCACTCTGCATGTGCATCGAGAAGGCCTGCGGCATTGAAATTCCGGAACGTGCCAAATACATCCGTACCATCATCGACGAACTTCAGCGAATCGATTCGCACTTGCTGTACTATTCCTGTCTGGTGATGGATATGGGCGGACTGACGCCTTTCTTCTATGGCTTCCGCGACCGCGAAATGGTGCTGGACATCTTGGAAGACACGACCGGCGGCCGACTCATACAGAACTACTACGTTATCGGAGGCGTGCAGGCCGATTTGCATCCCGAGTTCCAGACTAAGGTAAAAGCCTTCATCAAGCACTTGAGAGGCATCATTCATGAATACCATGAAATCTTTACCGGGAACGTAATAGCCCGCGACCGTCTGATCAAGGTCGGTATGCTTTCGCGCGAAGACGCCATATCTCTGGCTACGACCGGCGGTACGGGACGCGCTTCGGGCTGGCACAACGACGTGCGCAAGCATCATCCATACGGTTTGTATGACCAGGTTGACTTCAAGGAAATCGTATATGAAGGCTGCGACAGCTTCGACCGTTACATGGTTCGTATGGATGAAATCATGGAATCGATGAACATCATCGAGCAATTGATAGACCGTATTCCGGAGGGCGACTATAAGGTGAAGACCAAACCTATCATCAAACTCCCCGAAGGTACTTACTCGGCAAGTGTAGAGACGAGCCGTGGAGAATTTATGGCCATCATCATGAGCGATGGCGGCAAGTCGCCGCAGCGTTTGCACTTCCGTTCGACGGGACTTCCTTTGGTGCATGCACTCGATACAGTATGTAAAGGCAACAAGATAGCCGACCTGATTGCTATCGGTGGTACCTTAGATTATGTGATTCCGGATATTGATCGGTAAAGCTGAGTATCCTTTATTATACTATTGAATACAGAAAAAGCTGAATAAAAAGCTATGAATGGATTTTTAGATTATTATAGTTTCAAGCCTGTAGCCGAGTGGATTCATTCCTCGTTGTGCAGCGTAATGCCCGAGGGGTGGGCGCTTTTCTTGGAAGGCTTGGTCGTTGCAGTGGTAATCATATTGCTATATGCAATTCTGGCTATCGCTTTGATTTACATGGAGCGTAAGGTCTGCGCATTCTTCCAGTGCCGTTTAGGCCCGATGCGTGTCGGGAAATGGGGATTGCTGCAGGTCTTTGCGGATGTCTTCAAGATTTTGATTAAGGAAATCATCAAGTTGAAGAATTCCGACCATTTCCTCTATGAACTGGCTCCCTATATGGTGATTTTGGCTTCAATATTGACCTTCTCCTGCTTGCCTTGGAACAACGGGATGGGCATTATTGACTTCAATATCGGTATATTCTTCGTCCTGGCAGTATCTTCCATCGAAGTTGTCGGTATCCTGCTTGCCGGTTGGAGTAGTAACAACAAATATACTCTGATCGGCGCCATGCGTAGCGGTGCCATGATGATCAGCTATGAGCTGTCTCTGGGTATGGCAATGTTGGCAATGGTTGCCCTGAGCGGTACGATGAGCATCAGCGGAATCGTAGAAAGCCAGGCAAACGGCTGGAACATCTTCAAGGGACACATCCCTGCGTGGATAGCCTTCATCGTTTATCTGATAGCAGGTAATGCCGAAGCCAACCGTGGCCCGTTCGACTTGGCCGAGGCCGAGCAAGAGCTGACGGCAGGTTATCATACGGAATATTCCGGTATGCACTTCGGTTTCTTCTATCTGGCTGAGTACTTGAACCTGTTCATCGTATCCGGTATCGCTGCCACCGTGTTCCTGGGAGGCTGGATGCCTTTGCACATTGCCGGGCTTGACGCATTCAACCAAGTAATGGATTACATTCCGGGATTCGTATGGTTCTTCGGAAAAGCGTTCTTCATTGTCTTCTTGTTGATGTGGATAAAGTGGACTTTCCCCCGCTTGCGTATCGACCAGATTCTGATGCTGGAATGGAAATACCTCATCCCCATCTGTCTTTTCAACTTGCTGCTCATGGTAGTGTTGAAGGTTTACGGACTTGTCTTTTAATATGTAATAATGAAAGAGAGTAAGATATGAATAGTTTTGCTAAATATATCAGCGGAATGATAAGCGGCATCAAGTCGCTGCTGGTGGGCATGAGGACTTCAATACGGGTGTTCTTCCGGAAAAAAGTTACGGAGCAGTACCCGGAGAACCGTGCCACCTTACATATCAGCGAGCGTTTCAGAGGTCGCTTGATTATGCCTCACGATGAGAACAACCAACACAACTGCATAGCCTGCGGCCTGTGTCAGATGGCTTGCCCGAACGGTACGATCAAAGTGACGGCAGGAAAGATGGAACTCGAAGACGGCAAGACAAAGCGCTATCTCGTCAAATACGAATATGACTTGGGATGCTGCCTTTTCTGTCAGTTGTGCGTCAATGCTTGCCCGCACGATGCGATTAAATTTATCAACGATTTCGAGAATGCAGTTTATACTCGCAGTAAATTGCTCATGCAATTGAACCACGAGGGCTCGTCTTGCAAAAAATAAAAGTATAAGTATCATGGATATAACACTTCAGTCTGTTGTTTTTGTACTGGTGGCCCTTGCAATGATTGTATGTTCCGTATTGACGGTTACAACCAAGAAGTTGCTTCGCTCCACCACATATTTGCTGTTCGTACTGCTGGGTACAGCATTGCTTTACTTCCTGCTGGATTACACTTTCCTGGGCGCGGCTCAGATTATCGTGTATGCGGGAGGTATCGTGGTCTTATTGGTATTTTCAATTCTCCTTACCCGTTCGGACAAGAGCCTGAATGCTAAATTGAAACTGAGCAAGGTACTTTCCGCTGCAATCGCAGCAGTGGCCGGTTTTGTCGTATTCGGATTCTGCATCCTCTCTCATTCCTTTTCCGAGCAGATTGCTCCTTCGGGGAAAGAGCTGGACATGAAAACGGTCGGAATGACGCTCATGGGCGATGGAAAATTCCAGTACTTGTTGCCTTTCGAGGCAGTCAGCATATTGCTTTTGGCATGTTTGATCGGTGGAATTTTAATTGCACGTAAAAGATAATTAGATTATGGAAATTCAATTGGAATATTACCTTATCATCAGTTTGGTGATGATGGCGTGCGGTGTTTACGGTTTCCTCAGCCGTCGGAATACGTTGGCTATGCTGATTTCTGTCGAGTTGATGCTCAATGCTGCCGATATTAACTTCGCGGCGTTCAACCGCTATCTCTTTGCTAACTACGAGGGTCACTTCTTTGCCATCTTCGGAATAGCAATTGCGGCTGCGGAGACGGCTGTAGCCATCGCTATTATGATTAACATCTACCGTAATTTGAAGAGTATCCAGACAAAGGATATCGAAGATTTGAAACATTAAGTGAAGGAAAGGAATATATAAGATGGAATACACTTTGTTTATTATGTTGCTTCCGTTCCTCATGTTCCTTTTCCTTGGACTTGCAGGACATAAGTTGCGCCCTTCCGTAGCTGGAATTTTGGGCTGCTGCTCTTTGGGAATTGTGGCAATACTTTCTTATTATACCGCCTGGCAATATTTCACAATGCCTCGCGAGAATGGAGTATATGAAGCAATCGTTGTGATGAACCACGAATGGCTGCATTTTACGGACAACCTCCATATCGATTTGGGTATCCTGCTGGATCCAATTTCGGTGATGATGCTCGTCGTAATCTCTACGGTCTCTCTGATGGTTCATATTTACAGTATGGGCTACATGCACGGTGAGAAAGGATTTCAGCGCTACTACGCTTTCCTCTCGCTCTTTACTTTCTCCATGCTGGGCCTGGTGGTTGCTACCAACATTTTCCAGATGTATCTCTTCTGGGAGCTCGTCGGCGTATCTTCGTATTTGCTGATTGGCTTCTATTACACCAAGCCTGCTGCCATTGCAGCTTCGAAGAAGGCATTTATCGTTACGCGTTTTGCTGACTTGGGCTTCTTGATCGGTATCCTGGTATTCGGCTACTTTGTAGGTTCGTTCGACTTTGCGACCGTAGGTGCCGGAACCGGTTTTGGCGGGGCTGCCATCATCAGCGACGTTGCCCGCGTCATGATTCCGCTGGCTTTGGGTCTTATGTTTATCGGTGGTGCCGGTAAGAGTGCCATGTTCCCGTTGCACATCTGGTTGCCCGATGCCATGGAAGGCCCGACGCCCGTGTCTGCCCTCATCCATGCTGCGACGATGGTCGTTGCCGGTGTATATCTGGTAGCGCGCATGTTCCCGCTCTTCATCGATTATGCACCCAATGTGCTTCACTTGATTGCCTATGTCGGCGTCTTCACCGCCTTCTTTGCAGCAGCCATTGCCTGTGTGCAGACCGATATCAAGCGTGTTCTCGCTTTCTCTACGATTTCTCAGATTGCGTTCATGATGGTGGCCGTCGGCGTATGTACTGCTGCAACTCCTCATGAGGGACTGGGTTACATGGCTTCCATGTTCCACCTCTTCACGCACGCTATGTTTAAGGCATGCTTGTTCCTCGGAGCCGGCGCCATTATCCATACGGTACACAGCAACGAGATGTCGTGCATGGGCGGTTTGCGTAAGTATATGCCCATCACGCACATTACCTTCTTGATCTGCTGTCTGGCAATTGCCGGAATTCCCCCTTTCAGCGGATTCTTCAGTAAGGACGAAATTCTCACGGCTTGCCTTGAGTTTAGCCCGACAGTTTATTGGATTATGTCCCTCATTGCAGGTATGACGGCTTTCTACATGTTCCGCCTTTATTACGGCATTTTCTGGGGCAAGGAAGCACAGCACGAGCATACTCCCCATGAGGCTCCGGCCAATATGACGATTCCTCTCATCGTTTTGGCTGCAATTACCTGCGTAGCCGGTTTCATTCCTTTCGGACATTTCGTAAGTTCCAACGGTGAATCGTACGATATTCACCTGAACACGATGGTAGCTTCCATCAGTACGTGTATTGCTGTCGTAGCCATTTTGCTGGCAACGTTCATGTACCGCAAGGCAGACCAGCCCGTGGCCGATTTCCTGGGCAAGAAGCTGCGCGGATTGCATACAGCCGCTTATCATCGTTTCTATATTGACGAAATCTATCAGTTCATTACGCACCGGATTATCTTCCGCTGCATTTCCACCCCGATTGCCTGGTTCGACCGTCACGTAGTCGACGGATTCTTCAACTTCCTGGCTTGGAGTTCGCAAGAGGGTTCCTGGAGCATTCGCAACTTGCAGAGCGGACGGGTACAGCAGTATGCTTATACTTTCTTCATAGGCGTGATAGCTCTGATAGTAATTCTCTTATTTGTCGTAATCTAAACTCAAAAAAAGGAAAGAAAAGATATGGAATTTCCTCTTATATCATTCGTTATAGTTCCGCTTTTGATGCTGCTCGGCCTTTGGCTGTCACGCACCATCAATCAAATCCGCGGAGTGATGGTGGCTGGTTCGTCCATACTCCTTGTTCTGGCAATTGCGCTGACGTGTTCCTACATCAATGCACGCGCTGCCGGTGCGCAGGGGGAAATGCTCTTTACCAGCGATATGGTATGGTATGCTCCTCTGCACATTAACCTGACTCTTGGAGTCGACGGCATCAGCGTAGCCATGCTTTTGCTTTCAGCAATTATCGTATTTACCGGAACGTTTGCCAGTTGGCAGATGAAACTGCAGACCAAGGAATTCTTCCTTTGGTTCACTTTCCTCTCGTTGGGAGTATTCGGCTTCTTCATTTCTATAGACCTGTTTACAATGTTCATGTTCTATGAAGTCGCTTTGATACCTATGTATTTGCTTATCGGCGTATGGGGAAGCGGTCACAAGGAATATTCCGCAATGAAGCTGACCCTGATGCTGATGGGCGGTTCGGCCTTCCTGCTGATTGGAATTCTGGGCATTTACTTCTTTACCGGTGCTCAGACCATGAACCTGGTGGAGATTGCCAACAACCTGCACATGGATCCGAAGATGCAAAACATCTTCTTCCCGATGACTTTCGTAGGCTTCGGCGTTCTGGGAGCCTTGTTCCCGTTCCATACATGGAGTCCTGACGGTCACGCTTCGGCCCCCACTGCAGTATCCATGCTGCACGCCGGTGTGTTGATGAAACTGGGAGGATACGGATGTTTCCGTGTGGCCATGTATCTGATGCCGCAAGGCGCAGAACAGTGGGGCAGCCTCTTCCTGGTGCTGACCACTATCGGTGTCGTTTACGGAGCTTTCAGCGCTTGCGTACAGACGGACCTGAAGTACATCAACGCGTACTCTTCCGTTTCCCACTGCTCGCTGGTGCTTTTCGCATTGCTCATGATGAACTACACCTCCTGCACGGGTGCCATTCTGCAGATGCTCTCTCACGGACTGATGACGGCCCTGTTCTTTGCCCTGATCGGTATGATTTATGGCCGTACTCATACGCGTGACATTCACAAGCTGGCCGGATTGATGAAAATCATGCCTTTCCTGTCTGTTTGTTATGTGATTGCCGGTTTGGCCAACCTCGGCTTGCCGGGTCTCAGCGGCTTCATCGCAGAAATGACAATCTTCGTCGGCTCCTTCTCCAACCCGGATACCTTCAGCCGCACTTGCACCATTATTGCCACGGCATCCATCGTGATAACGGCGGTTTATATCCTCCGTCTTGTCGGCAAGATTCTGTATGGTGAAGTGGAGAACAAAGAGTATCTGAAGCTGACCGATGCTACCTGGGACGAGCGCTTTGCTGTGATTTGCCTTATTTTCTGCGTGGCCGGGCTGGGTATGGCTCCCCTGTGGATAGGCAATGTGATTCAAGGAAGTGTAGAACCTATTGTGAATGTAATAACCTCTTCACTCTAAACAAACTGAAACAGAAATGGATTACAGTCAATTTTTGAATATGAAAGAGGAGCTGTCGCTGATGGTAGTGATCGCTATCGTGCTCCTCTACGATATCATAGCTGGCGATAAGCGTAAGAAGACCATGACCCCGGTAGTCATCGCTCTGATGGTATTGCACACGGCCTTCACCCTTATCCCCTCCGCATCCTATTCCATATTCGGCGGCATGTACACGCATACGCCAATGATGAGCATCGTTAAGGCCATACTTAACTTCGGTGTTATCATTGTCTTCCTGCAGGCTGACGTTTGGCTCCGTCGGGAAGATACAAAGATACGTGCAGGCGAATTCTATGAACTCATTCTCTGCACCCTGTTAGGTATGTATATGATGATTGGTGCCGGCCACTTCCTGATGTTCTACATCGGTCTGGAGACCGCTTCCGTTCCTATGGCGGCTCTTGTGGCATTCGACAAATACCGTCATCACAGTGCCGAGGCCGGAGCCAAGTATATCCTTACGGCCATGTTCTCCAGCGCACTGCTCATCTTTGGCCTGTCGCTCGTATATGGCAGCTGCGGTTCGCTCTATTTCGACGATGTAACGATGACCATCCGCTCGGGCGGTTACATGGCAATCTGTGCACTTGTGCTTTTCATCAGTGGCATGGGCTTCAAACTTTCATTGGTTCCCTTCCACCTCTGGACGGCAGATGTGTACCAAGGCGCTCCCACCAACGTTACTTCTTACCTCTCGGTAATTTCCAAAGGTGCTGCGGCTTTTGCCTTCATGACCATTCTGATTAAGGCATTCCCCGATATGATGCCCCAGTGGCAGACAGCTCTTTACATCCTGATTGTATTGAGTATCACGATTGCCAACCTGTTTGCGTTGCGTCAGCAAGACCTGAAACGCTTCATGGCCTTCTCCTCTATTTCGCAGGCGGGTTACATTATGCTCGGTGTAATCGGCGGAAATGCGTTAGGAATGACGTCCTTGGTTTACTATGTCTTGGTTTACGTAGTAGCCAACCTGGCCATCTTCGGAATCATCAACGTAGTTGAACAGAAAAGCGGTAAAAAGGAAATCAACGAATACAACGGTTTCTACCAGACAAACCCCAAGCTGACTTTTGTCATGACGCTGGCACTTTTCTCCCTGGGTGGTATTCCTCCTTTTGCCGGGTTCTTCAGCAAATTTTTCATCTTTGCTGCAGCCGTGGAAAAAGGTTATGTATGGCTTGTATTCATCGCATTGCTGAATACGGTGATTTCACTTTACTACTATCTGTTGATCGTAAAGGCCATGTTCATCCAGCCTAATGATTCTCCCATTGCAACCTTCAAGAGCGATGCTTACAGCCGTGTAAGTCTTGTAATTTGCCTGGTGGGTATCGTTGGATTTGGCTTGATTAGCGCTATCTACGACTGCATTCATGCATACTCCTACGGATTGTAATAGAGGATAATCCTCAAGCACAAGACACGGCGTTCCATAAGACGCCGCCTTTCGAAGCCTCCGGTTTATTACCGGGGGCTTCGCTGTTTTTAGCGGAAAGGGTAGGAGAGGTAGTCTTACGGTTGATGCGGTTAATTGAAAAAATAGTCGTACTTTTGCCCAACAAGTAAGAGCAAACAAACAACAAATTGATAACCTAAAAACATAAAATCATTATGCCGAAAAAAATTGTGACCTTAGGCGAAATCATGCTTCGCTTGTCCACTCCGGGAAATAAGCGTTTTGTTCAAAGCGACACGTTGGACGTCGTATATGGCGGCGGCGAGGCCAATGTGGCCGTAAGTTGCGCCAACTACGGGCTGGATGCCTACTTTGTGACCAAACTGCCTACCCATGAAATAGGCCAGTCGGCCGTCAATGCTTTGCGCCGCTATGGAGTTAAGACAGATTACATTGTACGCGGCGGCGATAGGGTAGGTATCTACTATCTTGAGACCGGTGCTTCCATGCGTCCCAGTAAGGTTATTTATGACCGCGCGCATTCGGCAATCGCAGAAGCCGATGCCTCAGAATTCGATTTCGACGCCATCATGGAAGGAGCCGACTGGTTCCATTGGTCCGGAATAACACCCGCCATCAGCGATAAGGCTGCCGAAATAACCCGTCAGGCCTGTGAGGCTGCAAAACGCCACGGGGTAACAGTCTCGGTAGATCTCAACTTCCGCAAGAAATTATGGACAAAGGAAAAAGCACAATCCATAATGAAACCGTTGATGAAGTATGTAGACGTTTGCATCGGCAATGAAGAGGATGCCGAACTTTGCCTCGGCTTCAAACCGGATGCGGACGTTACGGCAGGACAGACCGATGCAGAAGGTTACAAAGGAATATTTAAAGGTATGATGGAAACCTTCGGCTTTAAATATGTAATTTCTACGCTGCGGGAGTCTTTCTCTGCCACGCATAACGGCTGGAAAGCCATGATATACGACGGAAAGGAGTTCTATACTTCGAAACGTTACGATATCAATCCGATAATTGACCGGGTAGGGGGCGGCGATTCCTTCTCGGGTGGCATTATCTATGGCCTGCTGACAAAAGCTACTCAAGGCGAGGCTTTGGAATTTGCAGTGGCAGCATCGGCACTGAAGCACACTATCAATGGCGACTTTAATATGGTGTCCGTAGCAGAAGTGGAAGCCCTCTCCGGTGGTGACGCTTCCGGCCGCGTACAACGATAACAGTTAATCTCAATAAAAAACGGAAAGAAAAAGGAATATGGCACGATTCAATAAATTGAAAGTATTGCAGACCATTTGCCAGACCGGCATGGTACCTGTCTTTTACCACAAGGATGCAGAAATCGCGAAGCAGGTAGTGAAGGCCTGTTACGACGGCGGTGTACGCGCTTTTGAGTTCACCAACCGCGGAGATTTCGCGCAGGAAGTTTTTGCAGAGGTCAATAAATGGGCTGCAAAAGAATGCCCCGAAATGATTATGGGCGTAGGCTCTGTCGTCGATCCTGCTACGGCTGCTCTCTATATCCAGTTGGGAGCAAACTTCGTGGTAGGGCCTTTGTTTAATCCGGACGTCGCAAAAGTCTGCAACCGCCGTTGCATTCCGTACACACCGGGTTGCGGATCGGTCAGCGAAATAGGCTTTGCTCAGGAAGCCGGTTGCGATCTTTGCAAAGTATTCCCGGCAGGAAATGTCGGTGGCCCGTCGTTTGTGAAAAACATGAAAGCTCCGATGCCTTGGTCGCTGCTGATGGTAACCGGCGGTGTAGAACCCGAGAAAGAAAACCTTACGGCCTGGGTTAAAGCAGGTGTGGCTTGTGTCGGCATGGGCAGCAAACTTTTCCCGAAAGAGGTAATTGCCGCTCAGGATTGGGCTGCAATTTCGAAGAAGAGCGCCGAAGCATTGGCGTATATTCGTGAAGCACGCGGATAAAAAACTATTCGCAGAAATAAAACTGGAGCTCGGCAGGAATGCTTGCAAATGCAATGATTCCTGCTGAGCTTTTTTGTGCCATTAAAGAAATGCCACTTTTCCCATTTTAAATTTCCCTTGCACCTTTTCCGGAAAAACCCTTTGTGCTTTTTCCAAAAAGCCTTATGGATATTTTCAAAATCCTCCAGCCCTTTCTTTAAAACATGCTCATGAAATAACAGAATCAGTATTATGTTTAATAAATAAGGCGAAATTTCAAAGAAGGGATACTATACCCTTTTTAAAATACAACATTAGTCCTTCCAAATGTTGCCCCACTCATTCTCGCAACTAATTCCCTTCAACGGATTATTAAATGCAATATGTTTGTCGGATGCAGCTTCCGATAATCCTTGAAGCCAACTTATCTTCAGGCCTGCTGGCGAGTTCAAATCGACGCCATTCGCCCGATGTTCACCTGTCAGTGGCAACTTGTTATCAGCATTACGACTATATCCGTAGACGTAATATTCGTGTGATTGAAATGCCAAATCAATAAGGTTCTGTCGTGACATGATAAAGTATCTAAAAGAATAGTCATACTCTGCCACTTTCACGGCAGAAACAAATACGTAAGCGCCTTTCACGTTTTGCTCAAGATAGCTCTTATCAAGACATTGACCAACGGTAAAACCGATAGGAATATTATTTTGAACGCTGGTTTTTACTTGTATTAAAGCAACATCAGGCTTCCACTTATTTTTGTCACAAGAATCGGCATTCAAACAAACGATATCAATCGATTTAAAATTCTTGATGGTACAATTGGCATTAAATGCATCCCAACCATGTTGCATCAACATTGATATAACAAGGTTCTCTCCGATAGCGCCTAAACGTGCTTTATCGGTTTTGGTAATTACCTTATTTTTATTTTCCAAGTTCATAAGCACCTTGATTATGCCGAGGATTAGATAATTTCGGCATCCGTACTCTGAATCCAGGCAGTTCCTTCATCGGGAGATTCGATTTGCAACCAGCCTTTCAGTCCGGAATCCAAGATAACTACTTTCTGCCCCAAAGGCAATGTACCTAACGGAGCAACCGTATTGGAAGGAGAAGCATACATCTGTATGCCTTCGCTTTTCATTACCAGAGCCGTGCCTCGCTTTCTTATGGAATTATACTGGCTGCTTGCAAACTGCCCCGTGCAAATGCCGACAAGCAACATCAGTAAAGCGCATGAAAAGCCTATCTTACGCAACGTGAGGACGGGAGCAAAGAAATAAAGCAACAGCCCTATCAGCAACAGAACAAACGAAATTCCACAAACGAGCAGCCATTCCTGCAGAGCAAAAGCCTGAGAAAGACTTTTCCACCAGCGGATGAAGAAAAATGAAGCTCCCTGCGTCTCTTCCAACTTTAGTCCATGAGTAGAAACGAAGCGGATATTATCTTTCGTCTTGCTGTCGGAAGGATCCAGCAGCAAAGCGCGCTCATAATGAAGCAAGGCTTTTGCCGGTTCTCCCAGCCGATAATAACAGTTCCCCAAATTGTATTCTATTGCGGCCCACTCCTTGCCTGCTTTTCCGCTGGCTACAAACTCCGAATCGGTCCGCAATACATGTTCGTACAACCGGGAAGCCGTGAGATAATCGCCCGCCCGTGCTGCCTGTTCTGCTGTCTCAGCCACTTTTCCCGTTTCCATAGGTGCTGCAGATACGGCAAGAGAATAAGGAAAAAGCAAAAGCAACATCCCTAATACCATACCGCGATGCCGTAAGCACCCCTTAGTTCTTGAAATTATATCGTTTATCCTTTTCATGAGATGTCCTCGTTTAAATCCTTATTTTTTCTTCTTCAATTCCGTATCCAGCTGGGTGATTACCATCAGCGCCTTCTCATAGCTTTGCTGCATTCTGTCGCGCTTATCGCCCGGAGCATAGCGTGCAAATTCGCAATCTTCCAGACTTTCGAGCAAAAGGCTGACAGTCTCTTCACTCACCCCACGCTCCGGCAGCATTTTGCCAAGATGCTCTTTCGAAAGCAGAGTCGTGGGGATTCTCAGTTTGTCAGACACATACCCCCACTCTGCCCGTATGATTTCTTCGTAGAAAGCCTCTTCCTGTTGCTGGTTCAAGTACTTTTCTGCTTTCCTCAGCCGCTTCCGTGCTTCACGGCCAGCGCCTTTCTCGCGCAGCAACAAGGCATTGTGCGCATAGTATGCCTTTTTCCGGAAAGTGTAGCATATAATTCCGAAAAGTACTGCAGGAAACAAGAAAAACACCAGCATGTATTTTACCCCCGGAGCAAGCATAGACGGACCGGCCAAGGCTGAAATGTCTACCCGATGCAGCGAACGTATGTCTTTCTGCTCCTGACTTGCTGTCTCGCCATAATTGCTTACGCCGCTTCCGTTGCTGCCTTTTCCGCGCTTCACGGATAACTTCATGGCTTGTGTGGTCAGTTTCTTATATTCCTTCCCGTCAAAATAGGAAAACTCGATGGAAGGAATCTCATAATTGCCCACATTACGCGGAATAATCGTGTACTCGAACGTCTTTTCGCCCGTCATTCCGTCTTTCGCAGGCTTGATGTTTTCTTTTACTTCAGGGTCATAAACATCGAAATCCTTAGGGAAATCGATATTGGGTGCAGTGACTAATTTCAAGTTCCCCGTACCACTGATTTTTACACGCAGCGTTACCGCCTCACCCGTCTTCCCTTCCGGCGAATTCAGCGTGGCTTCGATGCGGAACTGCCCCACTCCACCGGAAAAATTCGCAGGCTTGGGCGTAGGAAGCGGGTCCACATGTATGATATGGCTTTGGGTGGTCAGCCGCTTTTGTTCCATGCGCGGTCCGGCTCCGTTAAGCAAATCCTCGAAAGACATGATTCCGCCTACCTCGACAGCGGCATCAAATACGGCAGAAGGTATTTTCAGGTCGCCGCTCTTCTGCGGGAAAAGTAGGAATTGCCGGTATAAAGCGGTGTAGTATGTACGTCCGTTGTAATTTTCGGGCTGGAGGGTCGTATTTTGCGGCAAAGGTATTTCCTGAGAGTGGAAGCCTTCGAAATCGGGGAGCTTCACATTGTTGAATCCCCGCAGGGTAACGCTCGTATAAATCTTGTAGGTCAGCAGTAAAGCCTCCTGTTCGTGTACCCGAGTCTTGCTTGTCGTACACAGAATAAACAAATCATCTTTCCCAATCGAGCCGTTGCTCTGCGAAAGATTGTTTCCCCGCCGGTTAGACGACGAAGAACGATTCCTGGAATTGCCCGTGTTTGTATTGGAAGCCTCAATTACTTTTATTTTCAACGAATTGGACTTTACGGTCTTCCCGTCAGCCTGAATCGTGGCAGGCGGTATGGTATATTCGCCCGTTGCCGTAGCACGCACGATGATTGTATAGGTGATGGATTCGGAAGAGGTTGAGCGTCCGTTAATATTTTGGAAGCTCCTCATCGTAGAGGTCTTCACGTTGGAGACAATCGAGAAGCCTCGCAGAGCTGGAAGTTGGAAGTCTTTTACGTCAGTCGTATTCAGTTCGAACTGTATGGCGAAGGGCTGTCCGACTTCTACGGTGGGCGATTCGGCTTTAGCCCGGAAGTTTACGGCTGCCTGAACGACACTTATCGACAAGCAACACCATGCTATCAGAAAAAATAATAATCTTTTTCCCTTTGTGCTCATTCGTTTTCTAATTCTTATGAAACCTTCCTTACCAGTCTTTCTCATAACTTCTTTCGGTCGATGCAGCTTTCCGCTTCATTTTCTCTTGCACTTCCCGCTCGTCCTGCATGGCCGCTTTCAGTAATTGCTCGGCAGTTTCCTTGTCCATTTCGTCCCGTTTCTGCTCGGGCTGTTTCGGTTTTTGATTGGGTTGCTTGTCGGGCTCCTGCTTTTGTTCTTCCTGTTCCTGTTTTTTCTCGTCTTGTTTCTGCTGTTCCTGCTCGGAAGATTGCGGGTTCTGCTTCAGAAGTTTCTGAGCCAGAGCCAGATTGTAGCGGGTGCCATTGTTCGTCGGCTCATTACGCAGTGAGTTTTTAAAGGCATCGATGGCGGCTGCATAATTTTTCTGCGCCATAAAGAGATCACCGATATTGTGGTATATCATAGCCTTCTGCATGGGTGAGTTGGCGCGGCGCAACGCAGGCTCATAACCTTCCTCGAAAGCTTCTTTCGACTTTCCGGTTGCCGCCAGAACACCGCCTAAGTTATACAGCGCCTCTACGTTGTAAGGGTCCACCTGCAATGCTTTTCGATAGTGTACTTCGGCTTCCTTGTAATCTTCCAGCTTGGCCGAGCGATTGCCTAAGCGGATTTCCTCACGTAGCTTCTTTCCGTCTTGGGCAAACGCTGCGGACGAAGTGGAAAATGCAGCCCAAACGAAAATAAGGAATGTAGCTATTGATATGATGTGTTTACTTCTCGACATGATTTGCTCTCTCCCTTTTTATCTTTTGTCCTGTCCCTTCTTCTTCATTGGTTTCCCAAACAAAGAAAAACCTTTGAAGCGAGGATTTTTCTTTTCAAGCAGAAATACTTCAAATATCAGCAGGAACAGTACCAGCCAGGCCATGGCGATGAATTGTTCGTCGTATTCTTTATAGCTTTTATGCTCCGTTTCGGCCTTTTGCATCTTCTCCACTTCGGCAGCAATGACGCGCCCGGCCTGGTCTGAGTTGTCTACCCGGGCAAAAATACCTTGCCCGATTTTGGAAATCTCCCGGCATACATCTTCATTCATGCGGGTTATGACCGTCTGGCCGCTGCGGTCTTTATGATATCCGCCGGTTTTGGGGTCTGGAATCGGAGCCCCTTCAGGCAAACCTACGCCTAAAACATGAATTTTATAGCCTTTTTTGGCCGCTTCTTCTGCCGCTTCTTTGGCACCGGCTTCGTGATTTTCACCATCCGTAATGATTATGATACTTTTCCCTATGTTCTCTTGTGCAGTGAAACTGTTTGCTGCCAGATTGATGGCCTCATACAGGTTAGTTCCTTGCCGCGAAATGAGATCGGGGGTAATGGATTGCAGGAACATCTTGGCGGAAACGAAGTCATTGGTAATGGGTAACTGCACAAAGGCATCCCCCGCAAACACAATCAGCCCCACCCTGTCCTCATCGAAGCTGTCAATGAGTTTGGATATGAGCATCTTTGCCCGCTCCAGACGGTTCGGCGACACGTCTTCGGCAAGCATCGAGCGAGAAATATCCAAGGCTATCATGATTTCCACCCCTTGTTTTTTCACGGTCTCTTCCTTTATCCCGAATTGCGGCCGCGCGCAGATCAGAACAGCACCCGCCAAAGCCAAAATCAGCAGGGTAAATTTCAGGTTCTTCCTCGTCGCGGAATATTCGGGCATCAACTCTCGAACCAAATTCACTTCACCCATGCGGGAAAGTCGCTTCTTCCGCGAATACTGGTTATAGCAATATACGATTATCGCTAAAGGAACGAGTAATAAGAGATAGAGATATTCTGGATTTGCGAATCGAAACATAACAATCAAGGTATCTTTCTTAAAAGTGTAAGGCGCAGCAGAAGTTCAATCGCCAGCACAACGACGAGCAAGAGCGCAAAGGGTGCGAAGGCTTCCTCCCGCTTGCTGTAGGAATTGACCCGCATCTTTGTCCGTTCCAGTTTGTCGATTTGGCGATATACGTCCTGCAACTTTTCCGTACTGGTAGCGCGGTAATAGGTTCCCCCCGTTACGTCTGCAATGGCGGTGAGGGTCTTCTCGTCGATTTCTACGGGTACATTCATATATTGCACCCCGCCAGCTGTCGCCATCGGATAGGGAGCCATTCCGTTCGTACCGACTCCTATCGTATAGACACGTATGCCGAAACTTTTGGCTATGTCGGCTGCTGTGAGGGGTGATATGTCGCCCATGTTATTCGTACCGTCGGTCAGCAAAATCACGACTTTGCTTTTGGCTTTGCTGTCCTTCAGTTTGCTTACGGCGTTAACGATTCCCATGCCGACCGCCGTTCCGTTTTCCAGCATTCCGCATTTCACTTGTGAAAGGAAGTTCATCAATACATGATGATCCAGCGTCAGCGGGCATTGGGTAAAGGCCTCTCCTTCGAACAGCGTAAGGCCGATGTTGTCATTCGGCCGTCCGGCAATGAATTCCGCCGCCACTTTTTTGGCAGCTTCCACACGGTTCGGATTAAGGTCTTCGGCCAGCATACTGGTCGATACGTCGATGGCCAGCATGATGTCGATGCCTTCCGTTTCCCGGTCTTGCCAACTGTCGGTATATTGCGGCCGTGCTAAAATCAAGATAAGCAGAACGAAGGCAACGATGCGCAGCAAAAACGGTATATGTACGAAGTAAGTGCGCAAAGTGGGCTTCATTTGCATGAAACTCTGTCTGCTTGGTATGCGCAAAGATGCATACAATGAGTGATGCTTCATGACATACCACAGAATGTATGGAATGATTAGAATCAGGAGAAACAGATATTCTTTATTGACAAACTGCATTTCAGTAATTTCCTCCTCTGATTAAATCAACAATAATTGTAGTTCAAGCAAAATGTACACGAACAGACAGATAAATCCGGCGAAGCACACGGTAATCATCGAAAGCAACAGAATACGCATACGCAGCGAGCGCTTACGTTCGATGCGTTCTTCGATGGGTTCGGGCTCCGGCGCGGGCGGATTTTCTTGCTTGGTCTCGTTGATGAACTCTACGGCGCAAATCAGATTATAGTCGTTTTCGTTCATTTCCGGCAACCACTTGGCAAACTTGACCAGGTCGGCTGTCTGAAAGAGCGTCTTCAATTCGCTGAAGACGGCGTTGTCTTCCAGATTCTCCTGCTGCAAACGGGCAATTATCTCGCCCGAAGTCATCTCCAAGGCGTTGAATCCGAAACGACGCCGAATGTAATCGCGCAAAATCCCCGTCAGTTTCGTGTAATACTCCTTTTCTCCTTCGGTTTCGCAAAGTTTATCCTGCTTGACTTGCTCGATTTCCTGCAATGCCTTTTGATGGGGCGGCACGGCGGGCTTGCGCTTTATTTTACGGATAATAGGCGTATTGTCCTTATAGAAAGCCAGTATACAGAAACCTACGGCCAACAGGAGCAGCATCCCGAAGGAAAGCCAGACAAGGTAGGACCAATCCGACCAAACGAAAGGCGCATTCATCTGAGGACGCAGGGGAAAGAACTCATCGGGTTTGGAAACGTCGACCGGCACATTGTAAACTTTCAAAACCAAGTGGTTGGTTTTGTATTCTGTCCCGTTCACTTTTACGGGGAACGGGGGCAAACTGTATAAAGCCGAGTCGAAAGACGTTATGGTATAAGTACCCGTTATTTGCTGGACTTTCCCGTCGTTGAGATAAAGCGTGTCAAAAGACGGTTTGCCTACGATTTCTACTCCGCCCACCAGCGTATCCTGGAAAATGGGGAATAGGATTTTCTCTCCGCGTGCTGTACTCGTCTGGATGCGCAGCTTGGTCTGTTGGCCAATGTAGATTTGGAACGAATCCAATGCTGCTTCTACCGTAACGGCCTGCGCATGGATTTTACCGCAGAAAGAGCCCAATAATAAAAACAGTATCAGCAGGAAGCCGCCGCCTGACAGCCTTCCTGTTTCAAATGCCTTATACTTTTTGGGAAAAACATGCAGAGAAAATCGGGAAAAGCCTTGCATCTTTTCCGAAAAAGCTCTGCATGTTTTTTGCACCGGTTCTGTAAGTATCTTAGTCATCTTCCTATATTCTTCGTTCAAACAGCATCATCAACGAGCGCACATAGTCTTCGTCCGTACGGATAGATGCCACGTCTACATTGCAGCGATGAAAGGTATTCTTCAATTTGGCCTGGTTTTCTTTCCACCACTTCTTCTGTCCTTCCCTGACGGCTTTCGACGAAGTGTCTAACCACTGCTGCAAGCCGGTCTCCGCGTCTTGGATACGGAGCAGACCGACATCGGGTAAGTTCGAGAAAAGGCGGTCATACACCTGAATGGCCGTAACATCGTGCTTTTTCCCGGCAATCATCAGAGGATCCAGGAAAGGGTTGGGATCAAAAAAATCGGAGAATACGAAAACGGTGCTGCGCCGTTTCATTACTTGTGTAAGATATTGAAGCCCCGTGGCTATGCTTGTCTTGTAACTCTCAGGCTTGAAATCGAGCAACTCACGAATGATGAAAAGGACGTGCTTGCGTCCTTTTTTCGGTGGAATGAACTTTTCGATACGGTCGGAGAAGAAAATCACGCCAATCTTGTCGTTGTTGTTCATTGCGCTGAAAGCCAACGTAGCGGCAATCTCCGTGACCATGTCTTTTTTCTTCTGATTTCTGCTTCCGAAGTCCAGGCTTCCCGAAACGTCGATCAGCAACATCAGCGTCAACTCGCGCTCCTCTTCGAAAACCTTGACGTACGGGCGGTTGAAACGGGCTGTCACATTCCAATCTATGTCGCGTATATCATCGCCAAACATATACTCTCTTACTTCAGAGAAAGCCATTCCCCGGCCTTTGAATGCAGAATGATATTGTCCGGCGAAGATGTTTTGCGAAAGTCCACGCGTCTTTATTTCTATGCGCCTTACTTTTTTTAGTAATTCCCCCGTCTCCATTTGTTTAGAGAAATCTCGCTTTTCGTCGTACAATCAAGGTACTTCTACCTTGTTAATGATGTCGTTAATCAAATCATCTGAAGTAACGTTCGTAGCTTCCGCCTCGTATGAAAGACCGATACGATGCCGCAACACATCGTGCGCTACGGCGCGAATGTCCTCCGGTATCACATATCCGCGACGATGGATGAAGGCATAAGCGCGGGAGGCCAGTGCCAAATTGATGGACGCACGGGGCGAACAGCCGAACTCGATAAGGGCTTTCAAATCTTTCAGGTTGTATTTTTCCGGATAGCGCGTCGCAAATACGATATCGACAATGTATTTTTCGATTTTCTCGTCCAGATATACGCTTTTCACTACCTCTCTGGCAGAATGGATTTCCTCCGTTGTCAGAATCGGGCGCAGCTGTTTGCGCTCTCCGTCGATGTTTTGGCGGATAATGCGCCGTTCTTCCTCGGCCGACGGATAGCTGATGAGCACTTTCAGCATGAAACGGTCCACTTGGGCTTCCGGAAGCTGGTATGTGCCTTCCTGCTCTATCGGGTTCTGAGTAGCCAATACGAGGAAAGGATCGGGCAACTTGAAGGTTTCCTTTGCTATGGTGACTTGCCGCTCCTGCATGGCTTCCAGCAATGCACTCTGCACTTTGGCCGGAGCGCGGTTGATTTCATCGGCCAGCACGAAGTTTGCAAAGACCGGCCCCTTCTTGGCTATGAATTTCTCTTCCCGTTGGCTGTAAATCATTGTACCCATTACGTCGGCGGGCAGCAGGTCGGGGGTAAACTGTATGCGGCTGAACGATGCGTTGATCAAGGATGCCAGTGTTTTGATCGCCAAGGTTTTCGCCAATCCCGGTACGCCTTCGAGCAAGACATGCCCGTCGGAAAGAAGACCGATAAGTAATGATTCAACCAAATGCTTTTGCCCTACGATGACTTGATCCATGCCTGTCACCAAATGGGTTACGAATGTGCTTTGCTGTTCTATGCGTTCGTTTAAAGCGCGAATATCTATAGGTTCTGCCATGATGGTATTTAAAGGTGTTTTCCTGCGACAAAATTACGGCTTATGACGCAGCAAGTGGGCATAATTTCTATTAAAAATAGATATTAGCCCTTTAGATTCGGCATTTTTAACCTTACCTTTTGGCTAATCGGGGGATAAGAATTGTTGCCCCGATGGGTAAATTGTCGGGATTTTGCAGCAATTTTTCGTTGTATTCGGCTATGAGCGGCCAAAGGTCCATACTGCCGTAATATTTTTTAGAGAACTTCGTCAAGGAATTTCCGGGTGCGATGGTTACGCTGTCCAGCACCCCAACGATTTTATAATCCCGTGGGTTGGCATGGCGTGTGGTAATCCATACTTTTTCTTCTTTTACGACTTTAGGCTGCTCGACCGGCGGGGCAGTTTGCTCAGGTTGCGCAGTTTTGGGTTTTGCAGCCGGAGGAGTGGTCGGGACAGGCTCCACTTGACTGGTTTCTACGATCACCGGTTCTGCCATCGGCCAGTCGCATTCGAATAGCCAAGCGGGCTTCCACACACAAATGTAAATTAAGAAAGCAATAATCAGCAGGGAAAGGACAAAACAGTGCTTCACGCTGATTACCAACGAGAAGCGTTTTGTCGGATCTTCCTTTTCATATTCCTCTTTGGTCTTCATGGCCAAAGCGCTCATTGCCGCAGCAGTTTCCCTTTTTTGCCGCTCTGCGTCTGCTGAAGGTTGGGAATGTGTCTGTTGTGCAGACTGTGGTTCAGGAGTTTTTTCCGATTGGGAAGCAATCGTTTCCTGAGCTTGCTGCGGCTCAGAGGACATAGCTGGCTCCGTATTTTCCGCAGGAGCTTCTTCTGCTGCATCTGACTGACTGTCAACAGGCGTCGGTACTGCCTCTTCATTTGCGGCAAGGGTTTCCTGCATTTCCTCAGGCGCTTTTTCGGAAAAGCCTTCCTCCTTTTCTGAAAAGTCCTTCGCCTCTTCCGATGCAGCCCGGGGATAATCGGGAAGTACGGTTTCTTCCTCAGCCGGAGCGGCCGTATCTTCCGACAAAGTGTCTTCCATCTCCTCATCGATAGCACTGAAGTCTACGTCGTCACGCAGCTCGACTGTTTCGAAATGCTGAAACGGTTTGTTTACTTTTTCTTTCAGGATCGTGTCGGGAGTAAACGTGATTTTGTTGTAACTGTCAATCAAAATCCGTTTTCCGGTATTTATATCCACACTTTCCCGGCTGCTTACCGTAATCAGCTTAAAGGTTCCCAGCCCGTTTATCTTCAGATATTTCTTTTCTTGCAGTATTTTTCCAATCAAAGGGAAAGCTGCCCGAATGAAATCGGCGGCTGATTTGGGAGAAATAGAGGCATGTTTTGCCAATAAATCGGCCAGTTCTGCTGTGGAGATTTTCTCATTCATGGCTATTTCCTTCCTTCAGTTTTTCTTTCACGGAAGAGGCGGGCTTAAAGTTCACCACCAGTTTGGGCGGAATCAATAGTCTTTTCTTGGTTACCGGATTGACAGAAATACGTTCGTTTTTCTTCTTTACTTCAAAAGTTCCGAACCCTGCAATAGCTACAGTATTGCTTTCCTGCAGAATATCGCTGATGACCTCTATGAGGGCCACAAGGTTTTTCTGCGCTTCTTCCACCGGAATCCCGGCTTCTTCGGCCAGTTTGGCGATGTACTCTTTGTTTTTCATGTTGTCAGTAGCGTGGCATATAAGTCGTATTCATCGGACGATGTGATACGTACCTGGTAAAAGTTTCCGATTTCCAGCGGGATATCTTCCGATTTGTGGATGAGGACTTCCGGGTCGACCTCGGGCGAATCAAACTCTGTGCGGGCGATGTAGTATTCTCCCTCTTCGCGGTCGATGATAACCCGAAAGACTTTTCCTTCTTTCTCCGCATTTATTTCGGCAGAGATACCGGCCTGCAGTTCCATCAGCTTGTCCAAACGTTCCTGTTTAACCTCGTCGGGGACGTCATCCGTATAGTGTTTTGCCGCATAAGTTCCTTCTTCTTCCGAATAGGCAAAGGCGCCCATGCGTTCGAAGCGGGCAGAACGGACAAAGTCCATAAGCCGTTGAAAATCTTCCTCCGTCTCACCGGGAAAACCTACCATCAACGTCGTACGAAGGTGAATGCCCGGAACTTCTTTGCGGAAAGTCCGAATTAAATCGACGGTCTCTTCTTCGGTAATGTGCCGCTGCATGCGTTGCAAAACGGGTGTACTGATGTGCTGAAGGGCTATATCAAGATAGCGGCAGACGTTCTCTTTTTCTTTCATCACCCGCAACAGTTCCATCGGGAACTGGGTGGGATAGGCATAATGCAGGCGTATCCATTCCACTCCCGCTATGTCAGCCATCTGCTCCACCAGTTCGGCAATGCGGCGCGTGCCGTATAAATCTATTCCATAATAGGTCAATTCCTGCGCGATTACCTGAAACTCTTTCACGCCCTGCCCTACTAAATAGCGCACTTCGTCGAGTATTTCCTCCATGGGACGCGAGTGATGTCGACCGGTCATAAGGGGAATTGCGCAATAGGCGCAGTTCCGATCGCATCCTTCCGATATCTTCAAATAGGCATAGTGGGCGGGAGTCGTCAGAACGCGGCGGTAAGAAGGCAAAACTACATCCTTGTCCTTTAAATCTTTGAGCAGTGCCGTCCAATTGAATTTGCCATAGTATTTGTCAACTTGGGGAATATTTAACTGAAGTTCCTCCATATATCTTTCCGAAAGACAGCCTATTACGAAGAGTTTGCTCAAGTCTCCTTCTTCTTTCCGCTGGGCGCATTGCAGAATCATATTGATGGATTCCTCCTTTGCATCACCGATAAAGCCGCAAGTATTGACGATTGCGATTTCTCCCTCGGCGGTTTCCGGGTCATGACATACCGTATAGCCAGCTTCCCGCAGCTGATAAAGCAGTTTCTCCGAGTCTACCAGATTCTTGGAGCAACCCATCGTAATGATATCGATCTGATTCTTTTTCATTTGCCGGAGGTAATATCTCTGTCCCCGAAGAGGGAATCCACAAATTCATCCTTGCGAAAGACCTGTAAGTCTTCCATCTTTTCACCCAAACCGATGTACTTGACCGGAATCTTGAACTGATCACTGACTCCGATTACGACGCCTCCTTTAGCCGTACCGTCCAACTTGGTAATAGCAAGTGCGGATACGTCCGTCGCCTTCGTAAACTGTTTTGCCTGTTCGAAGGAATTTTGTCCGGTAGAGCCATCAAGTACCAGCAAAACCTCATTAGGCGCATAGTCGACAACCTTCTTCATTACGTTTTTGATCTTGGTCAATTCGTTCATCAGGTTTATCTTATTGTGCAAACGCCCGGCAGTATCGATAATAACTACGTCGATATCGTTGGCAACGGCAGAACTTACCGTATCGTACGCCACGGAAGCCGGGTCTGCGCCCATCTTCTGCTTGACGACAGGCACCCCCACTCGCTCGCCCCATATCTCCAATTGCTCTACGGCGGCAGCCCGGAATGTGTCGGCAGCTCCAAGCATTACCTTTTTGCCCGCTTTCTTATATTGATAAGCCAGCTTCCCGATGGTAGTGGTCTTCCCCACTCCGTTGACTCCGACGACCAAAATTACATAAGGCTTGCATGGGAGCGGACTGTCGAAGTCCGATTCATTTTCGTTCAGCTTGTTTTCGGATAAAAGTGCGGCTATTTCTTCCCGAAGGATGCGCTGCAGTTCTGTGGTATCAACGTATTTGTCCCGTTGTACACGTTCCTCGATACGCTGAATGATTTTCAATGTCGTATCGACACCGACGTCGGAAGTTATCAGGACCTCTTCCAGATTGTCCAATACCTCATCATCTACTTTAGATTTACCCGCGATGGCGCGTGCAATCTTGGTAAAGACACTTTCCTTAGTCTTTTGTAAGCCTTTGTCGAGCGTTTCCTTTTTTTCTTTCGAGAAGAAGCTAAAAATACCCATAGAGCAATATGTTTCGTTGATAAGGGTACAAAGATAGCCCATATCCTTCAACGGACAAAAGATTCTGCGCGGTTATTTCTTTTCAAGGTATAAGAATCTTTAAAGGTAATTTCCCTTTTTTATCCTCCCAAACTGCCTGCTCGAATGGCAGAAAGCCATAACTTGGGACAAAATCGACGGATAAGTGAATGAAAACGAATTGCCCGGCTGCTTCTTGTGATTTTAAGCGCTTTTCCGTCCTTTTCTTTGCCTTCGGTTGATTATCTTTGTGCCTAATTTATTATCTAATGTTTTATGTAATGAGAAAGAATCTGATACTTGCGGCTGTATTAGCCATGTGTTTGCCGTCATGGGGGCAGATCTTTGAGAAAAAAGCCTATGGGGTTACGTTCAAAACCGGCGAGCCTATTTTGAACGGGGCGATAACCTTTTATTCCCCTTCCATTGTGCGCGTCGTGAAATACCCTTCCGCGCAGATGCCGGACAAGAAGAGCTATCCGGTCATCAAGCAGCCGGAACAAGTGAAAATAACCTACGCACAAGACGGGAATACAGTGCGAATGACCACGGACTGCATGACCGTGATGCTGGACGTAGCTACCGGAAAAGTGACATACCAGGACAAAAACGGCAAAGCCCTGCTCAGCGAAAAAGAATTGGGCACGAACTTTACGCCATATCGGGACGTGAACCGGGATGCTTTCAACGTGAAACAGGCCTTCATGCTGCAGCCCGAAGAAATAATCTATGGGTTAGGGCAGCGGCAAAGCGGCGCCATGAATCACCGGAACCAGCAAATCCACCTTTTAAACGGAAACACTAATATCTGCATCCCTTACTTCACTTCCGAAAAAGGCTATGGGGTATATTGGGATAACCCCGGTATTTCTGATTTTAGCGACACGCCTTACGAAACTTCTTTCTCCTCTCAGGTCGGATTATGCTCCGATTATTACTTTATGTATAAAGACGGTACGCAAGACGGCGTAATCGACTGCCTGCGCGACTTGACGGGAAAAGCAACCATGTTCCCGCTTTGGACGCTGGGCTATTGGCAATGCCGTGAGCGGTATAAGAGTCCGGACGAACTGTGCAGTGTGCTCGATAAATACCGCGATTTGGAAATTCCTATCGACGGCATCGTTCAGGACTGGCAATACTGGGGATGTGACTCAAACTGGAATGCCATGAAATTCATGAACCCCCGGTATATCAACCGGATGGGCGACCCGGAATGGATGCGCTATTTGCCTAAGGACGAAGATCCTAATGCCCAATATCCGGAGCCTCGCTTCAAAAGTCCAGAAGAGATGGTGGAATACGTACACAAGAACAACGCCCACATGATGATCTCCGTATGGGCAAGTTTCGGCCCCTGGACGGATCAATACAAAGAGCTGGACAAAATGGGTGCTTTGCTGAAGTTCGAGACCTGGCCGCCCCAGTCCGGTGCGCATCCTTACGACCCGTTTAATCCCCAGGCACGCGACTTGTACTGGCGTTATCTCAGCAATTTGTACAACATGGGTATCGATGCCTGGTGGACAGATTCTACCGAACCCGATCATCTGAACCCCAAGGAGAGCGATTTCGACCTCATGACTGCCGATGGTTCCTTCCGTTCCGTACACAATGCCTTCCCGCTGGCCAGCAACCGCGGCATTTACGAACACCAGCGCGCCGTATCCGACGATAAGCGCGTCTTCCAGATGACCCGTTCCGGCTATCTTGGCCAACAGCATTACGGTGCACTCAGTTGGAGCGGCGATGTCTCTTCGAGCTGGGAGGTAATGCGCAATCAGATACCGGCGGGACTGAACTTCACCCTTTGCGGCATTCCTTTCTGGAATACGGACTTGGCCGGTTTCTTCGGTTGGGAATATAATAATGACTGGACGAATGTCGCTTATCAGGAACTCCATGTTCGTTGGTTCCAATGGGGCTGTTTCATGCCGCTCATGCGTAACCACTGCTCGTCGCCGATGAAGAACGAAATCGATTTGTTCGGCAAGGAAGGCGATTGGGCTTATGATGTCCAGAAGCAATACATCGAACTGCGCTATCGCCTGTTGCCCTACTTGTACAGCCTGAGTGGTGCGGTCGTGCAGGAGAATGCCACCATTATGCGGCCGCTCGTAATGGATTTCGCATCCGACCGCAAGGCGCTTTTACTCGACGATGAATATATGTTTGGCAAATCTTTCCTGGTTTGCCCGGTAACGGAGCCGCTTTATACTAAAAAGGTAGAGGGTAACAAAGGCGTGCTTACCGTTTCTGACGTAGAGACGGCCTCTTCTCCTTATAAGGTCTACTTGCCCGCCGGCACTCAGTGGGTGGATTTCTGGACCAATGAGAGCCTTGAAGGCGGACAGGAAGTAGATCGTGAATGCCCCATCGACCTGATGCCTCTCTATGTGAAGGCCGGAAGTGTCATAGCCTTGGGCCCGAAAGTTCAATATGCTACGGAAAAGAAGTGGGATAATCTCGATATCTGCATTTATCCGGGTGCCGATGGAGAATTTACGCTCTACGAAGACGAGTTTGATAACTACAATTACGAGAAAGGTCAATTCTCTACCATCAAATTCCAATGGGATGATTCCGAACGTACTCTGACGATTTGTGACCGGGAAGGCAACTATCCCGGTATGCTGAAGCGCCGCAATTTCCGCGTTACGCTGATGCTGCCGGGCAAACAGTCGGCCGAAACCGTAATCGACAAGGCAGATAAAAAAGTAAGCTATTCAGGTAAGAAAGTAACGGTCAAACTCTAAAGGGAAACTTCGGAAATTGACTTTAAGAAACAATCAATATGGAATCATTCAGATGGATATATAAAATAGGAATAAGCTGCTGCGCATTTTGCGCAGCAGCCGTTTTTGATGCGCAAGGCCAGCAGGCCGACAGCACTCCGATACCGCTCGATCCGCAAGTGCGATATGGCAAACTGGACAATGGACTGACCTATTACATCCGACGGAATACCTACCGTCCCCAACTTGCCGACTTCTATCTTGCCCAAAAAGTAGGCTCTATTCTGGAAAAACCCAGCCAGCGCGGTCTGGCCCACTTCCTCGAACACATGGCGTTCAATGGGACTACTCACTTTCCCGGGGGAGAAAAAGGATTAGGCATAGTGCCCTGGTGTGAAACTGTGGGCATCAAGTTCGGAACGAACCTCAATGCCTACACAAGTATCGAGCAAACTGTCTATAACATTTGCGACGCACCCGTAACCCGCGAAGGCATTATCGATTCTTGCCTGCTCATTCTGCACGATTGGAGCAACGAATTACTGCTGACCGACCAGGAAATCGACAAGGAGCGCGGCGTAATCGAAGAAGAGTGGCGCACACGCCAAAACTCATCCATGCGTATTTACGAGCAAGTGAGTAAGAAACTGTACAAAGACAGTAAGTACGAAGACTGTCTGCCCATCGGTAATATCGAAGTTGTGCGGCACTTTCCCTATCAGGAGCTGCGCGACTATTATGAAGAATGGTACCGTCCCGATTTGCAGGGCATCATTATCGTAGGAGACATAGACCCCGACCAGATAGAGCAGAAGATAAAACAATTATTCTCCGACATTCCGGCCCAACCGAATGCTTCCAAACGGATATACTACCCCGTGTCGGACAATAAAGAGCCAATAGTTGCCATCGCAACCGACCGGGAAGAGGCCAATACGCAGATAGAACTCTACTTCAAGCACGACCCTATTCCCTGGAACCAGCGTGAGACGTTGGGAGCATGGAGGCGCTATTTCGAAAACAACATGATTTCTCAAATCATCGACGAGCGCATGTCGGAAATAACGCAGAACCCCGATGCCCCGCTCCTCGAATCATGGGTCGGTGAGGGCACCTTCCTTTTCAGCAACACGAAGAATGCTTTTGTCATTGGCGCTGCTGTCAAGGAAAATCAGTCGGCCGAAGGTCTCTCATGCCTGTACCGCGAAATCGTTCGTGCCGTGCGTTGCGGATTTACCGACAGCGAAGTGGAGCGGGCCAAGCAGCGCTTGTACAGCGGATATGAGAACCTGTACAACGAGCGGGAGCATACTCTGAACGACAACTATGTACAAAGTTACATCAACCACTTCCTCTTCCGCAACGTGACGCCGGGCATCGAATACGAATACACCGAGCTGATACAAAAAGTCATTCCCCAAATCACAGCCACGGAGCTGCAATCCCTGCTGAAACAGTACATTACTCCCGATAACCGGGTCATCCTGCTCACCGGACCCGAGAAAAACGGCGTAACCTACCCCACCGAACAAAATCTACTCGACAGCCTGGCTCAAGTCGATGCGGAGCAACTGACACCGTACGTCGACAAAATCGGGAACGAACCCCTCTTGCAGCAGCTGCCACAGGCGGGGAAAATCGTAGAACAAGAGCCCGATTCATTCGGATTTACCCACTTGAAACTCTCAAACGGGATGAACGTCTACGTCAAGTCGACCGACTTCAGCATGGACGAAATACAGTTCCGTATGACGCGCGACGGCGGTACCTCCCTATTCCCCGAAAGTGACATCAACAATTGGGGCTTCGCTACCGAGATAGTCCAGGAAGGCGGAATCGGTAACTACAGCAAGCAGCAACTCAGGCTGAAGTTGGCCGGGAAAAGAGTGGGCTATGCTGCATTCGCCAACACGTACGAAAACGGGATTTCAGGCGCCTGTGCAGTGAAAGACTTCGAGACGCTGATGCAACTCGTCTACCTACAATTCACTGCACCCCGCAAGGACGAAGAAGCCATGCAAGTATGGAAAAACAGTAAGAAAGAAGCCATCCGCAATGAAAACCTCCAGCCTGCGACAGCCTTCTCCGACTCCATGTACCACACAATCTACCTCCCTTCGCCCCGCATTAAGCGGTTTACGGAAACTGAGATAGACAGTATAGACTACGACCGGGTGCTCGAATATTTCCACGAGCTCTTCTCCGACGCCTCCGACTTCAACGTATTCCTGATAGGCAACCTCCAGCCCGACAGCATACGCCCCCTGCTCGAACAGTACCTTGCGGCCCTTCCTTCGGACTATACCGAAGAAACCTGGCAACCTACTTCGGTCGAATGGCGCAAGGGAGAGCGCATCAACCATTTCCAGCGCAAGCAAGAAACGCCCAAGAGCTACATTATGGTCGCTTATAACAAGACCTGGCCCGTCAACCTGCGCAATGCGCTGAAAATACAGATGCTCTGCCGCCTACTGGATATTACCTATGTCCAGACGCTCCGCGAGGATGAAGGCGGAACGTATGGGGCAAGTGTGGGAGAAATCAGTGAGCCGATACCCCAGCCAAGAGTCGGACTAACCATATACCTGACGACCGACCAGTCGAAGCAAGCCCGCCTCCTGCCGCTCATCTACAAAGCCATCGACGATTTCATGCAGAACGGTCCCCGACAGGAAGACTTGGACAAAGTGAAAGAATACCTCTTCAAGCAACAACAGCAACGGGTGCGCGACAATGCCTATTGGCTCAACATGATTTATAACCTGAAGACTGTCGCCATCGACTCCTATACCGGCTACGAAGAGATTGTCCGCAGTATCACAGCCAGCGAGCTGCGCGACTTTGCCCGCGCCTTCTTCGACGGAAGCAACCACAGCGAAATTATCATGGAGCCCCAGGCTGCGGTAGAAAATGCTGAATAAGGGAAACGAAAAACGCAATACGATGAAATACGCACGCCTTCCCTTCAGCCTGCGGAAAACCTTGGCCTTCGTCGCCATCGCTTGCCTGACGTTGGCACTGCCCTCCTGCGGAAGCAAGCGAAGCGCTCTCATCGACCAGGCCATCAGTCGGGCGGAAGTCCGTCTCGGCATGCCCATCGGCAAACACAACTACTACCCCCTTTATTTGGAAGTAGCCGACTGGCTGGGTACGCCCTACCGCAACGGGGGCACAACCCGCCGTGGCGTAGACTGCAGCGGTTTCGTGCAAGCCATCGTCGATGCGGCCTACGGGGAGCAGATTAGCCGTACGACCCGCGACCAGATGGCCCGCTCCGGCCAGCGCATATCGCGCCGAAACCTGCGGGAAGGCGACCTTGTCTTCTTCTCTTCCGGTCGTTCGAAGAAGACGCCTACCCACGTCGGCATTTATCTGCAGGACGGACTCTTTGCCCATGCCTCCTCTTCGCGCGGAGTCTGCATATCGTCGCTCGACGAAGGCTATTGGGATGAGAATTATTTGGCAGCAGTCCGACGGAAATAGCCTTGTTGGAAATTGGAAAAAGCACTGCATCTTTTTCGAAAAGGATGCAGTGCTTTTTTTTATTCTCGGCGCATGTCTGATGGAAATGCGCCGAAGCCGTTTCGAATATCAAGAGGAATCGCATGCCGAAACTTGCCCAGCAAACAAAACAGAGAATATCTCCCCCTTCGCTTCCGATATCCACAAAAATATAGACTACCTTTGCCGAAAAAAGCAATATGTGGAAATATTATGCTTTGCTGTCGGCCTTCTTCGCCGCACTGACTGCCATCTTTGCCAAAATAGGCGTAAAGAACATCGATTCAAACCTGGCTACGGCCATACGCACCGCAGTCATCCTGTGCATCACGTGGGGCATCGTGCTGTTCGGTTCGCATGCAGGTGATATCAAAAACATACCCCGCCATTCGTGGTTATTCCTGATACTGAGCGGTGCCGCCACCGGACTTTCGTGGCTGTTCTACTTCAAGGCCTTACAGACGGGCAATGTGTCGCGTGTGGCTCCGATTGACAAATTGAGCGTAGTCATCACCATCGTCCTCTCGTTCCTGTTCCTGAAAGAAGAAGTCAGTCTGCGCGTAGTGGTAGGCGCTCTGCTGATTACCTGCGGAAGCATCGTTATGCTGCTGAAATAGAAGAATCCCTCTTTCCGAGAAATGGAGCATCCGGCAGCAAAACCGATAGCTTTCCCTCTTTTTTACGACATGCTGGAGTCATAAAAGAAAGCTGCGGTAGCTCCGCCGTCAACGAGGAAATCGGCGCCCGTGATGAATGCCCCTCGGTTGCTTATCAGCAACTCCGCCACGTTGGCCACTTCGTCTGCCGTACCGGGACGCCCGGCCGGGCAGCGGGCAAACATATTCTTATAAAAGTCGCCACGAGGGCCTTTGAACTCATCGAGGGCAAGCGGCGTAACAATGATGCCGGGCGAGATGGAATTGAGCCGTGCTCCCCGTCTGCCCCACTTTACGGCTTCCGCCATGACACGCTTCACATTGCAGCGTTTGGCCAACTGATAGGCATGCAGTGTGTTGCGTATGTTCTGTGGTTGCAATACGTCGAGCGACAACAACTCTTCGGTAGGAGTAGTCGCAAGCAGGCGGTCGGTTTCCTCGCCGAGTGCGGGCAGGCGATGGCCCGACTGGCTGGAGATGGTCACACCTACGCCTCCGTTTTTGATAACCTTACCTGTTTCTTCCAACAAAACAGCCGTACCGTATAAGTCTACACTCAGGATGCTCTCCACGGAAGCCTGCGAAGGCGATACACCCGCTGCATTCACCAGCATTGCAATATCGCCGTAGCGCCGGGCTTCGCCTATCAGGCTGAGGATGGAAGCACGGGAAGACAAATCCATCTCACGGGCCACTGCTTCAAATCCCGCTTTGTTCAGGATGTCGGCCACAGCTTCCGCATTTTCTTTCCGCTTGTCGCCGACAACGATTTTCATGCCGTATCCCATCCGGCGGGCAATGGCCATGCCAATTTGCCCGGCACCGGTGAGTATCATAACTTCCTTATTCATCATTTTTCTCCTCCGTAATTCAGGTTTTCAAGCCACGCCGTCACACTCTTCCGAGCCTGTTCCCGTGCATTCTGAGCCGTAGCGCCACGCACGGCCAGGCCCTTCAGCACGGTTGCCCCGGCACATGCCCGCTTGAGCCTGCTCTCCGTACCCGACAAGCCGCTACCCTCATGGGTACAGAACGGTACGACCGTTTTGCCTGCCCAGTCATGCTTCTCGATAAACGTATAGACGGCCATCGGCATGTCGCCCCACCAGTTGGGATAGCCGATGAATATTACGCCGTAATCCTCTATGTCCGCATCGCCTTTGATAGCCGGGCGGGCATTTGCATTCATCTCGCGTTTTGCCACTTCGGTACATGCCGTGTAATCTTCCGGGTAGGGAGTGACGGGTTCGATATGGAAAAGCGTGCCGCCGGTGGCCTCTGCTATCATCTCCGCCACAATATGCGTGTTCCCTTTCTCCACATTTCCTACGGCATAATTCTCTCCGGCACGGGAGAAAAAAGCCACCAATACTTTTTCTGTCTTCATCGTCGTTTTATGATTTGAATGAGTTTGCGTGCACGAAGCGGCGGGGAAAAGAGCCGCCAGCATGGCACACACGGTTAATAAGCAATATCTCATAAGCATTGAATTTCTATAACGTCCTTCCGAAAAATTCCGCCAACTTCTCCACTGCCGGATTGACTGCTCCGGGTTTGTCATAAAGGTCTATGTGCGAATATCCTTCGATCGTGAAAATTTCCTTGTCCTTACCGGGCAGAGCTTCATAGATGCGCTTGGTTTGCCATTCCGAGTCTGCTTTGTCGCCCACTACGAGCAGTACGGGCTGCGTCAGCAGATAAATGTTTTCGATGGCAGAAAAAGCCATCTTCGTAGCCTGACTTCGGCGCAAGTAGAAATTGTCGGCACGCGGATGCCAGGCGCGGGCGGTACGGTAGTAGTCATAACCTTCACGGAAGGAAGGCGCCGTTTCCGCTGTCGGCTCGGGACACATGTAAACTTTCATCAGCTCTTCGCCACGGGCTTCGCGGGTACGTTGGGCGGAAACGTCTTCCAACAGTTTGATTTGCTCCTCTACGCTGCGCCCGCGAAGCCAGCTTTCACGATTGGCAGCGCCTATGTCGGCGGCACTCACGCCTGCCACGGCACGGATGCGACGCTCGGTTGGCGCGGTAGCGATGACATATCCTCCGCCGGCACACAGACCCAACGCCCCGATGCGGCGTTCGTCGACAAAAGGCAGAGTAACCAGATAATCTACGGCGTAGCGTATATCCTCCACGCGCTCATAGGGAGCTTCCGACCAGTGGGGCGTGCCACCGCTCTCGCCGGCATAGGTCGCATCGAAAGCAAGCGTCACAAAGCCCCGTTCCGCCAGGCGGTATGCATAAAGACCGGCCGACTGCTCCTTCACGCTCCCTGCCGGATGGATGCTGAGAATGGCCGGATATTTCCGCGTTGCCACAAAGCCTTTCGGCAAAAAGAGATTCCCCACCAGCACGATATTATTGCTGCGCAGGAACGAGACCTTACGGACGATGACACCGCTGCCCGCCGTATCAATCGGCGTTACGACGCACGCCTCCTGTTGGGGAGCCCCGGGTAAACCGTCATTCTGGTTCTGTGCCACAACACCTGATGCGGCGAGCGCCAGAAGACATACGGATAGCATTGTTTTCTTCATGTATGTTCTATTTTGATTCCTGCCGCAAAGGTAGCCCCACGGCAGCGCCCGACGCTTATACAAAACACGGAGAGACTGCATCAAAACAACGATTTCGCTCTTTACCCCATACGGAAGACACGAAAGTTACTTACCTTTGCCCGAAACAAGAAACGATATTATGGATGAGACTCTATTGAACATCGAAACAGTGGCCGACTACAACAACCTGCTCGGAGTAGAAACGCAACATCCGCTTGTCAGCGTGATCAATCTGGACCAAGCCAAACCCATGCGCCACATGCGCCACACGTTCGGTTTCTACGTCGTATTTCTCAAAGACGAGAAGAACTGCGACCTCATCTACGGACGTCAACGCTACGATTACCAGAAGGGTTCCGTAATCTGCCTGGCCCCCGGACAAGTGATCGGCATAGAGGACACCGGCAAAGACTTTCAGCCCCATGGTTGGGCACTATGCTTCCATCCCGACTTGATACGGGGCACCAACCTGGGACGCAACATGAAAGAATACAGTTTCTTCTCCTATGCGGTCAACGAGGCATTGCACCTTTCGGAAGAAGAGCGCACCACTTTCGTCGGCTGCCTGATGCAAATACACCAAGAGCTCGACCGCGCCATCGACCGGCTCAGCAAACGACTGATAACAAACCACATCGAATTACTGCTCAACTACTGCCTTCGCTTCTACGAACGCCAGTTTGTTACCCGAAAGGAAGCCAATCATGACCTCCTCGCCCGCTTCGACCGACTGCTCGATGCCTACCTCTCCGGTCCCGCCGCCCAGCAACGCGGACTGCCCACCGTGAAGTATTGCGCAAGCGAATTATGCCTTTCGCCCAATTACTTCGGCGATCTCATCAAGAAGGAGACAGGCAAAACCGCATTGGAGTACATACAAGGCAAAATCATCAGCATGGCTAAAGAACTGCTCCTCTACCCCTCTCATTCCATCAGCCAGGTCTCCTACCGGCTGGGCTTCCAATATCCGCAGCATTTCACGCGGGTATTCAAGAAAGCCACAGGCCTGACGCCCCACGAATACCGTACACAAACCCAATAATCTCCCTGCCCTCCCCGTTCAAACCCAAGGAGAGATGCGCACACATCATACCCTAAAAAGACTGTATGCTTAGAGCTGCACCCTAAAAGTCTTGTATTCTACTTTTGGAATGCAGCTCTACTTTCTTCTTTTAATAATACGGCTCCGGGGACTTTCTTATGGAGCTATTCAATTCCTTTTCTTTCGAATCGTCCGTTTTTCCATACCCAGGTTAAGGGCGACTTCCTGATGTATTTCAAAACCCTCGGGCGACTTTCTTCGTCGAGATACAACTCCAGCGACGGAACAATCTGCAATTCATTGCTACCTGCGGAAAAGATATATTCCATAAAGGACGCCTCCCGGTACGTTCGATAAGCATTATTTCTCTCAAGGCTATCGGCCGATGAAATTCCTGCCTGCACGAGCGAATCTTCCGGCAGGAAGAAATCGTCGGCAGAAGGCCTTTGGAAATAAGAATCGGCCGGAAGTTTTTTCCATTCCGTCGTATAGAAACTCAAATCACTGTCGGCCGCCGGTCCTTTCAGCGTATAAGCCATTGCGATAATCCGCTGCCCATTTTCCAACGGAAGCAGTTTTATCTGGAAGAGAGAAGCCGAATCCGGCATCATACTCAGGTAATCATCGGTGAGTTGCAGCATCTGCGTCTGCTCGTCGAAGCGGTTTTTCACCTTGGCCTGCATGTTGCTGCTCAGGAAATCAGGCATATCTGCCCGGTTGGTTGCCGTCAGATAGGGGAAAAACTCTTCCGGCATTTTCAGAAAGCATTCCTTGGCCGTCTGAGCCTGCAGGCAACAACTGCCCACAAGGGTCAGTAGCGATAAGAAAAAGGTGCGCATATTGATTTCGTTTTATTATTCGTTTTGAGATTCATGTAGCGTAGCAACAGCCGTAACACTGCTCCCTACTCCAGCCCGGCATCGTAAGGCAACGGATTGGGAGCAACGTGCGGATTCATCGAATTGCCCGACCGGAAACGCAACTTGGGCGGATTTATCATCAAGTCATCCAGCGTATATTTTCCATTGACGCAGTCCAAGTCGACATGATGGCGAATACCATTCACCCGTCCCCGTTCGGAAAATTGCCACACCGTCCAGTCGGCCCCGTCAATGAGCACGGGCTCTTCGTCGGAATAACGGGCAATGAACAGAATATAATCCTTGAATTCGTCCGCCAGATACATATTATAAAAGAATATGTTGGTGTAAATAATCGGGCGCATCCCATATACCTGCTCCATCCGCAGCAGGAAATCGCGCAAATTGCGGCGCAAGCTCATCGGTCCCCAGCTGCGAGGACACTCTTCCACATCCACAACCGGGAGCAAGTCCTGCGGCACGTCGCGTATTACGGACATGAAGTAATCGCACTGCTCTACGCCATTTCCGCCCGAGGAGAAGTAATGATAGCTTCCTACCAGTATCCCCGCCCGACGTGCCTCGTCCATATTCCGCAAATACTGCTCGTCGCGTATGGTAACTCCCTGCGAAGCCTTGGCAAACATGAACTCCACCGGATGTTGGCCGCTCAACTTTACCTTTTCCCAGTCGATGACTCCCTGATAATGCGAGACGTCAATACCGAAAGCCGATGCTGTCTGCCGCGCAGGGACGTCGATTTTCGTATCACTGTCTGCCTCTTGCCCCACTCCGCGCAGATGAAACGGTTCGTCGCCCGGCATTTCCTGACTGATGGAAAGCAGCGGAAAGGAAAAAGCAAGAAGGATTAAGAAAAAAGTTACAGCGGTTTTCTTCATTTGATGCAGCGGTTTTCTTCGAAAGCGGCAGCGCAAATGTACAACTTTCCTGCCGACTTTCATTCCGGCCTGCCGTTTTTCCCGCTTTCCTTTCCCCTTTTTTAATAGCATTTCTCATAACTAAGCAATAAAAACCGTATCTTTGCGTAGTTATCACCTAAGGAAAAAAGAACTATGCCTCTTAATCTACCCGATAAGCTGCCCGCCATCCGGGCATTGGAAAAGGAAAACATCTTTGTGATGAACACGACCCGGGCAACGGGGCAGGACATTCGCCCCTTGCGCATTGCCGTGCTGAATCTGATGCCGCTGAAGATTACCACAGAGACCGACCTCATCCGCCTTCTTTCCAACTCTCCTCTGCAAATTGAGCTGTGCCTGATGAAAGTAAAAAGCCACACTTCCAAAAATACCCCCATCGAGCACATGCAGCAGTTCTATCGGGATTTCGAAATCATGAAGTCCGAAAAGTACGACGGCATGATCATTACGGGCGCACCCGTAGAGAATCTCGAATTTGAAGAGGTGAATTATTGGGAAGAAATTACCGAAATATTCGACTGGGCCCGCAACCACGTCACTTCCACCCTCTACATTTGCTGGGCGGCGCAAGCCGGTCTGTATTACCACTACGGGATACCGAAATATCCGCTGCCGAAAAAGATGTTCGGCGTATTCTCCCACCACGTCTTGCAGCCGTTCTGCCCCATCTTCCGTGGCTTCGACGACCAGTTCTACGTGCCCCACAGCCGCCATACCGAAGTGCGTCGCGAAGACATCCTGAAGGTCAAGGAGCTGGAACTGCTGAGCGAGTCGGAAGAAGCCGGCGTATATCTGGTCATGGCACGAGGCGGCCGGGAGATTTTTGTCACCGGACACTCGGAATATTCCCCCAACACATTGGACGTCGAGTACCATCGCGATTTGGAAAAAGGGCTGCCCATCGAGATGCCGAAGAACTACTATCCCCACGATGACCCTCAACTTCCCCCCATTGTGCGCTGGCGTGCTCATGCAAACCTGCTGTTCACTAATTGGCTGAACTACTATGTCTACCAGCAAACGCCCTACGACATCGAGAAAATCGGCTGATTTCTCACCGCTTCCCCCACCCCGGGAAATCGAATTGCTCGCTCCCGCCAAGGACAAGGAATGCGGCATGGAAGCCATTCGCCATGGTGCAGACGCCATATATATAGGTGCCCAGTCGTTTAGCGCACGGGCGGCAGCCGGAAACTCCCTGAGCGACATTGCAGAACTGACCGCCTTTGCCCATTTCTACCGGGCCAAAGTGTACGTAGCGCTCAACACGTTGCTGACGGACGAAGAACTTCCGAAAGCCTGCGCCCTGGCTTTTTCGCTGGCGCGGGTCGGAGTAGACGCTTTGATTGTGCAGGACATGGGATTGTTCCGCCGCTTGGCGCAACATGCCCAGAGGCTTCCGGGAAACCGGTTCCCGATTCCCCTCCATGCCAGCACCCAAATGGACAACCGGACTGCCGAAAAGGTCGCTTTCCTGCAGCGTTGCGGCATGGAGCAGATAGTTCTTGCACGCGAACTGAGTGCCGAAGAAATCAAAGCCATTCATGAACAATGCCCGGAGGCAAGACTTGAAGTCTTTGTCCACGGCGCATTGTGCGTAAGTTACAGCGGACAGTGCTACATCTCCCAGTACTTGTTCGGAAGGAGCGCCAACAAAGGCTGTTGCGCGCAGGCCTGCCGGCTGACTTACGACCTGTGTGACGCAAAAGGGGCTACGCTTCTGGAGAAACAACCGCTCCTCTCCCTGAAAGACCTGAATCAAAGCGACCGGCTCGGGACACTGCTGGAAGCCGGCGTCTTCTCGCTGAAAATAGAAGGCCGGCTGAAAGGCGTGGAGTACGTCAAGAATCTGACCGCATTCTACCGGAAAAAGCTGGATTCCTACATCGCTTCCCACGCCGACCGCTATGCCCGGGCCTCGTCCGGACAGGTATCGTTCGGCTTTACCCCCGACCCTTACAAAAGTTTCAACCGCGGTTTTACACAATACTTCCTGGGGAAATCGGAAAAAGTGCCGGCGGAAACGGGCAAAAGTGCCTCGCCTTTTTCGCTCTCGGCAGCACCGGTTTCCAAAGGGGAGCCGATGGGCAAAATCGTAGCCGTACAGAAAAACCGAATCAGCGTCCGGTATTCCGCTCCGGACGTGCGCTTCCACAACGGAGACGGAGCCCTGATTATGGCCAAAGACCGGCAGATAGGCTTGCAAATCAACCGTGCAGAAGGAGAAATGCTGTTCTGCAATCCCAAAGACGCCGAGGGACTTACCGCCAAGGGACTGGTAGGCGCCCCGATTTTCCGCAACCGCGACAGCCAGTTCGAACGCCTCCTTTCCCGCCCGACGGCCACACGCCGCATCCGGATACGCATGAGCCTGCGGGAAACGGCTTTCGGCTTCTCGCTGGAACTGACGGATGAAGACGGAATCAGCGTTACGCTGTCCTTTGCCGACCCCAAGGAGACTGCCCGCTCACCCCAGCAGGATTTGATTCGCTCAAGCCTGGGAAAATTAGGCAACACACCCTTCGTCTGTGCAGAAGACGACATAGAGCTGTGCCTCTCCGCCTCCTGGTTTCTCCCCTCCGCCCGGCTGAACGAGTGGCGACGGACTGCCGTCGAATCTCTGCAAAGGGCACGCATGCTGAACTACCACGTAGCTTCTGCCTCATGCCCCCGGCAGTTCCCGGAATATCCGGAAAAGGAACTGTCCTACCGCGGCAATGTGCTCAACCGCGAGGCCAGACTCTTTTATGAAGCTTGCGGAGTGTATTCGATAGAACCGGCCTACGAAGCAGTTCCGGCCCATGGGGCAGTGCTGATGCACACCCGCTACTGCATACGAAAGGAGTGGGGCCAATGCCGGCTCATGCCCCGCAAGGGAGAAAAGAAGTGGGAAGACCCGCTCTACCTGCGGCGGGGCAATTTGCTTTTTCCGCTCCGCTTCGACTGCAAACGATGTGAGATGTCCGTACTTGCGCCGGACGAATTAACCTGAACCAACTCCCGTCCACTCATGAAACGCCTCCGCTTCTTCCCGTTAGTCCTGCTGCTCATCGGCCTGCAAATAGCAGGCGGTTTCCTCGCCTCATGCCACTACCGGCAGCCGGAAGAAGCCCTTTTGGACAGCATGCCGCCCCATGAGCGCGACTCTGTTACCTATTTATACAGATACCACTACACACACGGGACCAATCTGACCGTACAATCCGATACTTTGCTCCTGGCTCAGCTCCCAATCAACGGGCTATACGACACGTTGTACCGGGGCGATACGGTGGCTGTGGCCGAGTTTATGACCGATCCGGCAGACAGTATCGACACAGTATGGGTAAAGTTGGCCCACAATCAGGAGGTGCAAGGCTGGATTCACGAGAATGAAGTGAACGACTTCCTGATGCCCATCAATCCCATCTCTTATGGAATCCGGCAGTTCAGTGCGCTGCACACCCGCATTTTCATGGCAGTCTTTGTCCTCTTCCTTATCTATTATTGGATACACCGGCGGAAGAGCAAAGAACTGCGGCGGATGTTTTTCCACGAAGTCGACTGCGCCTATCCGCTGTTGTTATGCTTCACTACCGCCTTCTGCGCCACGCTCTACGAAAGCATGCAGATGTTTTGTCCCGAGACGTGGGAGCATTTCTATTTCAACCCCACGCTGAACCCCTTCCGGGTTCCGCTGGTTTTGTCCTTTTTCCTGCTGGGAATCTGGGGATTCATCATCATTTTTATAGCAACGGTCGAGGAAATTCTGAAAATGGTGCGGCTGAAATTTGCTTTGTTCTACATTTCCGCGCTGTCTCTGGCTTGCATTCTCTGTTATCTCTTCTTCATTTTCGCCGTTCACTTATGGATTGGCTACATTCTCCTGCCGGTTTTCCTGTGGGGACTGGTACACAAAATGCGGGGGCCACACCGTTACCACTATCGCTGCGGGCGCTGTGGTACCCTGATGAGCCAAAAAGGGAAATGCCCCTCGTGCGGAGCCATCAATAACTGAATCATCTTAGCGGGAAACTTGCGGCACACGCTCCCAAAAGTCCCGGCACTTCAACGATAAAGTGGCAGCACTTTTTCCGTAAAGTGCTTCAACTCTTTTTTCCCACCGCCGCCTGGTCGGGCAAATCGATGAGCAACCGGTTCAGGAAATGCGGCTCCGCCGGAGCCACACCGTCGGAAATATCCGCGTATCCGCTTTCTATTTTCAACGCATCCCACAGCGCCGGGTCGATTTGCTCAGGGTGAAACCCGAAATGCTCACCGCCTTCTACATAAACGCACTGCAACAACTGGCCGACAGTCAGCCGGTGTACGTCTTTCGAAGGCAGATAATACGTATCTCCCTCGTGCTTCTCCTCGTCGGAAGCCGCATGAAGCAACCCGAGGTGCTGCAGGGAATTGAGCGTCTGATGCACCAAACGGATGGGAAGCTGGCTGCGCGCGGCAATAGCCTTTGAGGTCAGTGGCTTTTCGTCACGATAAAAACGCTTATATACCATCGATGCTATCAGAATGGAGGCGAAATCCTTTCCTTTGCGGGAAAGGTTTCCGGAGTTTTCGCCGTAGAAAAAGTTATGCGCGTTCTGGATTGCGTAACAAACCTCCGCACCGTACAATATAATCGTCCACGAAATCTGCAGCCACAGCAGCAGCAACGGCAGAGCGGCGAAGCTACCGTAGATGGCGTTGTACTTGGAAAGTGAAAATTGCCCGTTGATATAGAGAAATTGAAAGAGCTGATAGACGGTTCCCGCCACAATACCTGAAATAAGCGCCGGCAGAAACCGCACTTTGGTATTGGGCATAAAAATATAAAGCCCCGTGAACATCAGCCAAGACATAAGGTAAGGAGAAAGACGGATAAGGAATTTAATCATGCTCCCCAGGATTATGTAGTCGTGCATCTCGCGAACCATCGTACCGATGAAGATGGATAATCCGCTCGACACTACGATAAACACGGGAAGGAGCAGGAAAATGGAGAAATAGTCCGTCACTTTGCGGTATAAGGTACGGGGCGTGCGTACTTCCCATATATCGTTGAAGGCGGTTTCTATATTGCTCGTCAGGTTGACCACGGTCACCAGCAAGGCGATAATGCCAATCCCCAGAAACAAGCCGTTGTGTGCTTCGTTCAGATACGAATCGACAAACCGCATCAGGTAGTTGGCCACTTCCTGCTGCGTGTTG
>JBMNUT010000007.1:0-146790 GCA_050946375.1 Bacteroidaceae bacterium | reverse complement strand
TATGAATATTTTATTCGGGGGGGGGTATTTTTTAAAGTGAGCAGGAGATTAAAAAAATCATAAAACGAAAATTTATAAAATCTTTTTGGCTTCTCTTTTTTTTGCAAAAAGGAAATCTCTTATTACTTTTGCAAAAACATAGCAGAGGTAGTAAGAAAACCATTATATTATAACAAGCGGTATAAGATGAGTGATATGGAGACCAAAAAACTTCCTTATAACTTAAAGGAAAAGAAAGAGAAGCAGGCTGCCTACCGTTCGTTGATACGGCCGGAACTGGCAGATGAACTTTACGATAAGATACTCGATATTATCGTAATGCAGAAGAAATATAAAGATGTGAACTACTCGGCCAAGCAATTAGCGAAGGACTTGAAGACCAATACGCGCTACTTGTCGGCTGTAGTGAATTCGCGTTTTGGACAGAACTATTCCTGTCTACTGAACGAATACCGCATTAAAGAAGCGGTTCATTTGATGACTGACCGCCGATACCTGGATAAAACGATGGAAGAAATAAGCGCAATGGTTGGATTTGCCAATCGTCAGTCATTTTACGCAGCGTTCTATAAGAACATGGGCGAGACGCCGAACAGCTATCGCAAGAAACATCTCCCGAAAGTAGAGAAGAAGTAATTCTCTCGCAGGGCTCCCTTTTTTCAGGAAGCCTTCGGCACAATATTCAAAGAAATATCCCGTTGAACGAAGAAGCACGGGGTATTTCTTTTTTCATGCCCTGCGCTCTTCGCCCGATTATTAAGCAAAATGGAACAAAGACAGATGAACTATAACGTGGAAAGTTTTGCCGATTTGCAGATTCTGCGCTACGAAGTCGGCGGATTCGACTCCCTTACTCCCCGCCAGAAGCGCTTGGTATATTATTTGCAGGAAGCGGCTTTGTGCGGACGTGACATACTTTTCGACCAGAACGGCCTCTATAACTTGCGCATCCGGCGTATGCTGGAGACGCTTTACCTTTACTTTTCGGGAAAGGCGGAGCAACCTGCAGAATTTGCAGCGCTGGAAGTATATCTGAAGCGCGTGTGGTTCTCTTCAGGCATCCACCACCATTATTCAACCGACAAGTTCTTTCCGGATTTTAGCCCCGAGTTCTTGCGCAAGGCCTTGGCCGAATGCCCGGAAGCCTGGCGTCCGATGGCCAAAGGTGCCCCGCTTGAGAGCTGGTGTGCCGAGCTTTTCCCGGTAATCTTCGACCCGAAAGTTTGCCCGAAGCGTGTCAATCAGGTCGATGGGGAAGACCTTTTGCTCACCTCCTCCTGCAATTATTATTATAATGTAAGCCAGTCGGAGGCCGAAGCCTTCTATGACCGCCAGAAAGAAGCGGAAGAAAGCGATTGCCCCGTATCGTATGGACTGAACAGTCGCCTGGTAAAAGATGAAAATGGGCGGTTGCGCGAAGAAAAATGGATGGTGGGCGGCATGTATTCCCCCGCTATCGAGCGTATAGTCTATTGGCTGGAGCGGGCAAAAGAGGAGGCGGAAACCGAACAACAGCGGCATGTAATCGAACTTTTGGTTGCTTATTATCAGACGGGCGACCTCTCCACTTTCGATGAGTACAGCATCGCCTGGCTGGAAGATACGGCGCCCCGTGTTGATTTCGTGAATGGTTTTATCGAAACCTATGGCGATCCGCTCGGAATGAAGGCCTCTTGGGAGTCAATCGTGAACCTGAAAGACCTGGAGGCTACCCGCCGTACGGAAATCATCAGCTCCCATGCCCAATGGTTCGAGGACAATTCGCCGGTTGAGGCTCGCTTTAAGAAAAAGGAGGTGCGCGGTGTCTCAGCCAAGGTAATCGAAGCTGCAATTCTGGCTGGCGATTTGTATCCTTCCTCTGCCATTGGAATCAATCTCCCTAATTCAAATTGGATTCGGGCTCGCTTTGGCTCGAAATCCGTGACGATCGGAAATCTGACAAAGGCCTATTCGGAGGCAGCCAAGGGCAACGGTTTCTGGAAAGAGTTCGTCCTTGACGAAGAAGTGATAGCGCGTTTGGAGAAATATTCCTATGTGACGGACGATTTGCATACCGATTTGCATGAATGTCTGGGGCACGGTTCGGGAAAACTGCTGCCGGGTGTCGACCCGGACGGCCTTAAATCGTATGGAGCTGCCATCGAAGAGGCGCGGGCGGACTTGTTCGGTTTGTATTACATAGCCGACCCTATGATGATAAGCCTGGGGCTTTTGCCGGATGGCGAGGCGTATAAGGCGCAATACTACTCGTATTTGATGAACGGCCTTATGACTCAGCTGGTGCGCATAGAGCCGGGCGCGACAATCGAAGAGGCGCACATGAGAAACCGCCAGCTTATTGCGAAATGGGTCATGGAGAAAGGCCAAAAAGACCATGTGCTGGAGTTTGTACACCGCAACGGAGGCAAGACTTATCTGCAGGTGAATGACTACGAAGCCTTGCGCGGTTTGTTCGGAACGCTGCTTGCCGAGGTGCAGCGCATACGCTCTACGGGCGATTATGCCGCGGCGCGTGCGTTAGTCGAGCAGTACGGTGTGCAAATCGACCCCGATTTACATCGCGAGGTGAAGCTCCGTTATGAAAAGTTGCATCTTTCTCCTTACAAGGGCTTCATCAATCCGCGTTATATCCCCGTCTATGCGGCAGATGGCGTGACGCTTGCAGACGTCCGGGTGGATTATTCCGAAGGTTATGCCGAGCAAATGTTGCGTTACAGCCGCGACTATTCGTTTTTGATTTAACGCGAAAAAGAAAAAGTTATGGAAGTCAGCGATACGATACGTGCCATAAAAGGCGATCTCCGCCTCATGATGAACGGTGCGGCCTCGGCGGCGATGCGCCAGAGGGGGCTGCTTTACAAATTGAACTTCGGCGTAGAACTGCCGCGCATTAAGGAAATTGCCGCAAAGTACACGCCCGACAGCGAATTGGCCTTGGCTTTATGGAAAGAGCCCGTGCGCGAATGCAGAATAATGGCTGCCTTGTTGCAGCCGGTGGATGAGTTTCCGGAAGATGTGGCCGAGGTTTGGGTAGAAAGCATTGACAATATAGAATTGGCGCAGCTTACTGTCATGAATCTCTTCAGCCGTTTGCCGTATGCTCCGCAGAAAGTGTTCCGTTGGATTGCCGACGAGCGGGAATTCGTGCAAGTGTGTGGTTTCTATCTGGCTGCGCGCTTGTTGGCGCGGGGCATGGAAATCAGCGAACGGGCCGGGCACGAACTGCGCGACCAGGCAGAAGCCGCGCTTCACAGCCCTTCCTATTTTGTCAGGAAGGCTGCGGCTGTTGCCTTGGAGAAGCTGGACGAACAGCAGTCCGGGCAGGCGTGATTGACGGGAAGTCTCTTACAGGAGAGCTTCCCACTCGGCAGCCTTGAACCCGATGACTGCCCGGTTGTCGGTCAGGAGTATAGGTCTTTTTACGAGCATTCCGTCGGATGCGAGCAGTTGGAGCAACTCTTCGAAAGGAGCGTTGCCCACTTTTTCTTTCAGGTTCAGCTCCCGGTAGCGCATACCGCTGGTGTTGAACCATTTTTGTATGGGTTTCCCGCTCATTTCAATCCATGTCCTGAGTTCTTCAGCAGTCGGGTTGTCCGTCTTTATGTCGCGCATCGGGATTTCTATGCCGTGGCTTTTCAGGAAATCCTGTGCCTTGCGGCAGGTACTGCACTTGGGGTATCCAATCAGAGTATAGCTTTTCATTTTCGTGTGGGTCTTTAGGTCTTTCGGGCAAAGGTAATGCTTTCCCCGAAAAGGGGCAGTAGTTTCTCGGAAAAGTGCCGGCACTTTTCTCGTAAACCGCTGCCCCTTTTTCTGTGTACCGTTGCATCTTGCTTGTGTGAGGATGGGCTGTGGCTCGGCATAGTCAAGGTGAAAACGTTGTTTTCCCTTGCCTCTGCTCTCGCCTTTCACTACTTTGGCTTTGCCCAAGATAGGAGTCGGCTCGGCATAGTCAAGGCGAAAACGTTGTTTTCCCTTGCCTCTGCTCTCGCCTTTCACTATCTTTGCGGCCGAAGAACAGCGGCGCAAGGCGCTCTCCGGGCTCTTTGTGCGTGAAAAAACTTATGAAAGTGGAAGAAATGGAGTTTGCCTCCTTTTTTGTTTTGTCCTCTGCCGAGTGGATAGCCTTCGGGGCGGTTTGCTTTCTGTTTGTAATGCATTTGCTCGGTTTGTTGCGCTATCGTCGCGTCTGTTCCTATGTCCGGGCTGAAGAAGCGATGGCGGAGGAGGACGATGTACCCCTGCCTCCTCTCTCGGTGGTGCTGGTGGTGCACGACGAAGTGGAACTCCTGCAAGAAAATCTTCCGGCCATTCTGGAGCAGGATTACCCGGAATTTGAGGTAATAGTGGTGAACGATACGGACTCGGACGAGGTGGAAGAGGCGTTGGGAAGCCTGCAGGCGCGCTATTCCAACCTGTACCATACGTTCGTTCCGGCAGAGGGATGCCGGGTTTCCCGCAGGAAACTGGCTTTGACCATTGGCATCAAGGCGACTCACTACAAGCATCTTGTCTTTACGGGGTGCGATTGTCGCCCGTCGTCGCCCCAGTGGCTGCGGAAGATGGGGGCGGGCTTTGCGGACGGAAAGGAGCTCGTTTTCGGCTATAGCCGCTATCTTCCCAGTGAAAACCGGCATGAACGCCGCGTCCGCTTTGCTCATTTCTTCGCACAGTTGCGTTACCTTTCGTCCGCATTGGCGGGTAAACCATATATGGCCTACGGGAAAAATCTGGCATACTGCAAGGAATTGTTTTTCCGGCAGAAAGGTTTTGCCGGATACTTCCATATCATAGGCGGCGAAGACGATGTGTTTGTCAACCGGGCGGCTTCGGCCGAGAACGTTTCCGTAGTGCTTTCGCCCGAAAGTGTGGTGGAAATTACGGCTTGTCCCTGGCCTTCGCTCTGGAGGCAGGAGTGCTTCGTGCGCCGGCAGTCGGCGGCTTTGTTGCGCGGCGGGCAGCCTTTTTCCTGGATGGCCGAAGACGTGCTTTGTTTTCTGTTTCAGCTTTCGGCCGTGGCGCTGGGTGCTTATGGCGCCTGGGTTGCCCATTACGGGCTGACGGTGGCTGCTGTGGTGCTGTTGCTGGTGCGCTTCGGTGTGTTTGCCACGCTGATGCGGTCTGCTTGCCGCGCGTTGCAGGAACCGCCGTTCTGCATCCCGCTGCTGTTTCTTGCGGTGCGCCGCACGGTGAGCGGCCTGTTTTCTGCCTCCCGCACCAGGCGGTAGGTTTCTGTTTGGCTTAAACTTTTTGACTACGAAATGCCTGATTCTTTTCTCAACGACCTGAACCCGAGCCAGCGTGCGGCGGTGGAATATTGCGAAGGCCCCTCGCTCGTCGTAGCAGGTGCGGGCTCGGGCAAGACAAGGGTACTGACCTATAAAATAGCTTACTTGCTGAAGCAGGGAGTTCCCCCGTGGAATATCCTGGCTTTGACCTTCACTAATAAAGCCGCCCGCGAGATGAAAGAGCGCATCGAGGCCCTGGTTGGGGGCGAGGCGCGGCGGCTCTGGATGGGAACGTTCCACTCCATTTTCGCGCGCATGCTGCGCACCGAGGCCGAAGTCATCGGGTTTCCTTCGATTTTCACCATCTACGATGCTTCCGACTCCCGCAACTTGGTGAAGATAATCATTCGGGAAATGGCGCTCGACGATAAGACTTATCGCCCGAACGACGTGCAAAACCACATCTCCATGCTGAAGAACCAGCTCGTTTCGCCGCAAGAATACATGGAAGACCGCGCTGCTTACGAGCAAGACCTGCGGGACGGATTTCCCTTCTTCCGGGACATTTACGCGCGTTATGCCCAGCGCCTGCAGCAGTCTTCCGCCATGGATTTCGACGACCTGCTGATGAAAACCTACCAACTCTTCGACCAACATCCGGAGATATGCGCCCGTTATCGCGAACGCTTCCGCTACATTCTGGTCGATGAGTATCAGGATACGAACTATGCGCAGCATAAAATAGTGCTCCAGCTGGCACAAGACGGACAAATCCCCGTGTGCGCCGTGGGCGACGATGCGCAGAGTATCTATTCGTTCCGCGGGGCAAGAATCGACAATATGCTCACCTTTGGCGAACTTTTCCCGCAGGCGCGTATCTTCAAGCTGGAGCAAAACTATCGTTCCACGCAGACCATTGTAGACGCGGCGGGTAGTCTCATCCGCAAAAACGAGCAGCAAATCCCCAAAAAAGTATTCTCCGAGAAGGAAAAGGGCGACCGGATTGAAGTATTTCAGGCCTATTCCGACACCGACGAAGGGGCGTTTGTGGCCAAGCGCCTGCTTGAACTGCGCCGCAGCCAGGGGGCTTCTTATTCTGACTTTGCCGTTCTTTACCGGACGCATGCGCAGAGCCGTGTGATTGAGGAGGCGTTCCGTCAGCGAAACATGCCTTACCGCATCTACGGGGGCGTAGGCTTCTACCAGCGGAAGGAGGTGAAAGACCTGGTTGCCTACTTCCGTTTGTCCGTAAACCCTCACGACGAGGACGCCATACGCAGGGTGATAAATTATCCGGCACGCGGCATCGGCGCCACGACGTTGCGTAAGATTTCGGAAGCCGCCCTGCAGCAGAATACCGACTTGTGGAGCGTCATCCGGAATTTGCCGGACGCTTCGCTCGGACTGACCCGCGGTACGCTGGGGAAAATAGCAGGCTTCGTGCAGCTGGTGACCGACTTTGCCGAGCAAAGTGCCCAGCTCGATGCCTACACGCTGGCTGACCGGATTGTGCGGGCTACCGGGATTCTGACCGAAATCTATGCCGACCCTTCGCCGGAAGGCCTCAGTCGGCAGGAGAACATACAGGAACTTATGAACGGCCTGCGTGCGTTTTGCGACAATACGCAGGAGGAAACCGGGCAAGTGCCCCGCATGGAAGAGTTCCTGAGCGAGGCCTCTCTGCAGACCGACCAGGATATGGCGGACGACGGCGAAGCCACTCCCCGCGTGACGCTCATGACGATTCACTCGGCCAAGGGCCTCGAATTCCGGAATGTCTTTATTGCCGGGCTCGAAGAGAACCTGTTTCCCAGCGCGATGTCACTCTACTCCCCGCGAGGAATTGAGGAAGAACGCCGTCTGTTCTACGTGGCTTTGACCCGGGCCATGGAGCACTGTTGCCTTTCGTATGCGCGCTCGCGTTACCGATACGGCAAGATGGAATTTTCCAATCCCAGCCGGTTCCTTTCCGATATCGACCCGCAATATCTGGATGTCCATAGTCCGGGCCAGGGGAGCGGCAGGCCTTCTTTCCGAAGTGCAGGCACTTCTTCGGAAAAGTCTTGGGGGAATTTCCGAAAAGTGCAGGGACTTTCTGAAAAAGTGCAAGGACTTTCAGAAAAAGTGTCGGGACTTTCTCCCCTTTCTTCCCTGCCCCGCGCTAAAACAGGCGTTCCCTCGGCCGCCACGGGCGGCCTGCAGCCGGGAATGCGGGTGGAACATGAGCGCTTCGGGCAGGGCGAAGTGCTGAAAGTGGAGGGCGAGGGCGAGAATGCCAAGGCCACCATCCAGTTCGACAGCTGCGGGCAGAAACAGCTTCTGCTGCGCTTTGCCCGGATTAAGCGCTTGTGAACAGAACGGAATACGGAAACGAGTGGGACAAAAAATACAATAGGAATATGAAAAACACCGTAACGAAAGCCGTAGTAGTCGGCAGTGGTATTGTAGGGACGACCGTAGCTTACAGTCTGGTCATGCAGGGAGTGGTGGCAGAGATAGCCCTGATTCCCGGGCATAACCGCAAGAAAGCCTGGGGCGAGGCGCTCGATTTGCAGCACAGCATGGAGTTTCAGGAGCGCAATGTGCGCGTCTTTTCCGATGATTACAGCACGTGTCGCGATGCCGATGTGGTGATTATCACGGCTTCTCCCGCGTTTGACGGGACGTTCGACCGCATGCACATGATGTTGCGCACGGGCGAAATCGTAAAAGAAGTAGTGCCGCGCGTCATGGAGAGCGGCTTCGACGGAATTTTCATCGTGGTGAGCAATCCGGTTGACGTAATGGCTTACCTGGTTTACCGCCTTTCGGGTCTGCCCAAGCAGCGCGTCATCGGTACGGGAACGGTGCTGGAAACGGCCCGCCTGAAGTGCGCCATCGGGCAGTGCATGCGCATCGACCCGCGCAGTATCGATTGCTACGTGATGGGCGAGCACGGGGATTCGATGATGGTGCCCTGGAGCCATGTCCGCGCAGGCGGTAAGAATTTTCTGGATATCATGCAGGAAAATCCCGACGGCCTGCGGGGCGTAACGCTGGACCAGCTGGTGGAAGAGACACGCGAGGCCGGAAACACGGTGATGAAGGCCAAGGGAAACACGCAGTATGCCATAGCGAGCGCCGTGACGCGCATCGTGAAAGTCATATTGCACGACGACAACCGGATCATTCCCGTATCGGTTCTCTTGGAAGGCGAGTACGGAGAGCGGGACGTGTTCTGCGGCGTTCCGGCCATTATCAACCGGAAAGGCATAAAAGACATCGGCGAGTTCCATCTTTTGCCGGACGAATTGGCCCTGTTCCATAGCTCGGCCGAACGGATACGCGCCGCCATTGCCCGTCTGGGCCTCTGACCGGGGAGAAGCGGGTGGGCGGCCTTTTGTGTCGCCCTTTCCTTACTTTTTGGACACGATTGCAGCGGCTTTCTGGAAAAAAAGTATACCATTCTGTTGTTCGCTCATGGAAAAATAGTATCTTTGCCCGGCTGTTCAATGGCGTTATATGGAGACGAAAAGGACGAAAGGCACGCCGTCTTTAGACGAGGAGACGTGGATTCATTTCCTGCGTCAGAAGGGCTTGCGGAAAACGCCCGAGCGGTTGGCCTTGTGCGAGGCAGCCTTGGCTACTGACGGGCACTTCACGGCCGAAGACTTGTATGAGTTTCTCCAGGGTGAGGCACGTTTTCGCGTAAGTCGGGCCACTGTCTACTCCAACTTGCAGCTCCTGGTGGAAGCCGGGCTGCTTGTGCGCCATCAGTTCAGCAGCTCTTCTTCTGCCGTTTACGAGCGGATGGATCGGGCATGCGGGCACTTTCATCAGATTTGCACGGGCTGCGGCACGGTAACGGAGCGTGACGACAGCCGTTTGCGCAACCAAATCCGCGAAATGCACCTCGCCCGGTTTCATATTTCCAGCTATTCGCTGTACATTTATGGCATGTGCAGCCGCTGTAAACGGCAGATGATGCAGAAAAACAAGACAAGTAAAAACAAAAAAAATAAGCAAGAGTAGCTATGAAAGTCGACGTTTTGTTAGGCTTGCAATGGGGTGATGAAGGAAAAGGCAAAGTCGTAGACGTGCTGACCCCCAAGTATGACGTAGTAGCCCGCTTCCAAGGCGGACCGAACGCAGGGCATACGCTGGAATTCGAAGGGCAGAAATATGTGCTCCGCTCGATTCCTTCCGGAATCTTCCAGGGCGATAAGATAAACCTTATCGGCAATGGAGTGGTACTCGACCCGGCTTTGTTCAAGGAAGAGGCAGAAGCACTGGAAGCCTCCGGGCATAACCTGAAAGACAGACTGTGCATTTCGAAAAAGGCGCATCTGATTCTGCCGACACACCGGGTGCTGGATGCGGCTTACGAGGCGCAAAAAGGAAAATCGAAGGTCGGAACGACCGGAAAGGGCATCGGTCCTACCTATACGGACAAGATCAGTCGTGTAGGAGTGCGTGTGGGTGACCTGTTCTACGGCTTCGAAGAAAAATATCAGGCTGCGAAAGCACGCCATGAGGCTATCCTTAAAGGCTTGGGCTATACGGATTATGACATTACGGAGGCCGAGCAGAAATGGATGGACGGCATCCGCTATCTGAAAGAGTTTGCCCTGGTCGATAGCGAGCATGAGATAAATCGCTATTTGCGCGAGGGAAAATCCGTTTTGTGCGAAGGCGCTCAGGGAACGATGCTGGACGTTGATTTCGGTTCTTACCCGTTTGTGACGTCGAGCAACACGATTTGTGCCGGAGCATGCACCGGTCTTGGCCTCGGCCCTAACCGTATTGGTGAAGTATATGGCATTTTCAAAGCATACTGTACCCGCGTTGGCGCAGGTCCTTTCCCCACCGAGCTGTTTGATGAGACGGGAAAGAAGATTCGCGACATTGGTCATGAATACGGTGCCGTAACGGGACGTGAGCGCCGCTGCGGTTGGATTGATCTGGTGGCCTTGAAATATTCAATCATGCTGAACGGAGTGACCAAACTCATCATGATGAAGAGCGATGTGCTGGATGGTTTTGAAACAGTGAAGGCATGTGTGGCTTATAAACAAAACGGTCAGGAGATAGACTACTTCCCCTATGATATAAATGAAGGCATCGAACCGGTATATGTGGAGCTTCCCGGCTGGAATGAAGACATGACCAAAATGACAAGCGAGGACGAATTCCCCGAAGAGTTCAATGCTTATTTGAGTTTCCTGGAAGAGCAATTGGAAGTACCCATTAAGATTGTTTCTGTCGGCCCCGACCGTGCGCAGACAATCATTCGCTACGAAGATTGACTGGCGCTGCAAGGAGGAAGCCAGACCCGACATGAAGAAAATCTTATTGGCCAATAAGTTTTTTTATCCTCGCGGAGGAGATTGCGTACACACGCTCAACTTGATGCAGTTGCTGCAAAGCAAAGGGCATCAAGTTGCCGTGTTTTCTATGCATTATCCTGAGAATTTGCCGTCGGAGTGGCAATTCTATTTTGCCGATGAGGTGCGCTTTTCCGGCGGGGACAGGCTGAAAGCTCTGGAACGCATTTTCGGCGGCGCCGGAGTGCGTGCGCGGTTTGAAAAACTGCTTGATGATTTTCAGCCGGATATCGTGCATTTGCACAATATCCATTCCTACTTATCGCCCGTATTGGCTGAGATTGCGGCCAGGCGGGGCATTCCGGTTTTCTGGACGTTGCATGACTATAAACTGTTATGCCCGGCTTATTCTTGTCTGTGTGGAGGGAAAACGTGTGAGCGTTGCTTTGCGCACAGCAAAATGCCCGTGCTCACTTCCCGCTGCATGAAAGGCAGTCTGCTCGCCAGCGCATTGGCTTATCTGGAAGCGCTGTACTGGAATCGTACAAAGCTGGAGGGTTGGGTCAATACCTTTGTGTGTCCCAGCAAATTCATGGCTTCAAAAATGGAACAGGGCGGCTTTGCTGCGGAAAAGTTGAAAGTCTTGTGCAATTTTATCTCCTCAAGTTATTCAGAATCCTTGCCTCCTTCGCCGGAAGGCGAGGCGGAACGTGAAGAAGCCTATTGCTACGTCGGTCGTTTGTCTGCCGAAAAAGGGGTGGAGACGCTGCTGAAAGCGGCTTCCCAGCTGCCTTATAAACTATATGTGGCAGGTGACGGTCCGCTTGCCGGCTCGCTACGTGAAAAATATGGTCACTGTTCCCAAATCGTGTGGCTCGGCCGTATTACGCCAGACGAGGTACGCACTCTGCTTGGGCGAGTGCGTTTTTCGGTGATGCCTTCGGAGTGTTATGACAACAATCCCATCAGTGTGATAGAATCGCTGTGCATGGGGACGCCTCTGCTGGGCGCGCGCATTGGAGGAATACCGGAATTGATTGACGAGGGGATGACAGGAATGACTTTTGAGTCCGGGAATGAAGAAGAACTGAAGGCGAAGATACATACAATGTTCACCCCTTCTGTCACGTTCGCCCGGCGTGACCGGATGAGAGCTGAAGCACTGGAGCGCTTTTCTCCGGAGAATTATTATGAAAGATTGAACGAACTTTATAATGGCAAACAATAGAAATACGGTGCCGCAGCCTACGGACATGTGCATTATCACTACTTATCGTTGTCCGATGCGCTGCAAAATGTGTAATATCTGGCAGAACCCTACGGAGAAATCCCGTGAGCTGAAACCTGCCGAACTGGAGATATTGCCCAAGGTGCGCTTTATCAATCTGACTGGCGGCGAGCCTTTCATAAGGGAAGACCTGGATGAAATTGTGGAAGTATGCTTCCGCAAGGCGCCCCGGGTGGTAATCTCTACATCCGGATGGTTTGAAGATCGCGTTATTGCCTTGGCCGAAAAATTCCCGCACATAGGCATCCGTATCAGCATCGAAGGCCTCTCTGAAAAAAACGATGAGTTGCGTGGCCGTACCGGTGGCTTCGACCGTGGACTGCGCGTACTGCTTCGGCTGCAGGAGATGGGCGTGAAAGACATAGGATTCGGCTGCACCGTATCCAATAACAATTCGGAAGACATGCTTTCACTCTACCGCCTTTCCAAGGCGTTGGGCATGGAGTTTGCCACTGCGGCATTCCACAATTCTTATTACTTCCATAAATCGGACAATGTAATAACGGAAAAGGAAACCGTCTGCGGCAACTTTGCCAAACTGATTGACATGCAACTCAAGGAGAAGCATCCCAAATCCTGGTTTCGGGCCTTCTTCAATATGGGGCTGATTAACTACATTGAGGGAAATCGCCGTATGCTTCCCTGTGAGGCAGGGATGGTGAACTTCTTTGTAGAGCCTTATGGCGATGTTTACCCTTGCAACGGCTTGGAAGAGAAGTACTGGAAAGAGAGCATGGGAAACATACGCGAAGTTTCTGACTTCCGCGAGATTTGGGAAGGCGAGCGTGCCGCGCGCGTGCGCGAACTGGTGCGTCAGTGTCCCAAAAACTGCTGGATGGTGGGTACCGCATCGCCTGTAATGAAGAAATATATCAAGCATCCGCTCCGGTGGGTGCTTCGCAATAAGTGGAACAGTCTGCGCGGTTTGCCCGCTTGCTTAGACAAGACCTGGTACGACGTGGGGCAAGATCCCCGGCAGGGTGATCTCCGGCCGAGAAATTCCTGAGAGCCGGCGGAAAAAAGTCCTGCCACTTTTCGGAGAAAGCGCCATACCTTTTTTGAAAAACATGTAGAGCTTGGCACGAAAACATATGGCACCATTGAAAGTTGTAGTCATAGGAACACGAGGAATCCCCCGCATTCAGGGCGGAGTGGAGCGGCACTGTGAGGAGCTGTATCCCCGCCTTGTGCAACGAGGCTGTGCGGTGACGGTTGTACGGCGCAGTTGTTACGTGGAAGAGGATAATCGCTTGTCGGAATATCGTGGCGTGAAACTCCACGATTTGTATGCTCCGCGTAAGAAGTCGCTGGAGGCCATTGTCCATTCTTTCCTTGCTGTTTGTTATGCCCGCCGTGTCGGTGCTGATGTACTGCACTGCCATGCCATCGGTCCCAGCATTGTTGTTCCGTTTGCCCGCTTGCTCGGTCTGAAAGTAGTGATGACCCATCATGGCCCGGACTACGACCGTAAGAAGTGGGGTGCCTTGGCACGTTTCGTCTTGCGTTTGGGCGAACGCTTGGGAGTGAAGTATGCCAACCGGGTTATCGTTATATCTGAAGTTATCCGGACGTTGGTCAAAGAAAAGTATGGGCGGACGGATGCCGCTTTGATATATAACGGTGTGCCTGCTCCCCGCTTTGTCAGCGCGACAACTTATGTGCATAGCCTTGGGCTGGAACCCAGGCGTTATGTCTTGGCATTGGGGCGCTTTGTGGAGGAAAAAGGGTTCGACTTGCTGGTGCGCGCCTTCGCTGCATGGCAACGGCAGGCGGGAACTCAAGGTGAAGGAGCGGCATACCATTTGGTGTTGGCTGGAACCGCTGACCACGAGGATGCCTACTCCGCCCGTCTTCGACAGCTGGCACAGGAGCATGGAGTAGTGCTTACGGGATTCATCCGGGGTGAGAAACTCGACGAACTGATGACGCATGCCGCTCTGTTTGTATTGCCTTCATTTCATGAGGGGCTTCCCATTTCGCTCCTGGAAGCCATGAGTTACAATCTTCCCGTATTGGTGAGCGATATTCCGGCCAATCGGGAAGTGGGGCTTCCGGCAGCCGATTATTTCCCTTGCGGCGACGAGCGTGCATTGGAGGAGGCGTTGGCTGCCAAATTGAGTGGAGGAGAATTAGGCAGATGTACATACGATATGTCCCGATACGATTGGGACTATATTGCCGGACAAGTCTGTCAATTATATCATAATTTATAGGGAGGAGAAAAAGAGAGTGAAGCAAAGGACACGTTATTCAAAGTACCTTTCTCCCCTGATGGTAGTGGGAGATTTCTTGGTCCTTAATCTTACCAGTATTATCGTATTCGTCCTTTTCCGGTCGAATCTGGATTCTAAGGTAATTCAGGACTGCTATTTCCTGTTGCTCCTTCTCAATCTCTCTTTTATCCCTGCCCGTCTGTTGTTGAACGTAACGGTTCATCAGAACATCCTCTTCGCTGATGAAATAATTCGGCGCACTTTTTATCTGGTGCTGCTGCACATGGTTCTGTTTTTTGCGACACTTTCCATGTTTCAGGTGGAAGATTTGTCCCGTTTGTTCGTCCTTTTGCTGTTTGGAGCGCTCTCTGTCACGCTTTCCGCCTGGCGTTTGGCTTATCGGTTTGCGCTTCGTCGCTATCGGCGAAAGGGTTTCAATTATAAGAATGTCGTAATTCTGGGAATGGGGCGGAGTGCTGAGGCATTGTATCGGGAGATGGTGGGCGATACGGGCTATGGTTATCGGGTTTTAGGCTTCTTTTCCGACCATCCCTTACCGCCGGGGACGAAAGACAAAGGCTTCCATTACTTAGGGAAGATGAGCGATGCGCTGGATTACCTTGCCGTTTCGCAGGTTGACGAGGTGTATTGCGCCTATTCCGACATGAAAAAGCAGAAAATACGGGCGATTATTACTTATTGCGAGAAGAATTGCATTCGTTTCTTCATGGTTCCGCTCATGAGGGACATAGTCCCGAAGCAATATGAGCTGAGCACATTGGGAAAAGTGCCGGTACTTTCTCTGCATAACGAGCCTCTTCAGCTTTTGCACAACCGCATAATCAAGCGGACTTTCGACATTGTTTTCTCATCGCTGGTGCTGATTTTCGTATTTCCCATCTTCTTTGTCATCGTAGCCCCGCTGATTAAGCTCTCGTCCCGTGGCCCTATCTTTTTCGGGCAGAGGCGCAATGGCGAGATGGGGCGTGTGTTTACCTGTTATAAGTTCCGCAGTATGGTAATGAACCCGGATAGTGACAAGAAGCAGACCGTGCGAAATGATCCGCGGAAGACGTGGATTGGAAATATCATCCGCAAGACCAGCATCGATGAGCTGCCCCAATTCTACAATGTCCTGCGGGGCGATATGTCAGTCGTAGGCCCTCGTCCCCATATGCTGGAGCATACGCGGATTTACTCCGAGCTGGTGGATAAATACATGCTGCGGCATTTGGTAAAACCGGGTATCACCGGCTGGGCTCAGATACATGGTTTGCGCGGAGAGATTCGTGATGTTGACTTTATGCGTAGGCGTGTCGAGGCCGATGTATGGTACATTGAACATTGGTCCTTCTTCCTTGACTTGAAAATCATATATAAAACGTTCGTCGGAGCTGTCTTCGGGGACAAAAACGCTATATAATCACGGGCTTATGAGCAAGAGTTGGTGGATATTCCTTTTGGGCTTTTTCCCAATGTCTTTGGGCGCTCAGGAAAAGGGGCTGCATGAATTTGTGGAAATCGGTACGACACTTCATTCGGGAGACAATACCCCTTTGTGGCAAAATGCCCTTCAGCACGGACTTTCCTCCCTGGATAACAACGGATATGTGCGGGGCGCCGTTTTCTATCGCGATACACTCGGCCATCATTGGAGCTGGTCGGCCGGACTTGACCTTGCCGCCGGCGTCGGAATGGATGCCGCTTTTGTGATACAGCAGGCTTATGCTGACGTATCGTGGCGTTGCTTCGACCTCTCGGTGGGAAGCAAAGAGCTGTCTTCCCCGTTCCTTAACTCCGAATTGAGCAGCGGCGGCCTGGTATGGAGCGGCAATGCGCGGCCGATTCCCCAGGTGCGCGTCGGAATATTCGACTATATTCCTGTTTTTCGCTCCTCGTGGTTTTTCATTCGTGGCGAGTTTTCGTACGGATGGTGGACCGACTCACGCTATTTGGCAGACGCTTCCGAGGGAATCCGCTGGTACACGAAGAAAATCAAGTATCACCATAAAGAAGTTGACTTCCGTTTCGGGAAGAAAGACGGTGCCTGGCAGTTTGATGCCGCCTATCGTCTGGACACTCAGTTCGGGGGCTACATAATGAATCATCCGAACCAGACTTGGTTTCCTGACGGGCTGGACCTCGGAAACAGCCTGAAAGATTACGGAAAAGTCTTCTTCTCCGCCAAGGGAGATGGCGACGGTGGAGGCCTTGAGGGGGAGCGCATCGCCCGCCAAGGCAACTTCCTCGGCTCGGAATTCCTACGGCTCATGTATAAAGACAAGAAGTACCGTCTCTCCCTTTACCTGGAGAATTTCTTCGACGACTTCTCCGGAATGGGCAAATTGAACGGCTTCGACGGCCTGTGGGGGCTGGAGTATGAGTCGACCGCGCCGCATGCTTTGCTGAAAGGGCTCGTGTTTGAGTATTATCAGACTACCGACCAAAGCGGACCGCTGCATGGTTCCGACGCCGAGGGGGGCGAAAAGACGGGAGGTGCCGACGATTATTACAACAACTATCTCTATCAAGGCTGGACCCACTGGGGGCAGACGATGGCCAACCCCCTGATTCCTTCGCCTGCCTACTTTGCCGATCGCGTCGTGCAGAGCAACTGGGGTAAGGGATATATGGGTTTCCCCTACAACCGTGTCCGCGCTTTTCATCTCGGCCTGTACGGCGACCTGGCTCCACGGTGGGGCTATCGCCTGAAGTGCTCGGCGAGCCGCACGTGGGGTACGCCGCTTTCGCCGGCCCTGGAGCCGCTCGACAATATTTCCGCCTTCATCGAAGCGCAATATGAGCCTGCTTTCTGGAGAGGGCTGCGCATCGTTTCCTCCCTTTCGTTTGATTCGGGCGACATCTACGGCGACAATTTCGGCTGGCAGCTGAAGCTGCGCAAAACTTTTTAGCAAGAACAGTTTTAACCATCATAAACAAGAAAATCATGAATTACATTCAGACGGAAATCGACGGCGTATGGATTATCGAGCCAAAGGTCTTCACCGACCCGCGCGGGTACTTCATGGAGTCATTCAAGAAGGACGAGTTCGAAGCGAACATCGGCAAGGTAGAATTCGTGCAGGACAACGAATCGAAGTCTTCTTTCGGCGTCTTGCGTGGACTTCACTATCAGAAAGGCGAGTTCAGCCAGGCCAAACTGGTGCGCGTCATCAAGGGAAAAGTACTCGATGTGGCAGTCGACCTGCGTAAGTCTTCGCCCACTTTCGGCCGTTACGTAAGCGTAGAGTTGAGCGAGGACAACAAGCGTCAGTTTTTCATTCCCCGCGGATTTGCCCACGGCTTCGTGGTTTTGAGCGAGGAGGCCATCTTCACCTATAAAGTAGATAATGTGTATGCCCCGCAGGCTGAGGCTTCCATCATCTACAACGATGCCACGCTCGACATCGACTGGCCGCTGGCTCCCCAGCAACTGCTCCTTTCGCCGAAGGACACGAACGGGAAGAGTTTTGCCGAGGCCGATTATTTCGATTGATTCGGCGTCCCTCCCATTGCATGCCGCCGCACCGGAATTTTCAAAGCAGAAGTCCGGTGCGGCGTTTTTTGTGCCGGTTGGGCTGCTTTCCCGAGGTGCGTGCGGCAAAAGCGGCTGCACTTTTCGGCAGAAGATGCGGCGGTTTTCAGAAAAAGTGCAGGCTCTTTTGTCGAAAAAACTGTCGTTTTTTTCGCATTTCCTGCAGCGGGAAAACAGGGTGGAAGAGAGCGTTTGGATAAAAAAGGAGTTAGTTTTTTGCTAAAAAAGCCTAAGAACAAGCTATCGGCACATAGAAAAAGTAAATTTAGCTATCCTCACTTTACAGAAATGTCGTTACTTTACGGTCAATTTATAGCTATGAATGAAAAAGTAATGTGTCGTGCAATCCGGGCTGCCTGGGAGGCTGGTGTGGAAATCATGAAGGTATATGCCGGTTCGGATGCAGACTTCGAGACAGAAAGCAAGGCCGACGGTTCGCCGCTTACCCGCGCCGATCGGGCTGCTCACCGTACCATTGTGGAATACTTGGGTACGGAAATACCTCTTTTGAGCGAAGAAGGGAAGTCGATTCCTTACAGCGAGCGGAAAAACTGGAAAGAGTTTTGGATGGTCGACCCGTTGGACGGGACAAAAGAGTTCATCAAGCGCAACGGCGAGTTTACCGTGAATATCGCTTATGTGCGCGACGGTGTGCCCGAAGGGGGCGTGGTCTATGCACCCGTGCGGGGGCTTTTCTACTTCGGCCTGTATGGCCGGGGCGCGTACCGTATGTCCGTTCCGCCTGAGCCGCAGGCCGATGAAGACTTTTCCCGACTCGTGTCCCGTTCCGTGGCATTGCCCCTTGCGGGCAGCGAGGCGCGCAAGCAGTTTGTGGTCGTGGCCTCCCGTTCCCATTTGTCGCCGTCGACGGCGGCCTACATCGAGTCCTTGCGCCGGGAGCACGAAGCGCTGGAGACCGTCTCGATAGGCAGTTCGCTGAAGTTGTGTCTGGTGGCTGAGGGGACGGCCGATGTCTATCCCCGTTTTGCCCCTACGATGGAGTGGGATACGGCTGCCGGTCATGCCGTTGTCCGCGCCGCAGGGCGGGAAGTATGCCAGGCCGCCACGGGCGAACCGCTGCGCTATAATAAAGAGAACCTGTTGAATCCGGATTTCATAGCCCGTTAGTTTTTGAGCAATGACTGAGATAATCATCGTAATTCTGGCCCTCCTCTGGATGCTTGCCGCCCTGATACGCGACCGGATGCGGCCGGGCATGATTCTGTTTTCCGTAGTCGTATTCTTCATGTGTTGCGGCATACTCACCCCGAAGGAGATGCTGGAGGGATTCAGCAACAAGGGCATGATTACCGTCGCCCTGCTCTTCCTGGTGAGCGAGGGCGTGCGGCAGTCGGGCTGTCTGGCTCCCATCATCCGCAAGGTACTGCCTACGGGGAAAACGACCGTCGCCAAGGCGCAGTTGCGCATGCTTCCCTGCGTGGCCTTCATCTCCGCTTTCCTGAATAATACGCCGGTTGTGGTCATTTTCGCCCCGATTATCAAGCGTTGGGCCAAGTCGGTCAACCTCCCGGCTACCAAGTTTCTGATACCTCTCTCGTATGTTACGATTTTGGGCGGCTTGTGTACGCTCATCGGTACCTCGACCAATCTGGTCGTGCACGGCATGATGATCGACGCAGGCTACGAGGGTTTGGGCATGTTCGAGCTTACTTGGATCGGAGTGCCCATCGCTGTCGTGGGAATCCTCTATATTCTTCTGGCATCCAAGCGCCTTTTGCCCGACGAGCGGAAGGACTTGGAGGCAGTGGAGGAAGACTCCGAGCAGGATGAGAGCCTGCATCCGGTGGAAGTCGTAATCGGTCCCCGTTTCCCGGGCATCAACCGTCGCCTGCGCGACTTCGACTTTAAGCGGCATTACGGGGCGGAAGTCCGCGAAGTAAAGCGCAACGGTGAGTCAATCTCCGGCGATTTGTCGCGTATCCGCCTCTACGAGGGCGACACACTGGTGCTGATGGCCGACGATTCCTTCGTGAAAACGTGGGGCGAGTCGTCGGTCTTTCTGATGATAGCCAATGGCAAAGACCCGTTGACCCAGCAGACTCATAAGAAGAGAATCTTCGTCCTGGCTTTACTCGTGCTGATGATTGTCGGTGCGACGATTGGGGAGTTGCCCGCCGTGCAGGCGCTGGTTCCCGGAGTCAAGCTGGACATGTTCTTCTTTGCCGCAGTGACGGTGGTCATCATGGCCTGGACTCATTCGTTCCCGGCCCGCAAGTACACGAAGTTCATCTCGTGGGATATATTGATAACCATTGCCTGCGCGTTCGCCATCAGCAAGGCTATGACCAATTCGGGCATGGCCGACTGGATAGCCGACTTCATCATCGGGCTGAGCAGCAATCATGGTCCTTATGTCCTGCTTGCCATTTTGTATGTAATCACGAACATTGTTACGGAACTCATCACCAACAATGCCGCAGCGGCCCTGTCCTTTCCGCTGGCGCTTTCCGTCGCCAATCATTTGGGTGTAGACCCGATGCCGTTTTTCATCATGGTTTGCGTCGCTTCATCCGCCAGTTTCTCCACGCCCATAGGCTATCAGACGAATTTGATTGTGCAGGGTATCGGAAACTACAAGTTCACGGATTTCGTACGGATAGGACTTCCGATGAATCTGCTGCTGGCAATCATGTCGGTGTTGCTCATCCCGCAGATTTGGCCTTTCGAGATGTAGCGGGGCGGCGGGGATGTTCCGCAAGAAAAGAAAGTAGAAGAAAATGGAAAAACACATATATCCGATATTCGAGCGCATGGCCACCCGGGAAGACAAAGAACGTCTTCTGGGGCAGCGCGGCCTGATGGTTTGGTTTACGGGCCTGAGCGGCTCGGGAAAGAGCACGCTCGCCGTGGCTTTGGAGCAGGCCTTGCAGAACAGAGGGCTGCTGTGCCGCATTCTGGACGGCGACAATATCCGTAGCGGCATCAATAAGAATCTGGGATTCTCGGCCGAGGACCGGGTAGAGAACATACGCCGCATTGCCGAAGTGGGCAAGCTGTTTGTGGAAACGGGCATCATTACCATTTCCGCCTTCATCAGTCCGCTTCGCGAGTTGCGGGCCATGGCGGCAGACATCATAGGGAAAGAGGATTTCATGGAGGTCTACGTGAGCACTCCGCTGGCAGAATGCGAGCGGCGCGACGTGAAAGGATTGTATGCCAAGGCACGTCGCGGGGAAATACGTGACTTCACCGGAATTTCGGCTCCCTTCGAATCGCCAGAACACCCGGCACTTTCGCTGAATACCGAGGCACTTTCTGTGGAAAGTGCCGTAGGAATTTTGCTGGAGCATATACTCCCGCGTGTAACAATGAAGAAATAAAAACTCAAACGAAGATGCAAGAAAAATATAGATTGAGCCACTTGAAAGAGTTGGAAGCCGAGTCGATTCACATCATCCGCGAGGTGGCGGCTGAATTCGAGAACCCGGTTATGCTTTATTCCATAGGGAAGGATTCTTCCGTCATGGTGCGTTTGGCCGAAAAGGCGTTCTTTCCCGGAAAAGTGCCTTTCCCCTTGATGCACATCGACTCCAAGTGGAAATTCAAGGAGATGATCGAATTCCGCGATAACTACGCCAAAAAGTACGGATGGAACCTGATTGTGGAGAGCAACATGGAGGCTTTTCGCGCCGGCGTCGGGCCTTTCACACACGGGAGCAAGGTGCATACCGATTTGATGAAGACCCAGGCGTTGCTTCATGCGCTGGACAAGTACAAATTTGACGCTGCTTTCGGAGGCGCGCGGAGGGATGAGGAAAAATCACGGGCGAAAGAACGTATTTTCTCCTTCCGAAATGAGTTTCACCAGTGGGACCCTAAGAATCAGCGCCCCGAGTTGTGGGACATTTACAATGCCCGCATCCGAAAAGGGGAAAGCATTCGGGTATTTCCCTTGAGTAACTGGACAGAACTCGATGTCTGGCAGTACATAAGACTGGAGAAAATTCCAATCGTGCCGCTCTATTTTGCCAAGATGCGCCCCGTCGTGAACATAAGCGGGCAGTTGATTATGCCCGACGACGACCGCCTGCCGGAGAAATACAAGAGCCAGATCGAAATGAAGATGGTTCGGTTCCGTACATTGGGCTGCTGGCCGCTGACGGGTGCCGTGGAAAGTTCGGCAGACACGATAGAGAAAATCGTGGAAGAGATGATGGTCACGACCAAGAGCGAGCGCACGACGCGCGTCATCGACTTCGACCAGGAAGCCAGCATGGAGCAGAAAAAGCGTGAAGGATACTTTTAAAAAACAGCGAACGACAATGGAGAATCAAGATAAGAACATGCCGCAAGCAGCGGAAAAGGCTGCGGACGGCAAAAAAATGTCGATAGAAGAATTCCTGGCCAAGGACGAACAGAAAGATTTGTTGCGCTTCCTGACGGCCGGCTCGGTAGACGACGGAAAGTCGACCCTCATCGGTCGCCTGCTTTTCGACAGCAAGAAGATTTACGAAGACCAGCTCGAAGCGCTGGAGCGCGACAGCAAGCGGGTAGGAAACGCCGGCCCGGAGCACATAGACTACGCTCTCCTGCTCGACGGGCTGAAGGCCGAACGCGAGCAGGGCATTACGATTGACGTGGCTTACCGCTATTTTTCGACGAACAAGCGCAAGTTCATCATAGCCGACACGCCGGGACATGAGCAATACACCCGCAACATGATAACCGGCGGCTCTACGGCCAATCTGGCTGTCATACTTGTAGACGCCCGGGCGGGCATACTGACGCAGACGCGGCGGCACACCTATCTCGTCTCTCTGCTGGGCATCAAGCATGTGGTGCTTGCCGTGAACAAAATGGACCTGCTGGACTTTTCCCAAAAAGCCTTTGAGGAAATTGTGAAAAGTTACAAGGCTTTTATCGAACCGCTGGGCATCTCCGACCTGCAGTGCATACCCCTTTCGGCACTGGAGGGGGACAATGTGGTGAAGCGCTCTGCCCGCACGCCGTGGTACGACGGCCCTTCGTTGCTGGAGTTCCTGGAAAATGTGCCCATCGAGAACGACCATAATCTGAAGAACTTCCGCTTTCCGGTGCAATACGTGCTGCGGCCCAACATGGACTTCCGGGGCATGGGTGGAAAGGTAGCCTCCGGCATCGTAAGGAAGGGGGATGAAGTGGTAGCGCTTCCCTCCGGAAAACATTCGCACATCAAGAGTATCGTCACCTACGACGGGGAATTGGATTATGCCTTCCCGCCCATGTCGGTGGCGCTTACGCTGGAAGACGAAATCGACGTGTCGCGCGGCGAAATGCTCGTGCATCCTGATGATTTGCCGCAAATCGGGCGTAACATAGAGGCCATGTTGGTGTGGATGGATGAGGAGAAAATGGATATGAACAAGCTCTTTTTCCTGAAACAGACGACGCATACGTGCCGTACCCGCATCGATCGGATCAAATACAAGGTCGATGTCAACACGATGGAGCAGCTGTCGCTTGAAAACGGGCGGCTCAAGCGCGACGAGGTTCCCATGACGCTGAACCAAGTGGCCCGCGTGGTGCTGGTATCCTCGGGTGAATTGTTTTTCGACCCGTATGCGGAGAATAAAGCGACGGGTGCTTTCATCCTTATCGACCCGGTTACGAACAATACCTGCGCCGTGGGCATGATTACAGGCGCCGCGGAGGAGAAGGACATGAACGTGCCGTCGGGAAAGCCGGTCATCGATTTGCACGCGCTGGGCATCGGTTCGGAGCATCGGGAGGCGGTGCGTAAAATAGTCGCCTCGCTTGCAAAGCAGGGACTGGATATTGAGTTGATAGAGGAGTAAGCCGGACGAGGAATGCTTCAACAGATAATACGGAATACACATGGGACTGCTCGAATTTAGCAAGTTGCCTATCAATACGTTGGTAGGGGCTGACTGGAATACTTTCAACCGCATTACGGCGGGACGCACGATTGATGCGCCCTACCGCAGCAAATACCGGCTTACGAAGGCCGTATGCCGTTTGCTCTCCCTGCTTAAGCCGCTGCAAGACAGGCGCTACGAAAAACTGCTTGCCGACAAGCCACTGGGCGAAGACCCGCTCTTCATTCTCGGGCACTGGCGCAGCGGGACAACTTTTGTTCACAATATATTTTCGTGCGACAAGCAGTTTGGCTACAATACGACCTATCAAACGGTATTTCCCCACCTGATGATGTGGGGGCAGCCTTTCTTCAAGCGCAACATGGCCTGGCTCATGCCGGGAAAACGGCCTACGGACGGGATGGAACTGGCCGTCGACTTGCCGCAGGAGGAAGAGTTTACGCTGGCCAACATGATGCCTTTCACGTACTACAACTTCTGGTTTCTGCCCCGGCACATGCAGGAGTATGCCGACAAGTACCTCCTTTTCGAAGGAATCACCGAGTCGGAGCTGGAAGAGTTCCGCGCGGCTTTCATAAAGGCCATGAAGATTGCGCTTTGGAATACGGGCGGCCACCGTTTCCTCAGCAAGAATCCGCCACACACGGGGCGCGTTCGCGAATTGGTGAAGTGGTTTCCGAATGCAAAGTTCATCTATTTGATGCGGAGCCCGTACACCGTGTTTGAATCTACCCGCAATTTCTTCACGAATACGATCGCTCCGCTGAAACTTCAGGACATAAGCGACGAAGAGCTGCAGAAAAACATTTTGTCCGTCTACGCAAAATTATATCACAAGTACGAACGGGACAAAGAGTGCATACCCGCGGGAAATCTGGTGGAGGTCCGCTTTGAGGATTATGAGAAGGATCCTTTCGCCATGACGCAGGATATTTATCAGAAGTTGTCGCTCCCCGGGTTTGACGAGGCCCGTTCGGCCATTGAGGCTTACATCGGTAAGAAGAAAGGCTATAAGAAGAACCGTTACGCTTATGCGCCGGAGACGGTGAAGACGGTCGAAGACAATTGGGGCTTTGCCTTGAAACAGTGGGGCTATGAGCTTTAATTCCTTGTGACTGCTTCGGGATGGAGCGGGCGGTGTCCTGACTTCAAAGTAGCCGTGGCGGAACTGGAACGATGAACTGCCTCCACTTTTGCTGAAAACATCAGGCACTTTTCAGCAGAAGTGGAGGCAGTTTTTTTGGCAATGTCTCTGGCTTTTGGGGGAATGTGCCGGAAGAGTTTCTCTGTGGTTGCTGCTCGTCGTGAGGAGACGTCGGGGGCTTTTCCCGTTTTCTCGCTTATGTCGCGGTTGTCTGCTGCGGGCAAAAAAGAAGGGCGCTACCCGGGAAACGGGTAGCGCCCTTTCGCTTATAAAGGCTTTTATGCTGGCTTATTTGGCCACTTTGAGTATGTGTTGGCCGTTAGCCGTGGTTACTTCTATCAGATAGATGCCGTGGGGCAGTTCGCTGCCGAAGCTGAATTCGTTGCTTGCCGGAGCATATTCGTCCAGGATTTGCCCGTTGGTATTGATGATACGCAGGTTCTTGATTTCTTGGGCGGCTGTCAACTGGAAGTTTCCATTGCCGTCGGTCGTGAGAACCGGCTGGTTGCTTTCCTCTTGCAGGTCGCTGATGCCCGTGTCTTCGGTCTCTTTCTTTTCGAAGCCGAGGCGGTAGAGGTTCAGGTTGGAAGCATTGTCGATGTAGAAGCGTATCTTTTGTTCGCCGGCCTGCAGGTCGATGTCAAACGAGTACTCCTCGTAGTCGGCATAGATATTGCCGTCCGTGTTGGTCGAGGGGAGTTTTACGGCACGCACGCCGGGGAGTCCGTTGGGCAGTACGCTGATTTGGTTCGTACTGTCGAGGGTTGCATAGCGCAGGGTAGCGGTATAGGTACCGGCCTCGGCTACATTGACGCTGAACTGGAACCATTCTCCGCTTTCCGTATGGGAAACTCCGAAAAGGGTACCCGTTGTGTTCAGACGGATGAAGTCTACTCCCTCGTCGGTGCGGTAGTTTGCGTTGCCGATGTTCTCGTTTTCGGTATCGTGGTAGGCAATTCCTTCACCGCCCTTGTCGTAACGTGTGAAAAGCAGGTTGCCCGGCAGAGCAGTGGGGGTGTTTCCGTAGGAAGTGGATGCGGCTACCTGTATTTGGAGCGTATCGTTTCCATCACGGTAGCGGGAGGAAATGACGATAGGCACGTAGTAATCGCCGGCTTCGGTGGGGGTTCCGCTCAATATGCCGGTGCTGTCCAGTTGAAGTCCGGCAGGCAATTCGCCGGTGGCGCGGAACGTGTAGGGTCTGCTGCCTCCCAATACTTCAAGACTGTCGCGCCCTTGTACGCCGAGGCTCATGCCGTGGTCGCGTGTCACGAGCTCGGGTACGATAATGGCCGTACCTACGCGGAAAGTCATGGTAGGCCCTGCTTCGCTGATGCGCCAGATTTTGATGAGTGAGTATCGGCCGTTGTCCCATTTGGCAGAGGGATCGGTGTTGTCGTTGAACTCATCGTTCAGGCCCGCCTTGAAGCACGGGTCGTTTGTGGTAGCGGGTCGGCAGTCGAGTTCTTCGGGATATCCGGCATAGGTATTGTTTCCTTGCGTATTGACATGCCAGATGAAAATACCGTTGTAGTTCTCCGGATTGTCGGGGGTGTCGTATCGTACCTGGAGGTAGTAGCGTTCGTAGGGAGAGTTACTGCCCTTTGTGCCGTTGAATACAGCCGCGCTTCCCGGTTCGGCCGAGAGTCTGTACGTACTGCCGTCGGTTATGTTGGTAATATCGTGCTTGTTGACGAGCCAGCCCATGGCATCCAGGACATAGGGGTTGGGATAATTCGGATTCTTGTAGTTGTTTCCAAAGTCGGCCGGGCCGCCTATTCCATATCGGCTGGCGTTATTGTCGCTGTGCCCGTCGTATGAGTAGAAATCAGGCCATCCGCAGACCATATGTCCGTTCTCGTGGATGAAAGTGTTTATGGTCAGTTCCGAACCGAGGTCGCACATTTGGTAGGTGTGCCCGGCGTTTGCTGCAAAACCGTTGAGTGCTCCGAACGAACTGTTCCACCATCCCTGGTGTCCCCATAGGCCATTTGCCCAACCGGCATCGGCTGTTCCGGCATAGAAGATGTTGATGGCCAGGATTCCGCCGTTGTTTGTGGTGAGTTCGCTCAGCTTAAATCCTTCTTCCTTGTTGAGCGAAGGAACGATTACGTCGCGCATGATGTCTTCATCATGGTAGCCATTTCCCGGAGTAGCATTCTCACTGGGGCAATCGTAGTAAGACTTTTCGCGCGGGGCGGTATAGAATCCGACTACTTTATTTATATAAGTAAGTTTTCCGCTGGATATCCATTGGAAATACTCCTTGATGGAACGTGCGTTTCCGAATTCGTTGTAGTTGTCTCCGTTGCAGAAACGTTCCACTTGCTCGCGGGTTATGGAGGATTTGACGTCGGGGAAGTCGATAAGTATGGTGACTCCGTAGACCGTGTCGGGCAGGTTTCTGTAGGAAATGCTCCGTTTCAGGATTTCCGTCTCTCCGTTGGCATTGTCTCCCATCAGGCTTTTCCGGCAGGCGGCTATCTTGGACTTGATGCTTTCCGCACTGATGCGGATGCCGGGCTGTATGATCATCTTGACAGCAGCCGGGGCTTCGCCGCCGTTGTAGCGTATGCCGCTGGACTGGTATTCGTTGCCGTCGTCGGAGAGGAGTGCATAGCAGATGACGTTGTTCTCGCCGTCGCGAATCAGCGTGTAGCCGTCCAGGCTCTCTACGTCCTGATAAAATTCATTTCCGTAGACTTTGACTTGGACAGAAGTGCCGTCCGGTTGTTTCAGACTGAGCGTGTCTCCGAAATAGTTGCGCGCATTGGCTCCGGAAACTGCGATGAACAATGCGAAGAGCATTGCAAGGAGTTTGTTTTTCATCATAAGAATGTTTGTTTTGTAAGTTTGGATAAGGTTTATATCTTTTCCGTTTGTTTTATTGATAAACCCTGCAAATATAAGGTAATAGAAGGGTAATTCTCTAAACTTTTCACGCCCCGAGTCCCTTTTTAGGCTTATTTTATACAAAATAACTCTGCCCGGCTCGAAAAGTATAAACCCGCCTTTCGTTCAGGGCGAAAGGCGGGTTTATCGTGTACGTCAGTCTCTTCGTGCGGAAGGGGCTGCTTATGCGTTGACTCTTTTCTCTTTGATCCGGGCTTTCTTGCCGGTGAGTTTGCGTAAGTAGTACAGTTTGGCGCGGCGTACTTTACCGATTTTGTTCACTTCGATATAGTCGATGAACGGGGAGTTGATGGGGAAAATACGTTCTACGCCTACGGTACCGGACATTTTGCGTACGGTGAAACGCTTGTTGTCGCCGTGTCCGGAGATCTTGATTACTACGCCGCGGTAGAGCTGCGTGCGCTCTTTGTTGCCTTCCTTGATGCGATAGGCTACTGTCACGGTGTCACCGCTCTTGAACGAGGGGTATTCTTTGCCCGTGGCAAAGGCTTCTTCTGCAATCTTGATTAAGTCCATTTTTGTTTCTCTCAGCTTTTTTATAAATGTTGTATCGTCCTTACGCAACATGCTAAATTACACTTCTTTAACAGCGGTTGCGCGAAAGCGGTGCAAAGTAACGCTTTTTTTTCGGTTCCCGCAAGTGTTTTTTCTTGAAATGAACGGTTTTCGGCCAAAAGAGGGCTGCCGCAGCTTATTCGAAGTAGAATGTGAGTACGATCATCTTGCTGCTTCCTTCGCTCACGGCATCGCGGAACTTGGCGAGCGACTGGTCGGACAGGTCGTTTTTGTCCGTGTTGATGATGTTGCTCAGGCCGAGGCAGAATTTCAGCTCGGGAATGAATTTGAAGAAAGGAAAATAATAGTCGCATCCGAAGCCGAATTCCAAAAATACGTCCATTGGCTTGAAGCGGAGGCGTTCGCCCTTCTTTGTGCTCAGGTCGTACATGGGATTGACGCCTACCATCATGTACGGGCGGTAGTTGTTGAAGCGCGGCGCGCTGAACTTCAGGTCGAGCGGCAGGGAGATGTAGGTCGATTTTATCTGTTGCCTCTCGCTCTGTTCCGCGTCTTCCGGGGCGTTGTAGTTGCGGAATACGAGGTCTTTGCTCCCGAAGTGCAGGGTGGGCAGGAGGCGCAGGGCCAGGTATTTGTTCAGGTAAAGCTCCCCCAGCACTCCGACGCTGAAGCCGGGTGAGTAGTTTGCCACGTCGGCATACCACAGTTCCCCGTCTTCGGTGACGAAGTTCGTGTTCTTCAGTTCATAGTCTTGCAGGTTCAAGCCTACGGAGAAACCATAGTGAAACCGTCTCTGGTCTACGTAGGGACGGTTTTGGATTTTGCGTTTCTGTCCGTAGGCGGGTGCCAACAGGAGCGAGAAGAGCAAGAGCGTGCAGAGCAAGCGTAACGTGTTTTTTCGCATACAAGGCAGCTTGAGCTTTATTGATTAACGCGGAACGCGGCCGGATATTGTGTGCTTTCGGGAGGGAAAACGGCGGAATCCGGACCGGGGGAGAGCGATGTCTTCCGCTTGCGGCATGGCTTTCGGGGAGAAGGCGGGGCGCTTTTCTGAAAAAGGGCAGGGACTTTTTCTCCGAAAGCGGGGCGCTTTTCGTATCTTTGTTGCCATGCAACGCTATTTCATGTACTTCAGTTACGACGGCACGGCCTATCATGGCTGGCAGATACAGCCCGGCGCCACAACGGTGCAGCAGGTTTTGCAGGAGGCCGTGGGCACCGTTTTGCGCTGCCCCCTGGAACTTGTCGGCGCGGGGCGCACGGATGCGGGCGTCCATGCGGCGCGCATGGTGGCTCACTTCGACCTGCCGGAGCAGATGGCCGGCGAGAACCCGCAGGAAGCGCTCCGGACGCTGGTGGCACGGCTGAACCGTTTCTTGCCCCGCGACATAGCGGTCGACCGCATTTGCCCGGTCGTTCCCGAAGCGCATGCCCGCTTTTCGGCACTTTCGCGTACCTATCAGTATTTCATTATGCGGCATAAGTCGCCTTTCTATCGCCAATACAGCTATTGCTATGCGGCCCCGCTGGACGTGGAGGCCATGAATCGCGCGGCGGGCATGCTGCTCAGGCATCGGGACTTTACGAGTTTCAGCAAGTTGCATACCGACGTCAAGACGAACAACTGCCGTGTGAGCCGTGCGCTCTGGCAGGAAGAGCGCCCCGGCAGGCTGGTCTTTACGATAGAGGCCGACCGCTTTTTGCGGAACATGGTGCGCGCCGTGGTTGGGACGCTGCTCGACGTGGGCCGAGGCAAGATGGCGCCGGAGGAAATCGAGCGTATTCTGGAGGCAAAGGACCGTTGTGCGGCGGGAAACAGTGCGCCCGCCTGCGGGCTGTTCTTGATGGATGTTTCCTATCCCCCTTCCCTCTTCCTCTGACGGCAGGGCGCGCCAAACCCTAATTTTGCTGTTCTTATTTGCGAATTGTGCGCGAAAAAGCAAGTTTATTTGCGGAATTTTTTGAGAAAAGAGAATGTTTTCCTTATATTTGAGACCGAAAAGGAAAACGACATGACCGCCCGATTTTTCCGGATTAACGTCCGCTTTTTCAGAGCTGCCGGGAGTAAAAAAGTCGGAAACGTAGGGAGTATGCTTTTTCCTTGCCGATGAAAACTAACTATAAAACCTTATAAGACAGAAAACCATGAGCTATTTGAGTTTTGATCGAACCACGATGATCAATCTGGACGAGTCGCTCTCGCGGGAAATCCTGCGGACCAATCGGTCGGGAGCTTACTCTTGTTCTACTATCGTGGACTGCAACACGAGAAAGTACCACGGTTTGCTTGTGATCCCGATTCCTGAATTAGACGATGAGAACCACGTCTTGCTCTCTTCGCTGGATGAAACGGTCATCCAGCACGGGGCTGAATTTAATCTGGGGCTGCATAAGTACCAAGGGAATAACTACAGTCCGCGCGGGCATAAGTACATTAGAAGTTACGACTGCGAGGTAGTGCCGAAAACGACGTACCGTGTGGGCGGCGTACTGCTGACGAAAGAAAAACTGTTCGTGCATCACGAGAATCGCATCCTTATCCGCTATACGCTGGTCGATGCGCATTCTGCCACAACTCTCCGCTTCCGTCCTTTCCTGGCCTTCAGGAGCGTACGCGAATATACGCATGAGAACCCCATGGCCAACCGCGATTTCTCGCGCATCGACTGCGGCATCAAGACGTGCATGTATCCGAGTTATCCGGAACTGTACATGCAGTTCAGCAAAAAGAACGAGTTCCACTTCGAACCTTACTGGTATCGGGGCATCGAGTACACGAAGGAACAGGAGCGCGGCTACCACTTCAACGAGGATTTGTACGTGCCCGGTTATTTCGAGATGAGCATCCGCAAGGGTGAGAGCATCATCTTCTCGGCCGGAATCTCGGAAATCGACTCGCAAAAGCTGAAGAAACTGTACACGACCGAGTACGACAGCCGCGTTCCGCGCAACAGTTTCGAGAACTGCCTGCGCAACGCTGCCCATCAGTTCCATAACAAGCAGGGCGACAAGCACTACATATTGTCCGGTTATCCCTGGTTCAAATGCCGTGCGCGCGACTTGTTTATCTCACTCCCGGGCCTGACCATGGCGCTGGACGAGATGGATGAGTTCTACAGCGCCATGAATACGGCCGAAGAAGCCGTGCGCGAATTTATGGCAACGGGTAAGACTACCTGTAAAATCTACGAGATCGAGCATCCCGACATCCTGCTCTGGATGGTGTGGACGCTGCAGCAGTATGCCAAACATGAGTCGCGCGAGGCGTGTCGCGAGCGTTATGGCAGCTTGTTGCGCGATGCGATTGACTACATCCGCCGGGGCGCGCATCCCAATCTGCAGCTCCACGACAACGGACTCCTCTATGCCGACGGCCACGACAAGGCTATAACGTGGATGAACTCCACGGCCTATGGGCGGCCGGTCATCCCCCGTACGGGATATATCGTGGAGTTTAACTCTCTTTGGTATAATGCTCTTTGCTTCGTGGCCGACTTGTTCCGCGAACAGGATGGCGCTTACAGCGCAGAGCTGGACGCTTTGGCTGAGAAGTCGGGGCACTCGTTTGTGGATGTGTTCCTCAATGAGTACGGTTACTTGCTGGATTATGTAAACGGGCAGATGATGGATTGGAGTGTCCGCCCGAATATGATATTCTCCGTGGCCTTCGATTATTCTCCGCTGGACCGCAAACAGAAAAAGGGCGTGCTGGATACCGTAACGAAGGAACTTCTTACGCCGAAGGGGCTGCGTTCTCTGAGTCCGAAGAGCGGCGGTTACAATCCGAACTACGTCGGTCGCCAGGAGCAGCGCGACTATGCCTACCATCAGGGCACGGCTTGGCCTTGGCTGATGGGCTTTTATTTGGAAGCCTACCTGCGGATTTACAAAATGAGCGGGCTTTCTTTTGTAGAGCGGCAGTTGGATAATTTTGAGTCGGAGATGACTTATCACTGTATCGGCACCTTGTCGGAACTTTATGATGGGAATCCTCCTTTCTTAGGGCGTGGAGCGATATCATTCGCTATGAATATTGCTGAAATCCTGCGCTCGAAGAAATTATTGACTAAGTACAATAGCATATCGAACTTATAAAATCAAGGAGGAAGAGAATATGAAAGTTCTAATGTTTGGCTGGGAGTTTCCTCCTCATATCTTGGGCGGACTGGGAACTGCCAGTTACGGATTGACAAAGGGTATGTCCATTCAGAAAGATCTTGAGATTACTTTTTGCATACCGAAGCCGTGGGGCGATGAAGACCAGAGTTTTTTGCGCATTATCGGCATGAATAGTGTGCCCATCGTATGGCGCGATAAAAGTTGGGAAGAGGTGAAGGCACGTTATTCGGCCTACATGGATCCCCAATTATACTATGATATGCGCGATCATATCTATGCCGATTTCAATTATCGCCATACGGACGACTTCGGTTGCCTTGAATTCTCAGGACGTTATCCCGACAATTTGCAGGAAGAGATCAACAACTATTCAATAGTAGCAGGCGTCGTTGCCCGTCAACAGCAGTTCGATATCATCCATTCCCATGACTGGCTTACTTATCCCGCAGGCATTCATGCCAAGCAGGTGAGTGGCAAACCGTTGGTAATCCATGTGCATGCTACGGATTTCGACCGCAGTAGAGGCAATGTGAACCCCGTAGTTTACGGAATTGAGAAGAACGGAATGGACTATGCCGACCACATTATGTGCGTAAGTGAGCTGACTCGGCAGACTGTGATACAGCGCTATTACCAAGACCCCCGCAAGGTTTCCACAGTTCACAATGCCGTTACTCCACTCTCGCAGGACATTTTGAATATTCAGCCCCAGAAAAACCCAAAAGAGAAGATCGTTACGTTTTTGGGCCGTATCACTATGCAAAAAGGGCCTGAGTATTTCGTAGAAGCGGCCAAGATGGTGCTGGATCGTACGAAGAACATTCGGTTTGTCATGGCGGGAAATGGCGATATGATGGAGCAAATGATCAACCTGGTAGCCACCCGCGGGATAGCCGACCGCTTCCATTTTCCAGGGTTTATGAAGGGAAAGCAGGTTTATGAAGTCCTGAAGTCGAGCGATGTGTACATTATGCCTTCAGTTTCCGAACCTTTTGGTATTTCTCCCTTGGAAGCCATGCAGTGCAGCGTGCCGACAATTATTTCCAAGCAGTCCGGTTGTGCCGAGATTCTCTCGAAATGTATAAAGACGGACTACTGGGACATACATGCCATGGCTGATGCCATCTATAGTATTTGCACTTATCCCTCTCTCTACAAATACTTGTGCGAAGAAGGGAAGAAGGAAGTCGACGGCATTACTTGGGAAGATGCAGGACGGAAGGTGCGTAAAATCTATGATAGCGTCTTACAAAATTATCGATAATAACCCTCTTTTAATTCTAAAAAACCGAAGTCTGATATGAAAACGATTTGCTTTTTCTTTGAACTGCATAACTTCTTTCACCTTAAACGTTATCGCTTCTTTGAGATAGGACGCGACCATTATTACTACGATGACTATGCCAACGAGTCAAGCATGAACGATTTGGCTGAAAAGTCCTATCGGCCTACGCTCGACACCCTGCTCTGGATGGTGAATACCTACGGAAAAGAGTTTAAGGTGGCTCTTTCCATCTCCGGAGTGGCTATGGAGCACATGGAGCTGCATGCTCCCGACGTCATCGAAAAGATACAGAATCTGGTCAATACCGGCTGCTGCGAACTGATAGCCGAGCCTTATTCCCACGGACTTTCTTCCCTGATCGACGAGGAAGTGTTCCAGGAAGAGGTGAAGAGACAGTGCCGCAAGATGAAGCAGGTATTCGGCTATACGCCCAAAGTGTTGCGCAATACCAACATGCTGTACTCCGATGATATCGGCGGCCTGGTAGCAAGCATGGGCTTCAAGGGCATGCTGACTGAAGGTGCCAAGTACGTATTGGGATGGAAGAGCCCGCACTATCTGTATCACTGCAACCAGAATCCGGAGTTGAAGCTCCTGTTGCGCGACTTTAAGCTGTCGGACGATATCAGTTTGCGCTTCTCCAATTCGGAGTGGAACGAATATCCTTTGTTTGCCGATACCTATACGGACTGGATTGCCGCTTTCCCCGAAGAAGAACAGGTCATCAACATTTTCATGAACATGGCCTCCATCGGCATGGCTCAGCCCTTGTCGTCCAATATTCTGGAGTTCCTGAAAGCCATTCCCGCATGCGCCAAGCAGCGCGGCATCACCTTCTCTACTCCTACGGAGATAATCGGCCGCATGAAGTCGGTGGGTCAGATCGATGTTCCGTACCCCACTTCCTGGTCCGACGAGGAGCGCGACGTAAGTTCGTGGCTGGGTAATGTGATGCAGAAAGAAGCCTTCAACAAACTGTACAGCGTAGCAGAGCGGGTACGTCTGTGTAATGACCACCGCATCAAGCAGGACTGGGATTACCTGCAGGCCAGCAACCATTTCCGCTTCATGACGACCAAGAACTCCGGCGTGGGCATAGACCGCGGTATTTACGACTCGCCTTATGACGCATTTACCAACTACATGAACGTGTTGGCGGACTTCATTCGTCGGGTTGACGCTCTCTATCCTGCCGATATCGAAACGGAAGAGCTGAACCCGCTGCTTACGACCATCCGCAACCAAAGCATCGAAATCGAGCAGCTGACGAATAAAGTGGAAGCGCTGATGCAGAAGAACGAAAAGTTGGAAGAGGCAAAGAAGAAAGCCACTCAACACCGGAAGGCTGTTGCCGGCAAGGCGGAGAAAGAATCCGCTTCAGCCGAGAAGCCCAAGCGCCATACGAGAGCCAAGGCGGAGGCTGCCGGCGAGGCAGAACCGCAGCCCGAAGAGACTACGGCTCAAGAGTAGACTGCACGAAAACGGGAAATGGGCGACGGGCAAGTGCTTGTCCTCCTTTCCAGAAAAAGAGGCTGGGATATTTTTCCCCAGCCTCTTTTTTAATGCCATAATATTGCCTATGCCGAAAATAATCTTCACTTTTGCGCAGCAAACAGGGCTGCTCCCGTCTTTTTGTGGCGGGACGGACAAAGATGCCCCTATCTGAATCTTGAAAAATGAATGACTCTGTTTCATGCCCCCGCTGTGGAAATGCTGTTGCGGCCGATGCGGAAAAGTGCCCCCATTGCGGGATGTTGTTGAAATGTACGGAGTGTAAAGCTCCTTTGGCAGGCGATGAATCGGAATGCCCCCAGTGCGGTGCGTCGCTCCCTGCCGCCGGCGAAGAAAAAGCGCCGGCACTTTCAGAAGAAAGTTCCCCGCTTTTTTCGATTTTCCCCGCATCAAATCCGGAACCGCCTTTGAACGACGAAAAAAAGTCTTCCCGCCGCTGGAAAAAGCTGTTAGTAGCACTCGTCGTACTGCTGCTCCTGGGAGGCGCATGGGGCTTCTATTCGTGGTATTCCTTCAAGAGCGCCGAGGAGCGGGCATGGCTGGCAGCACGCGATTCGGCTACGCTTTCGGCTCTTTCGGCCTTTATGTGCGATTATCCCGACGGGGCTCATTTTGAGCAGGCCGATTCTTTGTTTCAGGCCCTGAAGCTGGCTGACGAGATGGCCTGGCGCAAAGTGGAAAACGCTCGTGAGGTGGCGCCTTACGAAGAGTATCTTTCGCAGTATCCACAAGGTATGTATGCCGGAAAGGCTGCACAAAAGGTGGATTCCCTCGACTGGGAGCAGACGGCGCTGGAGAACACGGAAGAGGCTTATACCCGCTATTTGGAAAAGCATCCGAGCGGAGCGTACGTGGCCGAGGCCCAAATGAAATATCAGGCTCTGGAACGCATGAAACTGACGGCTGAAGAGGAAACGGAGGTTGAACTTACGATGGAAGCCTACTGTCGGGCCGTGCAGGGAAATGACGAAAATGCGCTGCTTACCTTTTTCGAGCCGGAAATAGAGCTGTACTATACCAAGAAGAATGCGACGGAAGCCGATGTACTCCAGAGCCAACGCGAATTATACAGCAGTTCTGTCCTGAATATGGCCTTCGTTATAAGCGGCGACTTCGTCTCTTCGAAAGATGCAGACAGCTGTTATCATACGGCTTTCCCGGTGGATTTGGCTTATACCCATGCCGACTCGGGCGAACAGACGCATAAAAGGCTGTTGATAAAAGCCGTATTGAATCCAGACCTGAAGATAAAAATGATAACTTCCGAGGAGCTCCCTCTGTCCGACTCTGATGTCTCCGAGAAAGGCTCGAAAGATTAACTATTTTAAACAGTAATGATGGGGGCGGGTTTTGCGAAAAGCCTTACTTTTGCTCCCACAATTTCATACTAACTCTATAAAAAATTAGAATTAAAATGGCTTACGTAATTAGTGACGACTGCATTGCATGCGGTACTTGTATCGATGAATGCCCGGTGGGCGCTATCTCCGAGGGTGACATCTATCATATCGACCCGGAAATGTGTACGGAGTGCGGCACATGTGCTGCTGCTTGTCCTTCTGAAGCAATCCACCAGGGTTAATCAGAACAAGACGAAAGAAAATAAGAAGTGCTTCCTCGCCGGTTGGTGAGGAAGCACTTCTTGTTGCTTGGAGCGTTAGGAAACGGGAAATGGGGAGTGGCAGTCGTTTGTTGTCGGCTATTCCTTTGGTGAAGTCGATTCGAGCCACGAGTCAATCATCTTTCGGGCCAGGCTGAGTTTCTGCGGGAGTGTCGGCAGATTGTCGCGGCTGAAGAAGCCGCCTTCGGTAAGCTCGTGGTCGGCAAAGCATATCTCGCCGCTTACGTAGTCTGCCTCAAACCCGATCATGAGCTGGCTGGGATAAGGCCATTCCTGACTGCCGAAATAGCGGATGTTCGTAATCTCCAGCGTCGTTTCCTCGTGTACTTCGCGCCGGATGCACTCTTCGAGCGTTTCGCCGGTCTCCACAAAGCCGGCTACAAGGCCGTGAAAAGGTTTCTTGAAGTTGCGGGCATGTACGAGCAGTGCTTCCGCTCCCCGGTGAATCAGTACCAGGATGGCGGGAGAGACTTGCGGAAAGATTATTTTCCCGCAGTGCGGGCATTTCTTGGAGATGGCCGTGTCGGGCAGAGTCGGGGTGCCGCATGCCGGGCAGAAGCGGCTGTTTTTGTCCCAAAAGAGAAGCTCGAACGCCTTACCGGCAACCCGGTAGGCCTGGAGCGGTATGAAATCGTAGGTTTCCCGCAGGCCAACCCATTGGAAGTCGTGTTCGGCGGGGAATGTTTCGGCTTCGATTTCTGTCGTTTTACAAGGAGTGTCGTTCCAGTTTCCGGCCTCGAAGAGCGGATTGGTTATCGCTAAAGGCGCCTTTTCACCACAGGAAATCGTGTAGCCCGCAGCCGTTTTTTGCAGGAGCAGTTTCCCTTCGTGGAATAAAAACCAGTAGTATTTCATGAAATAGCGTTTTTTCGGGACAAAAGTACAAAAGCTACTTCAAAAAGGCGGGAGTTTCTGTGGAAAGTCTTACATTTGCAAGAGCGAAGATTCTTATGAGTCTGCTAAACGATTTATCTTTATTCATTTAAATTTGTGGTACGATTATGAGCGTAAAAGGAACCCAGACAGAGAAAAACTTGATGCAATCTTTTGCAGGAGAGTCGCAGGCACGCATGCGTTACACTTACTTTGCAAGTGCAGCCAAGAAGGAAGGTTATGAGCAGATCGCAGCGATATTCACGGAAACTGCAGATCAGGAAAAGGAACATGCCAAGCGGATGTTTAAATACCTGGAGGGTGGCCACGTGGAAGTGAAGGCCAGTTTCCCGGCAGGTGTAATTGGGTCTACGCTTGAGAACCTGAAGGCTGCAGCAGCCGGCGAGAATGAAGAGTGGACAAAGGACTATCCTCATTTTGCCGACGTAGCAGACCAGGAAGGTTTCCCCGAGATAGCTTTGATGTACCGCAACATCGCTATTGCGGAAAAGGGGCATGAGGCACGTTATAATGCTTTCGTGAAAAACATCGAAGAGGGCAAGGTCTTTCAGAAAGATGGAGTGGTAGTATGGCAATGTCGTAACTGCGGTTTCATCTACGAAGGTAAGGAAGCTCCCGAATTATGCCCGGCTTGCAAGCATCCGAAGGCTTATTTTGAAGTAATGAAGACCAACGTGTAAAAGGTTGAGACGCAATGTCCGCAATGGTTCCTCTGCGAAGTGGAGGAGCGATTGCGGATATTTTTGTATATGAAAGGAATGAAAATGACTCTTTATCCTAAACTTATTTTGGATGCCTTGGCTACTGTTCGTTATCCGGGGACGGGTAAGAACCTGGTGGAGGCGGAGATGGTGGATGACAACATCCGTATTGAGGGAATGAAGGTTAGCTTCTCGCTCATTTTCGAGAAGCCGACCGACCCGTTTATCAAGTCTGTCGTGCGGGCAGCCGAGACGGCTATTTTGACTTATGTATCGCCCGACGTGGAAATCAAGGGCAACATCAGCGTACGTACCTTGCAGGAAGCTGCGCCGAAGCCGGGGAAAATGCTGCCGAAGGTGAAGAATATTGTAGGAATCTCTTCGGGAAAAGGAGGAGTCGGTAAGAGTACGGTGACGGCCAACCTGGCTGTTGCGCTGACGAAGCTGGGTTTTCGGGTAGGATTGCTGGACGCTGATATATTTGGGCCCTCGATTCCCAAAATGTTCCAGGTGGAAGACGCACGTCCCTATGCGGAGCGTATCGATGGGCGCGACCAAATCATTCCAATCGAGAAGTATGGTGTGAAATTGCTCTCCATCGGTTTCTTTGTCGACCCGGACCAGGCTACGCTGTGGCGCGGTGGAATGGCTTCGAATGCCCTCCGGCAGCTGATTGGCGAGGCGAACTGGGGCGAACTCGACTATTTCCTGATTGATTTGCCTCCCGGGACGAGCGATATTCACTTGACGATTGTTCAGACTCTGGCTCTGACGGGCGTTGTTGTGGTAAGCACGCCGCAGCCGGTCGCCTTGGCAGATGCGCGAAAGGGCATCAATATGTTTACGAACGAGAAGGTGGCAGTGCCGATTCTCGGCCTGGTTGAGAATATGGCCTGGTTTACGCCGGAGGAATTGCCCGACAATAAATATTATATCTTCGGGCGCGATGGCGCGAAGAAGCTGGCCGAAGAGATGAATGTGCCTTTGTTAGGCCAGATTCCTTTGGTGCAAGGCATTCGCGAGAGCGGGGATGAAGGGACGCCGATTGCCTTAAATTCCGATTCGCCTATGGGCAAACAGTTCCTGCTGCTGGCCAATAATCTGGTACGCCAGGTTGACCGGCGAAACATTGAGCAGGCTCCGACGCAAATCGTGCAGGTTCATTAGGCCGGAAACTGGTCGGTCTCGGAAAAAACGGAAGCTGCTCTCAGAAATTTGAGGGCAGCTTTTGTTTTGGACTGTTGGGCGGAACTTTAGGAAAGTCTTGCAGCGAGAGGAAAAAAGCTGCAAGACTTTTTTGTTTTTTCCTTGCAGCTTTTCCGGAGAAGTGCCGATATTTCTTTACCTTTGTTAGCCGCCGCAGGCTTGTGCCTGAGGGCTTAAATGAGAATTGCCATGGAACGACTGTTGCACTACGTGTGGAATTACCGCCTTTTCCCCTTGCAGCCTTTGCAGACGACGCAGGGCCTGTCGGTGGAGATACTGGACACGGGTCTGATAAACCGAGATGCCGGGCCGGACTTCTTCAATGCGAAGATTAAGATTGGTGGTGTGTTGTGGGTGGGTAATGTAGAGCTTCACCGGCGTGCTTCCGACTGGTTTCGGCATGGGCACGACCAAGACCCGGCGTACAGTAGTGTGATTCTGCATGTGGTGGAAGTGGAAGATGCGTTAATACCTCGTCCGGACGGGGAACTGATTCCGCAGATGATTCTCAAGGTGCCGCCTTATGTGGAAGAGAATTATCACTTGCTGGCGCATCCTGCCGATTTGAGCCGGCCGGCTTGTGCGGATGTATTGCCGAATATTCCGGCTTTGAAGAAGCATACGTGGCTTTCGTCGTTGGTCTACGAGCGTTTGGAGCAAAAGGTTGAGGCCATCCAGCAGCGTCTGGATGCGGTGGAACAGGATTGGGAACGGGCTTTTTTCATAACGCTGGCGCGTAATTTCGGTTTCGGGGTAAACAGCGACGCTTTTGAGCAGTGGGCGCGGACGATTCCGACGGTTATTTTGAACAAGCATCGTGATGACCGCAAACAGATCGAGGCACTTTTCTTTGGCCGCGCCGGACTGCTGACTACTGCGGCAGGCGAAAAGGCGGCTCCCGATGATTATGCCCGTGATTTGCTGAAGGAGTATGAGTATTTGGCTTATAAGTATAGCCTCGACGGGAGTGAGTTTGGAGCGGAGGGCAGAGAGGTTTCGGGGGCGCATGCTGTGCCTATGTACCGCATGTTGCGCTTGCGTCCCAGCAATTTCCCGCATTTGCGCTTGGCTCAGTTGGCGGATTTATATTGTCGGAAGCCTTTCTTGTTTTCGGAGCTGATGGATGCTGCGACGCTGGAAGAGGCGTGTTCGTTGCTGGAGTGCAAGGCCGATGGCTACTGGCGTACTCATTTGCACTTTGGGGTGGAGACGAAAGAGGCGCCTCGTCCGATGAGTATTTCTTCGCTTCGTTTGCTGGTTATCAATACGGTCGTGCCGTTTCTCTATGCTTATGGCCGCTATCGGGGTAATTCGGTCATGACGGACCGGGCTACGGCTTTCCTGGAGTCGTTGCCTCCTGAGGAGAACCGTATTATTCGCAGTTGGCGTTCGCTTGGACTGGTTTGCGAACATGCGGCAGACTCGCAGGCTTTGATTCAGTTGTCGCGGGAGTATTGCGACAAGCGTAAGTGCCTGTTTTGTGCGTTCGGCTATGAGTTTATGAAAAGGAAATGAAAAAAGGGTATCTTACGCAGACACCCTTTTATCATTGATAAATAAGAAAATGTTTAGAGAGAATTGAAACTTCACAGCTTCACATGTGTGTTTTAAGTAAAAAGCAGACTAAACTTCTATGTTGTTTAAAGCGAAAATGAAAAAAATGTTCATTCAGTGACTATTCCGTTCGGGCTTTTCGCCTGTTTCCCGGACTTCGTGCTGTCAATCATCGAGACGTGTTTGTCCGATAGGGCAGCATTCGTCGCTACTTGCGTTTGCCCTCCGGGCAGTTTCTGCTCGGTGTAACTGGGCGTTGAATCCGGTCGGAATATTTGGTTGCCAATGCCTCCCAGCAAGCAGATGATGGCTACGGCTGCCGCAGCGCGGTATAATCCGTTGAAGCGGGAAGCGAATGTGAGCGGTCGTGCCTTGACAACGGGCGTATGGATTGCTTCCCATACGCGATTGTCGAAGTCTTCTCCCAAATGTTTGGCCTCTGCTTCCTTTTTGGCGTAGGTGAACAGAGATTTGTACTTGAGCAAATGGACAGGTACGTCGCTCTGTGAGAAGAACGTGCGGAGGATTGCTTCCTCTTCGGGGGAAGTTTCGCAATCCCAATAGCGTTCTAATAGTTGTTCGATGTACTTATAATCCATAATCGTCTATTTCTTTAAAGCGTTTCTTGATGGATTGTCTTGCACGGAAGAGGGTTATTTTCACTTGGTCCTCCGTTATTTGCAAAATGGCGGCGATTTCTTTGTAAGTCATCCCTTCAATATCGCGCAACTGGAGCACTTCTCGTTGTCGTACCGGCAGTTCGTCGATTATTTGCCGGATGAGTTTCATGCTTTCGTTGGCTACGATTTCTTCGTGGGGGCCGGAAATCTGCGTCTGATCATCCATCTGTTCGGGAATAAGCTCTACGTTTTGGGCTTCTTTGCGTTCGCTCCGGTCAATTGCCAGGTTGCGGCAAATTGTTAATCCCAATGCTTCGAACGATTTTATGGAAGGCCATTCGTCTCGCTTCTCCCAGATGCGTATCAAAGTGTCCTGCACGATGTCTTCAGCTTCTGCGCTGTCGAGCGTGATGCGCAAGGCCATTCGGTAGAATTTCTCCTTGAGCGGAAGAATTTCGTTGCGGAACGCTTTTTCTTGCATCTCTATATTCATGACGGTCGGGCAGGGGAAAAGTTACGCGGAAGGTTGCGTTTAGTCTGCTTTTTAACTTCCTTTAGCTGTGTAGTGCCGGCGGTTTGCTGGATTTCTCTTAGAGTTCTACGACGGTTCCTGCTCCGGCGTCGGCAATGGCGGAAGCCTGGGTGATGATGACGCGCTGCACTCCTTGCTGCAATGCGGCAAAGGAATTCTGCAATTTCGGAATCATTCCGCCGCTGATGATGTGTTCTTTCTGGAGTTGCTCGAAGGCTTTTGCGTCGATGTGGGGAATTACACTTTCGTCGTCGTGCTCGTCGCGCAGCACTCCCTTCTTCTCAAAACAGAAAACGAGGGTTACTTCGAAGAAGGCCGCCAGTGCTTTGGCGGCTTCGCCGGCAATTGTGTCGGCATTTGTATTGAGCAGATTGCCCGCCCCGTCGTGGGTAAGCGGTGCCATTACGGGCACTACGCCCCTGGAGATGAGGTCGGCGAGCAAATGGGCATTCACCTTTTCCACGTCGCCTACGAATCCGTAGTCGATGCCTTCGGGGGTAATGGGACGTTTCCTGCTGTGCATGACGTCCATATCGGCTCCTGTCAGGCCAAGCGCGTTGACGCCGCGGGCCTGAAGTTGCGCTACTATGTTCTTGTTTACCAGTCCGCCGTACACCATGGTTACTACTTTCAGCATTTCTTCGTCGGTAATTCGTCGGCCGTTCACCATGGTTGTTTCAATACCCAGCCGTGTGGCCATGGCGGTGGCTGAGCGTCCTCCGCCATGTACCAGCAGTTTATGTCCTTCCAGCGAGCTGAAGTCGTCGAGCAGGCTGGACAAAGTGGTTGCTTCTTCTACGATTTTTCCACCAACTTTGATGATTGTCAGTTTTTCCATATTCCTCTTTTTGGGGTTTTATATGCAACTGCCCGGTAAGATACCGGGCAGTCTGAGTGGGATTGTTTTCGTTTTCTTATTCTAAATAGGTATATCCGTAAAGTCCGGAGCGGTAGTTGCTGAGGAATTCCTTTCCTTCGTCTACCGAGATGCGCCCTTCTTTGACTGATTTTGTTACCCACGTCTCTACGGTGCGCACGAGGCGTTTGGGGTTGTACTGCACATAGTCAAGCACATCGGCTACGCTCTCGCCGTCGATAACCTGGTCGATGGAGTAGCCTTTGTCGTTGACGGTTATGTGGACGGCGTTGGTGTCGCCGAAAAGATTGTGCATGTCGCCGAGGATTTCCTGATAGGCTCCCACGAGGAAGACGCCGAGGTAGTAGCTTTCTTTCTTATTGAACGAATGGAGCGGGAGGTAGTTGCCTATGCCGCGATTCGATATGAAATTGGTGATTTTGCCGTCGGAGTCGCACGTGATGTCTTGCAGGGTGGCCACTTTGGTGGGGCGCTCGTCGAGGCGGCTGATGGGCATGATCGGGAAAATCTGGTCGATGGCCCAGGAGTCCGGCAGCGACTGGAACAGGGAGAAGTTGCAGAAATACTTGTCGGCCAGCAGTTTCGAGAGCGAACGCAGTTCCTCGGGCGCATGCTTCATGCCGATGGCTATCTGGTTGATCTCGCGTGTGATGGACCAATAGAGGCGTTCTATCTGGGCACGTGTGCGCAGGTCTACGATGCCGTGGCTGAACAGGTCGAGCCCTTCCTCGCGTATTTGCTGTGCGTCGTGCCACGATTCCATCATGCGGCTTTGGCTGAGGTTGTCGTATATCTCGTAGAGTTCCTGTACCAGTTCGTGGTCGTTGGGCGAAATCTCCTGGTCGTCGTCCCATTCGGGCTGGCTTCCGGTCTCGAGCACTTCCACTATCAGCACCGAGTGGTGCGCAGTGAGCGAACGGCCGCTCTCGATGATGACGTTGGGGTGGGGAATATTGTTCTTATCGCTGACGTCGACAAACGTGGATATGGAGTCGTTTGCGTATTCCTGTATGGAGTAGTTCACGCTGTTCTCGCTGTTGGCCGAGCGGGTTCCGTCGTAGTCTACGCCGAGGCCGCCGCCGATGTCGACGAACTCGATGTTGAATCCCATGCTGTGCAGCTGCACATAGAATTGCGATGCTTCGCGCAAGGCTGTTTTGATGCGGCGTATTTTGGTAATCTGGCTGCCAATGTGGAAATGGATGAGCTTCATGCAGTCTTTCAGGCCGGTGCGCTCCAGCGTGTCCAGTGCCTCCAGCAATTCGCTCGAGGTGAGTCCGAACTTGCTGGCGTCGCCTCCGGAGTCTTCCCATTTGCCGCTGCCCGAGGAGGCCAGCTTGATGCGGATGCCGATGTTGGGGCGTACTTTCAGCTGCTTGCTGATGCGGGCAATGAGATTGAGCTCGTTGGGCTTTTCTACTACCAGAAAGACGCGTTTCCCCATCTTCTGCGCGAGGAGGGCGAGTTCGATGTAGCTTGCGTCCTTATAGCCGTTGCAGATGATGGGTGAGTCGGATTCGGTATTGATGGCTATCACGGCATGCAGTTCGGGCTTGGAGCCGGCTTCCAGCCCCAGGTTGAACTTTTGCCCGTGGCTGATAATTTCTTCGACCACGGGGCGCATCTGATTGACCTTTATGGGGTAAACAATGAAGTTCTTGGCCTTGTATTCGTATTCAGCTGCGGCTTTCTCGAAGCAGTTCGATACTTTTTCGATTCGGTTGTCAATAATGTCGGGAAAGCGTAAGAGGACCGGTGCGCTTACATCGCGCAGGGCCAGTTCGTTCATCAACTCTTGCAAGTCAACGGCTATTTCGTTTTTGCGTGGAGTGACGACAACATGTCCTTTTTCGTTGATCTTGAAATAGGAAGTGCCCCAACCCGTAATGTTGTATAGCTCTTCCGAGTCTTCAATGCGCCATTTTCTCATTTTCTCGTGTGGGATAAGTTCATATATATGTATAGAGCGCAAAAGTACTTAAATTCTCGTCAGTGCGCAAAAACTATCTGTTATAATTCTATTTCCGTGCTGCGGCGCTGTTAAAAAAAGGAGACGGAAGCGGGCGGATTTGGTCGCCTGATTTTGTGGATTCGTCGATAGAATGGAGCCATGCGGGGAAAGTTTTTTGCCGAGTCGTAATTCTTTCTTTCCTTTGTCGTGTCCGAAGGACAAGAACAACCGAGTGATTAACTTAAAAAAATAGGGAGGAACGATGATGAAAAGAATTCTGTTTTTTGCTTTTTCCGCTCTCTTCCTGGGGTCGGGAAGCATGATTGAGGCTCAGAATGTGCGTATCGACGTGCATGTGGATGCTCCGGTCTGCAAGGTTGTCCGCCCGGCTTGGCTGGGAGCTGCTGCATGGGATGCTCCTTATGTTTATATTCCTGAGTTGGACTTGTATTACAGTATGGCTGAGGGCTTCTATTATTATTTCGATGGGCGGCAGTGGTGCTGCAGCATGTCGCTTCCCGTCTGCTTCCGGGCCTATGACTTGTCGGCCCTGCGGCATATAGCCATCCGTACCCGCATGCCTTGGCGTTACAATCGGGAGCACCGTGCCCGCTATTGCCGTGCCGGACAGATGCGTCTGCTGCAGCGGCGGGATGCGAAGATTCCTGCCCGGCTTCCGGACGCTCCGAAGGCTATGCCGCCCAAACGCGACGGGCAGTTTGCCGAAAACAGACCCGGCGTCGGGCAGAAACCGACACCGGTGCGGACCGAAAACAGGAAAAGAATCGAAAGAAATAATGCGGAGGGGCGTGATGTCTCTGCTAAGCGTTTTGTGAAAAAGGGGTTGCGTAGGGTCTCATCCGACGTGGACGCTGAGCGCAGGACGGCTTCGCCTCTCCGTACTTTATGAAAGTTGTTTTAGGGGTAAGTAGCGCAGGAAGTATTAAGGGCAACAACTTGGAAAGAAGGGTTGCAAATGCACATAGGGTTCAGACTTCCTGCGCTCTTTTAAAAAACATGCAAGGCTTTCGCCGGAAAGGTGAAAGCCTTTTTCTGTATATCATTAAGGCAAATTGCTTAGAGCAGGCCTTCGCTGCGGAGCAGGTCGGCAATGCGTTCCGTCTCGGAGGGGTGGAACCAGTGTATTTGTGCGTCGCGCTGAAACCAGGTCAGCTGCTTCTTGGCATATACGCGCGTGTTCTTCTTCATCCGTTCTATGGCGAAGGGGAGCGGCCACTCGCCACTGATGACTTGAAACATTTCCTTGTATCCCACGGTGTTGAGTGAGTTGAAGTGACGGTAGGGGTACACCCGGCGTGCTTCCTCGAGCAGTCCGTCGGAAACCATTTGTTCTACGCGTGCATTGATGCGGGCAAACAGCTCGTTGCGCGGGCGGTTGAGCCCTATTTTCAGTATGCGGAACGGTCTGGGCTTGTGCCTTTGTTGGCGTAGTTCGGTGTATGTGCAGCCGGATTCTTCGATAATTTCCAAGGCATGCACCACTCTTTTCAGATTGCGGCGGTCTACGATGGCATAGTATTCGGGGTCTCGGAAAAGGAGCTCCCGGCAGACGGCTTCTGCGCCTTCGTTCTGGAGTTTTGCGGCATAGTGTGCGCGTGTTTGGGGGCTGATTGTAGGCAGATCGTCGATGCCTTGGCATACGGCGTCGATGTACATCATGCTTCCCCCGCAGAGCAATGCTCCTTTTCCCTCGCGGAAAAGGGTCTCGATGCAGGCGAGTGCTTCGGTTTCGTACTGCGCTGCGCTGTAGTAGTCTTCCAGTTTCAGGGTGGCGATGAAGTGGTGTTTTACCCGCGCGAGTTCTTCCTGGGTGGGCGCGGCTGTGCCGATGGGAATTCCGGAGTAGATTTGGCGCGAGTCTGCAGAAACAACCTCCGCATGGAGCAGTTCTGCCATGCGGAGGCTTAATTCGGTTTTCCCGACTCCGGTCGGGCCGAGCAGTACGACCAGCGTATCAGTAGCGGTCTTGCTCATAGGGATTTCCCTCGGCAATGTCGAAGCCATCGGGATCGAAGTCCTCTTCGTCGAACGATTCGTCGCCGTAGAAGTTCTCACCATAGTCTTCCGAACTGGATTTGGTGAGGTTCGCGTTGAATGCCTGGATATCGGTTTCTTGTGCGGGGGGATTGCCGCTCTTCCGGGTACAGCGGGGTTTATCCAGTTCTTTGCCGAAGATTATTTTGGTCAGCTCGATGAAGAAGCAGCGTTCGGAGATGGGATCGAAGATGTAGATGAGTCTTTGTTTTTCGTCTTCTACAAGTTCGGAAATGCGGGTGCTCTCCATTACGTAGTTGTCCTCATCGGAACCGTAATCCATCGCCTCCAGTGTAACCTCCTGGCCTTTCTCCCAATTGTCGTCGCAGATGAAGAAAGACGTCATTTGGTTGTCGGCAAAGCCTACGGAGTCGAGTATGATGTGGTGGAAATCGAGGAATGTGGCATCCGAATCGATTTGTATTTCGCGCATGAAGTCCTCAACTTCATCAGAGATGAGGGTGAATTGATAAATCATATTGCCCGTTTTTTATTTGGAATTAAAGGGAATTATACCGCGTTTCGACGACGAAATGAAATCGACGATGTACTCTATCTCGGGGCTTGCCGGTATTTCTTCTTTGACGCGCTCCAAGGCTTGGCTGATGTTCAGCCCTTGCTGGTAGATTAAGCGGTATGCGTTGTGAATGTTTTGGATGAGGTCGTCGGAAAATCCGTTCCGGCGCAGTCCTATCAGGTTGATGCCTGCGTAGGAGATGGGTTCGCGTCCGGCGATGATGAAGGGGGGTACGTCTTTGCTGAAGCGGCATCCTCCTTGAATCATGACGTATCCGCCTACGCGGCAGAACTGGTGCATCAGCACGCCTCCGCTTATGATGGCGTTGTCGTCGATGACTATCTCTCCGGCAAACTTGGTGGAGTTCCCGACAATGCAGTTGTTGCCTACTGTTGCGTCATGCGCTACGTGTACTCCTTCCATCAGCAGGTTGCGGCTGCCGACGATGGTGCGTCCTTTGGCTGCTGTACCGCGGTTGATGGTGACGTTCTCGCGGATTCGGTTGAAATCGCCTATCTCGGCCGTGGTTTCCTCGCCTCTGAATTTTAAGTCTTGGGGTACGGCGCCGATTACGGCATTGGGGAAAATCTCGTTCCCGTTGCCGATTCTTGCTCCGGACAGTATCTTTGCTCCGGACATGATGCGGTTGTCATCGCCGATAACTACGTTCTTATCGATGAAGACGAAAGGCGCTATTTCTACATTCTTGCCGATTTTTGCTTCTGGGTCAACATAGGCTAAGGGACTTATCATATCTATTTTCCGCTTTTTTACTTGTTCTTTATTATTTGTGCCATGAATTCTGCTTCACAAACTATCTTGTCTCCTACGAAAACGTAGCCTTTCATGGTCGATATGCCACGGCGTATCGGCGCCAACAACTCGAGGCGGAGCAAGAGAGTATCGCCCGGAACGACTTTTTGGCGGAACTTGACTCCGTCGATTTTCATGAAGTAAGTGGAGTAACGTTCCGGCTCATCCACAGAATTCAGTACCAGCAATCCGCCCACTTGTGCCTGGGATTCTACCAGAAGGACGCCGGGCATGACCGGTTCCTGCGGGAAATGTCCCTGGAAGAACGGCTCATTTACGGTAACGTTCTTCACTCCCACGATGTGGTTGGGGCCGATTTCGATGATTTTGTCTACGAGTAAGAACGGATAGCGGTGGGAAAGGAGTTCGCGAATGCGGTTAATATCCATAACAGGCGGCTCATTGCAGTTATAGATTGGCGGTTGCACCTCATGGATGCGGATCTCTTTGCGGATTGTGCGTGCAAATTTATTATTGATGGTGTGCCCCGGACGCGTTGCGATGATGTGTCCTTGAATAGGCTTGCCGATCAATGCCAGATCACCAATCAGATCCATGAGTTTGTGCCGTGCCGGCTCGTTGTCCCATACCAGCGGTTTGTGGTTCAGGTAGCCCAAGTTGGCAGCATCGACATGGGGAACTTTCATTATCCCCGTGAGTTTGTCCACTTGCTCCTGGCTTAATTGCCGTTCGTATATGACTATTGCGTTATCCAAGTCGCCTCCTTTGATAAGTCCTGCATTAAGCAAGGGTTCTATCTCGCGGACGAATACAAAAGTGCGTGCCTTTGCTATTTCGGAAGCAAAGTTTTCCATGTTTTCCAGCGCCGCATATTGATTGGATATGATGTGCGAATCGTAGGCGATATGGACATCTATGCTAAAGCGGTCGTCGGGAAGGACAATGATGCTGGAACCTGTCTCTTCGTCCTTGAACTCTATTTTTTTGCGTATGATGTAAACGTCTCTCGGGGCAGACTGTTCTTTTAAACCGACCTTGTTGATTTGTTCTACATACAAGGCGGCGCTGCCGTCGAGGATAGGGAGTTCCGGTCCGTCTACCTGAATCAGGCAATTATCCACGTTCAGGGCGTAGAGAGCGGCCAGTGCATGCTCCACAGTGCTTACCTTTACGTCGTTTTGGTTAAGCACGGTTCCCCGCGTGGTCTCGGTAACGTGGTCGGCCACCGCGTCGATTATCGGTTGTCCTTCCAAGTCTATGCGTTGTATCTTGTAGCCGTGATTTTCGGGCGCAGGCAGGAATGTGGCCGTCAGCTGAAGTCCTGTATGCAGACCTTTCCCGCTTACGGAAAAACTTCCGTTTAAAGTTTGCTGTTTGGTCATATCTTTTTTCTTCTCCTTATTTATTCAATTCTTGTTTGAGTGCAGCCAATTCTTTTTCGAGTGCGGCGAGTTGGGCGTACATCTCGGGCAGTTTCTTGTAAATTACAGAGCATCGTGCAAATAACTTCGGGTCGATGGGAGGAGAACCGATGAGGGTACTGCCGGCCCGCAGGCTTCCGGGTACGCCGGATTGTGCTCCCAATGAGACTTTATCGCCTATTTTGCTGTGTCCGGCTATGCCCACCTGGCCGCCGAAGCTACACCATTCGCCCACTTCGGTAGAGCCGGCTACGCCGCATTGCGCAGCCATTACCGTGTGAGAGCCTATCTTGTCGTTGTGGGCTATTTGTATCAAGTTGTCGAGTTTGGCACCGCTGTGAATGATGGTGCTTCCCATTGTGGCGCGGTCGATGCAGGTATTTGCGCCGATTTCCACGTTGTCTTCTATCTGCACGATACCGATCTGGGGAATCTTGTCGTATCCTTTCGGCGTCGGTGCGAATCCGAATCCGTCGGCCCCGATGCAGGCTCCGGAGTGGATGATGCAGTTGTTGCCGATATGGCAGCCTTGGTAGACGCTGACGTTGGCATAAATCGTACAGTTGTTGCCAATCTTCACACCGTCTTCCAGGGTGGTATGCGGATAGATGCTCGTATGGTCGCCGATGGTTACATGCTCGCCGATGTATACGAACGGGGCGATATATACGTTTTCGCCCAGTTTGGCGGTGGGAGCGATGTAGGACATTGTGCTGATTCCGCTCTTCTTGGGGCGGCTCGATTCGTATAGATTCAGCAACTGGGCAAGGCTTTCGTATGCGTTGTCTACCCGAATCAAGGTTGTCTTGACGGGGTTTTCCAGTACGAGGTCTTTATTTATCAGTACAATACTGGAGTCCGTAGTATAGAGGTAATGGGTATATTTGGGATTCGACAGGAACGAAATGGCTCCCGGCACGCCTTCTTCTATCTTTGCGAAAGTGTGTACGGTGGCATTCTCGTCGCCTACTACTTCGCCGTGCAGGTATTCGGCTATTTTTTTTGCGGTGAATTCCATAATTTCTGTGTATTGTTCCTTTTGCGGCACTTGCAAATTACGTGTTTTTTTTTCATATATCTGCTATTTCTCTCCATCTTTTTATTCGGAGCGCAAGTAGCACAGATAGTATTTCTTCGTCTTTTTGCTCAATACGTCCCAGTTGAACATGTCGGATGCCTCGGCAATGTCGTGAATCGTACCGTCTTTGTAGAGAATCTCGATGTGATCGTCCTGTAAGTTATACATGTTTTTCTCAATGCTGGGCAGATCGTAGAAAAAGGCGGCCTCTTCTGCGGAAATGTGGAAGCGTTCCATGATTTGGCGCCTGAGTTCTTCGATACGCTGCCCGGTGACGGGGGAAGAGTGCACCTCCACTTTGAAAATGCGCCGCTCTACGAGCCCGCGGCTCAGCGTCGACAGGATGAGATCGGGATGGCTGCACCAAACTTTCAGCGAGGTCCAGATGTCGGAGTCGTCGAGATGTACGAAATGGGTTACGCATTCGGGTTGTTTCAGGAACCGTTCCCGGTCGATTCTTTCCTTGAGGAAGAAATTAAGGGCGGGTGATGCGAACAGTTCTTCCCCGCTTCGGGCCAGTTGCTTGGCGCGTTCCAGCACTTTCACCAGCATCCGTTCGCAGGCCACCGAGGTCTTGTGCAGATAGACCTGCCAGTACATCAGCCGGCGTGCCGTCAGGTAGTTTTCTACCGAGTAGATGCCTTTGGCTTCCACGACGAGGCGGTCGTCGCGCACGTCGAGCATCTTGATGAGGCGCGCCGAGCCTATGTTGCCTTCTATTACGCCCGTGTAGAAACTGTCCCGCCGCAAATAGTCCATGCGGTCCATGTCCAGCTGACTGCTTACGAGCTGGTGGAGGAAACGCTTGGGGTGTTTGTCGCAGAAGATGCGGATGGCTTCCGAGAGTGCCCCGTTCATTTCTTCATTGATGCGCTCCATGAGCAGAAGGGAAATCTCTTCGTGACTGATTCCGTCGACCAGCGTGTCTTCCAGCACGTGGGAAAAGGGGCCGTGCCCCATGTCGTGCATCAGGATGGCGGCCTCTACGGCTTCTGCCTCCTGCGGGGTAATTTCGTTTCCCTTGGCAGACAGGTGGGTCACCGCCTCGCTGGTCAGGAAATAGGCGCCGAGCGAATGCTGGAAGCGGGTGTGCAGGGCGCCGGGATATACCATGGGCGAGAATCCTAACTGCCGGATTCGTGTCAGCCGTTGCAGGTAAGGATGCCCGATGAGGCTGAGCAAAACGCCTTCGGGTATGTTGATGAAGCCGAAAACCGGGTCGTTTATGATTTTTCGTTTGGTGTTCATCGTTTTGAAGTGGCGGCACCGTCGTGGGAAAGTGCCGGTATTGATGAGAAAAATCCCTGCATGTTTTTCCCGGAAGCGGCGGGGTTTTGCGGGAAAAGTGCAGGGCCTTTTCGGGGGCTGTACTGCTTAAAGAATTTGTTTCAGCTGTGCGGCCATTTGTTGTTGCACCTCGTGTGCTGCCTTGCGTGCTGCTTCGGCAAACTGCTCGTCGTGGCCCGCATAGATGATGGCGCGGGAGGAGTTGACCAGCAGCCCGCACTGGCTGTTCATTCCGTAGCGGCAGACTTCTTCGAGCGAGCCGCCTTGTGCGCCGATGCCGGGCACTAAGAGGAAATGGTTGGGAACAATGCGGCGGATGTCTTCGAACATGCGTCCCTGAGTGGCGCCTACGACGTACATCATCTGCTCCTCATTGGCCCATTGCTGCGAGGTGCGGAGCACTTTCTCGAAGAGGCGTTCGCCCTGGGCGTCGGCGGTGAACTGGAAATCCTGCGAGCCTTTGTTGGAAGTCAGGGCCAGCAGTATCACCCACTTGCCGGGGTAGGAGAGGAAGGGCGTAACGCTGTCGCTCCCCATGTACGGGGCTACGGTCAGGGCGTCCACGTCTGTCTCTTCGAAGAAGGTGCGGGCGTAGAGCGCCGAGGTGTTGCCGATGTCGCCGCGCTTGGCGTCGGCTATGATGAACTGGTCGGGATATTGCTGGCGGATGTAGGCCACTGTCTTTTCAAATGCGGCCCAACCTTTCATGCCCATGGCTTCGTAGAACGCCAGATTGGGCTTGTAAGCGACGCAATAGTCGGCGGTGGCGTCGATAATCGCGTGGTTGAAGGCGAAAACGGCCTCTTCTTCACCCATTTCCTGCAGCAGGTGTTGGGGAATTTTCTTTATGTCGGTGTCCAGTCCTACGCAGAGGAAAGATTGTTTCCTGCGTATGTTTTCGAAAAGTTCTTGTCTGTTCATCTTTATTATCGAGAGTTTTTAAGAGATTATCGTTTGAGTAGATAGCCGCTAATGTTGACGGTTACATGCTCCGGCGAATAGGTATTACAGAAAAAGCGCGTCAGCAGGAATCGGGTGTCGCGGCTGTTGCAAGTGCAATTGACGGGGCTTGTCAGCCGGCCCGTTTCCAGTTCCTGCTCGAAGTCCTGCAGGCGTATGTAGACAGTGTCCTCCGGCAGGCCGTACTCATCGAGGGAGACGGCCAGGTGCGCTGCTTCCAGTTGCTGTGCGGGGAGTGTCTTTGCCAGGTTGGAGATGGCCGTGAGGCGGGTATAGCCTGCGGGCAGGAGGATTACTTCGCCCTCTCCCAGGCTGGCGTCGCGTATGTAGCTGCCGTGGGGGGCAGCGTCTGGGCGGTAGCGGTGGAGCACATAGGCCACGTTGTCCTCGATAAAAGGATTGACGGCTTCTGTGCCAAATTCGGAATATAGGTAGGAGAGTTTGTCGTTCATGCTCCGGGCTTCCTCTTTGGGCAGCCCCTTGAGCCAGGTTCCGTACTGCGTTTCGTCGAGCGGGGGCTGTACGCCGTGGGGAAGGGTGTGCTCCAGGACGTTTTTCACCTGGTGTGTCAGGATACGGCGCGTAAGGGTTGTGTAGTTGACCGGCAGCACACTGGTGGCCAGGAAGAGCAGGGCGAAGGAGATGGGCACCCAGCGCAGGCGGCGGGCATGCGTGCGGAACAGCCCGATGCACACGGCATAGAACCAAAGGTTGAGGGTGAGCAGGTAGAAACGGTTGACGGTCAGCCCGTAGTCGAGCAGGCGTTTGCCGATGCCGACGGTCATCAGCAGGAGCAAAGGCAGTATCAGCAGGGGCAGCCAGCGCGCCACCTGGTTGTCGAAGTGGCGTCCTTCGCCTTTGCGGACGGGGTAGAGGCAAAGCTCAAGTCCCAGGCATCCGGCCATCAGGATGCTCACCGGCAGCGAGCACCATCCGTTGGGCAGTTCCCAAAGTATGAGGATGCGCAGCGCATAGACGTAGAGCACGACGAGATAAGCGAGGGTGAGCGGCAGGAAAAGGTAGCGCGTCACCTTGTTGAAGAAGCTCCACGCGAGCGGCTGCCGGTCGTGCTTTTCCGCGCCATGCGGCAGCAGCCCGAAGAAAAGCGTCAGGGAGAGCAGTTCGCCGCATACTACGTACAGATAATAGTAGCAGGTGCCGCTGATGAAAACGCCGAACAGCGTATTTACGGACAGCAGGAGTAACGAGAGCCCGCCCCACATGACATGCCCGATGAGCAGGGCAACGGCGAGCGAACCGATGCTCCGGAACGTGAAGTTCCAGGCCGAAATGTCGTCCTTCTCCTTGCCGAACGAGGCGAAAACATGGAGGCAAATCAGGGCTACTCCCATCGCAAACAGGGCAATGGTGAACTCCATCCAGTTCTCGCCTTGCCGGAAACCGTAGTGGAGTGTCTCGGCCAGCAGCAGGGCGTGGGCGGCAATCTGTACGCCGATGCGCCGCCTGCGGTCGGTTTGCTCCTCGCTCCAGAGCCTGAGCCCGAGGGAAAGCGGGATGGCGCAGCCTAAATAGAAGAAAATCGTGTGGTAGATTTCCGTGTGGTCTCCATAGTTGAAGTCGATAATCCCTATGTGTATGAGCAATAGGGTCAGCAGTATGCTGAAACCCATGGGCAGCGGAAAGCGGCTTACCGCACCGCGGAAGAGGCGGAGCAGGCGTTCTTTGCTTTTCAGGACGAAGGGGTTTTGCATATTTGCCATGGGGCTTTTGCCGGAAAGTGCCGGGACTTTTGGGTGAAAGTGCCTCGGCTTTTTCCGGAGTGTTGGGGGTTATAGTTCGTTTTCCTTCAGGCGTTCTGCGTTTTCGGCCACGATGAGATGGTCGATGCAGTCCTGTATGTTTCCGTCCATGAAGGACTGAAGATTGTAGACGGTGTAGTTGATTCGGTGGTCCGTGATGCGTCCTTGGGGATAGTTGTACGTACGTATCTTGGCCGAACGGTCGCCCGTGCTCACCATGGTCTTGCGGCGGCTGGCGATGTCGTCTATGTATTTCTGGTGTTCCTTGTCGTAGATGAAGGTGCGAAGCCGGGTGAGTGCGCGCTCTTTGTTCTTGGGTTGGTCGCGCGTCTCGGTACACTCTATGAGGATTTCCTCGGTCTCGCCCGTGTTCGGGTTGCGCCACATGTAGCGCAGGCGTACTCCGGATTCCACTTTGTTCACGTTCTGTCCGCCGGCACCGCCGCTTCGGAACGTATCCCACTTTATCTCTCCTTCGTTAATCTCTACGTCGAATTCCTCAGCCTCGGGCAGCACGGCCACGGAAGCGGCCGAGGTATGCACGCGTCCCTGCGTCTCGGTGGCCGGAACACGCTGCACGCGGTGGACGCCGCTCTCGTACTTGAGCGTGCCGTACACCTTCTCTCCCGTGACGGTGAATATGATTTCCTTGTAGCCCCCTGCGGCGCCTTCGCTGAAGCTGGATACGTTTACGGTCCAACCCTTGCTCTCGCAGTATTTCGAGTACATGCGGAAGAGGTCGCCGGCGAAGAGCGCTGCCTCGTCGCCGCCCGTGCCGCCACGGATTTCCACGATGGCGTTTTTGTCATCCTCCGGGTCGGCGGGAATGAGGAGCAGCTTGATTTCTTCCTCCAGGGCGGGTATCTTTTGCGATTGCTCGTCGAGTTCGGCGCGGGCCATTTCCCGCATTTCCGGATCTTGCTCGCTCATGAGGAGTTCTTTCGCCTCTTTGGCTCCGTTTAAGGCCGTGAGGTATTTCTGGCGCGCCTCCATCAGGTTGCCCAAGTCCTTGTATTCCTTGGTCAGTTTGACGTAGCGTTTCTGGTCGGCTATGACGGCCGGATCGGTAATCAGCGTGGCGACTTCTTCGTAGCGCGCCACCAGTCCGTCCAATTTCTCAAGTATCGTGTTGTTCTCTGCCATGTTCCTTTCTTCTGTTTGTTCCGGGGCTTCTGTCTGATAGGCTTAGTACTTGAACTCGCCGAACTCGCTCCGGATGGTCAGGTGGGTGTGGTCGGAAGGCTCGATGCGGCCTACGATTTGTGCATCGATATGGAACTCGTTGGCCAGGTCGATGACCTTTTGGGCGTCTTCCGGCGCTACATATACTTCGAGGCGGTGGCCCATGTTGAAGACCTTGTACATCTCTTCCCAGCTTGTGCCGCTCTGTTCGTGGATAAGGCGGAAGAGTGGCGGCAGGGGGAAGAGGTTGTCTTTGATGACGTGTACGTCGCGGACGAAGTGGAGCACCTTGGTTTGCGCTCCGCCGGTGCAGTGCACCATGCCGTGGATGGCAGGGCGCATTTCGTCGAGCATGCGTTTTACGACCGGGGCATAGGTGCGTGTGGGCGAAAGCACGAGCTGCCCGGCGTTGAGCGGGGTGCCCGCTACGGGGTCGGTCAGCGCCAGTTTTCCGCAGTAGACCAGCTCGTCGGGCACGGCGGAGTCGTAGCTTTCCGGATATTTGGCAGCCAGATATTTGGCAAACATGTCGTGCCGGGCCGAGGTGAGGCCGTTGCTTCCCATGCCGCCGTTGTAGGTTTTTTCGTAAGTGGCCTGCCCGAAGGAGGCGAGACCTACGATGACGTCGCCCGGGCGAATGTGGGCATTGTCGATGACGTCGCTGCGCTTCATGCGGCAGGTGACGGTGCTGTCGACGATAATGGTGCGCACCAGGTCGCCTACGTCGGCCGTTTCTCCGCCCGTGCCGTAAACGCCTACGCCCATGCTGCGCAACTCGGCGAGCAGCTCGTCGGTGCCGTTGATGATGGCGCTAATCACTTCGCCGGGGATGAGGAGCTTGTTCCGCCCGATGGTGGAGGATACCAGAATGTTGTCTACTGCGCCTACGCAGAGGAGGTCGTCGATGTTCATCACCAAAGCGTCCTGCGCAATTCCTTTCCATACGCTCAAGTCGCCCGTTTCCCGCCAGTAAAGGTAGGCAAGGCTCGACTTGGTTCCGGCGCCGTCGGCATGCATGATGTTGCAATATGCCTCGTCGCCGCCCAGAATGTCGGGGATGATTTTGCAGAAGGCTTGGGGGAATAACCCTTTGTCGATGTTCTTTATGGCGTTGTGTACGTCTTCTTTGGCAGCGCTCACGCCGCGCATCATGTATCGTTGCTTGTCCATGGGTCGTTTTGTATGCTGGTATTGGGGGACAAATGTACGCATTTTCCCTGAAATCGCTGCTCGTTTGCTTATAATAAAGGTGATGTTCGGCTGCTTTTCCGCTTGTCGCCCGTGCCGGTGGTGGGGCGGGCGATGTTTGCGGCGGTGCATGGGGAAGGATGCGGATGCAAGGGAAATGGAAAAAAGATGCAAGGCTATTTGGAAAAAGGTGCAAGGGAATCGGCGAAAAGGTGCGGGACTTTTTTTCTGCCGGGCGGCTGCCCCTCGTGCGGAATCTGGCTGCCTTTGTGCGGAAGATGCGCTTTTATTCGCTAATTTTGCGGCGGATTTTTGAAGAAAGACAATGGTTCAGATTGATAATGTGATTGTGCCCCTCGACGTTTTCCGCGAGCCGTTTTGCTGCGACCTTGAGGCTTGCGGCGGGGCGTGCTGCATAGAGGGCGACGCCGGGGCCCCGATTACCGAAGAGGAGGCTCTGAAACTGGAAGAGGCGCTCCCCGTGGTGGAAAAGGACTTGGCCGATGAGGCAAAAGCGATTATCAAATCGCAGGGAGTCTGCTATGTAGACGAAGAAGGCGACCTGGTTACTTCCATCGTGCGCGGGAAGGATTGCGTATTCACCTGCTACGACGCGCAAGGATGCTGCCTCTGTGCCGTGGAAAAGGCGGCGCGCGAGGGGAGGCTCGCGGGGAGTTTCCGCAAGCCGGTTTCCTGTTTTCTCTATCCGTTGCGCGTGACGGAATACAAGGACTTCTGCGCGCTGAATTACCACCGGTGGGAAGTATGCGCCGCCGCCCGCGAAAAAGGGCGCCGCGAGGGCATTTTGCTCTATCGGTTCCTGCGCGAACCGCTCGAGGCGCGCTTCGGTAAGGCGTGGTATGCGGAACTCGTGGAAGTTGCGGAAGAACTGCGCCGGCAGGGTTATCTGGAAAAAGAATGAAATTCACGGTGAAAACCGATAAAAAGAAAGGAGCAAACGAAAATTATGGTACGCCATGTAGTAATGTTCAGTCTGGCCGATGCGCCGGAAAAGCCTGCGGTCATGCAGCAATTCAAAGAGGCAATCGAGGCGTTGCCCCAGTCGATAGGATGGATTCGCCGCATCTCGGTGGATTTTAACGTGAATCCCGACGAAGAATACGACCTGGTGCTCGTGGGCGACTTCGACACTTTGGACGACGTGCGCCGCTACGCAGTGCATCCGCAGCACCTGGCAGCCGGAAAACTGCTGGCCCCGCTGAAGAAGGCACGCGCCTGCGTCGACTATGAGTTGTAGGGGAAACGAGACCTTGTGCTTAAGAAAAAATGAAAAAAGCCTTGTTCCTTACGGAAAAAGCCCCTATCTTTGTCGGCACTAATTGACATGCAAGCAATGAATATACTGTCCGTACATTTCCATTCGCATCATCATTCTCACGAAAGAAGGTTTCGGTGAGCGTCGGAAGCGTATGGCTATATGACCTATAAGACGAAAGGCTTGCCGGGACAACCTCCGGCAAGCCTTTTTGTTTTCTGCCCGCCTTGCACGGGAAACCGCAAAGAAATAACAGATAAACACACAACGAATAAACAAAAAGAGACACCATGCTAAGAATTGCAGTGCAGGCCAAAGGCCGCCTTTACGAAGAGACTATGTCGCTATTGGAAGAGTCGGATATTAAAATCCCGGCTTCAAAACGTACTTTGCTCGTACAGTCGCCGAACTTTCCGATGGAGGTTCTTTTCTTGCGCGACGACGATATTCCGCAGACCGTAGCCACCGGCGTGGCCGACCTGGGCATCGTGGGCGAGAATGAGTATGCCGAGCGCGACGAAGATGCGGAGATAATCCAGCGGTTAGGCTTCAGTAAGTGCCGTTTGTCGCTCGCTATTCCCAAAGACATAGAGTATCCTGGCCTAAAGTGGTTCCAGGGTCGGAAAATTGCGACTTCCTATCCTGGCATTCTGAGTAAGTTTTTGAAAAAGAACGGCATCCAGGCGGAAATTCACGTAATCACCGGCTCGGTCGAGGTATCGCCGGGCATCGGATTGGCCGACGGAATTTTCGATATCGTCAGCTCCGGTTCGACATTGGTCAGTAACCGTTTGCAGGAAGTGGAAGTCGTGATGCAAAGCGAGGCGCTGTTAATCGGCTGCAAGCGCATGTCGAGCGAAAACCGCAGGCTCTTGTCGGAACTTCTGTTCCGCATGGATGCCGTCCGGGCTGCGCAGGACAAGAAATACATCCTCATGAATGTGCCGAAAGCCCGGCTCGATGAAATCATTCAGGTGCTTCCCGGCATGAAAAGCCCTACGGTAATGCCGCTGGCCGACAAGGACTGGTGTTCGGTACATACGGTGATTGACGAGCAGCGCTTCTGGGAAATTATCGGAAAGCTGAAAGCGCTCGGGGCGGAAGGCATACTGGTTTCGCCCATTGAGAAGATGATTCTTTAAAATAACTACAGCATAAAAACGAAACAAGTCATGGATATTTTGAAATACCCCAAGAAGGAAGATTGGGCAGACTTGCTGGTGCGTCCGGCAAACGACGTGACGGAATTGTTTGGTACTGTTCAGCGTATTCTGGACGACGTGCGGCTCCATGGCGACGCGGCGGTGCGCCGTTTCACCGAAGAATATGACCATGTGGCTCCAGAGCTGCTCCCCTCTTTGGAAGTCAGCGAGGAGGAAATGAAACAAGCCGAGAAGGAAGTGCCCATAGAGCTGAAGGCGGCTTTGATGTTGGCGCAGAAGAATATTACGGCTTTCCACGAACAACAGCGCTATAAGCCCTACTCTGTGCGCACAATGGACGGGGTTATTTGCCAAAGGAAGGCAGTTCCGGTGGAAAAGGTGGGACTTTACGTGCCGGGCGGCTCGGCTCCTCTGTTTTCGACCGTGCTTATGCTGGCAGTTCCGGCCCGTATTGCCGGATGCCGCGAGATCATTTTGTGTACTCCCCCTAATAAAAAAGGAAAAGTGCACCCGGCTATTCTCTATGCCGCCTCGATTTCGGGCGTTCATCGGATATTTAAGGTGGGAGGCGTACAGGCCGTTGGCGCAATGGCCTACGGAACGGAGACAATCCCTAAGGTCTATAAAATTGCGGGCCCGGGCAATCGCTTTGTAACGGCTGCCAAACAGATTGTGGCCTTGCGCGATGTGGCAATTGACATGCCCGCCGGACCATCGGAGGTGGCGGTTTTGGCAGATGCGACGGCCAATCCGCGATTTGTGGCTGCCGATTTGCTCTCTCAGGCTGAGCATGGCGCCGATAGCCAGGTACTTTTGCTGACGGACTCGGAAGATTTGATAGAACCGGTAGTGGACGAGGTAGAAAGGCAGTTGAGTCGTCTGCCGAGGCGGAATATCGCTGAAAATGCGCTGGTGCACAGTAAGATTATCTTGCTGCGCAGTATGGAAGAAGCGCTGGAGATGTGCAACGAATATGCGCCTGAACACTTGATTATACAGGCTGAAAACTATCGTACCCTTGCCGAAGGCGTGACCAATGCCGGCTCCGTCTTTATGGGACCTCTCACTCCGGAAAGCGCGGGCGACTATGCTTCGGGCACGAACCATACGCTTCCGACCAACGGCTACGCCAAAGCGTACAGCGGGGTAAGCGTGGAGAGTTTTCAGAAGAAGATAACTTATCAGGAAATCACGCCGGAAGGTTTGAAGCAGATAGGCCCGGCTATTGAGGTGATGGCCGCTTTCGAGCAGTTGGACGGGCACAAAAATGCAATTACCGTACGTTTGGACGAACTGGGACGGCATATTTAGGAAAAAAGTGCCTGGACTTTTCCGGAAAAGTGTCAGTGCTTTTTCTGGAAACCCCGGGCGCTTTTTCGGAGAACTCCCTAACCGATGATTGAAAAGATGAAAAAGAGTATAGAAGAACTGACCCGTGCCAATGTGCGTGCCCTGGTGCCTTATTCGTGCGCACGGGATGAATATAAAGGAAAGGCTGCATCTGTCTTTTTGGATGCCAATGAGAATCCTTATAACAGCCCGTACGACCGCTATCCCGACCCGCTGCAAATGGAGCTGAAGGCCGAGATTGCGCGAATAAAGGAAGGCGTTGAGCCGGAAAACATATTCCTCGGAAACGGAAGCGACGAGGCTATCGACCTTTTGTTCCGTGCCTTTTGCGAGCCGCGGCAGGACAATGTGGTAGCCATCGAGCCCACTTATGGAATGTACAGCGTCTCTGCGGCAATTAACGATGTGGAATATCGGCGCGTGCTGCTGGATGACGGCTTTCGCCTGAACGCTTCCAAATTGTTGGCCGCAACGGATGAGCGGACGAAGCTCGTTTTTCTCTGTTCGCCCAACAATCCGAACGGAAACTCGCTGGACCACGGCGAAATGTTGCGCGTGATGGATGAATTTCCCGGCCTCGTTGTGCTGGATGAGGCTTATATCGACTTCAGCACACACGAGAGTTTTACCAAAAAGCTGCTGCGTGAGTATCCCAATCTGATTGTCCTTCAGACTTTTTCGAAGGCGTGGGCTTCGGCAGGCGTGCGGCTTGGCATGGCTTTCGCCTCGGAAAAAATCATAGAGACATTCAATAAAATCAAATACCCCTACAACATCAACCGCTTGACGCAAGAGTATGCGCTGAAGATGCTGCGCCGTGCCGAAGAAGTGCGGCACTGGGTGGAAATTCTGCTGCGCGAACGGGAAAGACTGATGGCACTTTTCGCCAAATTACCCCTTGTTTTGGAAATTTACCCGTCGGATGCGAACTTTTTCCTGGCTAAAATGACAGATGCCACGGCGATTTACCGCTATCTCGTAGGCGAAGGTATCATTGTGCGCAACCGTTCGAACGTAGCGCTTTGCAAGGATTGCCTGAGAGTGACCGTCGGGACGCCGGAAGAAGACGACCTTTTGTTGAAAGCGTTGCAGAAATATGGCAAATGATGAAGAAAAAAGCGTTGTTCATAGACCGTGACGGCACGATAGTCGTAGAGCCGCCGGTCGATTACCAGCTCGATAGTTTTGAAAAGTTGGCCTTTGTTCCGGGCGTGATGCGTAACCTTTCGTTCATTGCGGCTAAGCTCGACTATGAACTGGTAATGGTTACGAACCAGGATGGCCTTGGAACGGACTCTTTCCCCGAGGAAACTTTCTGGCCGGTGCATAACTTGATTTTAAAGACCTTGGAGGGCGAAGGGATTCACTTCAGCGAAATTCTGATTGACCGTAGCTTTCCGGAAGAAAATGCCCCGACGCGCAAGCCGCGCACGGGAATGTTGGAGAAATACATGGACGGCTCGTACGATTTGGCTTCCAGCTTTGTGATCGGCGACCGCCTGACCGACGTGGAACTGGCCAAGAACTTGGGTTGCAAGGCTATCCGTCTGGCTGAGAATATCGACGATTTGCTCAAGAACCGCCCCGACTTGTTGGACGTTTGTGCCCTGGTTACGCCTTCGTGGGCACGCATCGCTGAATTTTTGTTTGCCGGCGAGCGGACTGCGGAGGTACACCGTGTGACCAAAGAGACGGATATTCATGTGAAACTCGACCTGGATGGGACGGGAACATGCCGCATTTCTACCGGTTTGGGCTTCTTCGATCACATGTTGGAGCAAATCGGTCGCCACGGGGGCATGGACTTGGAAATCGAATGCCGGGGTGATTTGCATGTCGACGAGCATCATACGATAGAAGACACGGCACTTGCCTTGGGCGAATGCCTGTATCGCGCGTTGGGGGACAAGCGCGGAATTGAACGCTACGGCTACTGTCTGCCGATGGACGACTGCCTTTGTCAGGTAGCCTTGGACTTTGGCGGACGTCCGTGGCTGGTTTGGGATGCCGACTTCCGCCGCGAACGAATAGGGGAGATGCCGACCGAAATGTTCCTTCATTTCTTTAAGAGTTTGAGCGACGCGGCGCGCATGAACCTCAATATAAAAGCTGAAGGGCAGAATGAGCATCACAAGATTGAAGGTATTTTCAAGGCTTTTGCCCGTGCGGTCCGGATGGCGGTGCGCCGCGATATTTATCATTATGAGCTGCCCTCTTCGAAAGGAGTGCTCTGACTGTGGTGCATTTCGTTTGCCGGCAGAACGCATAAGCAAGTAGCGAAGTCCGGAAAAGTTTTGCTGCTCTTAAAAGAAACCGCAGGCACTTTCTGAAAAAAGTGCCTGCGGTTTCTTCATTGAGTCATGCCACTTGTTCCCGCTTGCGCTTACGCAAGTCGGAAGTCGGGGCAATAATCCTTTAGATAAGGCATTCGCCGGTCATCTCTTCGGGCTGCGGCAGTCCCATGATTTTCAGGATGGAGGGAGCCACGTCGGCCAGTCGTCCGTTTTTAACCTGTTGGTCTTTGTGCTCTTCGGTGACGTAGACGAAAGGTACGGGGTTGAGGCTGTGTGCGGTGTTGGGAGTACCGTCGGCGTTCAAGGCATGGTCGGCATTGCCGTGGTCGGCAATAATAATTGCTTCGTAGCCCGTTGCCTTTACAGCTTCGATTACGTCTTTCACGCATTCATCCACTGCTTTCACGGCTTTCTCAATGGCTTCGTACACGCCGGTATGGCCCACCATGTCGCCATTGGCGAAGTTTACGACGATGAAGTCGTACTTGTTTTCCTTGATGGCAGCCACCAGTTTGTCTTTCACCTCGTATGCGCTCATTTCGGGCTTCAGGTCGTAGGTCGCAACCTTGGGTGAAGGAACGAGAATGCGGTCTTCGCCTTCAAACGGCGTTTCGCGTCCTCCGTTGAAGAAGAAGGTAACGTGGGCATATTTCTCGGTCTCTGCTATGTGGAGCTGCTTCAATCCTTTGGAAGAGAGGTATTCGCCCAGTGTATTCTGCACGTTTTCCTTGTCGAAGAGTATGTGCACGCCCTTGAACGAGGCGTCGTAAGGCGTCATGCAGTAGTACTGCAGTCCGGGAATCGTCTGCATTCCGGCCTCGGGCATGTCCTGTTGGGTGAGAACGATGGTCAGCTCCTTGGCGCGGTCGTTGCGGTAATTGAAGAAAATCACTACGTCGCCTTCCTTAATACGGCCGTCTACTTGCGTGTTGACAATGGGTTTTATGAATTCATCCGTAACTCCTTCGGCATAGCTTTCCTCCATGGCGGTTTTCATGCAGTCCGATTTTTTGCCGAGGCCGTGAACGAGCAAATCGTAGGCTTCTTTTATGCGTTCCCAGCGCTTGTCGCGGTCCATTGCGTAGTAGCGTCCTACGATGGAGGCGATGCTTCCGGTGCCGAGTTGCTTGCAATGTGCCTGTAAGTCTTCGATAAATCCTAATCCGCTCTTGGGGTCGGTGTCACGGCCGTCCATGAAACAGTGGATGAACGTGTTCTTAATGCCGTATTCCTTGGCGATTTCGATGAGTTTATAGAGGTGTTCGAGCGAACTGTGCACTCCGCCGTTGGAAGTCAGCCCCATCAAGTGGATGCTTTTCCCCGTCTTTTGGGCGTAAGTGTAGGCGGAAATGATTTCTTTATTCTTCAAAATGCTTCCATCCTTGCAGGCGCGGTTGATTTTCACCAGGTCTTGGTAGACAATGCGGCCCGCTCCGATGTTTAAGTGCCCGACTTCTGAGTTACCCATCTGCCCGTCTGGCAAGCCGACATTCTCCCCGCAGGCCTGGAGCTGGGAGTTTGGATAGTTAGCCAGCAGATAATCCCAATAAGGGGTTGGTGTATTGAAGATTACGTCATCTTTTTTCCGGTCGCCTATTCCCCAACCGTCGAGAATCATTAAAAGGGCTTTCTTGTTCATAATGGATATGTTTTAAAAAGATGTAGTTGCTTTTTGCCAAAGTGCCGTGCCTTTTCGGAGAAAGTGCTGGCGCTTTTCGGGTAAAGCGGCAAGGCTTTTTCCGCCGCAAAGGTACGGAAAATCTCTTATTTAGCGTATTCTTCGCCCGAAATCCGCCTGAGTTTCTTCAGTCTTCTTTGCGTTGTGCTGCCGTGTCGGGCAGTTCTATTCCGTCTTTGTCGCCGAAGTTGTAGAGGATGGAGCGTACGGCCCGTTTCAGCAGCAGCTCTTCGGGATTGCCGAGCGGGTGCATGTCGAGCAGGAGCGTGTCTTGCTCTTCGAGCAGGACGTCGGGGGTGATTCCGCCAGAGTAGCTGGTCGTGTCGGCATTATATATTTCGCCCGTGACGAGTTGCAGCCCGTATCCGTACGTTTCGTTGTGGAAAATTTCGGATTGCAGGTCGTATCCTACGGTTTTCTCTCCTATTACGGTGACGTTCATATAGGGCTTCAGGCAATGGATGAGCATCTCTCCTCCGCCCAGTGTGCGGCGGGAGACGAGGGCGTAGAGCCTGGGCAGCAGGAGCTGGGCACCTTCGGCCACGAGCGACGAGGTGAGCAGGGAAATGTCGGCCCCTCTCAGCTCGTTCTGAATGAGAAAATAGAAGGGCTGCCCGAAGGTTTCGGCAGGGGCGAGCATGGAGCCCAGCAAATAAGGTAGGTTGAGCGAGTGACCGTAGGCGAAGCGCAGGTCGAGCACCAGGTCTTCTATGTTTTGGGAGGCCAGTCGGTTGATGGTGGTGCGTACCTGGTTGGCATATTCCCCGTAGAAGTCTTCCGATCGGTTTGCGTCGGTCTCGAAATTGGTGAGCAGCAGGTAGCCGATTCGCTTGCCTTCTACTTCAAACACAGTGTCTTTTTCGACGGGCGATGCGGCGAGCGAGCGGGGAATGCTCAGCTGCAGGGTGGTGGTCTCCGTAAGTATCGGCTCGCCGTGGAGCGTGTCGTTCAGTTGGGCGAGCGTCAAAGTGTGGGTTCTGGCTTCGTCTGTCTCTTCAAGTATGGAGGAATTGGAGGAAGTGACGGGCACTCCGTCGATGCGCACAATCCAGTCGCCGCGTTTCAGGCCGGCTTCTTCCGCGGGGGAGCCGGGATTTACGTGCAACACGCGCAGGTAGCTGGTCGAATCGCCCGAGTGGAAGTCGTAATCCAGTCCGTACGTGAGCGGAAGGGGCACTGCGCCGTAGAAAAGGCAGCTTACCGCTTCGCCATTGCGGTTCTCCGAGCTGGAGATGAGCCTCGTGATGTAGTTCTCCGGTGTGGCGTACGTAGGCAGGGACGATTCCGCAGCCAGGGAAGTGTTGAAGAGGTAATTTTCGGAAAACGTGCGGTAAAGCCAGCTGTTCATCTCCGTCCGGTCGCGATACTCTATCGTCCGGTCTTCTCCGCAGGCGTGCAGGAAGAGCATCAGGGCAGGCAGCAGGAGCAGGCAGAGCAGGGTGCTTTTTTTCATTCTGGTGCGGATTTCTTTCGGGTGGGTAGGCGGATTTCCGTAGCATTCGGGCGGGAAAGCCCCCGATTCAAGTCGCAAAAGTAGTAAAAATGCCGCATCTCCGTTTCTTTTCTTGCGTAAAATCTGTTTTTCCGTCTTCGGGGTCTTGACGGTTGTGGGTGTCCGTTGCTTTGTGGGGTGCAGGGCGTAGTGGAAATTCATGCGGAAGTATCTGGAAATTCATGCAAGGCTTTTCGGAAAAAGTGCCGCTACTTTTCCGCAATTCCCTTGCATCTTTTGAGGAAGAGATGCGTGACAAAAGGTTTGTTGATGCGGGTTTTGCCCGTTTTTGTGCGGCCTTTCGTCCGGCTTCTCTTACTTTTCGTTATAAAACAGAGCGTTTTTTTGTATGAAACGGGAAAACAACGTATATTTGGGGCACTGAAAATCGGGAAAAGCGGCCGTCATAAAGGGTAAAAGCCGTGGTCCAGCTTCTCCCGAGGCGCGGAAAATGACAGCAAAGAACCTATAGCACTTTATTAAATATATCTATTCCTCTTATGAATAACGCAATTTATTCTTTCCCGAAACCCATCAACGAGCCGGTGAAAGCCTATGCTCCGGGAAGCAAAGAAAAAGCAGAATTGAAAGCAGCTCTGAAGCAAATCGCTTCGGAAGTGCAGGACATTCCCCTTGTAATCGGCGGTCAGGAAGTCCGTACCGGCGACACCGGTAAGGTTGTCATGCCGCACGATCACCAACACGTGCTGGCCACTTATCACAAAGCGGGCCCGAAAGAGGTGCAAATGGCTATCGACGCCGCACTTAAGGCAAGACAAGAGTGGAGCGACCTGCCCTTTACGGAGCGCGCCAGCGTCATGTTGCGCGTAGCGGAGCTGATCTCTACCAAATACCGCTACCTGATGAACGCAAGCTGCATGCTGGGACAGAGCAAAAACCCGTTCCAGGCAGAAATCGATGCTCCCTGCGAGCTGATTGACTTCTTGCGTTACAGCACTTTCTATGCCAGTCAGATCTATGCCGACCAGCCCTATTCGGAAACAGGCACGCTCAATCGTATGGATTACCGGGCACTTGAAGGATTTGTCTTCTCGCTGACTCCGTTTAACTTTACCTCTATTGCCTGCAACCTCAACATGGCTCCGGCAATGATGGGTAATGTAGCTGTCTGGAAGCCCTCCACAACGGCCATTCTCTCCAACTATCTTCTGATGAAGATTTTCAAGGAAGCAGGATTGCCCGATGGCGTTGTGAACTTTATTCCGGGTAAAGGCAGCGTAATCGGTAAGGTTGTTACCGAAAGTCCCGACCTTGCCGGATTCCACTTTACCGGTTCTACCGCAACGTTCAACTCCATTTGGCGACAGATGGGCGAGAATCTCGAAAAGTACCGCTCCTATCCTAAGATTGTGGGCGAGACTGGCGGAAAGAACTTCATCTTCGTACATCCTTCTGCAACGCTTCCTGAAGTGGCTACTGCCATTGTTCGCGGCGCTTTCGAGTACCAGGGACAAAAATGCTCGGCCGGTTCGCGCGCTTATATCCCCGCTTCTCTCTGGCCGGCCCTCAAGGATTTGGTGGGCGACATGCTGAAAGAAGTCAAGATGGGCGACGTTCAGGACTTCTCCAACTTCATCAACGCCGTAATCGACGAGGCTTCTTTCGATAACATCAAGGGCTATATCGATTATGCGAAGGCTTCTTCCGATGCGGAAATCGTGTTTGGCGGAAATTGCGACAAGAGCGTGGGTTACTTCGTAGAGCCTACCGTGATAAAGACTACCGATCCGAAGTTCAAGACCATGGTCGAAGAAATTTTCGGCCCGGTAATCACCATCTATGTCTACGACGATGCTAAATACGAAGAGACACTTGAGCTCTGCGACCAGACCTCTCCTTACGGTTTGACCGGCTCCATCTTCGCAACCGACCGCTACGCAATCGAATTGGCTCAGAACAAATTGCGTTATGCCGCAGGTAACTTCTACATCAACGACAAGCCCACGGGCGCTGTCATTGCACAGCAACCTTTCGGCGGAAGCCGTGCCAGCGGTACGAACGATAAGGCTGGTGGTCCGCTCAACCTCATCCGTTGGACGAATCCTCGCTGCGTAAAGGAAACACTTGTGCCGCCTACGACTTACGGCTATCCTTTCCTGGGCGAAAAGTAGTAGCGTAGTACAGATCGAATATCGCATGTCGGAAGAAAAACGCTTCCGGCGACGAATCTGAAAAGTCAGGGCTGCTTTGCTGAAGCAAGGCGGCCCTGATTATTTTGTATCCGTACAGTTCCGGAGGAGTGATAAGCAAAGTCGCGAAAAGCGTGAGGAAAGTTTGCGGAAAGGGGATGAGGAGCGAAAATAAAAAAGCGGCCGATCCTCTCGGACAGGCCGCAATTTATCTAACCAAATCAAAACAATTATGAAACTATTCTTTAGTTTTAGCTCTACAAAGATAGGGGCTTTTTCTGAAACATCAAACTAATCATGCAAGAAAAATAGGACTTTTCCATAAAAAAGAGCCACATGACGAGCATCGGCTTCAGACTTACGGGGAGAAGTCTATGGACTTTGCGTGAAAAGTACTTGCACTTTCGGCAGTTTCATGCGGCACTTTTGCCGGAAAGCTACTGCGGGTCGACGTCGAAATACACGATTACGGAACGAAACTCCGGATGAGTTTGTAATTCGGCGAGGGCGTATTGGAATATCTCGCGTATCTTTCGCGCCGAAAGCCCGCTCTCGAGCTTGATAATCGTCTGTCGGATGTGGAGTTGTTGCACGCGGGCTACGACGGGCTCCAGCGGTTCTGTGACGCGTGTGCTGCCCAGGTATTGGCGAAGCAGCAGGCTGATATGGCGGGACGCATTGAGGCAAACCGAGGAATCGCGGTGCTTTAGAAATAAATATATGAGCTTGTAGAACGGAGGGTAGCGGAAAAGTGCGCGTTCCTGCAGCTGAGCCTCGTAAAGGCTTTCGTAATTGCCGGAAAGTACCTGCGCTATGACCGGATGTGCCGCATCACGCGTCTGAAGCAGCACTTCTCCCCGCGCTTCCCGGCGGCCCGCTCGTCCGGCGACTTGCGCCATCAGCTGAAAAGCCCGCTCGTGTGCGCGAAAGTCGGGGAAGTTCAGCATGGAGTCGGCATCGATTATCCCGACGGTGCGTACGTGTCCGAAGTCAAGTCCCTTGGAAATCATCTGAGTGCCGATGAGTATGTCGATTTTCTGCTGGCTGAATGCTGAAAGTATCTGCTCGTATTGTCTGCGGGTATGGGCCACGTCGGCATCCATGCGGGCGATTCGCGCCTGAGGGAAGTAGGTTGCGATTTCGTCCTCCACGCGTTCTGTCCCCAGTCCTTGCGGGCGCAGCTCCCGGCTCCCGCAGGAAGGGCATATCTGGGGCAGCGGCTCGGCATAACCGCAGTAGTGGCAGACGAGCCGGTGCGTGGCTTTGTGGTAAGTGAGACTTACGTCGCAGTTTTTGCAGCGGGGCACCCATCCGCAAGCCTTGCATTCGACGAGCGGAGCGAAGCCGCGTCGGTTCTGAAAAAGGAGTATTTGTTCGCCCTGTTCGAGGGTTTTCCGGATGGCGGCCAGCAGTTCGGACGAAAAGTTGCCCGTCATGAGCTTTTTGCGGCGCAGTTCCCGTATGTCTACGGCTTTGATTTCAGGCATTTCCACGCGGCTGTACCGCTGTTTCAGCTCGGCAAATCCGTATTGCCCGCTCTTGGCCCGGTGGAAGCTCTCGATGGATGGTGTGGCGCTGCCGAGCAGTACGCGCGCTCCGGCGTAGGAAGCCAGCTTGAGGGCTGCGTCGCGGGCGTGGTAGCGCGGGGCGGGGTCGAATTGCTTGTAGCTGCTTTCGTGCTCTTCGTCGACGATAATGAGGCCGAGGTTGCGGAAAGGCAGGAAAAGTGCCGAGCGGGCGCCCAGAATCAGCGGGTATGCTTCCGGACTGAGCTGCTTCTTCCAGATTTCGACCCGCACCTCGTCGGAATATTGTGAGTGGTACACGCCGAGACGGTTGCCGAAGATGGACTTGAGGCGTTCGGTTATTTGGGTGGTGAGGGCTATTTCCGGCAAAAAGTAAAGCACTTGTTTCCCGGCGCGAAGCGTTTCTTCGATCAGATGTATGTAGAGCTCGGTCTTTCCGCTGGCGGTGACTCCGTAGAGCAGGCAGGTGCTTTTCTCGCGGAACTGTGCTTTCAGGCTGTCGTAAGCCGCTTTTTGGGCAGGGTTCAGCTGGTTGGGGCAGACTGTGGCGTGCGATTCGAGGTCGAGACGTCCGGTTTCGCGCTCGAAGCATTGGAGCAGTCCGCGTTTGATGAGGGCGGTCAGCAGGGCGGGGGAGCCCCATTTCTGTACCGTGCTGCGTGGAATGGCGGGAAGTGCCTGCGCTTTTTCAGAAAAGTCCTCGGACTTTTCGCTAAAAGTGCCTGCGTTTTCGTCGAGAAGCCCGCATCGCTCCAGAAAACGGAGGAACAAGTCGCGCTGTTTGTCGGCCCTTTTTAGCGAATCGAGCGCGTCGTGCAGCTTTTGTTCGTCGAGAAATTCGGGATTGAGCTGTATGAATGGCTCTGTGCGCGGGCGGTAATGCTGTTTGAGGCCTTCTTTTCTATTGCCTTCCGGCCTCAGTCCGGCGGGAAGCGCAGCCTTCATTACTTCTCCTGCGGTGCAAATGTAGTAGGCCGCCATCCATTCCCACAGCCGAAGCTGGGCTTCGGTGACGATGGGGCTGTCGTCTATCGCAGTGGCAATGGGCTTTATTTCGAATCCCTCGGGTGGGGTGTCGGTCAGATGCCGCACGATTCCGGTGTGGTACTTGTTTTTTCCGAAGGGAACGAGGACGCGCATGCCGATTTGCAGTTGCCCTTCCAGTTCGGGAGGGATGCTGTACGTGAAACAACCGGGTAGGGGGAGGGGAAGTATGAGTTCGGCAAAGCGCATGTGGAGTTATCGTAATTGTTCCGGGAAATAAGCTAATCCCTGGAAAAGCGTTGCGGCATCGGGAAATGTCCGGCAATGTTTTCCAGGGATTGGGAGAGGGTAGTGGAAAAATCTTAGAAGAGGTATGCTACGGAGACTTTCCACATGTTGTTCTTTCCAGAGCCGTTGAAAATCTGGTCGCTGGCACTCTTGAGGCTGAAGCCGTCGGTCAGGGCTATGTTGTAGCCGCCGTAAATCTGGAGCTTGCTCAGGAGTTTGACGCCGAGGCCTACGTTGAGTGACGTTTGGAACGTCTTGTTCTCAATATCTCCGTCGGTGGCATCAACGGTCGTATCATAGATTTTTTCTACGGCGTCTTTAAAGGAATCTCCGCTAATGTTGAAGGAGAACTGCGGGCCGGCAGCTATGAATACGGCAGCCATGCTGCCCAATCCGATGGAGTACTTCAGGTTGATGGGTACGTCGATGTATTTTTGTTTCACCGTAGTGCTTCCTTCTTCTGCAATCTCCAGCTTGCTGTCGGCCTGGGAGTACATGATGGCTCCGTCCACGCCTAAGCCGACAACGGGAATCGTGAACTCGGCCATCGGTCCGATGAACCATCCGGCTTTACTTTTCAGGCTTCCTCCTTCCATGTCGAGCGAGGGATTGGTCAGGTTCAAGCCGCCTTTCAGACCCCACTTCAGCTGCGCCTCGGCAGGAGTTGCGGCGAACAGGAGCGCAAATGCGGCAACAAATGTGATAAGGTACTTTTTCATAGTCAATAATTTTGTGGTTTATTCGGGGGCAAAGATAGTTTTTTATCCTTTTAATACGGTATCTGTCCGGCTTTTTATTCTGTTTTTTATCTTGTTACGCGTCGGTTTACCGCAGATTGCCTTGCTACTTTGAGTCGAAAGGCGAGGCATTTTTCCGGAAAATCGCCCCGGCTTTTCATCGGACGAGGCATGGCTTTTACGGGAAAGGTGGGGATTTATTTGCGGGGCAGAGTTGCGGGATTGACCGAATAATCCTATCTTTGCTATCCCTATACGGGCTCTTTTTTCTTATACCTTATATATTATAGGCGCGGGAAGGAGCCGGATTGGACCCATAACTAATAACCGAACATAAAGAAACAACTATGTCAGACAGTAAAAATCCCCATGACGGGCAAATGCAGATAGAGCTGCCCGCCGATGTAGCCCAAGGTACTTATGCCAACATGGCCATGATAACGCATTCAACCAGCGAGTTTATTCTCGACTTTATCCGTATAATGCCGGGTGTTCCCAAGGCAACGGTACGGAGCCGCGTAATCCTTACGCCGGAGCATACCAAGCGTTTGCTCTATGCCTTGCAGGACAATATACGCAAGTATGAGGAGAAAAACGGGAAAATAGAGATGGAAAAAGGAACTTATGTAGCACCTTTTCCCGGCGTGAGCGGCGAAGCATAAGCAGAAGGCTGCCGATAAAAACGGGCGGGGCGCACTCTCAATAGAGGGGGCGCCCCGCTTCGTTTAAACAACAAACAGGCTTTTTTCCCTGAAAATGAAGAAAAAAACAGGCCGTCCTCATTGCTTTTCCAGATAATCTTCGTAATTTTGCAGCCCAAAATATACGGTGGAATAATATATAAACAAAAAATATAACATAAAAAGAATTAGTAAAAATGCCTACAATTCAGCAATTAGTAAGGAAAGGACGGGCTGACTTGGTGGATGAGAGTAAATCCCCCGCACTCGATGCGTGCCCTCAGCGGCGTGGCGTGTGCGTGCGTGTTTACACTACTACCCCTAAAAAGCCTAATTCGGCCATGCGTAAAGTGGCTCGTGTGAAACTCTCTAACCAGAAGGAAGTGAACTCCTACATCCCGGGTGAGGGACACAATCTGCAAGAGCACTCGATTGTATTGGTTCGTGGCGGACGTGTGAAAGATCTGCCGGGTGTTCGTTATCACATCGTACGCGGAACTTTGGATACCGCAGGTGTGTCGAACCGTACGCAACGTCGCTCTAAATACGGAGCTAAGCGTCCTAAGGCAGGTGCTGCAAAGAAATAATTCGGAACCAGCCTCTGAAAATAAGAAATAACGGGTTTTTGTTTGAAGGAATGCGGTAATGGTTGAGTAAGTTCCCAGTGGGGTGCTGAAGAATACGTGAAGCAGCCGAAAACAAAACATTTATTATTCAAACAATTTTATGAGAAAATCAAAACCTAAAAAACGGGTAGTCCTCCCGGATCCCGTATTTAACGACCGGAAAGTGTCGAAGTTCGTGAACCATCTGATGTATGACGGTAAGAAGAATACCTCGTATGAAATCTTCTACAAGGCTCTCGAAATCGTCGGCAACAAAATGGCTAACGAAGAAAAGACGGCTTTGGAAATCTGGAAGAAGTCGTTGGATAATGTAACTCCGCAGGTGGAAGTAAAATCTCGCCGCGTGGGTGGTGCGACTTTCCAAGTTCCTACCGAAATTCGTCCGGAACGTAAAGAGTCTATCTCTATGAAGAATCTGATCAGCTTTGCCCGCAAAAGAGGTGGCAAGACTATGTCGGATAAATTGGCTGCGGAAATCATGGACGCATACAATGAGCAGGGCGGCGCTTACAAGCGTAAGGAAGATATGCACCGCATGGCTGAAGCTAACCGTGCCTTTGCTCACTTTAGATTTTAATAAAGAATTATGGCAAAGCAAGACTTACATCTCACTCGTAATATTGGCATCATGGCTCACATCGATGCTGGTAAGACGACCACTTCGGAGCGTATCCTTTTTTATACCGGTTTGACTCATAAAATCGGTGAAGTGCATGACGGAGCTGCAACCATGGACTGGATGGTGCAGGAGCAGGAGCGTGGTATCACGATTGCCTCTGCGGCTACGACTACTCACTGGAACTGGGCCGGACATACTTATAAAATCAATCTGATTGACACTCCGGGACACGTGGACTTTACCGCAGAGGTTGAGCGTTCCTTGCGCGTCCTGGATGGCGCTGTCGCTACATACTGTGCCGTAGGTGGTGTAGAGCCCCAGTCGGAAACGGTATGGCGTCAGGCTGACAAATATAATGTTCCGCGTATCGGCTATGTGAACAAGATGGACCGTTCGGGTGCAAACTTCTTCGAAGTACTGCGTCAGATGAAAGAAGTGCTGGGTGCAAATCCTTGCGCTATCGTTATTCCTATCGGCGCTGAAGAGAACTTCAAGGGTTTGGTTGACCTGATCAAGATGAAAGCCATCTACTGGCATGATGAGACGATGGGTGCAGATTACGAAGTGGATGAGATTCCGGCTAATCTGCTCGATGAGGCTCAGGAATGGCGCGGCAAGATGTTGGAACAGGTAGCTGAGTTCGACGATGCGTTGATGGAGAAGTTCTTCGATGATCCTTCTACGATTACGGAAGAGGAAATCTTGCGCGCATTGCGTAACGCTACTATCAAGATGTCTGTAGTGCCGATGTTGTGCGGCTCTTCCTTTAAGAATAAGGGCGTGCAGACTCTGCTCGATTATATCTGCGCTTTCTTACCTTCTCCCATGGATACGGAGAACGTTGTCGGTACGAATCCTACTACCGGTGCTGAAGAAGACCGCAAGCCTTCTGAAGATGAGAAGACGGCAGCATTGGCCTTCAAGATTGCAACCGATCCTTATGTAGGTCGTCTGACTTTCTTCCGTGTATATTCGGGTAAGATAGAAGCTGGCTCGTACATCTATAATTCTCGTTCCGGTAAGAAAGAACGCGTTTCCCGTTTGTTCCAGATGCACTCGAACAAGCAGAATCCGGTAGATGTAATCAGCGCTGGTGATATTGGTGCTGGAGTAGGTTTCAAGGATATCCGTACGGGTGATACTCTTTGTGATGAGAGCGCTCCGATTGTACTGGAATCCATGGACTTCCCCGATCCCGTGATCGGTATTGCCGTAGAGCCTAAGACTCAGAAAGATATGGATAAACTGTCCATGGGCTTGGCTAAGCTGGCAGAAGAAGATCCTACTTTCCGCGTATCTACCGACGAGCAGACCGGTCAGACGGTAATCTCCGGAATGGGTGAACTGCACTTGGATATCATCATCGACCGTCTGAAACGTGAATTCAAGGTAGAATGTAACCAAGGTCGTCCGCAGGTATCCTATAAAGAGGCTATTACGAAGACTGTTAACCTCCGTGAGGTCTATAAGAAACAGTCCGGTGGTCGCGGTAAGTTTGCCGATATTATCGTAAATGTAGGTCCTGTTGATGAAGGTTTTGAGGGAGGTCTCCAGTTCATCGATGAAGTAAAAGGTGGTAATGTGCCCAAGGAGTTTATTCCTGCAGTACAAAAAGGTTTCCAGACCGCTATGAAAAATGGCGTATTGGCTGGCTACCCCTTGGATTCGTTGAAAGTGACTCTGTTGGATGGCTCTTTCCACCCGGTAGACTCCGATCAGCTTTCGTTTGAGATTGCCGCAATCCAGGCTTATAAGAATGCTTGCGCTAAGGCAGGTCCTGTGTTGCTGGAGCCGATCATGAAGCTGGAAGTCGTAACTCCTGAGGAGAACATGGGTGATGTGATTGGCGACTTGAACAAACGTCGCGGACAAGTAGAAGGTATGGAAACGAGCCGTTCGGGTGCCCGTATCGTAAAAGCTAACGTTCCGATGGCTGAAATGTTCGGCTATGTGACGGCTTTGCGTACGATTACTTCGGGTCGTGCTACTTCTTCCATGACTTTCTCGCACTATGCCCAGGTATCGACTTCGATAGCAAAAACGGTTCTTGAAGAAGTGAAAGGCCGTGTGGATTTATTATAAAATAAACGGAAACAAGAGATATGAGCCAGAAAATTAGAATTAAATTAAAATCTTACGATTATAACTTGGTCGACAAATCCGCTGAGAAGATAGTAAGAACGGTAAAGGCTACGGGTGCTATAGTAAGTGGCCCGATTCCTCTTCCTACTCACAAGCGTATTTTTACCGTGAACCGCTCGACTTTCGTAAATAAGAAGTCTCGTGAACAGTTTGAACTGTCTTCTTATAAGCGTCTGATCGACATCTATAGTTCTACGGCTAAAACGGTTGATGCTTTGATGAAGCTCGAACTCCCGAGCGGCGTTGAAGTTGAAATCAAAGTGTAGTGTGATTTTATACAGAAAGTCCAATTATTTATATTAGGTGAAATGCCAGGATTATTAGGAAAAAAAATCGGAATGATTTCCGTATTCAGTGCCGAGGGAAAAAATGTTCCATGCACTGTTATCGAAGCAGGACCTTGTGTGGTTACTCAACTGAAATCAGTTGAAAAGGATGGCTATGCAGCTGTTCAGCTTGGCTTTGAGGACAAGAAAGAAAAGCATACCTCTAAAGCTCTGATGGGCCATTTTGCAAAAGCATCTGTAACCCCGAAAAGGCACTTGGCTGAGTTCAAGGGATTTGATACGGAGCTTAATTTGGGCGACGTAGTAGACGTGCAATTATTCAATGACGCTGTGTTTGTTGACGTAATTGCTACTTCCAAAGGTAAAGGTTATCAGGGTGTTGTAAAACGCCATGGCTTTGGTGGTGTCGGCCAGACAACCCACGGTCAGCATAACCGTGCTCGCAAACCGGGTTCTATCGGTGCTTGTTCTTATCCTGCCAAGGTATTCAAAGGAATGCGTATGGCTGGCCAGATGGGTGGCGACAGAGTTACGGTACAGAATTTGCGTATCTTAAAAGTAATACCCGAACACAATCTCCTTTTGATAAAAGGATCGGTACCGGGTGCAAATGGTTCAATCGTAATAATTGAAAAGTAAGCAATGGAAGTTAGCGTATTAAATATAAAAGGTGAGGACACCGGGAGAAAGGTTACGTTGAACGAATCGATCTTCGGGATTGAGCCTAATGATCATGCGATCTACATGGCGGTTAGACAGTTTATGGCTAATCAGCGTCAAGGTACTCATAAGTCCAAAGAGCGTAGTGAGGTTAGCGGTTCAACTCGCAAACTCGGTCGCCAGAAAGGTGGCGGCGGTGCACGTCGTGGTGATGTGAATTCGCCGGTATTGATTGGTGGTGGTCGCGTTTTCGGACCTGTTCCTCGTGATTACAGCTTCAAATTGAATAAGAAAGTTAAGGATTTGGCTCGTCGCTCCGCTTTGTCTTATAAAGCTCAAAGCAACAATATTGTAGTGTTGGAAGACTTCTCTATGGAAGCTCCCAAGACGAAAGATTTCGTTGCCATCCTAAACAATGTTAAACTTACGGGCAAGAAGTCCTTGTTTGTGTTAGGGTCTTCTGAAAAAAATGTATATTTGTCGGCTCGTAATTTAAAAGCCGTAAAACTGACTCCTATTGCAGGACTGAATACCTATCGTGTTCTGGATGCATCGGTGCTGGTATTTACGGAAACAGCGTTAAATAACTTGACAGACGAACTGAAAATCGAGAAGAAGGAGGCTTAATGATGGGTGTAATTGTAAAACCGCTTGTCACGGAAAAGATGAATCGCGAGACTGAAAAGCTGAATCGCTTTGGATTCATCGTTCGTCCGGAAAGTAATAAGATTGAGATCAAGAAAGCTGTTGAAGAAATGTATAACGTGACGGTGCTCAGCGTAAATACGGTACGTTATTCTGGTAAAACGAAAAATCGTTGGACACGCGCTGGTCTGATCAAGGGACGTACGGATGCTTACAAGAAAGCAATCGTTACTCTGAAAGACGGCGATACGATAGATTTTTATAGCAATATTTAAACAGAACAATGGCAGTACGTAAATTTAGACCCACTACACCGGGGCAAAGACATAAGATTATTGGTACCTTCGAAGAGCTCACAACATCGGTACCAGAGAAGTCTCTTGTTTATGGCAAGCGCTCGTCGGGCGGTCGTAACAATGCAGGAAAAATGACCGTTCGCTACATTGGTGGTGGCCACAAGAGAAAATATCGTTTTATAGACTTTAGACGTGAAAAAGATGGTATTCCTGCAGTTGTGAAAACTATAGAATACGATCCGAACCGTTCTGCTCGTATCGCTCTCCTCTTTTATGCTGATGGGGAGAAGCGTTATATTATAGCGCCTAATGGCTTGAAAGTCGGAATGACCGTAATGTCGGGACCGGACGCTGCTCCTGAGGTAGGCAATGCTCTGCCTCTGCAGAACATCCCTGTCGGTACTGTGATTCACAATATTGAATTGCGTCCCGGACAAGGTGCCATGTTGGTTCGCTCGGCAGGTAATTTTGCACAGCTTACTTCTCGTGAGGGAAAATACAGCGTGATCAAATTGCCTTCAGGTGAAATTCGTCAGGTATTGAGTGCTTGTAAGGCTACTGTCGGTAGCGTTGGTAACTCTGACCATGCTTTGGAGAGTTCTGGTAAGGCTGGACGTTCTCGCTGGTTGGGCTTGCGCCCTCATAACCGTGGTGTCGTTATGAACCCTGTAGATCACCCGATGGGTGGTGGTGAAGGACGTGCTTCCGGTGGACATCCTCGTTCTCGGAAAGGCTTGTACTCGAAGGGCTTGAAGACGCGTTCTCCGAAGAAGCATTCTTCTAAGTATATTATTGAGAGAAGGAAAAAGTAACCTGGATTATATTAAGTCATTATGAGTCGTTCGTTAAAAAAAGGCCCTTATATCAATGTAAAATTGGAGAATAAAATTCTCGCAATGAACGAAAGCGGTAAAAAAAGCGTGGTGAAAACATGGGCCAGAGCTTCAATGATCTCGCCTGATTTCGTCGGGCATACCGTTGCAGTTCATAATGGAAATAAATTTATACCGGTTTATGTCACCGAAAATATGGTTGGTCATAAGTTAGGTGAATTTGCACCTACCCGTATTTTCCGTGGTCATGCAGGTAACAAGAAGAAATGATACTGTTTACTGTAGGAAAATAAAAGCAAAATAGTATAATGGGAAAAAGAAAAAAGATATCAGCAGATAAGAGGAAAGAGGCAAAGAAAGCCCTTTCCTATGCTAAGTTGATGAATGTCCCTTCTTCCCCTCGTAAGATGCGCTATGTAGTAGATATGATTCGAGGAATGGAAGTGAATAGAGCTCTTGGCGTATTGAAGTTCTCTTCGAAAGAGGCTTCCCGCGGTGTAGAGAAGCTTTTGCGGTCTGCAATTGCTAACTGGGAGCAAAAGAATGAACGGAAAGCTGAGAACGGAGAATTGTTTGTTACTCGAGTTTTCGTTGATGAAGGAGTGACGTTGAAACGTATGCGTCCGGCTCCTCAAGGGCGTGGCTATCGGATTCGTAAGCGTTCGAACCATGTTACTTTGTTTGTCGATACGTTGAATACTAATGAGGCTAAATAATCATCCGAGATGGGACAGAAAGTAAATCCAATAAGCAATCGTTTAGGTATTATTCGCGGATGGGATTCTAATTGGTACGGAGGAAAGAAGTATGGTGAAAATCTCCTCGAAGATACCCGGATTCGCAAGTATTTGAATGCACGCCTTGCTCGGGCAAGTGTATCACGGATTATTATTGAGCGCACTCTTAAGTTTGTGACAATTACGGTTTGCACTGCACGTCCGGGCATTATCATCGGAAAAGGTGGTCAGGAAGTGGACAAGCTGAAAGAAGAGTTGAAGAAGATCACCGATAAGGAGATTCAGATAAATATCTTCGAGGTTAAGCGTCCGGAGTTGGATGCTGTGATTGTTGCTAACAGCGTAGCACGCCAGGTTGAAGGCAAGATCGCGTATCGTCGTGCCATTAAGATGGCTATTGCAAACACAATGCGCTTGGGTGCAGAGGGAATCAAGATTCAGATTTCCGGACGTTTGAATGGCGCTGAAATTGCTCGCTCTGAAATGTACAAAGAGGGACGTACTCCTCTTCATACATTCCGTGCTGATATAGATTATTGCCATACGGAGGCTTTGACGAAAGTTGGCCTTTTGGGTATTAAAGTATGGATTTGCCGTGGTGAAGTTTATGGAAAACGCGAATTAGCTCCTAATTTTACTCAGAAAGATACTGTGCGCCGGAATGGAGCTAATGCAGGCGGACCGCGTAATTTCAAGAGACGGAGAACAAATCGTTAATAAAAGATTGAAGTAGAGGATTATGTTACAACCTAAAAAGACAAAGTTCAGAAGGCAGCAGAAAGGGCGTATGAAAGGTAACGCCCAGCGCGGCAATCAGCTGGCTTTCGGCTCGTTTGGCATTAAATCTTTGCAGAGCAAATGGATTACTGGCCGTCAAATAGAGGCTGCGCGTATTGCTGTTACACGATATATGCAACGTCAGGGGCAAATTTGGATTCGTATTTTCCCGGATAAACCTATTACCAAGAAACCTGCCGAGGTTCGTATGGGTAAAGGTAAAGGTAATCCCGAGGGATTCGTAGCTCCTGTAACTCCGGGACGTATTCTGATCGAAGTAGAAGGCGTTTCTTTTGATATTGCAAAAGAGGCTCTCCGTCTGGCTGCTCAGAAACTTCCTGTGACTACCAAGTTTATTGTAAGACGTGACTATGATGCTCAAAGTCAAAATGCATAAAATAGGATATGAAGACTTCAGAAATTAAAGATATGTCGACTGCCGATTTGAAAGAGCGCGTTTTGGCAGAGAAAGCAAACTACGATCAGTTGGTAATCAATCATTCTATTAGTCCGGTTGAAAACCCTGCGCAAATCAAAATGTTGCGCAGGACTATTGCACGGATGATGTCAGAATTGCGTCAACGCGAATTAAAGGTGTAGGCAAGATGGAAAGAAATTTGAGAAAAGAAAGACAGGGTATAGTAGTAAGCAATAAGATGGATAAGACCATTACTGTTGCTGCGAAGTTTAAGGAGAAACACCCGATATATGGTAAGTTTGTCAGCAAGACAAAGAAATACCATGCTCACGACGAGAAGAACGAATGTAATGTGGGTGATACTGTCCGTATAATGGAAACTCGTCCTTTGAGTAAGAGCAAAAGATGGAGATTGGTTGAAATAATAGAAAGAGCTAAGTAATTATGATACAGGCAGAAACAAGACTTACAGTATGTGATAACAGCGGAGCGAGAGAGGCGCTTTGCATCCGTGTTTTGGGCGGATCGGGACGTCGTTACGCTTCGGTGGGAGATACTATCGTAGTTTCTATTAAAAACGTGATTCCTTCGAGCGATATCAAGAAGGGCGCCGTTTCGAAAGCTTTGATAGTACGGACGAAAAAGGAAATCCGTCGTCCGGATGGCTCTTATATTCGTTTTGATGATAATGCATGTGTTCTGTTGAACAATGCTGGTGAGATTCGGGGTAGCCGTATCTTTGGCCCGGTGGCCAGAGAGCTTCGTGCTACGAATATGAAAGTAGTTTCTTTGGCTGCTGAGGTACTTTAACTATTTAAGCTTGTAAAGATAATGAGTAAACTACATATAAAGAAAGGCGATACAGTATTTGTAAACTCTGGGAAAGATAAAGGAAAGACTGGTCGCGTACTTAAAGTCTTGGTAAAGAAGCAGCGTGCTATTGTTGAAGGTATAAATCTCGTATCCAAAAGCATGAAACCGAATGCTCAGAATCCTAATGGCGGGATTGTACAGCAAGAGGCTTCTTTACATATTTCGAATTTGAATCCCGTAGATCCGAAGTCTGGCAAACCGACTCGCGTAGGTCGGAGAAAAAATTCGGAAGGTGTTACAGTCCGTTATGCTAAGAAATCAGGAGAAGAGATAAAGTAAGATCATGATGAATACAGCGAGTCTTAAAAAAGAATATAAAGAGCGTATTGCTCCGGCATTGAAGGAAAAATTCCAGTATTCTTCTTCGATGCAGATTCCGGTGTTGAAGAAGATCGTAATCAATCAAGGATTGGGCTCTGCAGTTGCGGATAAAAAAATCATTGATGTAGCTGTCGCTGAATTGATGGCTATCACCGGTCAGAAACCTGTGGTTACGGTATCACGGAAAGATATTGCTAATTTCAAATTGCGTAAGAAGATGCCGATCGGTGTGATGGTTACTTTGCGCCGTGAGCGGATGTATGAGTTCTTGGAGCGTCTGGTTCGTGTCGCTTTGCCTCGTATCCGTGACTTCAAAGGCATTAGCAGCAAGTTCGATGGTAGAGGTAATTACACTCTGGGTATCGATGAGCAGATAATTTTCCCGGAAATCAACATCGATAGCATAAGCAAGCTCATGGGAATGAACATTACCTTCGTAACATCGGCTCCTACCGACGAAGAAGGTTATGCTTTGCTGAAAGAGTTTGGTTTACCGTTTAAAACAAAGGAATAAGGAAGAAATATGGCAAAAGAATCTATGAAAGCTCGTGAAGTAAAGCGAGCTAAATTGGTAGCCAAGTATGCTGCGAAAAGAGCAGCTTTGAAGAAAATTGTAAATACGGGTGACCCCGTGGAGGCTTATGAAGCTGCACAGCAATTGCAGAAGCTCCCGAAAAATTCTTCTCCTATTCGGCTTCACAATCGTTGCTCGATTACGGGCCGTCCTAAAGGCTACATCCGTCAGTTTGCAATTTCTCGTATTCAGTTCAGAGAGATGGCTTCTAATGGCTTGATTCCTGGCGTGAAGAAAGCGAGCTGGTAGCCAATCGCCTTAGCATACACGGAATGCGCAAGTTTTTAATTGTTTAAATTTAAATATTGTCAGGCTATCCTGATTAATTTAATTTACTATGACAGATCCAATTGCAGATTATTTGACAAGATTGCGGAACGCAATTGCTGCTAAACATCGCGTGGTCGAGATTCCGGCCTCGAATTTGAAGAAGGAAATCACTAAGATCCTTCTGGAGAAAGGTTACATCTTGAACTATAAGTTCGAAGATGACGGTGTTCAAGGCACCATTAAAATTGCATTGAAGTATGACCCTGTGAACAAGGTGAATGCAATTAAGATGCTGAAACGTGTCTCTACCCCGGGTTTGCGTAAATATACGGGCTACAAGAATATGCCTCGTGTCATCAACGGTTTGGGTATTGCTATTATTTCTACTTCCAAAGGTGTAATGACCGATAAGGAAGCTGCGGAACTGAAGATTGGTGGTGAAGTTTTGTGCTACGTTTATTAAAAAGAGAGGAGTTATAAGTTATGTCTAGAATTGGTAAATTGCCTATTGTTATTCCTGCTGGTGTAACGGTTACTCTGAAAGATAACGTAGTTACTGTGAAGGGTCCGAAAGGAGAGTTGTCGCAGGAAGTTAAACCGGAGATTACTGTTGAAGTAAAAGACAATGAGATTATTTTGACCCGTGCCAATGATGAAAAGCAAGTAAGAGCTTATCATGGTTTGTTACGTGCTCTGCTTCATAATATGGTAGTGGGCGTTTCTGAAGGATATAAGAAGGAACTTGAGTTGGTCGGCGTAGGTTATCGTGCCTCCAATCAGGGTAATATCATAGAACTCTCGCTGGGTTATTCTCATAACATATTCATTCAATTACCTCCGATTGTCAAGGTTGAAACAAAGTCAGAGCGTAATAAGAATCCTTTGATTCTATTGGAATCGTGCGACAAGCAGTTGCTTGGTGAAATTTGTTCGAAGATTCGTTCTTTCCGTAAGCCTGAGCCTTACAAGGGTAAGGGTATTCGTTTTGTGGGCGAAGTCATTCGTCGCAAATCAGGAAAATCTGCAAGTGCTAAGTAATGTTTTTTAGGAAGATAGATTATGGCAACGAAGAAAATAGAAAGGCGAATCAGAATTAAATATAGAATTCGCAAAAAAGTAAAGGGAACGCCTGAACGTCCTCGTATGACTGTTTTTAGAAGTAATAAGCAGATCTATGTTCAAGTGATAGATGATTTGGCAGGAAAGACTTTGGTTTCTGCATCTTCTCTTTCTCTTGAAGGTAACTGCCCCAAAAAGGAACAGGCTGCTAAGGTGGGTGCAATGATCGCACAGAAATCCTTGGAAGCAGGTATTACTTCTGTAGTGTTTGACCGTAATGGTTATTTGTACCATGGTAGAGTGAAAGAAGTTGCTGATGCAGCTCGTAATGGAGGACTTAATTTTTAATCATTATGGCTTACAATAGAGTTAAAACTACGAGTGATATTGAATTAAAAGATCGTTTGGTTGCTATTAACCGCGTAACGAAAGTCACCAAAGGTGGTCGCACGTTTACCTTTTCTGCGATCGTCGTTGTAGGTGACGGTAATGGTGTTATCGGCTGGGGCTTGGGAAAAGCCAGCGAAGTAACGGCTGCCATTGCTAAAGGTGTGGAAAGCGCAAAGAAGAACTTGGTGCGTGTACCCGTTCTGAAGGGTACAATTCCCCATGAGCAGTTGGCTCGTTACGGTGGCGCTGAAGTTTTCATTAAGCCTGCTTCTGCGGGTACCGGAATCGTGGCCGGAGGTGCTATGCGTGCCGTTTTGGAGAGCGTCGGAATAACCGATGTGCTTGCCAAGGCTAATGGCTCTTCGAATCCTCATAACTTGGTTAAGGCCACAATTAAGGCTTTGAGCGAAATACGCGATGCTCGTATGGTAGCTCAGAACCGTGGTATTAGTATCGAAAAAGTCTTTAGAGGATAAGAAAGGAAAAAGAAGAATGGCAACAATAAAAATAATGCAGGTCAAGAGTCGAATTGGAGCTCCTAAGGATCAGAAGCGTACGCTGGATGCATTAGGACTGCGCAAGATGAACGCTGTGGTAGAACATGAATTGACACCATCGCTCCAAGGGATGATCGATAAGGTAAAGCACCTTATCAAGGTTCTTGATTAGTTTTTTCTTATTAGTTGAATTGAAAAGTATTTTATAGTATGGATTTGAATAGTTTAAAACCTGCTGTCGGAGCTACTCATTCTCGCAAGAGAATTGGTCGCGGTCCTGGTTCGGGCATGGGTGGTACTTCTACTCGTGGTCATAAGGGTGCGAAGCAAAGATCCGGTTATAAGAAAAAAATAGGATTCGAGGGTGGTCAGATGCCGTTGCAGCGTCGTCTTCCGAAATTTGGTTTCAAGAATATCAACCGTGTAGAATATAAGGCTGTCAATCTGGATGCTCTTCAGGCTTTGGCCGAAGCCAAGTCTTACGAGAAGATCGGAATTGAGGAAATGCGTTCTGCCGGACTTATTTCTAAGAAACAGTTAGTGAAAATTTTGGGCAATGGAGCATTAACGGCTAAGTTGACCGTAGAAGCCAATGCTTTTTCGGCTTCTGCAGCAAAGGCCATCGAAGCGGTTGGTGGAACTGTTGTAAAACTTTAATAATCTCATGATAAAAGCTGTTGAGACTTTGAAGAACATATGGAAGATTGAGGATCTGCGTAAGCGGATTCTCATCACCATTTTGTTTGTCGCTATCTATCGTTTTGGCTCATACGTAATGTTGCCAGGCATAAAGGTTGGTATGCTGGATAAGTTGCAGGAGCAAACTTCGGCCGGCAAGAGTGGCCTTTTGGCACTGCTTGATATGTTTTCAGGAGGTGCGTTTTCCAATGCCTCGGTCTTCGCATTGGGTATTATGCCTTATATCTCGGCTTCGATTGTTATCCAGTTGCTCGCCATTGTAGTTCCTTATTTCCAGAAACTGCAGCGCGAGGGTGAAAGCGGCCGTACGAAAATCAACCAATATACTCGTTATCTGACGATTTTTATTCTGATTTTCCAAGCGCCGGGATATTTGATAAATTTGCGCAACCAGATAGGAGCTGAAACCTTTGATTCTACTTTGACCTGGCCTTTCTTCTTGATTACTTCAACGATTATTTTGGCCGCAGGAAGTATGTTTATCTTATGGTTGGGCGAGCGCATTACCGATAAAGGTGTAGGAAACGGCGTTTCGTTCATAATCTTGATTGGTATTATTGCCCGCTTGCCTCAGGCTTTTGTTCAGGAGTTCTCTTCCCGTGTCACTCAAAACATGGGTGGTCTCTTCATGCTGATCATTGAGCTTGCAATTCTCTTTTTCATAATAGCTGCTGCTATTATGTTGGTTCAAGGAACTCGTAAGGTGCCGGTTCAGTATGCCAAACGTATCGTAGGCGAAAAACAATATGGTGGAGCCCGTCAGTATATCCCCTTGAAAGTTAATGCCGCTAATGTGATGCCTATCATCTTTGCACAGGCTATCATGTTTATTCCCTTGGTATTTGTAAGCTATTCAAGCTCGGACACTCCTTCTGCGCTCATGCAGGGATTGATGGACCATCATAGCGTAATCTATAATGTGATCTTTGCTGTATTGATCATACTTTTTACCTATTTCTATACGGCAATAACGATCAACCCGAATCAGATGGCTGAAGACATGAAGCGGAACAACGGATTTATTCCGGGTATCAAGCCGGGTAAAGCTACGGCAGAGTATCTGGATACAATCATGTCCCGTATTACTCTTCCGGGTTCATTCTTCTTGGCTATCATTGCCGTGCTTCCTGCTTTTGCAGGCCGCTTGGGTGGGGTACAGGCCGAGTTCTCCCAGTTCTTCGGTGGTACTTCTCTGTTGATTCTGGTCGGAGTAGTCTTGGATACCTTGCAACAAGTCGAGAGCCACTTGTTGATGCGCCACTACGATGGACTTTTGAGTTCCGGACGTATCAGAGGCCGCTTTAACGTTGGGGCATATTAAAAAGAAAGCAGCAATGGTTTTCTTGAAAACTGAAGAGGAAATAGAGTTACTCCGTGCCAGTAACGAATTGGTGGGGATGACCTTGGGCGAATTGGCGAAGCTGATTCGTCCCGGTGTCACCACTGGGGAGCTGGACCGGGTGGCGGAAACGTTTATCCGTGACCACGGGGCAATTCCGACTTTTAAGGATTTTCCGAATCCTTACGGGTCGCCTTTCCCTGCTTCTATTTGTACTTCAGTGAATGATGAAGTAGTGCATGGCATACCGGGCGATCGGGTTTTACAAGAAGGCGACATCGTGTCGATAGATTGTGGAACCAAGTTGAACGGATATTGCGGCGATTCATGTTATACGTTTGCAGTAGGGGAAATTGACCCTGCGGTAATGAAGTTGTTGAAAACGACTAAGCGTTCCCTTTACAAAGCGATAGAAGTCGCAGCTCCCGGTAAGCGTCTCGGCGATATCGGTTATGCGGTTCAGACCGAGTGCGAGGCTGAAGGGTACGAGGTCGTACGAGAGTTTGTAGGACATGGAATCGGCCGTGAGATGCATGAAGAGCCGATGGTCCCGAATTATGGCCGTCGTGGAAACGGAATGATGCTGAAAGTCGGTCTGTGCATTGCAATCGAGCCGATGATCGTTGCCGGAAAGCGCAACATCAGCATGGATCCGGATAGATGGACGGTTCGTACTTGCGACCACCAGATGGCGGCTCATTATGAGCATACCATTGCACTTACCAAGCGGGGTGCCGACGTTCTTTCTACATTCAAATATGTAGAAGAAGTCTTAGGCGAACGCGCTATTTGAGAAACCGGAGCGAAATTCAAAACGATAAATATGGCTAAACAATCGGCGATAGAGCAAGATGGAGTTATTGTAGAAGCATTGTCCAATGCAATGTTTCGGGTAGAATTGGAAAATGGGCACATGATTACGGCGCATATTTCGGGCAAGATGCGCATGCATTACATCAAGATTTTGCCCGGCGATAAAGTCAAAGTAGAAATGTCGCCCTACGATCTGACAAAAGGACGAATTGTATTCAGATATAAATAAAAACAAGATATAGACATGAAAGTTAGAGCATCTTTGAAGAAACGCACTGCAGAGTGCAAGATTGTACGACGTAAAGGCCGTTTATACGTCATAAATAAAAAGAATCCTAAGTATAAACAACGTCAGGGGTAATCAATGCCCTTCTTAATCGGAAAAATAACATAAGCATATGGCAATAAGAATTGTTGGTGTAGACTTGCCTCAAAATAAAAGAGGTGAAATTGCGTTGACCTATATATACGGTATAGGCCGCAGCAGCTCGGCTAAGATTTTGGACAAAGCCGGTGTTGACAGAGATTTGAAAGTCCAAGACTGGACCGACGAACAGGCTGCAAAAGTTCGTGAGATCATCAGTTCTGAATATAAGGTAGAAGGTGATCTTCGTTCGGAAGTACAGTTGAACATCAAGCGTCTGATGGATATCGGTTGCTATCGCGGAATCCGTCATCGTATTGGCTTGCCGGTCCGCGGACAGAGTACCAAGAACAACGCACGTACCCGCAAAGGACGTAAGAAAACTGTTGCAAATAAGAAGAAAGCTACTAAATAATATTTGACTTATTAGAAGAGATATGGCAAAAAAAACAGTCGCAGCCAAGAAGAAAGTCGTAAAAGTGAGTGCAGTTGGACAGCTGCATATTCATTCTTCTTTCAATAATATCATCGTTTCCTTGGCAAACAGTGAGGGACAAATTATCTCTTGGTCTTCTGCCGGTAAGATGGGTTTCAGAGGTTCCAAGAAGAATACTCCCTATGCAGCTCAGATGGCTGCACAAGATTGTGCCAAGGTGGCTTATGATCTTGGCCTGAGAAAAGTAAAGGCGTATGTGAAAGGTCCCGGAAACGGACGTGAGTCCGCTATCCGCGCTGTACACGGTACAGGCATTGAGGTTGTGGAAATCGTTGATGTTACTCCGCTTCCGCACAATGGGTGTCGTCCTCCGAAAAGACGTAGAGTTTAATTATTTGGATTCATAAAACAAAAGTACAAAGATGGCTAGATATACAGGTCCTAAATCAAAGATTGCTCGTAAATTCGGCGAAGCTATTTTCGGCCCCGACAAAGTTCTTTCTAAGAAAAATTATGCTCCCGGCCAGCATGGCAATGCCCGTAAGAGAAAGGTTTCCGAGTATGCTGTCCAACTTCGCGAGAAGCAAAAAGCAAAATATACCTATGGCGTATTGGAAAAACAGTTCCGCAACCTCTTCGAGCGGGCTGCCTCTACCAAAGGTAATACCGGTGAACTCTTGCTCAAACTCTTGGAGTGCCGTTTAGATAATGTTGTTTATCGCTTGGGAATTGCTCCTACGCGTGCTGCTGCCCGTCAGTTGGTGAGCCACCGCCATATCGTAGTAGACGGCCAAGTAGTCAACATCCCTTCTTATTCTGTACGTCCCGGTCAGATCATCGGTGTACGTGAGAAATCGAAGTCCTTGGAAGTAATCGATAATTCTTTGGCTGGCTTCAACCATGGAAAGTATGCATGGCTGGAGTGGGATGAGAACACCAAGTCCGGAAAGTACCTCTACGTTCCGGAGCGTGCCGATATCCCTGAGAACATCAAGGAACAGTTGATCGTCGAGTTGTATTCTAAATAATCAATAATTCAGTAGTAGTATATGGCTATATTAGCATTTCAAAAACCTGACAAAGTCCTGATGTTAGAATCAGACGCCAAGTTCGGGAAGTTTGAGTTCCGTCCTTTGGAGCCTGGTTTTGGAACCACAGTCGGTAACGCCTTGCGCCGTATGCTCCTTTCTTCACTGGAAGGCTTTGCCATCAATACGATTAAGATTGAAGGGGTAGAGCACGAGTTTGCGACCATTCCGGGGGTGCGGGAAGATGTGACCAACATCATTCTCAACCTGAAGCAAGTACGCTTTAAGCAGACTGTAGAAGAAATCGAGGAAGAGAAAGCCCTTGTTACCATTGAGAATGCAAAGGAGTTCAAAGCGGGTGATATAAGCAAATGTTTGACGGGATTTGAAGTGTTAAATCCTGATTTGGTTATTTGTCATCTCGACAGCAAAGCAAAACTCTCGATAGAAATATCTGTAAATAAAGGTCGTGGCTATGTTCCGGCTGAAGAGAATCGCGTATTCTGCACGGATGTCAATGTCCTGCCGATCGATTCCATCTATACGCCCATTTGCAATGTGAAGTATACGGTGGAAAACTATCGTGTGGAGCAGAAGACTGACTATGAGAAACTGATTCTCGAAATCACCACCGATGGTTCCATCCATCCGAAGGACGCCTTGAAAGAGGCAGCCAAGATCCTTATTCATCACTTCATGCTCTTCTCCGACGAGAAGATCACGCTTGAGTCTTCGGACAGCGAAAGCAACGAAGAGTTCGACGAAGAAGTACTCCACATGCGCCAGCTCCTGAAGACCAAGTTGCAGGATATGGATTTGAGCGTGCGTGCGCTTAACTGCTTGAAAGCCGCCGGCGTGGAGACCTTGGGCGATTTGGTACAATTCAATAAGAACGACCTGCTGAAGTTACGTAACTTTGGTAAAAAGTCGCTCACCGAGTTGGATCAGTTGCTCGACAGCCTGAATTTGTCGTTCGGTACAGATATTTCCAAATACAAATTAGATAAAGAATAAGATCAATGAGACACAATAAGAAATTCAACCATTTGAGCCGCACGTCTGCGCATCGTAGCGCCATGCTTTCCAATATGGCGTGCTCCCTTATCAAGCACAAACGGATTACAACCACTGTGCCTAAGGCAAAAGCTTTGCGCAAGTACATCGAACCGCTGTTGACCAAAGCTAAGAGTGATACGACCGCTTCCCGTCGACTCGTGTTCAGCAATTTGAAAGACAAATATGTCGTAACGGAGCTCTTCAAGGAAATCGCAGTGAAGATTGCCGACCGTCCGGGAGGATATACCCGCATCATCAAGCTGGGTAATCGTCTGGGTGACAACGCATCCATGTGTTTCATCGAGTTGGTAGACTACGATGAGAACATGATGAAAGAGCAGAAGACCAAGAAGGCTACCCGTCGTAGCCGCAAGTCTGCTGCAAAGGCTGAAGCTCCTGCAGCACCGGCTGCTGAAGAAGCAGCAGCTCCCGCAGAAGCACCTGCCGCAGCACCCGAAGCTCCGGCAGCCGAAAGCGAAAAGGCACAAGAAGAGTCAGCTCCGAAAGCTGAATAACAATTGTAATATTTTGCTTGAGAAATTGCCGGGTTGCAAGTTTACTCGCTTGCAGCCCGGCTTTCTTTTTTTCTATCCGTTGCTTTTCGTGTTGGAAACCTCCGTGTTTCATCAGGAAGCAAAACCTTATTCCAAGAAAAACACTGTGATGATGCAGATAAACCAGTCCGAGCAGAGGCTGACTGGTTGATCTTTTTTTTAAAAGATTCTGCGCGGGATTAGAGACCATGAAGACTTGGGTAAGGATTTTCCATCCGCTTTGTCCCTAAGGGGAATGCCCAATCGGGGGTACGGCAGCCACTGCTGTCCAGACTGCCCTCGGTTCTTCTTCGTAAGTATATTGCGATATACTTAATTCGTTCACTATCAGGCAAAAAAAGAGCCGTTACTTCGCGGGTAACGGCAGGAAAATCGCTGCAAATATAAATGTTTTTGTTCACATCCTACAAAACTTGGCCTTTTTTTTGCCTTAAGATAAAAAAAATATCACTTAATCCGTAGATTTTCCCTCGTAAGACAACATCTATGAAACATCCCGACATGCTTACATTATTAGATGAAGCGATTTACGAGTACCGCTCAAATCGCCAATGGGGAACGGCACACGTCTATCGGGCCGCCTCCCGTTCATTCACTTCTTATCTATGTAGTGACACACTTTCTCCCTCGGCACTGACTCCCGCTCTGCTGAAGGGTTACGAATCACACCTTCGCGAGCGTGGATTGCGCTGGAATACAGTGGCTACCTACATGAAGGTGCTGAAAGCTATTTACCACCGTGCGGTCGATCGTGGCCTGACCCCTTTCGTTCCCCGGCTGTTCCACAGTGTGCGTACCGCGCCCGTTGCCGAGAGCCGTAGAGCCCTGGAAGCCTGCAACATGCGGCGTCTGCTCACTCCCGTTTTTCAAGATGCTCAACCGGGAAAGACTCCCGAAAGTCCCGTCTATCGGAGAACCCGCACCCTCTTTGCCCTTATGTTTTTCTTGCGGGGCATCCCCTTTGTCGACCTTATCTACCTGCGTAAGTGTGACTTACACGACGGAGTACTCCAATACCGCCGTCGTAAGACAGGCCGGCCGCTTGCCGTGCGGCTCACGCCCGAAGCCCTCGAGCTCATCCGCCTGCTGCAGTCCGAGCCCGGTGCCCGTCGCTCTCCCTATCTGCTTCCCCTGCTTTCGCGCGAAGAAGGTACGGAAGAGTCCTACCGTGAGTATCAAGCAATCTTGCGTTGCTTCAACCGCCACCTCAAGAAACTGCCCGGACAGCCGAGTGGTCTCTCGTTGAGCAGCTACACCGCCCGTCATACCTGGGCCACAGCGGCTTACCGCTGCGAGGTGCATCCCGGAGTCATTTCCGAAGCCATGGGCCATTCTTCCATCGCTGTAACGGAAACTTACCTCAAGCCTTTCCGCGACGGTCGCATCGACCGGGCCAACCGCCAGGTCATCGACTTCGTCATGGGCAGGCCGTCCGGCAAGAAACCTCGGGAAAGGCTGAGTTTTATTGAGAAATAAACTCCGCCTACACCTTATTATATATAGCTAACCACTGACCGCAGTGGCTATAAGGGCACCGTGCGCAATCCCTGCAGGGCACGGTGCAGGTCCTCTATGCGCCGCAATCTGCCCCAAAAGCATTTTGCGGCCCTTTTTTGCCCTGATTTTCCAGAAAAACCGACATCGCCGTTTCGTCATCCTTCGGTGACAGTCCCGAACGCTTCCTCTAAAGGCATATCAATTAACACTTTCCCCCGTCCGGCCTCCTGCCGTTACCCGCGAAGTAACGGAAAAGGGAAATGAAATGAATTTATAATATCTGAAAGAGTGATAAACCAAGAAACAACAAACAACCTTTCTATTTTTTAATTTATAAATTAAAAGTTTTTTCGTATGAACAAAAAGTTTTTGAATGCAATCCTTTGTGGAGCGTTGCTCGCAGGCACGACAGGACTTGTAGTTTCCTGTAGTGACTACGATGACGACATCAATGGGTTGAACCAACGTGTTGATGCGGTAGAGAACTCTCTTGCAGAGCTTCGTAGCCTCATTCAAGGCGGTGCGGTTGTAACGAACGTGGAGTCTGTCTCCAACGGCGTAAAGGTTACGCTCAGCGACGGTAAATCCTTCACCTTGACCAACGGTCAGGATGGCCAGGACGGTGCCAATGGCGCTGATGGTGCACCCGGATCCGTAGTTACGATCGGCGACGACGGCTACTGGTACATCGACGGTGAGCCTACCGGCTATCCTGCTCAGGGCGCCCAGGGTCAGGATGGTGTAACTCCTACTATTGAAATCGGTGACGATGGTTACTGGTACATCAACGGTGCAAACACCGGTGTATTGGCACAAGGTCCTCAGGGTGAACAAGGCCCCGCTGGTCCTCAAGGTCCTGCCGGAGAAGATGGCCAGGATGGTCAAGACGGTCAGGATGGCCAGGATGGTGCACAAGGTCCTCAGGGTCCCCAAGGTCCCGCCGGTGAGGATGGCGCTGACGGCGCTCCCGGTATCGATGGTCTGACTCCGACGATTGAAATCGGTGACGATGGTTATTGGTATATCAACGGTGAGAAGACCGACGTAATGGCACAAGGTCCTCAGGGTCCTGCCGGACAAGACGGAACCGATGGTACTAACGGAACCAACGGTCTGACTCCCGAAATCGGTGAGAACGGCAACTGGTGGATTGGTGATACCGATACCGGCGTGAAAGCTGAAGGTACTGATGGAACCAACGGTACTAACGGAACCAACGGTGAGACTCCGTACATTGGCGAGAACGGTAACTGGTGGATTGGAGAAACCGACACCACAGTTCCTGCTAAGGGTCAAAACGGCCAAAACGGTACTAATGGTAAGGATGCTCCCACCATTTATTATGTACCCGGAACCGAAGGTGCAGAAGCTGGATATTGGGTGAAAGTAACGGAAACTCCTGTTGCTGCAGGTGACACCGCTTCTACGCCCCAGATCACGAGAGAAGTAACCACGGTTAGCTGGTTGCCCGAAGGTACGGTTACCGCAGTTTGGGATACCGCTGACGGCGTTCTGACGTTCTTCAACGTAGAAGGTGGCGAAGGTGAGAACAAGATGGTTGCTATCAAGCTCTATGAGAAGTTGACCTCGCTGGCAATTATCCCCGATGTACTCTCTACGAGACTCGGTATGCCGCTCATCGAATTCTACACTATTCAGACTCCTGTTAAGGATAAACCCGGTGAGTGGAATTCTGTAGTGGCTAACGAAGTAGCCGTTTCCTATCGCCTGAATCCGTCCAATGCTGACGTGAAAGATGCTACCTATGCATTCGTTGGTCAGAAAGTCGTATTGCGCAACGCTGTTGCTGCTCCGCTGAGCATCGTTGGTGAACCTACTTCTGCTAACGGCATATTGACATTCAACGTACAGGCAGATGCTAACCTTACAGCAATCAGCTCGACTGAAGCTAATCTCGTGGCTTTGCAGGCCAACACCCGCGATGCACGCATTATTACTTCTGACTATGCTGCTGTAACGAAGGAAGACTTGCGTACTTTCGCTCTCTTGGATGAAGTTGCTACTGAGCAAGAGACGCCTGCATATGATGAGTTTGCATATAATGGACCGGGTGAAGGTGTAACTGAAGCTACTTATGTAGCAGGTATATCTTCCGAAGTAAGCATGGCTTGCAACGAAACACTTGATATGAACGAAGTTGTAGAACTGTGGGGTCATGCCGATGGTAAAGACTACGACGAAGGTGTAGCTCTTGCTTCTGCAGGATTCGATGTAACCTATACTTTTGCTGAAGTGGGATATACTCCGAGCGGTGACGTTGACCAAGCCAACTTTGTAGATTTGAACGGTAGTGTTGTATCCATCAATTCTACCTACGGTGGTGCTACCGGTACTGCAGCAGTAGGTAAGAATCCGGTTATTAAGGTGACGGCTTCTGTGGGCAATCTTGTATTGGCTACGAACTACATCAAGATCAACATTACTCCACAAGAAACTCCTGATGCCGGTGAAGAAGCATTCTCCTTCGAATTTGGCAATGTTGACTATTCAGCTCTTGCAGCAAATGGTTTGAATGCAAATAATGTTCCTGTAAAATCCATTAACTTGGAACAGGCATTACTTGGAATTTATACTCCTGCAGGTTTAACTCGCTCAGAGTTCTATGAAAATTATAAGCCTGCAACTACGGTTTACGAAGTTGTAAATGGCGAAAAGAAAACGATTGACGGTGTAACTCCGTATGTAGCTTATACTGGTGCAACATCTGGTGAAACCTACACTAATGTTGAAATGGGTCTCAAGATTACACCTGCTGCAGCAATTGGTACTAAGACTGCTGTACTTGAGTTTACTCCGAAGAATACGAGTGACGCTGTAATTCGCGTGAACTTCACGTACACCGTAACGGAACCGTCGTACATTACAGGATTCAACAATCAGTCTGACTTTAGCAGCTTCGTGGATAAAGCCACTTCTACTGCTGTTGTTAAGGGTGAGGAGACAACTGTAGGCTCTGGCGACGATGCGAAGGATGTTTGGAGCTTTACTACTGACTTGAAGAAACTGTTCACTTTCGATAAGCCGGCTAACTACACGCTTCAATTCAGAATTAAAAATGCGAAAGATAATGCAGCTGGTGCTGTAAATGCTGGATTTGTAAGTGGAGGTGCTGTAAATGCTGATGTTAGAACTGCTGACTTTGATAATGCAATTCTGGGCATAACACCTGAACTGAACGGCGAAAGCAAGAGCTACGAAATAGAGTTGGTTGCACAGCGTACAGGTGAAACTGAGCCGAGAGTCATCAAGACGTTCACTGTACAGTTCACTACTCCGTTTGCTATCAATATCGAAGCTGCAGAAATTCCTGTAGCACAACTTGGTGGTTCTACGGAATACGACCTTCGTCAGTTGGTAACGGTTGTTGAGAACAATGCAAGTGGACGCGCAGTTTATGACTACCAGACTAAGGATGGTAAATTTACCGGAATGCTTACCAGCACAGGTGCTGATGCTTATCTCCTTGGTGAGCCGAATGTTGCAGGTAGTACGACTACAATGACATATGCTATCTCGAGCAATGACCTCAAAGATGGTATATCGGTAGATCCCACCACTGGCATGATGGAACTCAATAGCGGTGCAACTCTTGCAGGAGATGCCACTGTAAACGTTACTGTTACGCTTAAGGTTAATGGTGTGGTGAACCTCACGAAGACCGGAACCATCACGCTGACGGTAGATTAAACATGATTTATGGTGAAAGACCAACGGCACTATTCCCTATATAAGAATAGTTCACTTTCATAGTAATAATGTAAGTTTGTGGAGGGGGGAGCCTGTGAAGGTTCCCCTCTTCTTTTTTTACGGTGTGGCATAACGCGCAATCTGCTGCGTTGCCTGCAGACTTACTCTTGATGTAGTGCTGTAATATAATAATAGAAGCGCCGGCTGCTCGAAAAGTACGATGCAGCCGGCGCTTTCTTGTTGCTTCTTTCTGTCTCTCTTATATCCGTATTCCCGTTTTCAGTATATCAGCATAAGGCGGATTTCAGCATCTTCTTTATTTCCCGATGCGGAACCAGTCGGCGTCGAGCCAGCCCCGTTCGGCACCGTAGGGCGCTACGCTGAACAGGCCGACTTTGGCACCGATCCATTTCCCCTGGCGGGCGGCGAAAGGTTGGCCGGCGTCGTAGAACTTTTTCCCGTCCAGACTGTAGGAGAAGCGGCATTGCCCGCCCTTTTCTACCCGCACGCGCAGATAGATGTCCAGCTCATAGTTGGGCAGCAGCCCTGCCTCGTAGCGCCGGGTGGGGTCGAATTCGGCAATGCACAGGGTGGTCTCCGGGTTGCCCTGCTCGGCGTCGTGGCAGAGCATCTGCTTCAGCACGAAGCGTTCGCCTTCCTTCTCTACGGCCAGGCGGCCATAGTCCCAGCCCATTACGATAAGCCCGGACTGTTGCCCGTCGGCCTTGGCGGAGACTTTCAGCTTCGTGGTGGCGCAAAAGGCTTCGGCGGGGAACTTCTGGAGCAGCAGGTTGGGCACTTCCCAGAAGTTGTGGAAGTCGGCGGAGAGGATGTGTCCGTAGAGGCGGATGTAGCCTAAGTCGGAGGTGAAGCCGTAGGAGTCCTGGTAGTTGGCGTGCCACTCCCATTGCAGGCCGAGGCGGCGGCTGTCGAACTCGTCGCTCTCTGCGGGTGTTTCCACGGGGTAGCTGCCGCCTACGTCCGGCTTCCGGTGGCGTGTCACGGGAGTGCCGCAGCCGTCGCCGTCGCTGTCCTGCCCGATGACGGGCCAGTCTTCCCGCCACTCCATGGGATTGAGGTGTACGACGCGCCCGTAGGGGCCTTTGTCCTGGAAGTGGAGAAACCACGATTCGCCCGTGGGTGTCTCCACCCAGCCGCCCTGGTGCGGGCCGTTGATGGGGCTTGTTCCCTGTGCCATGACGATGCGTGCCTCGTAGGGGCCGTAGACGTGCCGGGAGCGCAGCGCCAGTTGCCAGCCGGTGGCTACGCCGCCTGCGGGGGAGAAGATGTAGTAGTAACCGTTTCGCTTGTAGAACTTGGCTCCTTCGATGGTGTGGTTCACGCCGTCGTTGCCGTCGAATACGAGTACGGGGCGGCCGATGACGGCTGTTCCCTCGGCGTTCATTTCACAAACGGTGATGATGCTGTTGAATCCTGCCCGGCTTCCGGCCCAGGCATGTGCCAGATAAGCTTTCCCGTCGTCGTCCCAGAGCGGGCAGGGGTCGATCATTCCTTTTCCGGCCTTGACGAGTACGGGGGCTTCCCACGTGCCGGCCGGGTCTTTGGCCCGCACCATGAAGATGCCGAAGTCGGGGTCGCCCCAGTAGATGTAGAACATGCCGTCGTGGTAGCGCAGGGCGGGGGCCCATACGCCGCGGCCGTGGCGGGGCAGACCTGCGCCGTAGTAGTCGGAGGGGACTACTTCGGGGAGGGCGTAGTTGATGATTTTCCAGTTGACGAGGTCGCGGGAGTGCAGGATGGGCAGCCCGGGTGCACACTGAAAGCTGGAGGCGGTGAGGTAGAAGTCGCCGCCTACGGCGCAGACGTCGGGGTCGGAGTAGTCGGTGTGGAGCACGGGGTTGACGTAGGTGCCGTCGCCCTGGTCGGCAACCCATACTTCGGATACGTATTGCCCCCGTGCGGCGCCCGGCAGACCGGCGGCCAATGTGGCGCAGAGGAGGGCTTGCAAGGGGAGGGAGTGTTTCTTTTTCATAGGCAGGTGCAGGTCGTTTGGGGGAAATGTGCGGGCGGGCTGTGGAAGCCGGAACCCGCAGATGTGCAAAGATGCAATTCTTTCCGGAAAAACCGCTGCATCCGTGCGGAAAAAGATGCAAGGGTTTTCGAGGAAAGGTGCAAGGTTTTTGGGGAGGGGATGATGGCTTTTCAATGGATGTAATCAGGAACAGGAAGTAATTAGAGGCAGATTCTCTTTTCCTGCTTTGGCGGGGAAATGTTTTTGTGCGTTGGTGAAAAGTGCTATCTTTACAGCCATATTCACAAATTGTATTTGACAACAGAGAAATGAACGGGAAAAAGAATTGGAAAGGTCTGCTGCTGTGTGCCGCCTGCGCCTTGTGTCTGGGCACGCAGGCTAAGGACAAGGCGGGAGAAGAGCCGCCTTATGCGGGCTATTTGTTTGCTTATTTCGAGGGACGAGGCGACGGTAAGTGGCAGGAACATCTGCGTTTTGCCGTAAGTAAGGACGCGCGCGACTGGTATGCCCTGAACGGAAACCGGCCGGTCGTAGCCTCGGATACGATTAGCGAGAGCGGCGGCATACGCGACCCGCACATCTTGCGGGGCGAGGACGGCAGGACGTTTTACATAGTGGCTACGGACATGAACACGGTGAAGTATGGTTGGAAAGATAACCCCGGCATTGTGCTCCTGAAGTCGGACGACCTGATTCACTGGAGTCATGCGCGCATCAATCTTTCGGAGGCCTATCCCGAGCATTTCGGCGATGCCTACTGGGTATGGGCCCCGCAGACGATTTACGACCACGAGGCGGGTAAGTACATGATCTACTTCACCCTCCAGCGCGACGACCGCAAGAGTCTCATCACTTACTATGCCTATGCCAACGAAGACTTTACGGCTTTCGAAAGCGAGCCGCAGGTTTTGTTCAGCGCGAAGTACGGTTCCATCGACAACGATATTGTTTACCACAAAGGGAAGTACCACCTTTTCTATAAGGGCAACACGAAAGATGCCAACGGCAAGGAGGTGAAGAACGGAATCCAGCAGGCAGTCTCGCGCAAGTTGCATGGCAAATGGAAAGAGGACTTCGAGTATCTCGACGCCTATGCCGGCACGGGTACGGTGGTCGAGGGGTCGAGTGTCTTCAAGCTGAACGGCAAGGATGAGTTTGTGCTCATGTATGACTTATATGCGAGTGGGCGTTATGAATATCAGACGTCCCGCGACCTGAAAACCTTTACCCGCGAGCCGCAATCGTTCCGCAAGGATTTCTATCCGCGCCATGGCAGTGTCGTATCGCTGACGGCCGAAGAGCTGGAACGCGTGCAGAAACAGTGGGGATATGTGCTGGGTCGCGAGTTTACGAGCGAGGGAAATCCGCTGATCCGGCATAAGCATACGTGCGATCCGGCTGCCTTCGTACAGGGAGATACGCTCTGGCTCTACACGGGGCATGACTTTGCCGGAAACCAGGGCGGCTATCGGCTGAAGGACTGGTGCGTGTTTTCGACAACGGACCTGAAGAACTGGACGGAACATCCGACGCCTTTGCGCGTGAGCGACTTCTCGTGGGACCGTACCGGCGCGGCTTATGCGGCGCACGTAGTGGAACGGAACGGAAAGTACTACTACTATGTCAGTACGAACGGCTCTGGTATCGGAGTTGCGGTGGCCGATCGTCCGGAAGGGCCGTTCAAAGATGCCATTGGGAAGCCGCTTTTGACCAATAAGGACTGCTTTGGTGCGACGCACTCGTGGGTATGCATCGATCCCGCCGTGTTTATCGACGACGACGGGCAGGCTTATATCTTCTGGGGCAACCGCTATTGCTATTATGCCAAGCTGAAGGACAACATGGTGGAGATAGACGGCGAGATACACCGGGTGGAGTTCGACAATTTCGAGTTCACCGAGGCTCCGTGGGTGCATAAGCGCAACGGAAAATACTACCTGACGTATGCTACCGGGTGGCCGGAAAAGATAGCTTACGCTATGGCCGACCGGATTGAAGGGCCGTATGAATACAAGGGTATCCTGTCGGAAATTGCGGGAAACAGCAACACGACGCACCCGGCCATCGTGGAGTTTAAGGGAAAATGGTACTTCTTTACCCACAACGGCGGCTTGCCCGACGGTACGAGTTACAGCCGCTCGGTCTGTGCGGAGCCAATGGAATACAATGCCGACGGTACGATTCGGCGCGTATTCATTACGACGGAAGGGCTGGACAAGGTGAAGCCTTGACTATATCGTTTGCTGTCCTTTCGGGAAAGGTACTGTATGGAAGCTAAATGGACTTTGCGCAGGCAGATGAAAGAGTGTCTGCGGGAATATACAAGTGAGGCCCTTGCCCGTTTTTCGGAGCAGGTGAGGGCCGCTTTGGAAGCGCATCCTTTCTTCCGGGAGGCGCAGGTGGTATTGCTTTACTGCGCACTACCGGCCGAGGTGGACTTGCGTCCGCTGATGGAGCGTTGGGCCGGGCGGAAGGAAATCTTGCTCCCGGTGACGGAAGACGAGGGCATACGGCTCAGGCGCTATGAGGGTGCGGAGCGGATGCGGCAAGGGCGTTACGGCATTTGGGAGCCGGTAGGACCGGAATGGGACGGTGCGTTGGAGCAAATCGACCTGGTCGTGGTGCCGGGTGTGGCCTTTGACCGCGGCGGAAACCGCCTCGGTCACGGCAAGGGTTACTACGACCGTTTCCTGAAGCGGCTCGCGGCCCGGCGCATCGGGGTATGCTTCCCGTTTCAGCTGCTGGACGAAGTGCCGCACGACGAGCTGGACTGCCGGATGGATGAGGTGCTTACTACCGGCCCTACGCCGTAGGGTACGGAGAATTTTCCCGGCATGGGGTATAAAAAAGCAGCGCATCGGTTGAAGAGCCGATGCGCTGCTTTTTAGGAAAACCTGCAAGACTTTTGGTCAAAAGTGGCAGGGCTTTTTATCGGGAATATCTCAGGGGCGTGCGGCCTGCGGCTCGGTGGTTGCTCCGGCGGGCTGGGTGCGTCGGAAGATTTTGTAGCCGGTGGCGGCGATGACGATGCTGACCATGGGGCAAACGTAGTTGAACACGCAGTAAGGAAGGTAGGTGAGCGTGGGTACGTTGAGCACCGTGGCTTGCGTCATGCCGCAGGTGTTCCACGGGATGAGCGGGGAGGTTACGGTCACGGAGTCTTCGGCCGTGCGGCTGAGGAGGCGGCTTTCGTAGCCGTTGCGCTCGTAGATGTCGCGAAACAGCTCGATGGTCAGGATGATGGAGAGGTACTGGTCGGCAGTGACGGTGTTGAAGAAAAGTCCTCCCCCTACGGTCGAGCTGACCATGCTTGTGCGTTTTTGTGCCAGGCGGCGGAAGGCGCGGCCGATGGTCTCGATGATTCCGCAGGCTATCATGGAGCCTCCGAAGCACATGGCGCAAAGGATGAGCCAGATGGTGCCCAGCATGCCGGCCATGCCGCGGGTGGCGATGAGTTCGGCCAGCTCGTGATTGGGGCTTTGGAGCTGGGTGTTTCCGAAGGTAGTGATGAGGCTTCCCTTCAGCAGTGCCCACCCGTCGTGTTGGGGCATGGCGGCTATTTCGTAGAGGGCCTCGCGTTGGAAAATGAGGGCGAAGAAAATGGCCAGGAGGGCGGAGAGGAAGAGGGTGACGATGGGCGGCACGCGCTTGGCGATGAGTATGCCCGTTGCGACAGGCACGAGCAGCAGCCAGGGCGTAATGCAGAAGCGGTCTTTCAGTGCTACGGCTACGGCGGCGGTTTGCTCTGCCGTTTGGGGCGAATGCATCAGGCCGGCAATGGTGAATACGGTCAGGGCGATGAGCAAGGCCGGTATGGTGGTGATAAACAAGTAGCGGATGTGCTGGAACAGCGGTACGCGGGCCGTGGAGGAAGCGAGTACGGTGGTGTCGGAGAGGGGCGAAATCTTATCGCCGAAGTAGGCTCCCGAGATGATGGCTCCGGCAATCCATCCGTCGTCGAAACCTTGTGCGCGGCCTATTCCGATGAGCGCAATGCCGATGGTGGCTACCGTGGTCCACGAACTGCCGGTCATGGTGGAAACCAAAGCGCAGATGATACAGCAGGAAACGAGGAAGAAAGAGGGATGGAGTATCTGCATGCCGTAGTAGATGAGCGTAGGAACTACTCCGCTGATCATCCAGCATCCGGACAAGGCGCCTATGAACATGAGCAAGAGTATGGCCGGCGCTACTCCGGCTATCTGGCGGGTGATGGCTTTTTCGAAGGTCTCCCAGGGAGTTTTGCGGGTGACGCGGGCCAGAAAGTAGCACAGTCCGGAAGTCAGGAGCAGGGCTATCTGGCTTCCTCCGCTGAGGGAGTCGGAACCGAACAGGGAGATAATGAAAGCAAGCAGGGCAACTAAAAAGATGAGGGGCAGGATGGCTAAGGGAATACTTAAGGGGCGGGATGATGATGGCTCGTGGGAAGTCATGTCTTGTTTTGCGGGATAGATTTAGAATGTATGGGATAATTTGCTAAAATGCGTGGAAAAGAACATAAAGAAGCCGCACCGTCAGGACCTGGCGATGCGGCTGAATGATTTATTACAGGCTTTCGAGCAAGCGTTTCAGGACAACGGTTGCGGAGATTTCGCGGTTGGCTGCCTCGGGAATCACCAGCGAATTGGGCGACTCGATGACTTCGTCGGTAACAATCATGTTGCGGCGAACGGGCAGACAATGCATGAAGAAGGCATTGTTGGTGACGGCCATCTGGCGGCTGCTTACCGTCCAGTTGCGGTCTTTGTTGATGACTTTTCCGTAATTCTCGCCCTGCGCTACGGACCAGTTCTTGGCATATACGAAATCGGCGCCTTCGAAGGCTTTCATCTGGTCATACTCTATGCGGGCGTTGCCTACGAACTTCGGGTCGAGTTCGTAGCCTTTCGGGTGGGTAATGACGAGGTCTATGTCGTCGGCGGCATTCATCCATTCGGCAAAAGAGTTGGGCACTGCCTGCGGAAGAGCCTTGGGGTGGGGCGCCCAGCTCATGACTACTTTCGGGCGCGGTGTGCGTTTGTACTCTTCGATAGTGATGAGGTCGGCAAAGCTCTGCAGGGGATGGCCCGTTGCGGCCTCCATGGAGAAGACGGGGCGGCCGGAATATTGGATGAACTGCTGGAGAATCACTTCGTTGTAGTCGTCGTCGCGGTTTTCGAAGCGGGCAAACGAACGCACGCCGATGATGTCGCAGTAGCAACCCATGACGGGGATGGCCTCAAGCAGGTGCTCTGTCTTGTCGCCGTCCATGATGACGCCGCGTTCGGTCTCCAGCTTCCAGGCGCCTTGGTTGATGTCTAAGACGATGACGTTCATGCCTAAGTTCAGTCCGGCCTTCTGGGTGCTCAGGCGGGTGCGGAGGCTTGAGTTGAAGAATACGAGCATCAGCGTCTTGTTATGCCCGAGTTGTTGGTATTTGAACCGGTCTTTTTTGATTTCGAGTGCTTCTTGGAGTGCGATGTGCAGGTCGCCTATGTCCTGTACGCAAGTGAATTTTTTCATTGTTCCGTTGTTTTGAATATATGGATGAAAAAGGTTTTCTGCCTTAATTCGTGCCAAAAGTAAGGAATTCTGCAGCGTTGTGCAACTTGTCGGGGCAATTTCGGTGTGAATCAGGGGCGTATTTGTCCGTTTCCGCGTATAATCCACTTGTATGTGCAGAGTGCTTCCAGTCCCATGGGGCCGCGGGCGTGCAGTTTCTGGGTGCTGATTCCTATTTCCGCTCCCAGTCCGAACTGGGCGCCGTCGGTGAACGCCGTGGAGGCATTGACGTAGACGCAGGCGGCGTCTACCTCGCGCAGAAATCGTGAGGCGGTTGCTTCGTTTTCGGTTATGATACATTCGCTGTGCTTAAGGCCGTAGCGGCGTATGTGGCGCAGGGCTTCGTCGAGACCGGAAACGGTTCGGATGGCGAGTGCGTAGGAAAGGAACTCGGTGCCGTAGCTTTCTTCCGTGGCAGGGTTGAGCCATTCGTCGGGATAGTGCCCGCTGAGGAAAAGCCTTGCATCTTTGTCGGCATAGATGCGCACCTTTTTCTCTTTTAGTGCGCAACAAATTTCGGGAAGTGCCTCGAGTCTGTTTCGGTGGACGAGGAGGCAGTCGAGGGCGTTGCAGACGCTTACCCGGCGGGTCTTGGCGTTGCAGACGATGGCGCTTCCTTTTTTGACGTCTCCATCGGCGTCGAAATACGTGTGGCATACGCCGGCGCCGGTTTCGATGACGGGCACGGTGGCTTCGCGGCGCACGTACTGGATGAGTCCCGAGCTTCCGCGCGGTATGAGCAGGTCGATGTAGCGTTCGGCGTGGAGCAATGCTTCGGCGGCGTGGCGGTCGCTGGGGAGGAGTTCTATGGCATGCGGGTCGATGCCTTGTCGGTTCAGGACGTCCTTTATGAGGTTTGTGATGGCGCGGTTGGAGTGTTCGGCGTCGCTCCCGCCTTTCAGGACGCAGGTGTTCTGGCTTTTGAGACAGAGGGAAAAGACGTCGAACGTCACGTTGGGGCGCGCTTCGTAGATGATGCCGATGACGCCGAAGGGCACGGCTATCTTTTGCAGATGCAGGCCGTTGGGGCGCGTCGTTTCCTGCAGGATTCGGCCGGCGGGTGCCGGCAGTTTTGCCACGTTGCGCAGGTCGGCGGCTATGGAGCGTATGCGTTCTTCGCTCAGTTGCAGGCGGTCGTACTTGGGATTGTCGGGCGCCATACGGCTCAGGTCGTCGGCGTTGGCCGAAAGTATCTCGGGAATGCGGCGTTCGGTCTCGTCGGCCAGTGCGTTCAGGGTCTGGTTTATCTTTTCGACCGGCAGATTGGCTATTTCTCCTGCGGCTTCTTGTGCGGCGGCCAGTTGTGTTTCGATGGCGGCGTCGGGGTGGAAGGATTGGTTTTGCATGGCGTTTGTTTGTTTTTTCTTTATTCGATGTACAGGTAATCGTAGTGTACCAGCGGCTTTTGCTGGCGTTGGCCGATGGATTCGCGGGCGGTCTGGCTGGAGCAGGCTGCTTTGCCTACGCCGATGTATTGGCCGTTGACATCGGCGATGCGCACGATGTCGTCTTTTTCGAACTCTCCTTCGATGCGGGTGACGCCTATGGGGAGAATGCTTGTGGCGCTTTCGTTGCGTATGATTTCGGAGGCTTGCTCGTTGAGGTGTATGATTCCTTTGGCAAAGCTGTCGCTGTGGGCTATCCACTTCTTTATGCTGGATGCGGGGTGTGTGGCCGGCACGAAATGGGTGCAGAGGGTTTCGGCAGGATTGCAGAGCAGTTGGAGGAGTATGTTGTCTCGTTTGCCGTTGGCGATGTAGACATGTATTCCTTCGTCGGCTACTTTTTGGGCAATGTGGGTCTTGGTTAGCATGCCGCCCCGCCCGAAAGTGGATTTTCCGGGTTGGATGCACTGGTGAAGCGTCTCTCCGGAGTTGACCTCCCGGATGACTTTTGAATCGGGCGATGAGGGCGACCCGTTGAAGAGGCCGTCGATGTTGCTCAGCAGGATGAGGGCTTCTGCATTCATCATGCCGGCTATGAGTCCGCTCAGTTCGTCGTTGTCGGTAAACATCAGTTCCGTTACGGAGATGGTGTCGTTCTCGTTTACGATGGGTATGACTCCGCAGCTCCACATGGTTGCCATGCATTGCTTTTGGTTCAGGTAGTGCCGGCGCGTGGCGAGGCTCTCTTTGGTGGTCAGTACCTGGCCTACGGCGATGTGGTGCTCCCGAAATAGTTCATAGTAGCGGTTGATTAGTTTGGCCTGCCCTATGGCGGAATACAGTTGGCGGCGCTCTACGCTGTTGAGCTTCTTGTCGGTGTGGAATTCGCTCTGGCCGGATGCGACGGCGCCGGAAGAGATTATGACAATTTCTACGCCCTGCCGGTGCAGTTCGGCTATCTGGTCGACAAGGGCGGACATGCGGGTTGTGTCCAAAGTGCCGTCCGGGCGTGTCAGGACGTTACTCCCTATTTTGACGGCAATCCGTTTGTAGGCATTGTTTTCCATGTATGTACGAATTTGGAGTGGACGGAAGGAAAGAAAAAAATTGCGGGGGTTGCAGGAAAAAGAAGAATCCCGGGCTGCCGTTTCCGTGGGGAAAAGCAGCTCGGGATTTTGTAGCTTCTATGGTGGTATATCAGTGGTTTTCTTTGAAACAGCTGCTTATCGGTATCGGCAATAATAGGTGTTTATCCTCAAATTCTTGCGTGTGGCATCCGGTCCGCCTTGCAAAACGGTGTAGGACGGCTCTAAATTGTGGTTGACGCCAATGATGGTGGAGCCGTCGAGCGTAACGGATACGGGAATAATGAGGAGGTTGAGCGTCTCAGGGACGGGGTTTCCTGCATTTTGATACTCGTGAATGGTCGTGAGCAGCAAGTCTTTGATGTCATTGAAGCTGTATCCCAGCGGTCCGGACTGCGCAATGTACGAAGTCACGCCGTCGGGCAACTGGTTGTCGGCAAAGAAATCTTTCTGATAATTGTGGAAAATGCCGTTTACCGTGGCACTGTCGCGTATGAGGAGCAGATAGTCCGGTGCGGAAATATCGATGGCTTCCTGCAAAGTGTCGGAGAAAATGGTGAACGATGCTGCGTTCAGGCTGTCGCCATTAGCCAGTATGGAGTCGGCAATGGCTCTGATGGGCACACTTACTCGTGTGTATAGCCCGGCGGGGGACTTGATGTACGTACAAGTGTCCTCTTTCAGCAGATCATCGGGGGTATTGTTGCGGAACTGGTTTACCTGTATGATTTCTTTGGTGGTACTGAAACTGAATGAAGTCTCTACGGTCGAATCTTGCCGCTCGGAGTTGAGCAGGATTTCACCGTCTTCCATGACGTAACGGTCGAATACAAATGAGAGACGCACTTGGTCTAAATAGAGCACGGCGCCGTCGCCTTGTACTTGTTTCGCATAGATACCTTTGAAAGTGTTCAGGAACTCGTCGCGGAATGATTTGCCGTTCTTTTTGCAGTCGGTATAGACATCCATGATTTCCTGCCCGATTTCTACCGGGAGGTCGACGGTGGTAAAAAGGTAATTGCTATTCCGGTCTTCTTCGGGGATGGAGAGGTTTATCGGCGAGTAGAAGGAGGAACCCAAAAGATCGGACTCGTTATAGAAATCTCCCGTCTCGATATCGGAGTAATAGATGTCGTCAGTATTGGACAAGTCGCGGTGCAACCGGTAAATGTTGATGCGCCCGATGGCCAAAGAGTCTCCGAAAAAGTCGGTATAGAGCCCTGAAACGTAGACACGCTTAGGGGTAAACGAGCGGTCGTACACGTTGGTTGTGTTCTGGAACTCGCTCTTTCCGCCTGTGGGTACGAATGTTGAGAGTCCGGGTATCTCGTATGTTTCCGTGACGTTGAACTGGGTCATGAAACTCGACTCGAAACTTCCGAAGTCGGGATGCGTGTATTTACCTAAATAAGCAGTGCTGCTCCGGGTAAAGATGGTATCTGCCCGCACGGTGGACGAGGTCAAATAGAACGTTGCGCGGTGGGTTTCGATGTAATCGGACCCTTCGATGACCGATGAGCCGATGAAGTCGGTTGTATCGTCGCAGGATGATGCTGCAAATATGCTGACTAATGCGAAAAGATACAGTTTGGTTTTCTTGAATAGGTTCATTCCGTTTCGAAAAGAGATGAGTGACAACAGGCAGAAACTGCCCGGAATCTTGTTGGTTTAGTTGTCTTCCGTTTGTGTGTCCTTACCGCTAACCTGTTCGTACAGCTTGAGAATTTCCTCGTGAGAGTCTTTTCCTTCTTCGCAGCGGACAGTGGGTATTCCCGATTCTTCGATGTATTTTTTAACCTCTTCGGGGATGTTGTCCGTATGAAGGCATACTCCGTCGGAATACGCCAGCGCCAGTTTGAGCAGGTCGGCATAGCTGTAGGGCGCTTCACCCAATGGGGCGAGGTCTTCTTGCGCTACACCTCTGATCTTTAACTTGTCGGCAAAATCGGTCGGTAAGTCGTGGGTCAGGTTATCGTCGAAGATGGAAAAGACGATTTTGGACTCCATGAATGAAGGTTCTTCCTGGTAGGCTGTCTTTATATATAGAGGCGCCAATGCGGAAATCCAGCCCTGGCAGTGGATAACTTCCGGGTGCCAGCGTAGTTTCTTTACGGTCTCCAAGACGCCGCGTGCGTAGAAAATCGTGCGGCAGTCGTTTTCCAATGAGATTTCATCGTCGTTGTAGGCGTCGTTGGCTATGCCCTGGAAGTAATCATCGTTGTCGATAAAATATACTTGCATCCGCGCCGCCTGTATGGATGCTACCTTGATGACTAACGGATGGTCCGTGTCGTCGATTATCAGATTCATTCCGGATAATCGAATGACTTCATGCAATTGATTACGTCGTTCGTTGATATTTCCCCATTTGGGCATGAATGTCCGGATTTCTCTCCCTGCCTCTTGGGCATATTGTGGCAATAACCGGCCGATCGTTGCTTTTTCTCCCTCTGCTAAGTAGGGGGTTATTTCCTGAGAGATGAATAGAATCTTTTGTGGCTTCATTTGCTTTTTTGATGGTATCTCATCTTGTACTATGTGGCAAAGATACGGAAAAAAGCCGTAAATTGCTTACAAATGGATGAATAATTTAGTTTCTTTCTTCATTATCTGCTAAATTATAGCTTATTTTGCGCCCGATTTTTCAGAGAATACCCAAAAAACATTTTAACGGGATGAAAATAATTCATACGGTAGCAGAGCTGACCTGCGAGCTTTCTACTAATAATTGTCATGCTGCAGGGAAGTCAGTCGGATTAGTGCCTACCATGGGCGCTTTGCATGAGGGTCATGCTTCGCTGGTGCGTCGCGCCGTTGCGGAGAATGACGTGGTAGTGGTCAGTATTTTTGTGAATCCTACTCAGTTCAATGATCCGACGGATTTGGAAAAATATCCGAGGACTTTGGATGAGGACTGCCGCCTGCTGGAGCGTTTGGGCGTAACTTACGCGTTTGCTCCTGCGGTGGAAGAGATTTATCCGGAGCCGGATACGCGTGTATTCCGTTTTCCGCCGTTGGATGAGGTGATGGAAGGTCCGCGCCGTCCGGGGCATTTCAACGGAGTGGCGCAGATTGTCAGCAAATTGTTTCAGTACGTTAAGCCGACAAGAGCCTATTTCGGCGAAAAGGATTTCCAGCAGTTGGCCATAATTCGCTGCCTGGTAAAGCAGTTGGGACTGGACGATTTGCAGATTGTGGGCTGTCCGATTCAGCGTGAGGCTGACGGATTGGCGTTGAGCAGCCGCAACAAGTTGCTGTCTGCCGAACAGCGCGTGCAGGCGTTGGCCATATCGCATACTCTTTTTGAGAGCAAGAAGTATATGGAGACCGGGCATTCGCTGGTCGAAACCAAGGATTTTGTGGAAAAGAGTATTGCCGAAGCTCCCGGATTGGAGCTGGAGTATTTTGAAATAGTGGACGGCGACACGTTGCAACCGTTGCAGAACTGGGACGACAGTGCGTATGTCGTAGGCTGCATTACGGTTCATTGCGGTGCTGTCCGCCTGATCGATAACCTGAAGTATAAAGTAAAGGATTGAAATACGGGAGAGCGATTGCACAATGATGATTGAAGTATTGAAATCGAAGATTCATCAAGCAACGGTGACGGAAGCTAATCTTCACTACGTGGGGAGCATCACGATCGATGAGGACCTGATGGACGCGGCAAACATCATAGCCGGTGAGAAAGTATCGGTGGTGAACAATAACAATGGAGAGCGTCTTGAAACGTACGTCATACGCGGCGAGCGCGGTACGGGTAAGATATGCCTGAACGGTGCGGCGGCGCGCAAGGCGCAGGTGGGCGACGTGGTTATCATCATGTCCTACGCAATGATGGATTTTGAAGAAGCCAAGCGTTTCAAACCTTCTGTCATATTCCCGCTTCCGGGCAACAAGTTGGCTTAGGCTTTTTCTGCAAGGCTTTTCGGAAAAAGTCTTGTAGGGGAGTCGCGTTTCCCTTATGGCTTTTCCCGTGTTGCCGCATTTCTTTTCCTGCTTTTCTGCAGTGCAGTAAGTAGCGGCAATTGCGTGAATGATAAAAAAGAAGTTCCGTCAATCATTCGACTGACGGAACTTCTTTTTTGTTTCCGAGTGGAGCTGGAGGGGGTCGAACCCTCGTCCAAACGAGGAAATCATAAGCTTTCTACATGCTTATCTTCGCCTTTGGTTTTCGTGCATGAGCAAGACCGAAGCCACCCACTCATGCCTTAGCTTCTAAAGTTTCATGCCGCCCGCGAAGCAGGGGAGGCACTATTCCCGAATTTCTGCACCGCCTTGTCGAACGCTTCGGGTCCACAGCTTTCGGGCGATGTCTCGCTCCTCCGCCTTGCGGAGGATAAAGTTAATCTACTGTGCTTCGATTAAGCAGCGAGAGCATATTCGTTGTTGCCAGTTAATTGTTCGATAGCTCAGATTATAGTGCGAACTAACGACGCACTGCATGCTTACTCATCATTTCTGCCCGCTGTCAAATCCAGTCAGCCCCATGATGCGTGGCTGCAAAGGTAGGCACTTTTTGTCGAAAGTCTTGCATCTTTTGGCAAAAAGTGCTGGGGTTTAGCGGCGAATCAGGCGGAATTGGCGCACTCTCAGCCAGGAACCCTCTTGTTGGGAGCTGATGGTTATTTCGTAGGTACCCGGTTGTAAGTGTATGGTGCCCATGTCTTGCCATTGGAATGTGGCGTGTCCGCTGGGGGTGACGGTATTGCGTCCCGTCAGGGTTGTGCCGTCGCTGAACTGAAAGGTAACCGTCCCGTTGAAGTAGGCTGCCAGTTCCGTACTTACGTCATAGTCGCCTTCGGAGGGTACGATCAGTTTGTACTTGACGGGAAGGCCGTTGTACCATAGCAGGGCAGGGTGTGTAGCCCAGTCTCCGAGGCTGATGCTTGAGATTTTGGCGCCTAAGGCTTCCAGACGGGCCGTGTCGCCGATGAAGCGTATGCCCTCGTCCAGAACCGGCTCGGTGAGGAACTCGATGTCCAATGTGCTGCAGAGCGAGTCGGGCGCCTCTGCGGGAAGGCCGGAAAGGTAGAGGCCTATGCTGTCCCGGCTTTCCACTCTGACCGGAATTCCGGGGTTCGCCAGAAAAGATACCTTTACCTCCTCGGCCGGGTTCATCACGCCGGGAATCCAGAGTTCTCCGCTTTTGTCCCAATAGAGCACGTGGTAGTACAGATGCCGTTTCCCCTCGATGGTGCGATAGGTGGTGGGGCCGTAGGGAAGATTGTAGCTGAAGGGGCTTTTCTCTGTCCCGTGTGCCGACTCTCCGTTGCCTTCCATCCAGTTTCCGAGCGCTTCCAGCACGTGCAGGCTACCTTCGGGAATGGCTTCCGTCTGCCTTCGGCCCGATGTTGAGCAGCAGGTTGCAGCCGAGTTTCTGGGCGCGGAGGATGGAATAGAGTATGTAAGCCGGTTGTTTCCAGTTCGTGTCGAACTGGTTGTAGCCCCATGAGCCGTTGATGGTCATGCAGAGTTCGGAGTTTTCCGAGACGCTTTCTTCGTCCATCGACTGCTCGGGTGTCGCGAAATCGCCGGCATATCCGGTGGCTGGCGAGAGGCGGTCGTTCTGCAGCGTTGCGCCGTTGTTGTAGCTGCGTACAATCGAGTCGCAAAAAGCGGCAAATTCGGCGTTGTCGAACGTGCCGTCCCACCAGAAAATGTCGGGGTTATATCGCTCCATCAGCTCCGTAATCATGGGATATGTGTAGCGTTCCATGTATTGCCGTTGCTCCTCTTCGGTATATCCTTCGGGCACGACCTCCGCAATGGGCAGTGGTGCTCCCGGGTACATCCAGTCGCGAAATTCCGAGAAGTAGATGCCGAACATCAGCCCGGCGTCGCGGGTTGCCTGAGCCAGTGCGCCTATCAGGTCGTTTGACTCTCCCCAGCGTTGGCTGGCCGGCGTGGCTGTGATGTCCCAGTCGGTAGTCTCGCTGTCCCAGAGGCAGAAACCTTCGTGGTGTTTGGCCGTCAGAATGATGTAGCGCATGCCTGCTTTCTTGGCTGTGGCGACTATTTCCTGCGGGTCGAAGCGGTCCGCCGTAAAGCGGGAGGCATAGGTGCGGTAGTTTTCCTTAGGGATGAGTGCTTCATCCATAATCCACTCGGCACCCAGTCCGCTTCCGATTTGAGTGGCTTCCGTTGTATTCAGGTTGCCATACGACTGGAATATTTTGTTTTCCCCATAGATGTCCGGGCCGATATACTCTCCGCCCAGTCCGGAATATACGCCATAGTGGATGAAGAGTCCCAGCCGGGCTTCTTTCCAGGCTGTCCTGTTTTCTTCTAACGTGGGTGGCTCCAGCGGGGGAGGACAAATGGTGTGGATATTCTCCACGATGGGATCGTCGCTGCAGGCTGTGCACAGTGACAGCAGTGCGCCGTATAGAATGGGGCGGAGGATGTTTCGAAATAGAGATTTGTGGCCCATGGGTTTGAAAGGATGTCTGTCGAATTTTGTGGAAAACCGGAGGCAAATGTACGAAAAAGTGGGGAGGTACGTATGGTTTCTGCCTCGCCTTGCGTTTCCTTCACTCCAAGATATGATAAAAGCGGTGCGCAAAACTTCCGTTTTGACACACCGCCTTTATTATATTAAGGTAGGGGGATTAGTCCCTTTTCGCTTCGTTAGTCTATTTCTTCGTCTGCTTCGTATCCGCCCATCTCACGCAGCGCATTTTTGAGCATTACGTACTGTTGGAAGAGATGGTTTACGGGCACTTCGTTGACCGTATAGTCGTGCATCGGGCTCTTCAGGAAGAAGCTCAGGAAGCGCTGTATCCCGTAGCGTCCGGCGCGTGCGGCCAGGTCGCTCAGCAGTACCAGGTCGAGGCAGAGAGGAGCGGCCAGTATGGAGTCGCGGCAGAGGAAGTTGATTTTGATTTGCATCGGATAGCCCATCCAGCCGAAGATGTCGATGTTATCCCAGCCTTCTTTGTTGTCGTTGCGGGGCGGGTAGTAGTTGATGCGTACCTTGTGGTAGTAGTTGGTGTACAGGTCCGGTTGTTTCTCGGGCTGCAGGATGGATTCGAGGGTGGAGAGCTTGGAGACTTCTTTCGTATGGAAGTTGGCGGGTTCGTCGAGCACCAGTCCGTCGCGGTTTCCGAGGATATTGGTCGAGAACCAGCCTGAAAGTCCCAGGCAACGCGTCCCGATGATGGGTGCGAATCCTGATTTTACCAGCGTCTGGCCGGTCTTGAAGTCTTTTCCGGCAATCGGCATTTTGGTCTTCTCGGCCATTTCCCACATGGCGGGTATGTCGACTGTGGTGTTCGGTGCGCCCATGATGAAAGGTGCTCCTTCGGCCAGTGCGGCATAGGCGTAGCACATGGAGGGAGCGATGTGCTGGCGGTCGTCGTCTTTCATCGCTTGTTCCAGTGCAGCGAGGCTTCCGTGGATTTCGGGACATACGGGCACGTATATTTCAGTAGAAGCAGCCCATAAGACAACGATGCGGTCGCATTGGTGTTCTGCCTTGAAGTTACGGATGTCCTGACGCAGTTGTTCTACCATTTCCCAGCGGGTCTTGCAGTCTTTCACGTTCGTGCCGTCCAGACGCTTGGCGTAGTCGTGGTCGAAAGCGGCCTTCATCGGGACGATTTTCTCCAGCTCGTCTTTTACCGGGTTGATGTCTTTTTCTTTCAGGACTTCGCAGTTAATGGCGGATTCGTAGGCATTTACCGGATATACGTCCCATGCGCCGAACTCGATGTCGGACAGTTTGGCCAACGGGACGATTTCGTTGTAATGGAGATACTTCTTGTCAGCTCCCCGACCTACGCGGATTTTATCGTATTGAGTCATGGAACCGACCGGTTTGGCCAGTCCTTTGCGTACCATCATGACGCCTGTCATAAATGTTGTTGCGACGGCGCCTAATCCCACACACAGTACTCCCAGCTTGCCATTGGCTGGTTTTACAGAAATGCTTGTAGTCATAATGAAAAAAATATTTTTCTCTTCTGCTTATACCTTTTATATATAAAGGCTTTATTGATTTGTATTTGGTCTGCAAAGTAAGCTATTTTATTTTTATTTGCGGCAGAAAAAGGGAAAAGAAGTTTTTGGAGTGCTAAAAAAAGGGAATTTATGTCCATTTTTGAGGCTTCGCTCCTCTTTCTGCTTTGTTGCGGGGCTTGGGAAAATTTGCGGCAAGACTTTTCGGGAAAAGCCTTGCATGTTTTTCCGAAGCGCCTTGCAGGTTTTCCGGTGGAGTTGCTCTTGCGGGATTGGGCTGCTGCACATGGGTTTCCCTTCGCTGCTTCGGCTTTTTTCCCGTTGTGCGGCAGGGGAAAACGGGGGGCTGGCTCTATTTTTCAAGAAAATGTATCCTAAAGTGGTAGAATCGTCCAAAAGAAGAGTGCATTTGGCCTCCCTCGGGCGGCTCGTTCTTGCGTGAGTTAGCTTTTTTTGGTAATTTTGCGCGCTTTTAAAGAGTCGCATGAAACGGAATAATCTTTTCATCCATAAAGCAATAGCTACTGGCTTTGGAGTCGGGTTTGCCCCGTTTGCCCCGGGTACGATGGGGGCTTTGCTTGCCGTGGCTTTGTGGCTGGCCGGTTTCTGCTGGCTGGATTTTGCCGTACTCCGGTGGGTTACGCTGGTGGCGGTGTGTCTTTTCACGGCATTGGGCGCTTATTCGGCTACGGTGCTGAAGCCTTTCTGGGGGAAAGACCCTTCGCGCGTGGTGATGGACGAGGTGGTCGGCACGTGGATTGCCTTGTTGGCCGTTCCGGAACGGGAGTCGCTTGCCTGGGGTTATGTGCTGGGTGCTTTTGTCTTGTTCCGCGTTTTCGATATATTCAAGCCTTTGGGCATCCGCCGGATGGAGCGCTTTCCCGACGGCGTGGGAGTGATGGCAGACGATGTGCTTGCCGGTATTTATAGTTTTATCCTGTTGGTTTTGGTGCAATGGCTGTAGGTCTGAAGAAAATCATGCGGTCCTTTTCTGAGCGCCAGAGTGGGTTTTTCGTTTTTCTGCGGGCTCAGCTCTCGGCTCAGTTGGCTACCATATTTGATTTTTCCGTGACCTTGTTTCTTTTTTATCTGTGCTCGGTCAATTATCTTTGCTCCACTTTTGTGGGGGCGCTGAGCGGCGCTGTCCTTAATTGTGTAGTCAATTATGAGTGGACTTTTAAGGCAAGCGGGATGGACAAGCGCCGGGTTGCCTTGAAGTATTGTGTCGTCTGGGGCGGAAGCATTGCCCTGAACACGTGGGGCACTTACTTTTTTACCGAGTTGATGCACCGTGTCTACTGGTTGCGCAGCCTGCCTGCCTTGCTGGGTGAGAACAGTTTCTTGGTAAGTAAGGTGCTGACGGCGATTCTGGTGGGCTGCTTCTGGAACTATCTGCTGCAGCGCCGTTTTGTTTACCGCCCCGTTCGTTTGAGTTTTCACGTCAAGAAAAACAGAAATAGTTGATAAGATGAATTACAGAGACTTTTTGCAACAGTTGATTTACCGCATCATCAATCCGTTGGTGCGTGGGATGATTCGGATCGGAATTACCCCGAATGTGATTACTACGTCGGGGCTTGTCCTGAATGTCCTTGCTGCCGTCATTCTGGTCTGTGCAGGCTGGGAAGAAGGAGTGGCTGCCTATTCGCTCGTGGGCTGGGCAGGCGGTGTGGTTTTATTTGCCGGTTTGTTCGATATGATGGACGGTCGTGTGGCAAGGGTGGGAGGCATGGCTTCCACTTTTGGGGCGCTTTACGATTCTGTGCTGGACCGTTACAGCGAATTGGTTACCCTTTTCGGATTGTGCACCTACTTTTGTCTGCAGCACTACATGCCCGGTTTTATAATTACTTGCCTGGCTCTGATGGGTTCGCTGATGGTTAGCTACGTCCGCGCCCGCGCCGAAGGGCTGGGGCTGGAGTGCAAAGTGGGATTGATGCAGCGCCCTGAGCGGGTGGTACTGACGGCATTGGGAGCGATACTCTTCGGTGTGTTCGGCGCGCAGTGCGGCAGTCGGGAAACTTCTTTCCTGTTTCTGACCATTCCGATGGGGCTTATTGCGCTTTTGGCCAATCTTACGGCCTTTGCCCGCTTGCGCCATTGTTGGAAACTGCTGCGGGACAAGAAGTAAACGGCTTGTCTTTCTCTCCCGCCGGAGCTGCGGAACGGAACGGTTGCGGCAGCGGAGAGTGTTTATTGTTTCAGGTATACAGGATTGAAGAAGACTATGAAAGAGCATTTAGAGCAGGGCTTGCGTAGGGAAAGTCGCTTCCCTTCGCGCAAAGAGACTGCATGGGTATTGGGATTGTTTGCCCTGTTTTTCCTCGTAACGGGCGTGTTTGTGACGCTTCGGGCGGATCATTTTCTGTTGGCCGCCCTGTTTCTGGGCTTGTTCTTTGCCAGTAATCCGACACGGAAGCTGGCAGTGGCGCTCATCCCTTTCCTCATTTTTGCCGTTTCCTATGACTGGATGCGGATTTGGCCCAACTATATGGTGAATGACATAGATGTCCGCGGGCTTTATGAGGCGGAGCGTTCTTGTTTCGGCATTACCACTTCGGAGGGAGTGTGCATGACCTTGTGCGAATTCTTTGCCTTGCATCATTGCAGTGTGGCGGATGTTTTTGCCGGAATCTTCTATTTGTGCTGGGTACCGCTGCCCATTGCTTTCGGATTGTGGCTCTACTTTCGGGGCGAGCGCCGCGGCTATCTGCATTTTGCCTTGGTTTTTCTGCTGGTGAACTTAATCGGTTTTGCCGGTTACTATATACACCCGGCGGCTCCCCCTTGGTATGTTCTGCAGTATGGCTTCGACCCCGTATTGGGAACGCCCGGCAATGTGGCCGGTTTGGGCCGTTTCGACGAATTGGTGGGGCTGCCCATTTTCCAAGGTATCTATGGGCGGAATGCGAATGTCTTTGCGGCAGTGCCTTCGCTCCATGCCGCTTACATGCTGGTGGCTTTGCTTTATGCGATAAAGACGCGGCGCAGTTTGTGGATGAGGCTGGCTTTTGCGGTGGTGATGGTCGGTATTTGGTGGACGGCGGTCTATTCGGGCCATCACTACGTAATCGATGTACTTTTGGGCATCTCCTGCGCTTTGATAGGCTTCCTGCTTTTCGAATACGGGCTGATGAGGTTGTCCGGATTCCGGCGCTTCATGGAGCGGTATGAGCGTTACATTGTCTGCTGATTCCCTTGCGGTCTGCAGCGGTCGATGAGGGACTTGGCTATTGCTTCCTCCATGCTTTTGGCGGTGGGAAGGTATTCTTCGAGACGGAGGGCTGCAGGTGTGATGACCTGGCAGCCTTCTTCTGCAAGTATGTCCAGCAATTCCTGTACTTCGGGGTTGCTCCCTGCGTAAAAACAGGTGGGGAAGAAGAAGGGAAGGTCGATGAAGTGCGCTTCGCTGCTGCAGATGCATGGCTGGTTGCGCTGGCGCAGTTCGTAGGCTATCCGGGGGAATAGTCCGTTTTGTGCGGGGGGCGTTTGCGGAGGAAGCGGGGCGCTTGCTTCGTTTTCTGCCGTTTCCGGTTCAATGAGTAACAGGGGAAAGGGGGCTTCCGTCAGTCGTTCGGCTTCGGCGGCCTGCTCCTTTCGGCAGAGGTGCAGCGCCTGGCTGAAGGGATAGGCGACGAACGGCTCTGTTTGTTGCGGCACGAGCCGCGTGAGCAGGGCAAGCACTTCTTGTCCGTGCACGGGCTTTTCCGCCGGAAGGGTGCGGCTTATTTCCCGAAGTGTCGGCACTATGGTGGAAAAGAGGCAGCACATTCCGGAAAAAGTGCCGGCACTTTTGCGGTTTTCCCCCGGCACTTTTTGCTGGTTTGGCAGTGCGATCTGGCTGACGCGCATCCGGTCTTTCTGAAGACAGACAAGGCTTTCCGTAGAATCTGCCTTGCCTGCTGCGGCGGGCGCTGTGATTCCGATGTAATTGTCCGGCATCAGTTCCGAAGCATATTGGCCGAAGAGGAGCAGTTCTTCTTCCTGCACGACAGTGCCGCCTTGCATCAGGAGCAGACTTTCGCCCTCCTTTTCTTCGAGCAACCTGGCGATTGTTTCGGTCCACAGCCCGGCGCCGGGCGTGTGGACGCTGAGAAACGGGTATAATTCCGTGAGCTCTCTGCGAGATGCTTCGTGGGGAAAGGCTGTTTCCTTTTCCCCTGTTGTTTCAGAGGCGGGGGAAAACAGTCCGGGGTTGAGCAACAGCAGGTGTACTTCCCTGCAACCGCATCGGTGCAGTTGCTCGACTTCGCGGAAAAGTTCCGGCTTTCCGCCGACGGGCAGGCTCGCAAAGTCCGGTCCGCCGGCTATCACTAAAGCGCCTCGCATGGGTCGTTCAGTCTTTTTCTTCCGGTATGTTTTTCAGTTTGTCGCTGTCGTCGCGCGAATTGACGTACTGTTTGTGTACCGGGTTGCGGCGGGCTTCGTCGTCGGCGCGGCGCGCGCGGAAAATGTCGATGGCGGTGTACAGCGCCTGGCGGAATGATTCGGGCGAAGCCACTCCCTTTCCGGCGATGTCATAGGCCGTTCCGTGTGCGGGGGAGGTGCGCACGATGGGCAGTCCGGCAGTGTAATTCACGCCTTCGTCCATGCAAAGTGCTTTGAACGGCGCCAGTCCTTGGTCGTGGTACATGGCCAATACGGCATCGAACTGGCTGAGTTTGTCAGAACCGAAGAACCCGTCGGCGGGATAGGGCCCGAAACAGTAGATTCCCTCCTCTTCGTTCAGCTCGCGGATGGCGGGGCTTATTATTTCTTCCTCTTCCTTTCCGAGCAATCCATTGTCGCCCGCGTGCGGATTGAGGGCCAGTATGGCTATGCGGGGGCGTCCCTTTCCGAAGTCGCGCTTCAGCGACTGGTTCAGAATCCTTGCCTTTTCCATGATGCGCTCTTTGGTTATGGCCGCCGGCACTTGGGAAATGGGGAGATGGTTGGTGACCAGTGCGACGCGCAGGTCGCCTTTCATCAGTATCATGAGTGACTTCTGTCCGTTGCCGAGCCGCTCTTCCAGGTATTCGGTATGGCCGGCGAAGTGGAAGTTGTCGTTTTGGATGGTATTCTTATTGATGGGTGCGGTGACCAATACGTCGAATGCGCCTTCTTTAGCATCCTCTACGGCGCGTTCCAGGGCAGCGTATGCGGCTTTCCCTGCCTCGGCTGTCGGCTTGGACAGCTCGATTTTCGTGTCTTCTTCCTGCACATTGACTATGTTGAGCCGGTCCGGCGCTGCCTCGGCGGCGGAACTGATGCCCGTGAAGTTCGTATTCAGGTTCAGACTTTTGCGGTGGTAGGAAGCGATCTTGGAGGAGCCGTAGACGATGGGGGTGCATAATTCGAACATTGTGGGGTCTTCAAATGCTTTGAGTATTACCTCGTAGCCGATTCCGTTCGTGTCCCCTTGGGTGATTCCTATGCGGATTTTATGTTTATGGTCCATGTTTGCTTATATTTTTTGTGTATGGTTTGCGTAAAAAGTGAGTGAGCAAAGATACAATATATTTCTTTATTTCACGGAACTCTTGCCTCCCTATTTCCCCTGATGCCTGCCGGTATGCGGTGTTTTTGCTTCCGGGTGAGGCGGAATGTGCCGGCGGGTGCAGACGAAAGCCTTGCAGCTTTCGGGGGAAAGGTGCAAGGCTTTTGGGTAAAAGATGCAAGACTTTTTCTGAAGTGTTGCGCGGGAAGCCGGAAGCGGAGGTTCAGGGAACGATGATTACTTTCCGCCCGACGATGTATTGTCCCGGCGCAAGTGTGATGAATATTTCGTCGCCTGCTCCTATTGTGCGTTCCTGTATGAGGGTTCCGTTGAGGGTATGGATTCGTACGGGCTGCGTTTGGGTGGAACGGATGCGGATTCCGCCTTCTGCGGCGTCTATGGTCAGTGAGTTGTCCGGCGTGTCATCCGAGGCTTGGATGCCGTTCAGTCCGGTAGGGTCTTCGCCCGGTTCCGTGGCGGCTGCTATGTAGGCGGTTTGCGCCGCTTTCAGTTCTTCGATGAGCGTGGCTATTTCTTTCCCTTCGTCGCCTGCGGTCCGGTCGGTATAGTAGGAGCTTATTTGGGAAAGGGTCTGGTCGAAGATCAATTGCACGTTGAGGTCGCTTACGACAATCTGGCTTCTGTATTTCTGAGCCGTATCGAGGGCGGCTTTCAACTCATAATATTCTTGCTGGGAGAGCCGTACGTCGGCCCAGCGGGAGTGGTACTTTTCCATGGCGGCGTTGAATGAGGCCGGAGTGAAGCTGGTAGCGCTGTGGAGGGCGTCGAGCTGCTCGAAGTAGGATTCGATGCACTGTTGGTTGGCCATGGGCAGCGATTGGGTCATGCGGAGCGCCGGTGTCTCGATGTAGTCTTCCCGTTTGGGCAGATTGGCTGCAATCCAGCGGGTGAGGGCGTTGGCGGAACTTCCGAGATATACTGGTCCAAATTCGTCGAAGATGAACTTGCTGGCTGTGGAGCCTTGCGTCTGTGCTCCTACTGTCAGGGAGTTGTTGGTTACCTGCACGGCAGTATAGATTTCTTGGCTGATGTTTTTTCCCGGAAGTTCCGTGGCTTCGTTGTTGGCGAAGAAGTAGGTTCCGGAGCCGTCGGCAGTTCCCCAAGTGTACATGATATAGTATCCGTTGGGAAGCAGCGCATCGATGGTTTGGGATATTTGCGAGTTTGGCAGCTGGTCGCCATCGTTTGAGCGGATAGAACAGCACATTCCAGAAAAAGTCGGTTCCATTATGACTTGGAAGTTTCCGTTGATTGTCCATCCGGTGAGCGGGGTTACGTCAAGCGATCCAATATATCCTTCGAAACCGGAGTTGGGAACGATGAAGGAATAAGGGTCTTCGGGTGTGGAGGCTACATCCTGTTCGCGATAGAGGGCTGCGTTTAGGTTAGCGATGGCGACGTTTACGTTCTTTTGCGAAGTACCGGTAAAACTGTAGGTAGAGAGGGCGTAGGTATAAGACTCCTCGAATTGGTAGGAATCCGTATGTTCCGCGCCTTCATCCCGCAGGTCCAAGGCTTCAAATACCAGCTCGCGTAATTCGGTTTTGTCTACGCCGAAGGGATCAAGGTCCTGAGCATGCAGGACGGCGGGTTGCATGTTTGCAATGAGGCATGCAAGGCATGCATAGTGAAGTTGTTGTTTCATAATAATAATGTGTGTTTGGTTTATAAGAAAAGTTTAGATAGATTTCTTTCAGTCGGGTGCGGCCTGCTTTTGTCCGGCTTGCTTCTTCAGGGTGGAGAGCATGCCGCAGGCGGCAAATATGTCTTGCCCCCGTGAAGCCCGGATGGTGGTGAAGATACCGTGCGCCGTGAGGAAATCGCGCAGTCGGAGCAGGGCTTCTTCGTTGGTGCCTTGCAGGGGCGAGTCAGGGATGGCGTGGAAACGGATCAGATTGATGCGGCATTCCAGCCCTTGGAGCAGGCGTATGAGGGCATTGCGGTGGGAGGGCGTGTCGTTCAGCTTGTGGAATACGATATATTCGAAGGACAATCGGCGCTGACCGCTCCAGTCCATCGTGTGAAGCGTGTCGATAATTTCCTGAATGGGGTAGGCTTGCTCGACCGGCATGAGCATGCGCCGTTGCTCGGGGATAGCGCTGTGCAGGCTGATGGCCAGGTGGCATTCGCTTTCTTGCAGGAATCTTGCCAGTCCGCGGCGCACTCCTACGGTCGAGACGGTAATGCGTCGCGGGCTCCAGCCGTATCCCCAGGGAGAAGTGAGGGCCTTGAGTGCCCGGAGTACTGCGTCTATGTTGTCCATCGGCTCGCCCATGCCCATAAAGACTAAGTTGGTCAGCTGTTCGGCTTCGGGTAATGAGTAAATCTGGTTGAGGATTTCTGCAGCGGTGAGCTGCCCGTTGAAGCCTTGCCTGCCGGTCATGCAGAAAGTGCAGCCCATTTTGCAGCCGATTTGCGAGGAAACGCAGAGTGTGGCCCGCTCTCCTTCGGGAATGAAGACGCTCTCTACGAAATTTCCTCCTGATGTCGCTCCGGTTTTCCCCTCGGCCCGGTAGAGATACTTGATGGTCCCGTCCACAGAGCGCTGGGCATCGACGGGCGCTTCCGCCCCGATTCTGTACGATTGCTTGAGGCTTTGACGGTGGCGCAGGGAGATATTGGTCATTTCGTCGATGTCTTTTACCCGTTTCTTGTAGATCCATTCAGCCATTTGCTTGCCGGCGAAAGCGGGCATTTGCAGGCTTCGGGCCACTTCTTGCAGTTCTTCTGGGGTCATGCCCAGGAGCGGTGTCTTTTGTTCCATATGTCTTTTGGCAGGGGGATTATCGTTTGTTTAGAGTTTGCGTATCTTGATTCCGGAAAGGAATGCCTTTCCTTTGGTTGCTTTTAGCTCCACTGTGATGGATTGGGCTTCGTTGTGTACGATGTAGCGGCGCTTGAATGCGGTGCGGAAGCGGCCGCCTTCGGCCGGAGAGAAGTCGGTTTCTACCTGTTTGCCGCAGATGGAAATGTTGAAACGGGCATCGCCCGTGTTGCGCTCTGCCTGGGCTTTGTCCAACAGGTTGGCCTGTTGTACGGCAGGGCGCGTCACGTCGGCCATCAGAAGCTCTACCTCGTAGTTTCCGGCAGGCGCATCTATCCGGTATGAGAAGTCGCCCTCGCGCCAGGTTTGGTAGAGGGGACCGTCGTATGTATTTATGATTTCAGAGGTAGTGCTGCGCTCCTTTCCGCCGGTATATCCCCATTTGCCTTCCGTATATGGCTGGTCGGGCAGCCAAGTCAGCTGGCTGATGTCGGAAGTGAAGTAGCAGTGACTGCCTATATCGATGGCGAGTTCGTCCCCTTGTGCCAGGTCGGGGAGGTCTTGCATGCGGATGTTCATGGCGTCTTGCACGGTCTTTCCGTCGCGTGTCCCTTGTGCCATGAGCAAAGACGTGCCTTCGGGCAGCGAAACCTGGAACACTGCGTGGCAGTTCTCTACCTGCTTTCGGCCGAGGGAGCGGCCGTTTACCAGGAGTTCCACCTCGTCCAGATTGGAATAGACCTTGATTTCCTGTGTGGAACCGGCTTTCCCCGTCCGCACCGGCCAGTCGCGGCTGGCAATATGCAGCACCGGAATATCTTTTCGCCACATGGCTTTGAAGTAGTAGGCTACGTCCTTTGGCGTGCGGTCGTTGTAGAACAGTCCTTTATTGTTTACCCTTGGCATGGATTCCTGCCGGGCAGCTACGTTGAAGTCTATGAAGTTCCAGTAGGCGCAGCCGCTGATCCATTCTTTTTCCTCGATGTAAGGGAGATAATGTTCTATGTAGGTCTGCTGGTACTCCATGGAGAAATCGAAAGCGCGCCCTTCCGTCGTGTGCAGACGGCGGTCGCTTCCGGCTCCCCACTCGCTGATGATGATTGGTTGCTGCGGGTAATGCTCATGTTGGTACTCGCACCATGCGTTGAAGTCTTCCAGCCGGTCTACATACCAGCCCTGGTAAAGGTTCCATCCCTGTACGTCGGTCAGGTCGAGTCCTATGTCATGGTACAAATTGGTCATGTTGAACGCCATGACACTGGCTCGGTATGGGTCTTCTTCCTTCAGTGTTTTCTCCAATCGGTTGGCAAGAGCTACGGTGCGCTCCCTGCATGCCGGCCATTCGGGCTTGTCGGAAGCCGGAACTGTCAGCAGGATTTCGTTCATGTATCCCCAGGCAATGACGGAGGGGTGGTTGTAGTGCTGGCGAATCATTTCGCGCAAATTCTGCTCGCAGTGGTCCGCATAGCCCGGAGTGTCGGGCACGATGTTGATAATCGGTATCTCTTCCCATGCCAGCAGGCCCAGCTTGTCGCACATTTCGAGGAGGGCATCGTCTTGAGGGTAGTGGGCTATGCGGATGAAGTTGCACCCTAAGTCTTTCATCAGGAGTATGTCGCGGCGGTGTGCCTCGTCGTCTAAGGCTACTCCCACCGGGGCTTGGTCCTGGTGGCGGTTCACTCCCCGCAGTTTGTAGGGCTTCCCGTTCAGGAAAAAGCCTTTCTCTCCTTCGAAAGAGAACCAGCGGAGTCCTACATTATTTACTTGTTCGTCGAGAATCTGTCCCGTCGAGGGGTCGGACAGTACGGTCTTTACGACGTAGAGCGCCGGCGATTCGGGCGACCACAAGACGGGGTTTTCGATGGCATCCAGGGTGCAGTCTATTGTTTGGGTCTCTCCCGCGTTCAGTTTGAGCTTCTGCTTTTTTTGCTGTACCAGTCTGCCTTGGGGGGCATAGACGAGGTGATTTATTTCGAGGCGGGCGGATTTTTGCGCATCGTTGGTCACTTCGCTCCGGATGTCTACCACGGCTTTTTCCCGATTGACCTGCGGCGTGGTGATGAAGACGCCGCCCGAGCCCATGTTGGCCATGTTGAAATGTTGTTCGGGTACGGAGATGAGCCACACATCGCGGTAGATACCTCCCCAGAAGGTGAAGTCGGCCGAGATGGGGGTGATGTCCTTGCGGCTGTTGTCTACGGTGATTTCGATAGTATTCTCCGGCTGAATGCAGTGGGTGACGTCCATCGCAAACGCAGAATAGCCGCCGGCGTGGCTGCCTACCGGCTGCCCGTTCATGCGTACTTCTGCTGCTTTGCTGGCTGCGTCTATCTTCAGATAGTAGCGGCGGCCGGGTTCTATGCGGGGCAGGGAAAGGGTGCGCCGGTAGAGTCCTTTCCCTTGGTAATAGTTGCGCTGGCGATAGGCGTCCAAATTGAATGTATGGGGCAGATTGATGCGCGTCCATTGCTCTGCTTCCGGCTTTCGGAATTCCCAACTGTCGTTGATGGTTTTCGTTTCGCGCTGTGCCGCCAGTGGCAGGGCGGCGCAGGTCAGTGCCGTCGTAGCCAATAGCAGTTTTTTGAGTATCGAAGGGTAGGATTTCATTGTTCGGGCAGTGGATTTTTGGGCAAAAGTAAATAATCCCCCATGATTCGCGTGCAAAAATGCTTAAAATTTATGCACCCTTCTTAGCTTCCTACGGGGATTTCTCTAAATTTGCCTGCCGAATCCGGGAGAAACCGCAGGCACTTTTTTCGGAAAGTGGCAGGCCTTTTTGAATCCGGTAAAAACGTTTTTCTTATAAATCCATAATGAGTTATGATTTCAGAGAAATTGCAACAAGCCATCAATGAGCAGATCACGGCTGAAATGTGGTCGTCTAATTTGTATCTTTCCATGTCTTTCTACTATGGACATGCCGGTCTTAACGGTTTTGCAAGCTGGATGAGAAAGCAATCTCAGGAAGAATTGGATCACGCCTATGACATGGCCGACTACCTCATCAAGCGCGGTGGAAAAGCATTGGTAGACAAAGTCGATGTAGTGCCTTGCGATTGGGGCAGCCCTCAGGAGGCTTTCGAACAAGTATATGCTCATGAGTGTCATGTGTCGAAGCTGATTGACGAACTGGTGGACGTCGCTTCTGCCGAGAAGGACAAGGCTACACAGGATTTCTTGTGGAACTATGTACGCGAACAAGTGGAAGAAGAGGCAACGGCACAAGGCATTGTCGACAAACTGAAGCTGGGTGGACAGGCTGGCCTGCTGCTGCTCGATGCCGAACTGGCAAAACGCGAAGCATAAGTCGGCGGGATAAGTTTCCCTCTCTTTAGTATCAGGTAAGAAAATAGAGTCGCGCCTTGCGGGAGTTCCTGCAAGGCGCGACTGCTTTTTGTACGCTCTCCTTTGGGGTCTGCCGCAAGGGGCTTTTTCTATCGGTTTACGCGGACTACGGGAAAGTGCCGGGCAAACAGTTCGCGGGCAGCCTCAATCTGCTCGGAGGTATTCTCTTTTACGCCTTCGAGCGGGTAGGGCTGTCCTAAAGCGGCGTATTTGTGGACTCCAAAGGTATGGTAGGGCAGAATTTCCAGCCGTTCCACCATGCGGAAGTCCTTGAAGTGTTGGCAAAGGGCTTCCATGTCTTCCGTAAAGTCGGAGTATCCGGGCACAAGTACGTAGCGCAGCCACATCGGTTTCCCCTGCGCTTCGAGCCATGAGGCAGTCGCCAGTGTCGGCGAGTTGCTCCGCCCGGTGAGCGTGCGGTGACGCGTTTCGTTGAATTCCTTGACGTCCAGCAGAATCAGGTCGCTGAGTCGGAACAGTTCCTCGGCTTCTTGGGTGCGGATGCTGCCGTTCGTGTCCAGACAGATGTGGATGCCTTTTTGTTTCAGCTCCCGGAAAAGGGGAATGAGTGCGGCTGCCTGCAAGGTCGGTTCGCCGCCGCTGAAGGTGATTCCTCCCCGCTTCCCGAAAAAGGGCTTCTGGTTGAGCGCCATTTGCACTATCTTCTGCGGCGTGGTGGCTTCTCCTCCGTCCAGGGGCAGCGTGTCGGGATTGGCGCAGTAGAGGCATTTGAAGTTGCAGCCTTGCAGGAAAACGACGAGCCGGAGGCCCGGCCCGTCGTATGTTCCCATACTTTCGTATGAATGTACGCGTATGATGCTTTCAGTGTGCATGCACAGATTGGAAAAAGGGTTGCCGAATTTACATGCGTTCGTGGAAGCTCCGTGCGATAACCTCCAGCTGGTGTTCGCGACTGAGGGACACGAAATTGACGGCATAGCCGGATACGCGGATGGTAAGTTGCGGATATTTCTCCGGATGTTCCATGGCGTCTCTCAAAGTCTCCCGGTTCAGTACGTTCACGTTCAAGTGGTGTGCGCCTTTTGTGAAGTATCCGTCGAGCATTGTGATGAGGTTTTCGATGCGGTCTTCGGGCGTTGCTCCCAGCGAGTGCGGTATGATTGAGAAAGTGTTGCTGATGCCGTCTTGCGAATCGCGGTAGCGCAGTTTGGCAACCGAGCTAAGCGATGCGATGGCGCCATTCTTGTCTCGTCCGTGCATGGGGTTGGCTCCGGGCGCAAATGCTATGCCTTTGGCACGTCCGTCGGGGGTTGCTCCGGTTTTCTTGCCGTACATTACGTTGGAAGTGATGGTCAGCAGCGAGAGTGTGGGGCGTGCGTTTTTGTAGACGGGCAGCTTCTTCAGCTCTTCGGTGAAGTAGTAAACCAAGTCTACGCCGAGGTGGTCTACGCGATCGTCGTCGTTTCCGAAGCAGGGGAACTCGCCTTCTATGTCAAAGCCTTCGGTCAATCCGATTTCGTTGCGGCGCGCTGTGACTTTGGCGTACTTGATGGCCGAAAGGGAGTCGAGGACTATGGAGAGACCTGCGGCGCCGTAGGCCAGATTGATGCGTGGATTGGTGTCGACAAAGGCCATTTGTGCCTTTTCGTAGTAGTACTTGTCGTGCATGTAGTGGATGATGTTCATGGCATCGTTGTACACGCGTGCGATTTCTTTCAGCACTTTTTTGTAGTTGGCCATGACTTCCTCGAAGTTCAGCACGTCGTTTGTCAGGACGGGGATGTCCTTCACCATCACGGTCCCGGTGTTTTCGCAGCGGCCGCCGTTGATGGCCAGCAGGAGTGCCTTGGCCAGGTTGCAGCGGGCGCCGAAGAATTGTATCTGGCGGCCGATGTCTTGATAGGAGACGCAGCAGGCAATGCCGTAATCGTCCGAGTTGCGCACTTCGCGCATGAGGGTGTCGTTTTCGTACTGTATGGCGGAAGTGTCGATAGATACCTGCGCGCAGAACTCTTTGAAGCCTTCCGGCAGTTCGGGGCTCCAGAGGATGGTGAGGTTAGGCTCGGGCGAAGGGCCGAGGTTGTACAGCGTTTGCAGGAAGCGGAACGAGGTTTTTGTCACTTTGCTGCGGCCGTCGTTGAAGCGTCCGCCAATGGCTTCCGTCACCCACGTCGGGTCTCCGGCAAAAATGTCGTTGTACGACTGCATGCGCAGGTGGCGCACCATGCGGAGTTTGATGACAAACTGGTCGATGAGTTCCTGGGCAAACGTTTCGTCGATGCTGCCCTTTTCCAGTTCGTACTGTATGTAAATGTCGAGAAATGAGGATACATTTCCCAGCGACATGGCCGCTCCGTCCTGTTCCTTGACAGCCGCGAGGTAAGCCATGTAGACCCATTGTACGGCTTCTTGTGCCGTATAGGCCGGACGGGAGAGGTCGAGTCCGTAGTATTCGCCCAAGGTCTTGATGTCTTGCAGCGCCTTGATTTGTTCGGCCACTTCCTCGCGCAGGCGGATGCGCTCGTCGGTCATGGGGCTTGTCAGGGCGCGCAGGTCGGCGCGCTTGGCTTCTATCAGCCGGTCGATGCCGTAGAGAGCCAGACGGCGGTAGTCGCCGATGATGCGGCCGCGGGCATAATTGTCGGGCAGGCCGGTGAGGAATCCGAGCGAACGGAAGGAGCGGATTTCTTCGGTATAGGCGTCAAACACTCCGTCGTTATGCGTCTTGCGGTAGTGGTTGAAGATGTCGCTTACTTTTTCGTCTACTTCCAGATTGTTTTCCTTGCAGGCTTTGGTTACGACCTTAATGCCTCCGAACGGTTTGATGGCCCGTTTCAGCAATTCATCGGTCTGCAGGCCTACGATCAGTTCGTTTTCCTTGTCGATGTAGCCTGCCTTGTGGGAAGTGATGGTAGAAATCGTATGGTTATCGATGGCGCGGACTCCGTTGTTCGCGCGTTCTTCTGCGATGGCCTCGAGGCAGATGGACCAGATGCGCTTGGTGCGTTCGGTGGGGCCTGCGAGGAAGGAAGCGTCGCCCTCATAGGGCGTAATGTTTTTCTTGACGAAGTCAGTTACGTTGATTGACTGGCTCCAGGGGCCGTCTCGGAAGATTTTGTTCAATTCCATAAAGCGGTTTCTTAATTTTTCTTTTGTGAAAATTATTTTTGCGCCGCAAAGATACATTCTTTATGTCCTATGTTGCAACAAAAATGTAGCATTTACCTACTTTTTGCGACTGGGGGTCTTTATACGGGCTATGCCCTTGTCGGCCTGAGGGCTTCCGGCTGCTTTTCGGTTCCCCCTCTTCGAGGTATGGATTCCGGGTAGGCGGGATGGAAAAAGTTGCGGCACTTTTCCCGAAAAGTGCCGTAGCAAATCGGGAAAAGTGCCGTGACTTTCTGCAGTAAGCGTCGACCGTTTATTGTACGACGAGCTTGGCTGTCTCTCTCTTTCCGCCCTGTTTTACACTGATGAGGTAGAGGCCGCTCTCGAGCGAGCCGGGCAGTTCGATGGTGTTCGATGCGTCTGTCTGGGTCTTCAGCAGGGTGGCTCCGTTCAGACCGATGAGGCTGACCGTGGGCATCGTCTCGGGTTCCTGTACGAAGTTCAGCTTGATGCTCTCGCCGGCATGGGCCACGCTGGGCGAAAGGCTGAAGCTGAGGTTCTGTTCTGCTGCCACTTCTTCCACTCCGGTGAAGCTGCGGTCGTAGAGGTACTGGGTGTATTCGTACCATTTGACGTACGGATCGGCCGTATGGTAGACGCCGCGTTCGAGTTTAAGGCGGTAATCGAATTTTGCCTTGCGGGTTTCTTCGCCTTCATATATGTAGTCTGTGTTGCAGACTACGGCAATTACCACTTCGTTGGCAGGCCGTTCGGCATCTGCCGAGGGGATTTTGAGCACGCACTCGCCCTCGGGCACGGGGGTGCTGTAGACTATCTTTCCGCTGCGCGTGCGATAGCACAACTGGAGCATCATGTTTTCGCCAATGGGCTGGAAGTCTACGATGAGGACCGTGTCCTTATTTTCAATATGCAGGGGGATTTGGTTGGCTCCCGACCATCCCGGCAGCGTGCGCTCCTCGGGTATTACCAGGCCATTACCGTCATTGGTGCATTTCACGTAAGGCGTCATGTTCCAGGGCTCCACTTTTTGCGCATAAGGCTCGTATTCTTCACGAGTAACGCCGTTGAAATTGTTATTAAGCAGCTTCTTTGTCGCATTAGTCCAGTTGCCAAAGTCCAACATCGCCTGCTTTGCGCGGTATTCCACTATGAGTCGGCGCATTTGGTCACTGCCTAATGAGTCAGCCATGCCCTCGAGAACACGGTTCGGGCAGTTGGCCCAAATCCAAGGCACTACGCCGTCGCCCAAAGTCTGGCCGAGAAATACGACGAAGAGGTTGCCGTATTGCGTACCGCCCAGCATGTTGCGCCAATTGCAGAGCTGCTGTCCGTTTTCATTGTAGACGTTTACGCCTTCAGCCGCAGGGCCTCCGAACGAACCGTCGAGCAGCCATCCGCTGTAGCACTCGATGGGCATGAAAGGAGCGATGAGGGCCGGCGCATTAAGGTAGCCCATTTCGCTGTAATTGCCCGACGTTCTCGACTCATACTCCTGCTGGAGCCAGGTATTGCCTCCCTCCTGTATCCAAGCGGAGCCCTTGCATCCCGGCAGATCGGCAAGCAACGCGTGGATACCCTCGTGTACTACGGCGCCTGTCTGGTAGTCTTTGTCGCTGACGGCATAGGGGCAGTCGGGATGGAAGCTGTACACCGGATAATAGGAGATGAGGACCATGGGGTAAGTGACGCCGTTGTAGGTCGTGGCACTCTGCCATCCGCCCAGCGCGGTGCTGTCCGCAGCGTCAGTGGGCAGCCCCGAACCGTAGAGATAGATGGTGCTCCGGTAGCCGCTGCGCGCACGAAGGTCGGGCGGCCAGCCCATGCTGTCGCGGAAATAGGCGAAGTCTTTGTTCATTCGGGCAAGCATGGCGCGGATTCCTTCTTCGCCTACCTGGTCGGTGCCGAGGTGGTTGGCCTTAGGTCCCCAGGCGTAAGTCCACCATCCGTCGCTGATTCGTCCGGCAACATCGAACTCTTCCAGGTCTTTGGTGGGTGCCGGGAAGTCGGGATACTCCTTGCGGAAGTCGTAATTGAGCGAGGGATGATATTCTTTCCAGCTGTATTCCGAGCCAACCTGGCCGTCGTAAACGGTAAGGCTGAAGGACTGTTGGGTGCGTCCGTAGCCGGAATTGGTGAAAGTCACCGTGTAGGTTCCCGACTGGCTGCTCTCTACGGCCGAAAGGGTCAGCACGGAGTCGGTGGAGGTGAAGCCGTTGGGGCCGGTCCAGCTCCACGTTCCGGGCGTTGCGTCGTCTTCGTCGATTGTTACGGCATAGGAAACCGATTCTCCCTGCCCCACGGTGCGGTGGGAGACGCCTTCTTCCCATTCTTCGTCGTTCACGTAGGAACCGAAAGAGGCAAAGGGTGTCGGCACGGTATAGTAGCCTTTTACCTGAAACTCTACGATACCCGTGCTTTGGGTCGGGTTGTACATGGAGACTCTTATGCGGTCGGTGACGATATTCGACAGTTCGAGTGTGTTGAACTTATTGGCTTCTGTCCCGATGTCGCCCGCTTTTACGAAAGAGTTGCTGGCCGCGTCGAAATACTCGATGTAGGCTTCGGTAGGAATCAGCAGGCCTCCGTTGTCGGTGAACCAATAAACGGAGGTTTCCGTAAGCACCGCATCGCCGGGAAACTGGTACATTACCCAGTTTGTCTGGCCGTGTGTGTCCCAGTTGCCATATATTCCGCCGCTTGGGCGCGTCGTGGAGTTGGCACCGACTTGCCCGTCGTTGACGGCGCCGAGTGTCTCCCATGAGGAACACAGGGAGGTGGTTACGATAACGTCGGGGCTTGTGCTGATTACTTCTGCTTCCTGTGCCTGAAGGAGGGCCGGAGCAGAAGCAGCCATGCAGGCCGCAACGGCATAAAGAGGAAGTTTTCTTTTCATAGGCATGAAGATTTTGTTACGAACGTAGTAATTTATTCGCTGCAAATATAATGTTTTGAAAATAATAGCGGGTAGTTTTTGCAGAAAGTTGCGACACTTTTCGGGAAAAGTTGCAGTGCTTTTTCTGAAAAGTGCCGTATGAATAATTTAGAAGCGCATGCCGTAGTAGAGCCGTGCGCGGAAGTAGAGGTCGGAAATGTGCAGGGAGGAGTGGCGTATGAGCTGGAAGTTGTTGGAAATGGACAGGCCGCCGAAGTTATGACGCCCGTTGTAAAGTACGCCGAAGCGCATGGCGGGACTGGTGTTCAGCGGGTTGTAGCGGATGGTTTCCTTGCGGTCGGTGTAGGAAATCGTGCCTTTTTCGTAAACGGGCACGGTGGCGATGAGCGAGGCGTGCAGCGTCCATCGCTTTTTCAGTACCCAGTTGTAGGCATATCCTACGCTCAGTCCGATGATTGTGTAGCTTGTTTTGCGGGGTATCTGCTCCAGTCCGTCGAATTCGGGCGGGAGATCGGCGGGAATCTTGCCTTCGTCCATCGTGAGGCGCTGGGCGCTGAAGTTGGCGCCTATGAGGAAACTGCCGCAGCTGCGCCGCTGATAGTAGCTTTGGGTAATGGTGCAGGGATAAGAGAAGCGGCGGTGGTTGAAAACGTAGTAGGCGCTGCCCTGCAGACGCTGGCTTTCGAAGCAGCGGAGCCGTGGATAGCGGGCATCGGCCTGCTCGTTGCGCAGGTTATAGTTGTCGGAAGTGGTGTAGAACAGCTCGCCTCCGAAGCGGTTGCCGTAGCTGCTCAGGCTGTAGTCTATCTCCTTTTTGCTTTTTCGCCCGAGCAGCTGGTCGACGTTGGTCGAGAGTCCGAGCGTGAGGTGGCGGTAGGTCAGGTTGACGCCTATCTTCATTTGCGGAGATGAGCCTAAGGATATTTCATTTCCCTCGCTCTTCCATTTGAAGGTGTACTCGCCGAGTGTTCCGGTGAGCTTGGGTTTTACGATGAAGCGGAAGGTGTCGCGTGTGACATACGCGGTGTCGATGGCCGAACCCTTTGTGAATTTTCCGATGAGCCGCTCCACCCATTCCGGAAACAGGCCGTTTTTTTCTTCTCCCATGAGCAGGAGCGGGAAAAGACTCAGGCAGAGGGATAGGAACAGTCGGTGCGGATTGGGCATGAAGGGGTAGCGAAAACGGCAGCCCGCGGGCTGCCGTTGTGGATTCAGGCGTTGTGGTGTTCGTGTAATTTGGCCATGATCAGGCTTTCCAGTTCTTCCGCCAATTCGGGGTTGTCCTTGATGAGTTGCTTGGCGGCGTCGCGTCCCTGGCCCAGTTTCGTATCGTTGTAGCTGAACCATGAGCCGCTCTTTTTGATGATTCCCAGGTCGGTTCCCAGGTCGATGATCTCGCCGGAGCGGGAAATGCCCTCGCCGAACATGATGTCGAACTGGGCGCGGCGGAAGGGAGGCGCTACTTTGTTTTTCACAACCTTTATCTTCGTTGTCTTGCCCAGTACCTCGTCTCCGTCCTTAATGGGCTGCCCGCCGCGTATGTCGATGCGCACGCTGGCGTAGAACTTCAGGGCGTTTCCGCCGGTAGTGGTCTCGGGGTTGGCAAACATCACTCCGATTTTTTCGCGCAACTGGTTGATGAATATGCAGCAGGTGCCTGACTTGCTCACGGCTGCCGTCAGCTTTCTCAGGGCTTGCGACATGAGTCGTGCCTGGAGGCCTACCTTGTTCTCGCCCATATCGCCTTCGATTTCGGCTTTGGGCGTGAGGGCTGCCACGGAGTCGATGACGATAATGTCGATTGCCGCCGAGCGAATGAGCTGTTCGGCTATCTCCAGTGCCTGCTCTCCGTTGTCGGGTTGCGAAATAAGGAGGTTGTCGACGTCTACGCCGAGCTTCTCCGCGTAGAAACGGTCGAAGGCGTGTTCGGCGTCGATGAAGGCTGCAATTCCGCCTTCCTTCTGGGCTTCTGCGATGGCGTGTATGGCCAATGTGGTTTTACCGCTGGACTCCGGGCCGTAAATCTCGATGATTCGTCCGCGGGGGTAGCCGCCGACTCCGAGGGCTGCATTGAGTCCTATCGAACCGGTGGAGATGACTGCGACGGGTTCTACGCTCTCGTCGCCGAGTTTCATTATGGAGCCTTTGCCGAAGCTCTTCTCTATTTTGTCCATAGCCGCTTGCAGGGCTTTGACTTTCTCTGTATCTGCCATATTGTTGTTGTGTCTCTTGGGATGAAAAGTGTAGGTTCTTTTGGGGAAGAATGGCGGCACTTTTGGCTAAAAGTGCCGCCGCTTTTTGAAAAAAGTGAGGTAGCTTTTCGGGGCGAGGCCTACAGTTCCAGGTCGCCGTCGAATACTTCATGCCAGGGAAGCCCTTGGCAGTTGAGTTGCTCCATGAAGGGGTCGGGATCGAATTCCTCTACGTTGTGCACGCCGGGCTTCTTCCATATTCCTTTCAGGTAGAGCATGGCGCCTATCATGGCGGGTACGCCCGTGGTATAGCTCACGGCCTGCATGCCCGTTTCGCGGTAGGCTTCCTGGTGGCTGCAGTTGTTATATATATAATAGGTGTGCTCCTTACCGTCTTTTGTGCCTCGTATGCGGCAGCCGATGCTGGTCTCTCCCTCGTAGTTCTCGCCCAGGTCTTGCGGATTGGGCAGGACGGCTTTGAGGAACTGTATGGGCACGATTTTCTGTCCGTTGTAGTCAATCTCGTCGATGCGTGCCATGCCGATGTTCTGAATGACGCGCAAGTGGGTCAGATATTCCTGCCCGAACGTCATCCAGAAGCGCGCTCTTTTGATAGTGGGGAAGTTCTGTACGAGCGACTCCAGCTCCTCGTGGTAGAGAAGGTAGCTCTCGCGTGGGCCGATGTTCGGGTATGTGAGAGGTTTGTGTATCTCCAACGAGTCGGTTTCCACCCATTTCCCGTCTTCATAGTACCGCCCTTTCTGGGTAATCTCGCGGATGTTTATCTCCGGGTTGAAGTTCGTTGCGAAAGCCTTGTGGTGGTTTCCGGCATTACAGTCTACGATATCCAGGTAATGTATCTCGTCAAAATAGTGTTTCGCTGCATAAGCTGTGAAAATGCCCGAGACTCCCGGGTCAAAGCCGCAGCCCAATATGGCAGTCAGCCCCGCTTTTTCGAAGCGCGCCCGGTAGGCCCACTGCCAGCTGTACTCGAAATGGGCTTCGTCCTTGGGCTCGTAGTTGGCAGTGTCTAAGTAATTGACGCCGGCCTCGAGGCAAGCCTCCATAATCGTCAAGTCTTGGTAGGGAAGTGCCACGTTAACCACGATTTCCGGCTGATAGCTGCGGAAAAGGGCTACGAGTTCTTCCACCTTGTCTGCGTCCACCTGTGCAGTGCTGATGCGCGCTCCTTTACCGTACTTGCTTATTGCCTCGGCCAGCGCGTCGCATTTCGACTTGGTGCGGCTGGCTATCAGGATGTCCGTAAATACTTCGGCGTTTTGCGCCATCTTGTGTGCGACTACAGTGCCTACGCCTCCGGCACCAATCAGTATGACTTTGCTCATGTTCTTATAAGGGTCTTATATTTGTCCTATGCTGGATTTCCTTGGGCAAAGATAAGCTAAAAGAAATAAATACCTATATTTGCCGGCAGTTTTTCATGGATTTTCTTATGGAATGTAATACATTCGACATTCAGCTGCCGCCCCATTCGCGCGGTTTCCACCTGGTAACGGGTGAGATTATGCGGCGCGTGCCGCGTTTGCCCCGCAACGGGGTGATGGTTCTCTTCCTGAAACATACTTCGGCCGCCTTGACTCTGAACGAAAATGCCGACCCCGACGTGCGGCAGGACTTCGAGGCCTTTTTCCGCCGCGCCGTGCCCGACGGAGCGCCCTACTTCTGCCATACGCTGGAAGGGCCCGACGATATGTCGGCACACATAAAGGCTTCGCTGCTCGGGGCTTCGGTTACGATACCCATCCGCGAGGGCCGTCTGAACCTGGGTACGTGGCAAGGCATTTATCTCTGCGAGTTTCGCAACGAGGGTGGCGCGCGTACGGTGTCCGTCACGCTCATGGGCGAATGAAAAGTGCTGCCGCTTTTCGGAAAAACATGCAGTACTTTTCCCGAAAAGCCTTGCGGCAAATTGCGCAGGGCCTTGCGCCTTTTTTCTGATTTATTCTGTTGTATTTCAAATTAGTTCTTATGGATTTGTTTTCTTTCCTTCTTGTTTTGGCGCTTGCCGTGGCGTTAGCCGTCTGTTACGTCCTGCTTTCCCGCAGAAGCGCCCGCTCCGAGGCGGCCCGTTCTGCCCTCGAGGCCGAAAACCGCATGCTCCGTGAGGCCGAGGAGCAACGCCGCCAGCAGGCCGAAGCAGAGCTGGGGCGCGTGCGTGCAGAGGCGGAGCAGCGGATGCAGGCATTGCGGGACGAGTTTGCCCAGCGCCTTGAGGACGAACGTACCCGCTTTGCCCGCCAGAAGCAGGAGCAGGAAGCGGCTTTCGCCCGTCGTCTGGAAGAAGAGCGCGAGGCCGACGCCGTGCGGCAGCGCAGGATGACGACGGAGTTCGAGAACATCTCGACGCGCCTGCTGCAGGCCAATTCCAAGGAGTTCTCCGAATTGAGCCGCAAGCAGGTGGGCGATTTGTTGCAGCCTTTGCAGTCTGACCTGAAAGGCTTCAAGGAGCAGGTGGAAAAGGCATACGGCGACGAGGCCAGGCAGCGCTTCTCGCTGAAAGAGCAGATAAAGAATCTGGTGGAAGCCAGCGGCCGGCTGGGCGAAGATGCAAACAATCTGGCGCGCGCCTTGCGGGGCGACTCGAAAATGCAGGGCGATTGGGGCGAGATGATACTGACTCATATCCTGGAGGCTTCCGGTCTGAAAGAAGGGGAGCACTACTTTGTGCAGGAGGTGCTGCGCGACGAGGAGACGGGCTTGCCCCTGCGCAACGAAGACACGGGAAGCCGGATGCAGCCCGACGTTATTGTCCGCTATCCCGGCGGGCGGGAAATGATAATCGACTCCAAGGTTTCGCTCACGGCCTATGCGGCCTACGTAAATGCACCGGATGACACGGCAAGAGCGCAGGCGCTGAAGGAGCATATCCTCTCGGTTCGCAAGCATATCGACGAGCTGAGCGCCAAGGATTACTCGGCTTACGACGCAAAAGCTCCCGATTTCGTCATGATGTTCATGCCTTCCGAGCCGGCTTACCTGCTGGCTCTGCAGGAAGTGCCGGAACTCTGGAGCGAGGCTTACGCCAAAAAGGTGGTACTCATGAGCCCTACGAACCTGATTACGGCTTTGCGTCTGGCGTTGGACTTGTGGAAACGGGAATATCAGGCGCAGAATGTGCAGAAAATTGTGGACCGCGGCACGAAACTCTACGAGAAGGTGGTGACTTTCACCGAGACTTTCTCGGCCGTGGGCGTGGCCATCGGCCGTGCGCGGGAGCAGTTTGAGCGGGCCTACGGGCAACTTAAGGACGGGCGGGGCAGCGTGCTCGTGCAGGTTGAGCAGCTCCGCCACATGGGGCTGAACCCCAAGAAGCGCATTGCCTCGTCCTTCATGCCGAATGAGGAGGAGATTGCGGATAAAGCCTTGCCGGAAGCGGGGAAAAGCGACTGAGGAAACGGGAAAAAGTGCCTCGCCTTTTCGGTTGAAGTGCCGCATCTTTTGTCCGGAAGCGGCGGGGGTATAAAAAGTCCGGCGCGTACTTCTGTTGCGGGAAGTGCGCGCCGGATGTTTTGTTGGGTGGCCTCTGCTCAGTCAGACAGTTCGTCCACCAGGATGAAACCGTTCTGGGTCAGCGTCTGGCGTATTTCCTGAATGTGCTCTTCGTTACGCGTTTCCAGCACGAGGCGCAGGAAGCATCCGTTCACGTCGCTGCTGTTTCCGGAGCGTTCGTGGTAGACGGAGATGATGTTGCCTCCGGCTTTTGCGATGATTTGCGCTACGCCGAGGAGCTGTCCCGGCTTGTCGACGAGTGCCACGGTCAGCACGCAGTTGCGGCCGCTCTTGCGCAATCCGCGGGTAATGACGCGCGAAAGGATATTGACGTCGATGTTTCCGCCGGAAACCACGGCGATCACTTTCTTTCCGGCAATGGGAACTTTCTGGAACATGGCCGCGGCTACGGAAACGGCTCCCGCTCCTTCGGCAATGAGTTTGTGTTTTTCGATAAGGCTCAGGATGGCTGTGGCAATCTCTTCGTCCGATACGGTAACGATGCCGTCCAAATATTGTTTGCACAGGGTGAATGTGTTCTCTCCGGGCTCCTTTACGGCGATACCGTCGGCGATTGTCGAAACACTGGGGAGGCATTCGATGTGTTCATGCTCCAGTGAGTTGAGCATGCTGGGCGCTCCTTCGGCCTGGACTCCGTAGATTTTGATGGAAGGGTTGTGCTGCTTCATGGCGAATGCAAGGCCTGAGGCCAGACCGCCTCCGCCAATGGGGACGAATACGATGTCGGCGTTGGGCAACTGGTTGAGCAATTCCAGACCGATGGTGCCCTGTCCGCAAATAACGTCTTCGTTGTCGAAGGGATGCACGAAGGTATACCCCTTTTCTTCCTTCAGTTCCAGCGCGCGGGCGTAGGCATCGTCGTAGACTCCCGGCACGAGGCAGATTTCCGCGCCCAGGCGCTTGGTGGCTTCTACCTTGGAAATCGGTGCTCCGTCGGGCAGGCAGATGAGCGAAGATATGCCCATTCTCGATGCGGCCAGCGCTACGCCTTGCGCGTGGTTGCCGGCCGAGCAGGCAATGACGCCGCGTTTCTTCTCGGCTTCGTTAAGCTGGGAAATCATGTAGTATGCACCCCGTATCTTGAAGGAGCCGGTGATTTGCAAATTCTCCGGTTTCAAATAGAGTTCGCAGCTGGGCGCAATCTGGGGAGCTGCAATCAAATCGGTGCGCCGGATTACCTCTTTCAGTACATACGACGCTTGGTAAATCTTGTCTAATGAGATCATATTATCAGAAAGTCATGCGGTGATTAGAGATTAGTTCTTGTTGGGGTGGCTCTGTGCGGAGTTAGATTTGTTTTTTCAGGTAGAGCCGGTGGTCGATGCACGGGGGGAGTTCGTTCTCGTAGTGCGTGACCATGATGAGCGTCTTCTTCGGCCTTTGGCAAAAGGTCTGTATCACTTCCTTCACCCGGGCCCGGTTGTAGGTGTCGAGGCCATGCAATGGCTCGTCGAGGATAAGCAGTTCGGGGTCTTTCACGAAGGCCCGTGCCAGAAGTACGAGCCTCTGTTCGCCGCTGGATAGCTGGAGAAACGGGCGGTCATACAAGTCTCCGATGCCGAAGATGTTCATCCAGAAGGCGCAAGTGCCCATCTGTTCGGGTTTGGGCTTCACGTATAGCCCGATACTGTCGTGCAGTCCGGAAGCAACGATGTGGCTTGCGGGCAAATCCTTCTGGTAAGCTCGGTGCATCTCGGGCGATACGTAGCCGATGTGGCGCTTGATTTCCCAAATACTCTCGCCCGAACCGCGTCGCCGCCCGAAGAGCGTGATGTCGCAGGCATAGGACTGGGGGTTATCGGCGCAGACGAGGCTGAGCAGGGTCGACTTGCCGCTTCCGTTTTCACCCGAGAGTGCCCATTTCTCGCCCTGCAGGACGGTCCAGTCGAGGTCGCGCAGGATGGTGCGGGTGCCGTAGCGGATGCTCACTTTGTGCAGGCCTACGGTCGGGTCGCCCGTGAGATTGTCGGTGCGGGCGGGCAGGTCGAGGATGGCTTGCCGCAGCTCCTGGGGCAGGAATACGGACTCTGCGGTGGGAAGCTGCAGGGTCTGCAGGTATTCCGCGCGGGTGATTTTCTGGCCGCAGCGGCGGTTCTGCACCGGCAGGACGTGGGTGATGAACGGGGGTATGTCGTCGAGCATGGAGAGCACGAGTATGATTTGCACGTCGCCTTTGGCGGCCAGCTGCGCGAGCAGCTCGGTCAGCTGTGTGCGCGTAGGGGCATCCAGTCCGATGTAGGGGTTGTCGATGATGAGCACGCGCGGCTTCTGGAGCAGGGCTTTGATGAGCTGGAAGCGACGCATCTCGCCGCTGGAGAGAAGGAGGATGCTTTTGTCCAAAAGTGGCTGCATGCGGAACAGTTCGTACAGCTCTTCGCGCATGGGGTCTTGCCCGTTGCCGTTCTGGGCGGGGGCGAGCAGCTCGGCGACGAGCGGTGCATGGTCGAGGTCGTGCGAGTTCCAGCGCTGTTGGTAGTAGTAGGTTTCGTCGGCTGCGCCGTAGGTATCGCGGAAAGTGATGTATTTAATGTTCTCGTAGGCCGTAGTTTTGGGCGAGGGGCTGAAGTCGTATTTCAGTTCTCCCCCGTGGAGCAGCGGATAGCGCCCGGTGAGGGTGTCGACGAGGAGCGACTTTCCGCTGCCGTTGGGGCCGACTATGGCGATGTGCTCGCCGTCGTGGAAGGAGAGGTTTATGGGTTCTGCCATCCGTCTGTCGGGATGTCGCACCGTTCCGTTGCTGATGCGGATTGTTTCTTGCGTCTTCATGTCGTTCTGTTAGGGTAGCTTTTTGGGGGACGCCGCAGCGGTGAGCGCGGCTCCGTTCCCCACACGGGTGGGATTCTTGCGTATGAAGTCTTTCCATCCGTGGTATCCTTTTTCTTTGGTGATGGGCGAATTGGTTTGCAGGTAGTGGCAATAGGCAGCTCCGAGCGCATCGGTGGCGTCCATGAAGGAGCTCATTTCCGAATCGGGTATGTGGAGTATGCGGCGAAGCATGTCGCTTACCTGTTCTTTGCTGGCACTTCCGTTGCCGGTGATGGCTAATTTTATTTTTAGCGGGGCGTATTCCGTGATGGGGACTTGCCTGCTCAGCGCGGCGGCTATGGCTACTCCCTGAGCGCGGCCGAGTTTGAGCATGGACTGTACGTTTTTTCCGAAGAAGGGGGCCTCGATGGCCATCTCGTCGGGCAGGAATCCTTCGATGATGCTCGTCACCCGGTCGTGTATGTGCTTGAGTTTCAGATATACGTCGCTGCATTTGCGTAAATCGATTACGCCCATCGTGATGAGCGACGGGCGTGTGCCCTCGATGCGCAGCAGTCCGTAGCCCATGACGTTGGTGCCTGGGTCGATTCCTAAGATGATTCTTTCTTTTTCCGGTTGGGTCATTGGCAAAGTTCCCTTGGGGAGTATCCGAAAAGTGCCGCTGCTTTTTGCGGAAAGTGCCGTGACTTTCGGGTAAAAGCGCCAGGGCTTTTCTCAAAAAAACACTGCAAATATAAGGTTTATTCCGGAATTATTGCTTATCTTTGCCGCGCAAAACCGATAAAGGGGTATTAGCTCATCTGGCTAGAGCGCAACACTGGCAGTGTTGAGGTGAGCGGTTCGAGTCCGCTATACTCCACGCAAAAGTCAATCGGCGCAGGAAAATGTGTGAAAACAGTTTCCTGCGCCGATTGTTTTTATGCTCTATGTGGGATGAGAAAGAGCCGTTGGAAGGGGTTTGTTCCGCGCGGTTTGGGGAGGTTGGTTATTATTTAAAGCGGAAAGGCGTGCGTATGAAATGGAAAAAACCTCTGCAGGTTTTGGCTATTTCCTGCAGAGGTTTCTGATGAGTCATTAAGGCCTTTTCCCGTCGGGCGGGAAGGGACCGGTCGGATTGTCAGACGTGTGTGGTGAGCCCGCTGCGCTTGCTTCGGTTGTAGCTGCGGTAGGAGTCGAGCTCGATTTCTATGTCCGGTTCGGCAAGTTGGTCGGCAATTCCGCCGGGGAGGCGGAAGTTGAGGTACTTAATGGTGAGTCCGCGGTCGAGCCATTGCTGCTCGTAGTAGGTGCGGATGCCCAATATGTCGTCCACTCCCTCGCTGTGGGCGTAGAGGTCGGCCGTGTCGTGCACTATCGGCAGGCGGTTGAGCTCGACCAGAGCCTTGGCGTAGGTGTAGAGAAACGGGCTGTCGGTCTTCAGATGGATGAGGCCGTCGGGACGGAGAAAACGGGCGTATCGCTGCAAAAAATAGGTGGAAACGAGCCGTTTGGTGTTCTTCTTCATCTGAGGATCGGGGAAGGTTATCCAGATTTCGTCTACTTCGTCTTGGGCGAAGAAGCGGTCGATGATTTCGATGTTGGTACGCAAGAAGGCTACGTTCTTCAGTCCTTCACGCAGCGAGTCGGTGGCTCCGCTCCACATGCGTGCGCCTTTTATGTCTACGCCTATGAAGTTTTTGTCCGGGAACTTGCGTGCCAGCCCTACGGTGTACTCGCCTCGTCCGCATCCCAGCTCGAGAATGATGGGGTTGTCGTTGTGGAAAAAATCGCATAGCCAGCGCCCTTTCATCGGAAAGGAGGCGCTGGCTATGACGGAATAGGGGTATTCGAAAACATGGGGATAGCCCTCCATGTCGGCGAACTTCGCTAATTTCCCTTTTCCCATGTGTGTCTTGAATGATATATGAGGTTCAAAGGGTTATTCGAGTATGGTGTTCCAGCCGTGAACGTCGGGCTCGATGCCGTACTGTATGTCTACTAATTTTTCATACAGCTTCGTGCTCCACGGTCCGGGCTTCCCGTCGTGGGAGAAGACGTACTTCTTTCCGGCTTCGGGGTCGTCGATTTCGGAAATTGGGGAGATGACTGCGGCTGTTCCGCATGCGCCGGCTTCTTCGAAAGTGCTGAGTTCTTCTTCGGGGATGGGGCGGCGTTCTACTTTCATGCCGAGGTCTTCAGCCAGCTGCATGAGGCTCTTGTTGGTGATCGACGGCAGTATGGAGGTAGACTTCGGGGTAATATACGTATTGTCTTTGATGCCGAAGAAGTTTGCTGCGCCACATTCGTCGATATATTTCTTCTCTTTTGCGTCGAGGTAGAACTCACATGCGTAGCCGGCTTCGTGCGCTTCGTGGTTGGCCCGCAGGGATGCTGCGTAATTGCCGCCTACTTTGTAAATACCGGTGCCGAGTGGAGCGGAGCGGTCATAGGCTCTTGTGATGACGTAGCGGTTGCAGGCGAATCCGCCCTTGAAGTACGGACCGACGGGGGTAACGAAGATGAGGAAAAGATAGTCGTCGGACGGATGAACCCCCACTTGTGCCGTGGTGCCGATGAGCAGCGGACGGATATAGAGCGAAGCCCCGCTCTCATAAGGCGGTATGAATTTCTCGTTCAGCTTGACTACTTTGAGGGTCATCTCGCGGAAAAGTTCGGTGGAGAGCTCGGGCATCATGATACCGCGGCAGGTGGATTGCAGGCGGGCGGCGTTCTCTTCCAGGCGGAAGATGCGGATTTTCCCGTCGGGGCAGCGGCGGGCCTTCAATCCTTCGAAGGCTTCCTGGCCATAGTGCAGGCACGTTGCGGCCATGTGCAAGGGGATGGTTTCTTCGCTGCATACTTCTATTTCACCCCACTTGCCGTTGTGGTAGTAGCAGCGTACGTTGTAATCTGTCTTTATATAGCCGAAAGGCAGATTGGCCCAGTCTATTTCTGACATAATACTTCTTGTTTTTTGTTAGTCGTTCTTATATTGAAGCGCAAAGTTAGGCTATTTCTTGCACATTATTGCATGGTTTCGAGTATTTTCTGTGCTTCTTCTTCGGTTTTCGTTAACTTTTTCTTGCAAAACGTAAGTAATCGCTGGGCTTCCGCCAGTTTTTTCGTGAGTTCATCTATGTCTACATTTTCTTCTTCCAGCTCGGTAACGATTTCTTGCAGGCGCTTGAGAGCGGAAGTGTAGGTCTCTTTTTCTTTTGTACGGTTTTCCATAAGCTGTATGACTGGGATTATCGGGTTAATACGTCGGGTGTGTTCCGGGTTTCTTCTACGCAGCTTTCGACATTGCCGTCGCGAAAGCGGGTCAGGATGCGGTCGCCCGGGCGGAGCTGGGCTGCCGAGGTGATGATTTGGCCTTCGCGCAGGGTCAGGCTGTAGCCTCGTTTCAGTATTTGCTGCGGGTCGGCGTTGTGCGTTTTCTGTGTGGCGAGCTCCAAATAGTGCCCTTGTTTGAGCAAGAGTTGCCGTACGGACTGGGTAATGCGCGGCGTGAGGGATGACAGACGGCTCCTTTCGGCTGCGATGCGCCTCTGGAAGCGGATGCCTACGGCGTAGGAAAGGGTGGATTGCCGCAGCTTGTTTTCGCGAAGCAGCTCAGTTGTCCGTTTAAGGGTCTCCATTTGCAGGCGTGCGAGCAGCGTCTGTTGGCCGTTTATCAGCCTCGGAATGCGGCTTGTGAGCCTCTCTCCGGTGGCACGCAGGCATTCGCGCTGGTATTGGAGGCAGGCTTGTGCCTGTTCCTGCAGGCTGCGTGCCCAGATGGCCAGCTGGTCGAGTTGGCCCCGCTGGTGGGTGATGAGGAACTGTGCCGCCGCGGTGGGCGTCTTGACCCGCGTGTGCGCCACGAGGTCGATGACCGTATCGTCGCGTTCGTGCCCGATTCCGGTGATGAGGGGCAGTGGAAACTGGGCGCAGGCTGCCGCCAGTAGATAGGTGTCGAAGCCCGTCAGGTCACTCACGGCCCCGCCGCCGCGGATGATGACCACCGCGTCGAAGTCTTCCCTGCGGTCGGCTATTTTTCCCAAGGCGGAGAGTATGCTTTTTTCCGTCCCTTCGCCTTGCATCGTAGCGGCAAAGAGCTGGACGCGGAAGGCCAGTCCGTAGGGGTTCTCCTCCAGTTGGCGCAGGAAGTCGCCGTATCCGGCTGCCGTGGCGGAGGAAATGACGGCTATGCGCTGCAGGTTGAGCGGGAGAGGCAGTTCCTTGTTGAGGGTAAGCACGCCTTCTTCTTCCAGTTGGCGCAGGATTTCGCGTCTGCGGCGTGCAAGGTCGCCCAACGTGTAGGTCGGGTCGATGTCGAGCAAGGTAAGGCTGTAGCCGTATATCTCGCTGAATTCCACGGATACCAGCGCTTGTATTTTGATGCCCGCGGTGAGTTGCTGGCCGGTGCTTTCCTCAAAACGGAATTTCAGGCCGGGCCATGTCCGGTTCCATACGATGCCTCGTGCCTTGGCCGAGGGGGTTCGGCCGGAAGGGTCTTTCTCGATGAGCTCCAGGTAGCAATGTCCGTTGGCGGCCACGCGCAGTTCGCTGATTTCGGCCTGTACCCACAGCGGGTGGTCGAACTGGCTTTTCAGTGTTTGCCGTACCAGCCCGTTCAGCTGGCGCAGGGTGAGTGCCTGTGCGGGGTCGTCGGCCGTGAAGGAGGCAGGGAATGGATTGGCGAAAAGGTTGCTCATGCGGGCAAAGATACGATTTTCGTTTCTGATTCCCGCCTTGCGGTGGCAGAGAAAAGGCTTGTAGTCCCGCCAATCTTATTTGCAACATCACCTCCCTGTTGCGGCTGCTTCACTCGTCTGCTGCGATAGTAACCTTGTCGCCTGCTTTGATGTAGTGAAGAAGTCGGGAGACATCTTCGTTTCGGAGTCTTATGCATCCATCGCTGCAGCGGGTTCCTATGGAGTTGGGAAAGCATGTTCCGTGAATGCCGATACCGCTGAATCTTGGGACATGCAGGCGAATGAACCATGGTCCGTAAGCTCCTTTTCGTGGTCCGTACCCATCTTTGAAGTCATGCGTCCATAGTTTGGAATCTTGGATTTTGGAGATTGTGAACGTGCCTTCCGGTGTTCGTTTGTCGCCGCTTCGTGTTTTGTTACCTTTATTTAGCCCTATGCCGCATTGCATGATGCACAGAGTGTCATTCTTGCTGTTTAATACGTAGAGTTCTCTTTTTTGTTTTGAAACCGCGATTCTGTTTTGGGCAGAAGCGGAAGCAGTGAAACACGACAGCGCAGTTGTAAATATAAAGATTTTTATGGTCAAGTTCTTAAGCCTTTAGAAGTGGAAGAAAGGGCGTGCCTTTTTCTGATCCGAATGAGTAGTATAAGGCAGACAATATGACTACGCGCTTATTTATGTAGATAATTTCTTGCTTTGGGTTAATCTCCAGCAGGCACATGCATAAGGTTTTATGGGTGTGGTCATGGATAGTGTCCCTTGTTTTTAAGAGAGGGAGAAAAGCCGACCTCAAGAACTCATCTGGGTCGGCTTCTTTGGGCAATTTCAGTAATCGTATGGAGTACGATTCACCATTTTTTCAGGCCGTGCTTTTCCGGGCCATGCCCGCAAGTATGTCCGTGTCCGTCGCTGTTCGAGCAGTTCCCCTCGTAAGTCCCGTTTAGGTGTTTGTAGCCCCAATAGCCACTGCAACTGCAATTTGACTTTTGGCATTTGTTCGTTGTCTTTACGAACTTTTTGTTAGAATTGTCGGCGGATGAAGTCGTTTCCGACAAGGTTGTAAAGGACAGTGTAGTAAGAGCCACTCCTGCGGCAATTACCGTTCCTAATAATAGCTTCATTTTTCTATCCCTGATACGTGTCGGGCGCAACTGTTAATTTATAATGGTAGTGTTTAGTTGTCTAATACATATTCGCGTTTGGTTATGCTTCCCTTTCCATGGCAGAACGAGCACCTCCTTTGTATTGTGCTGCTTTTGCCTCCGCCATGATATACATGTACCGGGTTATACCCCCTGCCGAGGCAATTCGAGCATTGTTCTGTCTTGGTTTCGTAGTGCCCGCTTGGCGTGGAAGGATATTCTGAGGTGGTTTCCGAATAGTCGCTGCCGCTGTAGCTCTCGAAATTGCTTTCACTGTTATCGGTTTCCGATGGAGAGATTTCTTCTTTCGTCATTCCGTAAACGAAAGTATGGGGCGTATAACGAAGCGGTTTTTCAATGGTGACGGATAAAATAGTGGAAGTTGTTTGTTTATAGGTAGTTACGGGCGGAGGTCTGAAAGAGGTAAATAATTCGAAGCGGTTTTTCTGCTTTACATTGGCTTACATCGGCTTTACATTTCATGGTACATCATAGCCTATTCCGGCTCCACAGCTTTACATCGAGATGCTGATACCGCTTAATTTGGGGTTATGAGGCGATTTTCGTGGACTGTGTCCGTTCCATTGGGGATGCCATGGCCATTTTACCAATGCAGAGGGCTCGACGGCTATGTGGCCGTTTTTGCGGCTTTTCTTCATTTTACATTATTGATTTTCTTCCAAATAATGATTATTTAGTATATTCGTACTTGAAAATCATACG